>NZ_RQUZ01000001.1 GCF_003992065.1 Veillonella seminalis
TGGTGTAATGCACTGCCACGCAAAATTCTAAATTACCGGACACCACAAGAAGTATTCATTGAAGAAGTTAATAAGTTACTGGGTTTTTAAAAGTGTTCAATTTCATATTGCAATTTACTTCTTTTAAAAAACGTTAAATTGTGTTTAAAATGCAAGTTTTTATTCGGGGAGTATGGTATAATATTTTTGTGTATTTGTATTAAGAAAATGAGGTGAGCCTGTGGGAAAAGTAATAGCCATAACAAATCAAAAAGGTGGAGTCGGCAAGACTACCACATCGGTTAATTTAAGTGCTTGTATTGCAAATTCAGGCAAAAAAGTACTGCTTATTGATATGGATCCACAGGGAAATGCTTCAAGCGGACTTGGTATTGATAAAGATAGTTTAGAACTTTGCATTTATGATGTTTTAATCAATGGCATGACGATGAATGATGTTATCGTGCCGACAGCTCTAAAAAAATTAAAAATTGCGCCTGCATCAATCGATTTAGCCGGCGCCGGGGTTGAGTTAGTAAATTTACCGAAACGTGAGCATATTTTGAAAAAGGCATTGAAGGAAATCAGAGATGATTATGATTTTATTTTCATCGATTGCCCGCCATCATTAGATTTGCTTACGTTGAATGCACTGACAGCTGCTGACGGCGTATTAATTCCTATTCAAAGTGAATTTTATGCTTTGGAAGGCGTCAGTCAGTTGATTAATACCGTTAATTTAGTTAAAAAATCCCTCAATGAAAAACTTGAAATTGAAGGGGTATTATTAACTATGTTTGACGGTCGCACTAATTTGTCTATTCAAGTGGCTGATGAAGTGAAAAAATTTTTCACCACTAAAGTGTATAAAACTATCATTCCTCGTAATGTTCGGTTAAGTGAAGCCCCTAGTTACGGAGAACCGATTATTATTTATGATCCGCGTTCTAAGGGGGCCGAGGTATATATGAAATTAGCCAAGGAGGTCATCAAAAATGCCTAGAGACAGTAAGAAAAAGGGTGGTCTCGGCAGAGGTGTTCTTTCCTTGTTGCCGCAAGATACACCGGAAAAGGAATCAGCGGTAAATACAGATGTTGAGGCGGCCGGTAAACAGAACGGTATTGTGGAATTACCGGTAACAGACATTGAACCGAATCCAAATCAACCGCGTCGTCATTTTTTAGAAGATGAAATGGCAACATTGGTAGAATCGATTCGTCAATATGGTATCATCCAGCCTATCGTAGTTTGTAAAATGAATGATAAATATCAAATTGTGGCCGGTGAGCGTCGTTGGCGAGCAGCTCAAATAGCGGAACTCACGACCATACCGGTAGTTATTAAAGACTATAGTATGGAACAGATTACGGAAATTGCTTTGGTTGAAAATTTACAGCGTCAAGATTTGGACCCGGTAGAAGAAGCTTATGCCTATAAGCGCTTAATGGATACGTTTAAAAAGACGCAGGAAGCTATTGCTACTCGCTTGGGACGCAGTCGTTCCCATGTGGCCAATATGGTTCGCTTATTGCAATTGCCGGATTTTATCCTTACGGAATTATCGGTTGGAGATATTTCAATAGGTCAAGCCAGACCATTATTAAGCTTAAAAAATAAAGAGTTACAAAAAGAAGCGTTAAAGCTGATTAAAGAAAAAGAACTTACGGCCCGTCAAGTGGAAGCGCTGGTTAAGCAGATGACGGACGGTACATACGGTCAACCGGCTAAAGGCAGAAACAAAACTCCGCAAACAGCAGAGTTACGGGAGATTATGGATCGCTTAAAAGTGAGTCTCGGTGTGCCGGTAGACATTAAAATAAAAGCAGGTAAAAAGGTACAAGGGAAAATGGAGATAGCTTTTCGCAGTGAAGACGAATTGGACTATCTGATTGACTATTTAGAGGCCCAAGGAATGGGTGAAGTTGAGGGAGCTTCCCCTGCACAAACTGAGGCTGATACTGATGAATCAGCTTCCATTTCATTTCGTGTGTAACCTGCGCTTGTCATAATTTTTTGCGAGCACGGTACAATCACGACGTATATTAAAGGCAGGTAAGTAAGAAGCTATGACAACTATGGAACAAACACCAAAAGCAAATCGCGTTCATATCGGTTTTTTCGGTCGCTGTAATGCCGGTAAATCTACATTGATTAACATGCTTACAGGTCAGCCGATTGCACTGGTATCGGATATAGCGGGTACGACAACCGACCCTGTAAGTAAGGCTATGGAAATTTTGCCGTTGGGGCCGGTAGTTATTACCGATACGGCGGGCGTTGATGATACATCAGAACTCGGCCCGTTGCGTATTAATAAGACAAAGGAATTATTGCCGCGCATGAATTTGGCAGTCTATGTCTTGAAAACCGATGAGGCACTGACTGCTGCGGATTTGGAGTGGCTTGGTCTGTTACAGCGTCAAAATGTTAATACCTTGCTTATTTTGAATGAAGTGGCCGGTAAGACTGCCGACACATATATGGCAGAATCCGGCACTTTATTGAACGAATTAAACTTGCCTTGTATCGGGGCCAATTTATTGACGAACGATAAACAGCAGATAATTTTAGAAAAATTAGGCTCTATGAGACCAAAGGACAGTGAAGATGAGCAATCATTATTGGCCGGCTTAGTGGAACCTCATGATATTATACTTTTGGTATGTCCGATTGACGGAGCAGCACCGAAAGGACGCCTTATATTGCCGCAAGTACAGATGATTCGTGAGATTTTGGATGCTCATGGAATGAGTCTTGTTGTGCAGACGGAAGAAGTAGCAACGGCCCTTACTAAATTGGCGGAAAAACCTAAATTGGTGATTACCGATTCACAAGCTTTTGATGCCGTGGCTAAACAGGTACCGGATGATATTCCGCTTACCTCTTTTTCCATTTTGATGGCTCGTTTTAAAGGAAATTTAAAGACCTTAGCTGCCGGTGTCAAAGCTGTTAAAAACTTAAAACCCGGTTCTAAAGTATTGATTAGTGAAGGTTGTACGCATCATCGTCAATGCGATGATATCGGTACGGTTAAAATCCCGCGTTGGTTAAAACAAGCGGGCTATGAAGATTTAGATTTACAATGGACCAGTGGCGGTGCATTCCCCACTGATGTGACGGACTTCGATTTGATTATTCACTGCGGAGCTTGTATGTTGACGCGCCGAGAAGTATTACGACGTTTAGAGGTATCGGAAGAACAAGGGGTACCTATCGTAAATTATGGTGTGTTAATTGCGTCATTACATGGTATACTAGAGCGTGCACTTAGTCCGTTTGTTGCTGAATTATAAGATACGGTCGGTGCATTAATCTTTTAACAAGAATTAAGAATTTTATGTTATAATAATAGTTCGACCAATAGTCGTATTGATCGTTAAAAATGGTACCGCAGTTATACCGGTACCTCCTTATTATGGCCACAGTATTCATATTATTGCTGTATTAGGCTGTATTTTAATTTTAAATTCATTATATTCGTATAATTTTAAATAGAAAGGCAAATCATGTTAGAAAATATGCAACTTTGGATCGCCATTGCCGGCGGTTTATTACTTATTGTAGTATTTCTCTATTGCCTCGTGTTGCAAAGTAAAATTAATTCCTTAAGTAAACGGTATGATTATTTTATGCGCGGTGAAAATGGCAGTAGTTTAGAGCGTAAATTATCAGTAGAAGTTAAAGAATTGCGTGATGCGGCGGAATCCATTGAAGGTTTATTCCAGCAGCAAGAAGCAATTCAAGCAACACAGCATAATACATTTCAGAAAATCGGCTTTGTTAAATACAATGCCTTTGAAAATATAGGAAACGACTTATCGTTCTCCGTAACTTTATTGGATGGTAATAATAACGGGATTTGTATTTCCAGTGTGTATGGTCGCAGCGAATCTCGTATTTTCAGTAAGCCGATTGTCAATGGTAAAAGCCTTGCCAGTCTTTCGCAAGAAGAAATGGAAAGTTTACAGGAAGCTTTGGGAACTAAGAGCAATGAAGAAGCTCTTATTAGTGCATCCGTTGTAAAATAAGGCTAATGAAGTTTTTTTATAAGGTGGAAGGTTACAATTAGCAGTCACATTTTTATTTTAGCTGTGAAGTTTAAAATTTAATTAGTACCTGTTAAAGGCGTTAAAGGTTTAAGTAAAAAGAAGGAGTTGGGGCAATATATGAAAATACCGGGCTTTTTGGCACAGCATGTGCAAAGTCAGGGCGATTCGTATACGTTGCAAATAACAAAGCAGCAATGGCGTTGGGTTTTGACCGGCGTGGTTATATTGTTGGTTGTTACGCTGGGCTTTGGCATATGGGGGATTACCCGTCAGGCTGAAGTGATGCAATTACGTCAACAAACGCAGTTGCAGACGGAACAATTAAAATTATTGCAACAAAAGACAGAGATTTTAGATAAAAAAATGGAATCGTTGGATCAGTTGGATAAAGAGATCCGTCAAATGGTTAAGGGTTCTGAATCCGGTACTATACCGCAAGGCGGCGGTGAAGCACAAACACCGCAGGCTGCATCAGGCGATAAAGAGGAGCCTGGCGGTGCCACAAAGAGTGATTCTGACAGCGGAGTGAGTAATTCCGGTACTTCAGTAACGAGTTTATCGGCCAAATTATCGCGACTTGATCGTTTGGCACAACAACGAATGGCTTCGTTTTATATGTTACGCAATATTTTGCGTGACGGTGCAGGCCAGAATATCCGTGATTTACAGTCGGTAGCGTTTGCTGCCAATAATCCGGGCAATACATCTACGATGCCGTCTATTTGGCCGACTAAAGGGGTTATTACGTCCAATTTCGGTACTCGTATCGATCCTGTATATGGCGGTTCAGCTACCCATGAAGGCCTTGATATTGCTAATGATTACGGTACTCCGATTGTTGCAACGGCAGCCGGTACGGTTACTTTTGCCGATGCAACATCGGGTGGTTACGGTAATTTAGTTGAAATCGATCATGGCAATGGTTTTGTAACGCGTTACGGACATAACTCAGTCTTGCTTGTTCATGCAGGCATGCAAGTAAAACAAGGCGACACAATTGCTTTAATGGGCAGTACCGGTAAGAGTACGGGCAGTCATGTTCATTACGAAGTGGATATTAACGGCGTGGCTGTGGATCCGTTGTTATTCTTGCCGATTCAGTAATTTGTTTACGGTTATTTCCGGCTGATTTATGAAACAACAGCATAAGGGCGTTTGATAATTGTATAGTTATCATAAAAATAAAAGCTATAACATTCATATATGGTGTTGCGTGACGAGGAATTCTTCGGAATTACGTTGTTTCGCAATGCCTTAGGTGAGCTGTTATAGCTTTTTTGATTAAAAAAATCAAAAGAATTTTCAATGTATATACTTTAAGTATAACGCTATAAAGACAGATGTGGTAAAATGATAATATACAATTGTGTAAAGGAGGTCCATCATGGATACGTATGTGCAAGTCTATACGGGCGATGGCAAAGGTAAAACGACCGCTGCTATAGGATTGGCGATTCGCGCCATTGGTGCAGGCAAAAAAGTACTGTTTTTGCAATTTATGAAATCTAAGGTCTATAGTGAGCACGAAATTTTACCAACCCTACCTAACTTAACTCTGGAAACGGTAGGCAAGCCTTTTTTTATTATCCAGGAAGGGGTCAAGTCGAAAGAAGAATTGGCTCGTTGGGGTGATGAAGTCGTTGTATTTCCGGTCGGTAAACCGCCGGCTGATTATGTAGCCCTAATTGCCAAAGGTATGGAACGGGCTAAAGAAGCAACCGCCTCAGGTGAATATGATGTAGTTGTGCTTGATGAATATGTAATGGCTCTGTTTTTCGGACTCGTCAGTCGTGAAGAAACCGAGGCTTTATTGGCACATCGTTCACCAAAGACGGAATTGATTTTTACCGGACGCGGTGCACCGGATTGGCTCATTGATGCGGCTGATTTGGTTACTTCTATGGAAGAAGTAAAACATTATTACACAAAAGGCGTTTTGGCCAGAGCCGGTATTGAAAATTAACCGTAATAAAATCAGATAGAATATTTTAAGTTATGAGATTTAAAATAGAGGAATTTTTTCACTCTATGGAGAATATTTAAAAGAATGCCCTTTTCAGAGACTGAAGGGGCTCGGCGGATATAGAGAAAACCGCAAGGAGTTACTATAGGAGGGTAGGTGTTGCCTGTGACCGGATTAGCCATAGTGCTACTGGTTATTTTTGTTCTGATTATAGTCGCCATTTTTAATCCCATTACGTATGAGGTTGAATTATCAGCGCGTAAACCATATAAAGCGCGTCTTTTCATCCAGTGGTGGGGAAAAATGTTCCGTATTCACTTTGCCTATGAGCAGGAGAAACCTTTTTTCAAAGAAGTCTATATTTTGCGTAAAGCAAAATTGGGCAATGTCCGTGATTATGAAGATTGGCTGTCACGCCGTGTAGCGGAAGAAACAGCTGAAGCTGATGAATCTAAGGTTTACGAAGAGGAATTAGAAAAAGCACGGAACAAAGAGGAAGAAGAATCTAAAGACACTGTACCGAAGACAGTCATCAAAAGCGTACGCTTTGATGCTGACGGTAAACCGGTAGAAATGGTGGAAGAAGTCGTTGAAACAAGCGGTGACCGCATTGTAATGACCGATCCGACTACGGGAAATATTGAAGGAACCGTGTCACCGAGTGAATTGCGGGCTGAAAATGAAGCAGCGGCTGCTAAGGCGGCACGTCAAGCTGAAAAAGGAACCGAGTCTGACAGTCAATCTGATAGTACTGAAGATGCAAAAAGTACTGATGATAAAGAGGCTAAGGAAAATGATCCTAATAAACGATGGTGGCTCAAACATGTAACCAATGGCGCCCTATATGAGAAATTGTTGCTGTTTACGAAGCGTTGTTACAATCATTCGAAACCTCGTCAATTTGAAATTGAAGGTCAGTTCGGCACGGGTAATCCGTATCAAATGGGTTTAACCGCGGCTGCTTTATACTCGATTTGGCCTGAAAAAATGTCTCGGGTTGAATTAAGTTATATGGAACCGGCTTTCCGCGGCAGCTTAGATGTACGCGGTCGTATCAGTCCGGGCGTACTCGCTTTCTACGGTACTTTATTTGCCGTATCAAAACCGGTACGAGATCTTCTGATTGATGTGGTAAAATTTGCTTTGCGTTATCGTAAAGCACAGAAGGCCAAAAAAGAAGCCGAAGCTAAAGAAGCTGATAAGAAACAGGCTGCAGACAAAAATAACAAAGCTAAAGAATCAGATACCAAAGATAAAGCAGCAGCGTAATCGCATTGCTTGTTATACGTGAAACTAATCGGTGTGAAGTACACATGTATTAAGGAGGATACTCATGGAAAATAAAAGCGTCTTTATTAAAGAGAATTTACAGCCTATTTTTGAAAAATTCAAAGATATGATTAAAGTGGAAACTGTAGTCGGTGAGGCAATTCAAATCGGCGATGCTACACTTGTTCCTTTCGTTGATGTAACCATGGGCTTCGGTACCGGTGGTGCCGGTAAAGGCGATTGTGGCGGTGCCGGCGGCGGTGCTAAAATGGAACCGACTGCCATCCTCGTTATTAAAGGGGAACGCGTTGAATTATTCAATATTAAAGGTTCTGCTAAATACAGCGGTTTTGACCGTCTTATCGGTATGGTTCCTGAAATTATCTCTAAACTAAAAAAGGACCAATATATTTATATCAATGAAAACGATGAAAAATAAAATTTAGTATCTCCAAACAGCCTCTTCTTTAAGGGGCTGTTTGGAGATACTATTGATTTTATAGATGATTCATTTGATATTCATTATCAATCGGTATGATAAATACATGACAAAAATGAATATAAAGTATTAAATTTATTTTTTTAGATATTGTACTTTCCCTGTATTTCTGTTACTATAGTGAGTATAGGGCAACATAATACGCTCTAGTATTGTAAGGAGGTCTTTGGGACATGAATTTTAAAAAGAATCTTGCTGCTTTAGCAGTTATTGGAACAATCGGTTTAGGTGCTGCCAGCGCAGCTAATGTTGGCGTAGTTAATATGGCTCAGGTAATGCAGGCATATCCTGGTTACGGTGCTATTCAGATGCAGGCTCAGAAAGTTGAACAGGAATACGCTCCAAAACTTCAGAAATTGGAAACTGAAATCAACGCTATTAAAGACGAAAAAGCTAAACAGGACGCTATTGATAAAAAATATGCTCCGGTAGCTCAGAAATACAACGAAGAAATGAACAAAATCTTCGCACCTGTTGACGCTAAAATCCAGAAAAAATTGGATCAGGTACGTGCTCAGAAAAACTTACCTTTCATCGTAGCTAACCCTACTGTAATCGTAAGCATCGAACCAAATTCCACTGCTGAAAACGTAACTGACGATGTAATTGCTTTGTTGAAATAAGCAAGTAAATTCATTAGTAAGGGGCTATCATATTGATAGCAGACCCTCATTAAAAAAAGCGAGTCAAGGATGACCTTGGCTCGCTTTTACTTTTTATGAGGCTATAGAATAAGGGTTACGTGTAAATATGTTGTTTGAATCACGATGCATTCCTATGAGGATGGAATGTATCGTTTTTTTATTCCGGTTTGTGTACTAATGTAACGATGAATTCACTGTCTTCCACCAGCGTTGCCTGAATGAAGTTATCACCGTTGAAATGTAGCACCGTACCCGGAGTTAATACATGTTGTTCTTCCTGATTGAGTTGAACATCTACTTTGCCTTTAACTACGGTAAAGACTACATTGGCTTCCGGATGATTATGGTTTTCCACTTTTTCACCGGCTTTGCCGCCTTTTTTTACGACTACGAAATTAGGTCCTTGGAATAATAAGCCTAATTCGTTTTTTTCTGTACTAACCATGAGAATACCTCCTTTACGGGTAAAAAAATTGCCGACAGTACGTTGCCTTATAGACTATAAGGGAAAGGTAAATTAGTTATAAAGTGCAATGGTCAGCTGTCGGCAAGATCTATAATATGTTGTTTATTTTAGGGGCGTACATTACATAGCTGCTGTTTTGGCTATGTGTTCAAATCTTTTATTAAGCACGTACAATTTTGTACTGTGGGAATTCACCGTCAATTAATTCTACGGTGAATTTAAATTTAGGATCGGCGGCACTTACGAAGCCGGTGAACCAAGCTTGGTAAGTGGCCATCATGAATGTTTGATCCACGCCGGCCTTGGCCCAGTTGGCTTTTTGATTGGCATGACTGCCTTCCCAAACATATTCGTCAGGCGTATCGGCCAGAACCGTGTCACCGCCGTCACAAGGCATGCCGTTCAGGTAGTAGTTTTGCATAACCTGGTAGATTTCCTGCGGTGTATGCTCACCTTTATTAAGCTCGTCAGCCGCTACTTTCCCACAAGCGGCACCCTGGGTTACGAAGGCGGTTAAAATAGCCGTTTCCGCATCTTCGCCACCGCAATCAAGCAAGTCTTTGATGAAATTAGCCTCACGAACTGTCGCAATCTCAATCTGGTTCTGTAACCAGCCGTGAATATTGCTGTGGTCGATGATCATTTCAAGATTACGATCGGCCGGAATCGGTTTACCGTAAAGATCGACGGCTACGAAATGAAGTTCATCGGCTAAATCACCTAAGGATTTCTGAGCTTCTTTATAAATTAAATCTTCGCGCTCGATAACGAGGCGGATTTTTTTATACAACCAAAAATGAATATGACCCAAGAATGCTGACATGATTACGCTCCTTTACGAAGATTATTCAAACGAGTTACGAGTTCGGCAACATCAAAGCCGTGAATAGAAGCGGCCTGCCATAACGGTTCGGAAGTGGCGGACGGACAGCCGAGACAGCCCATGCCGATTTCTTGGAGAGCCGGAATGGTGTTTGGATATACTTCAATGATTTCACGAATGATGGAGTTTTCTGTAATAGGTTCACCTGCTTGTAAGCCCTGCGCACCGTTTATGCCCATACCCGGTAATTTTACAGCCGGTTCGGCGTTTACATTGGCAGCGGCAGCTGCGCTGATGGTCGCGGTTACTTTGGTATCAGCTGCTTTAGTATTAGCTAAATCGCCCAATACAGCTTCTTTGAAAGCGTCGAGACCGATGCGATCGATGAAGGCGCCGATACGTTCAATGTGAGCGTTTTCTTTGTAGAAGGTTACCATACGGTTAACTAACTCCAATACTTCTTTTTCCGTTGCGACTTCGGCAATGAGGTCGGCGAAGCGAGGATGAGCCCCAGCACTGCCGCCGGCATATACCTGCCAACCGTCAACGGTACCGATAACCCCGATATCTTTGGTGATGGATTCGGAACAGGAGTTCGGGCAACCGGATACGCCCATTTTCATTTTGGACGGCATTTCTTGAGATACATATAATTTTTCGAGTTTCATACCGAGGCTTACGCTGTCTTGTTTAGCACGTTTACAGAATGTTGTACCCGGGCAAATTTTGACACTGCGTACGCGGTTGGATGTGGTGTAAGCCGGTGCCATGCCGAGCATGTCCCAAGCTTTATCTACATCTTCCGCTTTTAAATTGGTGATCATAATGCGTTGACCACCGGTGATTTTGAGGGTGGCTTTGAATGTGTTAGCCACATCTATAAATTTTTGAAGCATAGCGGGTTGTACGAAACCTCCCGGAATGCGTGGTGTAATTGCATAACGGCGTTCACCGTTGCGAATGCGTTGTAAGTTACCTGCTACTTGAGCCATAATTGTCATCGTCCTTTCCCTTGACGGCACTCACTTTACGAGTGCAATACTTCTACGTATAATAAAGAAGGTATCGTTTACTTTTTAATACGTTTAAACGATTACTTCATATTCTTTAGTAAACGGAACTTTTCGTGTTTACATGCTTATTATAGGACATTTAACTTGAAATGTATGTAGCCGGTGCTACATTTTTATTTTTTTAGATATAATTTAAGAATGATTCGTTATTGCACTTCTGAAAAGGGAATGGCTGTATAGGCAGTCATTCAACATAACGATTATGTCATGCGAGGTATGTAATGAAACAGTTATATGAAAAGGTATTAACCGGACGGTTTGTAGAGCGCCCCAATCGTTTTGTAGTCCATTTGGCGATGGATCATTTGGATGGTGAAGTGGTTCCGGCCCATTTACCTAATCCGGGGCGCATGTGGGAATTACTATATCCGGGTGTGAAATTTTATGTGGTGCATCACCCGAAGGCGGGAGCTAAAACGCAATATCGTGTTATCGGCATTGAGCGTGACGGTGTGCCAATTATGCTTGATACCAATTATAGTAATGATGTGGCTGAGTATTTAATCGCGACTAAACAAATTCCGGGCTGGGAAGAGTGGTCGGTGGTGCGCCGTGAGTATACGGTGGGCAACAGCCGCTTCGACTTGTTTTTGACCAATGATGACGGGGAAGCTTTTTTATTGGAAGTAAAATCATGCACCTTATTCAGCAGTGAAGGAGCCATGTTTCCTGATGCCATAACGGAACGGGGACGGAAACATTTATTGCATTTGCAGGCCTTACAAAGTGAAGGCTACCATACGGGCGTCTTGTTTTTGGTGCAATGGGAACGGGCCCGTTGGTTTCTGCCGGATTATCACACGGATTTGGAATTTGCCAAAACATTTGCCGAAGTAGCGGGTGATCTTGATTGGAAAGCCATAGCCCTTCGTTGGACGGAAGAATTTACCATGCCCACAGTCATTCGTGAATGTCACTATGATGCGAACTTGCTTCGCCGTGAAGCGGAAGATCGCGGTGATTATTTGGTGGTCTTACAATTGCCGGATGCTATGGATTTAGAAATTGGCAGCAAGGGTGTCATGCATTTTGAAGCCGGTTATTATACCTATGTAGGTTCCGCTAAAGCTAATTTGACGAAGCGTTTGGAGCGCCATAAACGGAAACGTAAGAAACTCCATTGGCATCTTGATTATTTCCGCTCTCATTGTGAAATGATTGCTACTGTACCGATTAGAAGCAGTGCAGATTTGGAATGCGAACTGGCTAAAGCTATGAAAAAACTGGACACATGGGAAGTGCCGGGATTCGGCTCCAGTGATTGCGATTGCAACAGTCATTTATTCGGTACGACTTACAATCCGATTCATAATGAACCGTTTATGCTCATGGTAGAGAATTTCCGCATGAATCGCTTGGATGAGGAGATTTAACATATGGAGATTGCTAAATCATTATTCTATTTCGTCGTGGCCGGTCTTTTTGAAATCGGTGGCGGCTACCTGGTATGGCTTGCTTTAAAAGAGGATAAGGGCCCTTGGTACTTGGCGGCCGGTGCGGTGGTGCTATTTTTATACGGCATCGTGCCTACCTTGCAGGAAGCCTCTTTCGGTCGTGTCTACGCGGCGTACGGTGGAATTTTCATCGTTTTATCCATCCTTTGGGGCTGGCAGGTTGATAAAGTAGTGCCCGATATGGCCGATTTAGTCGGCGGAGCCATCGCTCTGGTCGGTGTTTTGATTATTATGTACTATCCGCGTTAACGGATATGGTACATTTTGATAAATGCCTTAAAAGTCACAATAAACCGGCTTAGATAATGCGATAACTGCGTGAAAAAGTAGCGAAAAAGCACTAAAAATGCTATAATATAAGTTGCTAATAAATTAAATGAGCGATTGAAATGTACTATTAGTTATTATTAAATGAGGTGAGACTGTGGAGGAAACGACCTGGAGTCACGGGAAAATTGAGCCCGTCCAGATTGATAAAGAAATGAAGAGCTCCTATATCGATTATGCCATGAGTGTAATCGTTATGCGTGCCTTACCGGATGTTCGCGATGGTCTTAAACCGGTGCATCGTCGTATTTTGTACGCTATGCATGAAACCGGTATGGCCCCTAATAAGCCTTATAAGAAATCGGCCCGTATCGTCGGGGATGTACTTGGTAAATATCATCCGCACGGGGATAGTTCCGTATATGATGCGACGGTGCGTTTGGCACAGGATTTTAATACGCGTTACCTCTTGGTAGACGGTCATGGCAACTTCGGTTCTATCGACGGTGACTCGGCGGCGGCTATGCGTTATACGGAAGTACGTATGGCTCGTATTACTACGGAAATGCTTGCTGATATCGACAAAGATACTGTTGATTTCATGCCGAACTATGATGAATCTTTACAAGAACCGACTGTATTGCCGGCTAAAATTCCGAACTTGTTAATTAACGGTTCGGCCGGTATTGCGGTTGGTATGGCAACGAATATTCCGCCGCATAACTTGAATGAAGTGGCGGACGGCTTAATTATGCTCATCGACAATCCGGATGCGGATGTTAATGATTTGATGACTGCCATTAAAGGTCCGGACTTCCCGACCGGGGCGTTAATTCTCGGTCGTGACGGTATTAAAAAAGCTTACAGCACCGGTCGCGGCAGTATTAAGATGCGTGCCCGTGCCACTATTGAAGAAATGAACAAGGGCAAACATCGTATCGTGGTAACGGAAATTCCGTACCAGGTAAATAAAGCCCGAGTTATTGAAAGTATTGCCGAATTAAGCCGTGATAAAGTTATCGACGGTATTACGGCTCTTCGTGACGAAAGTGACCGTCGCGGTATGCGTATCGTGGTAGAACTTCGTGCCGATGTACAGCCTGATATCGTTCTTAATAAATTGTATAAACACACTCAATTGCAAGACACCTTTGGTGTAATCATGCTTGCCTTGGTAGACGGTCATCCGCGCGTATTGACGTTAAAAGAAGTGCTCACGCATTACTTAAATCATCGTTTAGGTGTTATCGTTCGCCGTACGCAGTTTGAATTGGCCAAAGCAGAAGCACGTGCTCACATCTTGGAAGGCTTGCTCATCGCACTTGATCATATCGATGAAGTTATTGCTACGATTCGCGCATCGGAAACTGATGAAATCGCGAAAAACGCATTGATGCAAAAATTCGGTTTAACCGAAAAACAAGCCGTAGCTATTTTGGATATGCGTTTACGTCGCTTGACCGGTTTGGAACGCGAAAAGATTGAAGACGAATACAAACAGTTGGAAATCCTCATTGCGGACTTGAAAGCCATCTTGGCCAGCGAAGAACGTCAACGCGGTATCATTAAAGACGAATTGACCGATATGAAACAGAAATACGGTGACAAACGTCGCAGTGAAATTACGATTGATACCTCCGAACTTGATGTGGAAGATTTGATTGCCGATGAAGAAATGGTTATCACATTGACTCGTCAGGGCTATATTAAACGCATGAATGCCAATGTATATCGCAACCAGCATAAAGGCGGTGTGGGCGTAGTCGGCATGAAGACGAAGGAAGATGATTATGTAGTACAGATTTCTCATGTACGCACTCATAATACACTCTTATTCTTCACGACGGCGGGTCGTGTATATCGCTTGAAAGGTTACGAAGTACCGGAAGCATCAAGCCGTAACTCACGCGGTACAGCGATTATCAATGTATTGCCACTCAATGTGGGTGAAACAGTTACGACCATGATTGATATGGAAACAGTTGACCATAGCCTTAACTTGTTAATGGTAACGAAACAAGGTGTAGTAAAACGTACCTCCATTGAAGAGTATCAAAACATTCGCCGCAGCGGTTTGAATGCGATTTCCTTGGCTGATGATGATCGACTCATTTCCGTATGCCTTACTTCCGGTAATCAGGATGTTCTCTTGGGAACCCGTAAAGGCATGGCTATTCGTTTCAATGAAGAAGACGTACGTCTCATGAAACGTTCCGCTCAGGGTGTTCGCGGTATTAAACTTAATGCCGGTGATGATGTAGTCGGTGCCGGTGTGATTACCGAATCGGGCGAAGTCTGTCAGGTATTTACCATCAGTGAAGAAGGTTTCGGTAAACGCAACAGCGAAGATGCATACTCGCTCCAGAAACGCGGTGGCAAAGGGACGAAAAACTTCCGCATTACCGACAAAACCGGTGATGTCGTAGCCGTAGAAATCGTAACTGACAGTGATGAAGTAATGCTTATCTCCGAACAGGGCAAGATTATTCGTTTTGATATGAAAGATATTGCCGTTAAAAAAGGTAAAGCAATTTCCGGTGTAAAATTGCAGAATCTTGAAGGCGGGGATAAAGTAGCTTCCGTTGCTATTATCGCCAAAGATGAGTTGGATACAGAAGAAGACAGCTTGTTCTAAGTTGTTTTAATCAATAAAAATAAAAGGTATTGTAAGACTACAATCCTAAAATAAAGCGGTTTGAAGATTTAGGTAGCTTCAAGCCGCTTTATTGATTTTTTATTAAGTTATTGCTTCGATATTATTTTACCGTCTTTAATATGGACTCAAATACCTTTATTAATCAAAATAAATTCCTGAAAAATTCTCTTTTGTACAATTTTATGGTAAAATACATATATATAGAATGAAATATATAGATATAGTTGTATTTTACAAAGTGTAAATATGTAGTATAATTATAGAGTTCGCTGATTATCACTCAGCCCCTATCGGTACTCTATCGTAAGTATCGATTGGCCCTAAGTGCAGTGACTATAAAATCCTAAGAGGTTAGGTAATTTGGGTTAGAGAACAGATCCTAATAAAATGTACAGCGTTATAAGAAAATCAGAACGCTATAACCGTGTATTATTACTGTTAGTTCATAGGAGGCGAGTCCTATTTTAGAATTTAAAAGATTTGAATTAAAAGATAAACCAATCATTGATGATTATTTTGCAATTCATCATTATGAATCATCAGATAACTGTTTTACCACATTATATATGTGGCAGGACGCTTACGGTATTCAATGGGCCGAAGAAGACGGCGTATTGTTTATCAAAGGGGGCGGTAAACGTGAACCGTTTATGTTGCCGCCGTTTGCCGGTAAAGACGCAAAATTCGTAGACGGTCTTGATATGGCCAAAGAATGGTTTGAAGTAAATAATTTACCGTTCCGTTTAAAAGGCGTTAATCCGATCATGATGGAACGTATGAATACGCTTTGTCCTGATTGTTATGAATTTACGCCGGACCGTGACAATTTTGAGTACATTTATAAGACTCAAGATTTGATTACTTTATCCGGTAAAAAATTGCGTCAGAAGAAAAATCATTTAAACCAGTTCCGCATGCAGTATACCAACTATGAGTACATGCCGCTTACTTCGGATATTTTTGCCGACTGTATCGCTACGGCTGAATCTTGGGTGGAAACGCATCATGAAGAAGGCATCGAAGATGAGTTGGAATCCATTAAATTGTTATTCGCTCATTGGGATGAACTCGGTCTTGTAGGCGGTGCTATTAAATTGTTCGGTCGAATCGAAGCATTCACTATCGGTGAATACTTGAACGAACGTATGGCTTTGATTCATATTGAAAAAGCAAATCCTACTATTCGCGGTTTGTACCAGGCTATCAACAATGAATTCATTCGTCATGAATTTGCCGATACAGAATTTGTAAACCGTGAAGAAGATATGGGCTTACCGGGTCTTCGTAAGGCTAAAGAATCGTATAATCCGGATCATTTTGCCGAAAAATATGATGCGGTCTATGCCGATATTTGTCCGATTAAGGAATAAAGCATAAGGGGAGTCCCGAGGACTCTCCTTTTTTGTATATACACTGAATTGAACTATGTAGTGCTTTAATTGGCATGCATATTATCTGACTATAATTGAGTGTTATGAAAAAAGAGGTGTGATTATGGAATTTAGAATTGCCAATACCAATGACACAAAGGCCGTGGAGAACTTGTGGGCCTATTGCTTTGAAACCAAAGACGATCCGTTTTTCCAATATTATTTCAGCAAAGCGTATGAACCGGAACATACCATGGTGGGGTATGACGGCAACGTATTGACCAGTATGGTACATTTACGTCAATACACGCTTAATGTGCGCGGTGCGCTTGTACCGGTTAGTTACATGGTAGGGGTAGCCACCGATCCGGTAGCGCGTCGTGGCGGTATCGGCGGCCAATTATTAACTGCTTCTTTGGAAGAGTTAAAGCAGCGCGGCCAGGGTATCACTATTTTAATGCCGTCTAAAGCAGCATTTTATCAGCAGTATGGTTGGGAATTATACGCTCATCAATGGGTGCAGACATTGAGTCTTGAAGAATTGCGTCCGCTTACAGATAAAACGTTACACTTCGGCCTTTTGCAATCGGAAGACGAATGGACTAAGTTAGCGCCTATTTATGAGGCTTATACGGAAGGTTTATCCGGTTATGCCGTACGTGGTGAAAAAGAATGGCATCGCTTGTTGGGTAGCTTCTTTGCGGAAGGCGTACGTGTAGCCTATGTGCAGACCGAGGACGGTCAGATTGAAGGCTATGCGGTGTATCGTTTGGGAGCGGAAGAAATTCCGGTAACCGAATTTGTTTATACCTCCCGTCGCGGTCAAAAAGGGCTCTTAAATTACTTGTATAATCATCGTTCACAAGGTTCAAGTATTCGCTGGAACGAAGGTATGCAGGATGAGTCCTATATTTTCCATCCGAACGGTAAAACCGGTCATACGACTATGCCGTATATGATGAGCCGTATCGTTGATGTTACAACCGCTATGGCGAGTGTGCCGGCTCATATTGATGCGCATTGGGCCAATCAGCCGGGCGTAGTTGACGGTAAGACGTATACTTTTACGTTGGGAGTGAAGGATTCCTTGGCAACTTGGAACGAAGGCACTTATGAAGTTACTATTCATAGTGACGGCCATGTAGCGGCCGTTACAACAGCGGACGAAGTTAAGGCTGATGTACAGGTTTTAAGTGAAGTTGGCGCCTTAAGCCTTATCCTCATGGGCCGCATGACAGCCTCTGAGTTACTGTTTGAAGGTAAGGTATGCGGTGAAAAAGCGGTTATTGCCATGCTTAACCGCGTATATCCGAAACAAAAAACATACATTAATGAATGGTGGTAAAATTTAATAAATTAAAGCCCTTATAAGGTTCAGACTCTATTAATAACGGATGTATTACATTTAAATCGATAGCTTTCTTGTATCTTATGAATGACATAAGTTAGGAGGATCCATGATAGATATTATCCCTATTCAAAAAGATGTAAGACATAGTAATTTTGATGCTTTATTTACAGTTGCCAAAGCGAAAGAGGTTAAAGAATTTCACGAGAGTTTGCCGGGGTATAAGGTAACACCGTTGCGAGAATTGAGAGCTTTAGCTAAACATGTGGGCCTTAAAAATTTATTTGTGAAAGATGAAAGTTATAGATTTGGGCTGAATGCTTTTAAAGGTTTGGGTGGCCAAGAATTTAGGGCAGCAAGCTGTTGTATATATGCCGAAAGGGTCTGCGGTTGAGCGGCTGGAAAATATTCGTAATCTTGGGGCTGTAGCCGAAATTACCGAATTTAATTATGATGATACGGTGCGTTTTGCCAAATCACAAAGTGAAGCAAACGGTTGGATTTTAGTGCAAGACACGTCTTGGCCAGGCTATGAGGAAATTCCCGGCTTAGTTATGCAAGGCTATATGACAATGGCTCTTGAAGCGGTGCAGGCTTTGGGTGAGACCGTACCTACTCATATTTTCTTGCAAGCCGGTGTTGGCGCTATGCCCGGGGCCTTGACCGGATTTTTCAGCCATTATTACGGCGATAAGAAACCAACCATTATCTATGTGGAGCCGGATAAGGCAAATTGTGTATTTCAGACGGCTAAAGCCAATGATGGCACCTTACATGCCGTGACCGGTGATTTAGACTCTATGATGGCAGGGCTTTGTTGCGGTGAGGTATGCACGATAGCTTGGGAGCAAATTCGACAATTTGGTGACTACTGCGTATCTTGTGATGATAAAGTGGCAGCCGATGGAATGCGCGTGTTAGGGAATCCGTTAGCCGGTGATGCTCAGGTAATTTCCGGTGAGAGTGGTGCTGTTACTACCGGACTCGTTTATCGGCTCATGGCTGATGCGGATAAAGCTCATATGCGTTCGGAGCTTGGGTTGAACGAAGAATCGGTTGTTCTTTGCATCAGTACGGAAGGCGATACGGATAAGGCCAACTATCGTCGGATTGTCTGGGATGGCGCTTCCGGGCTTAGAAAGTAGAATTATCCGGGAAATAATAAGACACTTTGCAATGAATCAGTCGCAAAGTGTCTTGTTTTTTATTATAATGAAATTAGATTGAGATTTTTGATTATAAATAGGGTATAATAAAGTTAGAAACGGGAAATTTAAGCCGTTTGTATAAAAGCATGGAGGACTCTTATGAAAGATTTGTACTGTATGTTGGAGAGAGAGGTACTACCTGCTTTTGGTTGTACGGAGCCGATTGCGTTGGCCTTTGCGGCGGCGAAAGCGGTTGAAGTATTGGGGGCTTTTCCGAACAGCTTGCACGCTGATTGCAGCGGCAACATCATTAAGAACGCCAAGAGCGTTACGATTCCGAATGCCGGGGGGCGGACAGGTTTTTACTACAGTTTGATTTTGGGCGCCATTGTGGGAGATGCGTCTAAAGAATTGGAAGTGCTCGAAGGCCTGACGGTAGACGATGTGAAGCGAGCTGACGAATTATTTAACAGCAATTTCTGTACCGTATCGTTAGCGGAAGGTGTGGCGAATCTGTACATCGCGGTGACGGCTAAAACGGCGGATCACGAAGTGAAAGTAACAGTTCAGCAGAAACACACGAATATTACTCACATCGAAAAAGACGGTGAAGTCATATTTGATATGCCGATGGAACAGATTTTGGCCGAAGAAGTGCAAATGACATTTGACGATTGTTATGAGTTCGCTGAAAACGCCGATTTTAATCGGTTAAAAGAATTATTGCATCGTCAATTTGATTATAATATGGCGATTGCCGAAGAGGGTATGAAAAATTCATACGGCTCCAATATCGGGAAGCTTATCATTGAAGAATCGGCGAGTATCGCAGATAAGGCTCGTGCCTATGCGGCAGCCGGCTCCGATGCCCGTATGGGCGGTTGCAGCATGCCGGTTATGATTAACTGTGGCAGCGGTAATCAAGGGATTACTTTGGCCGTTCCGATTTTTGTATATGCCGAAGAATATAATGTGCCGGAAGAACGTCGTTATCGTGCGTTGGCCTTGGCTAATGTATTGGCGCTTTATATTAAGCATGATATCGGCCGTTTAAGTGCATACTGCGGTGTTGTGAGTGCGGCTTCGGCTACGGCGGCGGGTATTGCTTATTTAATGGCTGAGTCGAAAGAAGTTGTGTGGGAAACTTTATCGAATGCTCTGGTTGGCACATCCGGTGTCGTTTGTGACGGTGCTAAAGCGTCCTGTGCGATGAAGATAGGCATGTCTTTGGGTAATGCGTTATTATCTTATCGCCAAGCAAAAACGAATAACAGTTTTAAAAACGGTGATGGTATTGTTAAAGCCAACATCGATGAAACGGTCCATACGGTAGGCCGCATCGCTCGTGAAGGCATGCGTGAAACGGATATCGTGATTTTAGAGTCAATGATTGAAAGATAAAAATCCTGATTAATTTGAGTTTTAACTGGCCTGAAAGCAAGTTTATAACTATAATTAAAATATAAGGTATATCTAAGAAAGAGAGTGACTACAATGAGCAAAACAGTATTAATCACAGGTGCTACGTCAGGGATTGGCCATGCTACGGCCTTAGCTTTTGCCAAAGCAGGGTATGACCTTTTGGTTTGCGCTCGTCGTTTGGAAGTATTGGAAAATATGAAAGCCGAATTCGAACCGGAATACGGTATTAAGGTTACGCCGTTTGCCCTTGATGTAACCGATCGTAAAGCTGTTTCCGAAATATTACCGGCTGTGATTGAAAAAGCCGGTGGTGTAGATATTCTCGTGAACAATGCAGGGCTTGCACAAGGACTGGATCCGTTCCAGGAAAGCTCCATAGACGATATTGAGCTCATGATTAATACGAATGTAAAAGGTTTGCTCTATGTATCGCGTACCGTGTTGCCATTCATGTTGGCTAAAAATGCCGGTCATATTATAAACTTGGGTTCTACGGCCGGAATTTATGCTTACGCTAAGGGCGCTGTATACTGTGCGACTAAAGCGGCGGTTAAAACATTGAGTGACGGTATTCGTATCGATACTATTGAGTCGGATATCAAAGTAACGACAATTCAACCGGGCATTGTAGAAACGCCGTTCAGCGAAGTTCGATTCCACGGCGATAAGGAAAAAGCGGCGGCGGTGTATGCCGGTGTTGAAGCTTTGCAGGCTGAAGACATTGCGGAAATTATCGTATTTGCCGCTACGCAGCCGAAACGCGTGCAGATTTCGGATATTACAATTATGGCCAATCAGCAAGCCACAGGCTTTATGATTGCCAAGAAATAAGTGAATGACAGTTGCCTGTGGCGAATACATCGTTACAGGCAATTGGCAGTTATACATCTTTTTATTGAGTTCACTATAGAACTCTAATCAGACCGTGGGATTGGGGGAATGTACTGGCAGCGTCTGGGAAAGGCTTAACCGACATAGTATAGGCGGTGGGCAACATTTGATTGAACAGAATATTTTACTTTTGTATTGTGCGTTTTTAAAGATTGACATTGTGCCGATTTTGAATTTTTTAAGTGTATCAGATGGTTATTTTTCTTTATACCAGGGGGAAACTTATGAAAATAATTACGGTCAATAAGATTAAGTGCAATCATTGTGTAGATGAAATCGAAGCTACGGTACTACAGCCGTTCATAAGGTATCGGCGTGATAAGGTAGCAGTTGACCATGGTCTTGAATTGTTAAAACAAAATTCGGCGAAATGTGTAACTGTCAATCATGTTATTCATGACGAAATAAAGGCGCTCACTCGAGGAATAAACGATAAAATTCCCGACAATTATCCTGTCTGTCATCCTACGTAAATTTTAATTAATGACAATTTAATAATAAAAAACAGCAATGGACTTGTCCATCGCTGTTTTTTATTGAGTAATTATGATTTAGCAACTATTATTCTTCCGAGCTTTTTGAAGTGAAAGAACGGTAGAGGTAATAAACGAAGCCGCAAAGTAAGAGAATGGATACAATCATAAAGCCTACTTTGAAAGCAAATACCATCATTTTGAAGGAAATATACATAAATAAGCCGGCTAATAATAACATAATTAAAGATTTCATTTTACATGTCTCCCTACTGTCAAAACTTTAATTTAAATGAGTACAAAACAGTAGCAAAGCATCGCGAGTATTATAGGTACGATGCGATCGATTAAATTGGCTTGATTATTGTGCCGATTATGAGCACATTGCTTGCTGTTCTTTTTGAATTATAGCAAATCTGAAAGTAAATCGCAAATTATTGATGTAAAAATAACTATTTATTATGATTAGTTTTATTTTAGGCCGGCTATTAATAATGTGTTCTATAAGAAATGACCGCCAATCTAATAAAGAGCTGAATTGACGGTCATTTTGTGATTTATTTAATTTTTTTCGGTAAAATAAATGTTTTTTCAAATTCGCAGAATAGCTTTAAGAGTTTAATATCTAAGTAAGATAAGGCTTCATCTCCGATGTCTCTCGGTATACCGAAGAACGGTTCCGCAATGGAGCCTGCAATGGCGGCCAAGGTGTCACTGTCGCCGCCGATGGAAATGGCATTGCGAATGGTATCTTCAAAATCGTTACCTTCAAGGAAGGCGACCACGGCTTGCGGTACGGTTCCTTTGCAACTGCCGTCAAATTCGTAGGTAGGGCGGATTCCGTCAATTGTAAAGTTCAAGTCGTAATAATTATCTTGGACAAATTTACGAATATCCTCCTTACTTGCCCCGGTGCGAGCTAAGTAGATAGCACCGGCTGTGGCTTGCGCACCGGCAATACCGTCCGGGTGGTTATGAGTGACAGCCGTTACGGTGTGAGCCAGCTCGAGAACTTCTTCGAGGCTGTCACCGACATAGGCACAGCCGCTGACACGCATAGCGGCACCGTTGCCGTAGCTGTTATACGGCTTTGGATCTTTACTGTAAAGCCAATCGGCAAACATACTGCCATAGTCATAATTGAGACCGCGGAAAGCACGCCCCAATATACGCATTGTCATTACGGTTGTTTGGGCCAATTTTTCACGAGATTCGGAACCGGCTTTTAGTAAGGTCGCACCAACGGCAATGGTCATTACCGAATCATCGGTAGCATGGCAAGGGGGTTTAAAAAGTTCAAATTCTTTAGACTTCAGATTATCCCATTTAAAACGGGAGCCTACAACGTCGCCTACAATTGCACCTAACATAGTAATACGCCTCCTCATATCCAACACCTGATTCAATTAAAAAATAATGAATATTTAGGTTAAAAACCATAAAATATCATTAGGCTTATATTATACCACATGCTTTTTCCAATAAATATAGAGGGGAAGTTCAATGGTTTTTATCAAGATTTTTGAAATATAATTAAAAAATGAAGCTGTGAAAATTAAAAGAGGGAAACTTTCAATGAGTGTGGAACTCTTTACTTATAGAATATGCCATAAAATTGTGGACGAGGATTTTTTTGAAAATAGGTATAGGGGAGTAAAAAAACGGGGAGGATGGCATGGATTATTGGGGTCTGATAAGACGAATTATTATTGCATGTTTAATCCTGGCGTCGGCGTCTATCATGGTTTCCACGAACAGTGTGGATAAAGTTTTTGAGCAGGCCACCAGATGGGTTGGCTACTGGGAACAGGGGAAAAAAGCATTAGGTTTCGGATCCGATGGATTTGGTTTCACAAACTGAGGATACCATTGTGATTAAATATACTTCACACACGGTTGTCGCGGAAGGTAGCGGTACGGTGCGAAGAGAGTTTGCCGGCGAAGCGACGATGCGTAAGGACGGCCCCGTATGGTTAATTGATAAAATCCAAGAGCATCAAGTGAGAGTGGCTGACGAATAGACTGAGGACGAGCATAATTTGGAATTGACATATACTAATGGTAGAATAGAATTAATAACATTTAAATTATTTGATATTATTAAGTGATATATAAAAGAGGAGTATTTTACGATGAAATGTAGAAACTGTGGCACAGAGCTTAAAGAAACCAGTCGCTTTTGCCCAAGCTGCGGCACAGCAGTAGATATGGAAGATACCTTGGCCAAGCCGAACGAAAATCAAGTTAATCAATCGGAACTGGCAACGCAGGGAGCCGAACCCGACAAGATTAGTAAGACAAGTCAATTTAATCAACCTGTTTATGTGGAAGAATCACAGCAAACGGATGATGCCGATACAGCGCAGTCTGATACAGAGAATGCTTCGCATAGTGAAACGAATGAGTCTGAGAATCGGGTTGCTCCGGACAATGGTAATCGGCGGGGGTATGATAACGGGAATTACGGCAGTTATACGAATGTAACCGATGCAGGCGGATATCCTCTGAATTGGGTAGGCTCATTACCGTTGATAGATAATTACAAGATGTGTTTTAGAGAGAAATATTTTGATTTCAGCGGCCGAGCCACGCGCGGTGAATATTGGAAATTTACATTAGTGCAGTTCATAGTATGTTTCTTTGTATCGTCGTTGCTTTGGCTTTTTACCGACTTTGGCTACTTTGTACACTCTGCCATTAACTTAATATTGTTAATACCGGCTTTATCCGTACAGGTACGTCGTTTGCATGATATCGGGCGAAATGCTTTGTGGTATTTGTTGGTATTTATACCATTTGGCGGGCTTGTAATCTTTATTTTCAATTTACAGAAGAGTCAGCCGAATCCCAATGAATACGGACCGTTACCGGATTATTCTCATTATGCGCCATAAGATTCGGTAGAGGATAAATCTGACTGAATTTTAAAAATCTAAAAAAATTCTCTTGACAAAGTATATTTGTTGTGAGAGAATAGCAACAATCAAATGAGATATGTGATGAACAGGTATAAAGAACTATTTAGTTGCTTACAGAGAGTTGCCGGTCGGTGTGAGGCAATAGAACGGATAGTATCGAAACTCGCCTGCGAGCATTGTGGCTGAACCTCAGTAAGCCGTGACGGTAGTTCCGTTATAACTGCAAGAGAACCAACTAGGGTGGTACCGTGTTATAGTTTATGATGCCCCTGGAACACATTATGTGATTCCGGGGGCTTTTTTGATAGGTGAAAAATTATTGGAAGTATTTAAACTTCAAGTCTAACAGTTTTTATATTTCAGGTCTTCAAATCTTCAGTCTTACATTCATCCATCAAAAGCATAACTGTTAATATGACTATTAATGTATATAACGCCCCTGGACGTACAGTCTGACTGTGCATCCGGGGGCGTTTTTATATTACCCGCCCACATGTTGAAAGGTTTGTAAACGACAGTGGGCATGACGGTTCTTTTGAGAAAAAAGAGAGAGCCTGCATCATGGGTGAGAGCATGAGGCGGTGGGGACTTATTTGAGTGAGAAGAGAGGGAACCGGCCCTGTGGGTGAGAGCACGGGGCCAAGCCGGTTCATTCTTGTAAAAAGAATTTGAGGCTGCGGGTGAGAGCGTAGCACAATAGTTCTTTTGATTACGAAAAGAACGTTTTATTATATTGGCGTTATAGTTGAGAAATAAGAGAGCAAAAAGAGAGGAAATTCATATGGAACAGGGGCAAGCAACTAATCAAATCAACGAAGTTACAAATCAAGTAGTCAATCAGACAAACGATAATGCAGTAAATCAAGATCGAGTGTATTTCTTTGATACAACTTTACGGGATGGTGAACAGAGTCCGGGCGTATCGTTACAAACTCCGGAAAAAATCGAAATCTCTCAGAATTTGGTTCGTTTAGGCATCGATGTGATTGAAGCGGGTTTTCCGGCTGCTTCGCCGGGCGACTTTGAAGCGGTTAAGAAAATTGTCGATGAAGTACGCGGCATTACGATTTGCGGTTTGGCCAGAGCCAACAAGGCAGACATTGAGCGTACGGCGGAAGCCTTGAAAGGTGCAGCCCACAGTCGTTTACATGTATTCATTGCCACCAGTGATATTCACTTGGAATACAAGCTTAAGAAAACGCGTGCCGAAGTGATTGAGATTGTGAAAGATTGCTTAGCCTTTGCAGCCGGTAAATTTGATGAAATCGAGTTTTCCGCGGAAGATGCTTCACGAACCGATTTGGATTATTTATGCGAAGTTTTTGCCGTTGCCATCGAAGGGGGCGCCACGATTTTAAATGTGCCGGATACGGTAGGTTACATGACACCGGATGAATTTGCGTATAAGATTCGCTATATTAAAGAACATGTAAAGGGCATAGATAAAGCAATTATCAGCGTTCATTGTCACGATGATTTGGGGATGGCCAATGCCAATACGTTGGCGGCTATTCAGGCCGGGGCTCGTCAGGTGGAAGGCACGATTAACGGGCTTGGCGAACGGGCCGGTAATGTGGGCATTGAAGAAGTGGTGATGGCGTTAAAAACGCGAGCCGATATCTACGGCGTTATGACGGGGATCGATACGAAGCAGTTCACTCGCGTCAGCAAGTTGGTAAGTAAATTGACCGGTATGGTAGTACCGCCGAATAAAGCAATCGTAGGTCGTAATGCCTTCGCTCATGAATCAGGTATTCATCAACACGGTATGTTGAATAATCCGACTACCTATGAAATCATGACACCGGAAAGTGTGGGGGCTGAAAAAACGAGTATCGTGCTTGGCAAACATTCCGGACGTCATGCCTTTGAAAGCCATTTGGAAGGTATGGGCTTTAAGTTCACTATGGAAAAAGTGAACGATTTATTCGCCAAATTCAAAGCGTTGGCAGATCGTAAAAAAGAAATCTTTGATGAAGATATTTTGGCTTTGGTTATCGATAATATCGACCATGTCAAAGCGGTGGAACTTATCCATCATCATTATAAATCCAACGAACGCGGCTATGCCTATGCCGATGTTCGCTTGAAAACACCGCAGGGAATTCGTGAAGATGCGGCGTGAGTACGGATGTAATTTCATCCAGCGTTTTGGCCTATATTAACGCTGTAAACTATGTGTACTTGGCGGAAGAAATTGAGCAGGAAACAGCACAGGAAATAGAGTAGCTGTTACACACGATGAAGCTGAGAGAGCTTCAAGGTGAGATATTAGAGCTGATAAAGCGTAAATTCAGCATATGAGAGAAAAAATTTGAGAGAATTGAGGAGGACTTCGTTATGGGGATGACGATGACAGAGAAGAACATGGCACGCCACGCCGGTGTGGCTGCTGTGAAAGCAGGCGATATTATTGAGTGTAAGGTAGATGCCGTATTGATGAACGATATTACCTTTCCACCGGCGCTTAAAGAGTTTAGAAAAATCGGCAAACCTGTTTTTGACCGTGACCGTATTTATTTGGTGCCCGATCATTTCACACCGAATAAAGATATCAAATCCGCTGAGCAGGTTAAAGTGATGCGTGATTTTGTGAAAGCGGAAAAAATTACTCATTATTTTGAGGTAGGTCGTATGGGCATTGAACATGTATTGTTGCCGGAACAGGGCTTGGTAGCCCCCGGTGATATGATTATCGGGGCTGATTCCCATACTTGTACCTACGGTGCGTTGGGTGCTTTTGCTACCGGCGTCGGTTCCACCGATGCAGGCGTTGCCATGGCAATGGGCCAAACTTGGTTCAAAGTGCCGGAAACAATCAAGGTGGAGCTTACGGGCAAACCGAACCGTTGGGTAACCGGCAAAGATATTGTGCTTGAACTCATCGGTCGTATCGGTGTTGACGGTGCCCGTTATAAAGCGATTGAATTCACCGGCGACGGGGTAGCTCATTTAACGATGGCAGACCGTTTGACCATTTGTAATATGGCGATTGAAGCGGGCGGTAAATGCGGCGTTTTCCCTTATGATGAAACGACAAAGGCCTATGTGACGGGTCGTGTGAAACGTGATTTTACACCGGTTACGGCTGACGACGATGCTGTTTACGGTGAAACGGTAACGATTGATTTAGCTGCTTTGAAACCGGTAGTGGCGTTCCCTCATTTGCCGTCCAATACTCATTGTGTAAATGAAATCGCCAAAGATATCAGCATCGATCAAGTGATTATCGGTTCCTGTACCAATGGGCGCTATGAAGACTTGAAGGCGGCGGCCGAGATTTTTAATAATCGCAAAGTAGCCGATTTCGTACGATGCATCGTTATTCCGGGCAGCCAGGCTGTGTATGATGAGGCTGTCAAAACGGGCTTGGTAGATATTTTTGTAGATGCCGGCTGTGCCGTAAGCACGCCGACCTGCGGTCCATGCTTGGGCGGTTACATGGGTATTATGGCGGCCGGTGAACGAACCGTGTCGACGACGAATCGTAATTTCAGAGGCCGCATGGGTCATGTAGACAGTGAAGTATATTTGGCCAGCCCATATGTGGCGGCGGCCAGTGCCGTTATGGGACGCATTGCCGGTCCGGAGGAGGTATAATATGGATTTTCAAGGTAAAATATGGCGCTACGGCGACAATGTAGATACAGATGTAATTATTCCGGCCCGCTATTTGGCCATTGCGGATATGGACGAATTGGCCACTCATGCTATGGAAGATATTGATACCACCTTTGCACCGAATGTAAAGCCCGGCGATATTATGGTGGCCGGTAAAAACTTCGGTTGCGGATCTTCCCGTGAGCATGCATCGGCTGTTATTAAGGCCAACGGCGTACCTTGTATTATTGCCCACAGTTTTGCCCGTATCTTCTTTCGCAATGCCATTAATATCGGCTTGCCGGTAATTGAAATCGGTGATGAAGTTGAAAAAATCCATGCCGATCATGAGGTAGGTGTGGATATGAGTACGGGGGAAGTACATAATTTGACGACCGGCGAAGTGTATCAAGGGACTGCTTTGCCGCCTTTTGTACAAGTCATCGCCAAAGCCGGAGGACTCGTAAATTTTGCCAAACAACGCAGTGCTACCTAAAGTTTGCACATAAGTAGGCAATTAATATATAGTGTTTTATATTTAAAATAAACTTCACCATCTTTTTGGGGAAAAATTTGAGAAAAAACAGAGGGAACGGATATGAGTAAAACAAAAACGGTTGTTGCCATTAACGGCGACGGGATTGGTCGTGAAATTGTAACAGCCGCCCGGCGTGTGGTTGATGCGGCTGTGGCTAAAGATAATATAAAAATAGAATGGATTGAGCAAAAGTCCGGTGGGGAAGCCATTGACGCGTACGGCGAGCCGTTGCCGGCCGATACGATTAAAGCCTGTGAAGCGGCTCATGCCGTTTTGTTGGGCGCTGTAGGCGGACCGCAGTGGGATGATGTGGCACCGGCTATTCGCCCCGAGAAAGCGATTCTTGGTCTTCGTAAAGCTTTGGGCCTCTTTTGCAATTTGCGCCCTGTCCGTATCTTTAAAGCCTTGCAGGAATATTCACCACTCAAACCGGAACTCGTACAGGATGTAGATTTTGTTATCGTTCGCGAACTGACGGGTGGTATTTATTTTGGTGAGCGTGAAGAAGCACAGGGGGAAGGCCCTAATGAGTTGGCTTGGGATAAGGAAACCTATCATCGCTATGAAATTGAACGCATTATGGACGTGGCCATTGAAACAGCCGGTAAACGACGCGGTAAGGTAACGAGTGTTGATAAGGCAAATGTGTTGGCATCTTCTCGCCTTTGGCGTAAAATTGCGCAAGAAAAAGCTCAGGCCAATCCGGAAATTGCCATGGACTATCTATATGTGGACAATACGGCCATGCAACTCGTTGTTAATCCGGGCCAATTCGATGTTATCGTGACCACCAATTTATTCGGTGACATTTTGAGCGACGAAGGTGCCGTTGTATCCGGTTCGCTCGGTCTTTTACCATCCGCTTCCATCGGTACGGGCACCGCTTTGTATGAACCAATCCACGGTTCGGCACCGGACATTGCCGGTCAGGGCATCGCCAATCCTTTGGGTACCATTTTGTCGGCAGCCATGATGTGTCGCTATTCCTTGAACGCGCCTCAGGCGGCTGATGCCATTGAAGCGGCCGTTGAAAAAGCTTTGGAAGCCGGCCATCGTACGGGGGATATCTACAAGGCCGGCATGAAACGTGTCAATACTATCGGTATGACGGATGCCGTTTTACAATATCTTTAATAGTGTAATCGTTTAGCCCAGTCTTAAACGTTAATTACCTTGCAATACTTTTAATGCTTATAAAAACCGCCATATAACAGCCTGCATTATCTTGCTGTTATATGGCGGTTTTATTCAATCTTAACTTTTGTCAGTGTAAATTATAATGTATATAAAACGAATAAAAGTGCTGAAATTGAGTGCTTTCTAAAATTACCTAAATTGAATTTAGGTAAGAACTTTTTGAATTATAAATTAATATAATTTTTCCAGCACGGAATCGTCAATTTTGAAGGTATGTTCTTCAGCCGGAAATTCACGGCTTTTTACGTCTGCTATGTAGCTTTTAACGGCATCAATTGTAATATCGTGGAGGTTGGCGTACTTCTTAACGAATTTAGGGGTAAAGCCGTTGCTGACACCCAACAAATCGTTGCAAACGAGGACTTGACCGTCACAACCGTTGCCGGCACCGATGCCGATGGTCACCATGTTTTTGAGCGACTGTGTTACCTTCGTAGCCAAAGCGGCCGGTACGCATTCCAATACACACGCGAAAGCACCTGCTTCTTCTAAGGCTTTGGCATCGTCGATTAATTGTTGCGCAGCGACCATTTCTTTGCCTTGCACTTTAAAACCGCCCAACTGATTTACCGATTGAGGTGTTAAACCGATATGAGCTACTACCGGAATACCGGCAGTGGTAAGTTTTTTGATTAAAGGTGCTACTTCCTGACCGCCTTCGAGTTTAACCGCCGTACAGCCGGTTTCTTTTAAGAAGCGACCGGCATTGTACATGGCATCGGCCATATCGGCCTGATAGCTCATAAACGGCATATCGGCCACTACAAGGGCCGTTGAATTACCGCGGACTACCGCTTTGGTGTGATGAATCATTTCATCCATGGTTACGGGAATGGTGGATGTGTAACCGAGCATCACATTGCCGACGGAATCGCCTACCAATATCATGTCGATGCCGGCTTCATTAACATTACGTGCCATGGCAACATCGTAAGCGGTAATCATGGTAATCGGTTCGCCTTGTTCTTTCATCTGTTTAATGGTTGTTACAGTTTTTGGTTTATTGTTCATGGGAAGTCTCCTCCTCAGTAGCAGCTTCAAAATTAGATTGGTTATTTAAACATTCGGCTGATTCAAACAGACTGAATAATTCATCCGCCATAAGTGGCGTAATAGTCTGATTAGCCAGAGCCACACAAGTTGTGGCACTTCCTAAGGTTTTATAAAGGGGCCGTATGGAAGCGGGTAATACTTCTAAATGCCGCTCCACCGTTGTAATGTCACCGCGGGCGATGGGACCCGTTAAGGCCTCACCCGGTGCGGTTACGGTTTTCAGATTGGCGGCTACGCCTTCAAATAAAGGACGTAATGCATCGTATGCATCTTGCAAGTTATCGGTCCAACGGCTCATCAGTTTCTGTGCCAAAGCTTGTAAAGTAACTGTGTAGTTGGCACAAATGCAGGCAGCCGCATGATACAGTGCTCTGTCTTTGGTCGGGACATAAAAACTGCGACCTTTTAAGAGGGTTACCAGTTCCTTGGCGGCCTCAAGTGCTTTGGTATCACCGTCAATGGCCATAAAGACGCCTTCTAAAGGTGTCAACGGTTCTTGAGCGGAGGCAAAGCTTTGGAGCGGATGGAGGCTGCCTACGGAGGCTCCTGTTTTTTGTAAAGAAGCCAACGGCGCCAAATCCAAACTGCCGCTGCAGTGTAAATATATGCTATTGCGCATAGCCGGCTCGTGTTGAGCCTTTTGAGCGAGGTCTTGGGCGACGGCAGGTACCAACCGGTCCGGTACTGTGAGTAGTACTACATCAGCCTCAGCGGCTAAGGCTGTGTGAGATAAGGTCGGTACCTTGAATCGGGCGGCTAAAGTGGCAGTTTTTTCAGAAGAAGAACCAACAATGCCGACCAGGTGGTGAGGCAAGTGGTGCGCTAAGGTGCAACCGACTTTGCCACCGCCGATAATGCCAATTTTCATGAAACTCCTTTCTGCTTTGTGACGGTCGCAAAATTCCATAAAAAAAGGCGCACTTCGACCTCGAAATGCGCATAAAATTCCTATGTTGCGTCTCGTCCCGGTCTGATAGATCCAAGCGATAAAAATAGAATAGAAAATATAAAGATGTAAATTATGTTGAAACAGATGCAGTTCTTGACAGATACCACTCTGATTCACTGTTATTATAGCATAGCCGAATATTTATTGAAATATGATGTCGCAAGTATAAATAAACCGTATAAGAGCCGTTCACATACTCTCTGTGATGAATAAAAGTTCTGTGAGAGAGGAAGTAAGTTTTATGACGAATTATGAAAATTCGTATTGACTTCTTAATTCGCTTGTGTGTATAATTGAACAAAACATATAGTTATCATCTGCGAACAGGAAGAGTAGGTATACGAGTTCGGCTACAGCGAGTCGGGAATGGTGGAAGCCCGGTGCAAGAAAGTATAGTGAATGGACCTGGGAGATGTGGCCCGAACTGAGGGTAGGCGCCACCGGTCATCTCCGACCGTTACCAAAGGAGCGCGTATCGCCTGTATTGGGTAGGCCGTACGTAGTGAGCCGGGTCTTTTGACCAATCGGGGTGGCACCGCGGATTAACCTTCGTCCCTATATATTTTGGGATTGGAAGGTTTTTTTTATACCCATTTTTAGGAGGAGAACAGTATGGAGCGAATTCAAGATGTTTCGAAATTAGTATATACTCACGTACAAGGCGGTCAGTTCCGCTGGGTTACGGTGAGCACCTTAATGTTGGCGCTGGGCACGATTTTACACTTAGTGAGCCCAAGTGTGGCCGGCATTACACCGAACTGGATGATTGCTACGTATTGCGTAGCCATTCATTTAACCAGACCAAATTATCGTCAGTCTCTGGGGATTGGCCTTGTAGCGGCGCTCATTAACCTTATGACGTCGAAATCGGCGTTCCCGTATGCCAACCTTTTGAGTGAACCGGCCGGCGCACTTACCGCAGCTTTTGTGGTTCAGATGTTTAGCCGACTCAAATTCGGTCGTATGGTAGTGCCGCCGGTAGTATCCGGATTTTTCAGTACAGTCGTATCGGGTGGGATTTTCGTTACGGTTTTATATGTAGTGTTAGCCTTACCGACTGATGTATACGTAAAAGCTATATGGCCGTTAGTTCTTTTGGTAGCTGCCATCAACGCTGTTATTACACCGCTTTTATACGTTCCGGCACAGCGCTTATTCGCTCGCCGCGGTTATTTACCGAAAGCAGACGAAGTTATTTCCAGCGACCACAGCCAATATGAATTGACTCCGGCTACGGATGCTAAAATCTCGATTGAACATTTCTCATATTATTACGGCCAACAAACCAAACCGGCCCTTAAAGATATTAATTTAGTTGTAAATGACGGCGACTTCCTCGTAATTACCGGCCCTGCCGGTTGTGGTAAATCGACTTTATGTATGGCTATGATCGGTGCTGTTCCTAAGTTCTACGGCGGCCGCATGGAAGGTATGGTATTTGTTAACGGTAAAGCAACAACGCAGGCTGAAATATCCGAATTGGCCACTGAAATCGGCGTTGTTCTGGCAGATTATGATACTCAGCTCGTTACCATGACCGTAGCTGAAGAAGTGGCGTTTGCCATGGAAAACCGCGGCTACACACCGGAACAGATTAAAGAACGCAGCGCTGTAGTCTTCAAACAAGTCGGTCTTGAAGGTATGGAACAGCGTAAAATTCCAAGCCTCTCCGGCGGGCAACGTCAACGTTTGGCCATCGCTTCCGTATTGGCTACGAATCCTTCCATCTTGGTATTGGATGAACCGACCAGTTCCCTGGATCCTGAAGGGACCGCTGAATTGTATCGCTTAGTAGGTGCCCTCAACAAAGAGTACGGCATTACCGTAGTCGTTATTGACCATGATTTGCATGCAGTTCTTCCGTATGCCAACCGTATGGCGCTTATGGTGGATGGCGAACTTCGTACCGATTCCTTACCGGAAGAAACGCTTCGTTATATGTATGATCACAATATCTATGTAGACGCGTTGCCATCGATTTTCACAACGTATATGCGTTTAGAAGCGGCCGGATTTACTTTTGAAAAACCATGGCTCAGTGTGGCAGCCGCCAAAGCGGGGCTTAAAAGCTGATTCATTAAAATTGAGTAATTAAGGGCTAACACTTTAAGGCCAATGATTAAAAAGTAAATGATTTAAAACTTAGCGAATTAAGGCTATAGATTGACAGTGAAGAACGAATTCAAACAATAGGAGGTTCGTATGCTGGAAGTAAAAGGCTTGCGTTTCGGCTATGTGCTGGGCCAAGATATTATAGATAATGTAGATTTTTCCATCGGTGAAGGCGAGTTTATCGCTATCGGCGGTCGTAACGGCTGCGGCAAAACAACGGTGACTCGTTTGTTGATGGGACTCGAAAAACCGCGCAGCGGCAAAATTTATTATAACGATACAGATATTACGGCGTTACCGCCATCAGAACGGGGGCGTTTTATCGGCTATGTATTCCAACAGCCGGACCGTCAGATGTTCCGACCTACCGTTGCTGAAGAAGTAGCATTCGGACCGGAACAATTAGGTTATACCAAAGCCGAAGTGGCCGATATTACCTCTAAAGCCTTGGTAGACACCGGTATCAGCCACTTGCGTGATGCGTATCCGCCGACTTTACGTCGCGGTGAAAAACAGCGCGTGGCCATCGCCTCGGCTCTTGCCATGAAATCCAAGATTTTGATTTTGGATGAACCGACCAGTGGTCAGGATGGCAAGGAAACACGGGAATTATTGGAATTGTTGGAAACCTTACGTGCCACTGGTCTTACCATTATTCTTGTTACCCATGATATGGAAATTATGGCCAGTCATTGTACGCGTGCCATTATCGTAGGCTACGGCACGAAAGCTTTTGACGGGAAGCCGGAAGAATTATTTACGAAACGTGATGATTTATTTGATTTGGGGCTTACTAAACCGCCTTGCGTGGAATTGGCGGAAGCCGTACCGGGACTCGGTTATTGCAAATCAATGGCAGAATTTGAAGCAAAAATGTTGAGCTTAAAGGCTCGCAGTTAGGAGGAACCATGCAACGATTAGTACCATTTACCAAAATATTAATGACCATCGCATTTTCCGCATGGGCTGTCCTTTTGACAACGACTTATGAATTGAGCCTTTTATTAGCCTTGGAATTGGTAATTTTATTAGTTACCGGTTTGTTGGTTCGTCAATATAAAGCCGTTTTAACATTAGCCGCTTTTGCCGTATTTTTGGCTGTTGTTCAATTCCTCGGCGGCGGTACTTTGGAATCGGCGTATGTAACCGGTCTTCGTATGCTTTGTATGACGATGGTATTTATCATGCTCTTGGCGACGACCAAATTGCAGGATTTGACGGCCGCCTTGGTAACGCAGTGTAAAATCCCTTACGAATATGCCTTTATGTTTACCGCAGCACTTCGATTTGTACCGGATTTCATTGCGGAAAGTCATGCCGTTCAAGAAGCACAAGCTTGCCGCGGCCTCGCTTTGGAAGGCAATTTCTTTAAACGCTTTGCCTCCTACGGATCCGTTATTCAGCCTTTGTTGTTAAAATCCTTGGGCCGCTCCGAAACGATGGCGTTATCCTTGGAACTTCGCGGTTTCGGCAATAAAGACCACAGCTTCGTTGCCACCGTTGGTATGCGTGCTTTGGATTATGTCGTAACAGCTGTTTTAGTGCTTATTACGATTGCCATTATTATGTATGTGCGAGGCGCTATATGAGTAATGATATTCCCGATATGAACGGTAACCAGCCTTTTAATAACAGTCACACAACAAATGTGGCGACTCCCATCGGCCCGAAGGCGGCTCAAAATCAGTATCCCGTGGCCGGTAATAATCAGTATGAAGGGCAGTTGGCTGACGGACATATTCATACTGAACTTTGCCCGCACGGCAGCGGCGATAAGGTGGCAAGTATTATTGAAAAAGCCATTGAATTCGGTTTTTATAAACTTTGCATAACGGAACACGCACCGTTGCCAAGCGGTTTCAGTAAACGCTATAAAGGCGATCCGGAAGGTTTGGCTACGGCGTCGCTTCGCATGGATCAAGTAGAGCCGTATTTGGCTTTGGGCAATGAGCTGCAACGCGAGTACGGACAATACATTAATTTGTCGGTCGGTTTTGAAGTGGATTTTTTACCCGGCTTTGAAGCGGCTACACAGGAATTCTTAAATATGGTGGGGCCGTATACGGGCGAAAATCTTTTATCTGTTCATTTTATGCAGGGCGCTAATGACGGTTTTTGGTGCCTTGATTATAGTGAAGCCGAGTTTGCCAAAGCGTTTGGTCAATATTTGACAAAGCAGGATGTTTTATATCGACGCTATTTTGAATTGGTATTGCAGGCGGTGCAAACGGATTTTGGTCCGCATACACCGGTGCGCATCGGTCACATTGATGTGATTAAAAAGTATCAAAAGCATTTTAATTTCAGATCGTCTTATGATCAACAGACGCAACAGGTAATTATGGAAATCTTGCGTACCTTAAAAGTACAAAATCGTATGCTTGACTATAATGTAAGCGGGGTTTTCAAGGCAAACTGCGGTGAAATGTATCCGAGCCCTTTTATTCAGGGCATGGCCTATGTCTTGGGTGTACCGTACATGATGGGATCTGACTCACACAGCTTGGATGCGTTTGTTCGAGCCTGGAGTGTGTAGTTAAAGCTCAAGAGAATAACTTGAAGCTGATATAGTCGCCCTTCCGAGCGGCGGCAAGCGTAAATCAGAAATGGGAAATCAAATAGAGAGAACAATAAGATAATAAGTCTTTGGCTGTATGATTGATACAGCTAAAGGCTTTTTTATTTATGTTGTATTTCGCTTGAAAACATTAATTCATTCCTTAAATACATAATTGCTATGCTTAAATGAAAGTTGACTATCCCGGTTTGAAAGTGTATTATAACTTTAATACTTTAGTTAGATGAAGAATAAAAGCAGAGATAAAACTGGATGGAAAGAGAGAGTAGGGAGCAGGTATGAGACAAAAACGTTTACCACCGGGATTTCGTGATGAGTTTGGCGAAGAAGCACAGAAAAAAGCGGCCCTTAGTCACGGCTTGGCCAAATGTTTTTATGAACGGGGCTATACCAAGATTAATACGCCGCTGATTGAATACAAAAATATATTTGATGATTACGACTTGGCCGTGCAACAACGGATGTATGAAGTCGTTGACAGTTCGCAGGAACGCATGGTAGTGCGCCCTGATCTGACATTGCCGATAGCTCGTTTCTTGGCTAATATTCAAGTGAATTTGCCAAAGAAATTCTATTATATCGGTGATGTTTTGGCTATGAATCAGGCACATCGCGGCTGGGCCAATCAAGTAACGCAGGCGGGGATTGAACTGGTCGGTTATGCTTCTGAACAAGCGGAGTTGGAATGTTTGCTGATTATTAATCAGGTCAATCGTTTATGGCTCAATAATCGCCTCTATGTGGAACTTAGCGATGCTCGTTTTGCTGAAACGGTAGTGGCGGCTCTGGGGCTCAGTGAAAATGAACGGACTGCCTTATTTGATGCTTTATTTAACAAAAACCTGCCTGTTTATGAACGTTTAATTGAATCATATGCGGAAAATACTTTATATTCATTACTTAAGATTTGGCCGCGCCTTTTCGGATCCATTGATGAAGTAAAACGTGAACTGGAGGCCATTATTTTACCGATGAATGCGCAGCGTTTGGTGAACAGAGTCATGGAAATGGCTCAGGCCGTGCAAAAATTATCGAGTCAGCAGGTGAGGATAGATTTTAGCAGCCCCGCACCACAGCCGTATTATACGGGAATTACGTTCCGCGGTTATGTTGACGGTGTAGCCAGTTACCTGGTGAGCGGCGGTCGCTATGATAAATTACTCGCCAATTTTCAAAAGGAACCGACTTGTGCGGTGGGCATGGGTTTTGATTTAGATGTATTAACCGAAGTGGCTCATATCGAAGTGCCGAAGGCACAACCGATTTATGTATACGCAGAGTTCGGTGCTTGGGATAAAGCGGCCGATTATTTGCTGGCACATCCGGCCTATAGCTTGGTATTGGCGGATACATTGGCGGAAGCTCGGACGCAGGCTAAAGCTGACGGAGCGAAGCTTTATGTAGTTACAGCGGAAGGGGTGAAAGCTGATGCTTAGTATTGCGTTGACTAAAGGGCGTGTGGAAGAGCAAGTCATTCCGTTGTTTGAACGTTGCGGCATCGACTGTGAACCGCTTCGAAATAAAAAGCGCAAACTTGTTATTAATTTGGGCGATAATTTAAAAGTGATTTTGGTAAAAGGTGGCGATGTCTTGACCTATTTAAATAATGGGGTGGTTGATATCGGTATCGTAGGCAGCGATATTTTGGATGAGCAGCAAAACACGGGCTATGAGTTATTGGATTTACAAACCGGTCGTTGTCAATTCATTTTAGCATCGCTGGCAGGCTATGATATGAATGAACCGCGGCGTCACACTATCGGCACAAAGTATCCGAATATTACGAAACGCTATTTTGCGGGCCGCGGTAAAGATGTGGAAATTATCAAAATTGAAGGTTCTGTGGAGTTGGCACCGCTTATCGGCTTAGCGGATGCTATCGTGGATATAACGGAAACGGGTACAACTTTGCGTGAAAATAATCTTCAGATTTTTGACAAACTGAGCCCGATTTCGACTCGCTTGGTCGCCAATCCTTTGGCTCTTAAACAAAAACGGAGTGAGATTTTTGACTTGGTAGATCGGTTAAAAGCGGCTCGGCAGTCGGACGATTTTAAATAGCTTTGAGATATATACTTGGGATATTTAATTTGAGAAAAACAGGAGAAAGGGTAATAGTATGAAAATATACAGAGAACCGTTGGCCAAGATGCTGTCTTTGGTCAATCAATATACAGCGGCCACAACAGACTTGGTTATTGAACAACAGGTACGCCAGATTATTGAAACCGTTATTGCTAAGGGTGATGCCGCTTTACGTGATTACAGCGAAAAATTCGACGGGGTGAAGTTGACGGATTTAAAGGTAAGCGAAGAAGCGTTGGTAGAAGCGTATAATTCATTGGAACCGGTGTTAAAAGAGGCTTTGGAAGTTGCCAAAAACAACATTGAAGCCTTTCACAAACGCCAAATTGACCAGAGCTTTATCGACCTTGATACACCGGGTATTATGCGAGGTCAGAAAGTGACGCCGTTAAAGCGAGTGGGCATTTATGTACCGGGCGGTACCGCCGCTTATCCGTCCACGATTCTGATGTGTGCGTTACCGGCCAAATTAGCGGGCGTGAAGGAAGTCATTATGGTGACACCGCCTCAAAAAGACGGCATAGCACTTATTGTGTTGGGGGCGGCCAAACTGGCCGGTGTTGATGCGGTGTATCAGGTTGGCGGAGCTCAGGCCGTGGGTGCCCTTGCATACGGTACCGAATCGATTCCGAAAGTGGATAAAATCGTGGGCCCCGGCAATATCTATGTGGCCACGGCTAAACGTCAGGTGTTCGGCCAAGTATCCATTGATATGATTGCGGGACCTTCGGAAATCGGTATTCTGGCGGATGAAACGGCGAATCCCATTCACTTGGCCGCCGATTTATTGTCTCAGGCAGAGCATGATAAACGGGCACGGGCTATTTTAATTACCGATAGTGAAGTATTGGCTCATGCCGTTGCGGATGAAGTGGAACGACAACTACAGACTTTACCGCGTCAAGACATTGCCCGCACAGCCATTGAAGAACGCAGTTTTATTGCCATTATGGATTCTGTTGCCGATATGTTTACCTTAATGAATGAAGTGGCGCCGGAACATTTGGAAATTCAATTGGCCAATGCCATGAATTATATGAGTTTGGTTGAAAATGCCGGCTCCGTATTTCTCGGTTCGTACACGGCTGAGCCGTTGGGCGATTATATGGGCGGCCCGAATCATGTATTGCCGACCAGTGGCACAGCTCGTTTTTCCTCACCTCTCGGTGTATATGACTTTGTAAAACGCACAGCTTTTATGCAATTTTCCAAAGAACGTTTGGCCGAATTGGCACCGCATATTGCTACCTTGGCTCGTACGGAAGGTTTGGAAGGCCATGCCCGTTCCATTGAAGTGCGTTTTGACCAAACAAAAGATTTTTCCGTAACGGATGAGGCGGAGGTCGTTGGCTATGGACACTGATTATAAAGCGGCTAAGGCCGTTAATGGCAGCGAAGCGGTTAATGATAAGGCATCGGCTTCACCGCGTAAGGCTGCGGTAACACGGGTTACGGCGGAAACAAACATTGCGGTGGCTCTTAATTTAGATGAACAAACCGGTATTGATGTGAGTACCGGTATAGGCTTTTTTGATCACATGCTAACGCTGTTTGCCAAACATGGTCGTTTCGGTTTGACGGTTAAGGCGCATGGTGATACTTATATTGATGCGCATCATACGGTAGAAGATGTGGCTCTTGCTTTGGGACAGGCTCTTACGCAGGCCTTGGGTGATAAACGGCAAATTGAAAGATATGGTGATGCCTGGGTACCTATGGATGAAGCTCTGACTCAGGTCGTGATCGATTTGAGCGGCCGTCCCTATTTAGTATTTAAAGCAGACTTGCAAACTCCTTTGTTGGGGAGCTTCGAAACGGAATTAGTGGAAGATTTCTTCCAAGCGCTTGCCATGAACGGCCTTATGAATCTTCATGTGCGCAATGAATACGGGCGTAATACTCATCATATTATTGAGAGCATGTTTAAAGCCTTGGGCCGAGCCTTGCGTAAAAGCGTAACAGTCAATGAGGCCATTGAGGGCATTAACTCAACTAAGAGGAGTTTAACCGTATAGAATGAAAGATTTGGCACAGTCGGTTATGAGAGAAGAGAAGGTACATGAATGATTGCAATTATAGATTATGATGCGGGGAATACCTTTAATGTGCAAAAAGCGTTCACTTATTTGGGGATTCCCAACGTGTTGACGGCGGATAAAGAAATTATTTTAAGTGCCGATGGGGTTGTAGTACCGGGCGTGGGAGCGTTTCGTCAGGCTATGGATACCTTGAAACGACGACAACTGGTGCCCGTATTGGAAAACGTGGTGACCGGTCGTATTCCTATATTAGGTATTTGTCTGGGGATGCAGTTGTTATTCGATTCGTCTACTGAGTATGGTGAAACGGAAGGACTCGGCTTTATTCCGGGAACGGTTGAGGCGATTCCGCAAGACTTGGGGATCATGGTGCCGCATACCGGTTGGAATCGTAATCGACTGCTGGATGCAACAAGTCCTTTTAGTTGTATTGACGGTGAATATACCTATTTTGTTCATTCCTATTATGTGAATTGCGATGCCCGATATATTACGGCAACCGCTGATTATGGTATTGAAATTCCGGCTGTAGTGGCAGCGGGGAATGTGTATGGCATGCAGTTCCATCCTGAAAAAAGCGCCGCCATAGGTCTTCGTTTGTTGAAGCGCTTTGGTGAAATATGCCATGGCGAATACAAAGGGGAAGTAATGGCATAATAGAATTTTAGTAAGGCTGTATTAAATTTATAGCCGATGTCGTGAAAATTCAAAGACATTATTTATAGTGAAATTTGATAATTAAAATAATTCTTAAAAGTTAGTGTTTGTTGTATATAAGGGTCGGTACTGCACATTTTTTTATAATAAAGACTAATACATTTTATAGAAAAGTTCGATATAAAATGTAGACATATGTAAAATAGAGGTGTATATTATAAAATTATACATAATATAACAGCAGTACATAAAGGAGGGGATGACCGTGATTTTTCCGGCCATTGATATACAAGACAAACGCAGCGTTCGTTTATATAAAGGTGATTTTGATAAGGAAATAGTAGTTAATTACAGTCCGGTGGCACAAGCTGAAGACTATGAGGCAGCCGGTATTAAGGCACTTCATGTGGTGGATTTGGATGGTGCTAAAGCCGGTAAACCGGTCAGTTACGATATTATTATCGGTATTCGTCAAGTTTTTAGCGGAATTATTGAAGTAGGTGGCGGCATTCGTGACGAAGAAACTATTAAAGCGTATTTAAATGCCGGTATCGACCGTATTATTTTAGGTTCGGTCGCTTTAAAGCAGGCGGAATTTACCAAAGAGATGTTGGCTACTTATGGTTCGGAACGAATTGTAATCGGTGTTGACGGCGCCGACGGCAAAGTGGCTACGGAAGGTTGGGTTGAAAAATCCGATGTGGATATGAGCCATTTAATTCGTGAGATGATGGCTGCGGGAGCTAAACATTTTATCGTAACGGATATTAATCGTGACGGTACTATGCAGGGCGTTAACCAGGAATTATTGGTTAGTTTGCATGAACAATTTCCGGAAGCTCGTATTATTGCATCCGGCGGTATTCGCAACGCCGGCGATATTGTAGCACTTCGTGAAGTCGGTATTGTCGATTGTATCGTGGGTAAGGCTTTATATGAAGGCCCGTTAGCCTTGATGGATATTGTTGCTTTAGAAAAAAGTGAATTAGCAGGGACGTTGATCGAACCGTCGCCTTACTATACGCGACAAATTCATAAAGAATCAGCATCGTTGTAAGTTAACTACTAACTTAAAAGAGTCTACCTTAAAATATAAGCCTTGATATTTTAAAGCTTATAAGAGTGATAAAGGAGTAGCGAGACCATGTTGGCAAAACGTATTATCCCCTGTTTGGACGTGGATAACGGTCGTGTCAAAAAAGGGGTAAATTTTATAAATCTGGTTGATGTGGGTAATCCCGTAGAGATTGCCGCTTCCTATGAAACACAAGGTGCCGATGAACAGGTATTTTTGGACATTACGGCGACGACGGAAGGTCGGGGGACCTTTAAAGATGTGATTTCCGCTATATCTAAAGAAGTATTTATGCCGCTTACCGTAGGCGGCGGAATTCGTACCGTTGAAGATATGCAACAGTTATTGCAGGCCGGTGCGGATAAGATTTCTTTAAATTCGGCTGCATTGGCCAATCCCCGGCTTATCCGTGAAGGGGCTGAAAAATTTGGCAATCAGTGCATCGTTGTGGCTATTGATGTGAAAACGGATCCGCTTACCGGTGAACGGTACGCTTATAGTCATGGGGGCCGTAAAAAGACGGAGCGCTTGGCCTATGATTGGGCTCAAGAAGCAGTAGCTTTGGGAGCCGGTGAGCTGTTGGTGACAAGCATGGATAAGGACGGTACCAAATCCGGCTTTGATATTGAATTATATGAGCGTCTCGGTGAATTGGTACAGGTACCGATTATTGCTTCCGGCGGGGCCGGTACGGTGGACCACTTCGTGGAAGTTTTTACAAAAACTAAGGTAACCGGTGCTTTGGCAGCCTCTATTTTTCACTTCGGCGAAATAACGATTGCTGAATTGAAAGATGTGTTGCGCGCCCATCATATTCCGGTTCGCTAGGAGGCGTATTTAAGATGGCTGAGAATGTTATATATACGGCGGGGGACAAAAAGGCAATTGATGACTTGATGCCCGATTTTGCCAAGGGTCAGGGGTTATTGCCCACGGTGGTAGTTGATACGGTTACTAAGGAAGTACTTATGGTAGCCTACATGAATCAGGAAAGTTATGAACGGACGTTACAATCCGGTGAAACCTGGTTTTGGTCGCGTTCACGTCAAGAACTATGGCATAAAGGTGCCACCAGCGGTCATACGCAAAAGGTGGTAAGAGCGGCTTTGGATTGTGATCGGGATACATTGCTGTTGGAAGTCATACCGAATGGACCGGCTTGTCATACAGGCGCACGGAGCTGCTTTTTTAATGAGATTAAACTCAAATAAAAATAGTTTGGGAAGGCTTAATAAGAGAGAGGGACTATTATGACGCAGGAATTGGCGGAATTATATGAAGTCATTAAGAATCGGCAATTGAAGCCGAAAGAAGGGTCCTATACGAATTATTTATTCGAAAAAGGACTGGATAAGATTTTAAAAAAAGTAGGCGAAGAGGCTACCGAAGTGGTTGTTGCGGCCAAAAATGAAGGCACTGAAGAACTTGTCAGTGAAACAGCGGATTTACTGTATCATGTATTGGTTTTGTTGGTTGAAAAAGGAATTCCTTATGAAGCAATAACCGAAGAATTGGCTCGTCGTGAAGGACGCATCAGCAAAACAACGGATAGACCTGAAATAAAGAATTTGTAGCCTGTGTAGGTCCACCCGAGAGCGGTGGGCCTTTTTTAAAAGGCATATCTTTGATGGATATAAGAAGAAAGAGAGCTTGGGTATGAAAGAGAGTATTAAACAATTAAAACCATATATTCCGGAAGAGCCGGTGTCAGCTTTGCAGGCGCGTCTGGGTGTGGAGCGTGTAGTTCGTTTATCGGCCAATGAAAATCCGTACGGCACATCGCCGCAAGTGCGTGAAGCGGTCCTTAAGTATGTGACCGATCATGACAGCAGTCAGTATCCCGACGGTAATGCCGGTTCTTTGCGTACCGCCTTGGCAAAACATTTAAACGTGCCGGAATCATCTCTTGTTATCGGGGTGGGCCTTGATGAAGTTATTACGATGTTAAGTCGTGCCTTTTTGACTGCTAAGGACTCCATTGTTATCAGTACACCGACTTTTTCGGAATATGCTTTGAATGCCCAATTAGAGGGGGCTCAGATCAAAGCTGTGCCTTGTGATGCGGTTACGGGAGCTGCGAATCCGGACGGTATGTTGGCGGCTATTGATGATACAACTCGCCTCGTGTGGCTTTGTAATCCGAATAATCCGACCGGTACGTATTGTTCGGTATCGGCCATTCGTGAGTTTATGCGGCAAGCACCTAAAGATGTGCTTGTTTTGATAGATGAAGCCTATATAGAGTTTGTTACGTCAACAGATTCGGCCAGTGCACTGCCGTTACTGGCGGAGTTTGGCAACATGGGTTTGATGAGGACTTTTTCAAAAGCCTATGGGCTCGCCAATTATCGGGTCGGTTATTTAGTGTTGAGTCCCGAGTTGTCCAATTATGTGCAAGCCATCCGCTTGCCATATAATCTGAATAGTGTGTCACAAGTAGCGGCGGAAGCAGCCTTACAGGACCAAGCCTTTATTGAACGTGTTGTTGCGGCTAATGCTGTGGAACGACGTAAATGGGAAGCTTGTCTTGATGAACTTAAACTTCATTATTATCACAGTGAAGCCAATTTTATCTTTGTGGAATTCCCGACGACTGAAAAAGCACAATACGTGGCTGACTATTGGTTGCAAGCGGGCTATCAGGTGCGATCCGGTCTCAGTCCGAAGTGGTTGCGTATAACAATCGGTCAGGCCGATGATTGTAAAAAAATGCAGATATTACTAAAAGAATGCAGATATTACTAAAAGAATGCTTGGTTTAATACTATCTTTTAAGCCTTTTGCCGATAATGTTTTGAGCTTTTTAAAAGAGGTTTAAAGGTAATAACTATATATTAATTATTGTTAGAAGATACGAAGCCCTTGTCTGAATTTAGGCAAGGGTTTTTGCATGAACTTATTTTCCGGCTGAACATCTTGGCAAATGTGTTATGATAATATAGAGAGTAAAGATATAGAGTAATACTATAAACTATAAAGGAGACGCTATGAAAGCAATTGTATTATCCAGCGGCGGTGTGGATTCTACCACATGTTTGGCTTTGGCCATTGACCGTTTAGGCAAAGAAAATGTAGCGGCCGTATCCATTTTTTACGGGCAAAAACATGACAAAGAGCTTCAATGTGCCCGTAAAATTGCGGCGTACTATGAAGTCCCTCATTATGAATTGGATCTGTCGCAGATTTTAAAATACTCCAATTCGTCTTTATTGCAAAATTCCACAGATGAGATTATTCATAAGAGCTATGCGGAACAGATTGAAGAGCAGGGTGAAGGCATGGTCAGCACCTATGTGCCGTTCCGTAACGGTTTGATGCTGTCCGCTGTAGCCAGTTTGGGTATGAGTTTATTCCCTGATGATACGGTGCAGCTCTATTTAGGGGCTCATGCCGATGATGCGGCGGGCAATGCGTATGCGGATTGCAGTGAAGCTTTTGTGGACGCTATGACAAAAGCGATTTCTTTGGGAACTTATGATAAAGTGCAGGTAGTGGCACCGTTTGCTGCTAAAAATAAGGCGCAACTCGTTAAAGTCGGCTTAGACCTTAAAGTGCCGTATGAATTGACTTGGAGCTGTTACGAAGGGGGCGACAAGCCTTGCGGTACTTGCGGAACTTGTATCGATCGTATTAAAGCTTTTGAACTTAACGGTACGACCGATCCGCTTATGAAATAAGATTATTATCTAAAAGTTAATCAGATAAAACGGAATAAGTTAATTATACAGATTAGGTGGTGACGATATGGCAGATAAAAAAACTTGGCAACGGGTGTTATTTATCGGCGACAGTTTGACGCGCGGCTATGATGTGCCGTACGGTAAAGGTTGGGTCGAATTATTGCAAGCTCATTTTGAGAAGAATATCACCGCTAATGGCGGCTCGAAACCGATGCTGGTAAATGCCGGTGTTGACGGGGCAACCTTACAGGCGATTTATAATAATTTAGAGCGTGCTTTGCATGAAGCAAGTTATGATGCGGTAGTTATTATGGGCGGTACGAATGATATTTTGCATGGTAGAAATGCGGAAGATTGCTACTTTTCACTTATGCGTTCGGTACACCACATACAAAAAGCCGGCAGTGATGTAATTATCGGTTTGGCACCGCAGATTGATTGCGATCCGGACGGTGATGATGCAGTCTTGGTTGACTATAATGAACGGTTGCGAACCTATTGCGAAGAGCAGGGGTTATTGTATATAGATTTTTACAAAAAAATCGCCGAGGCTGATTATCGCGGTGAAATCCTTTATGCCGGTGATGTGCATCCTAATGAGTTGGGTTATCACTACATGTATGAAGCGGCCTGTGATGTTTTGAAGTCGGGGTTCGGCGGTATGTAAGTTGCAAAGCCTGTATTTATGCGGCTTTTTATAATTTAAATAGAAAAATTTGAATTTAATCGAAAAAAATAAATTTTAGATATTGAAATTATTAGATTTACATGCTATAATAGGCTCATAACAAGGGAACAGTAGTTAATGGTTATTCAGAATCGGGCGCTACAACTCCAAGAACTTCTTTATCCCGGAAGTTCCGGCGAGTGAGTCCACTTGTTAAACCTCTAAATACCTATACCTAATCGTGAGTACAAATATGTACGAACAACTTGCCGTTGCCTCCTCCCTAAGGGCAACGGCATTTTTCTGTTTATAATGACTTATATATTTACCTTATTTATGAATAATGATACATATGAAGAATAGATGAACGATTATGAAAAACTTCACTGAAAGATCATCGAAATTTTCACATATAACTCATAAAATACAGGTAACATGTACATATGTTAAACATCAATTAACACATAAGGTAAGTATATAGTATTGTATGATTAATATAAAACTATTAATCATATAGTAAAAAGTTTGTATAATTTTGTACTAGGAGGTATAGTTATGAAACGTAAATATGTATTAATGGTACCTGTCGCGGCGGTAACTCTTTGGGCCAACTCTTTCGGCGTTTTGGTAAATGCACAAGGCGTACAAGACATGAACAACAATGTTCCGGCTGTATGGCAACAAGATGATCAGAATAAACAAGGTCAGCCAAATGATAAACAGGGTAAAAAAGCTGATAATAAACAGATCAACAAGAATGACAAACAAGTTCAGAAGCAGCAGAATCCTCAGGTAGTCCCAAAAGCACCTGAAAAAGAAACTGTTAAAAAAGACAAAGCACCAAGCAAAGTAACTCCGGAAACTAAAGAAAAACGTAAAGTAGCATTGGCTAATGACTATAATAATCGCAGACCGGATGCTCAGAAACCACCGGTAAAACCGGAAGATAAGAAACCATTGCCACCTAAAGATGACAAACCGGCTCCGCAAAGCACTAGTGCCGTTCAAATCGGTGTAGTCCTTAACGCGTAAATTTAGTTTTTCTCTGAAAAACCTCCCTCACTGAGTTATGTAGCAATATGTACGAAATGCTAAAATAACACACAACACACACATAAAACACTAAACACTAAACACACAACACACTTAACTTTACAAGCATATGAAAATATATGCGAATACCCTCCGGACCATAGCGTTGGAGGGTATTTTTTGCAATATTGTCTTGTTTTTTTACCATAAAGTTAAGTATAAAATGCATTTAGGTTATACGTTTAAATTGATAAGATGTCTTTATTAACATGGTAAGAATCATTTGCGACCATAACGGTGAAATCTTGATACTCGGCATTGATTAAATGCTATGGGCTGCTAATATTTGACATTTTTAAGGCGTTTTATTAGAGACTATATCATTTAGGCGCGATAAAAGCCGGCAACGGTAACAACGCTTGAAATTCGGTTATCAATAATTTTAATTGATAATAATCTTGTTTATCATTATGTGAGAACGATTTTTTGACGCTTATTATGCATAATCGATACCGATATTTATGTGGAAAATTCATTTTAAATATTCTTTATATTCAAAAGCTTTGCTATAATAAGCGTAGATTTCAAGGCTGTCGGTTTTCTGCCGGACCGGATGAAATACGTTTAAAGGTATAGGTTATTTCGAGGAGTTGGACAGACAATATACATTGGGTATATTGCATAGCGGACAGTACAGGTAAGACAGGATGCCTGTGAAGAGTGATAGACAGTAGCTAAGTTTATGACCGGTAATTACGGGCCTCTTGTCTTATCGAGATTATATTGTGTATTCGGGAGCTGGGTAGGGAGATTGACCAACATAGGTTATACCGAGCAAATATATATATATGTATAACAGAAAGCAGCCTAGGAATAGGCTGTTTTTTCTTTTTAGGCATGCAAAAGTTGAAAGAAGATTTAGATAGTGACGTTATGAAGTCGGAAAATGAATAATAACTAATATTGGACTGGCAAAAAATGTACAGTTGTAGTAAAATAAAGTACGTGCAACAGAGAGTCAAATATTCGTCAGCTAATACAGGCGGAAAATCAAAAAGTTTAATTTCTCGGTTGACAGTATTAATTCATAGTGTTATAGTAGGTTTATGATTTGAATAGAAATTAGGACGAGGAAGAGAAAAGTACATATACTGTTGTATGTGCAGCGAGCCCGGATGGTGAAAGCGGGTCTTATGAAGTGTATGGAAGTGCATCTCGGAGTTATTAAGGCAAAGCTATAGCAATATAGGGGAGTCTTTTTCGGGGGTCGCCCGTTACAGCGAATCTGTATAGTATGAACTGATAGGAGTTAAGGCTCCGGAGAATATTTGTTCAAGGTACAGCAAAGGTTTGATTGTGCGCACAGTCAAATGAAACAAGGTGGAACCGCGATATATCGCCCTTGGTCACAAACGTGACCAAGGGCTTTTTTTATTAGAGCTGAGAGACTCTATGAGAAAGGAACGATGATTATTATGAGTACAGAACCTGTAAATGACACATTAAAATTGATTGGTAATACTCCTGTATATCAAATTGGGGAATCTAATGTTTTTGTAAAATTGGAAAAATACAATGCCGGCGGCAGTGTTAAAGACCGTGCCGTATATGGTATGTTGCGCGACGCTCAACAGAAAGGTTTGATTAAACCTGACACTATTTTGGTAGAAGCAACTTCCGGTAACACCGGTATCGCACTTGCTATGTTGGGTGCTGTTATGGGTATTAAAGTTGTTATCTTGATGCCTGAAAGCATGAGTAAAGAACGTCGTGAATTAGTAAAAGCTTACGGTGCTCAGTTGATTTTGACTCCAAAAGCAACCGGTATGAAAGGTGCTTTAGCTAAAGCTCAGGAAATTCTTGATGCTAACCCAAGTGCCGTAACTTTAGGCCAGTTCGTAAACCCTGCCAACCCTGGCATTCACTACGAAACAACAGCTACCGAAATTCTTGAACAAGTTCCAAATGTAGGCATCGTAGTAGCCGGCGCTGGTACCGGCGGTACATTCACCGGGGTAGCTCGTAAATTGAAAGAACATAATGCTAACGTGAAAGCTGTTGCGGTTGAACCTGCCGGTTCCCCAATGATTTCCGAAGGCAAGGGCGGCGCTCATAAAATTCAAGGTATCGGTGCCGGTTTTATTCCTGAAAACTTTGATCAATCCCTTATGGATGAAGTTGTAACTGTAACTGATGATGATGCAATTGCTCAAGTACAGACTTTCATGCGTGAAAGCGGTATCAGCATCGGTATTTCCGCCGGCGCAGCTATTAAAGCAGCTAAAGATTTAGCCACTAAAAACCCTGGCGTGCCTGTAGTAGCTATCGCTCCGGACGGAGTTGAAAAATACTTATCTATGCTTGAATTTGATGATGTAGAATACGTAAAAGCCTAAGTTAATCGACATACGGTCAGCGCAACTGCCGCGGCAGTTGCCGAGCATTAGGCATAGCTTGAAGAGAGAAGACGGTCATGAAGTGACCATAGATATTTAGGGGCTGGGGGAAACCGGCCGGGAGGATGTATGAAAGAACTTTGGCAAGCGATTCGCTATAATATCAAGCGCGTTATGGATTCAGATCCGGCTGCCACATCGGTATTGATGGTATTGTGGACGTATCCGCATATAACTGCTTTATTCTGGCATTTTTTTGCTCATCGTTTGTATAAACGGGGTTATAAATTATTGGCCAGACGAGTGGCGCTGCATTCGCGTCATGTGACGGGGATTGAAATACATCCGGGCGCGCAAATCGGTAAAGGCTTGTTCATTGATCACGGTATGGGTGTCGTGATTGGTGAAACCGCCATTGTAGGCGATAATGTAACTCTGTTCCACGGCGTAACTTTGGGCGGTATGAGTTCAAAACGCGTGAAACGCCATCCGACGGTCGGCAATGATGTGCTTATCGGGGCCGGTACTAAGGTACTTGGCGATATTACGGTAGGCAGCGGTAGCCGGATCGGCTGTAATCTGGTTATCAAACGTGATGTGCCTGAGAATGTGGTCATCTATGAAACGGAACCTGAAAACATTGTAGCTCGTAAGATTCGTTCTACAATTCATTTGGTTGACAGCCATACTCGCAAACATATGCCACGGCATAAAATTGCCTTCACACCAAAAGATATGACTGACGACATGGCATGGTTCATTTAAAACAATATTTTATGTTACATACTATTATCGGCAGTATGTAACTAGGCATTATAATGATAAAATATGTGGATGTGACAATCTCGTTTTAAATGAAAACCGGCTTGACGTAAAGCCTTGATTTGGTTGAAATTATTCCCCAAATATCAGCGGGGGCTGAGTTTGGGGAGTTGACAAAGAAGAGATGAAAAATCAGTTTACTAAACTAAAACAACTTACTACACTTAAACCTTATACAAAATATACCAAAAAGAGGTGTGGAGCTGAGTCCTCAGGGATTAGCTCCACACCTCTTTTATTATGTTGAGTTTGATTATACGGGGGATGGGACAAAACGTGTTGGTGTTTAGTCCCGAGAGTTATTGCGTTTACTCCGCGTCCGGATATGTATCGATAAGATAATCCATAGCTTCGAGATAGCCTTGTAAGCCGTGGCCTTTAATCGTTTTTTCCGCATATTCGCTTACATAGGAGTAATGGCGGAAGGATTCACGTTCGTCGGGATTCGAAATATGAACCTCAACGGTCGGCAGGCCGATGGCTTTTAATGCATCCAAAATCGCAACCGATGTGTGTGTATAGGCGGCCGGATTGATGATAATCGCCTCGGCATCATTGTGGGCTGCTTGAATTCGATCGACGAGGCTGCCCTCGTGATTGCTTTGGTAGAAACTAACGGCCACATGACGTTCATGGGCGTGCTGTCGAATCATTTGAATGAGATGTTCATACGTTTCAGAACCGTAAATATCCGGTTCTCTTAAACCTAACAGATTAATATTAGGACCGTTAAGAATTAAAATGTGCATGGTATTCCTCCTCGATGTGTTGAGCGCCGTCGTTCGGATTGACTATGTCAAAAGCACACTGTGAAAATGCGTCATAGAGAGGTTGCCGAACGGCATATAAAGATTTCAAGCGACTCAGACCGCCTTGCGAAAGAGGGCGACCGTCAACGGCCAGGTTTTCCAATGGGCGGCGAATCCAATAAATGCGTCCGTTTTGACGTAAAATCGGATAATTAACCGATTGTGTCACAACACCGCCGCCGGTAGCAATAATTGCACCGGTAGTTTTGCAAAGTTTAGCCAAAAGAGCCGTCTCTTTTTCACGAAAGGCGGGCTCGCCATGAGTGGCGATGTATTCGCCGGGATGGCAGTAGCGTTTTTCAAATTCATCATCACAATCAATGAAAGGCCGTTGCAATCGTTCGGCTAAAGCAATGCCTACCGTAGTCTTGCCTACGCCGGGCATGCCGATGAGGACGATATTTTCCTGTTGGTGGCGCATTTGGCGAATGATGGTTTCTGTAGCCTCCGGTTCAAAATCTTTTTGCATGAATAATTTGGCGGTTGCTACAGCCTGACTTATCAACATAGGCAGGCCGTCGGTGTAGGGAATATTACGTCGCTCGGCGTCGATGAGGAGTGCCGTACGGTAGGGGTTATAGATTACATCGGCGACACCTTTAAGTTGTGGAAAGTCATCCAATGAAATCAACGCTTCCGGACAATTCGGATAGGTACCTACCGGCGTTGCATTAATGAGTACATCCGCATCGGCTCCGAAGGTAGCGGCTTCGCTGTAAAAAGGTTCAGTTTTACGGGACAGATGGATAATTTCACGTGCACCTAAATCGATCAGGGCTACATGAATCGTGTGAGCCGTGGCACCGTCACCAAGGACAATTACTTTTTGATCCTTAATATTGATGCCGGCCCACTCCAACATATAGATAAATCCGTCGTAGTCTGTATTGTGACCGTACCAACTCCCGTCGGTTTGGCGCACCATGGTATTGACGGCACCGATATGTTTGGCAGCGTCGGATAGGGTTTGGCAGGCACTCATGACGTCTTTTTTATAAGGAATCGTCACATTTAAACCTTTTAGTTCCGGTTGAGCTAAAAACTCTGTCAGCTCTTGAGGAGCTCGTTCGTACAGTACATAGTGGGGATTGCCCAGAGCGTTATGAATTTGTGGCGAGTAGCTGTGCCCCAAGGTTTTGCCCAAAAGGCCAAAAGGGGTTAGAGCAGAATTTTGATTCATACGTGTCCTTTCCGTTTATTGGAATTGTCTTTTTCGGCCGGTTAACGGTGTTTTATGTCTATCAGTCGAGTTTAAGGTCATTGTCCAATAAAAAATCCAATAAAATTAAGGCGGTTACGGCTTCTACGACCGGTACGGCCCGAACAGCGATGCAAGGGTCATGGCGGCCTTTAATTTGTAAATCCGTATTGGCACCGGCTTCATAGCTGAAACTTGGTTGTACTTTGGCGATGGAAGCAGTCGGTTTCATGCCTACTTTTAGGACGAGCGGCATACCGTTGGTGATGCCTCCTTGAATACCGCCGCTGTTATTGTTTAAGGTGCGAACTTCACCGTTTTCCAAACGAAACGGATCATTTTGATTGGAACCGCGGTCGAGGCAACCGTCAAAACCGCTGCCAAAGGCAACGCCTTTAACACCCGGAATACCAAAGAGGACCTGACTGAGGCGATTTTCGATGCCGTCAAAATTCGGGTTGCCCAGACCGGCCGGCAAGCCGGTGGCAAATAATTCAATGATGCCGCCCGTAGAATCACCTTCCTGGCGGAGTTCGTCAATATAGGTGATGGCTCTGAGGCGTGACTGTGAAGATACCATAGCTACGGTTTCGTGGCTTACTTTTTGCAGTGCATCCATGTCCGGATCGGTAAAGCTGATTGTTCGGTCTTGAACGGAACCGATTTGTTTTAAATGGGCTCCGATTTCAATGCCTTTGGCTTTAAGTATTTGAAGGGCAATGCCGCCGGCGCAGCAAAGGGGGGCCGTTAAGCGACCTGAGAAATGACCGCCGCCACGCATATCAACGGCCTCACCGTAACGCATGCGAGCCGTATAATCCGCATGGGACGGGCGAGGGATATCGCGCAGATTGTTATAATCTTTGGATTGTTGATTGGTGTTTTCAATATAAAAAGCCAGTGGTGAACCGCTGAGTTTACCGTTCACAAGGCCGCTCAGAAAGATCGGTTGATCCGCTTCTTTGCGCTGTGTCGTAATTAAACTTTGTCCCGGTGCACGTCGTTTCATAAAACGAGCAAGGGCGGCCTCATCAATTAAAATGCCGCAAGGCAGGCCGTCTACTACGGCGCCGATGGCTTTGCCGTGGGATGCACCAAACACGGAAATAGTAAGATTTTTGCCAAAACTCGAACTCATACGCGTCTCCTGTTTTGAATGGTTAATGTTATAGTTATAGTATTTATATAGTAAGTTTGGCAGCTGTCAGCCCGGGAATTATTCGGCATGACCGCCCAATTCATTCCAGTGTTTGAAAAATAAAGGATAGGATTTATTGATGGCCTGGCTGTCGGTAATAGTGATCGGGTCATCGCTGAATAGAGCCATGAGTGAAGCCGCCATGACAAGGCGATGATCATTATGTGAGGTTACGGTGCCGCCTGTAAGACGTCCCGTACCGTTGATGTACAGATTATCTCCTTCAATGTGAGCGGTTCCGCCTAAAGTGCGTACTAAATCGCGTACCGCCAATAAGCGGTCAGATTCTTTAAGGCGCAAACGTTCACCGTTAATAAACCAGCTTTCGCCTTCGATGCTGCAAGCCAGGGCAGCCAATACCGGCAACAAGTCGGGACATTGTTCTAAATCAACCGTAATCGGGGCGATGGCTCTGCCTTCACAATGAAGACGTAGCGGTGTTTTTATATTGTCCAATTGATCGTCTTCAATAACGGTACCGTCTTCGGTTTGCCATTCTACGGTTGTTCCGGCACAATCAATGATATCCAATATACGTTTATCCGCTTGGGTAGAATCCGGTTGTAAGTTGGTGATGGTAAGCGGCTGACCGGTGATGGCAGCCGCAACGAGCCAAATGGCACTATTTGACCAATCGCCTTCAATCGGATAATTTTCGAGGCCGTGGTAGTGTTGGCCTTTTGGTACGGTAAAACTGTTGCCGTCATCGGTTGTATAGGCCATAACGCCAAAATCTGCCATTACATGACGAGTTAACGTCACATAATCGCGAGATTGTAATGGCGTAGTGCTGTTTATTAAGGTATCTTCATCCAATTTCGGTGAAGCCAATAAGAGTCCGGAGAAAAACTGGCTGCTCACATTACCTACCATTTCAAAAAGGCCGCCCGTTAAATGACCGCTGATTGTAAACGGCGGTTTGGTTGCGGAAAAGGTGATGCCGTGAGCTTCCAATTGACTTTTCAGCGGTTCCAACGGCCGATCGGGTAAGCGACCGGCGGCGGTTACATCCGTGGTATCGCAAATGGCGGAACCCACCGATAAAAGGAGGCGCAAAGTCGTGCCTGATTCATGTGCATCAATTGTGCCGTGGCTTTGATTTTCGGGGATTGATATAACGCGAACCCCACTCTCTGTTTTCTCAATAATGGCACCTAAACCGCGTAATGAGGCAATGGTGGCGTCAATATCTTCTGAATAGTGGGCAATCAGTAAGGTAGACGGACTGTCCGCCAAGGCGGCGGCAATGAGGGCCCGATGGGCATGTGCTTTAGCGGGAATCGCCGCAATGGTACCGGTTGGTATAGCGGCAGAGACCGTTTTAAATTCAGTGTTGGCGGTCGTAACCTTGATTGGTTCAAATTCAGATGGATTAGTTGGCACCATGATGTGTTACCTCCTTAATGGCATAATCGGCTAATTTGCTGTGATCCACAGTGCGTAGTTCGCAGTGGCCCCAACGAGTGGGATAGATAATCGTGATAGTTTGACCATGGCTTTTTTTATCGTGTAAAGCAGCTTGGCAAAGCTCCGTAGTACTGATTGTTGTAGTAATCGGTAACTTGTGAGCGGTGAGTAAATGTAAGAAATCGGTTAATTCGGATTCGCTGATGTGGCCGTTTTGATAAGCGGCGCGCATCATCAGTGCCATGCCGATGCTGACAGCCATGCCGTGTTTGACGGTGAAATGACTGCAAAGCTCAATGCCGTGACCGAAGGTGTGACCGAAGTTGAGTAAGGCTCTCACGCCGGCTTCTTTTTCATCGGCACTGACAATTTTTGCTTTCGCTTTAACACATAAGGCGATAATAGCTTCAATATGAGCCAAATCGGTTTGCTGTAACGGCTTAGTCGCTAAATCGGCCAATAATTCGGGATAATCGAGCATGCCGTATTTGATGACCTCGCCGCAACCGTTACTGAATTCATCAGCCGGTAAGGTACTGATGGCTGTAGGATCGCAAAGAACCAAAATCGGTTGTTTGAACGCACCCCACAAATTTTTGCCCGCTTTTAAATTGACCGCTGTTTTACCACCTACGGAGGAGTCCACCGCAGCCAACAGGGATGTAGGCATTTGGATATAGTCGATACCGCGTAAATAGGTGGCCGCCGCAAAACCCGCCATGTCGCCCACTACACCGCCGCCCAGGGCAATGAGTAAATCCTTGCGAGTGAGGGCTTTTTCAGCCATGAATTCCACTAAATCTATGAGTCGTGAGGCATTTTTTTCAGCTTCACCATGGGGGAAGACGTATTCATATACCGTGTAGCCCGCTGCCGTAAGCTGATTCTTGACGAGTGAGCCATAGAGCGGTGCCACGTTGTCATCGCTGACGAGTACTGTGGGACAGGGCTTTTTGAGCGGCTCTATATAATCCGTAATATGTTGTAATACATTGTCTTCAATAATGACATCATAGGCAGTCGAGGCTTCGATATGAATACGTTCCATGATAACTCCTTAATCTGCATTTAAAATTTTGCGCATAGCAAATACTTCTTTGGTAAGGGAAGCAAATTGATCGGGACGCAATGCTTGCGGGCCGTCACAAAGGGCTTTAGCCGGATCGATGTGAACTTCAATCATGAGACCGTCGGCACCGCCACCGGTAGAAGCTAAGGACAAGGGACGAACCATGCGGCTCATGCCGGCAGCGTGGCTCGGATCCATGATAATCGGTAAGTGACTTAGCTCGTGAATCATCGGAATAGCCGTTACATCAAGGGTGTTACGGGTTTTGGTTTCGAAGGTACGAATGCCGCGTTCGCAAAGTACGATTTGCGTATTGCCTTCGCTCATGATGTATTCGGCAGCCATCAACCATTCTTCGTAGGTAGCGGATAAGCCGCGTTTTAAGAGAACCGGTTTCTTTAATTTGCCCACTTCTTTGAGTAAGGTGAAGTTCTGCATATTACGGGCGCCGATTTGAAGCATGTCCACATTATCGAAATACTGTAATTGCGACGGATCCATGACTTCGGATACGATTGGTAAGCCGGTTTCTTTCTTGGCCAATTCCAATAAATGTAAACCTTCAGGCCCCATGCCTTGGAAGGAGTATGGCGAAGTACGCGGTTTGAAAGCACCGCCGCGAAGGATGGTAGCACCGGCTTCTTTGACGGCTTTGGCCGTAGCCAATACTTGTTCCGGTGTTTCTACGGAGCAAGGTCCGGCCATGATCGCGAAGTGGCCGCCCCCAATTTTTACGCCACTTACGTCTACGATGGTGTCTTCCGGATGGAATTTACGGTTCGCTTTTTTGAACGGTTCTTGAATACGAGTAACTTTTTCAACAATATCCAAGGATTCAATCTGGCGTTTGTCGACGAGTGAAGTATCGCCGATGAGGCCGATTAATGAGTAGTTATCGCCTTTGCTTGGATGTAAGGTAATTCTTTGCACTTCCAATTTAAGGCGTAACTCTTGAATCTTCTCCGGACTGGCATTTTCCTTTAACGTAATAATCATCGTAATCTCTCCTCTTTCATCACTTATGAATATTTGAAAGCATGTTTCGTTCATAATTCATATCCTTTACTAATGCTTGTAAAACTTGCGCGGTTACCTCTAAAAGCAACATGACTACATTTTCAAACGAGTTGTTTTAAATCGGCTTACTGCGTATTTCCTTTAAAATGATAGTAAAAAAGGAGCTACCCGCGTGCACTACGGGTAGCTCCTTAACTATACTAAGCCTAACAATGATACCGAAATCAGCGTAGCCCAAATAGTCCTTTACCCGTAGCCTGGATAAAGAACCAAAAATAGAAGTATTGGCTGTTCATAGTGCTGATTGCTGAGTTCATTCAGTTGGCTCCTTTCTAAAGTGATTGCCAACATTATAAACCTACGATTCTATCTTGGCAAGTCTTTTTTGCAAAACATTCGTAAATTCCGAGTAAACTGAGTATTTAGTTGATAAAGCTGAGTATTTCTGAAAGTATTGAAGTAATACTGTTTCGGTAAAAAGAAAGGCCGGCGAAGTGCCGGCCTTAATGATTTTGACTGATTGTGGTGAATTATTCCAAATCGTCGAAATCGAAAGCGGCCGCTTTAGTATAGTTGGTAACTTTTGCTTCAAAGAAGTCCGTTTTAGTGCTGTTGAGGTTAGAGAAACTTTCAATCCAAGCCATAGGATTTTCCTTGATGTCAGGATAGAGATGTTTGAGGCCGATGGCTTCCAAACGAATGTTAGCCAAGTATTTGATATAGCGTTCAATCAATACATTGTTGATGCCGAGGATTTTGTCATCCGTAATATATTGACCCCAAGTAATTTCGTTTTCTGTACCTTGACGAAGCATATCGGTTAATTCGGCTTCCAATTCCGGTGTGAATAATTCGGGACGTTCCACGCGAAGTTCGCGAATTATATTTTGGAATAAAACAAGGTGAGTTACTTCATCACGATTGATGTATTTGAAAATCGTACTGGTAGCAGTCATCTTGCCTTGACGAGCCAAGGTGTAGAAGAAGCTGAAACCGGAGTAGAAGTAAATCCCTTCCAAAATGTAGTTCGCCATGATGGTGCGAATTAAATTATGTTCCGAAGGATCATCGCTGAAACGTTGGTAAATGTCGGCGATGAAGCGGTTACGTGCCAAGAGATGTTCATCTGTACGCCATTCGTCATAAATGCGGTCACGCGTAATCGGATTGGTTACGGTGTCCAAAATGTAGGAATAACTTTGAGCGTGAATTTCTTCTTGGAACGCTTGAATATTAAGTAAGGATGCCACTTCGGCAGCCGTAATATAGCGACTTAAGTTGGGTAAATTTTCACTTTGAATCGAATCAAGGAAGTTGAGGAAGGAAATAATTTTGTCAAACGCACGACGTTCGCTGTCAGTCAAAAATGGGAATTGTTTGATGTCTTCGTTCAGCGAGATTTCTTCCGGAATCCAGAAGTTGTTGAGCATGGTGCGATACATCGTTGTGGCCCAGTCATATTTAATACGGTTCCATTCACGCAAGTTGGTTGTATTGCCGCCAATCATGCTTTCGGTACCGCGCTCGCCGTGTTCGTTAAAAATTAATTTTTTATCCATAATGACATTCACCCTTTCTATATAAGTTCTTGTCTTTAGTATAGCATATTAAAGTAGTTAATCGATAAGAAAATTGCAGGTAACGGCAGCCAAAACAACGTATGACACTAAGTCCATAGGGCCGTTTGACTGCCGATTATCATGCGGTCTGTTAAGTTAATTTACATCAAGAGGAGCAGCTGGTGCATTCGTCCATTTCGAGGGACTGATTGCGGATGTAGTAAATCGTTTTTACACCCTGTTTGTACGCTTCCACATAAAGGTTGAGGATTTCTTTGGCCTTTACTTGCGGAGTGATGTACAAGTTGAAGGACTGAGCCTGGTCGATATGACGTTGGCGGGCAGCACAGGCACGAATGCTCCATTGCTGGTCAATCGTGTGAGCTTCTTTGTAGAGCCAGAACGTGGAATTATCGAGATCAGGTGCAGTTTTAGGAGTAAAGCTGCCTTTCTTTTCTTCGATGAAGAACTTTTTGAAAATAGGGTCGATACCGGCTGTTGTGTTGGCGATGTTGGATGTACTGCCGGTTGGGGCAACGGCCATGAGATAGCCGTTACGCAAGCCGTATTTAGCTACATCTTTACGTAACTGCTGCCAACGTTCGGAGGTATAGCCGCGACGTTCAAAGTAAGCGCCGGTTTCCCATTCGGAACCTTTGAAGGCAGGGTAAGCGCCTTTTTCTTTAGCAAGTTCCATGGACGCTTTAATTGCATAGTAAGCGATGTTTTCAAATAATTTGTCCGCAGCTTCGATGTGTTCTTCCGATTCCCATTGAATCTGGTGACGCACCAAGTAGTGGTGGTAACCGCTGGTACCGAGGCCGATGGCACGATATTTTTCGCTGGTCATCTTTGCTTCCGGTACCGGGAATTGGTTGATGGAAATAACATTGTCGAGCATGCGAATCTGAAGGGCTACATTTTCTTCCAATTCTTCGTCGGTGATTTTACCGAGGTTAATGGAGTTAAGGTTACATGTTACCATGTCGCCGGTTACAGTTTTGGTAGTGATGCTGCCGTCCGGATTGATGATTTCTTCGCTCAAGTTAGTGAAACCTACGTTTTGGGCAATTTCGTGACATAAGTTGGAGGCATAAATCATGCCGGCATGTTTATTCGGGTTGGTGCGGTTAGCCGTGTCGCGGAAGAAGATGAACGGCGTGCCTGTTTCAACGGCGCTGCGCATGATTTTTTTCATCATATCCAAAGCGCTAACCTGGATCGGGTGAAGTTCGGGATTGTTTTCACAAAGAAGATAATGTTCGGTGAAGGCTTTGTTATTTTCGTCTTCATCGTAAAAATCTTCTAAGTTGAAGCCCATAACCTGCTGTACTTCATGCGGATCGAAGAGGCTGAAGTTTTCACGAGCCATCAAGCGTTCCATGAAGATATCCGGAATGGAAATAGCCGGGAAGATGTCGTGAGCTTTACGACGATCGTCACCGTTGTTGGTACGAAGTTCTACGAATTCGTAGAAGTCTTTGTGCCAAATATCGAGCGTTACGGTAGCACCGCCTTTACGTTTGCCGAGCTGGTCTACGGCTACGGCTGTATCGTTGTAAAGACGAACCCAAGGGATAACGCCGCCGGAGGAATTTTTGTAACCGCGAATATCACTGTTTAAGGCACGAACTTTACCCATGTAAATGCCGAGGGCACCGCCGTGTTTGGATACGCGGGAGAATTTGCTGTTTACATCGTAAATGGACCAAAGGTTGTCATCTACGCCGGAAATAAAGCAGCTGCTGAGCTGATGGAACGGGGTACCCGCATTAGCCAAGGTTGGTGTTGCGGTCGTCATTTTTAATTCGCTCATTAAGTCGTAGAATTTTTTGGCAAATTCCACTTTGCGATCCCCTTCGATGAGGGCGAGGTGCATAGCGATGGCCATGAAACGTTCCTGCGGCAATTCGTAAACTTCTTTGTCATAACCTTTTACAAGGTAACGATCGGCCAATAATTTAATGCCTTCGTAGTTGAAGCGGTAGTCGCGCTTCGGTTTGATGTAATCGCCTAATTCTTCAAGTTCTTCTTCGGTATATTTAGTGAGGAAGAAATCGGCATAGCGTTTAGCTTCTACTAATTTTTTTACCAATGCAGGGAAGTTGCCGTAACCGAACGCTTTGTATTTGCGTTGGATAGCCGCTTCTTTATACAAGTCGAAAAGGAAGAGGCGTGCTGCTACATATTGCCAATCCTGGTTCATGCGGTTAACCATGTTACCGTAACCGTCGTCTACTTTTTGGATAACTTTTTCGATTGCTGTCTGCACTAAGATTTTCTGGATTTCTTTAGTGCTCATGCCGTCAACGAATTGCAATTTGGAGTCCATTTCGAGTTCGATAGGATCGCAACTTTCGAGCCCCAAGCAGGCGAAGGCAATCATTTTTTTAGTTTTCTCTACCGAGAGCGGTTCGTAATGGCCGTCTCGTTTTTTAATCATAATAGCCATGAATTAAGGTTCCTTCCCGTTACAAAGTTTTACACATAAAAATATGGCTCGGAAACAGTGACTTCACTGTGTTTACGTAAGCCGTTGATACACTCATACCCTCTAAATACATCTATTTGGTAATATCGATGAGTTGTATTATAAATCAATATCTTGTATACGATATTACTTATCACATACAAGATACACCTCATTATACTATTTTTCGACGGGCAAAAGAAAGAGGAGAATTACATTTTGTATTGAATATTTTGCATATGGTTAATATTGATTTTGCTTTTTGAAATTTTGCGGCTTGACAATGGAGGAGGGCAGGAATGTATAAGGGTGTAAGCAGGTTCACAAGAAATGGTGATTCGCTTATGACGTTTGCAAACGGTCAATGAGAATTGTGAGAATTCAAGAGTACATGTACTTTTTAGTAATAAGGGAAAAACGGTGCTGACACAGGTATGTATGCTTTTTAGTCATACATAGGCAGGGTACCGGGCAGATTTTTTACTTCAGGAGGCAAATATGGCTACAGGAACTATGAATGTTTTGAAAAAAGAATTACAACTCGTATTTTTAGATGATACCAACAAAGAAACTACGGTGAGAATCAGCGTTCCGAAAGAGGATGTGAGCTTGACTGCGGCTAAAACAGTGGCAGATATGATGCTGGCCAAACATTTTATGACCAGTGCTAAGGGGAAGGCCTTGAGCGGCTTCAAAGGGGCGTATGTGGTAGAAAATACCAGCGCACCGTTGGTAGATTAATTTTGGGGCAGAGTCGGAAACTGATTCCGGAGCAGCGTTGGAGATTAAATCCGGCGTACTATTTAAAAGATAATATATTAGGAGGTTAATTATGGCAGACGCAACAGTAAAAGAAGTAGTAAAAATTCAGATTCGTTTAGATTTGGGCGATAAAAAGGTAAAATCCATCAATATCGGTAATGTTAATCCGGAACTTGGTAACGCGGATTTTGAAGAAGTCGGTCAGGTTATGGCTAATCTTTGTGCTTATCCTTATAAAGATGTGGTTCGTGTAGAAACAACAACCATGACGCCACAGGCGTAATTAATAATTTGAATAAAAAGTAATAATTAAGAAGAGCGGTGTAATCTGTTGAAACAGGTTACACCGCTTTTTTGTTGAATATTTTCGTAATAAAACGTGCCTGTGGTATAGGCAGTTTTTGTCAATTTAAGTTATAATAAAAGTATATGGAAAAAGATAAAAATACTTTATCTGTCTGATGTTCTGTGTTTAATATGGGGGCATGATATATGACGATATTTAATATGAAAAAGAAGGCAATGCTTATTTTGGCCGGCTTGGCTTTGATATCCGGATCGGTATTCGCTGCCGGCAACAGCAATGTAACAACGGCCGACAATGCGGCAACTACAGGTGCGGATAAGGACTTGGCGGCGGTTGTTAATTACGCTGCTCAAGCTGCTGTTGATACAGGTTCGCCTTATGTAAAACGGGGAATTCCCAAACAAATTTTAGAAGCATTTTTACCGGCTTCGGGGGCAAAGACCGTTTTGACCAACGAAAGTAACTCCTTATATAAAGAACAGGCGTTACGCGTGGCCTTCCCGATGACGGATGTTTCAAAATATGACTTGATTCCTCACTTTGACGGTTTTCCAAAGCAAATTCCGAGTTTTGCCAAAAATGTGTTCGTATTTTACATTCCTCAATTCATAAAAGCCGGCGGTGAGGCACAGGTTACCTTTACCGGCACGGCTTCTGAAATGGCACCGTACGTTGCAGAGGCGTTAAAACTGGCGGTTATGCAGACTAATTTGCAGGTCAGTCGTTCAGTATATGTGAAAATGGAACCGAATTCGGAAATGCAGTATGCCGATAGTTTGCGTGAATTAGTACCCGATTATAAAGTCGTCAGCACTACTGAGTTGAAAAACATGGGCCCATGGCGTGATTTCTGGGGTGATATTATTGATGTAAAGACCGTTAACGGCGGTAATTATGCGGATAACCAGCTCTTTGATTTATCTACGAATAAAAAAGCTCAGCAACAGCTGTTAGGCTATTATTCGTATAACTACAATATGGTTTCGTTAGATAATAATTATACCTATTATATTTTTAATGTAGGCTCTACATTTAATCGTCCGTACGTCACCGGTGCGGCCGTGAATAAAGCAGGCACTGAAATTGTTTATTTTTATAAACAGAAGTAAGTAGTGATGATATGAGAGGCGCTGTATCGGATCATAGATCACTAATAATGTACTATATATTGTGTTACAGATAAAAAATATTGTAACAGATAGGATATCGTAACAGATAGCAGTTGTACAAAATACGAATATTTTTAAGCAAAATTAACTTAACGTTCGGATAGATTTATTGACCCTGTATTTTTACTATGATAGAATGAAAGAAGAATATTCAGTCATTTCGATGGAGGTTAAAGACACATGATTCAACGGTATACAAGAGAAAAAATGGGGCACATTTGGAGCGAACGCAACGAATTTGACCAAATGTTGGAAGTGGAAATCTTAGCTTGTGAAGCACAGGCAGAATTGGGCGTTATTCCTAAAGAAGCGGCTAAGGTTATCCGTGAAAAAGCGAACTTTGATGTAGAACGAATTCATGAAATTGAAAAAGAAACAAACCATGATATTATTTCTTTCGTAACCGCTGTCGGTGAATATGTTGGCGAAGAAGCTAAATACATTCACCTCGGCCTTACATCTACAGACGTAAAAGATACGGCTCTCGGTGCTATGATGAAACAGGCTTGCGACATCATTTTGGAAGATTTGCATCAATTCCGCGATGTACTTCGTCGCCGTGCCGCTGAATTCAAATATACGCCAATGGTTGGTCGTACCCATGGTATTCATGGCGAACCTACTACTTTCGGTTTGAAACTTTGCCTCTGGATGGCTGAAATTGAACGTGATATTGAACGTTTGGAACATGCAAAGAAAAACGTAGCCGTTGGTAAAATGTCCGGCGCTGTCGGTACCTACTCCGTAAACGATCCGTTCATTGAAAAATATGTTTGTGAAAAACTCGGTTTGGAACCGGTAAAAATTGCAACGCAGGTTATTCAACGTGACCGTCATGCCGAACTCTGCAGTACTTTGGCAATCATTGCCAGCACTTTGGATAAAATTGCTTTGGAAATTCGTCATTTACAACGTACCGAAGTGCGTGAAGCGGAAGAATATTTCAGCCCTAAACAAAAAGGCTCCTCCGCTATGCCACACAAACGTAATCCAATCACTTGTGAACGTATTTGCGGCTTAGCGCGTGTAGTACGCGGTAATGCGCAAGCTGCTTTGGAAGACGTAGCTTTATGGCATGAACGCGATATTTCCCACAGCTCCGTAGAACGCGTAATCTTACCTGACAGTACAATTACCGTTGATTACATGTTGTCCTTGGCTATCAAAGTTATCGACAAATTGTTGGTATACCCTGATAACATGATGAAAAACCTCGAATTGACCGGTGGTTTAATCTTCAGTCAGCAAATCTTAACAGCTCTCGTAGATAAAGGCGCTGTTCGTGATGAAGCTTACCGTTGGGTACAACGTCATGCGATGGCTCGTTGGTTGGAAGGCAAAGACTTCAAAGCCGGCTTAAAAGGTGATGCTGATATTAAAAAATACCTCACCGACGAAGAAATCGATCACCTCTTCGACCCACATCGTATGTTAAGTCATGTAGATACGATTATGGCAAGATTCGGATTATAATAAAATAGCGAGAATGTCTTCGTGATTTGAAGGCCGTGATGTAATTTCTAAGGCTTGGTTTTGCAAGCAAAAAAGACCCTTAGAAATCACAATCACGGCCTTCTTTGCGCATGGAACATTCTCGCCATTTTATTATAGGAAGGGAGATAATTAATCATTTTCGTGTTTAAAACCCCATACCATTATGGCGTAAAAGATTGGGAGGAGGTCACGTCCTTTGTCGGTAAAGGTGTATTCTACGCGCGGAGGAATTTCATTATATTGTTTTCGGCTTATGAATCCATCATATTCTAATTCACGTAACGAATTTGTTAGCATTGTATTTGTTATACCTGGTAATGCTTTACGGAGTTGGCTGTGGTGAAATAAGTAGAAAGAAGTGATTTCATGGAACAGCAGTCATTGTTTGCGAATAATATAGCGAAACCATTGGCTGCACGTCTTAGGCCGGAAACGTTAGAAGAATATGTAGGGCAAACGCAACTTTTAGGTGAAAATCGTGTATTACGACGTTTGATTGAAAATGATCAAGTATCTTCCATGATATTATGGGGACCACCCGGTGTGGGGAAAACCACGCTAGCACGTATTATTGCGCATCATACCCAGGCTACTTTTATAGATTTTTCAGCGGTAACAAGTAGCATTAAAGATATTAGAAGTGTCATGCAGAAGGCTGAAAAAAATCGTCAATATGGCATTAAAACAATTGTTTTTGTAGATGAAATACATCGGTTTAATAAAGCTCAACAGGATGCTTTTTTGCCTTTTGTGGAAAATGGCAGTATTATTCTTATTGGTGCTACTACAGAAAATCCATCGTTTGAGGTTAATGGTGCATTGCTTTCACGATGCAAAGTATTTGTGCTTAAAATTTTGAAAACAGATGAATTGATGACATTGCTACAACGGGCTGTTCGGGATGAACGTGGGTTTGGTGGCAGAGATATTGAAATTTCAGAGGATATGTTATGGATTATCGCTGAATTTGCTAATGGTGATGCACGAATGGCACTTTCTACTTTAGAGATGGTTATACTTAATGGTCAAGTATTAGATGATGGTGCTATAAAAGTTACACGGGAAACAATAGAACAGTGCACGGCTAAAAAATCGCTTCTTTATGATAAAAGTGGCGAAGAACATTATAATATTATTTCAGCACTTCATAAGTCTATGCGAAATTCTGACCCTGATGCGGCTGTATATTGGTTAGCACGTATGTTGGAAGCTGGGGAAGAACCATTGTATGTGGCGCGGCGGCTTATACGTTTTGCTAGTGAGGATATTGGTATGGCGGATCCGCATGCTTTGGGAATCTCAGTGGCGGCTTATCAGGCTTGTCATTTTATAGGGATGCCGGAATGTAATGTGCACTTGACACAGGCAGTAGTTTATTTATCTTTGGCACCTAAATCCAATGCTATTTATAAGGCGTATGAAACTGCTAAGAATGATGCAATAGAGCTTTTGGCAGAACCTGTACCGATGCATTTTCGAAATGCACCTACTAAACTTATGAAAGACGTTGGCTATGGCAAAGGTTATCAATATGCTCATCATACACTTGATAAAATAACTAATATGAAGTGTCTGCCTGATTCACTTGTTGGAAAGGAATATTATGTGCCAACCAATCAAGGTATGGAAGAAAAATACAGAGAAAAACTTAGGCGCATTAAACAATAGAAGAAAGAACATAATGGATAAAGAAGGAGTAGGAATCTGCAACGCAGATTCCTACTCCTTCTTTCTAATTAAATAAATGCGGCGCGAGGTACGTAGCGTAGAAGTGTCGGGGATGTCAAAGTTCTTAGGCTATTAAGCTTTTTGTTGAGTGAATATGGCTGCGCTAGTTGAGAAAGGGGCAGGGTGTGGTGACCAAAAAGCCTTTTTCCAGCTTTTGGGGCGCGATACCCTGCCCCTTTTTTATTATCGCCGTGATTAGTTAACAAAAAGCTTTCCTTTAAGCCTTTGGATATAGTCCCCGACACTTCTCACTACTCCCTCCGCCGCTTTACTTAATACCTTCCAATGCTCTTTTTTTACTTTCCATTCCCATGCTCAACACTACAAGCGCAATGATTACAAAGACGGAGGCGAAGAGATAAAATATGGAGTCCATGAGCATTTGATGGGATAGGAGCACACCCACTAAAATAGGTGCTATGATGCCGCCAATGCGACCGACACCGGCTGCCCAGCCGGAACCGAGACCGCGGATTTCGGTTGGATACAATTCCGGGGTGTAAGTATAAATAACGCCCCAAGCCCCTAAATTGAAGAATGACATGCAAATACCGGAAGCCAGTAGCATTGTTTCAGAGGTAGCATGGCCGAAGAAATAGCTGCTGATGCCACTGCATAAAAGATAGAGCGATAAAGTATAACGACGTCCGATCTTATCAACTAAATAGGCTGCTGAAATATAGCCGGGGAACTGAGCTAACGTCATAATTAACAGATATTCGAATGATTTTATAATGGTAAATCCTTGTTGGTAAATCAATGAAGGAAGCCACATGAAGATGCCGTAGTAGCTGAAAACGATACCGAACCAGGTAATCCACAACATACAGGTGCGTAAGGCATACTGTTTGTTCCAAAGTGTCCCCAGTCCTTGAGGCGCGGAGTGGGCCGTTAAAGCGGCCAATTCTTCTTTGCTGCAGCGTGTCAGCGGCACTTTGGTGGCGGCTTCAAGTTGTGCAATGGTTGCATTTAATTGTTCCAGTTTTTGCTGTTTAATCAAATAACGTAAAGATTCCGGCATGTGGGAACGAATTACACCGGTATAGAGGGCCGGTAAGGCACCGATTGCCAGGCTGATACGCCAGCCGTAGAGTGGGATGATAAGATAGGCAATAAGGGCAGCGAGCAGCCAACCGATAGCCCAGAAACTTTCCAACATTACGATGAAACGACCACGGGAATCCTGCGGTGAATATTCGGTGATCAAAGTAGCTACAACGGGGAGCTCACCGCCGAGCCCCAGACCAACCAATAAACGGCAAACTAATAAAAACTCATAGTTAGGTGCCAGTGACGATAAGGCTGTGGCAACCCCGTAAAGCAACATGGTCCAGGTAATTATTTTTTTACGACCGATATGATCGGCTAAAGCACCGGCCAATACGGCGCCGATGGCCATGCCCAAAAGGCCTATACTGCCGAGCATACCGATTTCCGTGCCGGTAAGATGCCATTCTTTAGTTAATAGCGGCATGATGAAAGAAATAATTCCAGTATCCATGGCATCAAAAGCCCAGCCGATGCCGGCAATGAGCAGTAATTTGTAATGAAATCTATTCGGTTTCATTGTGTTCAATTCATTAATAATCATCGAGTCATCCCCTAATTTTTCATACCTAAACATAAAAAAGTATACAGAATAATGAAATGTATACTTTTTTAATATAACGCAAGACTTTACGGATATCAAGAGATTTTTTGAAAAAAGACAATGGGGAATGTGTGTAAAAAACACCGGACAGTTATTTGTCCGGTGTTACTAATATATGTAAATCTTGCAGTGTTTTTATAATTTGTTCCATAGCATCCATGGTGGGTGCCTCAATCAGATGTGTATGAAGACCGTCGTTTAATTTTGACAATAAGCCGCTGGCAGAATCTTTTTGTCTTTTTAAAAAATCTTCAATATCTGCTTCTGTTTTTATAGACAAGGGTGCGGTCAGATTACCGTATACGTCGTGGTTTACGGAGATGTTGTGAATCAGGCCGCCCAAGGCAATGATTGTGTGTAATTCAGTTCGTAGATCCTCCGCTTTATGACGACAAATTATACTTCGCAAAATACCCTGCGTCGCGGCTTTACTGATTTCGTAGCCTTTTACAGTTGAACGAATAGGATAACCGGCAGAGCGAAGTGTGGCCATGTCATTTACAATAACTTGTCGAGTAACCCCGTAGGTCTTAGCTAATTCTTCACCGGTCAGCGGTGTTAAACTTTGATTCAATATATTTAAAAGCTCTTGGCGTCGTTTTTCCTTTTTATTCATGTCTTATGTCACCTTGCTGTGATAATAAATAAGTCATTGTAAAAATGGGGGCAGTTAATGTACTTCCTTACCCCTTGTTAGTTTATGTGATGGAATTCTAATGATTTCAATTGTTTGCTCTTATTTTATCTCATTTTTAGATTCTGTGCACCTTTCTTTCTCATCCCTCCCGCGCGGTAAATACGGCGTGAGGTGCGGAAAGCACCCGCGCGCTCCTAGGCAGAAGTTTCAAGTGACACGTCCCCACTCTTCCGCCGTTTTACCTAATGCATACTTTTGATTCGTGTGGTATAATGAGGTGTATGAATGGCTCTATTTTGTTTTTTAGAAATGAAGCTCTAGGAATCAAGAAACGGAGCAGGCCATACCACAACTGACACTATGTGATACAAATGGAGGTTTGAATATTATGGCAACTAGTATGGTTATCGGAACCCAGTGGGGCGATGAAGGAAAAGGCAAGATCGTAGATTATTTAGCAGAACAGGCGGACGTGGTTGTTCGCAGTCAAGGCGGCAACAATGCAGGACATACCGTAGTAGTTGATGACGTAGCATTTGCGCTTCGTTTATTGCCTAGTGGGATTTTATACGACAATAAAATCAATGTGGTAGGCACCGGTACTGTTATTGATCCTAAAGTTATTTTAGCTGAAATTGAAAACTTGGAAAGCCAGGGTAAAAGTGCTAAAACATTGCAGATTTCCAATCGCGCTCATGTAATTTTGCCATATCATAATCGCTTGGATGAAGCGGAAGAAGCCTCTAAAGGTGCGTTATCCATCGGCACGACCAAAAATGGTATCGGCCCTTGCTATGCAGATAAAGTAAACCGTATCGGCATTCGCATTTGCGATTTGATGAATGAAGAAGTTTTCAAAGAAAAATTAGCATATAATGTTAAGATTAAAAATAAAATTTTGCGTGATGTATACGGCGTTGAACCGGTAGATTACTATGAAATCTTGAAAGATTACTTAGAATATGCGGATCGCTTGCGTCAATATGTAACAGACACTAACTATAATGTAGTATCTTACATTAAAGACGGTAAAAAAGTATTGTTCGAAGGTGCTCAGGCCACTATGCTTGACCTCGATCATGGTACCTATCCGTTCGTTACCAGCTCGCATCCGATTTCCGGCGGTGCATCTGTTGGTGCCGGCGTAGGTCCTAATTATTTGAAAAACATCGTAGGTGTTGTTAAAGCTTATGCTACACGTGTTGGTGCCGGCCCGTTCCCATCTGAATTATTGGATGAAACCGGTGATTTCCTTCGTGAAGCCGGTCATGAATTCGGTACTGTAACCGGTCGCCCTCGTCGTTGCGGTTGGTTGGACCTTGCTGTAGTAAGCTATGCTGCCGATTTGAACAGCCTTGATTATTTGGCAATCACTCGTCTTGATATTTTGGACAAATTGCCTGAAATCAAAATCTGCGTTGGTTATACCTTGAACGGTGAACCGGTAAAAGGTTTCCCTGCTGATTTGCAGGTGTTGGAACAGTGCAAACCTGTTTATGAAACTTTACCGGGTTGGCAGACTGATATCAGCGGTATTCGTCATTATGAAGATTTACCGGAAGCAGCTCGCCGCTATGTAGAACGTATTTCCGAAGTAACCGGTGTGCGTCTCGGTATTGTATCCGTAGGTCCTAATCGCAAACAGACTATCGTATTGCAGGATGTATTCGGCGCGTAAGATTTATTTTCTCGTATAGTTTCTATGCATGGAAAGTAATGACTGAATTAGTCGTTAAGGCCACTGAATTGATTCGTCAATTCGGTGGCTTTTTTGTGTGATACCTTATCTTGAATAGGTATTTTAGCCGAATTGTCTGCTGTGTGAACGATTGTCGATTGAGGATAGGCGAATTTGTTTACAATATATTAAATTTTTATAAACTATGCATTTTAGTAATAACTTTGTATTAAAAACACAGAAACTATGGTAAAATAGAAGATAATGTGAGAAATTGAAATGCTCTGCATGATAATTATAGTTTGATAGGTTGTAAACAATTAAAAGGAGATATTAACAGTGGATTATCTGATTTCGTTTTTGGAAACATATGGCTATGCGGCCATGTTTATTGCCATGGTACTGGAAAATGCCAATATACCGATTCCCAGTGAAATTGTACTCGGGTTCTCGGGCTATTTGATTGCTCAGGGCGTTTTTGAGATGAACATGACCATGATCGTAGCTACGGTTGCCGGTGTGGTAGGTTCCATTTTATCGTATTGGATGGGGGAACATGGCGGACGTCCGTTGCTTAAAAAATACGGGGCCTACATTTTCTTCAACGAGCATAAGTTTGAAATGGCGGAAAAGCTGTTTAACAAATACGGCGGTGCCGCTGTTTTCTTCGGTCGTTTATTGCCGGGGATTCGAACTTTCATCTCTTTCCCTGCCGGTATTGCCCGTTATCCGATGAGTCGTTTCGTAATTTGGACCTTGCTCGGCACGATTCCTTGGACTATTTTGCTTGTATGGTTGGGTGTTAAATTAGGTGAACATTGGCAGGATTTGATTGCCTATAATCACGAATTCTTAGTTATCATGTTGGTTGTGTTTGCTATTATAGCTGTATTTTTCGGAATCCGTTATTATCGGAATAAAAATCGTAAAAATACAGCCGTGAATACTGCGGATGCCGCAACAGACAGTGCAGTTGTTAAGGCTGAAGAACAGACGGCTGATGCAGCAACTGACCGTACGAATGTTACGGCAACAACTGAAACAAAAGACAAAGCTGTGCAGGAGAATACCGTACAGCACTAAGGAGGAATTAGATGAGGCTTCATCGTTTAAGCGTCATTTGCTTTTTAATCGCCTTAGCTATGTTTGCTATCGGGAACGGCAGTTTGCCCATCACCGATCCGGTTGAGTCGAATTATGCGTTGACAGCTAAAGAAATGGTCATGTCAGGCGATTGGTTGTCGCCTCAAATTTACCATATTTATTGGTATGATAAGCCGATAATGATTTATTGGCTCATTGCATTAAGTTATAAAATCTTCGGGTTCACCGATTTTGCCGCTCGTTTTCCGGCGGCTTTGTTCGGCGCTTTATCGGTAGGCTTTTTCTACCAGGTAGTGCGCAGCATTTCCGGCCGCCGCTTAGTGTCGCTCTGGAGTGCTATGATTCTCGGGTCATCACTTGAATTTTGGCTTTTGGCACGCGGTATTGTGACGGATATGGTGCTCTTATGGGCTACAATCGGGACACTGGCTTATGCTTATCGCGGACTAATGGAAAAACGCACGTTGTTCATGTTGTGGGCTTACCTTTTTGCCGGCATCGGCGTGTTGACCAAAGGACCGGTGGCACTGGTGTTGCCGGGTATTTTGCTCCTGGTGTTTGCCGCATTTATGCGCTCGGCACGCATGCTTCGCTACATTTTTGCTTGGCAAGGCATTCTGGCATTTTTAATTGTTGTTATGCCTTGGTACGGTTACATGTATATGACGCATGGCCAAGACTTTATTGATGCTTTCTTGGGACTGCATAATGTGGTGCGAGCAACGCAGTCGGAGCATCCCGAAGCCAATCATTGGTGGTATTATTTAGTGTTGTTCCCATTGGCCTCATTGCCTTGGACCGGTGCTGTTTTGTACGGCATGTATTACGGTTGGCGGTTTAAACAACCGTTTTATATTTACTCCATGATTATGGGGTGGGGTACTTTAGTATTCTATACCTTAATGGCTACCAAGTATCCGACCTATACTTTTATCAGCTTAGTACCATTCAGCTTTTTAGGTGCGTTCGGGGTGGTTAAAATATTGCGTCCCGGCAGACCGCGTAAGCTTTCTTGGCTCATTATGGGGCCGGCTTTCTTCTTGTGGCTTGTGTTTGGGGTGGCCAGCTTCTATGTGCCATGGGGATTTTGGTATCTGCTATATGTATTGATTGTGGTTGGTTTTATCCTGACCGGTTTAATGTGTTGGAATCAGAAACGGTATATGTTACCGGTAGTGGTGACCTTTATGACAATGGCCATTGCAGGGCTTGTTATTCATGAAGGGGTACAGCCTTTGATTGAACAACGTTCATCAGTGGCGTATGCACCAATTGTGGCGCAATATGACGGTGATATTTATTATTATGGTGATTACAGTGCATCGCTCGTGTATTATACCGATAAAGATATTGTTAAGATTAATGATAGCTCGTTTCCAAGCGGTGAATCGGGGCGTAGTGATGCATGGAAGGGCAAAAATAAGATGCCTGTTCAGTCAGTAGCTGAGGTGACCAATAAATTTCAAGCTATGATAAATAACAGAGAACAAATTTTACAGGGGATGACGAACACTCATGGTCAGCCTACACGCTTGCCGATGGGCAAAGAACCGACGGAACCGATGCCGATTGATAATCCGTTGCCGTTGCGTGCCATGATTCTCGTACCTGATAAATACAGGGCTTCGTTTGAAAACTCACCATTATATCCGATGGTACAATTACAGCGCGTTGTTAATAAAGTATATATTTTTGAAACACGATCAATTTAATTTAGAAGATTTCGGTTGCTCCCCCATATCTCATGAGATATGGGGGATTACGTTATTGACCGGTTGGCGCGTGGAGGTCGTATGAAAACTAAAATTAATCAATTTATCGAGCATTTGGCGGCTTATGAAGGGTCCCCTACCGTCTTTAATCCGTGGCGTGATTTCGATCCGCAACTGGATGTGTCAAAAGAGGCTCCGAAGTGGCGCCGTGAGCAGTTGGCGAAGTATTTAGAAACTCGTTTAGGCCAAAGTTCGTATGTTATTATAGCGGAAGCTATGGGTTACCAAGGCGGGCGTTTTTCGGGAATTGCCATTACTTGTGAGCGCATGCTTCTGGGATTTCATAGTGAAGTAAAGCCTGACATGATTTTGCCGGATGGTTCAGCCAAGCGGACAAGTCGGGCTGATAGTCCGCTGGGACTTAACAATAAGCAGCGGATTGAAGGCTTCAACGAACCGACCGATACAGTCGTTTGGTCAGCGTTATTGGAAAATGATATTTCGACTTATGAAGCTGTTTTGTGGAATATTTTTCCTTTCCATCCGCATGTGGCGAATGAGCCGTTGACGAACCGGACACCCTCCGAGGCAGAGCTTGTGGCAGGTGGTCAGTTTGCCAAAGAACTTTTGGCATTAAATGAAGAATTTAAAACTGTGAAAAGCGGGCGTGAGCAAATTATCTGTGCCGTGGGACGTAAGTCGGCGGATATTTTGGCACGTCAGGGAATTACGGCTCATGCGTTACGACATCCGGCCAATGGCGGTGCTAAACAATATCGTGAACAGTTCAAGGCTGTTGTGACCGGATAAAACTATTAGATTAATGTAGTCGGTGGTAAGTGCTCGACGTAATGATATAATTAAAAGACATAGAACAAAAAAGTATTATATATAGAGAACCTTCGATTAATTTATCGGGGGTTCTTTTCGTTTTATTCTTCTTATGTTATACTATTCATAAGATATTTGTTCGGCTTTGGTTAAATAGAATGTACAAAGAGTCATAGTCAGGCTCTTTTTTCAGGTAGGCAACTTATTTTATAGTGCTACGCTGTTTTAACATTTAACCCTTTAACTTTACAAAAGCAGCATGCAAATAAAGAGGCGTGTCTTATACAGAACGGTCCTTGCTTTTGTGTTGCATCAATACGCTTATGTTACATCCATATGTTTGTGTTACATTAATAGGCTTATGTTATATTAATAAGTTTATGGGATGACAAGTTAATAATGAACGAGTGAATCTTTTAAGGTACATCCGACAGGTAATGGTATAAGCTGGGGGCGGACGTACATGATTAAGGTATATAAATTTAGAACATGTAAGATTTAGGAGGAGTAAAACATATATGTTAAAAGAATTATTGAATCAATTGACAGGTCAAGGTAATCAAAATGCCAATGCGCCTAAAACGGCAGAAACAAAGGATGCTTCAGTAGCAAAAGAAGCAACTCCTGCGGAAACAACCGGCACTGACAATCGTCAAACTGCAAGCGGTGAAGGTGCACCACGCCGTACAACGCGTCGTACGACCAATAATCGTAATACGAATAATGAACAACGTCGCACGGGTACTCGTCGTACAACAGTCGCTGCCGGTGAAGGCACTAAACAAGTTGCATCGCGCCGCAGAAATACAAATAATGCCAATACAGCTAATTCTGCTGAAGGTACGGCTAAAACGCAGCGCAGCAATAATCGCACGAATAACCGCGGTAATTCAAACCGCAATACGTCCCGTAATGCAGCTGCAGGCAATAATGAGCGCGCCGGTAACGGTCGTCACGTTTCTCATGGCAATGGCGATGTACAGAACGAAAATCAACATCATTCGAGCAAAAAAGATAAGCTTATGATTATTCCGTTGGGCGGTCTTGGTGAAATCGGTAAGAACATGACCGTATTCCAATATGGCGATGACATTATCGTATTGGATGCAGGCCTCGCCTTCCCTGAAAACGATATGCCGGGCGTTGACATTGTCATTCCGGACATGAGCTATTTGATTGAAAACAAAGATAAAGTACGTGCTGTAGTTATCACTCACGGTCACGAAGACCATATCGGTTCTTTGGCTTATCTTTTAAAAGAAATCAATGTGCCTGTATATGCCACTAACTTGGTTTGTGGTTTGATTGAAGGCAAATTGAAAGAAAATAAAGTGGGCGGCGTTAAGTTGAATGTTGTAAAAGCAGGCGATGAAATTCGCGTCGGCTCTTTTAAAGTCGGTTTCATTCAAACTAACCACTCTATTCCTGATGCTTGTGCCGTTTATTTTGAAACCCCGGTTGGTACCGTTGTTCACACCGGTGACTTTAAGGTAGACCAGACACCGGTTGACGGTAAATTGATGGATGTTCATAAATTTGCCGAACTTGGCAACAAAGGCGTATTAGCCTTGATGTCGGACTCCACGAATGTGGAAAAACCTGGTTTCACACCATCTGAAAGTACGGTAGGACCTGCTTTATTACGGGCGGTCGGCGAAGCTCGCGGTCGTGTTGTATTGGCTACCTTCGCATCCAACGTATCCCGTTTACAGCAGGCCGTTGATGCAGCGGTTGCGTTTAAACGCAAAGTTATTGTACTTGGCCGCAGTATGGTTAATGTAACGGAAATCGCGCAGGAACGCGGGTACTTGAATGTTCCGGAAGGAACCTTAATTGATGTGGATGAAATGGGTCGTTACCGTGATGATCAAATCATGATTTTGACGACAGGCAGCCAGGGGGAACCTATGGCCGGCTTATCCCGCATGGCAACCAACAATCATCGCACAATCGAAATTACACCGAATGATACAATTATTATCTCCGCAACTCCGATTCCGGGGAATGAAGCGGCGGTAGGTCGTACGATTGATAATTTATTGCGCCTCGGTGCCGATGTAATCTATGGTCGAGATCGCGGCATTCACGTATCCGGTCACGGTAGCCAGGAAGACTTGAAAACCATGCTCAACTTGGTTCGCCCTAAATTCTTCATTCCGGTACACGGTGAGTACCGTATGTTGAAAAAACACGGTGAACTCGCTGTATCCATGGGCATTGTTAAACCAAATCACGTGCTTGTTGGCGATAACGGTCAGATTTTCGAATTCACCAGCCGTACGGGGCGTAAAGGCGCTCATGTAACGGCCGGCAAGGTATTTGTTGATGGCCTCGGCGTCGGTGACGTAGGCAATATCGTAATTCGCGATCGTCAGCAATTGGCTCAGGAAGGCATGGTTATCGTAGTTATGGCTATGGATCGTGCGAGCGGTCAGATTGTGGCCGGTCCTGATATTGTATCTCGCGGTTTCGTATATGTACGCGATGCGGAAGATCTCATGAACGAAGCACAAAAACGTATTGAACAAGTGATTGAGAAATGTGAAGCCAGCCAAATGAAAGATTGGGCAACCATTAAATCCCAAGTACGCGATACTTTAGGCAAGTTCTTATATGAAAAAACTCGTCGTCGTCCGATGATTTTGCCGATTATTCAAGATGTATAATCGTTGTTTATGATTATTTGCACATCCTGATTAACGATTATAAGGGTCATAACTTGCGATTTTGGGGTTAATGATATTCAAAAACAATACAAAATGTTATAATAGGCGTATGACCTCGGTCATACGTCTATTTTGTCAGGAGTAATTTATGAAATATACAGATACGCGAGCCGTAGTGGAAACAGGTTTTTTGACGGCTCTTATTATGGTTTTTACCTTTGTTGGAGTAACGGTACCGTTTATGGGGTTCCTTGCTTCCATCTTGATGCCCGCCGTACTTGTAGTATTGGGGGCCCGTCATGGGGGGCGATGGAGTATTTTAGCGACTGTCACCATGGGATTGGTTATGTCGGTTGTATTGTCGCCGTTAGGTGCACTTATGCAGGTCATGACATCCGGTATTCCGGGTATTGTTTTAGCCTACGGTTATATACATCGTTGGTCGACGAGTCGCCTCTTGGTATTGCCGGCCGTTACGATGATGATTACCATCGGCATACAGCTCTTGGTAGCTCAGTACGTAATGCAGATGGATATTGTTACAATGTGGCAGAATTTTCAGCAGGAAACATTGACTGTAATGGAAGCTGCTTATCGTGAACAGGGTCTCATGGATGAGCAAGTGACAGCTATGATGACGAGCATACAGAATATGCTTAAACAAATGGCGTATGTACTTTTGGCGGCACTGTTTATGTCATCTGTAGTTATCAGTTACTTTATTTGTGTAGTAGCCAATATGATTATGCGCCGTACCGGCGGTGAAGGTGTTACTTTGCCACCGATGGAAGCCTGGCATGTACCGCAGTGGACACTTTACATGTTTGCTTTGGGTGTGTTGTTAACCTATTGGGGCAATGAGCTTCAATCGGAGCCGTTGAGTATTGTAGCGTATAATATGTACGCCCTCGGTTCGTATATGTTGGTTCTGCAAGGGATCGGTTGTTTATGGACCGTTTTTAAAAGTTACGGACTTTCAAGCGGTATCCGCTTGGTTTTAATATTTATTACTTTAATAATGCAATTTGCTATTTTGTGGATTGGCATTTTAGATTTGATTTTAAATTTGCGTCGTCGTTTGTCCAAACGAATCGACGAAGAGTAAAGAGAAAATGTAGGGAGCGATCTTATGAATGGGAATGAAGGCTTTTTCGGAGCCTTTGAGAAAACCGCCATCTTTGTTATCATCGTTTTACTATTAGTGATTGCCTGGCTTAACTGGCAGATGGCGCTTTTTGGCTTATTGTTTGTTATAGTAGCCTATCTATACAGCAGTCGAGCGCTTTGTAAGCAGCGTCAGCAACGTTATGAACAGTTTAATACGATTGCCAAAGGGATTACGCAGGCATCAAATTTTGCTTTGCAGAATTTGCCGACCGCCATCGTTATTATTGACAGTAAAGCCCGCGTTTGTTGGTACAACAGCGTATTCCGTGACTGGATGCCACAAGACCCGGATAAAACACAGCGCCTTAACGGCTTTATTCCGAGTCTCCGTCTGGATAAAATTTGGGGCAAATCCGGCTATTTTAATGAAAAAATTGAAAATAAATACTATCGTGTTATCTATAAGTTTATCGATGGCACGGATTATAAGAGCGCGTCTGATGCGGAAGTAGAATCGTACATGGCATTTTACTTTGATGATGTGACCGAATCGGAACAATTGCGTCATGAAGCGGAATCGATGGCACCTGTATTCGGATTTCTCATGATGGATAACATCGAAGATGTGACGAAGGGTCTCAGTGACGTTGAGTACACTAACCTTTGGGCGGAAATCAATAATGCCGTGGTGGAAGAAATCGACCGTTATGACGGCTTTGTTCGTAACTATGCAGATGATTCGTATATTTTCTGCATTTCTAAAAAAGCTTTGATGAATATGATTGAACAAAACTTCCCGTTATTGGCGAAGGTTCATAATATTCCGACCAGTCGTCGTATTCCGGCTACCATCAGTATCGGTATTGCTGCCGGGGCAGCTACAATTAAAGAACAATCGGAACGTGCCCGTTCCGGTCTTGAGTTGGCACTCGGCCGTGGTGGTGACCAGGCCACTGTTTATATCGGCGAAGAATTGAAATTCTATGGCGGTAAGACACAGGGCGCTGAAAAAAATACGCGTGTACGTGCCCGTGTGGTAGCGCAGGCCATTAAGGAATTGATGGATGATGCGGATAATGTCATTGTAATGGGTCATGAACGTGAAGATTATGACAGTATAGGCGGCGCCATCGGTGTTGCGGCCATGGCCAGAGCAGCAGGTAAATCGGTGCATGTAGCGGTTAGCGATCAGACGGTGGCTATTAAGAAATTATCCGATTTATTCCCGACTGAACCGGGTTTTGAAAGTTTATTAATAACGCCGCAAGCGGCTGAAGATTTTGTAACCGATACGACTCTCGTATTCGTAGTGGATGTTCACAGACCGGATATGGTGGCGGCACCTAAAGCGTTGCAAAAGGCAAAACGTCGTGTCGTTATCGATCATCACCGTCGGGCATCGGACTTTATTGAAAAGCCGCTCTTAACATATTTAGAACCGGCTTCGTCCTCAACCAGTGAGCTCGTAACGGAATTAATTCAGTATTTCGTAGACCCGATTTCACTCAATGTGGTGGAAGCGAGTGCTTTATATGCCGGTATCGTAGTAGATACGAAGAACTTTGTGGTACAAACCGGATCCCGTACCTTTGATGCGGCCTCTTTCTTGCGCCGTTCCGGGGCGGATTTATCCATTGTACGCCATTTGTTTATGGAAAGTTTTGACAGTATTAAACTACGTGCCCAAATGTTGGCTGATGCGGAACGTTTTGACGGTATGGCTATCACTATTTGTCCGGAAGGCATACAGAATGCAGCCATCGTATCGGCTCAGACGGCGGACAAACTTATTACCATCGAAGGCATTGAGGCCAGTTATGTGCTTTATAATCTGCTCGATGGAGGTATCGGTGTCAGTGCCCGCTCACAAGGGGCTATGAATATTCAACTTGTTATGGAAGCCTTGGGCGGCGGCGGTCATCGCACTGTAGCCGGCGCTCAACTTTACGATATAACCATGGAAGAAGCTGTGGAAGCTGTTAAAAAAGCGGCTAAAGCACAAGTGGGCACCATGAAGAAGGAGGAGAAAACAGAATGAAAGTAATTTTGTTGGAAGATGTAAAAAAACTAGGTAAAAAAGGTGAAATCATTGAGGTTAGTGAAGGTTACGGTCGCAATGTATTGATTAAAAAAGGTCAGGCTTTAGAAGGTACGCCGGCTAACTTGAATAATGCCAAACAGCAACAAGCTTCGGCTGCTCATAAAAAACAGGTAAATGCTGATGAAGCTAAGATCTTAGCCAGCCAATTGGCAAAAGTTGAAGTGCGCATTCCGGTAAAAATGGGTGATGCCGGTCGTGTATTCGGCTCTGTTACCGGTAAAGATATTTCTGATGCGTTGGCATCTCAATTTGACGTAGCTGTTGATAAAAAGAAAATTGAACTTAAAGAACCACTCAAAACGTTGGGTGTTCATGATGTATTGATTCGCGTGCACCCTGAAATTACTACTACCATTAAAGTTGAATTAGTGGAGGCATAATATGGCGGAAGCGCGCATTCCGCCTCATAGTATTGAAGCGGAGAAAGCCGTCCTCGGTGCTTTGTTGACTGAGAATGATATATATGATTCTGTCAGTAATATCGTAAATCGCAATGACTTTTATCGCGATGCTCATCGGATTATATATGAAGCTATTGAAAATATAGTGCGTCGCGGTAATCGCCGCGTTGATATGGTACTTTTAACCGAAGAGCTGACGCGCATGAAAAAGCTGGATGAAGTAGGCGGCATTAATTATATTGCCGAACTCACTAATGATTCCATGGCGGCTTTTAATGTGGAAGATCATGCTCGGATTGTGTATGAGAAGGCGACCTTGCGTCGCCTTATTGATACGGGTAACCGCATTGTGGGCGAAAGCTATGAAGGGACTAAAACCGTGCCGGATATTTTGAATGATGCGGAAAGCAGCATTTTGAATGTGACCGGTGCGGTTAAAGGAGAAAAAGCCTTTGTCAGCCTTGGTGATGCACTGGTTGAGAAAGTGAAATATATCGGGGAATTGCAAAAGTACGGTGACAGTTTAATCGGGATTTCTACGGGTTTTAAAGATTTGGACGAAATAACCAACGGGTTACAGCGATCAGATTTAATATTGATAGCCGCTCGTCCGGCTATGGGGAAAACGGCTTTCACTTTGAATTTAGCTTATAATGTGGCCATCAAAGGGAAAGGATCAGTTGCATTTTTCTCTCTGGAAATGTCGGCTGCTCAGTTAGTTGGTCGTATATTGTCTTCGGCTACGGGCATTCCTTCCGAACGCTTGAAAACCGGGCGCTTGTTACCGGATGATTGGCCAAAATTAATTAGTAAAGTGGAAGAATTAGGTGAATCTAAGTTATTTATTGATGATACACCGGGACTTACTGTTCAAATGATGCGTTCGAAACTGCGACGGTTGAAGGTGGAACAGGGTCTGGATCTTATTATTGTCGATTATGTGCAGCTCATGACGGGTCGCAATGGCGGAAATAGTGATAATCGTCAGCAGGAGATTTCCGAGATTTCGCGAAATCTTAAATTAATAGCCCGTGAGATGGATGTACCTTTGATTGCTTTGTCACAGCTCAGTCGCGGTGTTGAATCGCGTACCGACAAACGACCGGTGCTTAGTGACTTGCGTGAATCGGGGTCATTGGAACAGGACGCGGATATTGTAGTCTTTTTATATCGTGATAAGTACTACAGTAAAGATGAAAATCAAGAAGACGTAACGGAAGTTATCATTCGTAAACATCGTAACGGCGCATTAGGCACGGTTAACTTGTTATTCCAAGGGGAATATACACGATTCCGCGATATCACTATGCGTACCGACGAGATGTAGGGAGGAACTGTATGAAACGCTGGGGACGAACTGTATTGGCAATGGCTATTGGGGTAACGTTGGCAGGCGGTACCGGCCTTACCGGAACGCAAGGCTTTAGAGCTGATGCAGCCGGTGTAGTTGATATATTATTGGGCGGTACGTTGGCTATGGTGGAGGTTAATTCAGAGTTATCACGTATGGATGATACGGCTGAAGGTCAACAGCAAATGCTTCAAGAACGTCAGAAAAGTACCGGGTACTATGATAATTATTCTTATCAGGATCGAGCTAAGCGAATTTTTGAAAGCTTGACTGATACCCCGGATGTAAAACGTACCTATGTTGTGTATGTAACGCCGGAAGAAGATGCTAATGCGGCTATGAGTCTTGGTCGTGTTATGTCTATCAATAAAGGGCTTATGGATATGATGGATGATGCAGCCATTGCGTCCGTAGTAGGTCATGAAATCGGTCATGGAGAAAATAAGGATGCTATTCGCGGCCTTCGCAAAAGCGTGGCTTTGCAGACTGCGGTCGGTGCAGCTACCGCTAATTCAGGCGGTCTTAGTGTACTCCTCGGCAATGTGGCCGGTAACTATGTAAATCAGCAGGTTTTCAGTGTAACGCAGGAAAAAAATGCCGATGAATGGGGCTTTAAACTCTTGGCGGATGCCGGTTATAACGTAGGTGCCGCCGCTGTAGCCATGGCTGTCTTGCGCGATAAGTACGGTGATTTGTATACGGATGGTTTGGGTCAGATTGTGAATCCGAATAATCATCCTAAGATGAGTCAGCGTATTTTGGATCATTTAAAGCGTTTGGAAGAATTCTCCGGTAAGCATGTGAGTGTTACCGATGATGTAGTATATGTAAATAAGAAGCCGGTGTATACCGGGGAACCGATAGGTCAATATACGGGCGCTATGCGTGCGTATTTGGTAGCGGGCAAATTGGCACGTTATTATCATGACAATAACGTCAATACACCAACGGTCCAAGAAAATCAGGTCTGGATGAACGGTTCGTCCTTGGTCACATTGAGTTCGTCTGAAAAAGCGGCTGAAATGGAACAAGCTTTAGCGACGGCGATTGATTCTAAGAGCAGTAAGAAAGTAAAAGCTGACGATAAGAAGAATAAAGTCGACAGCAAAGCTAAAGTTGATAAAGAAAATAAAACTAAATAATATTAATAAAAGTTGTAACCGGCACGCCTGTCAAACATAGTTTGGCAGGCGTGTTTTTATACAATAAAATGCAAAAAAAAACTAAAATCAGGCTGAAAAATACTAAAAATATTATGAGAAATGCCATAAAATAAGGGGTGCAATTTCGACCTGAAATATGAAAAATGTTTGATTTATACGTTTTAGAGTAGACAAATATAGTAATAAAACAGAAAAATTATGGAAAAAATAGCGTAAAATTTTAAAAAATTCATCGTTCCTATTAGTAAAACGCATTCATGGATAAGACTAGTGATAACTAGCAGTTATGGCCTCCTATACCGTCAATTATTCGTCAAAAATGCCTTATCTATGCAGATTAAGTAATGGATTTTGGACGTTTTTAAGGCTTTGGAGTATTCAACAATCAAAAACCCTGTGCTATAATGAACTTGTCTTTAAAAGGGAATAAGCGATTTGAGAAGGGGACCAAAAAACGTCAGTAATTAGGATTAAGGATTTCTTGAAGAGCTTGTTTCAGGTATATGTTTTCGGAAAAGAGGATTAGACAAATGGGAAACGTAGTAAAATTTAAGTATGAACAACTTGACCAACTTTTATTGGATGCTTTCATGAAATTTGGTTTCTCTGAAAAAGATTCTAAAATTATTCGTGACGTATTGTTGATGTCCGATATGTATGGTATTCAGAGCCATGGTATGCAACGTCTTGTTCGTTACCACAAAGGTATCGAAAAAGGTACAATCAAAGTTGATGCTCAACCTGAAGTTGTTTTCGAAACTCCTGTATCCGCAGTTATCGACGGTCATGACGGCATGGGTCAATTAAACGGCCACTATGCAATGGAATTAGCTATTAAAAAAGCTAAAGAATCCGGTGTAGGTATCGTTTCCGTACGTAACTCCAACCACTACGGTATTGCCGGTTACTACGCTAACATGGCTGTAGAAGAAGGCTTAATCGGCTTCTCCTGCACAAACTCTGAAGCTATCATGGTTCCTACATACGCTCGTAAAGCTATGTTAGGTTCTAACCCTCAAGCTTGGGCAGCTCCTGCTGAACCTTACAATTTCTTCTTTGACGCTTCTACTACAGTAGTAACTCGCGGTAAATTGGAAATGTACAACAAATTGGGTAAACAGTTACCTGATGGCTGGGCATTGAATAAAGATGGTAACCCATCTACTGATGCAGCCGACGTATTGAAAAACATCTCCGCTCATGTAGGCGGCGGTATCATGCCACTCGGTGGTAACACTGAACAATTAGGTTCCCACAAAGGTTATGGTAATGGTATGGTTGTTGAATTATTCGCAGCTATCCTTTCCATGGGCGGTACTTCCAACCATTGCATGAAAGACGGCAAATCCAATATCTGCCACGGCTTCATGGCAATCAACCCTGCATTCTTCGGCGATGCTGACGCTATTAAAAAACATTTCTCCACTTTCTTAACTGAACTTCGTGAAGCTCCTAAAGCTGAAGGCGAACCACGCATCTACACTCATGGTGAAAAAGAAGTAGAAGCAGTTAAAGACCGTGAAGAAAACGGTATCCCTGTAATCGACAAAACTATGACTGAAGTTTATGAACTTTGCGAATACTTAGGCCTTGACTTCAGCAAATACTTCGGCGATTACAAACCACCTGTAGCAGGCGATATGTTCACAGGCAACTATTAATAGACGGCCACCGGCCCCTGTTAATACGAGCCACCAACTCTCAGACTCTTAGTAATAATGCACCTAGCACATATAGCGCAATGTTTGACATTGTGCAGTTTAATAGGAAGGGCATAGCCTATTAAGCAGCAAGAATACAGCAGCCCGCACTCTAATCAGTGCGGGCTGTTTTGTTTGCTACTTGAAAAGAAAGCCTAAAATGAATACAATAATAAAATAGTTTTTAACCACATCATGGCAGATCGTGTTATGGGCTGTTGCAAGTGATATATGCAACAACCAAGGATTTGAATTGAGTTTACAATAATAAAGTGAACAGGTTTAATTAATAACTCTACATGATTATAATCTATTTGGTTATTGTGAAGTTGAGGCAAATATTGGAAGAAGGAGAGATTTGTATGAGTAAACAAGAAATCAACGGCGTATGTCCGTTTGATTGCCCCGATGCGTGTGGGCTTGTTTTGACAGTCGAAAACAATAAAGTTTTAAAAGTTAACGGCAATCCGAAACATGCGTTTACACGGGGAACTTTATGTCCGAAAATGGTTCATTATGAAGATACCATCCATTCACCGGAACGTTTACAAACACCTTTGAAACGCGTCGGCCCTAAGGGGAGCGGCGAGTTCGTGCCTATCAGCTGGGACGAAGCGGTGAAAACAATTGCACAGCGTTTTAAAGAAAGTATTGAAAAATACGGTGGTCACAGCATCATGCCGTATTCGTATGCGGGGACGATGGGGCTTATTCAAAAGGCGGCCGCTTTTCCGCTCTTTGCCCGTTTGGGTGCGGTGCGACATAATCGGGGGATATGTTCACCGGCTAAAACCTATGGTTGGCAAATGGTTATGGGTGATACATTCGGTACACGTCCGCAAGAAATGAGCCACAGCGATTTTGTAATTTTGTGGAGCCTTAATGCCTTGGCCACGGATATCCACATCATGTATGATGTAAATGCCGCTAAAGCTCGCGGTGCCAAGGTTTGGGTTGTCGACATTTATAATACCACTACTTGTACGCAAGCCGACGAAGTCATTATTACCAAGCCGGGAACAGACGGTGCGTTGGCATTGGGCATACTTCATATTTTAGAACGAGATAATTTGGTGAATCGTCAATTTATCGACAATTATGTTGTTGGTTTTGATGAATTAACCAAGGAAATATTACCGCAATATACGCCCGAAAAAGTATCGGCCATTACGGGTGTGCCGGCTGAACAGATTGAAAAATTGGCCCGTGCATACGGCATGGCGAAAGCTCCGTTTATCCGCTTGGGCAGCGGCCTTTCACGTTATGGCAACGGTGCTGCTACGGTAAGGGCTATTACTTGTTTGCCGGCTGTTGTCGGTGCCTATAAAAAATTGGGCGGCGGCCTTTTAAGTGATGCGAAGGGCAGTTTTTATGTGAACGATAAAATCATGTCTTGGGATGTTCACGCCGGTAAGGTGGTACCAACCTTTCCAATGGTGAAGCTGGGCGAAGTTCTTACAAAATCGGAAGAACCGATTCGCTGCCTCTATGTGTATTCATCGAATCCGGCCATTACGGCACCGGATCAGAACTTAGTGCGTCGCGGCTTGGCTCGGGAAGATTTATTCACGGTGGTACACGAACGATTTATGACAGATACCGCCAAATACGCGGATATTGTGTTGCCGGCTACGTCATCGGTTGAAGCGGATGATATTTATAATTCGTACGGTCATTATACGAGCGGTATCGGCTACAAAGCGATTGAACCGGTTGGTGAAAGTAAATCAAATTGGGATACGATTCGTTTGCTTGCCAAAGCCATGGGCATTACAGATCCGTTTTTTGACAAAACGGCCTTGGATTTAATTCATGATTTGTTGGATCAGTCGCCGAATGTACCGGACGAACTAAAAACGAAATTATTCAGCGGTGAACCGGTGGAAATGCCGGTGCCTGAAAATTATAAAATGAATTTCAAAACACGCTCCCGTAAGATTGAAATCTTGAATCCGGAACTTGCGGAACCTTTGCCTGTCTTTACGGCACCACACAGTGATACGGTGGCTCACGGCGAGTTTTCACTCATTAATGCACCGGATCTTCGCATTCTCGATTCATCGTTTAATGAACGGATTTTTGATAAAAATAAAACACTCATGGGTGCGTGGCTTAATCCGGCTGATGCGGCCTCTATCGGTGTTAAGCCCGGTGATATGGTAAAACTTTACAACGAGCAGGGCAGTTTGCAAATGCCGGTTCATATCGATGACGGTATTAGCCCGAAAACAGTGGTTTCCTATGGTGTATGGTGGCAACGCTATTCTTCGGATCCGAAGCACAGCATTAATGCATTAACCTCATCAAGACTCACTGATTATGCGGAAGGCAGCACTTTTTATGACGTAAAAGTGGATATTACACCGCTATAGGATACAAATGTCTCCATTTACAAAATAAAATGATGAGATAGTAAAATGTTAATGAGAATTGTCATCTTTATGAAAAAACGACAATTACAAAGAATATTCAATTAAAATGGGCATTCACAGGAATTTATTGGTTAGATTTTTTGATAGACATATTATGTTTGATATAAATTTATGCGAAAAAGTAATAGATAAATGAGGATAAATTTTAAGAATATATTTGTACAATATATAAAAACGTTGTATAATCTATGGCAAACCTATTTTAATTGAGAGAGGATGGGGACTATGAATACAGAAAATGTAAAATTAAGTAATCGGGCTTATATAGCTATAGGCTTGATGTTGTTCGCATTATTCTTTGGTGCGGGCAATCTGATCTTCCCGGCATCATTGGGACAACAGGCCGGGGTTAACGTGTGGTGGGCTGTCTTGGGCTTCATTGTGACAGGCGTAGGTTTACCGCTCCTCGGTGTTATGGCAATGGGCTATTCCGGCGCCAAAGATTTGCAGGCATTGGCCGGTCGAGTTCATCCGGCATATGGCTTTTTCTTCACGGTATTATTATATTTAACCATCGGACCGGCCTTCGCTATTCCGCGTACCGGTACCGTATCCTATGAAATTGCTATTCGTCCGTTCTTAGCAAACGGCGGTACTGACATGTCACAGATGATTTTCTTAGTAGTGTTCTTCGCATTATCGCTTTGGTTGTCCATCAACCCTGCCAAATTGGTAGACCGTATCGGTAAAGTGTTGACACCATTACTGTTACTCAGTATCTGTGCTTTGATTGTTAAATCCTTGGTTACACCAATGGGTGCTTACATGGGCGCTACCAAAGCGTACAGCACAGCCGGTGTGGCCGTAGTTCAAGGTATCCTCGACGGTTATAACACAATGGACGCCTTGGCTTCCTTGGTATTTGCTATTCTTGTAATCGACTTTGTAAAATTATCCGGTGCCAAAACTAAAGAAGAAGTAACAAGTGCTACTTTCAAAGCGGGCATCATCGCCGTTGCATGTCTTGGTTTTGTATACGTTTTCGTAGCAAATTTGGGGGCTACCAGTGTACAGCAACTTGGCCTTTTAGAAACAGGCGCACCGGTTTTGGCTGAAAGTGCCAAATATCTTTTCGGTGATATCGGTGCTTTAATTTTGGCCGTTATCGTACTATTGGCTTGTTTGACAACCAGTATCGGTTTGATCACATCTTGTGCTAAATACTTCCAACGTGTATTCCCGGCAATCGGTTACAAATCCTATGTCGTAATATTTACCGTTGTATCGTTCTTGATCGGTTTGTATGGTTTGAAAACAATCATCGTTGCCGCTATTCCGGTATTAATGTTCTTGTATCCGTTGACGATTGCCATCATTGCTTTGGCATTCTTGAATAATACATTCCAAGGTCGTCAGTGTGTATATGCTTGGACAATCGGTTTAACTTGTGTAGCTGCTTTTGTCAGCGGTGCTGAAACTGCCGGTGTCAGTCTTGGTGCTTTCGGTGAATGGTTCGCTACGTATGTACCGTTTCATGCGCAAGGTATGGGTTGGATCAGCTTCACTGTAGTCGGTTTCATTATTGGTTTCGTTCATAAAGCTTTGGTATCTAAACCTGAAGTAAATGGCGAAGAAAAAACTGCATAAGTGTTAGCGATTGATAGTGGGTCTTAACAGATTCGTAATAATCACATAGTGAAAGGCAGTTCCTGCGGGAACTGCCTTTTTTGTTTTTATTGCCGGCTTATCGGTTAAGAAGAACGGCATGCCGAAAGGTTTTTGTTATCCTTGTAAATAGTGTATAATAAACAGGTAAAGCCTGTGTCAAAATTGCATGAAGGAAGGTTTTAGCCTTTTAAAGTAGGATGCAATGTGCTGACATCGGGCAAGTAGCGTAAGTAGTATAGGAGGATATTTGTGATTTCGTTGCGTAGGAAGCCGTTGGCTGATTTGACAGCAGCGGCGGCGGAGAAAAAACTAACCAAAGCATTAAGTGCTTTGGATGTAACCTTATTGGGATTGGGTGTTATTATCGGGACCGGCATTTTTGTGCTTACCGGTATCGGAGCCGCTAATTATGCGGGGCCGGGTCTTATGTTATCGTTCGTTTTGGCTGCTATTACCTGTGCCTTTGTATGTTTGGCCTACGCGGAATTGGTAGCTATGTTACCTGTTTCGGGTAGTGCCTATACCTATACCTATGCGTCACTGGGTGAGTTCTTCGGCTGGTGGGTCGGCTGGGGACTGGTGCTGGAATATTCAGTCGGAGCCAGTGCGGTAGCCGGCGGTTGGTCGGCGTATTTGGTAGGCATCCTACATGCGGCCGGTATCGATTTGCCGAAAGCTCTGACGGCGGTGCCGTACGAAGGCGGTATCGTGAATTTGCCGGCTATGTTGGTCGTGTTGTTTGCCACAGCTCTTTTAGTACTCGGTATTCGCGAAAGTGCGAAAGTTAACCGTGTGCTGGTTTTAATTAAGGTCGGCACTATTTTCTTGTTCCTGTTCTTGGCAGCCCCTCATGTGGATCCGATTAATTGGGATCCGTTTTTACCATATGGTTGGCAAGGGGTAGCAGCCGGTACGGGGATTTTATTCTTCGCTTATCTCGGGGTTGACTCCATCGCTACGGCGGCGGAAGAAACAAAGAATCCAAAGGTGGATATGCCGGTGGGCATAATAGCCTCACTCGTTATCTGCACCGTTTTATATATTGCGGTCAGTGTTGTTATGACCGGCGTGGTACCGTATCAACAACTCGATACGGCGGCGCCGGCGTCCTATGTGCTGGAATATGTGGGCATGCGAGCCGGCTCGGCTATCGTCGGTACCGGTGCTCTTTGCGGTTTATCTACAGTACTTCTGGTTATGATTTACGCGCAGACACGTGCGTTCTATGCCATGAGCCGTGACGGTTTGATTCCGCGAAGCTTGTGTCGCATTCATAAAAAATTCCACACGCCGCATATTATCACCATGATTGTTGGTGTGGTGGTGTCACTGATTGCGGGTTTCACACCGATTCATATCGTAGCCGAAATGTGTTCCGCCGGTACCTTGTTTGCCTTCATGTGCTCCGCCCTCGGTATCATGGTACTGCGCCGTGTATATCCGGATATGAAACGCGATTTCCGCTGTCCGGCTGTGTATGTGGTAGCACCGCTCGCTATTATTTTCTGCGGTTTGGTGTTTTCACAATTGTCGGCTCATACAATTCAGCTTTTCGTCGGCTGGAGTATCCTCGGCTTCTTAATTTATATGGGGTACAGCCGTAAACACAGCGTGTTGGCAAAAAGCCGTCATGCCGGTGAGGAAGTAGCTGAAGGTGCTGTGTAATCTTTAGCCGTAAAGGTAAATGCGTTTGGCATCGGACTGATTGATACAATAAAATAGAGGATTTGAAGGTGCGCTGTGAGGATTTATGCTCATGGCGCATTTTTGCATTGTGTATTAGATATGGATGTTTGTCTGTAAATTTTTAAAAAATTGAAAATTAGTGCTTGCAATTAAAAAAATGTAGTGCTATTATAATGTACAACAATACGGAGTCAATGGACATGTATCGGAGAGATTTTCAGATATCGATTTTAATTAAGTGCGTGGCACTGAGAAATACTGTGGAAAGGAGGACGCATCATGTTAGGTTTTGTCGTGATTATTATTAGCTTGCTCATTATTATTGACATTATTATCGTCATTAGCCGTGAACAAAACTTAACAGACGTCGTCTTAAAAGTTTCCACAAATCATGGCCCTGAGCTCCCCTTGCTGAAAGGGTTGGCAAGCTAATAAAGAGCTTGGGCCGTAAACCGTATACCGTATACCGTATTTCGTATATTTGTGAGAGACAAAGAGAACATTTAGTTGGATATTTTTAAGACGATTCTTCGGAATCGTCTTTTTTTATTACAATCATCGAAGATTGACAATTTAACGGCAATTACAAATTGACATCATCATTTTTAATTAATTACCGAAAACTGAGATTTGGTTGGGAAAAGGAGCGAGAAACATGCGAAGTGATAATTTTTCAAAAGGTGTGGCGAGAGCACCGCATCGTTCATTGCTGAAGGCTTTGGGATTTGTGAACGAAGAAATCGGTAAACCGGTCATTGGCATTGCCAATTCGTTCAATGAGATTATTCCGGGGCACATGCATCTGCTCAATTTGGTGCAGGCCGTAAAAGACGGCATTCGCGAAGCCGGCGGAATTCCCATGGAGTTCAACACAATCGGGATTTGCGACGGCACAGCCATGAACCACATCGGCATGAAGTACTCGTTGGTGACACGGCAAATTGTAGCGGATTCCATTGAAGCTACGGCGATGGCTACACCGTTTGACGGTTTGGTATTCATTCCGAATTGCGACAAAATCGTACCGGGCATGTTGATGGCGGCGGCCAGATTGAATCTCCCAAGCGTATTCGTCAGCGGTGGGGCGATGCTGGCCGGTAAACATCAAGGTAAACGGATAGGCCTCAGCGATGTGTTCGAAGCGGTCGGTAAAGTTGAAGCGGGGCTAATGACAGAAGAAGAGCTCGCACAGCTTGAAGATGCGGCGTGTCCGACTTGCGGCTCCTGTTCCGGTATGTATACGGCGAACACCATGAACTGTTTAACGGAAGCACTTGGTATGGCGCTACCGGGTAACGGTACAATCCCGGCCGTATATTCCGAACGACTCCGCTTAGCAAAACGAGCGGGGCTTCAAGTGATGGAAGTGCTTAAAGCAGATTTAAGACCGCGCGATGTACTCACCAAGGGCGCTTTTGAAAACGCTGTAGCCGTCGACATGGTCTTGGGCGGATCGACGAATACGGCTTTGCATTTGCCGGCTGTAGCCCACGAAGCAGGCGTACCGCTCAGCTTGGATGATTTTAATCGCGTTGCCGAAAACACACCGCAGCTTGCTAAACTATCGCCGTCCGGTTCCTATTTCATTGAAGATTTGTATGCAGCCGGTGGTATTCCTGCCGTGCTTCATCGCTTGCAGGAAGCCGGGAAGTTACATGAAGAGGCTAAATCGGTAACATTGGTTACGCAAGGAGAACTCGCCAAGGTAGCCAAGGTGCTCGATGAAGATGTGGTGCATCCATGGTCGAATCCGGTATATGAAACCGGCGGTATTGCCGTTTTAAAAGGTAATTTGGCTCCGGACGGTTCAGTTGTCAAAGCGGGGGCCGTTGATCCGGAAATGCTGGTTCACAGCGGTCCGGCCAGAGTGTTTGATTCTGAAGAAGCTGCCTGCGAGGCTATTACGGGAAATCAAATTAAGAAGGGCGATGTGGTGGTTATCCGCTATGCCGGTCCGAAAGGCGGACCGGGGATGCCGGAAATGCTTACACCAACATCCACGATTACCGGCATGGGGTTCGGTAAGGATGTGGCTCTCATCACGGATGGTCGTTTTTCGGGAGCTACGCGAGGCGCTTCCATCGGACACATTTCACCGGAAGCGGCGGCCGGTGGACCGTTGGCACTGGTGCAGGAAGGCGATGTGATTGACATCGACATTCCAAACCGCAGCTTATCGGTTCGCTTGAGCGAAGCCGAAATGGCTAAGCGTCGAGCACAGCTTAAACCGCATGACTCCGGAGCTACCGGATATTTGAAGAAATATGCAACCTTCGTATCATCGACGGCTGAAGGCGCCATAGAAAAATATTAAGCACGGTGGTCGTGGGAAGCTACTGAGGCAGCAAGTTATTAAGTAGAGTTTTACAAAATTGCCGGCTGGTCGACAAGAGGTGAGAGACCTTGTGGATCGGTACCGGAGTTAGAGAATAAACGAAGAGAGAACATTAAAAAAGGTTTGAGAAGCCTTGATAGAGAGAAAAAACCGAGAGAGAACATTTTTTACAAGGTCTGGGAAGCCTTGATAGAGAGAAAAAAACGAGAGAGAACATTTTTACAAGGCGTGAGAAACCTTGATAGCAAAAATGAGAGAACTGTTTGAGAAAATAGAGAGAGGAAGTGAGCGAATGGGGGACGCCATGATAAACGGGGCGCACATCGTATTGGAAACGTTACATCGCTTGGGAGTTACCGATTTCTTCGGGTATCCCGGCGGTGCCGTTATTCCGATTTACGATGAGATTTATAAGTACCCGAAGTTGAATCATTACTTTGCAAGGCATGAACAAGGGGCTGCTCATGAAGCGGACGGTTATGCCAGAGCGACAGGTAAATGCGGTGTTTGCTTGGCTACATCGGGACCGGGGGCCACGAATTTGGTGACAGGCCTTATGACGGCCCATATGGATTCCGTGCCGGTGTTGGCAATTACGGGGCAGGTCGGTTGTGCGCTCCTCGGTAAGGACGCCTTCCAAGAGTCCGATATCGTGGGTATTACGATGCCGATTACTAAGAACAATTACCTTGTTAAGTCTGTGCGCGATTTACCCCGTATCCTACGCGAAGCCTATTACATCGCCACGACGGGGCGACCGGGACCGGTACTTGTGGATATTCCGAAAGATGTACAGCTGACGGAAATAACGCGTAAAGAATTTGACCGACTCTATGAGGAACCGTTTGAGCTCGAAGGTTATGAACCCAATTACAAAGGTCATTCGAAGCAAGTCAAAAAAGCGGCCAAAGTTCTTAAAACTGCAAAACGTCCGCTTATCATTGCCGGTGCCGGTGTTTTGAAAAGTCGGGCTTCCGCGGAGCTTTTGGAACTGGCTGAAAAGATGCGGATTCCGGTGACGAATACATTGCTGGGCTTGGGATCTTTCCCGGGAGAGCACGAACTCTTCCTCGGTATGCTGGGGATGCACGGTACGGCGGCTGCGAACTTTGCTACCGATGAAGCGGATGTGGTATTGGCGGCCGGTATTCGCTTCGATGACCGTATTGCCGGAAATCCGGATGCGTTTTGCAAAAATGCCACCATCATTCACATCGATATCGACCCTGCGGAAATTGAGAAAAACCGCAAGGTGGATGTGCCGATTGTAGGCGATGTGAAACAGGTGTTGCAGTCACTTAATAAAGAATTGGGCTTAAGTGCAAATGCTTCTAAAGATGGGGCTAAAGAGGCCTTGAAAACATCGCATGAAGCATGGCTGGCGCAGGTAGGTGCTTGGAAAGAAGAGTATGCACTGAGATACAACAAGCAACCGGACGGCACGTTACCGCCGCAACAAGTATTGGCAGAGCTCAACGATTTACTCAAAGGCGATGCCATTATTGTTACTGACGTAGGTCAACATCAAATGTGGGCCGCTCAGTATTTTACTTACAGTACACCGAATAGCATTGTTACTTCCGGTGGAGCCGGTACGATGGGCTTTGGTTTGCCGGCGGCTATCGGTGCTCAAGTGGGAATGCCCGAACGCAAAGTCGTATTGGTTGTGGGCGATGGCGGTTTTCAAATGACAGCTCACGAATTAATGCTCATCAAGCAGTATAAGTTGCCGGTCAAAATCGCCCTCCTCAACAATTCCTATTTGGGGATGGTGCGGCAGTGGCAAGAGCTTTTTAACGATAAGCGTTATTCCTATGTAGACTTATCCTGTAATCCGGATTTTCAAACATTGGCAGCGGCCTATGGCGTGCGCAGTGTGAAAATCGAAGGCGAAACAGATTTAAAAGCAAAGCTGAAAGCGTCGCTTGATGCGAATGAAGGCATGCTCATCGAATGCGTAGTAGCTCGCGAAGAAAATGTGTATCCTATGATTCCGGCCGGCATGACCGTGGCGGATATGCGCGGTAAGGAAGGGGTGGCTGACGATGTCGAATGAACATCAAATCTTGGTGATAACCAAAAATACATCCGGTATCGGTGCACGTGTGCTGGCCCTTTTTAATCGGCGCGGCTATTCCGTGAAAAAGATGACATCCGGCATAACGGTTCAAGCCGGTTATGCCCGTATGACACTCACGGTGGATGCCGATCCGGATACATTAGATCAGATTCAAAAACAGATTTACAAAATTATCGACGTAGTTAAAGTTAAAATATTCCCGAAAACCGATGTGGTACGGTGTGAGTTGATGCTCATCAAGGTGAAGGCCGATGATTCAACCCGTTTCCAAATCGTACAAATTGCCAATATATATCGCGGCAATATACTCGATGTGGCGCCGACCTCGCTCATTATTGAGCTTACGGGGGACGAAGAAAAACTACGCGGTTTTATCGATATTATGAAGCCCTACGGGGTGCTTGAAATGGTTAAAACGGGCGTGACGGCAATGAGCCGGGGCGAACGATTATAAGCAATAGATTAGGTTAGCCGGGGAGCCGGCGGAGAGAGAGGAATTATTATGGCAGGAACAATCTATGGAGCAACAGTTTATTATGATGAAGATTGCAATTTGAATGCGTTAAAGGGTAAAAAAGTGACCGTGTTGGGGTACGGTTCACAAGGTCATGCTCATGCGCTTAATTTGAAAGAAAACGGCATGGATGTTACCGTTGGTCTTCGTGAAGGCTCTAAATCATGGCAGGTAGTCGAAAAAGACGGATTACCGGTTAAAGTAACGGCTGATGCGGTTAAAGATGCGGATGTTGTTATGGTACTTATCCCTGATGAATTGCAGGCGGAAACGTATAAAAAAGACATCGAACCGAATCTTAAAAAAAGCGTTTATCTCGGTTTTGCTCACGGTTTTAATGTTCACTTCAAAAAAATTGTGCCACCGGCTGATGCGAATGTATTCATGGTAGCGCCTAAAGGACCGGGCCACCTCGTTCGTCGTACTTTCCAAGAAGGCAGCGGTGTACCAAGTCTTTATGCGGTAGAAAAAGATCCGTCCGGTGATACGAAAGAATTGGCGTTGGCTTGGGCAGCCGGTATCGGTGCCGGACGTGCCGGTATCTTGGGAACGACTTTCCGTGAAGAAACCGAAACCGATTTGTTCGGTGAACAAGCCGTTCTTTGCGGCGGTATCTGCGAATTGATGCAGGCAGGTTTTGAAACCTTGACGAAAGCTGGTTATCATCCGGTAAATGCGTACTTCGAATGCGTTCACGAAATGAAACTTATCGTAGATCTTATCTATGAAGGCGGTTTTCATACAATGCGTAACTCTATTTCCAATACGGCTGAATATGGCGACTATGCAACCGGCACCAAGTTGATTACCGCTGAAACGCGTAAGACCATGGAGCAAATTTTGAAAGATATTCAATCCGGCGCTTTTGCGGATGAATTCTTGGCGGACTACAACGACGGCTTCAAAAAACTCTATGCTCGTCGTGAAAAAGCGGCTAACCATGAATCCGAAAAAGTAGGGGCCGAACTTCGCGGCTTGATGAGTTGGATTAAGAAATAAGAATTTATTACTCCTTTAGAGCATATAAAATCCTATGAAAGCGATTTGCGTCCCGTTTCGTTTGGAACGCAAATTGCTTTTTTGTTATAAAAAGTATTTATTTTTGCCCTCTTATGTTACAATAAAAAAAGCGAAACAATGAGTTTAATTCTTAATCACAACTTATGGGAGGTCGTATGCACGAAATCGTAGTAGGTGGCTTGTACCGCCATTTCAAAGGCATGTATTATTACGTAAAAGACATCGCCATTCATTCGGAAACGGGTGAACCTTTCGTTGTGTATCAGCAGTTATATGGTGAACGCAAGACGTATATTCGTCCATTGTCGATGTTTGCGAGTCCGGTAGATCATGAAAAATATCCCGATGTAAAACAGAAAGAACGTTTTAAACTTATGTCGGGCCGTGACAAAGCATAAAAACACATTTAGCTGTATAATTATATGAAAATATTAATGTGATGGGAGGCATTGATGAAAAAGAAATTCTTCTTTTTTGACATTGATAACACGTTGGCAGTTTGGCCGGACGGCATTATTCCCGATAGTGCACAAACAACTTTGGATACTTTAAAGGCAAACGGACACCGGGTAGCTTTGGCTACGGGGCGTTTACAAATAGATGCAAAACGCTTTGCCGATATGGCTAATGTTCATGATTTTGTCGCGGATGGCGGTAAAAGTGTAACTATTAATGATGAAATTCTTTTTATGGAAGGTTTGAATCGCGAAGCCTGTCTGAACTATTTGGCTCAGTTAGACAGATTGGGGCTCCACTGGGCTGTGACGGATGTAAATGAATTGGTCCGTGTTACGCCATATGAAGACGTGCTTAGCTGGCATCCTGTTTGGGATGTTTGTACGACCAAATATGATCCGAATTTTGACTACCGTCAGGTGGAGCATTTCTATAAAATTTATGCCTACATGACACCGGAACAAGAAGCTGCCACCGGTGTAGTTCATATGTCGAATGACATCATTCGCTACGGCAATGACTGTATTTTGTTTGAGCCCATGGTTAAAGGGGAAGGCGTGCGTCGTATGATTGCTCATTACGGTGTGGAACCGGCCGATGTGGTTGTATTCGGCGACGGGTACAATGACTTATCCATGTTTAGTCCGGATTGGCTCAATATCGCCATGGGAAATGCCCGTGAAGAACTTAAAGTGGCGGCTGATTATATTACTTCCGACTGTAAAAAAGACGGCATTTACGAAGCTTGTAAAAATTTCGGCTGGATTTAAGTTGATGGTCCGTTAAAGTCCATACGACCGCCCTTTACGAATGAAACCGAAAAATTTAAAATTACCTCTAGCCTAATTAAATACTCTATGCTATAATGAAATGTCAAAAGTACCGCTCATATTGTTTGTGAGCGGTTTTTCATATATTGGAGGTACAGATGAAGATGACGCATATTTATACAAATTGGCGACGTTTGTGCTCGGTCGGTTTATTGGGGATGACCATGCTCGTAACAGCCGCTTGCGGTACGGTAGCGGGCAGCTCGGCCGATCAAAATGCAGCACAAAACAATAGTCAAACCGGTACCTTACAAGCACCGACGCTTGATAACACGCCGGTTAAAGATCACTACGCGGTTTTTAATACTACGGAAGGAACCTTTAAAGTTCGTTTATATGGTACTAAAACACCGATTACAGTTAAAAACTTTGATTACTTGGTAAAACAAGGCTATTATAATGATTTAACATTCCATCGCGTTATCGACGGTTTTATGATTCAAGGCGGCGATGATGGTAAAGGTGGCCCGGGATATACGATTCCTGATGAATTTGTCAATGACTTACATTTTAATAAAATGGGTCTTTTGGCTATGGCAAATCGCGGTCCGAACACCGGCGGGGCACAGTTCTTTATTACTTTGGGACCTACGCCTTGGCTCGATAATAAACATACCATCTTTGGTGTTGTTACGCAGGGTATGGATGTAGTAGCCAAAATCGGTAAGGTGGGTACGGATAAAAACGATAAACCGCTGACTCCGGTTGTAATTAAATCTATTACCTTAGAGCCGATTACGGATACGCAAGGCGGCAGCAAGTAAGTTATCGGCCGGTTAACGGTCGGATATAAATTTGATAAGAATATAAAAGTTGATTGTGAAGCTTGTACAATCAGCTGTATGAGGGGAGGCAGTTATGAGTCAATTTTACACATACATGGTAGAATGTGCGGATGGGTCTTTATACACCGGTTGGACGGTTGATTTGAAACAACGCGTGGCGGCTCATAACGGTGAGATCCCGGGCGGTGCCAAATACACCAGAACTCGTCGACCGGTGAGTTTGGTGTGGTTTACGGCCTTTGACCGTAAGCAGGATGCGCAGTCCATGGAATACCAGGTAAAGCGCATGCCGCGAGAGCAAAAAAGGGCTCTTGTAGCGGCTTTTGCCAAGGCAAATCCTACGCTGATTGACGACATTCTTCAAGGCGTTTAAGCAAAGAATTTTCTTAAAATTCAGCTGTTTCTATGGTATAATTAACTGATGTATAGTTTAATAAAATTTTTGATAACAAATTAATATAAAAAACGAGAAAGGAGGACTTCGATGAAACGCGTTTTAGTTGGCGTAAAGAGTATTCAACGTGATGCTGACGGGCAAGATACGGTCATTGAAATGGTTTCTCCCGGCGAATATCATGAAAAAAACGATACAAAATATATTATGTATAATGAAACTGAATTATCCGGTATGGAAGGGTCACACACAACAATTAAGTTGAAACCCCGTTCAATCGTATTAATTCGTAACGGTAAAGTATCCATGAGACATGAATACGTGTTGGGCGAGACCCGACAGACGGTGTATGAAACACCATTCGGGGAGCTTCATATGGCGTTTAAAACACATGAATTGGAGTCCGCTTTGCAGGATGGAATCGGTAAAATACATTTAGGCTACGACATTTCGGTTAGTGGCGAATGGCAATATTACAATCAGTTGGATATCGTATTACAGGAGGATTTAGAGTATGGAACTAAAGGACAAGCTCAAGCAAGGAATTGAGGCGGCAGTAGCAAAGGCATTGGCTGACGGCAAATTACCGGAAGGGGCGTACCCTGAAGTTGTTTTAGAAGTACCGCCACAGAAAGAATTCGGTGATTTTTCCACCAATATTGCCATGCAATCGGCGCGCGTAGCGCACATGAGTCCGGCGGCTATTGCCGATATCATCATTGCCAACATGGATTATGATTGGCTTGAGAAGGCGGAAAAAGCCGGTGCCGGATTTATCAATTTCTTTGTAAAAAACGATATGGTATATGATACATTGAAAACTGTATTGGAACAGGGTGTTTGCTACGGTACGCAACCGGTTCGTGAAGACGATACGATTCAGGTTGAATATGTCAGTGCCAATCCGACGGGCCCGCTTCATGTAGGTCACGGTCGCGGTGCGGCTTATGGCAGTGCGCTTGTTAATTTATTGCGTGCTGCGGGCTACAAAGTAGAATCGGAATACTACATCAATGACGCCGGTAATCAGATTGATAACTTGGCTAAATCTATTGATGCCCGTTACATGGAGCTCCTCGATATGAAGAGTGAATTTCCTGAAAACGGCTATCACGGTCAAGACATTGTGGAAACAGCCCAAAGCATCATCAACTGGCGCGGCGATTTCTTTGCTGTGTTGAGTGAAGAAGAACGCTTGCCGTTCTTCAAAGAATTCGGTTTGACCGAAAAACTTAACGCCTTGCGTGTAAGCCTTCGCAATTTCAATGTAGACTTCGATCATTGGTTCAGTGAACGTTCCTTGCATAGAAGCGGTGAAGTAACGAAAGCAATTCAGTTTTTGAAAGACACCGGTGATGTGTATGAAAAAGACGGCGCTTTATGGTTTGCATCTACCCGTTACGGCGATGATAAAGACCGCGTAGTTATTCGTGAAAACGGTGAACCTACTTACTTGGCATCGGACATTGCATACCATCGCAATAAATTTGAACGCGGTTTTAAAAAGATGATTAACATCTGGGGTGCCGATCATCACGGTTATGTGACACGTGTTAAAGCGTCCATGCAAGCTCTCGGATATAATCCGGATCGCTTGGAAATCTTGTTATTACAAATGGTGGCCTTATATCGTGACGGCGAACTTGTTAAAATGTCGAAACGTACCGGTCAATCCGTTACTTTAGATGAATTGATTGAAGAAGTAGGCGTTGATGCAGCTCGTTACTTCTTCCTCATGCGTTCCTTGGACAGCCAGTTGGATTTTGATATTAACTTGGCAGCCTCAAAGAGCAATGACAACCCGGTATATTACATCCAATATGCCCATGCACGTATTCACAGCATCTTCAATCAGGTGAAAGAAGCGGGCATCGCCTATGGCGATTGGGCCAATGTTAAATTTGATACCTTAACGAGTGAATTGGAACTCGATATTATTAAAAAATTGGGCGCTTACCCTGAAGAAATTCGTCAGGCGGCCGAACATCGTGCGCCACATCGTATTGCTCGTTACTTATACGACTTGGCCGGTTTGTTCCATTCGTTCTATAAACAAGGTCGTATTATGGGCGTAGACAGCGACTTGCAACAGGCTCGTTTGGGTCTCATTACGGCAATCGCCGATGTATTGCGTAACGGCCTTAGTATTTTAGGTATTTCCGCACCGGAAAAAATGTAAGCGTTTTTAAAGACTGTCGTGGAATTGCGATAGTGTGTAGATACATTCAGAGCTTTGGGAGGAATCATGGCAACAAAGTATATTTTCGTAACAGGTGGGGTTGTTTCGTCGTTAGGTAAAGGCATTACCGCTGCGTCCTTGGGCCGTTTGCTTAAGAATCGCGGTTTGAATGTAACTATTCAGAAATTTGACCCATATATCAATATTGACCCGGGTACAATGAGTCCGTACCAACACGGTGAAGTGTTTGTTACCGATGACGGTGCTGAAACAGACCTTGACCTTGGTCACTATGAACGTTTTATCGACATCAACCTCGGTAAACGCTCCAATGTAACGGCCGGTAAAGTATATTGGTCCGTTATTAATAAAGAACGTAAAGGTGATTATTTAGGCGGTACCGTACAGGTTATCCCTCATATCACTAATGAAATTAAACAAAACGTGTACCGTGTCGGCAAAGAAGACAATGCCGATGTTGTAATTACGGAAATCGGCGGTACCGTAGGCGATATTGAAAGCTTACCGTTCCTCGAAGCCATTCGCCAAGTTAAAAAAGAAGTAGGCCGTAACGATGTGCTCTACATCCACGTAACTTTGGTACCGTATATCAGTGCGGCGGGCGAATTAAAAACCAAACCGACCCAGCACAGCGTTAAAGAATTACGCAGTATCGGTATTCAACCTGATATCATCGTTTGCCGTACGGAAAAACACATTTCTGATGAAATGAAAGACAAATTGGCATTATTCTGTGATATTGATCCGGATGCCGTTATTGAAAACCGTACTTGCAACACAATTTATGAAGTGCCTTTGATGATGCAGGAAGAAGGCCTCGACGATATCGTTGTTAAGAAATTACAATTACCTGATAAACCGGCCGATATGGTGGCTTGGAAGGAAATGGTAGATAAAATTCTCCATCCTACCAAAGAAATCACGGTAGCTTTAGTTGGTAAATACGTAGCCCTTCATGATGCGTACCTCAGCGTGGCTGAAGCATTGACTCATGCAGCTATTGCAACCGATACGAAGGTTAATATTAAATGGATTGATGCGGAAGAGCTCGAAGAAAATGCGTGCAATATCGCTAAATTATATGAAGATGTAGATGGTATCGTAGTACCGGGCGGCTTCGGTTATCGTGGTGTTGAAGGTAAGATTCGTACTATTCAATATGCTCGTGAAAATAAAGTTCCGTACCTCGGCTTGTGCCTTGGCATGCAATCCGCCGTTATGGAATTTGCCCGTAACGTAGCCGGTCTTGAAGCAGCAAACTCCACCGAATTTGACGAAGATTGCATGAATCCGGTTATCGACTTAATGCCGGATCAGGTAGATGTAGACCAAAAAGGCGGCACAATGCGTCTTGGTATCTACCCATGTAAGACAGTAGAAGGTACGAAAGTACGCGAAGCTTATGGTGAAGACTTGATTTATGAACGTCATCGTCACCGTTATGAATTCAACAATGCGTTCCGTCAGGAATTGACTGATAAAGGTCTTGTAATCAGCGGTACATCTCCTGACAACCGTTTGGTTGAATGTGTGGAACTCAAAGATCATCCTTGGTTTGTAGGTGTTCAGTTCCATCCGGAATTGAAATCCCGTCCTACTAAGGCACATCCTTTATTCAAAGGCTTTGTGGATGCTATTTTAAAAATTAAAGGAATGTAATAGTGAGTAAAACTGTACGTACAGCTCGTTATCAACAAATTGCAGCCGATGTGGCCGGCAAGATAGTATCCGGCGGTTATAAGGAAGGTGAGCGTATTTTTGCTCGTTCCACCTTATCCGTTCACTACGGTGTATCTCCTGAAACTTCTCGACGAGCCATTGCTTTATTGGCAGATTTAGGCATTGTAGAAGTAACTAAAGGGAGTGGCTGTACAGTTTTATCCAAAGAGAAAGCTGAACAATTCCGAATACAATTTAACGACTTTGATTCGGTGGACTCTTTGCGGCAAGAGCTAACACAGCAGATTGAGAATCAAACAAAATCCCTGCAGGTGTTAAAAGAGACGATTAAAAAATTAACTGATTCTGTCGGTCATTACCAATATAAAAATCCCTTGCAACCTATGAAGATGTCCATTACAGAGGATTGCCGTTATTTAGGGCAGTCAATAGGATCGATTCAGTTATGGCAGCATGCCGGTGTTACAATTGTGGCGATTGAAAATCAAGATAACACTATGATCATATCGCCGGGGCCATATGCTACATTTACAGCGGGCGAAGAAATATATTTTATTGGTCCTGCTGACAGTTGGTTACGATTGGAACGATTTTTGTACAATACCGATGAAAACGAGGCTTAACAGCCTGTACCAGATAATCGGTAATGCTTTAAGGTTGACTAAAGGTTGACCATATAATTTAATAATTTTATTTACAATATAACGCAATAAGCGCCTGACATGAGTCGGGTGCTTTTTTGTATTATATGGGCTATTATGAAACAAAGTAATGTATAGTATTCTATATTTATAAAAGTCGATATTTGACTAAAGTAACAACCTAATGTTATAATTAAGTTGTTACTTTAGGGAGGTATTGCATGATAGAAATAAAAAACGTAAAGAAAAGATATGGAAAAAAAGAAGTATTACATGATATTAGTTTGACTATTCCTGATGGTGAAATTGTTTCACTCATCGGCGGTAGTGGATGTGGTAAATCCACATTGCTTAAAATGATTAATCGCTTGATTCCGATTACAGGCGGCGATATTTATGTTAACGGTGAAAATATTCATGATATGGAACCGGTAGCGTTGCGCCGTAAGATTGGCTACGTCATCCAGCAAACGGGCTTATTCCCGCATATGACAATTCGTAAAAATCTGGAATTAGTCATGGACCTTCATAATATGCCGCAAGAAGGTCGGAGTGAGAAAATCAATGAAATGATGGATTTGGTTGATTTATCGCGAGATTTACTGGAACGGTATCCCATTGAATTATCCGGTGGTCAGCAACAACGTGTTGGTGTGGCGCGGGCACTTATTGTAGACCCGGATGTTATTTTGATGGATGAACCTTTCTCCGCGATTGATCCCATTACGCGCGTGTCCTTACAAGATGAGCTGCACAGTTTACAAGAAACATTAAAGAAAACCATTGTTTTTGTAACGCATGATATGGATGAAGCTATTAAAATTTCGGATCGTATATGTTTGATGCGTGAAGGTCATGTAGAACAATATGATACACCGGAACAAATTTTAAGAAATCCGGCTACGGAATATGTGGAAAGTTTCATTGGTAAAAACCGTATTTGGAATTCACCGGAGTTCATCAAAGCGGAAGATATTATGATTGATGCAACCAATATTGCCTATCCGAGTGACAGTTTATTCCGTTGTATGAAAAAAATCAAAGATATTCCTCAGGATTTTCTTATTATAGTTGAGCGTGGCACTCGCCGTTTCAGAGGCTTAATTAATGCCCGCATGATTCGTGAACAGGCAAGCTTACAAGGGCCGGTTAGTGAAATCATGGCACAGCCGAAGAAGTTGGCTCATGTGGGGGATTCATTATTAGATGTGGTAGAAACAATTCAGACCTTGCATCGTCCGTACATGATTGTTTTGGACGATTCTGAACGCCTGGCCGGGGTCATTACACAAAGTAGTTTGATTACCACACTGGGAAGTCAGTATGTCGATGATGCGGAGGTAATATAATTGGGTATATTTAGTTATATGTTTGAAAATATAGATCAGATTATGCGTCTTTTGTTGGAGCATATTCAGCTAACCGCTATTGCGGTGGGTTTAGCTATTATAGTCGGTTTGCCGTTGGGGATTTTAATCAGCTACGTAAAGCCGCTAAATAAGCCGGTCATGGGAGCAACTAATTTAATTCAAGCCGTTCCCAGCATGGCTTTACTGGGGTTTGCCATTCCGCTTCTTGGGATTGGCACCTTGCCATCGGTAATTGTAGTATTTTTATATTCCCTTTTGCCGATTGTTAAAAATACCTATATCGGTATTAGTCAAATTTCACCGGGCACCATTGAGGCGGCTCGCGGGATTGGCTTAACTCGTCAACAAATATTGTGGAAGGTGCAGTTGCCGTTAACTTTACCGATGTTAATGGCAGGTGTGCGAATTTCGGCTGTTACAGCCGTAGGGCTTATGACAATTGCCGCATTTATCGGAGCCGGCGGTTTGGGATTTCTGGTTTTTAGCGGTATCAGCTCCGTTAATAACGGTATGATTTTGGCCGGTGCCATTCCTGCATGTATATTGGCGTTAGTTATTGATTGGGTGCTCTCTCAAGTAGAGTCGTTGGTAACACCGGTCAGTTTACAACCTGAGTTGCTAAAAACTCGCTCTACACTTAAGGCTAAACGACGCCGTCAAAAATGGAGTGTCGGTATTGTAGCTGCTTTGCTGATTCTTATGTTTGGCCAGAATGTATATGCCAATTTGGTCAGAGACCCTAATACGATTCGCATTGGGAGTAAACAATATACTGAACAATTAATACTGGGTAATATGCTGGCTGAAATGATTGAAAAGAATACAAATATTAAAGTAGAAAATCATTTAGGTGCCGGCGGTACGCAAGTGCTGTTTAGTGCAATGGGAAAAGGTGACCTGGATGCCTATATTGATTATACCGGCACGGCGTATGTAGATATTTTAAAACATGAACCGGTAAGTGATGAGCAAGAAGTATACGATAAAACAAAACAGGAATTGGCAGAGAAATATGATGTTGCTTTATTAGCGGCGGCACCGTTCAGTAATACCTATACGTTAGCGGTAGATCCGGCTGTGGCACAGACCTATAATTTGCATACAATGAGGGATTTAAGCCAAGTTGCTTCATCCTTAAAGGCAGGTACTACACTTGAATTTTTGAATCGCCAAGATGGTTTAAGAGGCGTTCAAAAAGCGTATGGTTTTAACTTTAAAGATGCTAAAGGTATTGACGGGGCAACTCGCTATGTAGCATTGGCAAGCGGTGATGTACAGGTAGTTGATGCCTTTTCTACGGATGGGCTGTTGAAGAAATATAATTTAACTATTCTTTCAGATGATAAAGGTTTCTTTCCGCCATATTACGGTGTGCCGTTAGTTCGTCAAAAAACATTAGAAGATCACCCTGAATTGCAGGATGTTATTAATCGCATGATGGCAAATTTAGATACAGATACAATGCGTGAGTTAAATTATCAAGTCGATGTGGAACATAAGAGCCCTAAAGAAGTAGCGCATGACTATTTAGTTGCTAAAGGCTTGGTAAAATAAACGAGTGCGTAAAATCTAAGATGCAAAATTGTATCGCCTTTTTTCATAAATCGCATAATTGAAACTCGATTTCATATTGATTTTTTCGTTCCGTGGTGTATAATAAATACATAATCAATATAGATTATCCGTTATTAATAACTATCAATTAGAGGCGATCAATTATCAAATGATCCTCTCCATGATGTGATGGTTTTTAAGAATAGTATAGTATTTATAAAAGACACAAGGAGTGACTCACAAATGGCAATTATCGGCAAAGAATTACCTGATTTTTCCTTACAGGGTTTCCGTAATCCGGAAGTAGTAACAGTAACTAAAGCAGATGTAGTCGGTAAATGGAGCGTATTCGTATTCTATCCGGCCGATTTCACATTTGTATGCCCTACAGAATTGGAAGATTTGCAGTCCCACTATGCAGAATTACAGGAAATGGGCGTAGAAGTATTCTCCGTATCCGTTGACTCTGAATTTGTACATAAAGCATGGGCTGATGCATCCCCTAACATCGCTAAAATTCAGTATACTATGTTGGCTGACCAGAAGCATGAATTGGCTGATTTCTTCGAAACTTTCTCCGAAGAAGAAGGTCGTGCTTACCGCGGTTCTTTCGTAGTAAATCCGGAAGGCAAAGTAGAAACTGCTGAAATCCACAACATGGGTATCGGTCGTTCTGCCGATGAATTGGTTCGCAAAGTTCAGGCAGCTCAATTCGTTGCTAAAAACGGTGATCAGGTATGCCCTGCTAAGTGGAAACCGGGAGCTGACACTTTAAAACCGGGTCTTGATCTTGTAGGCAAATTATAAGATTTATAAGATTTATAAGATAATCCTTGTTTTAACCTGCTAATAAATGAACAGCAAGTCCCTCCCTACATTAGGCTGTTCATTGACATATTTAGGAGATCCCTTTTCTTGAAATCGGCGGCACGAGCGAGTCTCGGCCGCTGATTTTTTTGTTTGCGTGAAATTGTTTATTTATGAATATTTTGTGAATATTTTATGATTTGTATATAATCTTTTTTGCTTCGAATTGGCTATTTATTCGTTTTTTTGAGGACGATATTCAACATTGGTCAATAAGTTTTACCGAGTTTGTTTTCGTTAAAGTAGAATTCAAGATAATTATTAAGGATGTATAATGAAAGGTTACTTTTGTATATTCTTGCAAAGTGGTTTTTGTCAAGCTTTAGCAGACTAAAATAAGGCAAAAACACAGTAAAATTGATTGACTTTTGTGCTCGAACTTATTCAAAATAATTAATAATTATTAATTAACAAAGCGTGTAAACCTTTGTCGAATAGGTGTTTGTAACTTAGCACTTTTTTTCATGGATTCAGAAAAAACTTGAAATATTGAAATTATTAGATTTATCGACCGATATAGTATATAATATATACATAGAATAAGGCGAAAGGGCATTAGCTAAGGTTAAAAAAGGAGTATTGGGCATGGAAGTATCATATGAAAGATTGGCAAGTATTTTTAAAGCATTGAGTGATGAGACGAGATTGCATATTATCGACATGTTGTCGTGTAATGAATTGTGCGCTTGTGACATTTTGGCAAGCTTCAATTTATCGCAATCTACATTGAGCTATCACATGAAGATTTTGATTGATGCCGGTGTTGTTAACTCGCAGCGTAACGGGTTATGGACACGCTACTCAATCAACGAAGAAACTTTTGACGAGTTGGTTAAGATTTTACCTGACTTGTACAAAACCAAAGATGAATGTATCTGTGCTCAGATTAAGTATTGTCGTTTAGAGGACAAACCTGAATAAGAATCGTAGGAGTTAAGATGAGACGTTGGATTATGCATGTGGATATGGATGCTTTTTATGCATCGGTGGAGCAACGTGATAATCCCGAGTATAGAGGCCGCCCGGTAATCGTTGGTGGCCTTTCTTCGCGTGGCGTGGTAGCAACGGCGTCGTATGAAGCTCGCAAACTGGGCGTTCACTCGGCTATGAGTATGGCGAAGGCGCGGCAACTCTGCCCAGACGGTATTTATTTGAGACCTCGATTTGAAGTATATCATGCAATTTCGGAACAGGTTCATGCCATCATGGAACGGTATACGCCATATATTGAGCCCTTGTCGCTGGATGAGGCCTTTTTAGATGTAACGGGCCTTCATAATCGCTTTGCGGGCCCCTATGCGGTCGGTAAGGCGATTAAAGTGGATATATTAGAGGCAACCGGCCTGGTGGCGTCTGTGGGACTCGCACCGAATAAGTATTTGGCAAAATTGGCTTCGGATATTAAGAAGCCCGATGGCTTGGTGGTGATTCCGTACGGACAGGAAGCACGGTTCATTGCTAACTTGCCGGTTAAACGCTTGTGGGGGGTAGGGCGACAGACGGAAAAACGTCTTAACGAAGCGGGTTTTTATAAAATAGGTCAAATTGCGGCCTTACCGGATGAATCAAAACTGCACCCGGTGGCCGGGAATCAAGCTAAACGGCTCTATGATTTGGCACGGGGAATCGATGAACGCCCAGTTGAATATGAGCGCATGATTCATTCTATCGGTAATGAACTGACCTACGAAACTGATTTGACCGATGAGGTTGTGATTGACCGGGAATGGCACTATTTTGCCCATAAAGTAGCGAAACGGTTACGCCGGCAAGGCTTGAAGGGGCATACCGTAGCTATTAAGGTACGGTTCAACGATTTTAAGACCATAAGTCGGCAAAAACGCTTAGATATGCCTACGGACAACGAAGAAACACTATACCGTATAGGATTGTTGTTGTATAATAAACTAAACATTGATAAACCGATACGCCTTTTGGGGCTTACGGTCAGTGATTTTGCCGGTGACTGGGGGCAGATATCTTTATTTGAGAACGAGGTGTCGCAAGATGAATTGGCAAAGACCGTAGATGACTTGGAGGCTAAATTCGGCGAAGGAATTGTTATGAAAGGGGCTCTTTGGGAAAGAGCTGCCGGGCAAAAGAGAGAGGAAGAGAATCAAGATGAAACATTTTAAATTAAAGTATGGCAACGGTGAAGTAGAGTTTGATTTACCGACTCAGGAAGTATTGAATGTGGTAGAAGGCGCTGAATATCCGGCTATTGAAGATATTCCGGCGGCTCTTCTTGAAGTATTGGATAATCCGACAGGCACAGCACCTTTAAGAGATATAGTGCAGCATGATGAAACGGTATGTATCGTTGTATCCGATATTACTCGTGCGTGGATTCGTTACGATGCCTATTTGCCGACTTTGCTTAACTATTTGAATGAAGCCGGGGTACCGGATAAAAATATTTTTCTCTTAATCGCCTATGGAGCACATCGCTTACAGAGTGAAGTGGAATCACGCGCTGAATTCGGCGATGAAGTAGTAAATCGCGTTCGCATTGAGCACAGCAGCGGTATTAATCCGGACAATCATTTCCGTCATATCGGCGAAACTTCGCACGGTGTGCCAATCGAAGTGAATGAGCTCGCATTGGATGCGGATCGCCTCATTTTAACCGGCGGTATTGTATACCATCTGATTGCCGGTTTCGGCGGTGGTCGTAAAGCTATTTTACCGGGCATTTCATCATATCGGACGATTCAGAAAAACCATAATCTTTGTTTGTCCGATGAAATCGGCGGCGGTACTAAACCTGAAATCGTGAGCGGTAATATTACGAACAATATTATGCATGATGACCAAATGCAACATGGCCGTGCGGTTGAAGCAGACTTTTTAATTAACTCCGTAGCCAATACGGAAGGTAAGGTTGCCAAACTCGTGGCCGGACATTGGGAAGATGCTTGGCTCGAAGGGACTAAGCTGGTTGAAAAAATCTACGGTGTACCGATTGAAGGCTTAGCTGACTGTGTTATCGCTTCGGCCGGCGGTTATCCGAAAGATATCAACTTGTATCAAGGTGTTAAGACACAGGTTAATGCCGTGTTGGCATGTAAAACGGGTGGGGTTGTAATCCTTCTCATGGAATTGCCGGATATTCACGAACCGGAAGAATTCCTCGGTTGGTTTGATACACGTGATTTGCAGGAACGCGAAATTAAATTGCGTAACGGCTTTACCGTACCGGGCTTTATTGCCTTCCATTTAGGCGAAGATTTTCAGAAATATCGTCATATCTTGGTGACTAAGCCGGAAAATAAAGCAATCTGTGACCGTGTCGGCATTGATGTGGTAACATCGATTGATGAAGCTTTGGAACTTGCCGGTAAATTACTGGGGCGTGATGACTATTCCGTCACCGTTATGCCTTTAGCCAGCAATACGGTGCCGTTAGTAAATAAATAATGCTGTTTTACTGTTTTTAGCTTAAGTATTAATACCAAAGGTATTGGAAGATGGGAGCTGGAAGTATGCATAATCGTCATGGCATCATTGGTAAGTCTGTTATTGAATCGGTTCGTCGTTCGTTACAGAATAAGTATGCTGAGGATTGTCATATTCAGCAATTGATTGAAGAGCTGGATAGCACGGAAGACTTAACGTATGAAGAACTTCATATTACACGTCAGGCCTATGAAGAAGTGAAAGCGCGCTTATTCTATACAGCGTTATTGGACAGTTTATGGCAGGAAATCGATGAGACGCAGGATTTGTTGGAACAGCTTCATGTATACGATTCCTTGGAAGATGAATTTGATACTCAAGGCGAAGAATTAACCAGTGAAGAAATGAATATAGATGAAGTTGATTTGGCGGATGTGGATGTGTCAGATCGACCTGTAGCATTACGCCAAAGCGGTGCGGTGGCGGCACGCCAGGACGGCACCGTAGTAGCTCGTCGGGACGGTTCGGTAGTGAGCCGTCAAGAGGGGGCTGTGGCTAATCGCCAAGATGGTTCGGTAGTACTGCGTCAAGAGGGTACATTGGTAGCTGAACCGATGGTGGCTAAAACGCAGGCAGTGGCAGCTGATGCCATTACTGATAGAGATATTCCGTGGGCGAACTTAACACAGGGCGCCGATGCGGATGATAATTTATTGGCAGGAACAAATGCTGTATTGAATTCGGAGGTGGTAACAGCCAATTCGGCGGCAACTGCAGAAGAAGATGATAATGACGATGATACGAATACAGTGTTCCCGGCATCAGAAATCTTTTTGCAAGACATTTTGGATATGTTGAGCCAAAATTTGCCGGATGGCAAAGAGGGACCGATGACGATTGAAGATTTGATGCTCCATACGGAGTGGAAAGAATTTAAAAAACTTGCTAAACAGGCTAAAAAGTCTATTAAGAAAGCCCATAAAGCAGCCAAAAAAGAAGCTAAAAAAGTCGCCAAGGAAGCTGAAAAAGCGGCTAAGGCGGCTGAAAAAGAAACCAAAAAAGCATTGAAAAAAGCGAAACACGCCAAAAAAGGAGTGCAAGAACGCAGCGAAGAATGGTATCAAAATTTGGAAGAGTTGACTGATGATGTAGCAGACACCGCAGCTGACAAAACAAAAGAGATTTCCAAAGCAGCTGGCAGTGTAGCAACAGCAGTGCAGTCAAAAGTGAATGATGTCAAAGAAAGGGTGGTAGACGAAATGAGCAATCAAGAAGAACTAACCAATCGTTTGAATCAAGCAACTGATGGCAAAGCTGAAGAAGTTGTTGAAAAAGTTTCTGATAAAGCCGAAGAAGTAGCCGGCAAAGCTGAAGAGTTGAAAGACCAAGCTGTTGATAAAGCACAAGAATTAAAAGACCAAGCAACTGATAAAGCGGAAGAAATAAAAGATAAAGCATCCGATAAAGTGGATGAATTGGCAGACAAAGCCCAAGATTTGAAAGATCAAGTAGCCGATAAAGTTGATGAACTTGCCGATAAAGCCGGTGAGTTAAAAGATCAAGCAGCTGATAAAGCTCAGGAATTGAAAGAGCAAGCATCCGACAAAGTGGATGAATTGGCGGATAAAGCCCAGGACTTAAAAGAACAGGCAGCCGATAAAGTTGATGAACTTGCCGATAAAGCCGGTGAGTTAAAAGATCAAGATGCTGAAAAGGCTGATGAAGTGGCTGAACGTGCTAAAGAAGTAGCCGGTCAAGTAGCCGATCAAATTTCTGAAGTAGCTGATAATGTAAAAGAAGGTGCTCGCGGTGCAGCGATTAAAGTCTTAGATTTCATCGAAGACGCCCTTCAAAAAGCTAAGAGCAATTCGGATGATAAAAATCCAAAAAAATAAAACGCCTTGGTAAGAAATTACCGGATCTGCACGAGACGACCAAGGCGGAAAAGAAAGCCTTGCTGACCGACAGCAAAGGTCGTTGTCAAGTGTGCGGCAATCATTGCCGACCGGTAAAAGATAAATGCAAAAAACGACAACGAGCATTGGCCAAACTATTACAATAATATATTGTGTGAGTTTCCATCGCTAATTAAAATACCCCCTTACAGCAGTTACTGTAAGGGGGTTATTTGTGTGTACCATTATTTTTGCCCGACGATTTTATTTTTTTGCATCGCCAAAAATGGTGGGTCCCGGATCCTCACCATGAACTAAACGTTCTTCCACGACATGGGAGCGGAAATAGTTGACCCAGAGTCGAATAGCCGGCACAATCATGGACTGTTCGTTCCAAATCATACCGAGTACCCAGTTGATGCGCGGCTCAATCGGAATCGACACTATTTGATCCGGATTCAAACGCTCGCAAATTGTCTGCGGTAAAATCGCCGTGCCGAGGCCGCTTTTTACGAGTTCCGTAATGAAGTCCCAGTTATTGCTTTGTGCTACGATTTGCGGCACAACGCCGATTTCCTGGAAACGACCCAGAATAATGTCGTATAACGAAAAGGACGGATGGAAAAATACCAAAGGCTCCTTGCGAATTTCATGGAGCGTAACGGATTCGTAATCGGCAAACGGTGAATCGGGTTGCATTACATAGTATAGCGGCTGATGGTTAAAAATATAGGTTTGCGTATCCGGATTGGTGAAGTCCGATACCGGTAGCGTGACGAAGCCTACCTGTAACTGATTATCCTGAACAAGTTGAGCGATTTGCGGCGAACCATGCTCACTTACTTTCAATGAAATCTGCGGATAAGCGGCCATGAAATCGCGGATAATCGGTGATAAGAAGGAAGAGCCGATCATCGGCGGGATACCGAGGCTTAATTCGCCCGATTCCGTATCATTCGTGTGGTGCATTTGATGCTCCAGTACTTCAAATTGCCTCACTAAGGCTTCAATCTGCGGTAATACGGCACAAGCTTCGTTGGTGAGCTCGATGCGATGCCCACGGCGACGGAATAACTGCTTGTTCCATTCCCCTTCCAACAGGCGTACCGCTTTACTTAAAGACGGTTGGCTTACATGTAAAGTTTGGGCCGCTTTGGTAAAACTTTTCTGGCGAGCCACTTCTACAAAGTATTTTAAATGGGTAATATCCATATAATCCTCCTGCAATATAATCTCTATCTATTATAGCTAAAAAGAATACGGTCGTATAGGGAAAAAATATTATTTTTTTAAGAAAAAATGAGATACAATAAGTCATGACAACGGGGATATCGAAAAATCCCTATTTGATTAAACAATAATTATCACATTCGTTTAATGAATGAACATAAAGTATTTTGTCATAGGTAATTAGTCGGTTTGTAGGAGGCATTAAGGAATGAAACGTGTGGCGATTGTAGTAGGTCAGATTCTATTGCTCGCCTTCATAGGAGTGTTGGGCGGCTACCTGAAAGAATGGTTGCACCTGCCATTACCGGGGACTTTGGTGGGCATGATTTTGTTATTTTTGTTGCTCTGCTCGGGGATTATCAAACTTAACTGGGTGGAACAAGGGGCGGCCGTTTTAATTGGGGAATTGTTGTTATTCTTCATTCCGTCCGCTATAGGGGTTATTCAATATACACAACTGTTCGGCAGCACGGGGGCTATGTTGTTGGGGGTTATCGTAACGAGTATTGTAACATTGCTCATTTCCGTTACGATTATTACTTTGAGCGTTATGAAATTACGTAGAAAGGGGTACAAATTATGGTAAATTATTCACCGTTTCAGATGATTAGTATTCATATCATCGAATCGTTAGTGGGCACTGTAGTTTTGTATTTTCTTTTCAAAAAATTATATGAACGTTCCGGCAAAAAGCTTTATTTCACTCCTTTATTGGGTGTGCCGGTAGTTATCGGTTTATTCCTCGTAACCATGAATATTCCGTATCAGGTATATCAGGAAGGCAGTCAGTACATCACCATGATGTTGCAACCGGCTACCGTGGCCTTTGCAGTGCCTTTATATAAATTCCGTAATGTAGTTAAAGAATATTTTATTCCTTTGGTAGTCGTTATCGGTATGGGGTGTTCCGTTGCGTTCTTGGGTTCTATGGGACTTGCTGAACTCATCGGTTTGAGCCCTGAACTCGTTCACAGCATTGCACCACGTTCCGTAACTACGCCGTTGGCTTTGGCCGCTTCCGACACAATGGGCGGTGATCCTACAATTACGGCTATCCTTGTAATTGCAACAGGTCTTATCGGTATGATTATGACGACCATGATGATTAAACGTGCCCACATTCATAACCGTTTGTTAAAAGGTATGCTTTACGGCATTTCCGCTCATGGTACAGGCACTGCCAAAGCGTATGAAGACGGACCTAAAACCGGCGCCATTGCCTCTTTGGCTATGATTTTTATGGGAATTATGACGACCGTTATTGCGCCTATCGTAACAGCCGTATCAGCCGTATTATAGCTGAAAATAATTAAATATACCTATTTAAAGGTAGTTCCTTGATTGGCACGACCAGTCAGTTAACTATATACGTATTTACACACACTTACACAAACTTACGTAAACAAAAACGCCATCATTTGCGGGTTTATAGCTGAGTCACGAACAGCTATAACCAGGAAGTGATGGCGTTTCTGTTTATTTTGCGATATACTGAATTAAAATGTAGATGTAATCAAATGTATAGTGTATTTGAAGTGTATGTTTTGAAAAAAGAGAAATGAGGTTGAGTCAGCTATGGATGGGGCAACAGGATTGATTTTAGGCATGTCGGTGGGCATGTTATTGCAATTTATTGTGTTGGGCATTGGCGTTGGTGCTTTCGGGACACTCATAGGTGCCGGCGGTGGTTTGGTATTCGTGCCGGTATTCTTATATACCTTTACCGATTGGACGCCGGCTATGGTGGTTGGTACATCACTGACTATCGTTATGTTTAATGCCATGTCGGCTTCAACCGCGTTTATTAAGCAAAAGAAGATTCTGTATAGCGCAGCGATTTGGTTTACCTTGGCGACAATTCCGGGCTCTTATCTCGGTGCTGTGGCTTCAGAAGGTTTTGACGTATCCATGCTGAAATTCTGGTTCGGCCTCTTTTTACTTTGTATGTCTACGTTTATCGGTTATAAAAACTGGACTAAAGGGCAGCGTAAGGAAGAATCTTTGCAGCTCCATGAACTGACCTACAGTAAGACAATCGGTTGTTTAATCAGTGTGGTGGTTGGTTTCATTTCCAGTGTGTTCGGTATCGGCGGCGGTTTGATTCATGTGGCGGCGCTCGTATATCTCTTGGGTTTCCCGACTCATATAGCAACAGCTACCAGTCAGTTTATTTTGTTCCTGTCCACGATTATGGGTGTGACAACTCACTATTTCTTAGGTCATATTCAGTGGAACATTGCCATTGCCTGCGGTATCGGAGCTGTTATCGGGGCACAGCTTGGCGCGGCTATTGCTAAACGATTGAAGGCAACCAGTATCCTAATGGTATTCTCGGTGGGTGTAGGCATCTTGGCGCTGCAACTTATTCATTCTTCGGGAAAATTATGGTAGGATGCTTTGATTTTAGTGAATGTTAATTAAATATTGAGGACCTCGAATCTTTGAACCGTTACAAGGCAATTGTTGTTAGTTGCTTTGGGCGGTTCTTTTTTTGTTGTTAAAAAGAAATTTACTGAAATTTTATCAATAGATTATCGCAAAAATTTAATAACTATTGATGCTTTGGTTATAGTTTGAGTTTGCTAAAACTTTATAGATATAATGAAGTGTTATTACCGCGTTTTTTTATACAGTTTCTATAATATCAATTTTTATATTAAGTAAAGATATTAACTGAAGTAATGACTATATTGACCCGATATGGTAAAAATGTTAGCATTTAATCATAAGTGAAGCATAGATGAATTTAAAAGGGGAATCAATCAAGTTCATCGAGCTGTAAAAGTGTTAGCAGTATAAGGATTTGAGAGGTGTATAGTATGGAAACTAAGAAACACGGTTGTCATCGAGTAGTTAAGGCTTCTTTGAGTAGTGCAGTCTTATTGAGTTTATTATTAGGCGGACAGGTTTTTGCGGCGGATAATATCATTGTAGACAGTGGTACCGCTACGGGTACAACAAATACCGTGACTGATGATAAAACAGCTCGTGTCGTGGGGACAGAAAACTCTGTAACCGGCAGTGAAGATGCCAATGTTATTGGCGATACCAATACGGTTGAAAACACCAATGGCGTTAATATTGTAGGTAATGATAATAAGATAACAAAGAGCTACCTATGGCAGGGTGGAACAAGATATGAAGCCAGCGTTGATACTCGTGTTTTTGGTAATAACAATGAAGTACGAGGTAGTCGTAAACAAAACGTTATCGGTGATAATAATAAAATAATCGGTCGAGATGTTGGCACCGTTACTGACTATGGTCATCCTGAAGGTCGTGAACCTAATATTTCCGACTTAACTATTGGTCGTGGTAATGTACTTACCGGTAATGATACGTATCGTAATGAATGGGATGCTTTAACGGTTATTGGTAATAACAACGAAATTAGAGGAGTATCTGCAGGTATTATTATTGGTGATAATCAAAAAGGAAACAATATTAAGGATTCCGTCATTATCGGTTCTTTATCTCCTGAAGAAAAGAAGATTATCGGCGAAGGTAATAGAAATGTCGTTGTCGTTGGCTATCATACGATAGCAGGTGATGGTAGTACGGCAGTAGGTCAAAGAACGCAGAATTTGGGGCTAACAAGTACAGCGGTGGGAGTTCGTTCAACTATCAAAGATACAAATATCTATGGTTCTGTTTACGGTATCGATAATAAACTTAGTTACGAAAGTCAAAGTGAAAATGGGCCTGGGGGCTCGATAGCAACTGGTGCTTATGGGATGCTTAATAAGGTTGACTCCTCACTGACCTCCATGGCTTTCGGTACAGGAAACCGTATAACAAATGCATATGGTAATGTAAACGAGGGCATTGAAGGCGGGTTCCTTTCAGGTCGTTGGGGTGAAGTCTATTTCCACACTCCTGATGATTTCGGCTATACCGATCATCTTTCTGAAATAATGGGCGATTTTGCGGCACTTAACGGCGGGTCCGTATTTGCCATGGGGAACGGCAACGTATCGGATTATGCAAGACGCTCGGCCATCTTTGGGACGGGCAACACTTTAAACGGCACCGAAGCGGCTGTCAGTGATTATAATCTGGTTACCGGTTATCAAAATAAATCTACCAATGTGAATAACGTGTCTGTTATGGGGACCGGTAATAAGCTGAGTGATGCTACAAGAGATGTTGTTATTGGTGATTACCATACTTTAACCGGTGGTAGTAACAATGTTATTTTGGGGACGATGGGAACGAAAGAGGGATATGAAGAACAAACATATACTCCGCAAAGTTATGACCACACAACCCCTGATAAATATTGGGTAGGAGATACGCTGTACTATGCGGTAAAGGTACAAAAACCGTTACGCGAACATACGGAAAATATCAGTAATGCCGTTATGCTCGGCTATAATACGGACGTACAGCATGATGGCGGTGTGGCTATCGGTAGTAATTCCGTAGCATCTGTTGATAAAGGGGCTTTTGGATATAACCCGGTTAGCGGCAAAGCTTTTGAAAGTGAAGCGGCCATTGTTGCCTATGTCGGTAAGGCGGATAGATTAGCTGAGCTAAATAACAGTATCCCTGATTTGGAATCCGCTCTTTCGACAGCTAAAGCTGATTATGAAACTAAGGTTTCTGATTATCTGGCCAAGAATGCTGATTATGTTCAAGCCGTACATGAGTATAACCAGATTGACCATGATTCGGATCAAGGTAAAAAAATTAAAGAGCAGATGGATGCCGCTAAGACTGCAAATGATAAAGCGAGAGCCGCTATGAATACGTCCGAAACAGCTATGAATGATGCCAATAAAGCCTATACGGCAGCTGTATCGGAAAAAACTCAGATTACATCTGCTTGGCAATCCGGTGCGGCGGCTGTTTCCGTTGGTGATAGTGAAACCAGTTTAACTCGCCAAATTACTAATGTAGCAGCCGGTACCAATGATACTGATGCGGTCAACGTAGCTCAGCTTAAAGCGGCTGTGGATGCTGTAGGTACAGGCTTACAAGAAAGTACGGATGCTTTGAGTTTTAAAGACAATAAATTAGGTCTGTCAATTAAGAATTCCGATGGAAAAGAAATCATTTCAGGGAGTGTTAATTTATCTACTATAGCCTCAGCTATCGATACGAGAAATACCATTGCCAATGCCGATGGTGATACTTCCATTATTATCGACAGCACAGAAAAGAATAATATTGGCGGAACTAATTACAAAATCAAAGTGAATACTGACGGTAAAGTTGAATCCGGCAATAAAGGCATCGTTACCGGCGGCACTGTTTACAACGAAACTCGCGTAGCTAAAGACGGCACGTATGTTAAACAGTCTAAATCTGCGGCAGATAACTTGACTGCTTTAGATAGCCAGGTAGCTGCCAATACAACTCAGATTACTCAGAACACCAATAATATTACTTCTATTTCCAACGAAGTAAGCAATATTACCAATAATGTAACCAGCTTAAACAGTCAAGTTAATAAATTGGACAATCGCGTTAATCGTGTCGGTGCCGGTGCGGCCGCTTTAGCAGCCTTACATCCGCAAGATTACGATCCGACTGCTAAATGGGACTTTGCCGCCGGTTACGGTAACTACAAATCAGCTAATGCCGTAGCTCTCGGTGCGTTCTATCGTCCGACGAATGACTTGCTATTCTCCGTTGGTACTAGCATGGGCGGTGGTGAAAACATGTTTAATGCAGGCGTTAGTGTTAAATTCGGTAGCAGTAACGAATATTCGAATTACTCGAAATCTGCCTTAGCCGAAGTTGTATCTGAACAGTCTAAGAAATTAGAATCTCAGAATTCAACGATTGAAGAATTACGCACTCAAGTTCAACAACAGGCACAGGAAAACGCCGAATTACGTACACAAGTACAGGAAATCATGCGTCAGTTGGCTAATAAATAATAAAACAAAAGCAAAACGGGACTACCCAAGGTATAACCTGGGCAGTCCCGTTTTGTATTACTTCGTTTTTGATTTTAGTTTTATTGCTTTTTTTTAGGGGATGAAGTCTATGAACAAGCTTACACCGCCATCCCCTTGGCATAGTTTTCATACAACTCCTTGTAATAACCACCTTTAGCCAAGAGTTCATGATGGGTACCTTGTTCAACAATCTGACCGTTATTCACGACGAGCAATAAATCGGCATCGCGAATGGTAGATAAGCGATGAGCAATTACGATGCCGGTACGTCCTTTTAAGAGCTGATTCATAGCTTTCTGTACTTCCACTTCCGTACGCGTATCAACATTTGCGGTGGCTTCATCGAGCACTAAAATGCTCGGGTTAACCAAGAAGGCACGAGCGATGGTTAGTAGCTGGCGTTGACCTTGTGACAGGTCATCGGCACCGTTTTTTAATACCGTATCGTAGCCATGCGGTAAGGTGCGGATAAAATGGTCAGCCATGGCCAGTTTGGCAACATGGATGATTTCTTCACGTGTTGCATTCGGTTTGCCGTAGGCAATATTTTCCGCAATCGTCCCTGTGAAAATCCAAGTATCCTGCAATACCATGCCGATTTGGCGATGTAAGGTCTCGCGGCTTAATTCACGAATGTCCGTGCCGTGAACCGTAATGGTACCGCCGGAAATTTCGTAAAAACGCATGAGCAGGTTAATAATCGTGGTTTTGCCGGCACCTGTCGGACCGACAATGGCTACAACGTGACCGCTCGGAATTTCAAAATTAACATCTGTCATGAGCGGTTTATCTTCGCTATAACCGAAGTTTACATGCTTAAATTCAATGGCATTGCCGTTTGATGCGGTCGAAAGTTCGCCTTTTCCCGAGTCATCTTCCATGGGTGCGTCCAGAATCTCATAAATACGGCCCAAGGCAGCATGAGTTTCCTGGAATTTTGTTAAAATGTAGGAGCTTCGGGAAATTGGGTCGGATACCTGAGTTACATAGAGGAAGAAGGCCTGAATATCACCGAGGGTAATTTGACCGCGCAAAACGAGAAGACCACCCTGAATAGCAACGAGTACATAGCCGATTTGGTTGATGAAGTTAACTAACGGCATGATAAGTTGGCCCATAAAGCCGGATTGTCGTTCGCGCGTGAAAAGTTGCGTGTTCAAGTCCGTCATATGGTCAGTGGAGACTTTTTCAAAACCGAAAGACTGAATGATTTGCTTACCGGAGATCAACTCTTCAATCCCACCATTTACGGCACCTAAAGCCTGCTGATTGCGCAGGTAGATGGCGCGGGCTTTTTTAGATGTAAAGGTTAAACCGAAAACGCCGACGATAATTACGCCAAGAATTATGAGTGCCAGACTCGGGCTGATCCAAAGCATCATGGCTACGGCACCGACGATGCCGATAAAGGAAGAAATGAGGCCCGGAATGCCTTCTCGGAGCGTTTCCCCGACAGAGTCAAGGTCACTGGTGAGACGGCTCAGCATATCGCCACGATTATGTTGATTGAAATAGGACATTGGTAAATGGTGAATCTGATGACTTACACGACTGCGTAAAGCCAATACCATGTGTTGTGCACTGCCGGCGATGATGAACTCGCTTACATAGGTAAATACAGCATGGCAAGAGTAGAAAATAATAAGGAGTACAACCGTATCGGTGGTGCCATCTAGAATTGCATTAATTTCTCGATGTTCTTCCAGACCATGGACGATGGCATCCACAATCTGACCCAACAGGCGCGGCGCGATGATTTCAAAGCTGGCCGCCAAGATGAGGGCTATGGTTAGAAAACCGAGGCGCCACCACTGACTGCGTGAATCCAGGAGGAATCGTTTGACTAGTTTCATAGTGCCACCTCCTGTGATGTTACGATCTGTTGATAAATAGGGCAGTGGGCTAACAGTTCCTCATGCGTGCCCACACCGGCCGATTCACCTTGATTGATGACTAGGATTTTATCCGCTTTTTGAGCGGCGCTGACTTTCTGTTCAATGGATATGAAAGCACGGCCGTCCGGTTCTGTTTGGCTGATTTCCAGGGCTACCGCTTTACGCACTTGCTGTTCCGTAATGCCGTCCAAGGCAGAAAAACTATCGTCAAAAATTAAGAGACGCGGCTTGCGCACTAAGGCTCGAGCCATAGCTAAACGTTGACGTTGTCCGCCGGACAGGTTGGTGCCGCCCTGTGCCAGTTCATGAACGTAACCGTCTTCGAAGCGACTGATAAATTCATGGGCACCCGCTAATTTAGCTGCTTCTTCCAGATCTTCACGTGTCAGCGATGCATCGGATAATTGGCTTTTGCCGAATTCTAAATTCATGGCGATGGTACCGGTGAAAAGATAGGCCGTTTGCGGTACATAGCCGATTTGTGAACGAACAGCTTCAATAGGTTGGCTAAAAATTGACTGACCGTTGAAAAGAATATCGCCGGACTCGATGGGATATAGGCCCAAAATGAGTTTTGCCAAGGTACTCTTACCGGAACCGATATCGCCCATAATAGCCAGCGTTTCGCCGGCGTTGAGGGTGAAGGAAATGTCTTTTAACGCCGCTTCTTCCGCGTCGTCATAACGGAAGGTAACGTTGCGGAATTCTAACAGCGGTACATGGTTGGAGCTGGCAACCGGTTCATGTGAAACGGAATTTTCAGCCGCTATATTTAGCTTAGAAGTATCGGTTGGGTTTTCAGAATGAACCAATAATTCCCGAATACGGCGATAGCAGATAATGGCTTCCGGCACATCGAGAAGCACGAACACGGCCATAATGAGGTTCATCAAAATAAGGGTGGCGTATTCGATGATGGCCATAATATCACCGATTTGGAGCACGCCGGAGTCAATCTGATAACCGCCGAGCCAGAGGATAACTACCGTACTCATGTTAAAGATGATGAGGATACTCGGCAAACCGATGGCGTAGGTACGTGCCAATTTAGTTTCTTTGGCGGATAAATTGGAGAACATGCTGATTTCAGCGGCTTTTTCATCGTCAGTACGATTAAACGCACGAATAACGGACATGCCGATAATATGGTCGCGCACGAGGTCGGTGAGCTTATCCAGTTGTTGCTGAACTGCCATAACTATAGAGAGGGCTCGTTTTTGAATCATAACCATGAGCATTACCATGATGACCATGAGACTTAAGATGATAAGCCCCATTTCAAAACTTTTGTAAAAAGTAAGCCCCAGGCCGACTATAATCATGAGCGGCATAGGGAGAATCATATTGATGCCTTCGGAGAGGACGGACTGGATTTTTTCAACGTCACGAGTGGCACGCATGAGCAATGTGCCGGTGCCGTATTTTGAAAAATCCGACAAAGAGAAGTCCTGTAACGCCTGTACGAGTTGTTGGCGCATGTTGAGACTTACGCGTGATGCAATATGGGAGGCCAGATATACAGCACTTAAAGAGCCGATAACGGTCACCAAAGAGGCTGCGAGCATGGCAATGCTGAGCCGGCTGATGGCGTCCAAGTCGCCGTGCAAAACGCCTTCGTTAATGATACTGGCCGTTAAGGTCGGTACAGTGAGCGCACTGACTACATGAATCAAGGAGAGCAGGCTGGCGCTTAAAAAAGCCCATTTTACGGGGCTTAAATATGTTGAGATAAATTTCATATATATCGTTCCTTTTCAATATACTATATATCTCTATTGTATCACAATTAGTGATATGTCGTTATTTTATTTTGATACGTCATACGAAATTTATTGTATGAAAAACCCCTTACTGTTAGGTTTAAAATCTAACAATAAGGGGTTATCCGATGAGTTAGGACACTGATTCGAGATGAACTGATTCGGGATGATGTGTAATTTTTGGTTCTATGCCACCGGATTCATGACGGTTATTTCAATATTTTCACCGTATGACCATTGGTATGAATATTGCTATTCGTTGCATCGTCATTGTTGAGTTCGGTTAAATACGAGTCGCCGGTTACATTCCAAACCGAGTCCTTGCTAAGACTGAGCGAGGACTGTTTGGCACTGTTATTTGGATTAATGGCACCGGTGAAAGTCGAGTTTTGTGCAAGCTTAATATCTAATTTACTGCCGCGGTCGGCTAAGATATCGCCGTTAATGGCTTGTTGGTTAGCCTGCAGTTTCACTTGGCTGTTAGTGTTTCCTGTATTGTTGATAGCCGCCGGTGCAAAGGTTAGGTCGGATGAATCGCCCGCACCGGATAGAACCTGCATGAGTGGGGCATTGCTGGATTTATTAATTGTATTACCTTGCAACTTTAGCTGTGCTTTAGTACCGATAACGATGAAAAGTGGTGCTGTGCCGGTTTCCGTAATTTGGCTTTGATTGATGGTTAGCTTCGAAGTACCTTTTTCAGCTGTGCCTAAATCTGTCTGATATAGGTAAAAACCATTGGCTGCTTTTAATTGGGAATTAGTGAAGGTTACATCCGTATTACCTTCCAAAAGTCCTAAGGTTCCGTTCGTAGCTTCGCCGTTAACAGCATTTAACTTCATCGTGCCGGTAGAGCTGATGAGGGGGCTGTTTTTGCCATAGGTGCGTAACGTTACATTATCCGCGGTGAGAATGCTGTTAGTCTTCGTAGCCGTGGCAATGGCCGGACTTTGGAAGCCGTAGGTACTGATACTACTTTGTTTTAAGTTGATTTCGGCACCGTAAGCGGCACCGATACCTTGGGAGACACGGTTATTTGTGTGAACCGTTAAATCTTTGGCGGTGATTTTTACCTTTTTGCCGCTGCCGACTACGCCTGACGCACCATCGCCGGTGGTGGTAATCGTGCTGCTTTCAATCGTTGCTTCACTGTAAGGTGCGACTAAGAGAGCCGCGTTTTGACCGCGCCAAAGGCTGAGACCTTCGCTGTCGCTATTACCGGTTTTGATGAGTTCGGCTTTTTTCAACTTTGCTTTGCCGGTTTTCTGAACCAAGATTACATTTTGGTTATTCTGATTGTTGCTGAGGGACTTTTTAAAAGTCTGATTACCGTTGGCTGTTTTAGTGGCTTTAAACTTATAGTTGCTGTCTACTTTTTTGCCTTTTTTCACCGCATCGTCGGAATCACTTACAAGTCCGAGCAGTTGACCGGCCGCTTTAATCGGGTTGAGTGACGGTAACGAGAAGGACGGGATGATTTTTGCGGCGATATAAGCACTAAGCGGATCGGCCGCGTGTGCGGTGCTAACCGGATAGGCTGATGCGGAAAACGCCAAAGTAACGGTCATTATGGCCGTTAATGTGATGCGTTTAGTGGATTTACGGGATTTGTTTCTATTTAAATGTTTCATGGTACTCCTTTATAGTTTGAGTGGCTGTATATTATTTGTATTAATCTCGCAAGTTATTTCGCGAGACACTATGTTCATTATAACGTAGTGGGTGAGTGAGTACAAAAGAAAGTTTGATGAAGTCGGCTGTATAGCCGGATAGAGACTGTGATTTACGGAGCTTTTCGGAGGAAAGTTTGGCTAAGGGCTTGATTTGTTGGACAAAACACGGTAATATATTAAGGTAATAGTTTAATTTGGAGAGGTGTCCGAGTGGTTTAAGGAGCTGGTCTTGAAAACCAGTGACTCCGCAAGGGGCCGTGGGTTCGAATCCCACCCTCTCCGCCATGCTAAAAAGCGACTTTTCGTAATGAAAAGTCGCTTTTTTATTAGTATTTTCTACTTTCCGTGTTTATTTGGAGTTTATTTGAGGGCTGATTTAATTTAAGTCGGAAAAGGACGGAGTCTGTCTTTTAGGTAGTTTTGGAAAAATTCTTCTGTTTTGGTATTTTCTGAAACAGGAAATTCGTGAGTCCCAAACTTGAGAACCGGCATGATGCCCATGAGAGAATTAGTAATAAAGCACTCATCGAAGGTGTCGATTTCATTAGGTATAATTGGTTTTTCGACAACATTATAGCGATGACAGAGGTAGGCGCGGATAACACCCGGTAAGAGTCCGGCTTCGATGGGCGGCGTATAAAGCTGCCCGTTTTTTATAAAGAACAGATTACTCACGGCCCCTTCGGTCAGTTCACCACGGCTGTTGCAAAAAATCGGTTCATCGATGCCGTTCTTAGCAGCTTGTCGTTTGGCTAAGATGGAGTCGCCGTAATTAAAGGTCTTATGACGGACAAAGGGTGAAGACTCGTTACGGCGAATGTCGGATAAGCCCAGGACGAAGCTCGGTCTTGACTCTAAAGTTTCATAGGGATTGGGGCGGGCGGTGAAGCTTAGATTGTTAGCGGATGCCAAGATTTTGACAACGCCCATGCCCTCACCATTCCGGTCTATATAGGTTTGAAAACGGTTTTTCCAGTCAGCCGGCAGTGTGATACCAAGCCAATCAAGCGTTTGCCGCATTCTGGCTTCATGGGCTTCTAACCAGATAGGCTGACCGTTTACGAGGGCCAAAGTTTCAAAGGCACCGAGGCCAAATTGATAGCCGTCATCAAAGGTAAGGTTCATAGTCAAAAATGTCTCCTTTCAATGCGGTGAGCAAGGCTTTAGCCTTTTGCCAAATTTCTTCGTATTCAAAGTTTCGGTCGGATTCGGCGGTAATACCGCCACCGAGGCCGATATAGTATTTGTTATCTTGGTGGACAGCGGTGCGGATGACGATGTTGAAATCACAGTTACCGTCCAGCGATAAATAACCGATGGTGCCTGTATAGAGCTGGCGACGGCTCGATTCCAGTTCGTCGATGATTTCCATGGCGCGCTGTTTTGGGGCCCCGGTAATGGAACCGCCGGGGAAGAGCGCCGTCAGTGCGTCTATGGCCGTTTGTTCCGGACGGAGCGTGCCGGTTACAGCGGACACCAGGTGGAAGACTGAGGCGTAATCCTCTACTGAAAAGAGGTTAGGAACGGCGACACTGCCGGGCTCACAGATTTTATTAAGGTCATTTCGTTCAAGATCAACAATCATCAACAATTCGCTGCGGTCTTTTTGCGATGCTGCCAATTCAGCACGAAGAGCTGCATCTTCGGCAGGCGTCTTACCACGACGACGCGTCCCTTTGATAGGCCTTGTTTCAATGTGCCGATTGTCGATACGGAGCAGGCGTTCCATGGAGGCACTGATGATTTGATAGAATCCGTACTGCAGGTAAGCTCCGAATGGTGACGGATTGTCTCGGCGCAGACGGCTGAAGAAGGTGTAAGCGGGGCAGGCACAGTCGACAGTCAAGGTACCGGTAAAATTGGTAACGTAAACATCGCCGGCTATAAGATAGGCTATTAATTTCTGAAGTGCCGAGGTATACTCATCAGGCGTGCAGTCCGGGCGAATCGTGAGCAGATAAGTTTCTGTTAATGCCGGTGCTTGAAAGTTCGCCATTCTTTGAGCGATAAGGTCCTCCATTTTTTTCAAAAGAATGGGAGCAGGTTCAGTATGTCCGTTTGCAATGAACCAAAGGGTGTGCTCTTTTAAATCTTCAATGATAAAGAAATCGTAGAAAATCCACTTCATATCGGGCATGATGATTTTCGTTTCGTGACGCGAGGTAAGGCCCGTTTCCACCATGCCGTAGTCATAGGTAACATAGCCGATGGCCCCGTCTGTCAAAGGCAGATTCGTATCGTTTTTTCGTTGATGATTCTGTAAATAGGTTTTAAGATAAGTTTCAGGTTTTTCCGGATGGTATTGACCATTCACGTAGAGACGTCCTTTTTCGACATTCACCTCATGATAGGGCACGAGCCCGATGATGGAATATTGACCGAGGTTGTTTTCTAAGGAAGAGTCGAGAAAGGCTGCATTCTGTTCTTCCGCAAAAAGAGCAAAAATTTCAGCGGCCGTATAAGGCAAAGTAGAACGGCGAACGCAAGGTTCAGATATTGTTTCAGTTATAGTAATAACCGTAGATTTGGACATTGTTGCTGCTATAGCATCAGTAGTTTTAATCATGGTTTCAGTCATGGACACGGACTCCTTCTTCGGCGTGACGACAAAAGGCTTGGATTAAATCAGAGCCGTACTCGGATAGTAAGGCTTCGGGGTGAAACTGCAATCCGAAGAGCGGTAATGTTTGATGTGACATAGCCATGACGGCACCATCGTCGCTGACGGCATCTACCTGATAGTGAGGTGGCAAAGTGCTCTTTTTGATGACAAGTGAATGATAGCGAGTCACCGCAAAAGTTTTGGGCAGATCTTTGAATAAGCCCTGCCCTTCGTGATGAATTGGCGTTATCTTACCGTGCATCGGCTTTTCACCGCGAATCACGGACGCGCCGGCGTCGTGGGCCATGATTTGCATGCCGAGGCAGACGCCGAGAATAGGCAGAGTCTCTTTAAATTCACGAACAATGGCCAAAGACTCTTTGGCATCGGCCGGTCCTTTGGGACCGGGTGAGATGATGAGGCCTTCGGGCTTCATAGCGGCAATTTCATCGAGGCTGATGGTATCGCAGGGACGAACCATAACGTCGCGTCCTGTTTCGGCAACCAAGTTGGCCAGATTATAGGTGAAGGAATCGTAATTATCGACGATGAGATACATAATACCTCCTTATATGAAAAAAAGGATAACGATGGCAGCAAAAAAACTGCACAGTCGTTATCCTTAAAGGTCCGTAAACTGTATGTGAGGAAGATTCCTCACGATGGGAGAAATTCTCTTGTTATTAGTATAGCATAATTTAAGTTTTTATCTAACGTTTTGGATAGAAAAAATCCCCAAAGAATCCAGTAAAACCAGGCTCTTTGGGGTTGTAATCTAACTGGCGGAGGATTAGGGATTCGAACCCTAGCGACGGTAACCCGCCCTAACGATTTAGCAAACCGTCCTCTTCAGCCTCTTGAGTAATCCTCCATATCTAATTACTAAAATATCATATCATTAGTAGAAGGCACTTGTCAAGATTTTGTAAATATTAGTTGTAAATTTTATTTAAGTAAAAGGCACTTAAACACCTTTGGCATCGGGATCCCAGATAAACTTATGTATTTGGAGTTGGATGCGGATTTGCTGCAAGTTATTGGTGAGCAAATAATCTACAATTTCCTTCGGGGCGATTTTGCCGAAAACCGGGGACACGAAGATGTGGCCTTTTGGTTGTTTGGTAAGTACTATTTCTTTCATACGCTGCAAATCACCGAAGGAGCTGACTACAAATTTTAACACGTCTTTGTCGGTTAAAGCTTCGCACAGGTGAGGATGCATAGACTCTTCGGCACTCGAATCGGGACATTTGTAATCATAGGTATAGAACACATTATCCCGTTGGAAGGGAGCGATAATACTGCCATTCGTTTCGATGTTGAATTCATAAGGGCCGAACGGTGTTGTTTCACGGCTCAAAATATCGATGAGCTGCTCTACTTCGGCGGCCTGTAATAAAGGTTCGCCGCCCGTGATGGTTATGTAGCGGTTGCCCATTTCTTTTAAAGCATCCGCTACTTCTTCTACAGACTGGATTTCAAAGTCTACTTCATCACCGTAACTGTACGTTGTGTCACAGTAGACGCATCGTAAATTACAGTCATAAAGTCGTAAAAAAGAGCAGGGGAAACCTTGGCGTGTGCCTTCACCTTCGATGGAACTGAAACGCTCAATCACGTTCATAAATGGCTACATTCCCTTCCGATTCCTGTACAACAACTTTGAAACATTTTTCACCTAATTGGTCGGCAATCCATTTTGCCATGTTTTCGGCAGTGGGATTGATGTCACCCATAATATCGTTCACGTGTTTGTGGTCGAGACGACCGTGAATGGCTTCTTTGATGTGACCGAAGTCGATAACCATACCGTTCTCGTCAAGCTCGGCGGAGCGTGCATGAATATGCACAATCCAGTTGTGACCGTGCAAGTTTTGACACTTGCTCTTGTAGGTCAATTTCAGCTGATGAGAGGCGCTGATTTCTAGTTTTTTTACTACTGTAAACATGTATACCTCACTTTAAAATTTTAATGTTTTAATTCGCTCAATGGCACGCAACGTGTTTTCACGACTGCCGAAGGAGGTGAGACGTAAGTAACCTTCGCCGCATGGGCCGAAACCGGCACCCGGGGTGCTTACGATATTTACTTTTTCCAATAACAGGTCGAAAAAATCCCAGCTTGTCATACCGGCCGGCACTTTAAGCCAAATGTAAGGTGCATCAACACCGCCGAATACGGTAAGACCGATAGCGGTAAGGCCTTCGCGGATGATGCGGGCATTTTCTTTGTAGTACGCAATAGCTTCGCGCGTTTGACGATGGCCGTCTTCAGAATAAACCGCTTCGGCAGCACGCTGAATAATGTAAGGAACACCGTTGAATTTGGTGCATTGGCGACGGTTCCACATAGGATTTAAGGCCTGTTTTTGGCCATCTGCGGTATTGACCGTTAATTCCTTCGGTACCACTGTATAGGCACATCGGGTGCCGGTAAAACCTGCTGTTTTTGAGAAGGAACGGAATTCAATGGCTACTTCACGAGCCCCTTCGATTTCGTAAATGCTGTGAACCGTGTCTTCGCTGCTGATGAAGGCTTCGTAAGCGGAGTCAAACATAAGCACCGTTTCATTGGCTTTGCACCAGTCAACCCACTCTTTGAGACGTTTGCGGCTCAACACGGTACCGGTCGGATTATTCGGGCAGCAGAGGTAGACGATATCTACGCGACGGTCCGGGAATTCAGGGGAAAAGTTATTTTCCGCATTGGTCGGTAAGTAAACGATGTTTTCAAAACGGTCGCCTTTAAATTTACCGGAACGACCGCCCATAACATTGCTGTCGAGATACACCGGATACACCGGATCGGTGATGGCGATTATATTATCGGCACTGAACAACTCCTGAATATTACCTACATCGGATTTGGCACCGTCGGAGATAAAAACTTCGTCAATGTCGAGATTGATATTTAGTGGTTTGTAATCATGGTCTACAACAGCTTGGCGTAAAAATTCATAGCCCTGTTCCGGACCGTAGCCGCGGAAGGTTTCGGCATGCCCCATTTCGTCAACCGCTTTATGCATAGCTTCAATTACTGCCGGAGCTAAGGGTTGGGTAACGTCACCGATGCCTAAACGAATAATATCGGCATCCGGATGCGTTTTTTGAAATTCTGCCACTTTGCGAGCAATATTAGCAAATAAATAGGAACTTTGTAGATTGGCATAATTTTCATTAATTAGGGTCATGATAACCTCCTTGAAGTTTGGGTACAACTAGTCTTGAAATTTATAAAATCTATATTATATAGAAAAATATAAATTTAATAGTAACATTTTACTATATAAAAGCGGTCTCTGGCAAATTGCGGACTGTAAAGAGTTCGTAATAATTGGCTAAGACATCTAAAAATAAAGAAAAACAGGAATCCGGGGAGGGATTCCTGTTTTCTTTGTAAGGGGAGTGTTAGTGTTAATCAAATGAAATCTTGATCACCTATATTGGCTGAACAGGGAGGGTTCAGTATCAATATAGTTCCCTGTAATCAATGATAGAGGTAATTCGAATGGGGTATCGAAATTACCATTCATTTGATGATATAACTATAAGCCATCAATATGAACACAAAATGAACGTTTTTGTGTTTTAATGACTTTTTTTGATAAAATTTTCGCACTAAAATTAATATCTATAATTAGTGGTAAAACATATAGTATATGCGGTTCTAAATAATCCTAGAATCTTAGTGGACAATAGATTTTATTATATGTCCATTAACCCCGTCAATAATTAACTCATAAGTCAGGCCGGCACGCGTAGCTATAATTTTATACAGCGGATGCTTCAAGAATTCTTTCGGCGGAGTGCGTGTGAAATCATTAACCTGTACACCTTTGGCTAATTCGTCGATTGGCGGATGGAAATGATCGGTATTGTTCTCATCCGGCTCGATAAGTTGCTTTTCCCCGTTTACCGGCGGTGTTGGCGGCGGCACTCTTAGGGGTGGCAATGATGCTACATTACTGTTTTCCGCGGTGGTCGGTAAATTAAGATTAGGGTGATTATTGGCAACGTCATTAGTCTGAGCTTGGCTATTAGTTGGACCGTTAGCTTGCGGTCCCGGATTTTTGTCATTAGGCATCATGTCTTGTCCCATCGGAGCTCCCGGCGGGAACGGCAAATCATCAAAGGTGATTAAGGTGAGCTGTTTAAATGTTAATTCATTGAGTGGTACGCCGGTGTTGATAGACGTTAATTCTTTGATTCTATCTTCGCTTAAGACTGTTAAGTTGTTGGCTTTAGCTTGAGCTTTAATCATTTCAGTGCGGGCTGCATTTACTCGATTAGCTTCTTGCTGTGCTATATAGTCGTGAATGGCATATACACAGCCGCCTATGACAAAAGCGGTGACAAATAACAATATTATACGGCGTAGCGATCGTCGGGGCGGTTCCGAAGCATTTACTTCAACCGCAGATGGTCGCAGGAATGGTTTCATTATATTTCCTCTCCAAGGGCTTCATCAGTTATAATAGGAAATTCTAAAATAAAGCTTGTTGCTACATGGGGGTCACTAATAGCATAAGCTTTTGCCTTGTGCAAATTAATGACATTTTTTACAAAATAAAGACCTAATCCCAAACCTTGATTGGATTTTTTGGTACGAGCCTGATCAACCTGATACATGCGATTCCAAATTTTATCAAGGTCGTCTTGATTAATCCCATCGCCGTTATCTTTAATGGTAATACGAATGGTATTGTTTAGTTTTACGACCTGAATTGAGATAGTATCTTTAGTGAATTTTATGGCGTTATCAATCAAGTTGCCTACGGCTCGTTTTAAAAACGGCAGATTGCCGACCATGGAAAGGTTAGGTTCAATGGATGCGGAAAGGGTAATATTTCTCTCTTTGCAAATACGTTGGTAACTGTCTACAACTTCTTGCATCATTTGGCTTATGCTGAGCGGATTTTTTTGAATGCTGTCCATATTATCCAAGCGGGCAATGTCCAAAAGTTGAGTAACCATGGCTGTCATAAATCGGCTCTGCTGGAAAATATGTTCAAAGCTTTCTTTGGCTTCGTCGATATTGTCGATATAAGCACGACCGTAGTCACTTTCTGCCTGAATAACGGCAATCGGTGTACGTAGCTCATGAGATACGTCGGAACTGAACTGTTTCTCACGCTGTGAGGAATTTTCCAAACTATCCAACATGGTGTTAAATGTTTTTGACAGAGCCGAGATTTCGTCATGGCTGTCTACAAGTTGTTCGATACGCTGTGATAAGTCTCGTTCCTGGCCGATGGCTGCAGCGGTTTGTGTCATATTGCGAATCGGGCCGAGACCTCGCTTAATAATCCAATACCCGCCGCTGGTGCCGATGACCAGGAATATAACGCCGCCCAGAATTAAGGATAGCAACATTATGTTGGCTGCCCGACTGGCCGTGGTTGCAGGCATTACGCCACGAACCCAACCGTGGAAGGCCGGGTCGGCAACCGGAGCGTCATAATAATAAAATGTAGTGTTCTTAACAGTTACTTCTTGAATGTGGTGGGGAGAAATTATGCTTTCCGGTGGAAATCTGTCAGGAATGGCCCCTTTAACCGCGACCCCGTTATCTGTATAAAGGACGGTGAATACACCTTCTTGGAACGGACGGAATCGGGTAAGATTGTCGGCGGTATTAATAACTCTCGATTGTAAGGTGCTGCGCATTTCTGAAGTTTCCCATAACTGGGTGAACTGCAAGATGAATACGGACAACATGAGTAACATCAATAAGAGAAAGATGGAATACCAACCGGTAATCTTAAGGGTCAAGGGTAAACGGCTGAAGGGGGTTACCCAATGACCATCGGTTTTGAATTTATTCTTCCACTTTGAAAACATAGCCCACACCTCGAACTGTGTGAATTAATTTGGCTTCGTTGGCTACATCCAATTTTTTACGTAAGTCTTTAATATATACATCTATTAAGTTGGAATAACTTTCGTAGTCATATTCCCAAACATGGTCGAGAATCTGCTGACGGGACAATACGATGTTTACATTGCTGGCTAAATAATATAATAAGTCAAATTCTTTAGCGGTAAGAACTAATTCCTGACCATGCAAGGTAGCGGTACGGCTTTGACTGTTGATGGTTAAAGGACCTGCTTCCAAATCGTTGTGAGCATGGTTGTAACTGCGACGGGATAAAGCGTAGATACGGGCAATCAATTCTTCGAATTCGAAAGGTTTTACAAGATAATCATCGCCACCGTGGTTAAGACCTTTTACTTTATCTTGTAAGGTGTCTTTAGCGGTTAAGAATAATACCGGTGTTTTATTGCCTTCTTGGCGTAAATGTTGTACAACGGTAAAACCGTCCATTTTAGGAATCATTACGTCCATAACGACTACGTCGTAGCTGGATGTGTTAATGTGATCTAAAGCGGTTTCGCCGTCAAAGCAGCAGTCTACCGTCATGGATTCAACACGCAAGCGTTTGGCAATGATGTTATTTAGCATTTCTTCGTCTTCAACAAGTAAAACTTTCATATAATCGCTCCTGTCTTACAAAAATAAGCCTGTTTCACAACCTCTTCGGTGTAACAGACTATAAAATAAAAATATTAATCAAATTAAGCATGTCTAAAATTATTATACCATTATTATGCGTAAAAATAATTATAGCTTTTATTGAGGTCAGTATAGCCTAAGGGTATGAAATCAGTATGAAGGGATAACGGTTAGGCATTAAATTTATGATAACTAAATTGTGTACCTTTGTGTTTTATGCATAGATTGGACGTTTTTCGGACGTTATGAGAAAAGTCAAAAAAAAATGTGTGAAAATGATTTTCGATTAAATATTCCGAATTTCTATCCGGCGGTATAAATAAACTGAATAATATCAGCGTTTATCCAGAAAATAAAATAGTTTATGATAAATAAATGTTTAAATGCACCCTAAAAATAGGGGAATTTAGGAAATGATAAAAATTATCAATTATGAGGGCTATTTTCAAGTATGCGTATTTGATTTTGGACAAATGCCTTTAAAAGCCGCTATAATTAAAGAACAAGCTATAGGAAAGGCATGCCCAGGTACGGCGTGCCGGATAAGTCTGTAGGAAGTAGGTACAAGTTTAGGAGGTTATTATGGAACAGTATGATGTTCTAGTAGTAGGTAGCGGCGGAGCCGGTCAACGAGCAGCATTAGAAGCAGCTCATCAAGAAGGTTTGCGCGTAGCACTTATTACCAAGATTTTCCCAAGTCGTTCTGCAACGGCTATGGCTCAAGGCGGTATTAATGGCGTATTAAACAATGTAGCAAAAGAAGACACTATTGAAGACCACATCTTCGATACCGTTAAAGGTAGTGACTATCTTGCCGACCAGGATGCTGTTGAATTCTTTATCAACCGTTGTCCTGAATTAATCAAAGAACTTGATTATTTCGGTACCCCATTCTCCCGTACTAAAGACAATAAAATTGCACAACGTAACTTCGGCGGCCAGGCATACCCTCGTACATGCTACAGTGCCGACAAAACCGGTCATGTAATCTTACATACGTTGTATGAACAATGCTTAAAGGAAAATGTACATTTCCTTCAAGATTGGTACTTATTAGATATCGTAAAAGCTGACGACGGTTCCGTAGGCGGCGTTGTTGCTTGGAACATGAAAGAAGGTCGTGTTGAAAAAATCGCGACTACTGCATTAGTAATTGCAACCGGTGGTGCCGGTCGTATGTACTGGACTCGTACTTCCAATCCTTACCTTTCCACAGGTGACGGCATGGCAGCATGTTTCCGTGCCGGCTGTGCTTTGAAAGACCCTGAAATGGTTCAGTTCCATCCAACCGGTCTTGGTAAAAGCGGTATCTTGATGTCCGAAGCTGTTCGTGGTGAAGGCGGTTACCTCTTGAACAATAAAGGGGAACGTTTCATGAAGGACTATGCTCCTAGCAAAATGGAATTGGCACCTCGTGACGTTGTAGCTAAAGCTATCGAAACCGAAATCGCTGAAGGTCGCGGCTGGGGTACCGGTCTTGACGCTTATGTAGTAGCTGACGTTCGTCACTTACCAAAAGAAGTTATTCTTGAAAAACTTCATGGTATCCGTGATTTGGCTATTACATTCGAACATGCCGATCCATTAGTTCAACCTATTCCAATTCGCCCAACTTGTCACTATTCCATGGGCGGTATTGATGTAAAAGACTTTAAAACTTGCGGTACTGTAATCCCTGGTTTGTTTGCTGCCGGCGAAGCTTCTTGCGTATCTATTCACGGTGCTAATCGTCTTGGCGGTAACTCCTTGGCTGACGCTGTTGTATTCGGTAAAGTAGCCGGTGAAGGCGCTGTAGCTTACGTTAAAGAAAACCAAGCTAAAGACGCTTCCAAAGCTCTTAACGAAGCAGCTAACGGCTGGGAACAACGTTTCCGCGAAGTAACAGGCCGTACAACCGGTCGTCCAATTTCTGAAATTCGTAACGAAATGGCTCTTTCCATGTGGAACAATGTAGGTATTTTCCGCGAAGAAAAGAAAATGGAAGAAGAATTAGAAACCTTGAATCGTTTGATTGAAGAATACAAAACTTGCTACGTTGGCGACACTAACCGTACGTTCAATATGGCATTCGTAAACTACGTTGAAGTAGGCAGCCTTTTAACTGTTGCTAAAGCTGTTACTTTGGGCGCACTTCGTCGTAAAGAAAGTCGTGGTAGTCACCTTCGTGAAGACTTCGCGAAACGTGATGATGCTAACTTCTTAAACCATACTTTAATTACCCTTGGAGAAGATGGCGAATACAAAGTTGGTCAGAGTGAAGTTGTAATTACTCGCTTCGAACCAAAAGAAAGGACGTACTAAGATGAGACAGATTACTTATAAGATTCATCGTTATAATGAAGGTCGCTCCTATGTACAGACCTATTCCTTTGATTATGAACCGGACCGTACAATTCTTTGGGGCCTTCAAAAAATTAAAGATACTATCGATCCAACCTTAACATTCATCGCTGCTTGCCGTAGTGCTGTTTGTGGTGCTTGCTCCATTAAAGTTAATGGTCAGGCTATGCTTGGTTGTGAAAGTAAAATCGACGATATTACCGAACGTTTCGGCAGCGACACTATTGAAATCGCTCCAATCGGTAACTTCGACGTCATCCGTGACTTGGCAGTTGACTGGGAAGCTAAAGTTAACCGTCTTAAAACTGTTGCTCCATGGATTTTCATGAAACCTGAATTCAACCGCGATACCGGTTCTCGCCAGACTCCGGAAGATTTCAAAAAATTTGTTACTAACACAGAATGTATCCTTTGCGGTTGCTGTGCTTCCGAATGTAACAAATTGTCCGCTAATCGCGAAGACTTCTTGGATCCATATGTTTACACCAAAGCTAATCGCTTTGTTCAAGATTCCCGTGATGCCGCTCCTATGGCTCACGTAAATCCTGCTTTTGAAAATGGTCTTTGGAAATGCGTTCATTGCATGAACTGTATCTCCCGTTGTCCAAAACACTTAAAACCTGCAAAAGATATTTCCGAACTTCGTGCAGTAGCTACGAAAGCCGGCTTATCCAATAAAGGTACTCGTCATGCTATCGCCTTCAAACAAGACCTCATGCAGACCGGTCACTTGAACGAAGTAACGATGAGTCTTAAGACTGACGGTCTTGTAGATTCCGCTAAACAGGGGCTCTACGCTATGCGTCTCTGGGCACATGGTAAGATTAATCCTCTTGAACTCGTAATTCCACATAAACCTGTTCAAGGTATTAAGGATGTGCGCACCATTATTAAGGCAGCAGAGGAGGCAGAAAGATAATGAAATACGCATTTTTCCCTGGTTGTGTACTTGAAGGTGCAGCCAAAGAAGATTTTATCGCCACTGTTGCGGTTGCTAAAAAGTTAGGCATTCAAATCGAAGAATTGGAAGGTTGGACTTGCTGTGGTGCGTCCCACGTTCAGGATATCGATCCATTGGCAATTCTTTCTACTAATGCTCGTAATATTGCCTTAGCTGAAGCACAAGGCGTTAACTTAATGACAGTTTGTAACACTTGTACTTTAATGCTTCGCGAAGCTAAAAATGAACTCGATCGCGATGAAACTCAACGTGCTCGCGTAAATAACATTTTGGGCCAAGCAGGCTTACGTTATAAAGGTACCAGCGATGTAACTCATTTCTTATGGGTATTGATTCGCGACTACGGTTTGAACAACCTTAAAGCTAAAGTTGTTAAACCTTTAAGCGGCCTTCGTGTTGCTGAATACTATGGTTGCCATCTTCTTCGTCCGCAAGAAGAAACAGGCTTTGAAGACTTCCAGATCCCAACCAGCTTGGCTGATGTAATCAAAGCTATCGGCGCTACACCAATCGACTTCTCCCGTAAGCTCGACTGCTGTGGTTTCCATGCTGTATATCCTGCACATGATTCCGTAATGCATATGACCGGTTCCATCAATGCTGATGCTGCTAAAGAAGGCGCTGACTGTGTTGTTACACCTTGCCCACTTTGCCAGATGCAGCTTGATATGTTCCAAAAAGAAGCAAAACAATATGTTCCTAACGACAAAGATATGCCTATTATCCATATGAGCCAGTTAATCGGCTTAGCATTGGGTATCAGCCCTGCTGAACTTGGCATGACTAAACGTCATATGACAAGCACAGCTGCTTTGAATCGTTTTGTAGGTGCATAATCTAAGCTCAATAAGCTATTAAAGGTATTTGATTGTAGCTTGTGCCTATGAAGAAAGCCCCACCCGGTTTCGGGTGGGGCTTTCGTTTTATTGTTAAGTTAAGTGCTGTTAAATTTTAAATTGAAATTTATTATATATACTTGGCATTTCTTGTGATTGATTCCGAGTGATATTCGCCCGTTTAGAAACCGAGCTCTTCGTTCACGATGATGATTTCCATTATATCCATATTGCGCATTTTCTTATAGTAAATGGTAAGGGCATTGCAGATACGATCCGGTGAAGCACAGTCGTAGCAATGATCCTGTTTAATGGCACATGGAGTTTTGGAGAGTTTCTTGTTTTTGACTACGTTTTTCGGTGCCGCTACATTACGAGCCCGGTAGATGGCCGACGCCAAGTCGGGGGTAATTTTGTTGATACCCAGAACGAAGAATACTTCTTCAGATCCGAATAAGGAGCAGGCTACGCGGTTACCGGTGCCGTCGATATTAACGAGTTCGCCCGTTTGAGCCAATGCATTGACGGAGGTGAGAAATACATCTTTTTGTATAGTGCGTAATGCTGTTTGGCGGAAGTTTTCGCCTTCCAAAGGGCGGTGAATATCGGTGATTTCCTTATTATTCGGTTCTAAGGCTTCATAGACCCGAAGCGTTTGCAAGGTGCGTGAATCGCCCAGAGCAACGCGTTTATTTTGAATACGCTCTTTCAGATAAGCGGTGGCTTCGGTGCCGGTTTCAAAATAATGCACGACAAAATTATTGCGCTTCAGATTTCTAATCGTTGCCTCAATGTCGATAGGCGTTTCATTGGCTGCAGGATTGGTTACTGCGTTGATAGTAATGTCCGTGTTGGCCATGGGACTTCCCTCCTGTTATGAGCAATATACATTTGTATTATACCACAGGAAATTAAAAGAATATATAATGTTTCAAGATTTTTGTGTATTAATTAAAATGCTGTAGAATCAAGTTTTGAGGGACGCTTTGTAAAATTCAGTCTTTAATTTTATAAAATACTTACAAAAAAATCTTGACATTTGAAGGCATTATGTTTATTATAAATACAACCTAAGTGGACAGAATTTCTTTTTAAAAGAACAAAATGATATGTTTTGTACATCACGAGATAACACTGGGGATTTGAGGGAGCAGAGAGACTGAGGAAATGACCGGTCTTGGGATTGATTGGTCATGTGGAGTGAGAGACATTTGTTATTATCGGTTGCGGCGGGGAGCCAAAACCTATATAAATTACATAGTGAACCTTAAAACCGTTGAGACGGAGATAAAAATAAGACGTGCACTTACAGAGAGTAAAGTTAGCTGAGATTTTCATAGAACGCAGTTTATTAAATGGACCGTTGAGGGCGCTGGGAAAGAGGCGATTCTTGGAATGCCTTTAGTATACAGCGACGCGACATTGGCGTTAGTAATGAGGGGTATGTTAGTACCCTGCGAATGAGGGGACGTTTTATGTATTTAAAGCGTCAATCAAGGTGGTACCGCGAGTATAATTAAATTACCCGTCCTTGGCATATATTTGCCAAGGACTTTTTTATTGGCAAAATTAGATTCCGTTACATTGAGAAATAAGAGAAAAAGGAGTTTCAGTCATGAATCAGTTAACGCTGGACACATTAAAGACTTACGCAGCCGAGTACCCGATTGTACCGGTGTATAAAGAAATTTTTTCAGACACACGAACCGTAGTCAGCGTGCTAAAAGCTTTAAAGCGAGTAAGTAAAACAGCCTTTTTATTGGAAAGTGCCGATAATAAAGAAAACTGGGGACGTTATTCATTCTTAGGTTATAATCCGTTGCTTGAAATCACATGCAAAGCCGGGACGATGACGATTAAGGGGGCTACGACCCAGACCTATCGGACGGCGAAGCCGAATGAAGAAATCAGGCGCATCATGAAAGAATATTGAAGTCCGCAATTCGATTTTTTACCGACGTTTACGGGTGGGTTGGTCGGTTACTTCGGCTATGAATATATGACTTATGCCGAACCGCATTTGGATCGCGGTTTTCAGAATCAGCGCATGAAATTGATGAGCACCGGTCCTTACGATATACCGATTTTCAATGATGTGGATTTACTCCTTTTTGATAAGGGGGTTGCCTTAGATCATTACAAGAAAAAGATTATTTTAATTGCCAATATTCGCACCGATGAATTGGAAACCAATTATAACAAGGCTCAAGTAGTGGCTAATTTGGGCGTAAAATGGGGTGCCGTGGTTCACGGTTTTGACGGCCTCGATGAAATTACGGCTTGTGATAAGACCTATGTTTGTGAAATTAACGATGGTAAGCTTACTTCTTATGTATTGGATCCGGTTGAATTTGGTCTGGCTTACGCCAAACCGGCAGAGCTCGTAGGCGGTGACGGTCCTGTGAATGCGGATATTACGCGTTCCGTCTTGACCGGGGAAAAGGTTCTCGTCGGAATGCGGTGCTTCTCAATGCAGGCATGAGTTTCCATTTGGCTGAAGCAAATACAAGCTTGGCCGACGGCATCGCCAAAGCGGCCCGTCTTATTGATGAAGGCAAAGCGTTGACCGTGCTTGAAGATTTGATCGCCGCTACGAATGAGGTGGCCTAATGATTCTTGATACGATTGTGGCGGCTACCAAAGAACGGGTAGCGGTATTAAAGGCAACGACGCCACTTGAAGTTGTGAAAGCACAGGCAGAGCAGGCGGCTAAAGAAGAACTGGCGGCTAACGGTGGTCAATTTCCCTTTGCTTTTGAAAAAGCACTTCGCGCAGGGTCGATGAATTTTATCTGTGAGGTAAAAAAAGCCTCCCCCTCTAAGGGCGTAATTGCTGAAGATTTCCCGTATTTGGAAATTGCCAAGGATTATGAAAAAGCCGGTGCAGCCGTATATTAACGATTTAATTGCCGTTAGAAATGACCCTATGGCAACAGCACAGGTTTTAAAAAACAACGGTTATTATACTGATACGGTTGAAAACTATGGCGGCGGTTTAAGCCGTTTCTATAAAGAATTTGGCGGTATTTCCGTTCCTTATCAAATGTACAATACGCAAGGTAGTCCTAGTCAGTCATTTAATACTCAGTTGCGTATGGATAACCCGAACGAACCATTAGATGTTCAAGGTATGATTTCTGCCATGAACTTACCTTACGTTAATGGAGCAAAACGACAAGAACAAGCATTAAGCCGTGAACTAGGCTATCAAACAGATTTAATCGGTGCTGTAGGTAGTGATGTATTTGAGAGGTTTAGTGGACAAGCAAACCAATTAGCTAAGGCAGCAATGGCAGCCGCACAAGAAGGGGCTGACCTAGAAAACCAACAACATAAGTTGACAGGGGTAGGTAAATTAGCACAGATGATTGCTAATAGTAATAATAGTTCTAATTCTAAGATGTATGCCGCTATGGGGCAAATGTTAGGTGTAAACTTAAATCCTATGGACGACCGATACATCAATAGTCAAAAAATGGCGTTAGACCAAATGCAACGCAATCAAGCTATTCAAGACGAACAGCGTAAAATGCAGCAACAAAAAGAGTTATCTGATTACAAGATGCAACAAGAAATTGCCGCCAAGAAAGAATTGGCTACTTGGGAAGGTGAGCATAATCTTGAATTGGCTAAGAAATATGCAGAAGCAGGGGTTAGCCAAAAAGGTAAAGGTGGTAGTTCCGGTGATTTAACAACCTCACAGAAGGTAAAAATGAACAACGATATTATTAAGTTAGGAGATAATTATAGAAAACTATATCAAGAAACAGCCGATAAAGTCTATGCCGGATTAGTTAGCGAAGACGCTTTACGACAAATCAGTATGGACGCAGCAAGTCAATTAGCTAATTATGACGGACTTGGATTAGACGCTTATAAACACGTTGAAGGTATGATTGTCGGAGACGCCGCCTATACAGAAAAACAATTACTTAAGACCTATGGTGCTAAGAAGGAAGACGGAACTCGACCTAATGCTTATGTAGGTTGGAAGGAATAAGGAGAGTGATATAGATTGAGTTGGTTACAAGATTATTTGTCGCAGTCCAATAAAGCGTGGGATGAAGAAAATCAACGGATTGGTGATAGTTATGTGCCAGACGAACATACCAACTTTATAGACAGCTTTCAATCCAACGTATGGGGTTCACTATCAGGTTATGCAGGTTTCCTCGCAGCAGGTGCAGAAAAAGCAGGGTTTACAGGTTTGCGTGATTGGGCTGAAAACGAGGCTTCTTATGCAGGAAAGAGAGCCTATGCCAACGCCGATAAGACAGAGTATGACGATTTAGGGTGGTATGACCCTCGATATTACATTAATGGACACGCTTTAAATGCTACCGCACAAATGCTTGGCGGTAGCCTTGTTGACATTGGTCTTGTAGCTGGCTCTCTCCTTGCTGCTCCCGAAACAGGTGGTGCGTCTTTAGCGGGTATCGCTGCTGTAGGTGCCGCTAGAACTGGCGGTCGTATCATGGGTGAAAAATTACTTGGTAACGTGTTAACTAAGTACGCCCTCGAAAAAGGGGCTACTATGGGCTTAGAGGCAGGTGCTAAATTAGCATCTCGTCAAGTCCTTGGTGAGGCTGCTTTAGGTACGGCTAAAGGATTAGTTAATGACATTCCATTTATCCTAACAAAAGGGGCATCAGAATCGGCAATTAACGCAGGCGACGTATACATGGAATCCTTGCAGATGGGCAACGACCGTGATACAGCGTCTAGTCAGTCTATGCAAGCCTTTGGTGAGGGTTACATTCCTGCTATGGCTGAATTTTATGCTGATAAAATGGCTATTGGAGGTACGTTAGCCGGATTCGCAACAAAGGGTGGTAAAGTTCTTTCTAAAGCTGTTCGTAGTGCTGTTGCTAATGGTGTAGTATCTGGGCAAGTGGAAGGTGCTGTGGAAGCATGGCAAACCATGGTACAAGATAGGGCATTAGGCAAGGAAGATGCATTAAACGCCCGTATCTATGACCCTACTTCGTGGTCGGACAACATGGCAGACTCATACGGGCAAGCCGTTGGTCCTGCTATGTTACTTGGCGGTATTGGTGGTGCTAGAGCAGGTATCAGTTCTGCCATGAACAACCCTAACCCAAACGTTAAAGTTACTCCAGAAGTAGCTGAACAACCCGTGTCTATCGAAGGCGACATTACCCCAGTTACAGATAGTATTACACCTATCGAAGAGGGGGTTGCTCCAATCGAAGGCGAAATTTCCTCCGCTCCTGTTGTAGATTTGGGCGGTATGGACTCTACAAGCCCACGGCAAGGCTTGTATGACGAAATGCGTAATACGTTTATTCGGAATAACCCAAAAAGCCCAGATATTGTCGAGACTAAATCACAGGCTACAAATGATAAGATTGAAGACATCGTTAGTCTTTGGGATAATTCCTCTCCAGAAGAAATCCAAAACTTAGCCCCAAATACATTTGTGGAAGACTTTAAGCAGGCAGGACTTACGGATGCGGAAGCAGGAAGAGCATCTAATGGGTTAGTTAAACACATGAAAGAGCAAAAACCGTTACCGAAGGTTGACGGTAGGGCTTTAATTGAAGAAGCTAGTAAAGTTGGTGTGCAACTAGACCCTAAACAAGCAGAGAACTTAGTATCTGACAATCCTTCTCCTGCTTTAGTTAAACAAGTGCAAAACAAAATTAACAAGGTTCGACCTATTGTGGAAAAACAACAAGCAAAACTTGACAAAAAAAGAGAGCAAGAGGCAATAGCCCAACAACAGAAAGAATACCTAGAAAATGAAAAACGAAATTACGTTAATAACAACTATGAAAATTCAACGAACAAACAGTTCTTTGACCGTGTAATTGGGAATACAGAAAACGAGCCAAATAAAGCGGCTGAAACCGCTTATAAATTTAAACGTGCTATGAAAGAACGTAACGAAGACATTAAAAACGGAAAGCCTAAAGCAAAGAATGTTCGTAATTATTTAACTAAACAAGGGCTTACAGAAGAAAAGTACGGAAAAAACCCGGTGCAAGCAATGGTGGATTATGCAAAATCCATGGATCAAGAGAGGATTAATGCTCGACAATCCGCCCGCACTTCTGACGAATATAGAAGCTCGCTCAAAGAAAGTGCAAGAAATGTTACTAATGTAATGGCTGTAAATAAAATGCATGACGATGCATTAAAAAATGCACATGGCGACCAAATTAAATCGGTAGAACGTGATATTGACAATAGCTTAATTCAGTTAGGACAAAATGGTTTTGATATTACTAAGCTAAAGCACTATAAACGCTTAGAAAACGCTGCCAAAGGTTTTCATAAACAAGCTATAGATAGATTACAGCGTATCAACGAATCCGTTGGTTTGGCAGAAAAAGTTAAACCAGTCGAAAATACGCCAATTGAAACAAAGACTATTGAAGGAAATAAACCAGTAGAAGAAGCTAAACCGATAGAGGAAAAACCTCCTGTAGAAGAAAAACCTGCAAAACCTAAACGTACTCGCACCAATAAACCTAAAACGTATAAAGGACATACAGAAGCTCGTCAGTTTTTCTCCGGTGAAAAATCCATTTCCGATACAGTAACAACTCTTAATCAGATGGAGAAAGATGAAACTCTCAAACCAAAAGAAAGAGAAGAAGTTGCTAATATCAGAAAATTATTAAATAACGTTCGTGATGAAGAAGGCAATTTAGAACAAAAAGAATTAACAGAGACAGGTAATACCGAATACAATAATATTATGAAAGAACACAAGGATTTAAAGGATAAAGCGAAAGCTAATAATATCGGTATTCAAGAGTTTACTAAACAAGCTGATAGCTTAAAACGTCGTGCAGAGAAGTTATTCCGTAGTTTCCCGAATGCTAAAACTCTTGATTTAGTTGTTGGTTCTAACTTAGTATTCAAAGTTCCTAGTCAAAACGCTATTGCTAAAGCAATTCGTGAAGACGTTGTTAAACCTAACAGAACACTTATTAATACATTTATGAGCAAGCCTGGCAACTTTAACGATGCTGTGTTAGGATTTGTAGAAAGTGCCTTTGGTTCTAAGTTATCAACTTTACCTACTAATATCCGTAATGCAGTTGTAGAAAAGATTTTACAAAACGAATACAATAACTTAATCAAAAAGTATGGAGATAATGAAGGTATCCTAAAAGCAAACCCTAGTAATTTAAAACAGTTAGCTGCACGAATTGCCGGCTCATTCCCTACACAGGATTTCCCTAGTATTGGTAAAGAAGCAGCCGAATCTACCACAGCTATTTTTGGAGAACGCTCTAAAGGGTTAGCTAATATCGCTAATGATAATCAAGGTATGATTGGACTTGCCAGAGAATACTACCAAAAAGAAGAAGAAAAAATAAAGCCAAAAGAAAAGGTCGAGCCAAAGGCTAGAACAACCAAACATCAGACCAAAGCAGGGTATACTGTAAATAAAGAAGGTGTGAAAGCCTCAATATCCATAGGTTATAACGAAGATGAATATTACCCTATAACAATTACCGTCAAATTTGATAATCCGGAACTATCAACCGACCAAAATATTCAAGATATTATAGGCGAGATTTATTCAGATTTATTCTTTGATGCCGATGATATAGATGTTGTATCTAACGAAAATGGGGTAGCCGAGTTAACGGCTCGACCTGTACTAAGTTATACAAATATGTCAAATAAAGTTAGTCAAGAAGGAATTTTAAAGGCTCGTGAAGAAGCTATTAAGGCGGCTATTGGAATATCGCCAGACAAAGAAGTAGCTTTTGTGGTGGACGCAAACGCAGACATTTCTGCCTTACAAGACGTACTTAACAAAATTTACGGCGAAGATAAGTATAAAGTAAAAACCGAAGTGGTATCCGATAGAAAGAACATCTACATAATGAAAGAAGAGTCTCCTGTAAACGACGAAATAAAAGGAAGAATTATCGATAACTCTTTGTTTAGTACGGGTTCTTCGAGTGCTGATAACTCTAACGTGCCAAATAAAGAGATTTATAATCAAGATAACATGGAACGGCACGAAGGAGAGAACCGCAATTTCAGCAAAAATATTTCTTTAGAACTTATCCCTAAAATAAAACAAGCTATTGTAGATTATTTAGGAGATGCAGAGTTACTAGAGAAAATTTTCAGAGAATCGCCACACTTATTAATTAGATTTAGACTGTTTGAAGATAATCCAAAATTGATGGGACTTCACGTTTACGAAAGAGGAACTATTGATTTTAAGTATAATCAAAATGACATAGAAGAAAATATAAGAAATGGAGTTCCAATTCACGAACTTGTTCACGAGTTGGTCTCTAATTTAGAGGTGAAAGAGAAGGGAAAAGGGAAAAATAACGTAGTAGAAAAACATAAGTTCGTAAATCGGCTGATTAACCATGTAATTAACAGTGTATTGGAGGATTTGTATAAAAATGACAATGGAAGAACGCTTGCGGAATTGGGGCTTTCACGAGGAAGATATACCAGAAATGTTGGAGGAATTGGCAAAACTTCCGAGTATAGAGAAGGAAGAAGAAATTCTGATAGCGGAAGCGGCGTTTCAAGCCCTAGCAAAGGTGAAGGTACCAGGATACAACTATCATCAAGACTTCTTGTTAAGAGCGAAAAGTCTAGTCCACGGAATGGAGGACGAAGTGGAGTTGACATATACCTTGACGATTCCGATGTTAAAGAGGCGACTGGCTCGCTGGAAATGATTAAAAATTCTATCTTTGACGGCATGAAAGACGATGATTGGGTGGCTATCACAAGAACAGCCCAAGTATTTATCAAAGACGTTATTGGTGCAAAAGCCCAGGACGGAGAGAATTTACACCCTCAAAAGAAAATTAATCTTGTGATTTCGTATCTTGCAGGATTAAGGAAGATAAGTCAAGAGGCGTTCAATAGAGTTCTTACTGATTATGAAATTCGCCAAGAAATTTTGGGTTACGGCTCTATGTCAGGCTTTATTTCTCAATCGGAATTGCAAAATTTAGCGAACATTTCATTAAGCGAACTTAAAAAGAATGGGGATTTGAGGTTACGGGAACAAACTGAATTTATTGAAAAGGGAGGCAAGGACAGACAAGGAAACGCCTCCACTAACCGGAATCCAGACTCTAACGACATGCAATCCAACCCAGCCGAAGCTAGTGTTAACATGGCAGAAAAGCTCATAGAGAAAGAAATTAAAAAAGAAACAGACAGAATAGAGGTTCACCGAAGGGCAGACAACAAAGATAATATTCCTATGTACGCTTTGTTAAAAGAAGTAAGGTCTCCGTCTAGCTTATCTAGGAAACACTTCCCAGAACTCGTTAAGTTTATTAAAGAGGCACAACAGGTTGCTAGAAAAACTGATAGGGATTTAAAAAAATACCGAGCTAAAATGGACGCAGTATATAAACAGTTAAAAAACGAGGACAGCCAAAAATCATTTGAGAAACTTAAAGTCGAAATTTCCGACCGCCGTATGGAGTTTGCACAGGTAATCCCTATTACAATGCAGGACGGAACTAATAAATACACCATTATTAAAGAGGGTGATATTTTTGAAGAATTTGAAGACGAATCAGATGCATTACAAAAGAAAGTGGAATTAGAAAATGCAGGCTATAAAGTAGCCAAAGATTACAAAAATCAAAGACACCGTATTTTTGCTAGTAAAGACATGGTCCGTGGATACAATTCCTTGGAGCAGGCTAACCAAATTGCTATTAAGGAATCGGGAGAAATCGCTAAGTCTAAAGGATATAATGATACAGTATGGAAAGCCTATGTTGAGTATCGTAAAACTCTTGACGAACTTATGATTAAGGCGGCTAATGCTAATGAACGTATAGGGAATCCTGATAAGCAGAAATACTCGTGGGGTTATTCTCCATTTGAACATTCTCGTTTTGGTGTATACGAGGAACAAAAGGGTACAGATGAAAACGGTAAAGAAATGGTTACTCGTAATGTTATTGCGTCTTTTAGAACAGAGAAAGCTGCTCGAAAATGGGTAGAAAAAAACCTATTAAACAACCCTCAATTCGCACAGTCTAAGTTTGCTATTGTAGAACAAGAACGAAATTACAACAATCCTCGCAATGACTTTGATAGCCATTATTCAACGATTGATAATGACTACTTCAAAGACCATGTTGTTGAAGATTATATGACAGCAGAACAGAAAGAGGCAGAGTTTAAACGCTTAACTGGTTTGTATCCAGAAATGAAAAAGTTGGTTGATTCTGGCTTTATCAACAAGCCATTAACGCAACAAGAATTCTTAAATTTAGTCAATGATAAAGCAACAATGGAAAAAATCGGGATTGATGCCAAAGCCCTTCAAAACGAAATGAAACATGCTAATGGTTTTGAATTGTTTAAGCGTAACGGCAAAGTTACTAAGAAGTCTTTGATTGAACATTTCTATACCAACACGGGCGATTTTGCAAAGAACAAACATAATATGACTCGTGTTATGGGGGCCAAGGGTTCTAACCCTAACTTGCAACGTGCTGATTATGACTACATCGTTTCTATGGTTAAGCATATCAATAATGCAGAATGGTATCACAAAGCAACGACAGCCTATGAACATTGGTTTAAAGATAAATACAAAGCAAATAGAAGCACAGGCAGTATGTCAAACAAACAGGAAATGATGCACACCTTAATCCGTACCGTTATGGGTGTTCCTAATCATTTTGATACGAGATTAAATGAAGTTATGAATGAGATTCCTGGTCTCGGTAGTTTTATGACTAAGAACTACGGTGAAACATGGTTTACTGACTTAATGAAACGTGGCATGGAAGTTACAGCATTAGTTAAGTTGGGCTTGTTGCGACCTACCGCTATGATTGCACAGCTAGGCGTTATGGCTAATATCTTTACTATGACAGGGTTTAATCAAAACTTCTGGGCAGCACAGGAGGAAGCTTTGAAAGGAAATAAAAACCCTAAGTATAAAGATTTATTTAGTTATATTGGTATTGGTGAAGATTATCAAGGTGTTGAATCTGACGTATTCAACGACTCTAAATCAATTGTTCACACTACTAAAATTGGTAAGTTATTGGCTAAAGCAATGCTACCATTTGAAGTGGGTGATAATTTTACTCGTCGTGTTGCTGCTATTTACGCATACGAGAAAGCATTAGCACAGGGCAAAACAAAAGAAGAAGCAATGAGTATAGCTAATGATTTTACATACATGACCAACTTTGACTATACCGAGATTGACAGTCCTGGTATTTTCCAAAGAGCCGGTGTTGTTGGCAAAATGTTATTACAGTTCAAAAAGTACCCTGTAAAACAAATTGAATTCATTCATGACATCTGTAATCTTATGGATTTACCGGAAAACCCTTCTGTAGCTGACATTGAAAAAGCTAAGAAAGAACGGAAAATGCGATTAATTCGCTTTATGGGTTCGTATGTAGCTATGGCAGGTATGCTCGGTATGCCAATGGTAGGAGCAGTCGACGAATTAGCTGCGTGGATTATGGGTACTAAGCCTACAGAAGCCGTTAAAGAGTTGATGTATGAATGGGCGGGCAAGGATCCAGTTAAACAAGCTTTAGCGAGAGGTGCTATCTACGGTGTGCCTGGTATGGCTGGTGTAGACTTTACTCGTAACATCGGTTTAGGCGACGTTATTCCTTCTGATGCTAGTGAATTAGCAGGCCCAACATTTGGTACTATCGCTTCTATGTACAATGCATTTAAGTACGACCAAAGTCCTGGCAATAAGATTTTGGCAGAAGTACACGCTATCGCTCCATTCTACACAAATCTGTATCAAGCACTTGGTACTGGGAAGATGAGAGATTGGAAAGCAGGAATGGATACACGCCCTTATACACCAATGGAACGTACATTAAAAGCTTTAGGGTTTCGATCAATCAGAGAGTCTACCGATTCTGATTTGGCTAATATTTTATACAATAAAATTAAAGAAACAAAAGATGCTAAGAAAGCGTCTATTTACAAGTACCTCGATAATCCATCGGCAGAAAACCTTAAAAACATGGTATAATATTGATGAATTTAAAGAAATAAGGAGAATGACCATGAATTGGAGAAAAGCTTTATTGGTAGCCGGTTTATGTACTGTTTGCACTGTTGGTGTGAGCCAGGCAGATAATCGCTTGGCCGATGTGAAACCATCGGATTGGGCGTATCAAGCCTTAATGATACTCGAAAAGCATGGTGCTCTTACTGATACACAGGGCTTAAATTTAGGTACTCAAGTATATACACGTTATGAATTGACGCCACTCGTGGCTGACGTGGTGGATCGTCGTGAAACGATGAATGATACGGATAAAAATATTGCTATTCGTTTGTATAGCGAATTCCGCGATGATTTGATGCAATATAACCGCGATCAGGAAATTCGCGAAGGAAAACGCGGTGAAGACGCTATTTCACAAGGTCAGCAACCGGCCTTAACGCGTGAAGAAATCGAAGAAAAAATGAAGCATTTTGAAGTCGATAGCAGCAAGGTGCAAAACGGCGGCGATGTGCGACTCCGTTTTGATAATCACGGCAAGAATGATATGCGTACGCGTGTAGGTGTTGTGATTTCGAGTAACGGTGTGGCAGCACCGGATGCTTTATATGACAAAGTAGGTAAACAGGCGATTGCGAAAGCTGATGAAGAAGCGGCTAAGTCGCGTGAAAAGTTTAAAGAAAACCGTGCCCGCATAGAAGCGGAAGAAGCGGCAGAAAAAGCTAAGAGCGATAAAGAAGCCGCTAAAGCACAGGCTAAGGCTGATAAAGAAGCCGCTAAAACTCAAGCACAAGGCGATAAAGCTGCGGCTAAGTCCGGTGCGGAAGGTGCTGATGTGCAGACGAAGTCAGGTCAACCGGCACAGGAAGCTCCTAAGGACAATGGAGCCGGGGCTAATAATGGGCAAGCTGATGGCAATACCGGTGAAAAGACGGTAGATCCAAACGGCACTTTAGCTGAAAATACGCCTAACGCACAATAAGAGTTTGGAGTGTGACAGGAAGGGGACCCTTGCTGAAATCCAAGCCGTTATTAATGAGTGTATGTGAATCGGTAGAGTTGGATTCTGAAAAAGATAGGGAATGGTGAAGGGTATGTTTTTGTCACGTATTAAAGAAAAATTAAATACGGTCCACAAACAGGGAGTTTCGGAAGTATTCCGTTACATCGGACCGGGTATAATCGTAACGGTCGGCTTTATCGACCCGGGGAACTGGGCCGCCAATTTAGCGGCCGGTGCTATGTTCGGTTACAATTTGTTATGGGTTGTTACGCTTTCAACAATCATGCTCATATTATTGCAACATAATGTGGCTCATTTGGGGATTGTTACAGGGCGTTGTTTATCGGAATGTGCGTATGAAATATTGCCGCACTGGTTGTCTCGTATTCTTTTGAGTACGGCCGGTTTGGCTGCGGCGGCGACAGCACTGGCCGAATTTATCGGCGCGGCCATTGCCTTAAAAATGCTGTTCGGTATTCCGCTTTTTATCGGTTCGATTTTGACAGCCGTCATCTGTACAGTTATGCTGTTGACAAACTCGTACAGCAAACTTGAAAAGGTAATTGCCGGCTTTGTGTCGCTCATTGCCTTGGCCTACTTAGCGGAACTTTCCATGGTTGATGTGGATTGGGCGGCGTCGGGCCTCGGTTGGGTGAATCCCACATTGCCGAATGAGTCGATGATCGTTATCCTGAGTATTTTGGGCGCCGTTATTATGCCGCACAATTTATTCTTGCATTCGGAAATTATTCAGAGCCGTGAATTTAACAAAAAAGATCCGGAAGTCATGAAAAAGCGCCTGCGCTATGAGTTCTTGGATACGCTTCTTTCCATGGGTATCGGTTGGGCTATTAACTCCGCCATGATTATCTTGGCGGCCGCTACATTTTTCAACCAAGGCGTCGTGGTCGAAGAATTGGAACAGGCACAGGAATTGTTGGTACCTTTAATAGGACCGGCAGCCGGCGTAATATTTGCCGTAGCCTTGCTTTTTGCTGGTTTTGCTTCATCGGCTACAGCCGGTATGGCAGGTGCCAGTATTTTTGCCGGTATGTTTGGTGAATCCTATGATATGAAAGACTTACACAGCCGTATAGGCCTCGCATTGACCTATATTCCGGCACTCGTATTGATCTTATTTATTCAAGATTCCTTCAAAGCACTGTTGGTTTCGCAAATGTTCCTCAGCTTGCAGTTACCGTTCACGATTTTCTTGCAGCTCTATTTGACCGGATCGGCGAAGGTTATGGGGGAATACAAAAACAAACCGTCTACGGCTGTTATGTTATGGCTTATCGGTATCGTTGTAACGGGGATGAATATTTACCTGTTGATTGAAGCGTAATTAATACAGGGCGATTTAGCGTGGTTTATAAACCGGTGCCCGTAAATCAGGTTATAAATGTTAATTAAAAAGGACTTTCGCAAATATGGCGGAGGTCTTTTTTGATTTTTGAAGCAATACAATGAAAAACATATTATGCTGTATTGTCCACTGAAGATATAGAAAATTTTAGGTAAAAATGCTATAATTATATGGTTAGAATAGAAAAGAAGCTTGACTGTTTCAATTCGGTGTTTTGATGTAGGAGGATCGCATAATGACAGAGGTTAAACATTCCGATTATGAAGAAGTGGTAGAAGACGTAGCGGTTCAGTTGTCAGCACAGTTGAAAACGGCCGAATCAGGCTCCGTTATAGATATGTTTTTGAGTGATACCTTGGATCCGGCAGAACAATTTTTGTTCTACGGTGCTTTGGAACAAGCTCTTTTAGAATACCGTAAGGGTCATAATCAGAAGACTGTATTTATTCGTTTACAGCCGGAAGGACTGGCTACCAATGCACCGGTTTCTACACCGGCCAGTGCCTTATTAGACCGTATTTTATTACGTCGTATGGATGAATTCATGCACGATAAATTGTTTGTTGAAGAAATTTTTTACAACGGCGAGCATATGGTATATTCCGGCCTTGATTTAAAGAATCGCCATGTTGTTATTTTGACGGATGGCGTGGATGAAGGCTCGCCATATTTGGCCGAAGCCATTTCCATGTGTAAGGAAATGAAGGCCAAATACGTTGTCGGCTTGCCGATGATGATTTGGAGTAAAGATTTGCAGGCTCATTTAGCTGAAGAAGATGAAGCTATGCATGAAGATGTCAAGGGTATGAGTGGTCATGAAAATACTCCTGTCTCCTAGCAAAACGAAAAAACTGCAGGGAAAACCGACGGCCCCCGTCTTTGACAAAGTCATGACCGATGCTATTGTAGGGCATATGAAGACATTGACAGCTGAAGTTATTGTAAAGGCACTTAAAGTTAAGCCTGACATGGCGGCTGAGTTGGTTGCTTTTTATCAAAACCACGATGACGCTCCGGTGGGGGCGGCGGCTTTCAGCTATTCGGGTCTCGCTTTTAAAAATCTGGCATGGTCTGAATTATCTGAAAAAGCTCAGGCTTTTGGGAATGACCATGTATGTATTTTGTCCGGTCTGTACGGTATCGTGACACCTGAGAGCCCGATTACCGATTATCGGCTTGATTTGGTTGATCGGATTTTTGCCAAAAACATCATTAATAAGTCGGTAATCGACGGTTTACTTCAAGATGTTAAAACATTGTATGATTGCTGGACCGAGAAGGTAACAGCCTATTTTCAAGCGGAAGACTGGCTTCTTAACTTGGCATCCAAAGAGTATGCCAAATTGGTGAGTCATCCCCGTATGGTGACCGTTGAATTTTTAGAATTAAAAGAGGGCGTATGGAAACAGCTTAGCACATCGTCAAAACAGATGCGCGGCCGCCTCGCTCATTATATGATTGCTCATGAATTGACCGAATGGACCGATTTGCCGGCTGAGCTTGACGGTTTTGTAAAAGACACCGACTTGCCGGCCACATTGACCGAGCCGCTTACAGTGGCTTATCGTCGTTCGGAATAAGTGGAGGAATATGACAGTACAAGATATACTTAAGAAAGATTTGGTCGGCAATGATACGTTGACCGTCGATGAATTGCGCTTTTTGATGAGCGTTACCGACGAAGATGATTTGCAGGCCATTTATAAAAAAGCCTATGAAGTAAAGGCAAAATATGTAGATAAAATGGCGTATTACCGCGGTTTGATTGAATTTTCCAATCGCTGTGTGAAAAACTGTGAATACTGCGGGATTCGTCGTGATAACGATAAGACGGAACGCTTTGATATGAAGCGTGAAGATATTATCAAAATGGCACAATGGGCCTATGACCATGAGTACGGTTCCATTACTTTGCAGTCCGGAGAACGCAGTGATGCGGCCTTCGTTGACTATGTGGTGGATTTGATTCGTGAAATTAAATCTATCGGGGACGGGTCGTTGGGCATCACCATGTGTGTAGGTGAACAGACCGAAGAATCATATCGCCGCATGGTGGAAGCCGGTGCCAGCCGTTATTTGCTTCGTATTGAAACCAGTAATCCGGAATTATACAAGAAAATCCATCCGAATGATGAATTGCATTCCTTTGAAACGCGCGTAAACTGCTTGAAGAGCCTCCGCAAGGTTGGTTTCCAGGTGGGGACCGGTGTTATGATCGGTTTGCCTCATCAGACGGAAGAGGATTTGGTCAACGATATTCTTTTCTATCGTGATATGGATATCGACATGATCGGTATGGGGCCTTATGTGGTGCATCATGATACACCGCTCGGGCAGGAAGCCCTCGCCATGGGGATCGATGATGAAGCGGGTAAAAAACGCCGTATTCAGCTCGGTCTTAAGATGATTGCATTGACCCGTTTATTCTTAAAAGACGTGAACATTGCGGCGACTACGGCACTTCAGGCTCTTGATAAATTGGGTCGTGAAAAGGGTCTGGCTGCCGGGGCCAATATTTTAATGCCGATTATCACGATTCCGGAACACCGTGCGAAGTATTTGTTATACGATAACAAACCTTGCGTCGATGATAATGCGGATAAATGTAAGGATTGTTTGACTCGTCGCGTTATGTCCATCGGTGACATGGTGGGCTGGAAACAAAACGGTGACTCCAAGCATTATGGTAAACGAACAGGCTTATTCTAACACGTAAGCCTAACGCTCAAAGGTTAAATTTAATTGGTTTGAAATTCAAACTTAAATTATTCTGAAACCTGAATATCATAGAAAATATATAGGGTAAGGAGTATTTTGAATTTTAGTCATTAAAAAATAAATTAATCAAAAAACAGGCAATTGCACAAGATGCAATTGCCTGTTTTTATTTGCATATTTATCAATTAGCATTACAAAATAATATAAGCCAAAATATGATTTATGGCGTATAATTGGCGTATGTAAATTTTGAGTGCATTTATGTTTAATGGTGGAGGGCAAGATTATGGGATTACTAAAAAACTGGAAGATTCATCTGCTGTGTTTACTGATTACGTTACTCGCGGAGGGGATAGGAATTCAAAAATTCGGCATTATTGTCTTCTTGCCATTATTGTATTCATTGGTATTCGGCCTTATTATTTCAATTCCTAAATTTAAAATTGTTACCGAAGAGCAAATGGTAGCGGCTACCGATTATCTCAACATTTCGATTATGCTTTTGATGACTAAGATTGGTCTTGGTATCGGCCCGAATTTACACATTATCATGAATTCCGGCTGGGCCCTTATTTTACAGGAATTAGGCCATTTCCTTGGTACCATCGTGCTGGGCTTACCGATTGCGCTCTTGGTTGGTATGCGTCGCGAAGCGATTGGCGCTTGTTACTCTATCGACCGTGAAGCTAATGTGGCTATTATCATCGATCGTTACGGCTTCCATTCACCGGAAGGTCGCGGTGTTATGGGTATGTATATTTGCGGTACCTTATTCGGTGCTATGTGGATTTCCGTATTAGCCGGTATGATTGCTCAATTGGGTTGGTTCCATCCGATTGCTCTCGCTATGGGGGCCGGTATCGGCAGTGCCAGTATGATGGCGGCTGCTACAGGCTCAATCATAGCGGTACATCCTGAATTCGAACGTGAAATTATGGCCATGTCCGGTGCGGCGAACTTATTGACCAGTGTTGTTGGCGTATACTTCAGTTTGTTCGTATCATTACCGATTATGGAACGCTTATACGGCTTCTGTGCCCGTGTATCACGTCATGAATCTGAGGAGGTGCGCTAATGAGTACGGAAAAGACTATGACCTTACAGGAAAAAATAATTCAATTTTTAGTCGTTGTTATTATAGCGGCTGTCATCACGGCTGTAGGTAATATTTTGGATGGTAAACATGCCTTCGGACCAAGCTTGGTAGGTTGTTTAGTATTGGCAGCGATTGCTTTTGCCGGTGCCGTAATTTCTTATTTACCGGGTTTCAAAAAACTTCCGATGGTATTCTGGGTATCTATTTTAGGCGTTATTTTATCAATTCCGGGAGTACCCGGCAGTGAATGGATTACTAAACAAGCGGCCAATGTTACTTTCTTGGCTACTACCACCCCGGTATTGGCTTACGCCGGGTTATCGCTCGGTAAAGATTTAGGCGCCTTCAAACAATTGTCATGGCGTATTATTCCGGTTGCTTTAGCCGTTGCGGCCGGTACATTCTTCTGTGCCGCTTTGGTAGCACAAGTAGTATTACATTGGGAGGGCGTAATTTAATATGAGTTTAACAAAAACAGAAGTAAAAGAACGAGTCTGTGCAGCTATTGAAAAGGCAATGCCAAAATTAATGGAAGTGGCTGAAACAATTATGGCGGCACCGGAATTGGGGTATAAAGAAAATAAAACAACTGCCTTTGTGCAACAGTTATTTACGGAATTAAATATTCCGTTCACTACCGGCCATGCCGTAACCGGTGTTAAAGGTCGTTTAAAAGGTAAGAGCGATGCGTATCGCGTAGCCATGATCGGTGAGTTGGATGCCATTATTTGTCCGAAACATCCGCGGGCCGATGCTGTAACCGGCGCGGCTCATTGCTGTGGTCATAATGTGCAGATTGCCAATATGTTGGCCGTTGCCATCGGTTTACAGGCGGAAGGTGTGTTGCTGGAATTGAATGGTGAAGTAGTTATCTTTGCCGTGCCGGCCGAAGAATATGTGGAAATCGACTACCGCAATAAACTTCGTGAAGAAGGTAAAATTAAGTATTTAGGCGGTAAACAGCAGCTTATTTATGAAGGAGCCTTTGATGATATTGATATGGCCATGCAGATGCATGTGGAAACGGCTAAGGCAGAAACGGGCGAAATGGGGCTCGGTTCTACTTCGAACGGCTTTATCGGGAAGTTAATTAATTACCACGGCAAAGCGGCCCATGCAGCCGGTGCACCTCATGAAGGTGTTAATGCATTGCAAGCAGCTATGATGGGAGTAATGGGGGTTAACGCAATTCGCGATACCTTTAAAGAAAGTGATTATGTGCGTTTCCATCCGATCATTAATAGCGGCGGCAGTTTAGTCAATGTAGTGCCTGAAGTAGCCTATACCAAAACGGCGCAAGCTTTGGCTATGACCATTGTTGATCTGTTATATGGTGATGCTGAAGGTGCTAAAGAAGTACAGGCTAATTATAAACCTGTATTTACTAAAGACGAATACATTAAGCTGATGGATAGCATTAGTGAAGGCGAAAAGTAAATTTTGGGTTATAGGATTAACATGTTAGAGCCGATATAAAAAGAGTGAGGGAAATGCATTATATGCATTTCCCTCACCTTTTTGTCCATTACCGGGGCAAGACCCGCCAATAAGTGGGAGTATTTAATTTAGCGTATTAGCTCGCTTTCTTTTCTGGAACTAATTCGGATGTACAATGTGGGCAACGAGTAGCTTCTTCGTCCACGTCTTGTTTACAGAATGGGCAAGTACGCATAGGTTTTACCGGAGCTTCTTTCTTAGGGTAGAGATTGTTAATCTGTTTAATTACCAAATAGATAGCGAAAGCTACGATAAGGAATTGAACTACCGCGTTTAAGAAACTGCCGTAAGCGATAACCGGAATACCGGCTGCTTTAGCTTCGGCCAAGGTAGCCGCATGCTGACCGTTAAGGCTGATGAAGAAATCGGAGAAATCGATGCCTCCCAAGAGCAAACCGATTGGTGGCATGATGATGTCGCTTACTAAGGAAGAAACAATTTTGCCGAAAGCAGCGCCGATAACAACACCGACAGCCAAGTCAATAACATTGCCGCGCAATGCGAAGTCTTTAAAACCTCTTAAAAAATCGTTCATGAATTTACACTCCTCTAACTGCATTACTGTACACAATATAAATCATGCTTTTTAACAGTTGTCGGTTACTATGATTGCTAATGAATTAATACCGACTTATTATTCCCAAATTCAGTATAGCATAGATAGAGATTAGTGTATATATAAAATGTCGATTATTTTAAAACTAATTATAAAAATTCGATATCCGGCTTTATTTGTTTAGATTTTATGATATTTGAAACCCGTAAATAAAGAATTTAAAGTCCATTAGATCTATTAGAGTTGTTTAAACAAGTAGTTCGGTCAGAAAATAAAAGGATCTGAATCACTAAGATTCAGATCCTTTCGTAATTTAGTTCTGCGGTTTGTTTGTAAAACGACCGACGATGTATGTCAGAAGTGCAATGACAATCATAACCGGGAATGTGGTCCCCAACGGAGTTTCATAAGTCATCACATTTCTGTATAAGATAAACCCGACTAACCAAAGAATCAAGTTTGGAAGGTAAAATTTACGCCCAGATGCATCCTGCTTAAGGAGAAAGTATTGGGTAAAGAGAATCGCGATCATGGGCGTGAAAACCGAACCGATGAGAAACAGGAAGTTCTCATATTCTGTCATAGGTACTAAAATTGCTAAGATAATGCCTAAAACTGTGAGGCTGATAGCCGTTGCTTTTTCAGATAAGTTAGGGAAGATGCTGACAAAGCTGACCCCGGCGGAAAACGCGTCGAGGTACGTCGTCGTTACCGTAGCAAAGATAATGATTAATAAAGGCCAGAGGCCGAGACCGGTTTTTAACATAACGGCGGCAATATCCGTTTCACCGGCATAGATAGCGGAACCGAGACCAATCACATACATCCAGATGCTGACTACCGAGTAAATCAAGGTACTTACTACGGTGGCGGCTACCGGGCGTTTAGCGGTACGCGTATAATCGGATACGAGCGGTAACCAGGATAACGGCATGGCGGCCGCCAATTCAACGGCAGCACCGAAGGAGAGTCCTTGGTCGTCCGTTAATTGTAAGGCACCGACCACAGCCGAAGAAGGGTCAAAGATAATAAAGCTGAGCCAAATGGTAAGGCAGAACAAGAGGCCTACGGCCACGAGGTTTAAACGGGTCAGATTGCTGTACCCCAATACGAGCCAGAGAATGATGAGGCCGCCGATAATTAAGGACCAAGTGATGGTGCCCCAAGGTAAAATGGCATCTGTTGCGGCAGCACCGGTGATAATCATGACGGTAGTCCAGCCGATTAATTGCAGTACGTTGGCTAAGGCAAAGCCGGATGCTCCTTGGTGACCAAAGCCGATACGTACGGTTTCCATGGCACTGCGGCGCGTATTGGCACCGATGAGGCCGGCTAAGAAGAAAAGCAGTCCGCCGATAATGTGGCCCAAGAGAATGGCGATGACACCTTGTTCAAACCCGAGTGGGGCAAATAATGTGCCCGTAAAGATTTCGGCTATGGATAAGGCGGCGCCGAACCATAAAAGACCGTGAGATAATAATTTTGTTTCAGAAGTAGTTGTACTCATAGAATACCCTTTCCGGCATCGCGTGTAGGGTAATACATTACGCCTACTGATGCTGTTTTATTTGTTGCAAGGCTCCGGTGCTGCGTAATGCATAGAGTAAAATCCCTGCCAATAGGGAGCCGCCTATGGTAGAAATCAAAAAAGGAACCACATAGGTGTAGAAGGCGATTTGGCCGGCTGATTTGCCCAAGACTAAAATGGCAAGTGGGTAAGCGGAAAGACCGCCGAGAATGCCGGTGCCGAATACTTCGGCTAAGAGCGTCAAGAGCAGATTACCGGTCCGATGGTACACAATCCCCGATAAGAGGGCGCCCCACATGCTGCCCGGAAAGGCAAGGATACTGCCAAGGCCCAAAACAAGGCGCAAGGTACTGGCACAAAAAGCAACGCCTACCCCATAATAGCGGCCGAGTAAGACGGCACAAAGGATATTAATCATATGTTGTACGGGGGCACAGCGACTGATGCCAACGGGAAATGAAAAGGTACTGCCTACTACGGCAACGGCTACTAAAACGCCGGCTATGGTTACTTTTTTTACATTACTGGTAGAATCGTTCATTACAAACTCCTATTGCGGTCGAGACTTAATGGTCTCCTCTCACGCCGGAACACGGCTTCCCTTCGCTGTAATGACAACTGTCGGGCGCTCCCCCGCCAGTCGGTCTGTTTTGACAGACAACATAAAAAAACAGAGGCACCATACGGTGCCGCTGTGAGAAAGTCGCTATAACATCTTCCTACGACGGCATTATCCGTACAGGTATAAGGGTCGAAGTTGGATGACTTCCTCTCAGCCTACGTTCATAAGCTCCCCTGAAATTTCTAACGTGATTATAGCACAGGCGGCGGATGCTTGCAACGTTTTATTAACGGGCGGTTTGAAAAAGCGATGAGAATGTTTTATAATAAAGCGAATATAATGCGTTTGAAAAAGGAATTGGTGAGACAGTGAAAACTGGTATTATAAAGATTGGGGCTTCAGATGTAAAAACTTTACGCGATTTGGCAATGAGAACATTTTCAGAAACATTTTGCAATGAATATACGGATGAAGAGTTTAAAACTTATTTTGACACGGCTTTATCGGAAACAACATTGCGGCAGGAATTGAGTGATCCCGAATCGCAACACTATTTCGTTACGGTGGATGGTAAGCCGGTAGGATTTTTAAAGGTGAATATAGGGAGTGCCCAAACGGAACAGGAGTTACCGACCGGCTTTGAAGTGCAGCGCATTTACGTATTGGCCGATAATCAAGGGATGGGCCTTGGCAAAGTATTGTTTGAAAAAGCGTTGCAGTTGGCTGCCGAAACCGCTTGTGATTATGTTTGGCTCGGCGTTTGGGAACATAATTATAAAGCCCAGAAATTCTATGCCAAATATGGTTTTGAAAAGTTCAGTGAGCATACTTTTATCGTAGGCGACCCTCATGATACCGATTGGCTGTTGCGTCGTTCGGTTGCAAGCATTCGCGAAGAAGCGGCCAAGCAGTGATTAAAAAAAGTCGGATAAGGATTGAAGAAGTTGGACGGAACTGAATAGTACTGAAAAGAAGTTAAAAAATTTAAGAAATTTAAGAAGACTAAAAAGCGATACCCCTGAATTCGAGGTTTAAAACTCGGATTCAGGGGTATTTTATAGGGTATTAAGCTTTAAGTGTAAAATTTTTATGCATCAAGGATTTACTGCCACATTAGTCTTACAAGTTGATAGGCTGACGTATGCAGTGGTTCAATTGAAATCAAAGACAGTTAGTCTTTTAAAGGGTTTTTCAATACAGCCAATAACAAAGCGGTTACAACGGAACCGACTAAGATTGCCAATAAGTACATGAGCGGGTTACCGATAGTCGGTACAACGAAGATACCGCCGTGTGGAGCACGCAAAGTACATTCGAAGGCCATCGATAAGGCACCGGCTACGCCTGCACCAACGATACAGGATGGAATTACACGAACCGGATCGGCAGCGGCAAACGGAATAGCACCTTCGGTGATGAAGGAGAAACCCATAACATAGTTGGTAATACCGGATTTACGTTCAGCCGGGGTAAAACGATTAGGGAAGAACGTAGTACAAAGAGCAATAGCTAAAGGAGGTACCATACCACCGGCCATAACAGCCGCCATTACGCCATATTCACCGGTTGCCAAGAGACCGGTACTGATTACATACGCTGCTTTATTTACAGGGCCGCCCATGTCAACGGCCATCATACCGGCAAAGATAATACCGATAACGATACGGCTGCTGGTATCCATGCTCTTTAAGGCATTCATTAAGCCTTCGTTAAGAGCACCAACCGGCGGGTTAATAATAAAGGTAATAATGATACCCATGAAGAGTACGCCTAATACAGGGTAGAGTAATACCGGTTTGATCCCTTCCAAGGATTGCGGCAATACGGAGAAAGCTCGTTTTAGTAAGAGCATGAGGTAACCGGCTACAAAACCTGCCAAGAGGGCGCCGAGGAAACCGGAACCGCCTGCATTGGCAAGATAACCGCCGACGAAACCAACGGCCAGGCCCGGACGGTCGGCAATACTCATGCCGATGAAACCGGCTAATACCGGTAACATAAAGCTAAAGGAAGCACCGCCGATCTTCATGAAGAAAGCGGCCAGTTCTGTACCTGAACCGAATTTACTTGGATCGGCCGGGTTAAAATCGTCGAATAAGAAGGCGAGGGCAATAAGGATACCGCCACCGATAACGAACGGTAACATATGAGATACGCCGTTCATCAAATGCTTGTAAATCTGGCGACCAAAGCTGTCTTTGGCGGAAATCGCATTTTTATTGGCTTTTTCTTCGCCGGCTTCATAGATAGGCGCTTTGCCGGAGGTGGCTTCTTCCAATAATTCTTTGGCTTTGTTGATGCCGTCCGCTACTTTAACTTGGATGAGCGGTTTGCCGTTAAAGCGAGCCATCGGTACGCTCTTGTCAGCGGCTACGATGATGCAGTCCGCGTTGGCAATATCTTGAGCTGTTAAAGCATCTTTAACGCCGCTGGCGCCGTTTTGTTCAACTTTAATGGTGATGCCCATATCCGCAGCGGTGCGTGTTAAGGCTTCGGCTGCCATGGCTGTATGGGCGATACCGGTCGGGCAAGCTGTTACACCCAGTACGCGGTAGGAACCGTCGCCTGCTTTAGCCGGAGTTGCTTCAGTCGGTTTTTGTTCCGGCTGTTCAGCGTTAGGTGCTGCAGTGCCGGCCGTGGTTACGTTCTGTTCGACGATGGCTAAGGCTTCGGTTTCCGTCATTTTAGGCTCGAATAAATCAGCTTCTTTTACGTCGATTAAAGCGAGGAAGCCTTCAACGGTTTGTGCTTTAATAAGGGCTTCCTTGAATTCGGGATCCATGATGAGGGTCGCTAAGTTAGCCAATACTTGTACATGCATGTCGGCTTGGCCTTCAGGAGCGGCAATCATGAAAAAGAGGCGGGTCGGTTCGCCGTCGAGGCTTTCGAAGTTCATGCCTTCAGGTACGGTCATAGCCGCGAGGCCCGGTGTTTTTACGCCGATACTTTTGGCATGCGGCGTAGCAAGGCCCATGCCGAGACAGGTGGAGCCGGATTCTTCACGAATCAGCACATCTTTGATGTACTGTTCTTTGTTTTTCAAATTACCGCTTGCATCCATTAATTCGGCCAGTTGGCGAATGGCGATATCTTTAGTGGTCGGATGGGCTTGCAATTGAATAGATTGCTTTTGTAATAGATCCGTAATTTTCATGATATTACTCCTTCTCCAATAATGCTTCTACTTGTTCACGATTTGCCAGCCATTCTTCAAAGGCGGACGCTGAACCGGCGGCTACGCCCATGGCGAGAGCTTTGTCATATTGACCGTCCGATTCGATATAGCCGGCTAAGAACCCGGCCACCATGGAATCACCGGAACCTACGGAATTGACAAGTTTGCCTTTCGGCACGGCACTTGTTCGTACATCGCCGTTGGCATCCACTAAAACGGCACCGTCACCGGCTCTCGATACGAGTACATTTTGGGCTCCTTTGGCTTGCAATTGGCGAGCTGCGTCGATAATGTCTGACTCCGTTGTAAATTTTGTATTAAATACACTTTCTAATTCGTGATGATTCGGCTTAATTAGGAATGGCTTTAAATCAAGTACATTCATGAGTAAATCTTGGGTAGCATCTACTATGATACGTATGTCACGACCTTTGAGGCGCTCCATAATATCGCGGTAGGTTGTTTCGGGAAGTCCCTTCGGTATGCTGCCGGAGAGCACTAACGTGTCACTGTTTTTGAGTGCATCGAGTTGTTTGTAGAGTTGGGACATGGCTGTGTCGGTAATGACAGGACCTTGGGCGTTGATTTCGGTTTCGCCGTTGCTCTTTAATTTTACATTGATGCGTGAATAGCCTTTTTCAAGACGAACGAATGATTCGTGGCAACCTTCTTCACGCAATTGACGAACAATTTCGTCACCGGTAAAACCGGCAATAAAGCCCAATGCTGTATTTTCATGGCCTAAATGGCGTAACATGATGGATACATTAACCCCTTTGCCGCCGGCTACAATGAAGTCCTCATAGGTACGATTAACGCCGTTGGCTTCAAAGCCTTTAACGCGCATAACGTAGTCGAGCGAAGGATTAAAAGTAACCGTGTAAATCATGACTCTACCTCCTTGATTTCAGTGTAGTTATGATAGGCACCTTTTACTTTGGTAGTAATAATCGTGGCACTTTCCAACGGGGCAAAGGTGACCGACGATATTTTATCAAATTTTGACGAATCACAGAGTATATACGGATGATGGCATTTTTGGATGGCTTTCGCTTTGATGGCTGCTTCGGCCGGATCCGGCGTGCTGAAACCGCCTTTAATGCTGACACCGTTGGTACCGAAAAATCCTTTGGTAAAGTTAAATACATCTAATTGTTGTAAGGCTGTATCGCCGATGATGGCGCCGGTAACAGCTTTCACCTGACCGCCTAAGAGTATGACACGACGATAACGGGCTGCTAAGGCTGCCGCATGCGAGGTGCCGTTGGTAACAAAGGTTACATTTTTGGCGTTTACAAAGGGGAGCATCATTTCCGTGGTAGTACCGGCATCGATAAAAACAAAGTCATGATCTTCAATGAGTTCGGCGGCTGCTTTGGCGATGGCCGTTTTTTCATCAGTGAATAAATTGGCTTTGGTTGAAATATCCGGTTCGGTTGTAAAATAGTCTACATCACAACTTACGGCACCGCCGTGTACTTTTTGCAGTAGCCCTTTGGCATGTAGTTCCGTTAAATCGCGGCGAATCGTGGCCGCCGAGGAGTCGAGGTCTTGGACCAACTCTTGTACGGTAACGGCTCGTTTAGTCCGTAACCGCTCTAAAATTAATGACTGCCGTTCTTCTGATAACATAGGGAATCTCCTCTACTTAACAAGGCGTATATTTTATTAACTACATTAGTATGTCACTTAATTATAGTATATCTTAACTATAATATAATCATAATCAATCATATTAGTCAATAATTAATGATTCTTTTTGAGCATTTGTAATCAATAGTACTAAAAATGATGGTTGAATGCCTTTTAGTTATAAATGAAATGCAATTTTTAGAATTGTGTGCTGATTATAAACCATACTAAAATAGTTAGAGTTGACAATGGTGTGACGGCGTGGTTAAATAACATTAAAATCAATTTGTTAACCACAGTTGATAAAAAGGGTAATAATAGAGGAAGGGATGTTATTATGATACAACTCGAATCAAAGAGTAAGGGCTTATTTGTATTGGGAACCGGTACGGATATCGGCAAGACATTCATAACCGGTTTATTGGTAAAAACGTTACGTGACGGTCAATATAAAGCCGGTTATTATAAAGCGGCAGTCAGTGGGGCTCCGTCCATTGCTGAAAGTGATGCAGGCTATGTGAAAAAAGTAGCGGGACTCACCGTACCGGATGAAGCATTATTATCCTATTTATATGATCATGCCGTTTCGCCTCATTTGGCGGCTCAATGGGAAGGCCATCCGTTGGAAAAATCCGTGGTGGAAGCAGCTTTTGCGAAAGCTAAAGAAAACTTCGAATATGTCACCATGGAAGGTAGCGGCGGCATCATGTGTCCTCTGCGTTATGATGAAACGGCTCATATCTTCTTGGAAGATGTGATTCAGTGGTTTAAATTACCAACCCTCTTGGTAGCCCATGCGGGTCTGGGTACTATTAATGCGACAGTTTTGACGATTGAATATTTACGTGCCCGTCATATTCCGGTAAAAGGGGTTATCTTGAACTTTTATACGGATAGTCCGATGGAACGGGATAATAAGGCTATGATTGAAGAATTGACGGGTGTGCCGGTCATTGCCTGTGTACCGGAAGGCGCCAAAGATTTAGGCGTATCCGCCGATACATTAGCGGCTTTATACGAAGAAGTATAAGCGATATATCAGCTGCTTTATTTGAAGTGTAAGGGCCTTAGTGGTTACTTCATGATGCACTGTAAGGGTTTAATATAAAGGTATAGAGAATAAGACATTAGATTAGGTATTAGGCATTTAGGATAAAAGGAGATTATCATGAGTTCACAGGTGTGGGTTGAAAAAGATTTAGCACATATATGGCATCCTTGTTCACAAATGAAGGATTATGAAACATTGCCGCCGATTGTTATCGACCATGGTAAAGGCTCTTATTTATATGATGTAGACGGCAATGAATATATCGATATCATCAGTTCGTGGTGGTGTAATTTGTTGGGTCACTGCAATCCGAAGATTAATGCGTCTGTTAAAAAACAATTAGATACTTTGGAACATGTTATTTTTGCCAATTTGAGTCACAAACCGGCTATTACCTTGGCAGAAGAATTGACAAAATTACTGCCAAAAGGACTCAATAAATTGCATTTTAACGATAACGGTTCCGGTGCGGTAGAATGTGCCCTTAAAGTGGCTTTTCAGTATCAGTATCAGACCGGTCATCCGGAACGTCAGAAATTTATGTGCCTTGCGGAAAGTTATCACGGTGAAACCATGGGTGCGTTAGCCGTTGGCAGCATGGATTTATTTGCCAAAATGTATCAGCCGATGCTCATGGAAACGATTCATACGGAAGCACCGGATTGTTATCGTTGTCCTTATAACAAAACCCGTGAAACTTGCGAATGTGAATGTTTCTGCCACATGGAAGAAAACTTCGCCAAACACAGCCATGAATTGGCGGCCGTCATCGTGGAACCGATTGTCCAAGGCTGTGCCGGTATGCGTATTTATCCGCCTTTGTATTTGAAAAAACTGCGGGCTCTTTGTGATGAATACGGTGTATTGCTTATTGCCGATGAAATTGCCACAGGATTTGGTCGTACGGGCAAAATGTTTGCCTGCGATCATGCGGGCATTACGCCGGATATTATGACCATATCTAAAGCATTAACCGCCGGTTACATGCCAATGTCCATTATGGCCGTAACGGATAAGATTTATGATGCTTTTTATGCCGATTACTTCGAATATAAGGCTTTTATGCACAGTCACACCTATGCCGGTAACCCATTAGGCTGTTCGGCTGCTTTAGCGACATTAGATATTTTGCAAAACGACGGCGTTTTAGCTGCCGCTCAAGATAAAGCCGTCTTTTTACACCAAGCTCTGGAAGATGCTTTAGGCAAACATCCGAATGTAGGTGAAATTCGTCATATCGGCCTCATCAATGCCATTGAATTGGTTAAAGATCCGACTACGAAGGAACCGTTGCTAAGTAAAGCGCGTACGGGCTATCAGATTTATAAGAAAGCGTTGGACCACGGCTTGTTACTTCGTCCGTTGGGTGATGTACTCTACTTCAATCCACCGCTTAATACGGACAATAAGACATTGACTGATGCCATCGATCGTACGGTGGAATCTTTTGCCGATGTATTGGGAAAATGAGATGCCCACATATTAGGTGAATGAGATGCCGATATACTCAAAAAAATGAGATTATATCTCAATATAATATGCATCTTAAAATAGGTTATTATTCGTAATTGGTATTTGTCACGCGAACAAAATAAGAGTACTCTATATATAGAAAATATTAGAATTAATATAAATTATCAATAGGAGGACTTTTATGAGCAATGTGCGAGTAACGAATATTCACGAAGATGAAGCAGCTTGGCGTGCCGAACGTGACGCGTGGAACAATCGCTCCGAATTTTTTGTGGAATTGCATGAAAAACAAGAACGTACTGCGCAGGTTACACATTTTATAGACTTTTTGAAAAAACATGATTTATTGCCGGCTCCCGGAGGACGTACGCTTGATGTAGGTTGTGGTGTAGGTGATTACTCCTTGGGGATCGCAAAGTTGGGCTATCAAGCTACCGGTATCGACTTGTCGAATGGTATGATTGCAGGGGCTCGTTTGATCGCCGAGAAAGAAGATCTCGATTTAGATTTATATGTTGGCCCTTGGAGTGAAGAAACACGTGCGGAATTAGGCTGGGAGAAACAGTTTGATTTAAGTTACAGCTTCTTCTGCCCGGTTATGTTTGATATGAACAATATCGAAGCGTTGACTAAAACAAGCCGTAATGCATGTCTGTTTGTAGGCTTTGCCGGTCGTCAGGATACCATCGTTGATGCTTTATATGAGCATTTTTACGGTAAAAAGGATGATTTTAAATGGCAGGCTAACGTAGATGACGTTATTGCTAAAGTAAATCAGATTGGCCGGGATGTGCAGGTTGAGTATGTAAATGTACCGGAAACGGAATACTTCACGGAAGAAGAAGCACTTCGTTACTTCACCATGCGCCTTCACTCTGAAGAATGGGGTACGGAAGAAGCGATGAAAGCTGAAATTTTGCCGTTATTGGCTCCGTATCGCACGGAAGACGGACGCATTCGCAATACATCGGAAGATAAGATTGCGTGGGTGTCTTGGCGCGTTAAATAGCTTTAATGGCCATATTATGCTACCTGTATAGGTGTAGTTCTACAGGTATGTTGCCGGTAAACTGTTTTTTACAAATAAATTTAATAAGGCTGTGGTGTCCGGCGTTATAATTACCGGCTTGCCACAGCCCGTTTATAACGGTTTGAATGACTGACATTCAGGCCGTTTTTGCTATTTTTTGACTTGAAAACTCAGGTCAAGTGCGTATAATGTTGTGTATGTGAAACAAATCGATATAATAAACAATTACGGAATTATGGTAATTACGAATTTTAGCAATTACAGTAATGATAGATTATGGGAGTTACTGTAATTGTTTCGTTTATACAAAGTATAGAAAGAAGGCGAATTATGAGATTAATACATAAAATATTGGCCGTGCTCGGCCTTGTAAGTGCCTTGAGCCTGTCCTTTTTCGGACCGGTTGAGGCCCAGGATTATTGGTACTATGTGGGAGCTGATATTCATGATAATACAACTTCCATCGACAACAGCAGTGTTGATAAGGATGCGGATGTAGCGCAGCTTTGGATCCGTGTGATTCAGCCGGGTGGCGACTACTATTTTGAAAAAATGGAAATCAAGAAAAACGAACGATCTATTCAAACCTTGGACATGCAGTATTTTCATGCGACCGGTGTAGCGTATGATAAGAGTGAATATACCTATGACACGAAACCGGCTGCGGTAAAGCCGGGGACTATCGGCGAGTCTTTATATAATTTAGTGTGGGGAGCTCAATAAGCATATGATATTGCATATTTTTATGACTACGGTCGCACCTATTTTACTTCTTGTTCTCATCGGTTACTTTATGGATAAAAAATTCCATATGGACCTTGATACACTGAGCAAAATCAATTTCTATGTTGTGTCACCGGCCTTTTTGTTTACCAACACATACAGCTATACGGTGTCGGGTGAAAGTGCACAAGTAGTGTGGCTAACCATTATCGGCTTTGCGGCGACTTGGATTGCCAGTATGATTTTTGAAAAAGCACTGGGCCTATCCCGTGAAAAATCCGGTATTTTTCGTAATGCCGTGTTATTTAACAACTGTGGTAACATTGGGGTGCCGCTTATTGTGTTTATCTACTCCAATGAGCCGTTTTTGCAAAACGGTTCACCTGTATGGTTACAGGCGGCTATCGCCATTCAGATTGTCGTATTCGTTTGGCAAAATATTGTAACCAACAGCTTTGGTTTTTACTTTGCCGGACAGGGCAAAATGAGTCGTACCGATGCGATTAAGTTAGTATTTAAAATGCCGATTATCTATGCTGTAGCAGGTGCGGCTCTCTGTAGTTTCGGAAATATCCCTATTGATGAAACATTCTTCTGGCCGGTTCTGACCAACGTAAGTAATGCCCTCGTTATGGTCGCTTTATTTACGCTGGGGGTTCAATTGGCAAGAACACCGTTCAACTTCTTTACGCGAGAAGTAATTTGGGGCAGTTCCGTTCGCCTTATTGTAGGTCCTTTGGTGGCGTGGCTGGTAATTTGGCCTTATGAACTTGTGGCAGGTCCCGTTTCGGAACTCGTTATGCAAGTTCTCGTCATTTCGGCAGCTGTTCCGAGTGGTGTCACCACAGCACTCATTGCAGGCGTCTTAAAAACAGAAACAGAATATGCTACCCAACTCGTTGTGGCGAGCACCGTATTCGCGGCTATAACACTGCCAATAGTAATTATGTTAGTTAAGTAAGCCGGCTTCAAAGATGCAATCGGTTTTAACAATGAAATAAGAAAAGAAATGGCTCCTCACAAGGCTTGGTTTTGCGCAGCAAAAAGACCCTTGTGAGGAGCCATTTTCTTTCCATTTGATTATCATCTCAATTCAAACCGTTGTATACCTTTGAAAGCCGGCTTTAACTAGCGAGGGGGGAAGGGGAGGTTTCTGCGTTGCAGAAACCTCCTTCCTCCCTCCAACGCCGGTAAGAACAGGCATAAAGTTCTTTGCGCAAAGTTCCTGATGGGACTTATTATGCCGCTAAAAACAGTCATAAAGTACTCTGGGTAAAAGAAACGGAGAGGTCCACATCTAAGGGTCTTTTTACTGCGCAAAACCAAGCCTTAGATGTGGAGCCTCTCCGTTCTTTATAACCTATACCTTTATACTGTTTTTAGCTCTAATGTAGCCCCCATTAGGGGCTTAAGGACGAACCTTATGCCTGTTCTTACCAAGTCCCCATCCACGTAATAATAATGGCATTGACGAAGTCAATCAGGAACGCACCAACGAGTGATACGATGAGCCATGCTTTAGGCGATGGACCGTATTTTTCAGCCAAGGACTGCATGTTGGCGAGACCGTTGGCAGTAGCACCCATGGCAAAACCGATACCGCCTACGCCGAGCATAACGCCGTCGTAGTTTTTGCCGAAGAGTAAGAAGTAACCGAGCCATGCAAAGACAATCATGAGAAGTGTCTGAGCAATCAAGATTACTACGAGTGGTAAAGCCAAATGAATCAATTCGTATAGTTTCAAGCTGTTAATAGCCATAGTAACATATACGGTTAATGCTACTTCGGATACTACATTGAGGCCGCCGCCCTGTACGCGATACATACCGGAGAAGTCACCGATATTACGAATGACAGCTGCTACGAGCATGGCACCGATGTAAGCCGGTAAGGTAATGAATGTGTTGAGGTAAGCACTGAGTACGGCACCGAGACCTACAGCTACGAATACGAAACCGGCTGCTTTTAATACGCCGTTTACGTCGGTTGTTTCTTCTTCTTCAAGAATAGACATATCGAATACATGTGGTTCTAATTGAGCAGCTGCCGGATTATCAGCTTCTGATTCAGGAATGTTTTTAGTTGCATTCGGAGTTGTTTTAGGATCAATATGTTGCGAACCGGGAGTTTTAATTTTGTAGTGTTTAATTAAGAATTCACCGAAAGGTCCGCCAAGTACGAGCGCTACTACCATACCGAAGGTAGCGGCTGTAATAGCTACGGTTGTAGCACCTTGAATACCATATGTGGTTTCAAAGTACGGGCCGAAAGCCGCCGAGGTACCGAGACCACCCATGAGGGAAACGGCACCGGCCAAGATGCCGTAGTGAGGGTCAATTCCCATGGCACCGGCAATAGACATACCCAACAAGTTCTGGATGAAACCGAGAATCGAGGATACGATTAAGTATAAGATAAGTGCGATACCACCGTATTTGATAAGTTTTAAGCTGGCCATCATACCGATGGTAGTAAAGAATACCAAGAGGGCTACGGTAGATAAAGTATTGTCAAAATCGACTTGTAAAATTCCGTATACACGTAATCCGGATAAAATGAAGGCAAACGGCAGACCACCGATTACCGCAGCCGGTAAGCTGAGCTTTTGGAATACGGGAACTCGGTTTTTGATCCATAAACCGATGAAATACGTCACAAATGCGAGTGCGACCGCTTGTACGCTACTGATTTTGACTGTCAAGACTTCTGCGCCCATAAACAACGCCTCCTTTGAGCAAGCTGACTCCCTCATAATACTGATAAGCAGGCGTTTATAACTTCGATTGCCGATAGACGGTAAGCCGTTCGCTTGTATTTAACGTACAAGCAGTCATAGCAAATAGGAAGTGAAATGACATTATTGCGCCGGACATTAACTATATTATAAGAGGCTTCATAATACAGATGATTTAACCGTGTAGTTGAATTAATGGGAAGAAAATTATGGCAACCGGTATTATGAAACTAAAAAATGATGAGTGCGGAAGGTGAGTTTCATGAACGAAACAGACCTTCTTTTAATAAATATTTCAACTTGATAATATTATACTATGCGAGTGCGTAAAAATACAATAAAAATATGTAAAATTCTATGTATACAAAAATCATGAGAATGCATTTAAGCTGATAAACAATAGGTTATGTGGTCTGATGATTATAAAATCAACTGAATTATAAATTCTATAAATTGTTTATTTGTGCATAAAATAAGATTAATTATACATATAAAAACAAATGTAGTTACCTTAAAAATATAATAAAATAAACAAAAGTAGAGTATATAAGGACATTTTTATATACTCTACAAAATGCATAAATGTATAGAAAATTTTGCATGTTACTGTTTATCTAAATGAAGGATAATGTCTTTCAAAAATTCTGTCCCGGTTACTAAATCATCGATATTAATGGCTTCGGCCGGATTGTGACTTACCCCTTCGCGGCATGGGATGAAAATCATACCCACATCGGTGTAATCCCCCCAATTCATAGCGTCATGGCCGGCACCGCTTGGCAGTGTCATATAATTATACGGTTTATTTTTAGCAACCGTTTCCATGGCCTCAATCATAGTATTTTTTACCATGAGGGGCATTTCATCGGCAATTAATGAGGTGTCGATAGGAATATCGCGTTTGTGACCGATTTCCGCAATGGCATGAAGTATGGACCGAGTGGCACGATCTTTAGCTTCGGCAGAAATGCTGCGGATATCGAGACCTAAGGTTACTTCACCGGGAATGACGTTCATAACGCCCGGTGTGGCTTCGATAACACCTACCGTAGCTACGACCGGAATAGGTTCACTGTTTTGTGCAATTTGTTCTGCAGCCAATATGATTTCAGCGGCTGCGCAAAGTCCGTCATGACGATGATTCATCGGCGTGGCGCCACTGTGGCTGGCGGTACCGTGAATATGAATTTTATAACGGGTCGATGCGGCAATGCCGGTGACGATACCGATGGTGTGGTTTGTTTTTTCAAGTACGATACCTTGTTCAATATGGAGTTCCAGGAAGGCTTTAAGAGGTGTGGTGAACTTAGATTGCGGTATAATATCCGGATTGAAGCCTCGTTCTTTTAGAACATCATAAAGACTGAGCCCTTTTTTGTCGCACAAGGTTTGTAAACGTTCGCGACTCAATTGACCGCGCATGGCTTGACTCCCCAAAGTAGCACTGCCGAAGCGGCTCGATTCTTCGCACATGAAGAGCACAATATCTAGGGGATGATTGAGATGTGTATTCGTTTCTTTTAAATCGGTAATGACTTCGAGTGCGGCTGCGATACCGGCGAGTCCGTCGTAATTACCGCCTTGCGGTACGCTGTCTGTGTGAGAGCCGGTCATAATAGCGGGTACATCCGGATTTTTTCCTTCATAACGGCCGATTACATTACCGAATTCATCATAACGTAGAGTAAGATTCAGCTCTTTAAGCTGTTTGATGAGATAGTCACGGCCCGCCCAATCCTGATCGGTAAAGGCAATACGATTAATACCGGGTACATCGTCGATGGTACTTATGGTTTGCATGGCGTTTAAATGTTTTAAAAGTCGCTCTTTATTTATCATAGGAATCTCCTTGCTGTTCGGCGTAATATAAAATTTAACAGTAAAAGTTTATAAGTTTAGCAAAAAAAGCAGTATTTAATTCAATTGTTGAGTTAAATACTGCTTTTGTATTTGTTAAAAAATAATTGTTAAAAGCTATTTTAATATCTGTATTTACGACGGTAAGAATGCGGCGTTTCCGAAGTGGCTTCTTTAAAGACTTTACAGAAGTAGCTAGTCCGATTATAGCCCAGATTGCGGGCGATAGATTCAATGGACGAATCAGAGCCGCGAAGCATTAATTTAGCTTGTTCCAATTTGCGGTCGTTAATGTATTGTACGAGCGACGTCCCCGTTTCCTGTTTGAAAATTTTGGACAAATAGGACTCACTTAAATAAACGTGACCGGCAATGTCGCGTAAGGATGGATTGGAACTTAAATGCTTGTCGATATAAACAAGGGCCCGTTTAATTTCAGGACGATAGGCCGTCTTCATCTGGCTGTGTATATCGGACTTACCGCTTTGTAATTCCGGTATATCCAGCGATGTATTTAAAATATCCGGGAAATAATGACCGGCCATAAGATTCAGTACTTTAGACGCACTGTTTATTTCTTCGGTGGAATAAATAGGTAATTGTCTATAGAATTTTTTGGCCGTTGAATCGTTTTGCCAATCACTACGCGCTGAAATTTGTGACAATTGCGGATCGGTTACGGCTGTTTGGCCGGCACAAATAAAACCGAGCAAGTGACCTTCATGAATGACCGGTACGGAAAAATCTACGATGCCGGCGTGACAGCGATAGGCGGATGGACAATGTCCTTTGGAGGCCTCAAGGCCACCATACGCATCACAATAGGCACATAGCCTCGATAAGGTTGGATGACTGCGAATGTACTTGCAAAAATTACTGAAGTTGTATTTGCACGAAAGAACACGGCCGCGCAAATCTACATATACGGCTGCCAGTTCCGTAATGTTAGTAAAATCACGCATGATCTCATTAATCATGGTTGTTTCTGTCTTGAAATTACCGGTTGGCATCGTTGCCACCCCTCTCTCATTTCTTTTTGTATGGGCGTACAAAACAAAAGGATTAAAAAATAGTAATACAACAAATAACTAGAACTCATGATAAACACAGAATTTACTGAGGTTTTATGATTAATCGTTATACCAATTATAACAAAAAATTGTTAAAAGTAGAACAAAAAATTAAAATTTCGTAAAAATGTGTTAAAAAATGAAATACTGTTATTTTGTATAATAATCGTACACATAAACGATGAAATGTGGTGAATATTTGATTTTTATTTTTATTGTGCGCCCAAGATAGGAGATGAATTGTATGTCGCAAGAAGCACTAGGTATGGTTGAAACAAAAGGCCTGGTTGGCGCTATCGAAGCAGCCGATGCCATGGTTAAGGCCGCCAATGTGGCCCTCGTCGGCACCGAAAAGATCGGATCCGGTCTCGTAACCGTTATGGTTCGAGGTGACGTAGGGGCTGTTAAAGCATCTGTAGATGCCGGTGCAGCAGCTGCCGAACGAGTTGGTCAAGTTGTCTCGACGCATGTAATTCCACGGCCCCACAAAGATGTGGAAAGCCTTATCTTAAAGGAAAAAGGTGATGCGTAATGAGTACTACAGATCAAATGGTAGATGAGATTTTGAAACGCGTATTAAGCAAAGCTGACAATTTGTCGGCAGCCACCCCGAATCAAAGTGAAAGCAAAGGAGCGGAACAGATTATGGCGAACAGTTGTAGTTTAACAGAATTTATCGGTACAGCAAAATTTGGTGATACTATCGGCTTAGTAATTGCTAACGTGGATCAACAAGTATTGGATGCCATGAAATTAACTAAAAAATATCGTTCTATCGGTGTTGTAGGTGATCGTACCGGTGCCGGCCCTCATATTATGGCGGCTGATGAAGCAGTTAAAGCTACCAACACTGAAATCGTAAGTATCGAACTCGCACGCGACACTAAAGGCGGTGCCGGTCACGGTTCCTTAATCGTATTCGGTGGCGACGATGTATCCGACGTTAAACGCGCCGTTGAAGTTACGCTTAAAGAAGTAGAACGCACTTTCGGCGATGTATATGGTAACGAAGCGGGCCACATTGAATTACAATACACAGCTCGTGCCAGCCATGCTATCAACACGGCATTCGGCGCTCCTGAAGGTAAAGCGTTCGGTCTTATCGTAGGTGCTCCGGCAGCTATCGGCGTTGTAATGGCCGATGTAGCTGTAAAAGCAGCTAACGTTGATGTTATCGGTTATGCATCTCCGGGTAACGGCACAAGCTTCTCCAACGAAGTTATTTTACAAATCTCTGGTGACTCCGGTGCCGTACGTCAGGCTGTTATCACAGCTCGTGAAATCGGTAAAGAATTATTAGGCACATTAGGCAGCGAACCTAAAAACGATGCTCCTTCTTACATTTAACTTCGATAGAAAGGAAGCTTGACATATGAGATCAAAACGTTTTGAAGTATTAAGTAAACGCCCTGTTAACCAGGATGGTTATGTAAAAGAATGGGTGGAAGAAGGCTTTATTGCCATGGAATCGCCGCAGGATCCTAAACCTAGCATCCGCATTGAAAACGGCAAAATCGTAGAACTTGACGGCAAACGTCGTGAAGATTTCGACTTGATTGATACATTTATTGCTAACTATGCAATTCGCTTGGAACGTGCTGAAGAAGTTATGGCTATGGATTCCCGCAAAATCGCCAACATGATTTTGACACCGACCGTACCTCGCAGTGAAATCGCAAGCCTTGCCAAATCTATGACTCCGGCCAAAATGGTTGAAGTTGTAAGTAATTTCAACGTTGTTGAAATGATGCAGTCCATGCAGAAAATGCGTGCTCGTCGCACCATGGCTAACCAGGCTCACGTAACCAACGTTAACGATAACCCGGTTCAAATCGCAGCTGATGCCGCTGAAGGCGCACTTCGCGGTTTTGCCGAAGAAGAAACAACTGTAGCGGTTGCCCGTTATGCTCCGCTTAACGCTATCAGTATTTTGGTAGGTTCCCAAGCCGGTCGTCCGGGCGTATTGACTCAATGCTCCTTGGAAGAAGCTACTGAATTGGAACTCGGTATGCGCGGTTTTACAGCTTATGCCGAAACAATTTCCGTATACGGTACTGAAGACGTTTTCACCGACGGTGACGACACTCCTTGGTCCAAAGCATTCTTAGCATCCGCTTATGCATCCCGTGGTTTGAAAATGCGTTTTACTTCCGGTACAGGCTCCGAAGTTCAGATGGGCCAGGCCGAAGGTAAATCCATGTTATACCTCGAAACTCGTTGCCTCTATATCACTAAAGGCGCCGGCGTACAAGGTATTCAGAACGGTTCCGTAAGCTGTATCGGTATTCCGGCTGCTGTACCATCCGGTATTCGTGCCGTTTTAGCAGAAAACTTGATCGCAGCTATGCTTGACCTTGAATGTGCATCCAGTAATGACCAGACATTCAGTCATTCCGATTTACGTCGTACGGCTCGTACACTCATGCAGTTCTGTCCTGGTACTGACTTCATTTGTTCCGGTTACAGCTCCACACCAAACTATGACAACATGTTTGCCGGATCCAACTGGGATGCTGAAGATTATGATGACTGGACAATCATTCAGCGTGACCTTAAAGTTAACGGCGGTTTGAAACCGGCTACTGAAGACGCTGTTGTAGCTGTTCGTAACAAAGCAGCGCGAGCTTTACAAGGTTTATTCGCAGAACTCGGCTTACCGGCTATTACCGATAAAGAAGTAGAAGCCGCTACATATGCCAACGGTTCTAAAGATATGCCGCCTCGTGATAAAGTAGCTGATATCAAAGCAGCTGCCGACCTTATGAACCGCGGTGTAACCGGCATCGACTTTGTTAAAGGTCTTGCTAAACGCGGTTTCAATGATTTGGCCCAAAGCGTTCTTAATTTGTTGAAACAGAAAATCGCCGGTGACTATTTACAGACATCCGCTATTTTTGACGATAAATTCAATGTAATTTCAGCAATTAACAATCCTAACGATTATGCCGGCGTAGGTACAGGCTATCGTTTGGAAGGCGAAGATTGGGAAGTAATCAAGAATATTCCTAACGCAATCGATCCGCGTGATATTTAAGGGGGCATCAATATGGCTGAAATTAATGAGCAAGTTTTACGCGCACTAATTATGGAAGTGCTTCAAGAAATGGGCAGCGCCAGCAAGCCTGTTACTTTTGCCGGTTCCTCCACTGAAACAGCGGCTCCGGCTCGTCCTAAAGAAGAGGACGTTGATGATACTTGGATTCAAACCGGTGGTCCGGCTGAATCTCACACATCTCCTGACGAAGTAGTTATTGCTGTAGGCCCTGCATTCGGTCGCAGCCAACGCACTACTATCGTAGGTGTACCGCATCGCAATGTAATCCGTCAACTCGTTGCCGGTATTGAAGAAGAAGGCTTAAAAGCTCGTGTAGTTCGTGTATACCGTTCTTCCGACGTAGCAGCTGTTGCTGTTGAAGGCGATCACTTATCCGGTTCCGGCGTGTGCATCGGTATTCAATCCAAAGGTACCACTGTAATTCACCAACGTGATTTACAACCGTTATCCAACTTGGAATTATTCCCACAAGCACCGTTGCTTACGGAAGAAGTATACCGCGCCATCGGTAAAAACGCAGCTAAATACGCTAAGGGTGAATCCCCTAATCCGGTAGCTACGCTTAACGATCAAATGGCACGCCCTAAATATCAAGCGTTGTCAGCCCTTTTACACATTAAGGAAACAAAACGAGTGGTTAAAGGTAAACCGGCTGATGAATGCCGCGTAAGCCTATAAGGAGGCCTTTATGAGCACAGATATGGAAGCGATGATTCGCAAAATTTTAGAAGATATGCAAAAGGGAACGCCCGCACCCGTAAGTGCTGCGACTCAGACGAGCACAAACGAACGCGTTGCAACGACTGCGGATTACCCGATTGCTCAAAAACATCCTGATTGGATTCGCGTAGGCAACAAAGGTTTGGATGATATCACTTTGGATGCTGTTATGAGCGGTCAGGTTTCGATGGATGATATGCGTATCAGCCCTGATATCTTAAAAGCACAGGGCCAAATCGCCAAAGCCGGCGGTCGCGATCAAATCGAATTTAACTTCTCGCGCGCTGCCGAAATGACTAAAGTAGGCGATAAACGCTTATTGGAAATGTACAATGCACTTCGTCCGTACCGTTCTTCCAAACAGGAATTATTGGCTATGGCTGATGAACTTGAACATGAATACGGTGCTGTTATTTGTGCCGAATTTGTTCGTGAAGCAGCTGAAAACTATGAAAAACGTAAGAAATTGAAAGGCGATAACTAAGAGTTAGGAGTTTTGTGTATGAAGCGAGTCGTTGGTATTGATATAGGTAATTCCACAACAGAATCAGCGTTAGCGGAAATCCACGAGTCCGGTGAAGTTCGTTTTCTCGGTTCGGCCATTGCCAATACAACAGGGATTAAAGGGACTAAGGATAATATTCAAGGGCTCTTTGAATCGCTTCGTCAATTGGTTGCTAAAACGGGCCTGTCCTTAAAGGACATCGATTTAATCCGTATCAATGAAGCTACCCCGGTTATTGGGGATGTAGCGATGGAGACGATTACTGAAACGATTATTACCGAATCAACCATGATTGGGCATAATCCGAAAACTCCGGGCGGTCTTGGTATCGGTGTGGGCCAAACGGCTCATATCCTGCAATTGCTCGATAAACCTATGGATGAGGACTACATCGTCGTAGTACCGAAAGAAATAGATTTTCAGCTTGTGGCCGAACTGATTAATGCGTATGTAACAAAAGGCTTTCGCATCAAGGGGGCTATCTTACAGGCCGATGACGGCGTGCTCGTAGCGAACCGTTTGCAACAGCCGATTCCTATTATTGATGAAGTGGCGTATGTCGATAAAGTACCGCTTGGTATGCTCGCCGCCGTTGAAGTTGTTGAACCGGGTAAAGTCATTTCCCAATTGTCTAATCCTTATGGCATTGCTACGGTTTTCAAATTATCGGCTGAAGAAACCAAGAATATCGTACCTATCGCCAGAGCTCTCATCGGCAACCGTTCGGCGGTGGTTATTAAAACCCCGGCCGGCGATGTAAAAGAACGTGTAATTCCGGCAGGTTCGATTGTAGCCACCGGTGACGGACGAACTGTTTCAATTGACATTTCAGCCGGTGCCGAACAGATTATGAGCACCCTCGGTCAGGTATCCCACATCGACAATGTATGCGGTGAAGCGGGTACTAACGTAGGAGGCATGCTGGAAAGAGTACGTCAGACCATGGCGGACTTAACGAATAAATCACCGAACGATGTATACATTGAAGATTTACTCGCTGTCGATACATCGGTACCGATTAACGTAAAGGGCGGCCTTGCCGGTGAATTCTCGATGGAACAGGCTGTAGGCATAGCTTCTATGGTTAAGTCGGATCACTTGCAAATGGAAATCATCGCCAAAGAAGTGGAACGGGAGCTTAAGATTCCCGTTGAAATCGGTGGCCAGGAAGCTGAATCAGCTATTCTCGGGGCTTTGACAACACCGGGTACGGAAACGCCGTTGGCGATTTTGGACCTGGGCGCAGGTTCCACGGATGCATCGATTATGTCACCTGACGGACGAGTAACGGCTATTCATTTAGCCGGGGCCGGTAATATGGTTACCATGTTGATTAACTCTGAATTGGGCCTTGAAGATATTCACTTAGCGGAAAGCATTAAGAAATTCCCATTAGCCAAAGTTATCAGCGTCTATCATATTCGCCACGAAGACGGCAATGTACAGTTTTTCAAAGATCCGTTACCGGCGGAACTGTTTGCCAAAACGGTTATCGTAACCGATGAAGGGCTTGTGCCGATTGACGGCGAACAGTCCATGGAAAAGATTAAAATTGTACGTCAAACTGCTAAAGAACGTGTTTTCGTAACAAACTCGCTGCGTGCTTTGCGGGCCGTAAGTCCTACACATAATGTGCGTGACATTCCGTTCGTGGTTATTGTCGGCGGTTCGGCATTGGATTTCGAAGTACCGCAACTTGTTACCGATGCGTTATCCCATTACAATCTCGTGGCCGGGCGCGGGAATGTGCGCGGCACGGAAGGGGCACGTAATGCGGTGGCAACCGGTTTGATTTTATCGTATGCGAAAGAGCGGAGGGGATAAGGTATGGAGGTTATAATTGCACCTAAACCGACTATCATAATTTATCACCATCCGAATGTATCTCAGGAGGCCATTCAGGATCTCTTGTTCGGTATTGAAGAAGAAGGTATACCGTTTAGCCTTGAAACGCGCGGCACCGATGAAGATATCTTGCGCATGGCCGATGAAGCTTCACATGCATCGGCACTGTCCGTAGGCGTCGGCTGCACGGCAGATACCTTGGTGTTAAGTTATCAAAACTTACCGCCACATCAATTTATCTATCGTTTACGTAATTATAAACAAGCACAACAAGCTATGCGAGCGCTGGGGGCTAATGCAGCTCGCCTGGTGAAGGGCAATCCTTTTAAAACCGACCCCGGATTGGAGGTGGCATTTTGAAAGAAGCATTAGGACTCTTGGAAGTAGCAGGTCTTGCAGCGGCCATAAAAGCAGCCGATGTAATGGTAAAAGCAGCCAATGTACGAATTATCGATGTGGAAAAAGCACGCGGTAACGGTTGGATGATGGTTAAAGTTTCCGGTGATGTAGGTGCCGTACAGGCGGCCGTACAAGCCGGAGTGGCACAAGCCAAACATGATCGTCATTATATTGCGCAAAAAGTAATCCCAAGACCGGCTGAAGGCATTGATAAAATGCTCTTGGGCGGTGGCGGTAAGCCGGTATTAAATCCGGAAGTAGCCAAAGCTGAAATTGTAACAGAACCGCCTGTACAATCGGAAGTGAAACCTGCGACAACAGCTAAAGCAACGGCACCTGCGAAAGCGACTGCCGTTAAAGCCGCACCGGCTAAGGTGGAAGCTAAAGCAGCTGCTTCAACGACTAAGACGACGAAGACGACATCGGCTAAGGCAACGGAACCGGTTAAACAGGCTGAAACGGTTAAAGCAACAACTGCTACGGCGGCTAAAACATCGACAGCAACTAAACAGGCGGAACCTGTGAAAACAGAACCGGCAAAAGCAACTGAAGCACCTGAAACAACGGCTTCGGGAGATGCCGAATCTGTTGTGGACACGACAAAAGAAGCGTTGCTGAAGGTAGTAAAACCGGCCCCTAAGAAACGGCCGAGTCGAGCAAAAACAACAACAAAACCGAAAGCGTAAGTAAAGATAAGCAAAACGCTTAGGTAATACAAACAGTATGATGTAATGACTTAAGGAGGATTTATAATGAATAACGCATTAGGCATGGTAGAAACAAAAGGTTTAGTAGGCGCTATCGAAGCAGCCGATGCTATGGTAAAAGCAGCTAACGTAACATTGACAGGCTATGAAAAAATCGGTTCCGGTTTGGTAACTGTAATGGTTCGCGGTGATGTAGGTGCTGTTAAAGCCGCTGTTGACGCAGGTTGTGCTGCAGCCGCTAAAGTAGGCGAAGTGGTATCCACTCACGTTATTCCACGCCCTCATAGCGATGTAGAAAGCATTTTGGTTAAATAAGACCGGCTTATCGGAAGTAAGATACCTTAGAAACACTGATTACAGAATCTATTAGCAAAGGATAACTTATGATGGATAGAGATGCTTTAAAAGAGCTGATTCGCCATATTATCCAAGACGTACAGACGCCGGAAATCCCAATCGGGATTTCCAATCGTCACATTCATCTCCGTCAGGCCGATTATGATCGACTTTTCCCTCATGTGACATTGCAGTCCAAGAAGGTATTGAAACAGCCCGGTGAGTTTGCTGCCGAACAAATGGTGACGCTGGTGGGACCAAAAAATGAAATTACTAAAGTTCGTTTATTGGGACCGCTTCGCAAAGCATCGCAAGTGGAAATTTCACAAACCGATGCCCGTATGTTAGGAGTCAAACCTCCGATTGTGTTGTCCGGTCAGCTTGACAAAGCCGTACCGATTACGTTAAAAACGGAATTTGCCCAAGTTACTATCCCATGCTGCATCGTAGCTAAGCGTCATATTCATGTAAATGCCGACGATGCTACGAAACTGGGCGTAACCGATGGTGAAACCGTAAAGGTACGCGTGGTTACACCTGAACGAACAACGGTGTTCGAAGATGTGATTATTCGCGTTTCACCTAATTATGTAACGGAAATGCATCTTGATACGGATGAGGCGAATGCGGCGCAAGTAGGTAATGATACGGTGGCGAAAATAGTACGGTAGGAGGCAAATATGCGCAGTATTGAAGAAGTAAATCAACTATTGGCCGCCTTTAATCAATGCGTTGAGGAAGGGGCGACACGTACAATTTCAGAAAAGGAAGCCGATACTTTACGGGTCGGCGTGGATTTGGGAACATCGTCCATCGTCCTTGCCGTAGTTGATGCCGAAGGGGAACCGGTTTATGGTGCTTTTGAATACGCGCAGGCAGTAAGAGACGGCTTAGTAGTAGATTATGTCGGTGCGGTAACCATTACAAGACGCTTAAAAGCAAAGGCGGAAGCAGCTTTAGGATGCTCCTTGTCAAAAGCGGCAGCGGCTGTACCGCCGGGAACTATGGGCAAGAATAAAGACGTGGTCGGCCATGTACTGGAAGGTGCTGATTTTACGGTAACCGCCATATATGATGAACCGACGGCGGCAGCCTTGGTACTTGACTTGGTAAATGGTGCCGTAGTTGATGTTGGCGGCGGAACGACCGGGATTACCGTGATTAAACGGCGCAAGGTAAGTTATACCGCCGATGAACCGACCGGCGGCTCACATATGACGCTTGTGTTGAGCGGTAATTACGGGATTTCCCAAGCGGATGCGGAACTTCTCAAGCGAGATCATTCAAGAGAACGGGAAGTGTATCCGGTGATTCGCCCGGTGGTTGAAAAAATGGCTACTATTACAAATAAAGCCTTGGCGGACGGGGCCTATCGCAAGAATGGTCCGGTATACGTCGTAGGCGGTGCCACTAATTTTACGGATTTTGCCGATACCTTTGAGAAAGTCATCGGACGCGAGGTAATAAAGCCTCTATATCCGGAATTTGTAACCCCTTTAGGAATTGCCTTAGGCAGTATGTAAGGCCAATTTTACAGGGAATGAGGTAGTTATGGACGAAATTATTGCAGCAGTACTCAAACGCTTGCAGGCGCGAATGGATAGCCGAGGACAGGTGGATTTGGCTCACGACGGCAAGCTTGAGGAACGAACCTTGCTGCATCATCAAAGGGTAACGGTGACGGGCGTAACCCAAGCACAACTGGATGAACTGACAAAGCGAGCTGAAGGACCTTTGGTAGCCTGGCTTGATAAGGCAGTCGCCTACGGTTGTGATATGACGCTGGTTACCGCCATGTGTGCCAACGGGCAATGGGATCCGGCGATGATATTAAACTGGCCGGTTACCTTTACGGATAAACAAGGCCGCAGGGTATACAGTTTCAAAGAGCGCATCATTAGTGCGTCGGCGATTCGTACTTGCAACAATGGGTCCGTTATACTTATATTTCGTGGTCAGCGATTTACCGCTCTCGGGCTTGATGAGTTGCGTGACCGCCACCTTGTATGTATAGAAGGGACGAAGCGATATGCAGACTGGTAGAGTAATAGGCAGTATTGTATCAACGCAAAAGCATGAGTCCTTAGTGGGCTTGAAATTGATGATTATACAATACGTAGACGGCAATCAGGAACCGTTACCTTCGTATGAAGTGGCGGCCGACACGGTGAGTGCCGGGATTGGCGAATATGTATTGTTGACTCGCGGTTCTTCCGCCCGCCATGTGTTCGGCGACGGACAGGATATCAACAGCGCTGTTGATTGCGCTATCGTAGGTATTATAGACAGTTTTGATAAATAGGAGGCCGGCCATGGCTATTTACACAAAGACGGGCGATAAAGGCATGACGGGGCTATTCGATGGTACCCGCGTTGCTAAAAACTCGGAACGGGTCAACACCTATGGCACCCTTGATGAGTTGAATGCGCACTTAAGTGTGTGTGAAAAATTGGTGCGGTATCCGGAAACAAAACAGATTTTACATAATTTACAGGGCCTGTTATTTAGACTTTGCGCGGAAGTAGCGACGATGGACCAAGCTAAATTAACACAGCATAGCACGCTTATCAGCGAAGCGGATATTAAAGAGCTGGAATCAATCATCGATCGTTATACGCAATTGTTGCCACCGCTTACAAGTTTTATATATCAAGGCAATAACTTAGCAGCCGCAGAGCTTCATGTAGCCCGTACTGTTTGCCGACGGGCGGAACGAAAACTCAACGGCTTGCGGCAGGGCGAACCGGTAAGACCGACAGCGTTGGCGTTTGTCAACCGGTTATCTGACTGCATTTATACATTGGCACGTATGGAAGATTTCATTTTCTATGTTGACGAAGTAGCGTCAAAAGTTATGGCTAAATTGGATGGGGCTGCCGAATCGGTCCCGTCTGCAGAAGGCCATACAGAAAATGAAGCAGCCCCTGTGGATGAGGACCAACGCCTGCGCCGTATGGCCATGTGTTTACTCGAAGGGGCGACTGCCAAGAGCGAAGCTATGGGCGTACCGGTAGTTATCACCGTAGTGGATGTACACGGTAATCCGGTGCTCACGTATCGCATGGCGGATGCTTTACTGGTAAGTACCGATATTTCGGCCGGTAAAGCCTATACGGCTGTAGCACTTAAATGTAAGACCGAAGCTTTGAAAGAAATCACTCAGCCCGGGGCTGATTTATATCAAATTGAATCCATGGTATCCAGGCCTTTAGTTACGTTTGGCGGCGGTTTTCCGCTGACTCAAAGAGGTAAGCTCATAGGTGGCTTAGGTATTAGTGGGGGGACAGTCGCAGAAGATGTGGCTATCGGAGAATATGCAATGGATTATATGGAGGCAAAGTATGGAAAATAAACAAGAGTTGGAACGCATGATTCGCTCTATGGTTATGAATATTATGAATGGTACCGACACGGGAGCCGCAACGGTTTCGGAAGGTGCCTTACCTGATGAACCGGGCGTATTCAGTACTGTAAATGCTGCCGTAGCGGCTGCTAAACAGGCACAAATTAAATTTGAAGAATGCGCGTTGGCTACGCGTGGTAAAGCTATCGAAGCCATTCGTCAGAGTATGCGTCCGTTGGTTAATAAATTGGCTCAGATGACCTATGATGAAACCGGTATGGGTCGTGTGGCAGATAAGATTATTAAATTGAATCTTACTCTTGATAAAACACCGGGTGTGGAAGACTTGGTAACGGAATGTGAAACCGGCGATAACGGGATGACGCTATACGAATTATCCCCTTACGGCGTAATCGGTGCCGTAACACCTAGTACGAACCCGAGTGAAACACTTATTTGTAATGCTATCGGCATGTTGGCCGCCGGTAACGCTATTTTCTTCAGCGTACATCCCGGTGCCAAAAAACTGTCTCGTTGGCTCGTAAGTCAATTGAATCGTATCGTAGCCGATGCCATCGGTATTGATAACTTGATTGTTACTATCGCTGAACCTTCCATTGAAGCGGCTCAGGAAATGATGGTACATCCGGATGTTCCTTTATTGGTTGTAACCGGTGGCCCGGGCGTTGTACATCAAGCTTTGTGCAGCGGTAAAAAAGTAATCGGTGCCGGAGCCGGTAATCCGCCTGCATTCGTTGATGAAACGGCTAACATTCGTCAGGCTGCTCAGGATATCGTAATGGGTGCCAGCTTTGATAATAATATTCTCTGCATTGCTGAAAAAAGCGTGGTTGCTGTTCGTTTCATCGCCGACGAATTAATTGAAGAAATGAAAAAAGCCGGTGCGGTTCTTATAGAACGTGATGATCAAATCCAAAAATTATTGGACATCACCTTACAGAAAAACTGTACTCCTAGTCGTAAATATGTAGGTCGCAATGCTAACGTAATCTTGCGTGATGCCGGTATCGAAGTGGAAGGCGATCCTCGTCTTATCATCATGCGAACCGACAAACATCATCCGTTTGCCACAACCGAAATGTTAATGCCGATTTTGCCTGTAGTAACCGTGGAAAACTTCGAAGACGGCTTGGCAACCTGCTTATTCTTGGAAGCAGGTTTACATCATACCGCTACCATGCATTCCCTTAACTTGGAACGTCTTAACAAGATGGCTCGCGCTATGAAAACTTCGATTTTTGTTAAAAACGGCCCATCCTATGCAGGTCTCGGCTATAACGGTGAAGGCACTACAACCTTTACAATTGCCACGCCAACCGGTGAAGCTACCACTTCGGCTCGTCATTTTGCACGCCGCCGTCGTTGCTGCTTGACTACAGGCTTCCAAATTCGCTAGGAGGCTGTTATGAATCAATGGACATTTCCTACTAAAATCTTTGCCGGCCATGATTCCCTCTTACGATTAAAACAATTTCGGCAAGAGCGGATCTTGGTTGTGTGCGATCCGTTTTTAGAAGGTACGGAAAATTTAAATTATATTTTGAATGAGCTCCGCCCACAGAACGAGGTGAGCATTTATACGGACGTTGTCCCGGATCCGCCTATCAGCCATGTGGTTAAAGGGGTCGAAGCTATTCAGCAAATAAAACCTACGGCAGTGATTGCCATTGGTGGCGGTTCGGCCATTGATTTGACCAAAGCGGTATTGTATTTTGCCCGTCGCATGGGGTATGTGGGCGTACATTATTTCACCGTAATTCCTACCACCAGCGGAACCGGTTCGGAAGTAACGTCGTTTGCCGTTATTACCGATCCGTCTTCCCAAACGAAATATCCTATCTTGGATGAAAGTTTATTGCCGCAAGAAGCAATTTTAACGCCGCTTTTTGTTAAAACGGCACCACCTAAGGTGACGGCCTACAGCGGTATGGATGTATTGGTTCATGCCATTGAAGCACTGGTTTCGACCGGTGCCAATAATTTCACGGATGCATTGGCAGAAAAAGCTTTGGCCTTGGTATTTGAGTACCTGCCTAAGTGCTTTGCACCGGGTGCTACGGAAGATGATCGCATGGGGATGCATGAAGCATCCTGCATGGCGGGGCTCGCTTTTAACCAAGCCGGTCTTGGTATTACCCACGCTTTAGCTCATCAGTTGGGCGGTCAATTCCACATTCCGCATGGTCTCGCCAATGCGATGCTTATCGCCAGAGTCGTTATGTTTAACGCCTTCCATTGTGAAAAGGCGTATGAGAAATATGTACAACTTGCAAAGAAGCTCGGCTTTGCAGATAGAGGTACAGATAAGAGAGATGCTTTAGTCGCGTTAGTTAAAGCTATCTTACAACTTGCCAGAACCGTTGAATGCCCGCTCAATATCAGTGCGGCTGCTAAAATTTCGGCACAGGAGGCAAGACAGAAAGTTTCTATTATGGCGGATAAAGCATTGCAAGATATGACCTATCAGACAAATCCATATGCCGCCTCGAAGGACGATCTGGAAAATCTATTATTAATGATCATGTAAGGAGTAGCGTATGGATACACAGATCCTGATTAGTGAATTTGTCGGCACGGCAGTTTTAATGGCTTTTGGTAGTGGGGTTAACTCCTCGGTTTTATTAAAAAATACATTGGCTAAAGCATTTGCGCCAAACTGGATGAGCTTAATTTTTGGATGGGGCATGGCGGTAACCTTTGCCGTATATATCGGTTTGGCACTCGGTGGCCCGGCTCATTTAAATCCGGCTATCACGATTTCTCTCGCTGCCGGTGGTATTTTCCCGTGGGACCAGGTATTGCCTGTTGTTGTTGCTCAAATGGTGGGCGGTTTCGTTGGGTCTGCGATTACTATGATTCACTATTTCCCTCATTTCAAACAAACCGGACCGGATGAAGGCAATGTAGTCGGTATTTTTGCCACCGGACCGATGAGCGATAACCGTTTCATGAATTTATTATCCGAAGTAATTGCTACTTTTATGTTTATGTTGGCAATTCTTTGTCTCGGCAAAATGAGCGACGGTTTATTCCCGTTTATCGTAGGTATGTTAGTTGCCTCTATTGGTTTCTCCTTCGGTTCTACCACCGGTTTTGCGCTCAATCCTGCGCGCGATTTTGGCCCTCGCTTGGCCTATGCAATCTTACCGGTACCTAACCGCGGTGATGCCAATTGGGGTTATGCTTGGGTGCCTGTTATCGGACCTGTCATCGGTGCAACAATTGCTGTGTTATTCTTCTTGGCAGTTGCGCCTAAATAGAGGAATGAGTAATGTTAGGTAATTATCGTTCTTAAATGAGCGGAGGAGGCTCACAGGCGATGATTACCTAATAAATCATAGCCATTAAACAAAATAAATCAGGAGTCTGAAATATACAGTTAATTTGAAATGCTGTCAGAACACTACGGGATACAGGGGTGCAGGCATGAATTAAGAGACTGAACTATACGCAGAAAGGACAACATTATGGATTTTTTAGACGCTGTAGAAAATAAACAACGCATTATTCAGGAGTTTGTGCCCGGCAAGCAGGTTACGATTGCTCATATTATTGCCAATCCGAAACCTGAATTATTCCGTAAAATGGGCCTCGATGAAAAACAACGCGGTGCTATCGGTATTTTGACGATTACACCGGGCGAAGGTACGATTATTGCTGCCGATATTGCTTCGAAAGCAGCCGGCATTGAATTGGGCTTTGTGGACCGTTTTTCCGGAGCTTTACTGATTACCGGGGATATATCCGGTGTAGAATCAGCTTTAAAAGCGGTAATAGAAGGGCTGGATAAAATTTTAGGATTTTTCCCTACCAAAATTACTCGCACCTGATGAAGCAATTCGTCAGGTATTCATACTAGTGTCGGTTATTTTAATAGGTATTTGCAGGAAATCTGTAGTATAATAGATAAGGATTCAATGGTGCTGACAGCCTGCGGATTGTGAGGTGAGCGGATGGAACAGACGAATCAGGCGTTAAAAACGGTAATAATGGTAGGACGCACGGAAGTGGGGAAAACCACTTTAGCCAATACGTTGATGTACGGCAGTCCGGAAGCTCGTAAGACGCAATCAATAGGACGAATCGGGTCGATTATTGATACACCCGGTGAGTTTGTGGAAAATCCCATATACTATCGGGCAATTTTATTGAATGCCTATGATGCGGACATCGTATTGTTTTTGAATGAAGCCAATGAGAAGGAGAGTATTTTTCCGCCTAATTTTGCCGCTTCGTTTAACAGGGAAGTTATCGGGGTTATTACTAAGACGGACTTGGGGGGCGACGCGACTAGAGCTCGCAAAAATCTTCGCGAAGCCGGTGTCAGCCGAATTTTTGAAATATCGGTACATGATGCTGAATCCGTTAAGCAATTGCGTGATTATATTTCTCAGGAGCCGCAACCGTAGCTGTATACGGACTCCGGTATAAGACATTAGTAGTGAATATGATGGTGGTAAATTATGAATTTTAAGCAGAATTTAGCAAGTGTATTAGCTGGTGCCTATAAGCTGGATTATCGTTGGCTCCAGATTACAGATAATGAAATTTTTATTTACAAAGATGTAAAAGACGCGGCCGAAACACCGTTGGCTTTACATTTTGATCCTGCCTTTAACGAAGAGGTCATCGCTTTATGCGAGAAAACAGTAGGCTCCATTACCGAACCTATCTTGATTGATACGATTTTACAAGCTCATTGCGCGGCTGAAGCTCATGAAATTTATTACGATGAGAAGTTATATGCTGAAAAAGCGGTGGCCATTCGCCATAAACCGAATGAATTAACGGCTATTTTAGAAACAGGGGAACGCTATTTGTTGACATTAAACGGCGTTGTTAAAACGAATCCCGGTGATTGGGTAATTCGTGGTGTTAACGGTGAAGAATATCCTTGTGATCCTGAAATCTTTAAAATGTTATATGATGTAATGGATGAATCCAAAAAATAAGATATTGAGTAGGATTCTTAACATTGAATGTTCAAGCATCGGTCTTGTGGCCGGTGCTTTTTTGTATCCGAGAATGTAGGGCCTTTATGTTTTTTTGAATTTGTGTTTATATAAAAAGAGGCTGAGTCGGGTGACTCAGCCTCTTTTTCAAAGTAGACAATAAGATATGCAATCTTAATATTTAGGTTGTTTAAGTTAAGTTTTGAATGCCTGATTATAATCTTATAATTTTACTGTTTCGCCATCTTCAGGAATGGTTACTTGATCTTGTAAGCCCATGCCGTCAACGTATTTTTTCATAGTTTTGCGGTCAACAGCAGTGTGGTTAACCGTATCCATGTGGACCGTTAAGATCTTAGCTTTGGGTGTTAAAGCGGCCGCTTTACCTACATCTTCGGTACCCATGATGATGCTGTCTTCGAAGCCGAGTAATTTAGCATAACCGGTGTTCATTATGAGCACGTCAGGATTGAATTTGCTGATGGATTTGGTAATGTCCGGAGTCTAAACGGTGTCGCCCATAATGTAAACAGTTTTTTCGTTAGGCATGGAGAATACTACGCCCATAGTTTCGCCCAAGAGATCTGCTGCGGCCTTGTTTTGGTACATAGCGTCAGTACCGTGAGTTGCGTTGCGGTGAGACAAAGTTACGCCTTCTAAAGTAGTTGTATCAGCCAATACGCGTACATCTTTGAAGCCCTGTTTTTGAATCAATGCCTGGTCGGATGCGTTTTGAACGAAGATAGGGGTATCTTTGTTGATGCTTTTAGCAGCAGCTTCATCCCAGTGATCCAAATGTGTATGCGTTACTACAACGGCATCTGCACCTTTCAAAATTTCATCAACGGATTTCGGAAGGTCAACGAGCGGTAAAGTTTGTTTGCTGTTGAAAGTACCTTCAAAGCCCGGATACGTGTTTTTAGCAGCGAAGAACGGCCCAAGCAGGTGGCGGCCCTTACTAAAGAATTGAAGGTTTCGGAAGCGGTAGCTGACGCTATTTTTCTGTTTTGCGTGCATGGACTATATGCTATAAATCAAAAGTATAACTGGCAACGTACCGAAGAGTGGCTTCAGGCGCAGCAAGCCTTGTTCCAGTTTATACAATCGGGTATGCAGGGCGTGGCGCAAAATCATGATTAATTTGTTGTAAATGACACTTTTACGTAGTTTAATCATAATGTTAATATCATAGCAGGTTTAACCGGTAAGCGAGTCGGTTGAATCTGCTATTTTTTTAATTGCATATATAGTAACGGATACGGATTGCCCTGCTCATCAAGTTCAGTTCGTTTATAAACACTAAATCCCATGTGTTCGTAAAAGCCCTTAGCCTTCGGATTTTGCTCATTAACGGCGACATGGTTAATTCCATAGGTTCTGATACCGTATTGAATCAATTGCTTGCCAAGACCATGGCCGTTCATGTCCGGTGCGATAAACAGCATTTCTAATGTTTGCTCGGCAATACCCATGAAGGCGATAGTCTGTTGCGTATCATCTTCGGCTACGATTAAGTGGGGAATACCGGTTAAAGCTTCGGGTACATAGTTTTTGATTGTTAAGATTTCCTCGCCGGACAGAAAGAGGTGGGTAGCTCGAACTGAAGCTTCCCAAACAGTTAATAGTCGTTTTATGAGATCTTCCGGACGTTCTGTGACTTCATAAATTTTCATAGTAAACTCCCTTTATATAAATATTATGTTTAATGGTTTTTCTATTGTGTAAAAGTATTATTAAGATTATATCATATACTCCAATAATAGGATGTTAGGGGAGAATGCACATCGGAATCTGCCATAATAGAATAAATGCAAAAAAATACTGAAATATGAAGTTAATAATTAAAAAGCCCATAATACGATATTTTGCACATCGTATTATGGGCTTTAACTTATTTATTATTATTTGTGCGGATGATGTACCAATACTTTGTCTGTATCGATTTCGTGCATTTTGTGGAAATATTCTTGCGCATATTCCAAATCTTCCGGCGTATTGATGTCGATGAAAATATCGGCTTCTAAAGTGTTTTCCTTCAACGGTAATTGTAACAGAGGCACTGCTTTGTAGAAGGAATGAAGCAATTTTTCGCCGGCTGCAATTTTTTCTTTCATAATCGGCAATAACTGGCGATTATAAATAGCGTGTAAGCAAATATCCTTGCCGTTAAGCATTGGCACAACAACTTGAGCCACCCCTTGGCTTTGAACCATACGATCCAAAACTACGAGGGATAAGAACGGCATATCAACGCCGATAACAAAGAGGTTTTCCGCATCGGTAGCTTCAAATGCTGTAGCCACGGCACCTAAGGTATTGTGACCCGGATATTTATCTTCAACAACTGTGGCGTCGTGTAACGGTTCGAATTTATCGAACAGGGTCTTATTATCGGTTACAATAATAGGGTCCTTTTCGAAAGAGAAAGCTAACATAGTGTAAATTGTTTCAATCAATGTTTGATCGCCGAATTTGGCGAATACTTTGTTATAACCCATGCGAGAGCTGTTGTGACCCGCTAAGATAACCGGTTGTAATGCTGCTAAATTTTCATACATAATAACGACCCCCTTTAATTATGTGTCTCTGTATATTAATCATATCATAATTGCATAATTGAAATAAAGAAAAATCATGTTGATTTAAAATTCTATAGTATTAATTTTGCATAATTGGACTTGATTTAACGGGGTATATGATAATAGGGCATACTCGAAAAATGAAGTTGAAAATCACTTCTAATTAGCTAAAAATTGAATATAGACGCCAACATTAAGTTACTTAATATTGGCGTCTATATAAATTTAACGGGAAATAAATCAGTAATAATTAACGATTTATCAGCTTTCGGAGTTTTTAAAACGAAGAATGAAGGTAGTACCTTCACCCGGTTCACTCTTGACAGCTACAGAACCACTGTGAATTTCCATAATATGTTTTACGAGGGCAAGACCGAGTCCGCTGCCTTCACGCTTGCTGTTACGGCTCGGATCGGCCTGATAGAAACGTTCAAAGATACGAGCTTGTTTGTCTTTAGGAATACCGATGCCTTCGTCGGTTACGCTGACTACGGTAAAGCCTTCTTTAGGACAAATATTAACGGTAATGTGATTATCCGAGTTTTGGCTGAATTTAATAGCATTGTCAAAGAGATTGATGAATACTTCTTCAATCAATTTAGGCGAGAGAAATAAGGTCGGGCTTTCGCCGGTCATGGCCAAAGTGATATTGCGACCCTGCCTTTTAGTAGCTAATTGCTGCCAAGCTGAATTGATAACGGATCGGATTGAGGTTTTTTCAAAAAGAACTTCAGATCCTTCGTCTTCAATGCGGGAGAGTTTCAAAATAGTATCGATAAGTTCCTGCATATGGAGAGCTGCCGTGTGAATGTGGCCGCCGAGAACGGTTGCTTCATCTTTGTTCGGATACATTCCTTTGGCAAGAATTTCCGCATAACCGCTGATGGTAGTAAGCGGTGTTTTTAATTCATGTGATACATTAGAGGTAAACTCATGACGTCGCTGTTGTTCTAAATAGCTCTGCGTAATATCGGAGATAATAACAAGCAAACGGCCTTTGTAACGATCGTCTTCCGTGATGTGGAACACGATATGAAAATGCTGATTATCCTGGTGCAATAGATATTCGCCGCCTTGATGCTTGCGCATGGCATTGATTACCTGTTTACGCCATTCTACGTCGTCAGAGAGCAATAACAGCGATTCACCGTGTAATTCACTTTTAGCATTCAAAAATTCTTTTAAGTGTTCATTATATGTAATGATTGTGCCGTCTAATTCGGCCAATAAGAGCCCTTCGTCCATTTCTTCCATAATAGACCGGAGGGTATTTTTTTCGGCCTGTAAACGCAAAATCATGGCTTCCAGTTCATTTTTTTGAAAAGAAAGCCTGGATAAAAGCGGTGTGATTTCATTATAGGCCTCGTCTATAACCGGTTTGGTGTCTCCGTGAGAGGTCCACGCTTTTACGATCTCTTCAATCGGATAGATGGCATCGGCAGTCCACCGACGGGCTAAGAGATAACAACCGCCGGACATAGCCGCAAAGAGCAAGAAGAGGCCAGGTGCCGCATCTAAGATGACCTTGTAAACGGTGGAACCGTTACGTGATACGCGCAGAATGGTATTATCCGGCAGACGTATGGCTTCATAATAGCTTATGGCATGGATTGTAGATGAGTCACGAATATCACTGCCTTCGCCGTGGAGAACGGCTTGTGCTATTTCCGGTCTTTGCAGGTGATTATCCATCGTGTCGGCATCATGTACGGAGTCAAATAAAACTTTGCCTTCGTAGGAAATCCAAGTAATACGTAACGTATTATTGGTAGATTGGGCAATGGCTTCTAATCGGTCCGGTGTTAATGTACCCGTAGACGCAATAATTCGGCCTTCCGTATAGAGTACGGTGCGAAAATCATGTTTCCAGTTATTGTAGAACAAGTAACTGAGGATAACGGTGCTGACTACGAGACTCAGCATGCCCAAACCGAACAGGGCACGGAAAAACTTTTGTCTCATATGGTGGCCTCCCAACGATATCCGATGCCGCGAACAGTCTTAAGATGGCGGCCTGCATGGCCTAAATGCTGTCTTAAGGTAACTACATGCATGTCAACGGTACGGGACTCGCCTTCGTAGGAGAAGCCCCAAACAACTTCCATAATACGTTCACGGGAGAGGGCAATGCCCGTATTTTCCATGAAGTAGAGCAAAAGTTCATATTCTTTGAGCGTCAAGGCGATAGGTTGACCGTCAAGGGTGACGATGCGACTGTCTTTGTCGAGTATCAGATCATCACAAGTAAGTACGGATTTCTTAGGTGGTGTTGTCGGACGAGTACGTCGCAATAGAGCCTTAATACGGGAAACAAGTTCAACGACGCCGAATGGCTTGGTAATATAGTCATCGGCACCGCCGTCCAGGCCTTGCACGACATCAATTTCGGAGGTTTTAGCGGTAATCATGATAATAGGCAAATCTTGGGTCGTTGGTTTTTCACGAAGCTTATTGAGGATTGATAAACCGTCTTCACCTTCCAGCATGATGTCGAGCAAGACAAGTTGAGGCCGGCGTTCTTCCAGGGCGGCCCAGAAGGGACCGCTTGACTCGAAGGTGCCGACCTCAAAGCCCTGCCCGTTTAACACATAGGAGATAAGTCCGCGAATGCTGTCTTCATCTTCTACACAATAAATTAAAGGGTGGGTTTGTTTCATAGCTATCTCCTTATTCTGATAGAAAAAAAGGAACGAACTGCATTGAGTTCGTTCCGGGGAGTTTCCTGTTATCAACCGAAGCGACCGTTAATGTAGTCAGCCGTTTTTGGCTGTGTTGGTTCGGTAAATATAGTCTTTGTTTTATTATATTCTACCAAATCTCCCATTAAGAAGAAAGCGGTTTTATCAGAAATACGAGCAGCTTGTTGCATATTGTGAGTAACAATAACAATTGTGTAGTCTTCTTTTAACTCTAACGCTAATTCTTCGATTTTAGCAGTGGAGATAGGATCGAGCGCACTGGTAGGTTCGTCCATGAGGATTACGTCAGGGCGAGTTGCCAAGGTACGGGCGATGCAAAGACGCTGCTGTTGACCACCGGATAAGCTGATGGCACTTTTGTGTAAGCGGTCTTTAACTTCGTTCCATAAGGAAGCTTGAGTCAAGCTTTTTTCAACGATTTCGTCGAGTTCGCTTGCTTTGGTGATGCCTTGTAAACGCGGGCCAAAGGCTACGTTGTCATAAAGGCTCTGTGGGAATGGGTTAGGCTGCTGGAAAACCATGCCTACGCGGTGACGAAGAACGATAGGTTCCATGTCGGCGTAAATATCTTCACCTTCAAGAAGGATTTTACCTTTAACGGTAACGTCACCTTCGAGGTCGTTCATGCGGTTTAAGATACGTAAGAAGGTAGATTTACCGCAACCGGAAGGTCCGATTAATGCAGTAATTTCATTCTTCTTAATGTTCATGTTGATATTTTTTAAGGCATGGAAGGTGCCATAGTAGAAGTCGAGGTTTTCTACTGTAAAAGCGTTGCCTACCGCTTGATCGGCTACAGCTTTAGCACCGGCATTTACCAACACTTGCTGATTTGGCATTGCTACTTCAGAAATTTCCATTATTTGTTGTCTCCTAGGTTTTTACGATTAAGGTGACGGCTCAAGGCACGAGCACCGATACTGAATGTGAAAACGAGGGCTAAAAGTACGAGGGCACTTAAGTTGGCCATGGCACTTGCATTTGGATCTAAGGATTCACTGCGGGACGCCCAAATTTGAAGAGATAATGTTTCACCGGAACGGAATGGGTTGAATGCATTGGTAGGGGACGTAATGTCCGTGCTGGACCAGTTGATGTCAGTACTCATACCGGCAGTAAACATAAGGGCAGCGGCTTCACCGAATACACGGCCGGCTGCCAAGATAATGCCTGTAATAATAGCCGGGAATGCGGCCGGAATTAATACGCGGCTGATGGTTTGCCATTTGGTAGCTCCTAAACCGTAACTACCTTTAGCATAGGATGCCGGTAAGGCGCGTAAAGCGTCTTCGGTAATTGTGGCGATAAGCGGTAAGGTTAAGATAGATACCGTTAACGCACCGGCGAATAAGTTCCACTGGGAGTTGGTCATGATGATGAACACCAAATAACCGAACAAGCCGAGAACGATGGATGGTAAAGAAGATAAGGTTTCAATGGAGATACGCATAATCTTTTGAGCTTTACCTTTAGTTGCATATTCCGCCATGTAGATACCGGCACCGATGCCGAGCGGAATACTGATAAGTAATGCTAAGAATACGAGATAAATCGTATTAAAGAATTGGTTACCGATACCGGTAGGAGAGAATGCTAAGAGTTCCGGTTTGAAATCGCTCAAGGCACTCCATGCGATTTGGCCTACAAAGCCAATTAACAATAACAAGGTTGCCCCTGCCAGGATATGCAGACCCAGTGTAACCAAACGGTCGGTAGATAAAGCCCGTCGACGAGGGGCCGGAATGGCTTTACTTGCTTTCACTTAGGTTGCCTCCTTTAGATGTTATGTAGCGAATAAGTAAAATGAATACTAAGGAAATTACGAATAAGAATAACGCCATGGTCCATAAGGCCATATTGTATTCACTGCCTTCCATTGTACCGCCCATATCCGCTGCAATCGCACTGGTTAAGTTAACGGTAGGATCCAATAAGGATTTAGGGAAGGCTTTCATTTTACCGATTACCATAGCTACGGCCAAGGCTTCACCGAAGGCACGAGCCAAACCTAGTACAACGCCGGCTAAGATGCCGTGTTTTGCTACCGGTAAAACGATTTTGTAAATTACTTCCCAGCGGGTAGCACCCAAGCCGTAAGCACCTTGACGGTATGTTTTTGGCACACTGTTGATGGCGTTCATGGTTACGGATGTAATCGTTGGGAAAATCATGATTGCAAGTACGATGGAAGCTGCCAATACGGAGAAACCGCTGTTAGCAGTAGTGTACTTTTGAAGGAAAGGTACCAAGATGGTAAGACCTAGCCAACCATAGATGATTGAAGGAATTCCTACAAAAATTTCAATCACCGGTTGCCAGAAACGACGTCCGACGCTAGGTGTAATTTCTGCCATGTAGATGGCTAACGCAATACTTACAGGCGTTGCCATTAACAAGGCGAGAGCACAGGTAATAAGAGAGCCGACAATATAAATGCCGGCTCCAACGTGACCGCCGCCGGCAAGAGTGTCGGCGGGCTGCCACTGGGTTGAGAATAGGAATTCTGAAAGACTGTGCCCGTAGATAGTGAATGTACCGGTACCACGATAGAGGAGGAAGATCCCAATCGCTGCTGTAATAATCAGTAGGAAGAGACCTGCGCCTCTGATAACGTTACGCCATATTCTATCGGCGCGTAAAGTGCTTTCAATGTTCATCTATTATTACCCCTGTTTATTGTTTAACTTTGGATGCTACACCGTAGCCTTGAGCTTCCAATTTTTTACCATATTCATCAGACATGATGAAGTTTAAGTATGCTTTCTGAAGAGCATCAGGCTGACCTTTAGTGTACATGTGTTCGAAGCCCCATACTTTGTAAGTTCCGTTGTAGCTGTTTTCGAGGGTAGGAGCCACACCGTCGATGGAGATAGCAGTTACGCTGGAATTATTCAACAAGTAAGGAAGAGCCACATAACCGATAGCGCCAGGAGTGTTGGCGATACTCTGAATTAATGCACCGGAGTCATCAGTTTCTAAAGATTTGTTGGATGCTTCCTGGTTTTTGTCAAGAGCGAATTCAGAGAAGAGAGCACGTGTACCGGAAGTAGTAGGACGAGTTACCAATACTACGTTCTGGTCAGGACCGCCAACTTCTTTCCAGTTAGTGATTTTGCCGGTGAAGATGTCGATCAATTGTTGTTTTGTTAAGTTTGGAACAGCTTTAGCAACATCTTTGTTAGCTACAGTTGCTACAGTTACGATTGCTACTTTGTGGTCAACGAGTTCAGCTGCTTTTTCTTTGGATAATTTAGTTTCAGCAGGAACGTCGGAGTTACCAATGTTAACTGTGCCATCGGAAACTTGTTTCAAGCCGGTACCGGAACCGCCACCGTTTAATACGATGGATACATCAGGGTTTTTCTTTTTGAATTCAGCCGCAGCATCTTTTGCCAATGGAAGTAAAGCGGAAGAACCGGAAGAAGTGATGGTTCCTTTTAAAGCTTGAGAATTAGCAGGGGCAGAGCTGTCGTTGCCACAACCAAGTAAACCGAGAGTTAACATGCTTGCTACTGCCATTGCTGTAAATGCCTTACGTTTGAAGTTCATGATTCAATTGCCTCCTAGTAGAAATGGACGTATTTACCAATTTAGTTTGTATACACAGTATAACCAAGCTGTGTAAAGTTTTTTATGTCCCTCTGTAAAAGTTTTGTAAAATTAATAATTAATGAGAATAACTTCGATTTACTTTGTCGTTAGGGGTTACTCATAGGATCATATAAATAGTTTTTTATTGTATAAGAAATTTGGATTGTTTATGTATGTTTTATTTGTGAAGTGATTGTCTACTATGGACGGAACTCATGAAAACTTTGAATTTAAATGACGTTTTTGGGCGGTGAACAGAGATAATTTCAATGTGTTAATACTGACGGTAATCTTAATTGTTTTTGATCTTAAATCAAAAAATACCAATCAATTAAGAATAAAGGAGGCGTGAAAAAATATTTTGTAGTTTTGAATTGCATAAATGTTAAATAGTGCTATAATTTATTTAAATTATATTCTATAGAAATAAAAGGGGTTAGTGATAGGGCTATAGCGTATAGGAATGAAAAAAGCGAAGGTATTTGGAAAGGAGCGATTATAATGCGCGTGGATATGAACAGTGATTTGGGAGAAAGTTTCGGTGCGTATACCTTAGGTATGGATGAGGCTGTATTATCTCATGTAACCAGTGCCAATGTGGCTTGTGGGTGGCATGCGGGTGATCCGCTGATTATGGCTAAAACAGTGGCTCTTTGTAAAGCCAAGGGTGTAGCGGTAGGTGCTCATCCGGGATATCCCGATTTAATGGGGTTCGGTCGTCGTAAAATGACGGTTACGCCGGCTGAAGCTAAAGCGTATATGCTCTACCAGGTGGGGGCTTTGCAGGCATTTTGTAAAGAGGCAGGTGTACCGTTACAACATGTTAAATTACACGGTGCTTTTTACAATACGGCCTGTGTAGATCCTAAATTGGCTACAGCTGTTTTGGACGGTATTGAAGCTTTGGGCGACGGCATTGCCATTATGGCTCTCAGCGGCAGCGTTATGGTTCAATTGGCGAAAGAACGAAATATTCCGGTTATTCAGGAAGTATTTGCCGATCGCGGCTATACGGCTAAAGGTACATTGGTACCACGCAGTGAACCGGGGGCTTTTGTCAAAGATCTGCAAGAAGCACTGGCACGTATTTTACAAATGGTTAAAGAAGGTACCGTGGTAGCCAATACGGGCGAAACAATTCCGATTGTTGCTGATTCCATCTGCGTGCACGGTGATAATCCCGAAGCGGTATCATTTACCAAAGAACTTCGCGAAGGTCTCGAAAAAGCCGGTTTAACCGTGGCTAATTTTATCGGTTGATTGAATAATTTATGATTTCATGACATGGTATTTAAGGGAGGGTTTCTATGAAGCGAGTTGATGATAATAAAAAAAGCTTATCCGTTTTAATCGGGGCCGCCTTTTTGATGGCTACATCCGCTATCGGTCCCGGTTTTATGACGCAGACCGCAGCGTTTACAGATCAGTTTAGGGCGGACTTCGCTTTTGTTATTTTGGCATCTGTTATTTTATCGTATATTGCCCAGCTTAACGTGTGGACGATTATTGCGGTTTCTAAATTGCGCGGTCAGGATATTGCAAACCGCGTGTTGCCGGGGCTCGGTTATTTTGTAGCCTTCCTTGTAGTGTTAGGCGGTTTGGCCTTTAATATCGGTAATATAGGCGGGGCGGCTCTCGGCATCAATGTAATGTTTGGATTGGATACGAATGTAGCGGCCGTGTTATCGGCAGTTTTGGGCGTTATCGTGTTTGTCTCTCATAAGGCAACCAAGGCAATGGATGCAGTGACGCAATACTTGGGGATTTTAATGCTCTTATTAATCGGTTATGTCACCATTGCATCGGCACCGCCGGTAGGTACGGCGTTAAAACACAGTGTATTGCCGTTAAAATATGAATGGCTCGCTACAATTACGCTCTTGGGCGGTACCGTTGGCGGTTACATTACCTTCTCCGGCGGGCATCGTTTGATTGATGCCGGTATCGTGGGCGAAGAAAATTTATCGTAAGTACGTCGTTCTGCTACCCTCGGTATGGGTGTGACTACCTTGGTGCGCGTACTGTTCTTCTTAGCTGTGTTGGGTGTTGTTATGCAGGGTTACACGTTGGATGCAAGCAATCCGGCTGCGGCCGCATTTTGCTTTGTCGCCGGTGATGAGGGTTACCGCATTTTCGGTTTGGTATTCTTCTGCGCCGCTATTACTTCGGTAGTGGGTGCCGCCTATACATCGGTATCATTTTTAAAAACACTGTTCAAACCGATCGGACAATATGAAAATCTTTGGATTATCGGCTTCATTATTGCATCGGCTATCATTCTGGTGCTCATCGGCAAACCGGCTATGCTTCTCATTGTGGTAGGTTCTTTAAACGGTCTTATTTTACCGGTAACGTTGGCGGTTATGCTCATTGCGGCTAAACGCAAAGATATTATCGGTGAATACAAGCATTCGCCAATCTTATTATGGAGCGGCTGGGCCGTAGTTATTATTGCAGCCTACATCGGTTTTATTTTCTTGCAGGGCATTTTAAAACTGATTTAATAAGATTTTTAAAAGAAACTTAAGTCACAGTGATTAGGAGGTGGCCATTTTGACACCCGGACAGGCAACTTTGCACTTTGCGCCCGTTGGTGATAAAGCAGTAACGGCGGTATTTGGAGATACTATCGATCCGGCGATTAATCGGCGCATTCGGCATACGGTGCAGGCATTACAATCTGAAGTGGGGCAAACCATTGAAGAAATGGTGCCGACTTACAGTTCTATACTTGTAATATATGATCCGCTTCAAAAATCATATGCGGATATTTGTGAAATGATTACTCAAGCGGCTGAAGATGTGGGACATACGACGGAAGCCGGTACGGTACGCGTGGTAGAAATTCCAACCGTTTATGGTGGCGAGTATGGCATGGATATGGAATTCGTAGCCGAACATGCGGGCCTTACGGCGGATGAAGTTATACAGATTCACAGCGGTACCGACTATTTGGTATATATGTTGGGATTTATTCCGGGCTTTACGTATCTCGGCGGGATGGATGAACGAATTGCCACACCGCGTCTTACGACACCGCGTACCTTGATTCCGGCCGGATCCGTTGGTATCGCCGGTGCTCAGACCGGCATGTATCCTTCGGACTCGCCGGGCGGCTGGCAAATTATCGGCCGGACGCCGGTGCGGTTATATGATGGCAACAGTGCTAAACCTACTTTATTAGAGGCCGGCGATTATGTTCGTTATGTGCCGGTTTCTGAAGATGAATTTTTACGTATTAAAAATAATTTGGCGAGTTATGAAGTGAAGTCGTTTTATTGCAAGGAGAGTGAGCTCCATGGACGTTAATACATTGAATAAAAACGGGGCTACTCACGCCTTTCATTTAATCGGTGAGCCTCATGGCGACGTATCGCCGATTGCTTTTTGGCAAATTGAGCAACCGGGGTTTTTTTACCACTATTCAAGACGGCGGTCGGGCCGGCTGTCAGCAATATGGTATGCCTGTAGCCGGTGCGATGGATCTTGAAAGTTATGAATTGGGACAGCGTTTGGTAGGCAATCCGCAAAATCTTGGCGCTTTGGAATGTACCGTTATGGGACCGACCTTTACGGTCAAAGAGCCTTGTGTAGTCGCCTTTACGGGGGCTTTGATGGCTCCGGCCGTCAATGATGTGCCGGTGGCTATGAATGAGGCTGTTCGTTTGCAGTCGGGGGATGTAGTTTCAAGCAGTTTCAGTATGAGTGGTGTGCGCATGTACATCGCCGTGCGTGGCGGTTTTGATGTGCCTGTTATAAATGGCAGTGTGGCAACGCATGTAAAATCAAAATTAGGCGGTTACGGCGGTGAACGATTGCAAAAAGGCCATGTTTTGGTGTTGGGGGATGAACGAGTTCGTGCCTGCGGGCTAAACCGTGCGGTAATTCCGGGGTATACTGTGCCGGCCGGCTATGAAACGCCGATGGCGCGACGGACTAAACAGTCGATTCGACTCGTGTTGGGGCCACAGGCTGACCGCTTTACTGCAGACAGTTATAATATCTTGACGAGTGCTCCTTATGAAATTACGGCCTCATCCGACAGAATGGGCTATCGCCTGGCGGGGGCAAAGTTAGATCATGTGAACGGGGCCGATATTATTTCCGATGGGGCCGTGTTCGGTTCTATTCAAGTGCCGGCGGACGGCCAGCCGATTATTCTTATGGCAGATCGACAAACAACGGGCGGTTATACTAAGATTGCTACCGTTATAACCCCTGATTTACCGATTTTGGCACAAATGGGGCCGGGTGAAATGATTCAATTTGAAATTATCTCGGTGGAAGCGGCACAGGCTGTTTATAAAGAATATTGTGCTGTGTTACGCTAACCGCAAGTTACGTATTTTTAGAAGCTCTTTTATACCAGGTTATAAATGTCCGGAGTCAAATATTTCAGATCCTTGATTTATATGACTTCGGGCGTTTTTGTGTTCTGTCATGTGCGGGTGTATAATATTGGGTAGATTTTATAGAATTTTAGCGTATAATAAAACGTAACTATAGTTTATTATATTTTTTACAGTTAAGGTGTATGTAATATTATGTCTTATGCGGGAACCAAGCTATCGGTTATCGCTTAGGAGGAATTTAACTTATGAGACCGACCCATATAGAAATCGATACGGCCATAATTCGTGAAAATTTACGTCGTATCAAAGACAGTTTACCGGAATGGAGCACCAGTACGGCGGTAATTAAAGCTAATGGCTATGGTCATGGCAGTGTCATGGTAGGCCGTATTGCCGTGGAAGAAGGGTATGAATCGCTGGCGGTAGCGTTCCCGGAAGAAGCTTTACCGTTACGTGCAGCCGGTATCATGGTACCGATTTATCTCCTGGGGATTACTTTGCCGCAGTCCTTTGATTTGATTGTGGAAGGAAATTCGCGCCCGGCTATATGTGAGTCGACCGATTTGGCGGCTTTGGAGGCTTGTGCCGCTCGTCACGAGACGATTATTGAATGTTGTATCGCCGTTGATACAGGCATGCACCGTATCGGGATTCATCCGGATAGAGCACTCGATTTCATGCAACAAGTGGAATCCTATCCGCATTTGCACGTAGACGGTTTCTTTTCGCATATGGCCAGCGCTGATGCGGCCGATAAAACCAGCGCTCATCAACAAACGGCCATGTTCCGTAATATGGTGGAAATGATTCGCGCTCATCGATCCGAACCATTCCGCTTTTCTTTGGCTAACAGTGCCGGCTTATTGTCGGTTAAGGACAGTTTATTTACAGATGCACGCCCGGGCATTATTCAATACGGTATCATGCCTTCTTTGGAAGTGCCGAATCGTTTAGGCTTGCGTCCGGCTCTCAGCATGTACAGCAAAGTCGTTCATGTCCAACATTTAAAAGCCGGTGAACGCATCGGTTACGGCGGCACTTATACAACTGACCGTTTGACTACGGTGGCGACCGTACCGGTTGGTTATGCCGATGGCTATCCGCGCAGCTTGTCGAATCGCGGCAGTGTGCTCATTCACGGTCGCCGTTGTCCTATTGTAGGCCGTGTTTGTATGGACCAATTAATGGTGGCTATGCCGGAAGGGGTACCGGTTCATCCCGGTGATGAAGTAGTTTTAATCGGTACACAAGGTGATGAAAGTATTACCGTGCTTGAACTTGCTACCTTGGTAGGGACTATCCCGTATGAAATTTTCTGCGATTTCTCGGAACGTGTTCCGCGTATTTATATTTAACTGTGAAAAGCTTGGCTGAAACGGCGACCGAGATAGCTGAAGAACAGGTAGTCGATGCTGAAGCTTTTGTGTGACAGATAATAAAAAGTATGTAAAACAAAAAGCCCGTCTTGATGTTAATTTGATCAAGGCGGGCTTTTTTATAAGTAATTTTCAGCTGACTGCAAGCCGAGGGTACTTCTCGAGTCCGGCAGTCGGCTTTTTTGTTTGCCACAGCTGAAATTAATATTGGAAATTCTTGGTTTCCATGAGCTTTTTGATGACGGTGCCGAAACGTCGCAAAATATATTTAATGTTGGAAATGTGTTCCGGCGAAGCGTCGAAAATGATGAAGCTGATACTTAGTGCGGCTGCGATATTGTTGTTTACGCGCAGTGGCATGGCAATGCATCGCGCATATTTGGTGATTTCTTCTTCTTCATAGGTAAACTCACCGTTAGGGTCTTTGTGAATATCCTGATACAAGGCATCTACTGTGGGAATGGTTTTTTCTGTTAAAGGCGGCAAAGAATTAGGGAACAGTTCGCGCAGTTCATCTAAACTGTGGTCGAATAAAAGGGCTTTGCCCAAGGCTGTGGCATAGGCCGGCAACCGTTTCCCCACAGAGGAAATTAACTGTAACGGTTTAGGGCTGTTTACTTTTTGAAGATACATAATCTGATTGCCTTCCAACACACCCAGATGAATGGTCTCTTTACATAGGGAGGACATAACTTCCATTTGATCTTTGATCAGGGTGAGGAGGTCACTGTTGTGTTGGTAGGTATTGCCTATGATAAAAGCCTGTTTGCCAATCGTGTAAATTAACGTATCTTCTTCACAGAGCAAATAATTATTTTCGACTAATGTTTTTAAAATAGGGGTCAAGGTGCTTTTGGGGCACTCCAGGCGCGCAGCAATCTGAGAGAGTGTAAGCCCGTTGCTGGCGGCCACCGCTTCCAGAGTTTTTATGACACGCAGGGTCGGTTTATGTTGTGTGGGAGATGGTGCTGTGTCGGTATTTAGCGCATCTCGTTGAATTGAATTGGATGAAGGCATATAAAGCGCCACCTTTCTAGAAAAGCATATATTTTAAGACAACGTATTAGGTTGCGGTAGTATAATTGTAAACCTGTAAATATATTGTAACATAATTGTTCGTATATGCATACATTAATATGAAAAATGAAATTTAGTATCTTTGATTATTGTCAGTATGATAAATAGTTATTGCGTATATACGAATTATATTGACTTTTGCGTATGATAAGTATAAGATAAGAACATAAATAGTACGTAAATGATATTTGTATTTGTATATACGAAACATTTTGGCAAGTCTTACATGATTGCGTGTTGATTTAAATTTATGGTCTTTCGTTCGCATATAAGAATAGCAGCGGAAAATTTTGAGACAGTGTTGAAGAAGTTAATATATTTTAATTTAGCCGCTCGGCAGTATAGGGCTAAAACGGTAAAACAAGTGCTTTGTGGAGGTGCAGGAGATGAAAGGTATTCATGTAGGCTCTATTGATAATGTGGCAACAGCCATTGAGCCGTTAGAAGTGGGTGACAAAGTTCTCGACGTAGTAATTAAAGAACCGATTCCTAAAGGACATAAATTTGCTACCGAACGTATTGCCAAAGGTAAACCGGTTATTAAATATGATTCCCATATCGGTGTAGCCGAAGTAGACATTGAACCCGGTCAATGGGTACATGTTCATAATATTGAAGGCGAACGCGGCCGCGGTGATTTGGATTCGGAAGTTCGTGATATCGATCAAGATGTAGAACGCAAGACTAATGTAGAAACAGGTCGTGAAAGTTATAAATTGACCGGCTATCGTCGCAGTGACGGCAGCTTTGGTTTCCGAAATCATATTTTGGTAATTCCAAGTGTTCATTGTTCGAATAAAGTGGTAGAACGCATTGCGAATGGCGTTATGTACAGCGATGTGGAACGACGTGATGATACCAAAGTCGTATACGTAAACCATCAACACGGTTGCAGTGAGTTATCCTATGATGCGGATCAGACAAAAGACGTTATTGTGGGAACCGCAGCTAATCCAAACGTATATGGTGTGTTGGTAGTAGGGCTTGGTTGCGAAGTTGTACAGGCACATACGGTAGCGGAAGAAATTAAAGCTCGGGCACCGTATAAGAAAGTAGAGTTTTTCAACATCCAAGCTTGCGGTGGGACCGAAAAGAGTATTCGTCGCGGTATGGACATTGTTAAAAATATGTTGGCTGAAGCACTCAAAGAAGAACGTACGGAAGGTACGTTGGCTGACGTAGTGCTCGGTACGGAATGCGGCGGCAGTGACAGCTTCTCTGGTTTGAGTGCCAATCCGGCTCTCGGCGTAGCTTCCGATATCGTAGTAAGTCACGGCGGTGCCGTGATTTTGGCAGAAACTACCGAACTTATCGGGGCTGAACATATTTTAGCCAAACGTGGTATCAATGAAAAAGTAAGTAAAGAAATTATGAGTACCATTAAAGGCTTTGAACAAGTAGTTATTGATTCCAATGCCGATATCCGCGGTGCCAATCCGAGTCCGGGGAACATAGAAGGCGGTCTCAGCAGTATTGAAGAAAAATCACTGGGTTGTATTTATAAAGCCGGTAACAGTCCGGTAGTAGCCGTAAAAGATTACGCTAAACCGATTACCGATAAAGGGTTAACCTTTATGAATACACCGGGTAATGATATTGAACAATTGAGCGGTATGGTAGCCGGCGGTTGCAATGTTTGTGTATTTACAACCGGACGCGGCACACCGACAGGCAGCCCGATTGCTCCGACTATCAAAGTATCATCCAATACCTTCACTTTCAACAACATGAATGACGCTATCGATTTAAATGCAGGTACGGTAGTAGAAGGTACGAAGACAATTAAAGAAGTTGGTTATGAAATTGTTGATGCTATCGTTGAGGCAGCTGACGGAAAATTAACCAAAGCAGAACAGAATGAACAGAATGACTTTTCAATTTGGCGCTTGGCAACTACCGTATAAATCGGTAACGCTGACAGTATGACTGGCAGGCTGATGCAGTCTTGCAGCATATAATCCAAACGAATATAAACATTAAGTCCGGAGATTGATAGGAGACTTAGGTGGTTTATAGGATTATAGGTGTATAGAGTGTTAATTAAAATTGGAGGTATGTATCATGGATTTGCAATTAAAGGACAAGGTTGTATTTGTAACCGGTGGCGGTAAAGGCATCGGTAGTGGTATTTCTCTTTCATTAGCACGTGAAGGTGCGATTCCTGTTATTCTTTCTCGTTCGCCGATTACCGACGAATTTAAAAAAGATATGGAAAGCATCACAACTAACTATGAATTCATTCAGATTGACTTGAACGATACTGACAAAATTAAAGGTATCGTTGATGATGTAGCAGCTCGTCGCGGCGGTATTTACGGTATCGTAAATAATGCCGGTGCCAACGACAACAAAGATCTCGACACTACATCCTGGCAAGAATTTGAAAAGAGTATTCATGGCAACTTGACTCATTATTATGAATTGGTACATGCATCAGTTGATTACTTACGTAAATCCAAAGGTTCTATTTTGAACATCACATCCAAAACAGCCTTAACCGGTCAGGGTAAAACAAGTGCTTATGCAGCCGCTAAAGGTGCTATCTTGGGCCTTACTCGTGAATGGGCAGCCGCTTTATTGGATGACGGTGTACGCAGCAACTGCGTAGTAGTCAGCGAATGCTGGACTCCTCTATACGCTAACTGGATTAAAACATTTGATGATCCGGAAGCTCGTAAAAAAGTTATTACCGATAAAATTCCGTTGGAACGTCGTTTCACAACAATTGAAGAAATTGCTGACACAGCTGTTTTCGTATTATCGCCTAAATCCTCGCATACAACCGGTCAATGGTTATTCGTTGATGGCGGCTATGTTCATCTTGACCGCGCGTTGAGCTAAGAGGAGGTACCGTATATGAATCAAACAGGTAAGCTTGTTACCAGCAGAAATATTAAAATCGCTTTTTGGTTAGTAACATCATTATTCTTCCTCTGGGGCTTCAGTTACGGTCTCTTGGATGTTATGAATAAAAACTTCCAAAACCACTTGGGCGTTACCAAAGCCGTATCCGGTTTATTGCAAGCAGCGTATTTCGGCGGTTACTTCGTAATCGCAATTCCGGCCTCTATGGTAGCCACCAAATTCGGCTACAAAGGCGGTATCATTATGGGTCTGGCCTTATATGCATTAGGCGCGTTGCTTATCATCCCGGCCAGTAATGAACAAAGCTTTAACTTATTCTTATTAGCCTTCTTTATCATTGCCTGCGGTCTCGGCAGTTTGGAAACAAATGCTAACCCGTACATTACCAAATTAGGTAGTGACGAAGATGCGGCCTTCCGTATTAACATGGCGCAAAGCTTCAACGGCGTAGGCCAGTTCTTGGGGCCAATCGTTGGTGGTGCTTTATTCTTATCCTTATCTCATGGTGATATTGATAAAAATATGGCCAATGTACAGATGGTATATGTAGGGATTGCTGTTGTAGTACTTGCTGTATTGGCTGTTTTCGTTATGACACGCATGCCGGAAGGCTCTGAAGTCAGCGATACTACCGGTGATGCTGTGGCTGATGAAGGCAGCGGTTCTTATGGCGACTTACTCAAATATCGTCACTTCAGCTTAGGTGTAATTGCTCAATTATTATACGTTGCAGCTCAAGTAGGGGCCGGTGCATTCTTCATTAACTACTCCGTAGAACACTGGCAAGGTTTGGCCGACCATGAAGCTGCTTATTTCTTCAGTATTGCGTTGGTGGCTTTCTTAGTAGGTCGTATCGTAACGACTCCTATTATGAAAAAGGTTAAAAGTAATGTAATCTTGGCTACCTATTCCTTAATCAATGCAGGGATTATGATTGTGTTACAGTTTGTACATAATTTACCGGCCGTTATCGTTCTCTGGTTATCCTTCTTCTTCATGTCTATCAGTTTCCCAACAATCTTCGCATTGTCTGTTGTGAAAATTCCTAATAACTTAGTTAAAAAAGCAGCCAGCTTGTTAATTATGAGTATCGTAGGCGGTGCGTTCATGCCGTTCTTCATGGGCAATGTAGCCGACCACTGGGGTACCGGTCCAAGCTTCTTACTATTATTGCCTTGCTTCTTATATGTAGCTTGGTATGGCTTGAAAGGTGTAGCTAAAGACTGATTATATGCTGACAAGGATTGCCGGCGATATGTCGGCAATCCTCTTATACGGCTGAAAATCAATAAGACATATATTAAAAGGTCTTATGTCAAAGGAGACAGTAATATGTTGGAAATTGTAGATTCCCATTTACATATATGGGATTTGGATGTATTGCATTTACCTTGGTTGAATTCCTGCAAAGGGGTTATTCAACAAAGCTTTTCTATGGATGATCTCGTTAAAGAATACGCTAAAGCCGGCGTAGACTTTAAAGGTGGGATCTATATTGAAGTGGACTGCGATGACGCCATTAAAGAAGATGAATTTATCTTCAAATTGAACAGTCCTAAGATTTTGGCAAAAATTATGCGGGCCCGTCATCTGTGCGGTCATGTGCGTTTGCCGGCCGGTATCGTAGGCGTGCGTGAGCCGCTTCATATCGACAGCTCACCGCGTGGACGTTGCTTGGAACGTAGTTTCATCGAAGGTCTCGAAGTATTGGCTGACAAAGGTCTGATTTTTGAAAGCTGTAACCGTGTTGATGAATTAATCGACATTTACCAGGCGGCCGCTCAGGTTCCCGACTTGAAATTAGTTATTAACCATTGCGGTAATGTGACGGAATTAACTCCGGAATATAAAGAGGCCATGACTAAATTGGCATCTTTGCCGAATGTATATTGTAAATTATCCGGTTATGCAACCGAAGATCCGGTATTTGTCAAAAACTTATTAGACTTTATTTCCGGTACATTTGATCATAGTCGTTTAATCTATGCATCTAACTTCCCGGTTGTGGAATTGTATTCAAACTTTACCGATCATTTAAATTCGGTACGTGAATACTTCCAAGATGATCTTGATATTTTTTCAAAAAATGCCAAAAAATTATATAAATTGAACAAGCCGCAAGTATTTGCCAGCGTTATTAAACTTCGCCCCGAAAAAGCGGAATATTATAAAGCTTTACATGCGGATCCGTTCGCCAGTGTTAATAAAATGATTCGTGAATGCGGTATTACGCACTATCAGATATTCAATCGTGACGACTTGTTGTTTTCAATCATGGTCTATGAAGGAGATGATTTCGAATACGATATGGGCAAGATGGCTAACGACCCTGAAACACAACGTTGGTGGCGTGAAACCGATCCTTGTCAAACACGTATAGATGGGGCTCAGAAACATGAATGGTGGGCCGACATGGAAATGGTATATGATTTAAACAAGAAATAGGAGGAATAAATTATGAAAGCGAAGTATATCAGCCCAATTTTAACATCCTTGAATGCAGACGAAACTGTTAACTATGAACATATGCACAAATTCTATGATCAATTGATCGAAGCCGGTATTAACGGTGTTTTGACCGGTGGCAGTGCCGGTGAATTCTATGCGTTCTCCTATGATGAAATCAAAGAACTTATCTTGGACGCTATTAAATACGGTAAAGGTCGTTGGGAAGTAATTGCCGGTACCGGTCGTATGGTAAAAGCCGAAACCATTAAACTTTCGAATGAAGTATTGGCAGCCGGTGCTGATGCGGTTATTATCGTTGGTCCATACTACAGTGCTTGTAATCAGGAAGATGCGTTTGCATACTATGATGAAATTTTGAGCGCTATTAATGGTCCGGTGTACTTATATAACTACGGCGATCGCACAGGTTTTGACGTTTCCGCCGAAACGTTGCTTCGCCTTCGTGAAAAGCATGATAACTTGGTAGGCGTTAAAGATACTCATCCTGTATTGCGTCATACTCAACGTTACATTCAGTTCTTAAAACCTAAATTCCCTGACTTCAAAATTTACACAGGCTATGATAACAACTGTATTCCATCCGTAATCTCCGGTGGTGACGGCTGTATCGGTGCTTTATCCAATATCGATCCTCAGATGTGTGCGAATGTAATTAAATCTTTGGACGCTGAAGATTTGAGCGCTTTGAAAGAATTGCAACGCAAAATCGATGCTTACTTCGCATTCTATGAAGTTCATGTACCATTCAATCCTGTTATGAAATGGGCTCTTAAAGAATTAGGCGGTCCTATGGAAGAAACTTGCCGTACACCTATTCAAGTTTTAACTGACGCCGAAAAAGAAAAATTAGCTCCGGTAGCTGATGCTTTATGGCGCAACAAAAAATAATTATTTTGTTATGTGACCTATTGTAAGGGTTTCATATAGGCACTATGACGCATTGCTTGCAGCACGTTGTAGTGCCAAATAAAAAATGAATCCGGCAGGAATTGAATATAGAAATCTATAAACAAGGCATTTTTCGACCTGAAAACTCTAATTTCTATTGATTGGGAGGCAACACAAATGGTTAATCGTATGATTCTTAACGAAACATCTTATTTCGGATTCGGTGCCATTAACAACATTGTAGGCGAATTAAAAGCGAACAATTTGAAAAAAGCATTGGTTACAACCGATAAAGACTTGATGAAGTTTGGTGTAGCAACTAAAGTTACCGACTTATTGGATAAAGCCGGTGTAGCTTATGAAATTTTTGACGAATTAAAGCCAAACCCTACAATTGAAAACGTGCAAGACGGCGTAGCAGCTTGTAAAAAAGCAGAAGCTGATTGTATTATTGCTATCGGCGGCGGCAGTTCCATCGATACCAGTAAAGCGATTGCTATTATTATGACAAACCCTGAATTTAGCGATGTTCGCAGTCTTGAAGGCGTAGCCGATACTAAACATAAATGTTTACCTATTATTGCGGTAACTACTACATCCGGTACGGCTGCCGAAGTTACGATCAACTACGTAATTACAGATGTAGAAAAACGTCGTAAATTCGTATGTGTTGACCCTCATGATATTCCAATCATAGCCATCGTTGACCCTGATATGTCCATGGGCATGCCTAAAGGCTTATGTGCTTCTACCGGTATGGATGCTTTGGTTCATGCCGTTGAAGGTTTCATCACTAAAGGTGCTTGGGAAATGACCGATATGCTTCATTTGAAAGCTATCGAAATTATAGCTCGTTCCCTTCGTGATGCAGTAGCCGGCGACCCTAAAGGTCGCGAAGCTATGGCACTTGGCCAGTACATTGCCGGTATGGGCTTCTCTAACGTAGGCCTCGGTATCGTTCATTCCATGGCACATCCTTTGAGCGCGTTGTATGACATTCCGCATGGTAAAGCTTGTGCTATGATGCTTACAGCTGTATTGAAATTCAATGCACCTGCAACCGGTGAAAAATATCGCGATCTTGCTAAAGCTATGGGCGTTCAAAACGTTGATGGCATGAGCAAAGAAGAATACCAGAAAGCAGCTATCGATGCTATCCAGAAATTAGCTGATGATGTAGAAATTCCTAAGAGCTTGCTTGATGCCGGTGTTAAAGAAGAAGACATTCCGTTCTTGGCTGAATCGGCTAAAAACGATGCTTGTACACCAGGCAACCCTCGCGATGTATCGCAAGCTGACATTGAAGAAATCTATCGCTCGATTTTATAAGCCTAGCATAGTTTCATAAGATTATATAATTTTTGCTCGGTAATTAGATAATCTAAATAAAAGACCGCAGTATCTGTGGCTATAGCCATGAATACTGCGGCCTTTTTGTTGTTTTGTCAGACACCTCAATTTGAATGGGTTAATTTTTGAAGTTGATTTTGCAATGATTTTAATTCGGTTAAGATATCATCCGGTTTAAAGTCAGTGTGAACAGGTTCTTTGGCAGTTGGTGTTGCAAGCGGACGAAATTGGTTAGTGACTATTCGATCAATACTTTGGTGCAATTCGGATAAGAGTGCATTTAACTCCTTAATTGATAGTGACTCAGCATTTTGGTCGTCTTGTAATTGTTCTATATAGTAGTTGATGAAGCCGATGAGAAAACGACTGGCTGATGATATAGACGGCGTACGGCTGCCGGCAATAATTATAACATCGCTATTTAAATACGGTTTGAATTGCTCTGATAATAAGACATTAGTATCGACAAATTGGTCAACCCCGATAATGTATTTAGCTTGTTGAAGCAGTTGACATACGGTTTCGAAGGGCATTGATTCATAAGCAATCGGAATGAAACGATCCGGTGATATGGAAAGTATCTCTGTACAATCTTCTTGTAATTGCTTAGTGTAAGGCAAAAGATTATTAAAAATGTATATATTTTCGTTTTCGGGAATTTTGGCGATTTCAAAGAAGAAAGGCGTTGTAGGTCGTAAATCAAAAACAAATAATTGATTAGCCGGAATTATTGAATTCAGTTTTTCTGATTGTGTACCGGCACAGACATACAAGGTGTTTGAAGAAACAGTATTTATAGAGTTTGATGTGGCAGTTTTTAGGGTAATGTCAGAACCTAAAATGGATTGACACATTATAGCAATTTCTTCGGCAATAAACGGACTGCTGCCGACGGCTGTAATAAGTGGGCTATTCATCTGTTGAACCTCCTTTCTGAAGTAGCTCGATGAAAGCATTCGCCGCTCTGGAATTATGACGATTAGTCTTGTAGGCTAAGGCCGGTTGACGATATAAAGGCGGATCCAACGGAATCGTGACTAAGTCTGTATCTGTATCGCATAAGCTTCCGGGAAGAATGGTAATTCCTAGATTAGACGCTACAAAACGTTTGATGCTTTCAATATGATTCAACTCAAAATTGATTTGAGGTAATGTGTTTGATTTTTCAAAAGTTTGAATAATTTGCTGTCGATAGAAGCAATCGGCAGCTAATAAGATTAGCGATTCATTAACTAAGTCTGTTAATTGAACTGAGTTATTGCGCCGAAGATGATGTTGCCTTGAACAAATAACGTATAATTCTTCTCGCGGTAATGGCAAGTAGGTTAAGGCATTATTGTTTTGTGCTGAAAAAAGAATAGCCACATCGATTGCGTCGATTAATAACTCTTGTTCAAGCAGATTGCTGTGAGATTCGGTAAACACTAACTTGATTTGCGGATATTGTGATGTAAATTCTTTTAACAGTGAGGTGGTGGCACTAACGCCGGCTAACGGAGTCAGTCCTATTTTTAAAGTGCCGCCGTTTAGAGATTTTAAAGCGTCTATTTCATTTAAGGTGTTGGAAATACCTTCCATTACCTTTTGAACATGGCGTAAAAAAATCTGGCCTTCGCTGGTTAGTGTGATTTGTTTCTGCGTACGGTCAAAAAGTTGTATTTCAAGTTCTTCTTCCAAACTTCTAATGGCACTTGTTACAGCCGGTTGCGATACATAAAGTCGTTCAGCTGCTCTGGTGAAACTGTGAGTTTCATTGACCATAAGGAAGTATTCAAGTTGGCGAATTTCCAATGATAAATCTCCTTTCTATTTAAATGTTTTTTCGTATTAACTTAGCTGTATTGTAGCATTTTTTACATGGTTACGGGATAAGAAATAGCTATGGTAGCATAAGTGAATTTTATTTTGCACCGTGGTTTTTAATAGTAAAAGACTCTTTAAGCTGTTGCCGTGTCTTAATTTACTTCGATTCATAGCTGTAAATGAGCTAGGATAAATGACACTTATTGTTGGATAATCCCTAACTATTTCACACTGACATATGGTGCATGGTACGCTATGAGCATCAAAAGATACGTTAAAAAAAGATGGTATTGCGTATTAGGGAATAAATAAAGATATTGTTTTATTCGAAAGGAGTAATTATTATGGGTTCGTCTGCAATTGATAGTATGATTCATGGAGCATTATTCAGCACTGATGAAATGCGTGAGATTTTCAGTGATCGTTCTTGGGTGCAAAAATGGCTCGATACAGAAGCTGCATTAGCGAAAGCTCAAGGTGAATTAGGAGTAATTCCTAAAGAAAAAGCGGATGTTATTAATGAATATGCAAAAGCCGATTTGCTTGATATTCCGTCTATCGGTGAATTCTATAAGAGTTCCATTACAATTGTGCCTTTGTTAAAAGCCTTTAAAGCTGTTTTGCCTAATAATGCCGGTGAATTCGTTCATTGGGGTGCTACCAGTCAAGATATTGTGGATACAGGCTTAGTATTGTTGCAACGTGATGCATATGATGTAATTTTGCGTGATTTGAAGCTATGTCAAAAACATCTCTTAAAGATTGTGCGTGAACACAGAGATACTATTATGTGCGGTCGTACACATGTTATCCATGCTTTACCGATTACCTTAGGTTACAAAGTGGGTGTATGGGTTGATGAATTAGGTCGCAACATTGCACGCTTGGAAGAGATTAAATCTCGAGTTTTTGTCGGTGAAATGGCCGGGGCTGTTGGTACTTTAGCGTCACAACCCGAAAAAGGTTTAGAAGTACAGGCTCGTATGATGGACATTTTGGGCTTAGAAGTACCGATTATTGCATGGCATGTAGCGCGCGACAGTCAAGCTGAATTTGTCAGTGCATTAGCCTTGATTGCCGGCACATTAGGTCGCATCAATCATGAAATCTTATCCTTACAACGTACTGAAATTTTAGAGTTGGAAGAACCGTTCTTTATGGGTAAAGTTGGATCTTCGACTATGCCTCATAAACGTAATCCGCAAGTATTGGAAAATGTATTGGCTCTTTGCCGTAATGTTCGTAGCATTGCACCGTCTATCGTAGAAAGCATGGTTAGCGAAAATGAACGTGATTGGGGATGCTTCTTGTCTGAATGGGAAGCGATTCCACGTGCTTGTCATCTTATGGCGGCTGCTTTAGAAAAATCAAAAGATATCTTTGAACATATGATTATTTATCCTAAACATATGGAAAAGAACTTGTATTTATTGCGTGGTTTGATGATGAGTGAATGTATTATGATGCATTTGGCACCACGTTTGGGTCGTATGACGGCGCATGAAATCGTATATCGTACTTGTATGAAAGCGTATGAAGAAGAAGTTCAAATGTTTGATGCCTTAAAAGCTGAACCGGAAGTAGCCAAAGCCTTTACTGATGATGAAATTAAATATATGTTAGATCCTCATAACTATATTGGCTTGGCACCGCAATTTGTTGATCGTGTATTGGCTAAATATGACAAATAATATTTGCTACATATGAGATGTTATCTTATACGTACGTATAGAAAGGAGGCAGTATGTCTTCTAAGCAAATTCGTAATCTTTTGATTACTATAGCAGTCGGCGTTGTTATATGGTTTTTACCCGTACCAAATGGTATAACAGACCAAGCATGGCACTTATTTGCCGTATTTGTGAGCACAATCTTGGGGTTCATTTTGGCGCCGTTACCTATTGGTGCGGTTGCATTCTTGGGCGTAACAATAGCTGCGTTAACAGGTGTTATTACGACAAGTGTAGCTATTTCGGGATTCGGTAATAGCACTATCTGGCTCATTATTTGTGCTTTCCTTTTGGCTCGCGGGTTTATTAAATCTGGATTGGGGCGTCGTATAGCGTTCTTAATTATTAAAGCTATCGGTAAATCTTCGTTGTCCTTGGGATATGCGATTACATTAAGTGACTTTATCATTTCACCGGCCACGCCTTCCAGTACGGCTCGTGCCGGTGGGATTATTTATCCGATTATTCGTAGTTTGTCGTCTGCACTCGGTTCGGAACCGGGGCCTACCGCGCGGAAGTTTGGCGCTTATATCATGCAGATTGAGTATCAAGCGAATGCCATTACCTGTGCCATGTTTATGACGGCCATGGCCGGGAACCCGTTAATTGTGGAACTGGCAGAAAAGACGATTGGGGTTCAGATTACTTGGGGCAATTGGGCGTTAGCTGCCATTGTGCCCGGTCTGTTATCCTTGTTACTTATGCCATATCTGTTGTATAAATTGTTTCCCCCTGAAATAACAGATATGCCGCATGCTAAGACTATGGCTATTGAAGAGTTGGATCGGATGGGGCCTATGTCGCCGATGGAAATTAAAATTGCTGTTATCTTTGTAGGGGCTTTGGTTTTATGGGCTACCTCCGAATTGACACATTTAAATGCTACATTGGTTGCAATGATAGCCGTTGGCGTATTATTACTGCTCAGTGTGCTGACTTGGGATGATGTTTTGGCTGAAAAAGGTGCATGGAACACCATGTTCTGGATGGGGTCTTTGATTACTTTGGCCGGGGCTTTGGCTAAATCAGGCTTTGTTAAGGCTGTATCTACTATGGCCGGCGAAGCAATTTTATCGGCCGGATTGTCTTGGTTGGCTGCGTTTGCCTTGCTAGCCATCATTTATGTTTATTCTCACTACGCCTTTGCCAGTGTATCGGCACATATTGGTGCCATGTATGCAGCTTTCTTGGCAGTAGCCGTAGCAGTTGGGACACCGCCTTTGTTGGCGGCCTTGTCATTGGCCGGGTTATCCAATTTGATGATTCCGTTGACTCATTATGGCGGTGGGGCTGCACCTATCTTGTATGGTGCGGATTTTGTATCTCAAGGTAAGTGGTGGCAATTAGGCTTTATAATTACAACGGTCAATGTGATTATATGGCTTGGAATCGGTGCCATTTGGTGGAAAGTAATCGGTTTATGGTAAAACGCCAAGTAAATGAATGTTTATTGTATGATTAAGAAAAATAATTTAATACCATAAAATGAAAATGCCGCAATTGTTATTTGTATAAAAGTAGTGATTGCGGTACCTTTGCGTTGGCGAGGGGTTATTAATAAAATTTATTTCTGAGTTTTTATTTTGTGATTTTACATAAATAGTTTAAACGAATATAATTAGCCTCTGTAGTACGTACGATTTCATGACAATGTTTTTTCAAGGAGATGCTATTAGCTATGGAGGCTCACAAAGAGAAGCTGTGGACACTGCCGTTTGTGCTGGACACAGTGATTAATTTATTGGTGTTTTTAATTTATTACTTATTGATCGTAATTATTGCGGTGGTGGCAAAAGATACGCTTCATGCCACATCCAGTCAGGCCGGTTTGGCTGTAGGTATTTATATTATCGGTACCGTTTTGGCTCGTATATTTGCGGGCCGTTTTGTAAGTACCTTAGGAAGTCGCAAAGTGCTTTATACCGGTTTGGGTATCTATTTAGTCTCAACGGCTTTGTACTTTTATATTCCAAACTTGATTGTGCTGGATACCATTCGTTTTATTAACGGCTTTGCCTATGGTATTACGTCGACGGCTACCAGTACGATTGTGGCCAGTGTAATTCCGAAAGCACGTCGCGGTGAAGGCATTAATTATTACGGTTTGAGCACCAGTTTGGCAGCCGCCATCGGTCCTTTCTTGGGGATTTTTCTATTATCCCTTACCAGATTCCGTACAATCGTGGCCATCTGTGTAGGTCTCGTAATCCTTTGTGTGCTTGCAGCTGTAAGCATGAAATACGAAGAACCGCAGTTCAGTGAAGCTATTAAAAAAGAAGAATCGGGACGACGCATTTCCGATTATTTGGAACCGCGCGTCAACTCCATCACTTTGATTTCTGTTTTGGTAGGCTTTGCTTATTCGGGTATTTTAGGCTTTATGGCATCCTATACCCGTGATATTAATATGGTGCAGGCCGGGACCTGGTTCTTTGTTGTCTATGCGGTAGTTATCACCTTGACACGCCCTTCACTGGGGTTAATCTTTGACCGCAAGGGTGAAAACTATGTTTTATATCCATGCTTTATTTCATTGGCCATCGGTATTTTGTTGTTGGCCTTTGCCGATGCTTCGTGGATGATTTTATTATCCGCTGTTTTTGTTGGTTTAGGTTACGGCACGTACATGTCCAACGGACAAGCCGTAGTAGTAAAAATGGTACCGTTCCATCGTATCGGGATTGCCACATCCACCTATTTTATTGCCCTTGATATCGGCCTCGGTTTCGGACCGTATGTATTGGGTGGTGTTAAAGAAATCGTAGGTTTCACCAACATGTTCCTGTTGACCGTCATAGTGGCGTTGGTTGCCTTCGTATGCTATCACTTCTTATACGGTCGCTTGTTGGGGACCCCAAACGATCCGGCTTTGAAAGCACAAAAAGAAGAAATGGAAATTCGCAATCAGGATGGCAGTTTTACTTTGGAAACGGGTAAAATCTCATTAAATTAATAGGTTTTAAAGCACATGAAATCGGCTTGTTTTTATTTTTCGTATGATATACACTAGAAATGAAAAGAGATGTTGTTGTATTTCTGGCGTGAACAAATTAAACCTTCCAGTCGTTGTTGAATTTGATTGAAATTAAAGTAATTTGAATTTACGCTGATGTGTATGTTTTATGATGGATTGAGGAGATTGGAAATGTCCGTTAAGCAAGCTGAGTTAATGATGCTGTTTGTTACGTTTTCATGGAGTTCATCCTATTTATTGATGAAAATCGCACTGACCGGTGTAGATCCGTTTACGCTCATGTTGTTGCGGTTCAGTATAGCTTTTTTGTGTGTGTTACCGCTGCTTTTGCGCACACTGAAATTTTGTACCAAACGAACGGTAGTAAAAAGTTTGGTGTTGGGCTTTTTGGTGTACAGTTCCTTGTTCGGTACGATTATGGGGTTAAAGCATACCACTGCATCAACGGCTGCATTTTTAGGAACAACGGCCGTTGTGTTGGTACCGATTTTGGAAGCCATTTGGACACGTAAGATGCCACCGATGCTGACGATATTAAGTATTGCGTTGGCCTTTGTTGGCTTGGTGCTCTTTACCGTTAAAGACGGGTTATCTTTAGATATCGGGGCCCTATACTGTTTGTGGGGGGCTTTCGGTTATGCCGTTTATATTCTGGTGGTAGGTCGTATGGCTAATGAAGATGATATGTTCCCGGCCAGTTTATTGCAATTCGGAGCCATCGCCATATTTAGTGCCATCAGTGCTTATGTTTTTGAAACGCCGCATTTGCCGCAAACCGGTTTGCAGTGGGGTGCCGTTTTGGGCCTTGCCGTAGTGTGCAGTGCTTTTTGTTTTGTTATGCAAAGTATTGTGCAGCGTTATCTGTCACCGTCGCGTACGGGCTTAATTTTCTCTATGGAACCTGTATTCGCTGCCATCTTGGCGTACTTCATCCTTGATGAAGTCATGGACGGCCAAGGTTTAATAGGGGCGTTGCTCATCATGATTGCCAATGTTTTGAAAAATATCGTGTATCGGATTCGGTATATGAATGCTCAACGAAAGCGTAAAATTTGGAATCGAAAGCGAGTGGCGTAGACCGGAGAATAAAGAATATAATAGATAAAAAAAGCACAGATCTTCGAGATGAAGGTCTGTGCTTTTTATTATTTAAAATAGATTTGTAGGTCCGTTAAAATATTCATTATAGGACTTATAAAAAACATACATACCAGACATATAAGCCGGTGACGTAGGTTTGGCTGATATTATATCAATCGAATCGAGAGGGGTTGCAGCAGTATAAGGCAGTACTTTTGAACCATCAAAATTGTAAATTGCGACTCCGAGAGGGCGCCATTTTACGCCGGAATCGTTATACCATGCATCTGATCCTTTTGCAATGTTACCGTGATAAATTTCGTGTAGACGTTTGAAACTTCGTTCAGAGTTTAAATAATAGGTGTTTTCATATAATGTGATTGTATTATTGTTGTAATAAACAGCGTATGCCTTAGCGTTAATTATATAGTAGGGAGGACTAGTGCGAACGATTTTAACAGAAGTGTTATCAATGTATTCATCAGATATATCTCCTGTAAATACATGCTGATAACGGCTCGGATTATTTCGTAATTCATCCAACGATATGGCTGATGCCATTGAAAATAGAGAAATGAAAAGTACAGCGATCATAAAAAACCGTTTCATGGTGATACCCTTCCCCTTTTTTTCGTGTAAAATACGAATGCTAAAAAGTTTTTGCCGAAGATATATTATCTTTATTTTACCATATAGTATGGGGATTTTATCAACTATATTTGCATAAATAATAAGATTAGAAAAAGTAGCCAAGGGGGCAAGAGCGGCAAAAAGGGCAACATAAAAAGGGGCAGAAAAATGAAAAAAGCCCCCATTTTTTTTGAATGAAATGAAAAAAGAAGAAATATTCAAGCCTAAATAAAAATAACAACAAACGCAGTATGTATACGGCTTCTTGTCAGTTTTGAAATAGCTTTAAATATTTCTCCTTGATTTATAAAGTTGGTGGAGCGGCCGATGGGAATCGAACCCACCTCTACGGCTTGGGAAGCCGTCGTTCTACCGATGAACTACGGCCGCAAATGTCTTTTTATATTTTATCAACTTTGCTTATGTTTGTAAATACTTTGTATAGTCGGATTCAGTTGGCAAAATTAAGCAATTGGGCACGAAAGTTACGCTACATAAAGCAAAACGAATAATCTTTTTACAAGGACAACATTATGTTCGGCAGCTTTGTTATGATTATGGCAACAAAAGGATACTGTATCGATAATACGGGGATAAAGTAAGGAGGCGTTCGATATGGATTTATTACGGTGTTTCTTCTATGTTGATGATTTTAAAAAAGTGCCAAGTAAAAAGATGGTTATTAATAGCGCCTTGGGCATACTGTTTTTATTTATGCTGATGTTTAATGTGATGGGAATCCCTATAGGCACTGCAATCTGGTTTAATTCCGAAAAGCTGTTAAACCTTGAAAGTTTGATAATTTGCACCATAGGCGGCTGGGCGATAGTCACGGCTTGGTTTACTGTCGGAAATGAGGAAAGTTCCGAGAAGTCTAAATTGATCGCATATAGTTTGTTAAGTATAGTCGGTATGTATATGTTGGCGCCGATTTTATTCCTTGCCTTTACCTATAAGTTTATTATGGGTAGTGCGACGGTTTTGTGGTTTGCCCTGCTGGTCGGTTTGAGTAGTGTTGTGAAAAAATACGGTGCTGTGATTGCAAAACTTCGTTGGCTTTTTTTAGGGTTAATCGTGATATGTTATAGCAGCATGTTTCTATTCGATATGTACGGTGAACGATACAGCTTTGAAACTATTTGGGCGGTCAATGCAGGTTTGTATTTGTTGGAACTTATTATCGTGAGTTATTTCATCGTGTGGGAGCTCGTTAATTTCAGACTGCATCTGGAGTCCGGTTATGACAAAGATATTTTAATCCGCGGAAGCGAATCAGCCGATGAAAGCAACAATGGCTTGGACGAATTGGCATATACTTTAAAAACCATGTTTGTCCTTCAAATCAGTTTTATAATGCTTATTATGTTTTGCTTGCGTATCGGCGGGCTTATAAAGACAATATTTAATGTTAATATTTAAAAACCAGGAAAATAATAAATCTAAAAATAGCGTAGGCAAGCTACGCTATTTTTTGTTAATTATATAATATAACTGAATACTTATTTTTTTACAGTTATTCAATTTTTTTGCCACGCACATCGAAAGAATATGATATAGTTATAGTGTGAGAAGTATTCTGTTATGGAGGTGGCAAAACATGTCATTATTAGATGAAGTTTTAAAAGCTAATGAAGCCTATGTGGCTGATATTATTAAAGAATACGGTGAAGCGGGGATGCCGTCCCCGAAGACACCGCAGCGTCATATTGCGATTTTGACCTGTATGGATACGCGTTTGGTGGATTTATTGGAACGAACTATGGGAATCAATCGCGGTGATGCGAATGTGATTCGTGTAGCCGGTAACTGTATTACCGATGTGTTCAGCGATGTTATCCGCAGTCTGGTTGTAAGTATTTATGAATTGGGAGCCAAGGAAATTTTCATTGTCGGTCATGAAGATTGCGGCATGGAAAAGACTTGTCCTGAAGAATTGTCCAAACGCATGATTGATCGCGGTATTTCGCCGGAAGCAATTACTATGATTCGTTGTGAAATGGATCGTTGGGCCAATAATTTCTGCCATTCCGAACAAAACGTAATTAAAGCAGTCGCTCAGCTTCGTCAAAATCCGTTGATTCCTAATGATGTTAAGATTCATGGCCTTATGCTGAACCCTTACACTAGTAAGTTGACCTTGCTTGTGGACGGTAATAAACCGAATACTGAACTTGATTCCATGGCTGTTTGTACTTGCTACTAATTTGTAATGCTGTCAGGTTTGTCAATTACGGATTGTGTAATTAACGTATTTAGCCAACGGCTATAATTACTGACTTATTATAATTAACTCATTTGGCAACTTGTTCATTGCGTAATAATCGGGTATAGGTTTTGACAGTGAAGTCGGGAGGGTTTAATTTGCCTGTCAACAGAAGTAATCAAATATTAATCATTGTTATGATTGCGTCATTTTTGACACCGTTTTGCGGTAGTTCACTGAATATGTCGCTACCGGATATAGGCCGGGAATTTCATGCCGGTACGTCTGAACTTAGCTGGGTCATCGAAACATTTTTATTGACCTGTGCTATTTTTACGGTACCTATGGGACAACTGGGTAACCGAATCGGCAAAAAGAAGGTCTTTTTAATCGGGACCATATTATTTACGTTGACCTCATTGGTCATCCATTTTGCCCCGACTATTCATTGGCTCATGGTTCTGCGTGGTTTGCAGGGCGTTGCGGCAGCTATGCTCTTTTCAACGGGGACGGCCATTATTGCCTTGGTATTTCCGCCGGAACGACGCGGTTGGGCCATGGGCATGAACGTCGCTGTAGTCTATATCGGGTTGGCCGTGGGACCGGTTATCGGCGGATTTTTAAATTATCGTTTCGGTTGGCAAAGTATATTCTACTTTATAGCTTTCTTGGGCATGATTGCGGTGATCATGACGATTCTTTTTATGAAAGAAGAGTGGATCAATAAAGATCAGGGGTATATGAACCCGGTAAGCATAATATTGTACGCTGCCGCTTTGGTTATGGGGTTGTACGGTTTATCGGAGATTGTGAAAACGCCGACCGCCAAATATATTTTCGGAGCCGGTATTTTGACAACTCTCATATATATTTGGCATGAGGCCCATGTGGCTAAACCATTGTTACCGGTGCGTATTTTCCTTGAAAATAAGACGTTTGCGTTCTCTAATTTGGCCTCTATGTTGAATTACAGTGCTACATTTGCCGTGGGCTTTTTGTTGTCTTTATATTTGCAAATGATTATGGGCTATAATTCGGAAATGGCAGGCTGGTTTTTATTGGTTCAATCCATTGTTATGGCACTTTTATCGCCGGTTATGGGGTCTTTGTCGGACCGTTACGGATCGGCTGTGTTAGCCTCGACCGGTATGGGAATTATTGCCATAGGTCTTCTCGTGATTTGGGAGGCTATGAACCTGACGTCTGTGGCGATTATTATCGGCGGCTTAATTATTGTGGGCGTTGGTTTTGCCATGTTCTCGGCACCGAATAACAATGCGATTATGGGCTCGGTACCGCCGGCTTATTTCGGTATGGCCAGTTCCGTTATCAGTACGGTTCGTTTGCTCGGCCAAGTACTGAGTATGGCTATTGTAGCATCTATTTTGGCACGTAATACCGGGGCGGCCGGAGCCGCTATTGCCAATGTGGACAAGGCCGTTTTATTGGATAATATCCAATACAGTTTGATTGTATTTATGGCTTTTTGTGTTATCGGCATTATTCCGTCGATGATTCGCAATCGGTAATTAAGATCGCGCGTCGGTAGCAGTTAACTGCCTAAATTAGTAAAAAAATAAGTATATCTGTCTGAAGTATCAGCTGCCAGGCAGTGAATGCCGGATAGAATTGCAGATAGAATAACAGGTAGAATTATAGTTAAGGAGTATATAGTATGACGTGGAAAGTAGAGATTTATTCCGAATTGCCGGATGAGGCCAAAGCGATTCGCCAAGCTGTATTTGTGGAAGAACAGGGGTTTCAGGAAGAGTTTGACGAGTTGGATAACACGGAAGCGGCTCATTTGGTCGGTTTTGTGGAAGGTGAACCGGTTTGTACCTGTCGTTTTTTCCGTGCTAAAGATGAGGCATCTACATTTATTATCGGCCGTGTGGCGGTTATGAAAGACCGTCGCGGACAACAGTTGGGTGCTAAAATTTTATTGGCGGCGGAAGATTTTATCCGCGTCATGGGTGGCGTTAAAACTAAATTGGCGGCTCAAGTGCAGGCCAAAGGCTTTTATGAAAATCTCGGCTACACGGCGGAGGGTAAAGTATTCGACGAAGAGGGTTGCCCTCATGTGTGGATGAGTAAATAAAATATATATAAATAAAACAAAGCCGTTTAGCGATTATCGCTAAACGGCATTTTTGTTTTGCCAGCAGTTATCTTTTTTTATTTGGTACGTATACTTGTAAAAAGCCCGGCATTACTTCCAGATCAACCGGCATAAGCGGACCTTTGTTGCCGTCCATGTTGGTAGGCAATTCGATATCATCGAGTAAGGTAATTTTTGCTTTACGCACTTTTAAAATAGTTACATATTTTGATGTATAAATCGAACCGCGTAAGATGAGCGGTAAGATGCGCAGAATATCCATGATGAAATATTCTTTGAAGATGATGATGCGCATGTAGCCGTCATCAACTGAAGCTTGGGGCATGAATTTTTCAAAACTGGATACTACATTGGTGAGCAAAGCGATGACCAACGGTGAACGAATGGTAAAATCATGCTCATCCGTTTTAATATGAAAACTGTAATCTTTGGTGGTAAAAAGAGCTTGGCCGCCTTTTACGAAATAGGCCAAAGGACCTAAGAGCTGCTTCTCTTTAGGCGTTACTTCCTCCACCACTTTAGGAATGACGCCGGCCGCAATATTATTACAAAAATATTGATCGTTACAACGACCGATATCCACGTGACGAATTTTGCTGTGTTTTAGGGCTCTTATGGCAGCCAACGGCTCCAGCGGAATGCCGAGGGCTCGCGACATATCGTTAACTGTGCCGACTGGTACAAATCCGAATTTGGCAGTACCGCCGCCTTGGGCAATACCGTTTACCGTTTCGTTGATGGTGCCGTCGCCACCCATGCAGAATACGGAGTCGTAGCCGTTTACGGTAGCATATTTGGCAAAGCGCGTGGCATCACCGGCTTTGGTGGTAAATTTAATTTCCATATGATCAAAGAGGGTGCTCAACTGCCATTGCAGTTCCATAGCATACTGTATGGCACGGCCTCCACCTGAGACAGGATTTATAATAACTAAACAGCGACTCATGTATGTTCTCCCATTTGTATTTTAGTTGACGCTTAGCAGATATTGCCTTTATAATTAGATTAAAATAGTCTGTAGAAATCAGCATACTGCCTTGTTATATCTATTATAAGGTATTTATACTATATAGTATACTAGAGATTGACTGTCACTACAAAGCGTAGGCTGAAAGCTATTCGTGAAAGTAGAGGATTTACTATGGGTAAGCAAGAAGAATATCATCTTAATTCGATTGATTCTATTGGTCGTTTGCCGTTGAGCGAACAAGTTTATGTTACGTTAAAACAAGCCATTTTAACAGGGGCGTTAAAACCGCAGGTAAAGCTTAATGAAGTGAAAATTGCGGAACAGCTTAATGTGAGTGCCACCCCGGTTCGTGAAGCGTTTCGTAAATTGGCCAAAGATAATTTGGTAGTCATTAAACCTTGGAAAGGTGTTACCGTTAAAGGGTACACCCCGGAAGAAATTATCGGCATGTACCAGTGCCGTGAAGTGATGGAAGGCTTAGGAGCCCGATTATGTGCGGAACTTTGCACGGCAGAACAGCTTGAAGAATTACAGGCGCTCTGTGATGCAGGCTCGGCTACGACTGATGCGGAAGAACGCGTGCAGATTAACAGTCGTTTCCATACTTTGATCTCGTTCTTCTCGAATAACGAGCGCATTATGGATTATTTGGGCGAATTCCGTGAAATGGTAAATCGTGATATGTATATCAGCACTATGGACCAAGCCCGTACCGATTCTTGTAATCGGGAGCACGCCGAAATTATGGCGGCTATTCGTAATCACGACGGCGAGGCGGCTGAACAAGCTATGCGCAAACATATTCGCAATGCTTTCGTATTTAAAAAAGCACATGCCGATTTACGCGCTAAGAAATTTGGCGTATAAGACTTTTGATGTCGGAGTTGAGACTTTGATAAAGGGCGTATTGCAAGGTAAAGTTTGCACCGGATAGACAAATTTAAAAAATTTGCATGAAAAAAGTGCAAATTTTGCATAACAACTGTTTACTTTTTTCTTGCAGTTTGCTATAATCATTTCAGGATGTAACCACAGAGTTATATCTCGGGGCACCCCCCAAAGCCCCTTAACATTTGAATGTGATTCAAATGTTCTCTCTCTCTTTTTTCTCAAGCACAAAAGCCTCGGCATATGCCGAGGCTTTTGTGCGTTTAAGAGAAATTAGGATTAAACACTTAATTAAATAGATAAAAGTTTATTGTGCGTGGACAGTTTGTTTGGGAAAATTAGAAGTGGCGGAATTTCAGACTGCAATATTGATAAAGGTCAGTTAGTAATTTGATCTTAGATACCATATACATTACTTTCTAATGACACACAATTAAATATAAATAGTTGAAAAAATCAATTGTCACAGAATGAATATAAGGAGGTTCTATGAAAAAAGTACCGGTCGCAGAGGCTGTAGGGCAGGTTTTATGTCATGATATAGCGCGCATTGTAATCGGCGAAGTAAAAGATACGCCGTTTCGTCGCGGTCATGTTATTCGTGAAGAAGATATTCCGGCCTTTTTAGAATTGGGTAAGGAATATGTATTCGTGCAGGAACCGGACGATGAAGCAGCTTTGGCTGACAAATTGCATGAAGAAGATGTAGCTCTCGGTTTATATGCTTTATGCGACAATGACAGTATTTATGCCTCCGATGTGCGAGAAGGTAAAATTGAGGCTTTTGCCGCTTGGGACGGCATGCTCAAAATCGATGTACCGCGTTTGCAGGCTATTAACAGCATCGGGGAACTGACGATTGTGACAAAATGGTCGCACACGGCCGTTAAAAAAGGCGATAAATTAGCCGGTATGCGCTGTATTCCTTTATGGTTGCCTAAGGTGCAACTGGAACAGGCCAAAGCGATTTGGCAAAATCAGCCGCTTCTTTCGGTTAAACCGTTTGTGAGAAAGCGCATCGGTCTTGTTACGACCGGTTCTGAAGTAGCCCGAGGCCGTATTCAAGATGCTTTCCGGCCGATTATTGAAGAACGGACGGCACCGTTTGGCATGAAAATTGTGGCTCATGAAATCGTTATCGATGATACGGATAAAATTATGACGGCTATTAAAGCAGTGAAAGAAGCCGGCACCGATATTATTTTCTGTACCGGCGGCATGAGTGTAGATCCCGATGATTTAACGCCGGGGGCTATTGCCAAGAGTGCCGCTCAAGTAGTAACATACGGGTTGCCGGTATTACCCGGTTCCATGGTGTGCATTGCTTATATGGGCGACGGGACACCGCTTGTGGGCTTGCCGGGCGGCGTTTTATTCAGTAAACCGACCGCATTTGATGTGTTCTTGCCACGCCTTGCAGCGGATGATCCGATTACTAAAGCAGACTGCATTGCTTTAGGCCATGGCGGCTTACAATAGTTTGACAGCCACCGGTAGGTGGCGTACAATGAAGGGTGAATTATTTTATAGTAATGAGAGGTGAAATGAGTATATGTTTACCACATCATTGCAGGTACGATTTTATGAAACTGATATGATGGAAGTAGCTCACCATACCAATCACTTGCGATGGTTTGAGTTAGGCCGGGTTGAGTTTTTCAGAGCCTGTGGCATTACCCTGTGGGATATGATGAATGACGGGATTGTGTTCCCGATTACGAAAGTGGCCTGCGAATATAAAGAGCCGGCACGTTTTGATGATGTGTTGACCGTTGAAGTAACGCCGACCAAAGTAACAAGAGCTCAATGTGTTTTTACGTATCGAATCGTACGTGAAGCGGATGGTGCGTTGATTGCAACCGGTGAGACACAGAATGTGTTTACTGATAAGGCAACGGGGAAGGTAATTCGTTTGAGCGATACCTATTATGAGCCTATCAGTCGCACCATAAAGGAGAGAAAGAGTCATGAGTAAAGTAGCCGGTTCGGAGGTCGCCAAGCGGCCTATCGGAGTATTCGACTCCGGTATCGGGGGATTAACCGTATTAGCCGTGTTGCGCCGGATGTTTCCCCATGAAGATTTTATTTACGTTGGCGATAACGCTAATAATCCGGTAGGCAATCGGCCTAAGCATGAAATCAGTCAGATTGCTATGAATATCGGTCATTTTTTAGCTGAGGTACCTGTCAAAATGGCAGTTGTTGCATGCAATACATTTTCCGTGGTAGCCTTGGATGAATTGCAGGCTACCTTTGATTACCCTGTTGTAGGGGTTGCGAAGGGCGTGCGGACCGCTATTGATACGAGTCAGACTCAGTCGATTGCAGTTATGGCTACGAAGGCTACGATTGAAAGTCACAAACATAAGGAAGAAGCGTTAGAGCTTGATCCTCAGATTTCCGTGTGGGAACAGGCTTGTCCTGATTTGGCTCATTTAATTGAACAAGGGCATTTGGATGATCATGTGATTCATGCATCGGTACAGGAGTATTTGGACCCGATTATAGCTCATGGAGCCGATACGATTGTGTTGGGTTGTACTCACTTCCCGTTTTTAACGGACTTGATGCAGCACATGACAGGCGGCGAGAAGACGTTCATCGATCCGTCGTATGAAACGGCCCAAGAAGTCAAAGATGTATTGGAGTCTCATAACTTGATGAACCCGCAGACAACTAAGGGTACATTGGATTTTTGCTTTACTAAAGATAAAGAACTGGCTGAACGAATGACGTCTTTATTGATTCCGCCGGAAGAATTCAACCTTCGATTAATTAAACTATAAGGGAGCAGTATATGGATATGTATTTTTACACATTAGTCAACATAGTAGTAACGATTGTGTTCATCGTTGCCGTCTTGTTTGTTGCATTTCGCATTTTTGCCTGGAAACAGGGCAATGAACAAATTGTCATGTTGCCAAAACGTCGTACGCCGTTTGAAGTAGAAGATATCAGTTTTAATCAGGTAACCTTGGTATCGGATATCCCGTTTGTCAATAAAGGTCGTCAAAACGGTACGATTATGGATTTATATCCGCGCCATTTGTTGCCGCAGGAACAGTTCGATGCCGTATCGATTACATCTTGGACAACCGATGCCAATGATGAACGTCACGACGGCTATTGGAAATCGGTTATTATCGAACCGCGTCAAGGCGGTACTGTTCGTTTGCGCCTGATTTTGACGGCTAAAAGCGGCAATATTCGTAAAGACCTTGTAGGTTTCCCCGACATGAATATTGACATTGTGTACCAGGTTGTGGGACGCAGTGATTGGCATATTTCTAAAAATCGTTTAATTTTGACAGCTGAAGAATTACAGCATGCTATGCGGCAGTAGGAGGTAGGTAACCATGGCAAATTTAGAATTAGTACCGGTTCATACTCGTATACTGACCCATCGAGATGATATTGTAGAAGCTATTATGCATTATGCCGGCCAAGATATCGGTCCGGAAGATATTGTGTGTGTCGCTGAATCTGTAGTAGCAATCACACAGGGCCGCATTACCCGTCCGGAAGAACTTCATCCGACCTGGCAGGCTCGTTTACTATGCCGTTTTGTGCCGGCTGAAGGCTCTATGAGTTCGGTATACGGCATGCAATCCGCTATGGAACTTGACGGCAAATGGAAAGTATTCGGAGCTTTTATTTTGGGGGCCATCGCCAAAGTATTCCGTAAAGACGGTGTATTTTATCAAATTTCGCGTGCTGCCGCGTTAACCGATGATGTAACGGGGACAATGCCGCCGTTTGATAAACATATCGTTTACGGTCCGAAGGATGCGGATAAAGTGGCAGAACGTATTGTACAGCGTACAGGCAGTTACGGTGCGGTTGTAGCCGATGTTAATGACTTGAAACGCGCTGCCGTGCTTGGCCATAGTCGCGGCATGGATCCGAAACGCATTGCACGTATTTTGATTGACAATCCGTTTGGTAATGATGATCAAATGACGCCAATCGTTATTATTAAAAATTTCGCCTCCATTTCGGAGCGACAATAAATAGGAGGCCTTAGGGCCTCTTTTTGTTTGTAATAATCGTTTAATCGGTAGGATACTTTAAAATAAATATAAGTTAAACATGGTTAAAAGGAGTTTAATTGAGTAATAAACAGTGAGCGAAAGGAGTTGTTCCTATGTTAGTGGGCCTTGATGTGGGCGGCACGTTCACGGATGCGGTAGTCGTAGCCGATGGTCGAATTTTAAAAAGTCATAAATGCAGAACGACCAAACCGAATTTGATGGAGGGGATTGAAGCGGCTTTGGCCGGCGTAGCTGCGGCCATTAATCCGTCAGAAGTGACACGCGTGACGTTGTCGACGACAATTGTGACGAATGCACTGGTAATGAATCAGGTGGATCCGGTCGATTTATATGTCGTGCCGGGGCCGGGCATGGATATTCGGCCTATGTTGCCGGCAGAACCGGTTGTACTTAGCGGTTATACGGACCATCGCGGCTCCTTGGCGGCTCCTTTAAAGCAGAGTGAATTGGACGCTATTCCCGGTGAAAAACGTCATGCAAGGGCGGCCGTTTCGGCTAAGTTCAGTGTTCGTAACCCCGGTTTGGAACAAGCGTTGAAAGAAGAATTATTGGCAGACGGTTATGAAACGGTATCGGCCGGGGCGGAATTGAGCGGTTCGCTAAATTTTCCGCGTCGTACGGTGAGTGCCTATTTTAACAGTGCTGTACTGGGAACGTTTGAGTCCTTTAGTGAGGCCGTAAAAGCAGCTCTGGCCCGCTACGGTTTGACGGCACCTGTTTACATATTAAAAGCTGATGGCGGTTCATTACCGTTAGAACGTATGAAAGCAAGTCCTGTTGAAACAGCTTTTACGGGGCCGGCAGCCAGTGTGTTGGGGATGGCGGCCTTGCGGTCTATGCCGGAAACCATGACGGTAGCTCTTGATATGGGCGGTACAACGACGGATATTTCGCTCTGGCAACATGGTGTGCCTATGATGGCACGCGGCGGTGCGATGATTCGGGAATATCCGAGTGCGGTTCGTTCTTTTGCGGTAAGTTCGGTCGGTATCGGCGGCGAATCAGCCGTTGCTTTTGATGAAAACGGTCAATTACAGGTCGGCCCTGATCGACTCGGACAGTCGCTTGTATTGGGCGGCACCATACCGACGTTAGGTGACGCATTAATCGTGTTAGGCAAAGCTGATTACGGTGACACTGAAAAAGCTTGGCAGGGTCTGGCTGAATTGTTGCAAAAGGCACCGGCACAATATGTTAAGTGTGCTCATAAAAAAGCCGGGGACGATGATGAACGTAATGCCGTTAAATTTTTGGCGGAGGATATTGTAGCGCAAGCAGTCAATGTTATAACCGAAGGTATTGCCGCTTCGGTACAACGAGAAAACAAACTGCCTATTTATGTGGTGCGTGATATTGTAGAACCGAAATTATTTACACCGGAAGAACTGGTAGCTGTGGGCGGTACGGCAGTAGCGTTGGCCCCGTTTGTGAGTGAACGCTTAGGCTTGCCGGTTCAAATCCCGCAAAATGCACCGGTAGCTAATGCTGTAGGTGCGGCGGTAGCTCGTGAAACCCTGATGATTACCGTTCATGTGGATACGGCCAAACGACTGTTGGTAGTGCCGGAATTGGGCATTCATCAAAAACAGGCTGCGGTGCAGACGGCGGCTCAAACCGAAGCACTGGCTTTAGAATTTTTACAAAAAGCGGCCGAAGATTTAGGACTTACCAATGCACCGTCAGGTCACATTATATCGGTGGAAGATGTGCCGATTATTGAATGTTGGCAGTCAATGTACCATTTAATTACCGTAAAAGCACAATTGGAACCGGGGGTGAGTGAATATGTACGATAAGAATACTTTAGGCCTCGTATTTTTCCCGGCCTTTGACTGGAAGATTTCGCCGACTCATCCGGAACGGCAGGAACGCTTGTTATATACGCGTGACCAACTCTTGGAAGAAGGTCTTTTGGAACATCCGGCTATTCGTGAATATAATCCGCTACTCGCTTCGTGGCAGGATATAGAACGTGTTCATGTAGGCGCCCCGTCGCTTAAAAAATGGGTGACCGAAGCTCATCGCGTATCGGTTGGCGGGGCTATTGCTGCCGCTGAAGCGGTTATGCGCGGTGAAGTAACTCGCGCCTTTTCATTGGTTCGGCCACCGGGACATCACGCCATGAAAATGGTGCACGGTATCCGCGGCTTTTGTACGGTTAATGTGGAAGCTATCATGATAGCTTATTTGCGTCGCCATTACGGCGTGCGTCGCATCGCTATCGTAGATACGGATGTGCATCACGGTGACGGGACACAAGATATTTTTTACCATGATCCGGATACCTTGTTTATTTCATTTCATCAAGACGGTCGTACTCTATATCCGGGCACCGGTTTCATGTATGAATACGGCGGACCTCAGGCTGTGGGCGCTACGGTGAATATTCCATTGCCACCGGGCACGGGCGATGAAGGCATGCTCAAAGTATTACAGAACTTGGTAATGCCTATGCTTAATGATTTTAAACCGGAGATTATCATTAATTCGGCCGGCCAAGATAATCACTTCAGCGATCCGTTGGCGAATATGATGGTTACGGCCAAAGGTTATGCTCGTCTTACAGATCTCCTGAAAGCAGATATTGCCGTTTTGGAAGGTGGTTACTCTGTGCAAGAAGCCTTGCCATATGTAAATACGGGGATTGTGCTTTCTATGGCGGGCCTAGATTACAGTCAAGTCGTAGAACCGGCTTTTGATGAAGATCGTAATCGTCAACGGCCTGATGTGACACGTCGTATTGATGATATTATCAGAAAATGGGCCGACCAGTGGCATCGCCGTCATGAAATGCAAGTTGATGCCTTGTTGGGGCTCGGGGATTTTTGGCAAGATAGACGTCAGATTTATTATGATGAAACGGGTATCTCCGAATATCGGGATGAAAAGATTCGTCTTTATCCGGACAAGGTCGGTTATATGAGCATTGATTCCAGAAGCGACGGCGGTCCGTTCGGTTCACAGCATGTGTATGCCACTTTTATTCCTTGGCAGGCCGATGAAGAGTGTCGCAAGGATGCTTATGATGCCACGCTGGCGGCTAAAAAAACGGGGAATGCGGATCGCTATGTAGTAGTTGATCCGATGAAGGATGTGCAGGAAGACATATAAAATAAAGCAGGTTTCTTGATCGAGTTGAAGGATTAAATGTAAGGATGATGTAAGTGCTGATTTTGACAAAGGTAAAACGTGAATTCTTATGCCGTATCCTATGAGAAGAGAGCTTTAACATATGATATAATAAGAATTGAATACGAAATAGGAGTGACAAACATGAGAATTGACGGAAGAAATCCAAAGGCTGTACGGCCTATTAAAATTACACGCCATTTTACGGCATATGCAGAAGGTTCGGTTTTAATTGAATTCGGTAATACGAAAGTACTTTGTAATGCCACAATTGAAGAAAAAGTACCTCGTTTTATGAAAGGCGAAGGCCGCGGTTGGGTAACGGCGGAATATTCGTTATTGCCTCGTGCCACACAGACTCGTAACAGTCGTGAAGCGGCGAAGGGCAAACAGACGGGGCGTACCGTAGAAATTCAGCGCCTTATCGGTCGTGCATTACGTGCTGTGGTTGATCTTGAAGCACTCGGTGAAAAAACTATCACCCTTGACTGTGATGTATTGCAGGCTGACGGCGGTACCCGTACGGCGGCAATCACCGGCGCTTTTGTAGCTATGGTTGACGCAGTAAATACGATGTATAACGGTGAAGGCATGTATCCGATTCGTGATTACTGTGCCGCTATTTCCGTTGGCATCGGTAAAGAAGGGGCCGTTACCGATTTGTGCTATGAAGAAGACAGTCAGGCTATCGTAGATATGAATGTGGTGCGTACCGGTTCCGGCAATTTAATCGAAGTACAGGGAACCGGTGAACACGGTACTTTCAGCCGTATTGAACTTAACACATTGTTGGACTTGGCGGAATCAGCTACCGATTCGTTAATGACGGCGCAGAAGGAAGCTCTTGGCGATGCGGCTAAATATATTGGCACGGGAGCCTGAGAATTAATAATTTAGAATTTGTCAAGGTAGCAGTCAGCATGCTATTTCTTATTGCATTTTTTTGCAGAAGATGTTAACAGGTATGTTATTAAGCTGTAAGTTATTACATTGAGAAATCTTTGTAGGAGTTATTTATGAAAATCGTTGTAGCCACTCATAATAAAGGTAAATTGCGTGAATTCAAAGCCGTTCTGGCAACAGTCGGTATCGAAGCCATCAGTATCGGTGATGTGGTACAAGTAGAAGAACCGGAAGAAACGGGCACCACTTTTTTGGAAAATGCACGTATTAAGGCACAATATTATATGAAAGCCTGTGGTCTGCCATGCTTGGCGGATGACAGCGGTTTGGCGGTTGATGTGCTCGCCGGTGCCCCCGGGGTGTATTCGGCACGCTATGCCGGTCCGCAGTGCGATGATGAAGCTAATAATCAAAAACTTATCGATGCCGTTAAGGATTTTCCTTTTGAAAAAAGAACTGCACGTTATGTATGCGAATTGGTTTTGTCATATCCTGACGGTCGCGAACTTACGGCTACCGGCTATTGCGAAGGTTTGATTCAAACAGAGGCTGTAGGGAACGGCGGCTTCGGCTATGATCCGTACTTTTACTTGCCGCAGTTTGAAAAAACAATGGCACAGTTATCCATGGACGATAAAAATGCCATCAGTCATCGCGGTTTGGCCTTACAAAAATTATTGGAACAATTAAAATAAACAGATTAGTTAAAATAGAATAGTTAAAACAGAATAGTTAAAACACTATAAGAAGCTAGGCTGTAAAGATAAGCATAATTACAGAAACTGGAAAGAGAGGCTCTATGAGCGCAGAGGCAATAAGCTATGTGGGTATTTTGAGTGATACTCATGGCTACTTGAACAAGATTGATGAAATTTTGGCAGCCACCGCTGATTGGCCGATTGAATTGTGGCTTCATGCCGGTGATTATGGTGATGATGCCCGTTATATGGCCAAATTGACGAATGTGCCGGTTATAGCGGTGCGCGGTAATAATGATCGTGAACGGCCGTTGGAACCGCGTGAACAGCTGATTCCTTTTAAGGATACGTATATCTATATGACTCATGGGGATCAGTTTTTGCCATATAATCGCATACAGGAAGTGTTGTCATTGGGGGAAAGTATGGGGGCAACCTTGTGTGTGGCGGGACATAGTCATCATCACTGCCAATATAGCGACGGACACGGCCTGTTTATCAATCCCGGCAGCCCGTCTTTGGCACGAGATAAATCGGGCGGTACGTTTGCGGTAGCGACCTATGAGGATGGTTTTTTCACGGGGAGATTTTATTATCTGAAAGAACAACCTTGGGAACCGCCGGTTATCAAGTAGATTTTTGCATGATTATTATAAAATAAAATATCGAAAGTATTGAATGCTATGAAAAGTTTCGATATAATAAAATATAGGATTAAGTATTGAATGAGGAAGGTGTACAGACTACTATGGAGACATCCGTGAAACCGATTAAAAAGATGAAATTATACGGTTTTAACAACTTGACGAAAACATTGAGTTTTAACATTTATGATATTTGCTATACGAGTACCGAAGCTGAAAAACAGCAGTATATTGAATACATTGATGAAGTGTATAATGCACAACGGCTAACGGATATTTTGACAGAAGTGTCCCATATTATCGGAGCTAACGTACTTAACATTGCCAAGCAGGATTATGATCCGCAGGGCGCCAGCGTGACGATTTTGATTTCTGAAGAAGAAATTCAGAAGGAAGATGTGGTTTGTCATTTGGATAAGAGCCATTTGACAGTTCATACTTATCCGGAAAGTCATCCGTATCGCGGTATCAGCACATTCCGTGCCGATATTGACGTGTCCACTTGCGGCCAAATCTCGCCACTCAAAGCATTAAATTACTTAATTGGCAGTTTTGATTCGGACATCATCAGTCTTGACTATCGAGTACGCGGCTTTACACGTGATGTACAAGGTAAAAAACTTTATATTGATCACCGCATCAACTCAATCCAAAATTATATTGATGCAAAAACCAAGAACTTGTACAACATGATTGATGTAAATGTGTATCAGGAAAACATTTTCCATACAAAAATGATGTTAAAAGAATATGACATCAATAATTACCTTTTCGGAATCACCGAAGATGATTTGACACCAAAAGAACGCAAACATATCAATCAGTTGTTGAAACAAGAAATGGCAGAAATTTTTTATGGCAGAAACTTGCCAACCTTAAAACAGTAATCGGTAACTTGCTAACTTTACAGCAGTAACGGTGACTGTCGCAAAGGAGGCGTTTGTAGCAATTCACAATGCCTGCACTTGCTTGGCAACAATCTGTCAACATTAATAACAGGAGGGGAATAACATGGACGTACGCGAAGAAGCAGTACAAAAGAAATTGGAATTAGGTGGTTTTTTAACAACCGGCACAAAATATCCTTTGAAGGATGCTCACGATTTATCCGTAGCTTATACGCCGGGGGTAGCTGAACCATGCTTACGCATAAAAGACAATGAAGAATTGTCCTTTGACTTAACTTGCCGCGGTAACATGGTTGCAGTTGTATCGGACGGGACTCGTGTACTTGGCCTCGGTAACATCGGCGCAGCCGCTGCAATGCCTGTAATGGAAGGTAAATCCTTACTTTTCAAACGTTTCGGTAATGTAGACTGCGTGCCAATCGTAATTGACAGTGACGATACGGAAGAAATTATCCGCACTGTTAAATTATTACAAAAGAACTTCGCTGGTATTAACTTAGAAGATATTTCGTCTCCTAAATGCTATGAAATCGAAAATCGCTTGAAAGAAGAACTCGAAATTCCGGTATTCCACGATGACCAACATGGTACAGCTATTGCATGTTTAGCCGGTGTTAAAGCAGCTCTTCGTTTTGTAAAAAAAGATTTGAGCAAAGTTAAAATCGTTGTAAACGGTGCCGGTGCAGCCGGTGCTAATATTGCTCGTTTATTGTACTTGGCAGGCGCTCGCGACATTACCTTGATGGTAAGCTCCGGCGTACTTAACAAAAACTACAAACGTCTTGACTCTTTACAAGCTGAATTAATCAAATTGTTGGGTCAGGAAGAAAAAACAGGTACATTGGCTGAAATGGCTAAAGGCGCTGACGTATTACTCGGCGTTTCCGCTGCAGGTGCCTTCACACCTGAAATTTTGAAAAACCTGGCTAAAGACTCCATCGTATTTGCTATGGCTAATCCTAATCCGGAAGCTATGTATGACGATGCGAAAGCTTGCGGCGTACGCGTTATGGGTACCGGTCGCAGTGATGCTCCTAACCAGATTAATAACGTTAACGTATTCCCCGGTTTATTCCGTGGTGCCATCGACGTTCATGCATCCAAGATTAATGATGAAATGAAATTGGCTGCTGCCGATGCGTTGGCTAATTTAGTATCTGACGAAGATCTTCGTGAAGACTATGTTGTAGCCGATGCGTTCGACGAACGCGTTCCTTTGGCTGTGGCAAAAGCCGTTGCCGACGTGGCCGTGAAAACGGGCGTAGCGCGTAAAAAATAAAAAGGTCTTATCTTACCGGCTCCAAGCCGTTTAGGGCAGGTGCTTTGGTGAGTGACCGGTTACAATAATTAAAAAAGGGAACTCTTATCTTATATAAGCCAAAATGGCTGCACCGTTTTACGGGTGTAAGATAAGGGTTCCTTATTTTATTGCATAGAAGGCGACACATATCTTATTTGCTCCTGGCTACACGTAGCAAAAGTCGCTTCATAAGATATGTGTCGTCTTCTAATGTAATTAACTGTTAAATATAGCTAAACTTTATCTTACACCCGCTAAACTGCAGCAGACCAAATCTCTTTATAAGATAAGAGTTTCCTTTTATCAATATTGTGAACTACATACAAGCCACTCACCAAAGTACCTGTTTGCGAAACAGGCAAAGCCGCTGGGGGAGATAAGGCCTTTTTATTTTTTGACGAGGAGGGGGAGATTAGGGTGATTGATTTTGTCGGGTGGTTTTACTATACTGAGGACAAGGATAGCTTGTGAGAGAGAGTAAAGTTTTAGGTGTTTGGAGTGAATATGATGATTGATACGATGAAGGTTCGCGGGGCCAGGGTCCATAATCTTAAAAATATTGATGTAGATATTCCGTTGGGGAAGATTGTCGGGATTGCGGGTGTATCCGGTTCCGGAAAATCTTCGTTGGCGCTGGGGGTTTTGTACACAGAAGGCTCGCGACGTTATCTGGAAGCATTATCTACGTATACTCGCCGGCGTATGACGCAGGCAGCCAGAGCCAGTGTAGATGAGGTGTTATATGTGCCGGCGGCGTTGGCGCTCCATCAGCGTCCGGGCGTGCCCGGTATTCGCAGTACTTTTGGTACGGGGACAGAGTTGTTGAACAGTTGACGTTTGATGTATTCAAGGCTTGCCAGTCATCGATGCCCAAACGGTCATTATCTGAAACCGACTTTAGCCGTTGCGGCAGAAAAAGAACTGATTTGTCCGGAATGTGGCGTACATTTTTACGCGCCGTCCGCCGAAGAACTGGCGTTCAACTCTCAAGGTGCCTGTGAAATGTGTGGCGGTACAGGCAGTATTCGCACCGTAAATATGGCCAGTTTGGTGCCCAATGAATTTCTTACTATTGACGAGGGGGCTGTGGCTCCTTGGAACAGCCTTATGTGGTCGCTCATGACTGATGTGTGTCGTGAAATGGGCGTTCGTACCGATGTGCCGTTTCGTGACTTGACGCCTGAAGAAAAGGAGATTGTTTACCACGGTCCGGCGGAGAAAAAGCATATTTTTTATAAGGCTAAGAACTCGAATGAAGCGGGCGAGCTTGATTTTACTTATTATAATGCTGTGTATACCGTTGAAAATGCACTGGCAAAAGTTAAGGAGGAAAAAGGCATGAAACGGGTAGAAAAGTTCTTAAAAGAGGAAGTATGCCCGACGTGCCACGGTACGCGTCTTTCTGTTGCTGCTCGTGCTCCGAAATTGCGGGATATTTCACTGGATGAAGCCTGTACTATGACATTGGCTGATTTGGTAGTGTGGGTAGAGGGCGTTCCCGATAGTTTGCCGAAAGCGATGAAACCTATGGCAGACAGTATTTGTGAGGCTTTTCAAGGGATGGCCAAACGACTCATAGATCTGGGGCTGGGCTATCTGAGTTTAGATCGTGCATCTTCTACCCTTTCAACGGGGGAACGTCAACGGATGCAGTTGGCTCGAGCTGTGCGTAATCGCACTACCGGTGTCCTGATAACCCTTGCCGAGGGCGAGTTAATAAAGGTAATATGGTCTGGAAGGATGGGAACGCTAATCACGATGATAGTGCTTATGATATTTGAGCAAGAAGATGTACAGTAAACGCTCTATGATATAAACAATGAAAAAGAACACCTACTCCAAAGGGGTCCCCTTGCTGCGTGTCAGCCGGGGAAGGGAGTAGGTGTTCTTTTTCATGTTATAAAGTATTTTATTGTATAAATCTCGCTCAAATGTAGAGCTGTATAATTCTGTGAGGCGTTCCCATCTTATCAGAATAGAGAGTTATTGCTCGTCCTCAGCAAGAGTTATAGAAACCTTGGAACCGAATTTTTTGTTCATAGTCTTTTGGCTATCTGCACTCAACTTGTCTACAACCAACGTCAACCCCGATGCGTTCTGGTTAGGAACGGCGGAAAGAATTGATCCGGTCGGTTCTTGCTGATTATAGAAATAAGCGGCTTCGGTCTGCAGCTTACCAAGTTCGATTTCGGTCATGGAACCGGTGGTTACTTGTACATTGCTACGTAAATCGCTGTCTTTGGAGAAGGCAAGGGCGGCTCCTAATTTTTTAACATCCTCTTCGTTTTTTAAGGCGGCTACGAGTTTATTATCCTGCCAATACATGGCGCCATGAGTACGGAATACATATTCTTTACCGAATGTTTGCTCAATTAAGTTGAGCATTTTATTCTCTACCTGTTGATGTAGGATTTTTTCACGTAAGGCCACGGCAGCACTGCTGTTGGTAACACGATACATGATTTCCGTTGCTTCCGCGCGGGTGATGTATTTTTCCGGATTAAACAACAAACGAGGTTGGTAATGAAGGAAACCTAAGGCGACCAGTTCGCGAACGGCCGTTTGAGCCCAAGGGGCGATGAATTTCTGGTCATTATAATGAACGGCGTCCATAGCGGCTTGGTCGTCGGTGGTATAGCCCAAGTAGTGAATGTAGTTATCGGCTACGACGGCAAACTCTTGACGAGACATGAACTGCTCCGGACGATAGGTATTATCACCATAGCCGCTGATAATGTTCAGCTGGGCCACTCGTTCGATGGCATTGGCGGACCAACGATCCGACGTGATGTCTTTGAATGAGCTGGAGAGCATAACGGAGGATTCCCCGGAGATTAAATTACTGAACAATGAGGCCACTTCTTCACGGCTGATCGGTTTTTCGGGACGGAAGGTGTTGTCGTTATAACCGGAGATTAACTGCTGATTCGTCATGACCGCAATGGCTTTGGTAGCCCAGTAGTCGGCCGGAATGTCTACAAAAGTATATTTACGAGCTTCTTCGAAAACACTGGAGGTATTTTGTATCGTGCTGAATTTGAAAGGCTTATAGGTGCCTATTGCAGCTGTTTTGGAGTTTGTTGTGTCAGTATTCGCATTGTCAGTTAAAGATTCGGAAGCTGTTTTACTGCTGTCGGCGGCTGATTGGGCCTCCAATTGCGAAGTTGCCTGTCCCACAGCTTGTGCTGTATTGTTTGTGGTGTAATATTTCAGCGTTAAGGGACTGAAGGTGGTTTCGTTGCTTGGCGATTCTTTGACAACGCGCACCGGCGTATGGTCCTCATCGCTAACATCGTTAGGGCCGGTCACCGTTACGGTTTCTGCTTGGGCGATTGAGGTAGTGAGAACTAGGGCACAAAGTAGGGCCAGAGACTTTGTGGTGGTAAATTTAAACATGATACTCCTCCGGGAGTTTTTGCAAAACTCTTGTAATTTAAAATTATTTGGAAAAATTATAATTTATACAGTATTAAAACTTAGCTAGGTAACCTCGACAATAAGATTACCTAGCTGTTTTGATAGAGTTTAAAAATATGATTTTATTATAATGATCTAAAAGTATAATCGCAACTAAACTTAGTGTGTTTATTGAGCCTTCGGCTTGAATACAATAACATTTTCGACCTGATAAGCTTCTTTGACCTGCTGATTGAGCGGTGTTTTCAGAAAATCCGCCTTGTATTTCAGCGGTACCAAGATGATGAAATCGGTCTTGCCTTGAACAGCCTTAACGGCCTCAGCTTCAGAGGCAACGGGCATAACGTTTTTGCCTTTATCCCAAATTGTTTCTTTGTCGGGATCAGGTATGATTTGTGTCACCGGATGACCGTTGTAATAGACGAGCGACGTGCGGTAATCGCGATAGTAATATACCTGTGTAGTCGGCCGTAATGTTAATGTGTCAGCCAATTTAGCTGTCGATGCATCGTCCGCGATAGGCGGCAATACACACAGCAATAATACATAAAGTACACTGATGCTTAAGGCGACCATCTTAGCACTTCGACATATATGCGGTCGGATGAGACCATATAAGAGCGGCAAGAGGCTCATTACACCGCCGATGATTAAGGTAACCATTAAGTTTGCAAGATTAACATCAGGCTGTGTTTTGCCGCCAAACCATAAGCCGACAGCCGCTATGATTACCAAGAAAACAGCCGGTAGCAGAATCAGCAAATTATTACTATAGGAACGGGTGTGTTGTTTGAGCCAGCAGAAATCACTTTCCGGCGGCAGTGCGATTACTTTTACTTGGCGAGGGTTAATATTTTTCAGAAGTGAATCTTTTAAACGAATATAGCCCTGCGCCGTTAAGATAATGAACGGGATGATACACAAGAATGTATATGTCAAATATTTGGTAGCCATGAGGTTATAAAAGATGAAAACCCCAAGTCCCCAAGTGAGCAAGTATTTAAACCAAGGACTGCGTTCTCCGTAGATGAGTTCGTAAATCGTTAAGCCGGTCCATGGCAATAGAGATACGGGCCAAAGCACAAAGTACAGGAACCACCAGTTATGATCGGGATGTTCCGGCACGGTAGCGCGTACTACATTGTGGAGTCCTAAGAAACCTTCGATAAAGGCCATGCCGTGATAGCTGTACATTAAGATGTACCAAGGCAAGGCAACGATGGCAAACACCAAGAGGCCAAACGGGTGAAATAAGCGTTTCCAGGTAGCGACATCCCGCTGAAACAGAGCCACATAAGCGATGAGAATGAGACCCGGCAGAACGATTCCCACCGGTCCCTTGGTTAATACGGCCAGGCCGGCGAAGGCATAGGCGAGCATCATATGACGCGTCGTCTGCCAACCGCGCAGGCCCAGATAGGCGAAGAAGAGAATTCCCTGGGTAAATAGGAATAAATAACCGTCTGTCAAAATGGCATGGCTGATATACCAAAATTCTAAGGACGTGCCCAACATGATGGCACACCATAGGGCTAAATCGCGACGTTTGGCTACAAGGCGCATGCCGTAATAGATAAACATCCCATTGAAGGCGGCACAAAGGATGAACGGCAGACGAGCCGTAAAATCCGAAATGCCGAACAGGTTAAAGGATGCCATTAAGAGCCAGTATGTGAAAATCGGTTTGTCATACCAATACTGATCGTAAATCATGGGAGACAGATAGCTTTGATGTTGCAGCATATTGACGGCACTTAAGGCATAATTGGATTCTACCGTGTCGGTTATCGGAAAGTTCCAGGCGAAGAGCCCGTAGGCGAATAGGAGCCAAATTCCGATAGCCGCCAAGTAGAGATAATCTCGGCGCGTAAAAGGTGTTGCAAACATGTTTGAAGACTCCTTCGATTAATTTTTAGAAGTATCCGTTGTTGCATTGGCATTGTCCGTTGTTACCAAGAATACATGAACTTTGTTGCCAAATGCATTGCGGATGGAATCATTCATATAATCGAAGCCTTTGTCGATGCGGACAATCAGCTGATTATGAGCTACGCTCGGATAAGCACCCAAGATAGTGCCGGCCGGTTGTTTTTGAGCATAGAACGTACGGAAGTTGTTTTCAATACGATCGTATTCGGCCTGGCTGTACTGCGTTGTTTCCAAATGGATGCGGTTGTTCAGGGCTTCATCAGCGGCTTTATTTTTAGCGTCTTTGGCTAAAATATCTTCAAATTTAGCAAGGTCGTCATCGCTCTTGAAGGCTACATGCAATACATCATTTTGCCAGTACATGACACCGTAGTTCTGGAAGTTCCCCGGAGTTTTATAAAGTGTGTTTAATTTTTTGAAAACTTTGTTTTCAAGGTCAGATTGGGCTTCCCAATCGCGGGTCTGTTTAGCGGTTACATTGCCGGTTGTAGTGTTTTGACCTTTGGAATCAGGAAGAGCGGCACTGCTGTCGGAAGTGGCTGTGCTTGATTTTGTGTCAGTGTTTTTGCTGTCGGCCGCAGGACTCACCATCATGCCTTTTTCAATACGGAATAACATGGCTACCGCTTCGGCACGGGTAATATCTTCGGTCGGACGGAAGAAGTTGCTGTCCCCGCCGGAAGCGATGATGCCGCGGCTGGCTAAGGTAGTTACGGACGATTTATATTCGCTGTCAATTTTGCTTTCGTCAGGGAAGCTTACTTGATCCGGAGCTACCACTACATTCGGTTTGTATTCTTTAGCTTTGGTTTTGCTCTTAATGGAGGCTACGGTAAGTTCGTCTTTATAAGCTAAATATTCAGCGGCTGTTTGGGCGAATTCTTCACGAGTCAAGGTTTCCTGATTTTTGAACGGAGCCAATAATTCTTCACCGGTTACATCTTTAACCACCGTGATTTTGGCGTTTTTCTTGTTTTGCGAAGATTTGGCGTCTTTGGCTGCCTGCTGTGCTTTGTCATGGGCAATCAGTTTATCATAAAGGGCAGCAGCATCAGCTGTTTTTAAAGCATCGTCCGGTTTGAATTCACCTTGACCGTTACCGGATAAAATGCCGTCTTCAAGCATAACGTTAATTGGTACGGCGGCCCAGTGATTTTTTACATCCTGGAAGCCTTTGGCTTCTTCTGCGGCAGCGGCTTTAGCGGCTTTTTCATTCATAGATTCAACTAATTGCGCTTTTTCTTTGTCGGCGGCGGTTAATTCTTTGGTCTGTACCGTATCGGCAGCGGTGGCTGTGGTTGTTACCGCAGTTGTTGCCGTGCTGTCTGCGTCAGCGGCCAGACCGGTGTACGTAGTTGTTGTTAAAAGCGTAGCTACTAAAACGGCTAAGCGTAAAGAACGTGATGTCATAAATGAAACCCCTTTCTATTTCAGGTTATTAAAAATTTGAGAAAAACATCTTGATAATGTACATACTTTATTATTGAGTTTACGAATAATAAAAATAATACCCTTAATACTTTGATTATATCACGAATAAGAGGAGCTTTAAAGGGATAAAGAAGCGGTTTGAAGCGAACAACAGTTACTATTCAAATAATTACGTTCTCTGTACAAATATTTTGCTAAATCCTATTTCAAGCATTCTTAAAACGCATATGAGATAGGGCTTTTGCCAATATCGCAATTCTTTGGACAAGGCATTTTTTATTCTATATAATATTAGTGATGATTTCCGTGCGATTATACAGTGTAGACCGTTTAATCTTGAAAAGAATGGGAAGTATGCGCAAGTGTGGGTAATCAAGTAAGTGTAAGTACGTAGGAAAGTTGAGGATGTGAGGAAATGAAAATTCATTTATTTTCACAATGTTTGATTGACATGTTTTATCCCCACGTGGGGATGGCCGGCGTACAGGTATTAGAACGATTAGGCTGCGATATTACCGTGCCTAAGAAACAGGTATGCTGCGGACAGATGTTTGCGAACTCCGGTTATAACGACGCGGCTAAAGGCGCAATCAAGAATACGATTGAAGTCTTTGAAAACGCTGAGTACATCGTGAGCATGTCCGGTTCTTGTGCCTTTGCCATTCGTGACGAATATCGTCATATTTTGGCAGATGAGCCCGAATGGATGGCTCGTGCCGCCAAAGTCAGTGAACGCATCTATGAATTCACCGATTTTATCGTGAATGTATTGGGCGTAACTGATGTAGGAGCTACATTTAACGACAAAGTTACGTACCACAAATCTTGTCACGTAACGCGTTTAATGGGTATCAAAGAACCACCTATGAAATTATTGGAAAATGTTAAAGGTCTCGAATATTTACCAATGAATCGTGCGGAAGGTTGCTGTGGTTTCGGCGGTACGTTTACTGTTAAAATGCCTGAAATCTCCGCTGTTATGACTCGCGAAAAAGCAATGAATATTTACAATTCCGGTGCTAATGTAGTAGCCGGCGGTGACCAAGCTTGTCTCATGAATATTGAAGGTATGCTTGATCGTCTTTATAAAGACGGCGAAATCGATCGTCGTATCAAGGTAATGCACATTGCGGAATTATTGAATTCACGCTAGTCGTTAGGAGGAACTGAACATGGCTATTTTATACGATGAACGTCCGTTTAAAAAACGTGTTGAGGATGTTCTTGCCAATGACTTTAAGGTAAAGGCCATCCAAAAAGCGCAAGATGTATTCTATGCAAAACGTAAAGCATTGGTTGATCAAGTGCCTGAATGGGAAGAATTCCGTGATGAAGCGGCTGAACTTCGCGATCATGTATTGAGCAACTTGGATTATTATTTGAATCAATTTGCTGAAAACGCCGAAAAAGCCGGTGCTAAAGTGCACTTTGCCCGTGACGCTAAAGAAGCAAATGAATATGTAATGGAAGTAGTTCGTGCCAAAAACGCCAAAATGGTCGTAAAAGGCAAAACTATGGTGTCCGAAGAAATCAGCCTTAACGAAGTATTGATGAATAACGGCGTAGAAGTTAACGAAACTGACTTGGCCGAATTCATTTTGCAGACAGCTGACTGGAACCCGCCATCTCATATCGTAGTACCTGCCTTGCACTTTGCTCGTGAACGTATTCGTGACACGTTCCACGAAAAACTCGGTTATGAAGGTACGGAAGATCCGGAAGAAATGACTCGTTTCGTACGTAAACGTATTCGTGATCGTTTCTTGCGCGCCGATATCGGTTTTACCGGTTGTAACTTCGGTGTAGCCGAAACCGGTACTATTACTATCGTATCCAATGAAGGTAACGGTCGTATGAGTAGCTCCATGCCTAAGACTATGATTTGTCTCATGGGTATGGAACGTCTTGTACCTGACTTTGCCGGTCTTGATATTATGATGGAACTCTTGATTCGCTCCTCCGTAGGTGCCAAGATTTCCAACTACTACTCCATGATTACAGGTCCTGCTAAACCTGGTGAAGCAGACGGTCCTGAAGAACTTCATATCGTTATTATCGACAATGGTCGTTCCAATATTTTAGGCGGCGAATTCAACTCCATGCTTCGTTGTATCCGTTGCGGTGCTTGTATGAATATCTGTCCGGTATATCGTCAGATCACCGGCCATGCATACGGCTCCATCTATCCGGGTCCAATGGGTGCGGTATTGACTCCATTGTTGGTTGGTTATGAAAAAGCGGGCGACTTACCTTACGCATCCACATTATGCGGTGAATGTTGGGAACATTGTCCGGTTAAGATTCCACTCCACGAATTACTTTTGAAACATCGCGTTAACATTGCCGACAAAGCTCATCTTCGTCCGGCAGCTGAAGAAGCTATTTTCAAAACCGTGGCTACTGTATTCAGTAATTCCTTCCTCTTTGACTATGGTACTAAGTTAGGTGCCATCGGCATGAAACTTATGAGTAAGAACGGTAACTTAGCCGATTGGACTAAATTATTGCCGGTAGTTGGCGGCTGGATGAAAGCGAAAGACATGGGTACGATGAAACTCAAGAAATTCCGCGATGTATATGCTGAATATGAAGCTACTAAAAAACGTAAGTAAGGAGACAAGACAATGGATGAAGTAAAACGTAAAGCATTTTTTAGCCGTGTTTCTCATGCGTTGGGGCGTAAAGAGATTCCTACTTTCGTAGCACCATATCCTTATGAAAAAGGACCTCAAGAGAATATGTACTCCGACCTTTCCCATGAACAAGTTGTAGAAATGTTCAAAGTGGAATGTGAAAAAGTAGGTACTAAATTTGTAACTACTGATGAAGCGCATGTAGTCGAAACAATCATTAATGAAATTGAATCTCGTGGCGGCGGTAAAGTAATTTATCCGTGCTGTGAAGAAGCTCAGAAATTCCAGTTGAGAGAAGAATTTGCTAAGGTTGATAAACCGGATATTACATTCTATCAATGGAATCCGTCAGCCGGTCGTGAAGCCAATATCGATCAGGCTAAAGTAGCTGAAATCGGTATTACCTTCCCAATCATGGGGATTGCCGAAACAGCAACTGTTATCCAATCTAGCTTTGAAGCCAGCGGCCGTTCTATCGGTTTGTTGCCACTTTGTCACATTGCGGTTATCCGCACAGCTGACATTGTGCCTCGTATGACACAGTCCATGCGAGCTCTCACTAAAGTGTATAAAGAAAATCCTGCAGGATTCCCATCTAATGTGGTTCATATTTCTGGTCCTTCCAACACAGCCGATATCGAATTGGTTCGTGTAGTAGGGGTTCATGGTCCTATCAATGTAACGTTTATTCTCGTTGACTAGGTAAGGAAATGTCCGACGCCGTAAGCACAACTTGTGCACTATGTCGTCGGACTTTTTTATAAGGGCATATTCGTCAAAATCTTTTACAAAATAGGGAGTTCAGTGAATATGCTGATAAGGGAATATGGGTGAATGAGCTTTGGCCCTTTTATAGTGCGAAAGTCAATCACCTGTAACCCTACAAATTCAGATATCGAAATATTTTTAAAAAATAATTATATTAAAACAGTAGGAATTTAAAAAATGTTGTGATATAATACCAACGTCACATTCACAATTGAATAAGTAAGGAGGGAAAAAAGTGGATATTCCATTTTTCCAAGAGTTTTTAATGGTTAGCAATCCGATTACTATCGGTATTCTAATCTTGTTTGTAGCGATGCTTGCGTTCGTTTACTACTTGCAACGCCGTCAAACAGCCTTTGGTAACCTTGTTATCATCGGTACCTTATTGGGTGCTGTTTTAGGCTTCGTAGTGCAGTTTATTGCACAGTTCCCGGACGACCCTATGAAAGTTGTGTACATTAAGGAAAGTACTAAATGGTTCTCCTTGATCGGTGGCGGGTTTATCGATTTAATCCGTATGCTCGTTATTCCATTGGTATTTATTTCCATTATTCATGTTATTTTGCACATGGAACGCGGTGCTGATTTGAAAAAATTAGTCAGCTCTACTGCTTTCGTAGCCTTGGTAATGGTAGCAATTGCTGCTGTGGTAGGCCTTGTGCTTGGTTCCGTAACTCACTTGGGTGAAGGTATTGCCGCCGGCGGTGCCCCTGCCAAGATGCGTGAAGTAAAACCTGTGGTTGATACCTTGCGTGCCTTGATTCCGAATAACCCGATTAGCGCTATGGCGGAAACTAACGTTATCGCCGTTGTAGTATTCGGTGTTATCTTGGGTGGTATTGCCCGTTTGATTAAACAAACCGGTACCGACAACCTTGAATTGGTTACTAAATTGTTTGATGAACTTCACCTCATTATTTCTTGGGTGGCAGATTTCATCATCGGCCTTATGCCTTACGGCGTATTGGGCTTGTTGGCAACAACGTTGGCTCAAAAAGGCTTCCAGGCTATTGCCGACATGGGTCTTTTCATCGTATTGATCTACGTAGGCGTAGTGATTATGTTAATTGTACAGGCTGTACTTTTAACAATCTTCGGCGTAAGCCCAATCATGTATTTCCGTAAAGCAAGAGCTCCGTTGTTCTTGGCTTTCACATCCCGCTCCAGTATGGGCGTGTTACCGTTAACGGTAGATACCTTGACTAAACGTTTAGGTGTTAACGCAGCGACTGCCAACACTGTAGGTAGCTTCGGTACTACCGCCGGTATGCAGGGTTGTGCGGGTGTATTCCCGGCTTTATGTATCGTATACATTGCGAATGTTGCCGGTGTACCACTTGATATGACTATGTACATCATGAGTGTTATCGTAATTGCCTTGGGTTCCATCGGTATTGCCGGTGTGCCGGGTACAGCTACTATGGCTGCTTCCGTATCCTTGTCAGGTACCGGTCTTGGTGCGTTCTTCAGCTCCATTTCCCCTGTATTGGCAATCGACCCAATTATCGATATGGGTCGTACGATGCTTAACGTAAGCGGTTCTATGACAAATGCGATTGTGGTAGATAAACTTATGGGCACCTTCGATCAGGAAGCATTTAACGATACTTCCACTATTGATCGTCCGGTAAGCAATAAAACGGAAACTGTTCAGTAATTGTAACTTCAGTTTATAAAACAAAAAGCTATAAGATACTAAAATAAAAACCTCGGCAGAGAAATCTGTCGAGGTTTTTTATGTAAATCAGAGGCTTAAGTTGTTTGGCAAAATATTGACGCTTTGGTTGCAAGACTCATAATTTTATTTAAAAATGTCCAGTTTACTTAATCCGTTGCGGAGATTAATAATATCCCACGGCAGGTACTCGGCAATAGATAGGCCTACGATTTCAGCCATGTCGTCGACTGCTTGAAGAATTTGAACTATGTTTGCCAAGTTCATTTCACCAACAGCGTATTCTACCGGGCCTTGATGTGGCTTATTGCAGAGAAGGCTCCGGAAATCAGCCGAACTGAGAACATCTAAATCCAAATGTACCATTACATGCTCAATGTTGTTATCTTTGAGCCATTGAGTAACAGGCTGAGCGGATGTTAAATCCTGTGGTGTTAAATACGAAAGCGAATGCTCAGTAATGAAACTTTTTTCATGTGGTAAAAGGCCGGATTCAATCAAACCTACATAAAGAACTTGGTTTGGTTTAAATGGCGCTTTCACGGTTTTGGCAAAGCTAGGGGCACCGTGACCCAATAAATTACCTAACACCATGGCATGTTCGTGGTCAAAGTCCTTTGGGGTCATGATGTCGGGATGAGCATCAATCCAAAGGATGGCCGCATTGTCCGGATACTGCTCATGTAAATAATCAAAAGGAACCTGTGAAATGGAGCAATCCCCACCGATAGTAATGATTCTGCGAGGTTGCTTGGTTTTTAAAATTTCACGAGCGGCCGCTTGCTGAGTTAAAAGGATATCTTCAGCGAAAATTGCTTTATTTGTTTGTGCTTCATAAGCTTTGGCCGTGGTTAATTCATCAGCCATCGGCACATGGACTTTCTCCATCGATGGAGACGTAGGGAGCAGTGCATCCAGTACGCGAGCTCCAATTTGATAGTCCGGATTGGCTCCGCCCTGCCATTGCGGATACACGAGTTGCAGCGTTTTGCCGGGAGTTGTAGTTTTAGTTGGATTAGTTTGTGCGTTCATGGTGTGAAAGACCTCCTTGAAAAATGCTATAATAACAGTAATAGTAGCTGTCGTGATGTTTGGTTTTGCGTCTCTTTGAGGTAAGAATATGTTAATACCACGTTATATTTTTACGAATGACTTTGTCGACTTGAGGACCTTATTTGAGGCTCAGTCGCATAAAGAAATAAAATTGAAGCCCGGTGAATACTTATGGCAACCGGACGAATTTGTTCAGTCTATTAACTATATAGATGGGGGCTTGGCCAAAACCTATTTGGTCCATGAAACGGGGCGCCGTAAGATTATTTCCTATCATGGCATGGGCACAATTTTCCCCGGTTTTCACGAGCTGGACTTTAAAATTGAACAAACACTGGTGACCGAGGCTATTACCCCTATGAAGGTGTGGCGGTTTTCACGGGAGGAATTTGGCCGATTGCTCGAAGAATACCCGAAGCTTAATCGGTATCTGTTAAATTCGTATGCCCGCTATATTAATTTGCTTCTTTTTGAAACAGCCCATCAGGAATATAATTCGGGATTTGTTAAGGTATGTAATGCCATCCTGTTGATTCATAACGCGCAGACCGAAGTTGGTGAAAATGCACTCTTTTTGTCACAGGAAGAATTGTCCGAGTTAGTGGGCATGAGTCGTGTCAATTTGACGCGCCATATCGGTCGCTTGAGAGAAGAAGGTGTTATCGATACAGCTCGGAAACAAATAAGAATTCGTAAGCTCGATACCTTGATGCGGTACTGTTCCGGTGAAACAATGCCAATGTGAATGAAAACCGCCTATATCCAAATATATTATATGAAAAACACAAATGGGAATTCTGCTACAAAGGATACAGAATAACTGATATAATGAGAGTAAGTTTTATAAATGCACAATTGTGCATTTATGGGAAATAAATTTTATCTATTAATCAGTAAGGAGTGGAGCGTATGAAGCGGTTAGTGTTTTTATGTTTTGCCCTGCTCATGCTCGTGTTGGCAGGCTGTGCACAGGTAACTTCGGAGATTGAGGTGAAATCGGATTTCAGTGGGGAATGGAAGGCAACGATTCAATTACCGGTACCTATCAGTAAAGGAGATTTGCTAAGTGCAGTCACAAAGAACTCGAACGGGCAGATGCCTATCGACATAAACAAAGTGGAGCTTGAACCTATAGGTCCTGATGGTAAAGAGTTAAAAGGCGATAGTGCGACTATACAGGCTCAGACTTGGAAATTAGAAGCTAAATTTGCCAATAAAGACGAATTGGCCCGGATGAGCGCGGCAGTATTCGGACGCACTTCTGATGCCAAAATAAACGTTATTTATCCGTACGGTGACGATCCTGATGTGTATACTTTTAATTTAGGCAAAGCATCCGGAGCTACTACGATTGAAGTAGATGGCAAAATCATCAAGGAAAGTATCGGTAAGGGTATATTGAAAGATGATGATACGGTTATTTACGCGGCCGGGGATCCGATTTACTTCCAATTTAAGAAGGGTGGCAATATGGGCCTCTTTATTGGTGGCGCACTTGTTCTTGTTATTTTGGCAGGGGTTGGTTATGTGTTCTATCGTCGCCGTCAAACCACGGTATAGGGAGGTCTTGCTATGAAAACGAAACGATTGGTAACCTATATGCTGATGGCGTTAGCGGTAGCTCTTATGTTTGTGCTCACCGGTTGTGGCGGTTTGGGTAGTTCACAAGACTTCTCGGGCACCTGGGGCTATTTGCAAACACCACAAGGGGATAAGGTAAACTATGAGTATAACAGTGATACGATTTATGTAGTCACCATTGAGAAAAAGACGGAACATACATATACAATAGACAGTAAAGATTATCAGTATAAGCATGAAAAGGGCGAATTCTTAAATCAAGCCAGTTATGTACCACGAAATCCGTATTGGAGTTTCTATCTCTCAGGTTATCCTACAGGCCCTGATATTAATGGAGTATTACCTAATATCGTAATTACATTTAAATTAACTGATGTGACACCTAAAACTGAAGCCTTATCTATGACGGAACGTGATGACGTATTATACGTAGATAAAAATGGTCTTGAATATACCTATGATAGTAAAAATGATACACTAGTAAGTGGAAATATTGTGTTACATCGTGTAAAAGATGGTGATATTTCCTCGTTAAAAGAAGAAGCACAAAAACATATAAAAGATTTCTATCAAAAAGAATATGTCGAGACAAATAAGTGGAACATTACACAATATAATTTTAGAGATGATGCTCTAACGGCAAAATAAGAAGTATTGCTCGTATGCACTCAGAGTTCGGCGCATTCCCCCAGCAACTCAGCCATGACTAATGTACTGAGGGAACGGCGTAACGCAAAAAAAGAAGAAGGGTATTGCTCGTAGACGACTTTGTTCGTAAGAACCCGGAGTCCGAGAGCAATACCCTCTTTTTTTACTTATGATATCCCGAAGTATTTAGTTATAACTGATTGCGTTCATTCCATAAAGTGCGTGCCCCAAAGTAGAGCAAGCAGAACGACGATAAACAAACGGTGGTACAGTTGGCTACCATGATGGTAATCTGATACAGCACCGCTTCATTTGGCATGGCGCCGGCTAAGATCTGACCGGTCATCATGCCGGGAAGGGCGATAATACCCATGCCGACCATCGAGTTCATGGTCGGTAAGAAGGCCGTTTCTAAAGATTGCACAACAAAAGGATGGATTATCTTGGCAGGTGGTGTGCCGATATTTAAGAGTACCTCAATTTGTTGTTTGTGCGAGTCCAGATTCTCCTTGAACGACTTCAAGGCCAAAGTGGCACCATTCATAGTAGCACTGACGAGCATACCGCTGATTGGGATAACATATTGCGGCGTCAAAATATCTTTACGGATAACAACGAGTAACATAAAGCTCGTGATGCTCACACAGGTGCCGATAACAGATAAAGCCGTAATACACTTAAATTTGCTGTTAAGCCACGGATTCTTATGAATCGTACGATAGACCGCAAAGCCGACCATGAGTGTCAGATAAGTTAAGACGAAGATCGGTGACGGGTTTTGAAAAATATAGAGCAGTACATAACCGGCGATGATTAATTGCACCGTCATTTGCAAAGTGCCCAGCAAGAGAAATTTTGTTTGCGGGATTTTACAATAGGTAAAAATTCCGGCGATTACCAGGAGCAATAAATAGATGGATAAGAAACCGCCCAGTTGCATGGAAATAGATTCTGTCATAATAAAAGAACTCCAATCTTTTGGATACTATACCTCGTGAAGACTTTTAAGCTCAATTAAAGCATCGCTGAACTGTGGGTACAGCGAGTCATCATGGGAGATGACGAGGGCTGTTTTGCCATGTTCCGTCATATATTGTTTCATACGCGTGAAGAAGATGACAGCCGTCGGTGTATCAAGGGCGGCGCTGGGTTCATCCCACATATACACTTCTGCATCGAGTGACAGCATGATAGCGTTAAAAACACGTTGCCGTTCACCGCCGGACAGGCGTTCTACGGATTGTGAGGGTTCAAACGGTGCGGCTGCAATATAGAGAAACTGTTTCATAGCCTCTTCGTCGGGTGGAGTTGTTTCCCGATAGCTGTGATATTTTTTGAAATTATCGGCAATGGTGCCGTCAAACAGATAGACTTGCTGATTAACCAGCAAAATTTTGCGACGCAGTTCCAAAGTATCCATCGTAGCAATATCTACATTATCGTAATAAATCGTTCCTTGTGAAGGGTTTATGGTTGCATTAAAAAGACGAAACAGCGTACTTTTGCCGGAACCGCTGGCACCTTGTACAAAGGTCATTTCGCCTTTAGGTATTGTTATATCGGGGTAGTGAATCATATCGTTGAAGACTAAGTCTTTAGTAGTAATTAAGTCCATAGAAATACTCCTTTCCTCTATATTTTAATTGATTTCGCGGAATATAAATAGTTAAAAATTCTTAAATTTATCATCAGATGGTGAGAGTTGAGAATACATTTCATGTTGTTGCAGGGGCGATGAATAAAAGGATAGATTTTAGTATAATTAGTTATGAAAAAGAACGAAAATCGAAAAAGAGATAAATAAGAAATACTTTTATTTTAGAAAACCGATTTTGAATTATGGAGTTTATTAGATGAGTTAACCCTTTTATTTTTCCCTGATTCGTGCTATGGTTATGTTTTAAGATTAGCGTTTACAAAGTGTAATTAATACGATGAAATTCGATATGATTAGACTTTTATTAAGTTGATTACTATTTGAAATTAATTTTATTCGATTTAGTAGCAGCTATTCTTAATTAATATAGTTAAAGCTGATTTTAATCAAATTGGCGGGTTCTATAATTATTCAATTTAACAGAGACTATATTTATTCAACTATCCTAAAAAACGCATATATGAGATAACTTTAAATTATAAATACTTTTGTGCGATAGGAATGTACGTTTAGAATGTACAGATTTGATATTTAGGAGTATAATTTAGTCGTGATATTACGAATGGAGGGCTTTATAATGAGCTTTTCGGTGCTTACAGATGTATGTGTCAAGTGTAACATGTGTGTGGCAGAGTGCCCTACAGGATTATTGGTTATGAAAGAGAACGGTCCGGCCGCAGGGTTTGGCAGCTGTATTTCTTGTGGACATTGCGTAGCAGTTTGTCCTACAGGTGCGATTGATTATACAGTAACGCCTCGTGCCGAACAAATTCCTGTTGGTGATTACCATATGCCTGATCCTGAAACGGTAGAAAAATTTTTACGGTATCGTCGATCCATTCGTACATTCCGCGATACACCGGTTCCCAAAGAGTTGATTACGAGATTGTTGAATGTGGCTCGTATGGCTCCGACAGGTTCCAATAGTCAAGGCGTTTCGTATCGGGTAATCCAAAAGAAGGAAACGCTCACGGCTATTAGTGACGCTGTCATGGACTGGATGATCGGATTGGGGAAAGAAAATAGTCGTATGCGAATTTATGCGCATAACGCAAAGCGTTATAACAGGACAGGGCGTGATTTTATCTTGCATAAAGCCCCTGCATTGGTATTGGCGATAAGCAAGGATGAATTGGTTGAACGCGGCCGCGATAACGGCCATTTCGCTCTTACTTATGCGGAATTGATGGCACCTTCCTTAGGCCTGGGAAGTTGCTGGTCCGGCTTTGTAGAATTTTGTGCACAAGTAGGTTATGAACCACTGTTACAGTTACTTAATTTACCGGACGGGTATAGGGTTGCCGGTGCAATTATGGTGGGATATCCTAAGTTTAAGTACCACTATATGCTTGAGAGAGAATCACTGAGAGTTTTCTTTGATGAGGAGGATTAAACGCATGGCATTAGTAACACTGGAAATGATTAGGGAAGCGGAAGAACATCTGAAAGGGGTAGCACAACGAACTTCGATGATGCATTCTACCTCTTTGAGTGAACAATGCGGCTGTGAAGTCCATTTGAAAATGGAGAATTTTCAGCGCACCGGTTCTTTCAAATTACGCGGTGCATATAATAAGGTAGCGTCTTTGACACCGGAAGAACGAGCTCGCGGGATTGTAGCTTCGTCGGCCGGCAATCATGCGCAAGGCGTAGCTTTGGCGGCTAAAGAATACGGTTGTAAAGCAACGATTTGCATGCCGACCAATGCACCGATTGCAAAAATCGACGCCACTAAAAGTTATGGTGCTGACGTTGTGTTAGCAGGCGACTTTTATGCGGATTGTTATGAAAAAGCCTGCCAATTACAGAAAGAAAAGGGATTTACCTTCTGTCATCCATTTGATGATCCGTTGGTTATTGCCGGTCAAGGTACGATTGGGCTTGAAATTCTTGAAAAATTACCGGAAACGGATGTTATCGTTGTGCCAATTGGCGGGGGCGGTTTAATCTCCGGCATTGCCGTAGCGGCTAAAGAATTGAAACCAAGTATTCGTATCGTTGGCGTGCAGACACAGAATATGCCGTCCATGAAAGAATCGGTGGCTCACGGTGAAATCACCACCGTACCGGCTTTAAAAAGCTTGGCCGATGGGATTACCGTAGGTACACCGGGTACATTGACTTTTGATATCGTGTCGAAATACGTAGATGAAATTGTTACCGTCAGTGAAGCGGAAATTGCGGAAGCTATTTTGTTCCTTTTGGAACGTGTCAAAACGGCTGCTGAAGGTGCCGGCGCTTGTCCGGTAGCAGCTTTGATGAATCATAAGATTCAAGGCGTTGAAGGCAAAAACGTAGTGGCTTTGGTCAGCGGCGGTAATATCGACGTGAACATGATCGACCGTATCATTAATAACGGTCTTGTAAAAACATGGCGCCGTGCTTATTTTGATGTTGTGGTACAGGATAAACCGCATGTATTGTCTAAGATTACGAGCATAATCTCTGACAGTAATGCTAATATTTTGAGTATTTATCACGATCGCAGTCAGCGTGATATTGAAGTCGGTTATGTACATGTAGCCTTAGAAATTGAAACTATGAACGAAAAACATGTTAACAGCTTATTGGCTACCTTGTCGGTCAACGGATTCCCGGCTATTTTGCGATAGGTCAGAGAATCCTCAGGTAAAGGTGAGTGTTTTAGGGAGATGACACATATAGAGGAGACAGATTAGAAACATAGAGTAGGAGTAAAAATATGGAATCGGGAAAAAACTTAGAGCGTAATTTAAAACCTCGTCATGTGGAAATGATCGCCCTGGGCGGTACGATTGGGGTAGGCTTATTTATGGGTTCAGCCAGCACGATACAGACAGCCGGTCCGGCCGTATTATTGTGTTATGCTTTATCCGGCGTTGTAATGTTTTTGATTATGCGTATTATGGGTGAAATGTTGTATTTAGAACCGGTACCGGGTTCATTTGCGGCCTATGGGTATCGTTATATTTCCCCATATATCGGTTATATAACTGCTTGGTGCTACTGGTTTATGTGGATATCGGTAGGGCTTGCCGAAGTAACGGCGGTAGGGATTTACATGAGTTATTGGTTCCCTGAACTGCCCCACTGGGTATCGGCTTTTGTAGCTATGGCAATTATTGTAGCGGCCAATCTTGCTTCCGTTAAATACTATGGTGAGTTTGAATTCTGGTTTGCTTTAATTAAAGTGGGGACCATCGTATTCATGCTCGTTATCGGTGCGATGATGATTTTATTCGGCTTCGGCAATGACGGCGTACCTATCGGGTTCTCCAATTTGTGGGAACACGGCGGTTTTGCACCGCACGGTTTTGGTGGTATGTTGGCAGCCATGTGCGTGGTAGCGGCAGCCTTCCAAGGGGTTGAATTGGTAGGTATTACAGCCGGTGAAGCTCAAAATCCGCGTCATACCTTAGTTAAAGCGGTAAAAGGCATTGTTTGGCGCATCTTGATTTTCTATGTTGGTGCTATTTTTATTATTCTTTGTATTTATCCATGGAATGAATTGGGTTTTGTAGGTAGCCCGTTTGTTACTACATTCTCTCGCGTAGGGATTGCCAGTGCAGCCGGTATTATCAACTTCGTTGTTTTAACAGCTGCTTTATCCGGTTGTAACAGCGGTATCTATAGCTGCGGTCGTATGTTATATACCTTGGCTAAAAATGGTCAGGCTCCTAAGATTTTTGCAAAATTATCTAAATCGGGTGTACCGCGTAACGGCATTTATGTATCCATGCTTTCCTTAGTATTCGGGGTTGTGTTGAATTATTTAATTCCTGACTCCAAATTGTTCTTATATATTTATAGTGCCAGCGTTTTCCCTGCTATGGTATCCTGGTTTGTATTGGCCGGGGCACAGCGTAAATTCAGAGAACGTTGGGGCAAAGAAATCATGGATCAGCACCCGTTCAAATCGCCGTTGTATCCATATTCCAACTATTTTTGCTTAGGCTTCTTGGCACTTGTTACCATCGGCATGATTTGGAATGAAGATACACGTATATCCTTAGTGGTAGGTTGGTTATTCATCGCCATCGTTACGGCCTTCTACTACGGCCTTGGCATGAATAAACGTCCGGTTGTTCACGAAGAATTTGTTCATGAAGACGGTCTTGGTGCAGGCGGCCCTGCCGGCGAAGAACGTGTAATGGAAGAAGGTTCCGTAACGGCTATTAAATAGTTCTGTAGAATCAACGACTTAAATAGGTATATGGGCACTTACTTATATGGGTGGCAGCGTCAGTTGCAGTAAGCAGGTCATATAAATTATCAGAAGTATAATCAAATAAAGCCTCACAATAATTATTTTTAGTTATTGTGGGGCTTTTTTATTTCAGGTTTATGTGATAGGATAATAGATAAGCTTGATGACGTTGGGGTTTATGAAATTCTTTGTATCAAAATTTTTGGTGAAAAGAGTTTGGCCGGCCGGATTGAGAACCCGGGAGGCACACATCAAGTTTTTTTTGTGGGGCCCTTAGGGCAGTGTAAATGAGAGAGAGGTAGTACAAATGAATTTTAAAAAATGGTTAGCACCTGTGTTGGTGGGGATTTTGGCAATCGGCATTGCCGGTTGCGGTACTGATTCTTCTTCAAAGGAAATTCGTATCGGCGCCACAGCCGGTCCGCATGCGGAAGTTGTTGAGGCAGTTGCAAAAGAAGCAGCTAAACAAGGCATCAATGTTAAGGTTGTTGAATTTTCAGACTATGTAACACCTGACAAAGCATTGGCAGAAGGTGATTTGGATCTTAACAGTTACCAACACGTGCCGTTCATGGAAAACTTTAACAAAAATAATAACGCTCATTTAGTATCAATCGGTAAAACGATCTTGATGCGCATGGGCTTGTACAGTAATAAGGTAAGAAGTGTCGATGAGATTCCGGATGGTGCCGTTGTGGCCATTCCGAACGATCCGACTAACGGCGGTCGCGGCTTAGCATTGTTGGCTAAGGCCGGTCTCATTACCTTAAAAGACGGTGTCGGCTTCAAAGCCACGCCGGCTGATGTAGTGTCAAATCCTAAACATTTGGAAATCAGAGAGCTTGAAGCGGCTCAATTACCGCGTAGTCTTGATGACGTAACGGTAGCAGCCATTCCGATGAACTATGTAATGAGTGCAGGCATTGATGTAGCTAAACAGGGGATTTTCTTGGAACCTAAGAATGAACCGTTGGCAGTCATGGTCTTAGCGGCTCGTGAACAGGATAAAGACAATCCGACTTATAAGAAGATTGCCGAAATTTTCCATTCGCCGGCTATTAAGCAGTTCATTGCCGATAAATTCAAAGGCACGATTGAACCGGCTGAATAATTGAAGGTTAATAAATAAATTAAATTGAAGTAAATTGAATTAAAGTAAAGTAAATTAAGCCGTGTTGTGATACCGTTTCCGATATTGCAACATGGCTTTTTTGTTTTTTGCGAAAGGTGGGATTATGGCCGTTAATTATAATGGGAATCGGCCCAATTATAGACTCTTTTGTTGATTTATTGATTGTATTAAATATACCGAATGAAGAAAAATAGGGTATAATAAATAATAAGAGTTTTTTATATTTATATAGAGTCAGGAAGTCTGTATGGAAATGTAGCAGGCAGAACCTGTTAAATTATTATGAGTAATGGTTAAAGGAGGTTGTATATGACCGAGTTAAAAGTAGTAGTATCAGAACATGCGGAATCAGTGGTCGGTATATTGACGAAACGCGACGTTATTCGGCCGAATCAAACCGATTTTACCAATGTAGGGGCAGTTATTATTTGTGACTGTGAAATAGATATATTGAAAAGTACGCCGGTTAAAGTTTTTGACATTCCCGTATTCGTGGTCCGCACGGGAACCGGGATGGAAGGCTTAAGCCCTAACCAAGTATCGCAAGCGGAGGATGCCGTGCTGCGTGATGCCTATGCGGTTTTAGACGATGAGCCGTCGGAACGTGAATTTTACATACGACGTCTTGAAACGGCTGTTCAAAATTATGAGCATCGTTCATTACCGCCGTTTTTCCGTTCCTTGCGACGCTATGTAGAGCTCGGCAACTCCCAGTTTGATTGTCCGGGGCATCAAGGCGGTCAATTTTTCCGTAAACATCCGGCCGGTCGGGCTTTTTACGATTATTACGGTGAACACCTTTTTCGTAGTGATTTATGCAATGCCGATGTTCAACTAGGCGATTTGTTGATTCATGAAGGCTATGCGTTAGAGGCACAGGAACATGCGGCACAAGTGTTTAATGCAGATAAAACCTACTTTGTGCTCAACGGTACTTCCTCATCGAATAAAGTGGTACTCAATGCGTTGTTGGCACCCGGCGATATTGTGCTCTATGATCGCAATAACCATAAATCCGTGTCGCACGGTGCTTTGGTACAAGCCGGTGCTATTCCGGTGTATCTCGAAACGGCCCGTAATCCGTTCGGTTCCATCGGCGGTATTCCGGAAGCTTGTTTTGATGAAACCGTTCTTCGTGAGCGCATTGCGGAGCGCAATCTTGAAAAAGCCAAGGCTCAGCGTCCGATTCGTTTGGCCGTGATTCAGCTTGGCACCTATGACGGCACTATTTATAATGCGCGTCAGGTGGTCGATAAAATCGGTCACTTATGTGATTATATCTTGTTTGACTCCGCCTGGGTGGGGTATGAACAATTCATTCCGATGATGAAAGATTGTTCGCCGCTCCTCTTGGAATTGGGGCCGGAAGATCCGGGCATTTTGGTAACACAATCCGTGCATAAACAAATGGCGGGTTTTTCACAAACATCGCAAATTCACAAAAAAGATTCGCATATTCGCGGCCAAGTCCGTTATGTGAATCAGAAACGTTTTAACAACGCTTTTATGATGCATGCATCTACATCACCGTTCTATCCGCTATTTGCGGCACTTGATGTGAATGCGAAAATCCATGCCGGCGAAGGCGGCAGGGCCTTATGGCGTGATTGCGTCATGGTGGGTATTGAAGCCCGTAAAACGGTGCTGCGCAATTGTAAATATTTGCGACCGCTCGTGCCGCCGATGGTACATGGTAAAGCGTGGGAAGATGGCGAAACGGAAGTTATGGCTGATGATGTGTCGTATTTTGCCTTTGAACCGGAAGCCAAATGGCATTCCTTTAAGGGTTACGGCGAGGGGCAATACTTCATTGATCCTTGTAAATTTCAGCTCATAACGTCGGGCATCGATATGGAAACCGGCGAATACGAAGATTTCGGTATTCCGGCGACTATCTTGGCAAATTATTTGCGAGAACATCAGGTAGTGCCTGAGAAATGTGATTTGAATACAATTTTATTCTTGCTCACACCGGCTGAGTCGTATACCAAAATGGATGCACTTATTGCTAAACTATTGCGTTTTGAACAATTGATTGAAGCGGATGCACCGTTGCAGGATGTATTGCCGAGCGTGTATGCGCAGAACATTGCCCGTTATCGCGGTTATACGATTCGTCAGCTCTGTCAGGAAATGCATGATTTTTATAAAGTGCGTCATGTGAGCGAGTTGCAACAACAATTATTTGATAGGGACCATTTCCCGACCTATGTAAAAACACCGCAAGCTGCCAATATCGACTTTGTGCGCGGTGAAGGCGAATTGATTCCGATTGCCGATTGCGTAGGCCGTATGGCTCTGGAAGGGGTATTGCCGTATCCGCCGGGCGTTATATGCGTACAGCCGGGGGAACTTTGGTCAGAAGCGGCCCGTGATTACTTTGTGGCACTTGAAGAAGGCATTAATGAACTGCCGGGCTTTGCACCGGAGCTTCAAGGTGTTTATATTGAAGCGGATGAAACCGGTTACAAACGAGCGTATGCATACGTTTTGAAAGAAACAACCGGGAAAGAAGGGGTATAATGGTAACAGACGGGTTAACCGAACAGAATGATAACGTGCAGTTGGCAGCTATCGGCGAAGCCGTGACCCAAGCGGTGAGCGAACTGGTGACTATCGCTAAACTGCAAGCCGGTAATGTATTTGTCATAGGCTGCTCCAGCAGTGAAGTGCGTGGCAGACGTATCGGCACAGATTCAGCAACGGAAGTGGGCGAAACAATTATAAAGGCGGCTACAGCCGTATTGGAACCGTTAAAGATAAATTTGGCGGTACAATGCTGTGAGCATTTGAATCGTGCTTTGGTTTTGGAAAAAGCCGTAGCCGTTGCACATAATTGGCCGATTTGCAATGCCGTACCGCAACTTCATGCGGGCGGCGCGGCCTCTATGGCGGCGTATAAACATTTCAAAGAGCCTGTGGTGGTAGAACGGGTGGCAGCTGATGCGGCCATTGATATCGGTGATACGCTTATCGGCATGCATTTAAAACCGGTAGCCGTACCGGTTCGTCTGGCCGTTAAAACCATCGGTGAAGCTCATGTTACGGCCGGCCGTGTGCGCCCTAAATATATCGGCGGCGCACGAGCCGTTTACGATGAAGCATTAATGTAACAGCGGTGAGTACGTTTGAATTTCTACACTTATGCCTATATCGTGTAACAAGGGCAGGTAAATGCTCTTTTACAATATGGCGTATCTTTTTTGCTGTTGGTGGCGTTATTGGGGGTCAGTATCTTATTTATGCGTCATCGACTGAACAGTCGTTATCGTGATTTGACGATTCTCTTATCGTTGTTGATTGTGTTTGTTCTGGGCATCCGTTGGAGCGAATATGATTCGTCCATGCGAAACTCGGAAGAAAGCAGCCGTATGGCTAACTTTATTGTGTCCGTGTCAGAACGTTTGGGATCGGACAAGGAAGCCGTAAAGGTTAATTCTACGCATCTGGATGAAGATGTTATTGTCAATGTGGGCACTCGTTTTTATCGGGCTCATTTTACCAAGGGCTATGGTGCCTATTCATTGACACAGGTTCATATGATAGATCCGCAGATTAAAGTCATAGATATAGCGAAGGAGTAGCAGCAAACATGATAACGGGTTATACGTTGATTATGATAAAATTGGTGCTGGGCATACTGTGTCTGGTGCTGCAAATCAATTTAATGGGTAAGGGGAATTTGGCCCCAAACTTGGCGATTGACCAGGTACAGAACTATGTGCTTGGCGGTATTATAGGGGGTGTTATTTATAATGAGGCCATTGGGGTTCTGCAATTTTTGCTGGTTCTCATTGGTTGGACCATCGTAGTTATGGTACTGCATTACTTATCGGCCTATAATCACCATGTGAAACGAATTGTTGACGGCAGTCCCACAATTGTCGTGGATTATGGTAAAATTCAAATAGAAGAATGTATGCGTAACGGTATCAGTGCCGGCGATTTACATTTGAAACTGCGCGCCAACGGGGTAACGCGCGTGGGGGAAGTTAAACGGGCTGTTTTGGAACAAAACGGACAATTGACGGTGGTTAAGTTTGGGGAAGATTCGGTACACTATCTGCTTATTGTGGACGGACAGGCCGATGAAAATGTATTGTCTTTAGTAGAAAAAGATAGAGAATGGTTAGAAACGAGCGTAGTAGAGCAAGGCTATCAAATCTCGGGGATCTATATGGCCGAGCTCGTGCATGGTGAGTTGGTTATAACCCCATATTTGAAAGATTAATCTTTTGAAAAATTATAAGTTTGATTCATGAATTTTGAAAACCTGGTTGTAAAAAGATTAATCATACTTGGGGCGATGAAAGGAGCTAGTCATGGTAGGACTTCAGCGATCTTTATTGGTAATTGCATTTCTCTATATTTTGTATCATATTTACGGGCACGGTTTTACGACGACAAATTTAATAGCCATTGTATTGCTGTTATTCTCGTTTGTGTTTGAAGTCACGCGTAAGGCTCGTCGTGAAAAATTAGAAGCCTATTTTGTTCGTAAAGAAGCGGAATTGGCGGCTAAAGAAGCGGCTGAACGGGGTGAAACTATTGAGGTTGAAGGAAAACCGACAGACACAGTCGATGTTAAACACGAAGTTAAGTAATATACGAAGTTAAGTAATATACAAAGTTAAGTGATATACGAAGTGAGGAGTGCAGAAAGCCGGGTGACATATGTAATTGAGTGATTCGCTTGGCTTATGATGAAAGGAGTCTTTGATGAAATTAATTTCTTGGAATGTTAACGGCCTGCGTGCCGCGGTAACCAAAGGTTTTATGGAAAGCTTTGAAAAGCTTGATGCGGATATGTTTTGCTTGCAGGAAACTAAATTGCAGCCGCACCAGATTGAATTGGAATTGCCGGGTTACGAGCAATATTGGAACAGTGCGGTGAAAAAAGGGTACAGCGGTACGGCTATTTTCACGCGTGTAAAACCGCTCAACGTAACCTACGGTATCGGTATTGAAGAGCACGACCAGGAAGGCCGCGTGATTACGGCGGAGTACGATAATTTCTACCTCGTAACTTGTTACACGCCGAACAGCCAGCGTGAATTGGCTCGTTTGGAATACCGCATGACTTGGGAAGACGCGTTTCGTGCGTACTTATTGGAATTGGATGCGAAAAAGCCGGTTATTCTTTGCGGTGACCTCAACGTGGCACATAATGAAATCGACTTGAAAAATCCGAAGACAAACCGCAAGAACGCCGGTTTTACCGACGAAGAACGTGAAAAAATGACGGAACTTTTGAATGCCGGTTTTACCGATACCTTCCGTAAACTCTATCCGGACGTAACCGATGCGTACAGCTGGTGGTCCTATATGGGCAAAGCGCGCGATAGGAACGTAGGATGGAGAATTGACTACTTCATTACGTCTGCACGTCTTGATAAAGATATCGTAGAAGCTAAAATTCATCCGGACATTTTCGGCAGCGATCATTGCCCGGTTGAACTTGAAATTAATCTTTAATAAACCGTTGTGGTATACTTTTTTACCGGAAACATTGGTTTATAATCTATAGAATGGCTTAAAACAAGGCAGTTTGTGGTGTTTTTGCTATATTGAATTATCATATATGCATAAAAATAGTAAGAGTTCGCCTCGATAAATTCAGGCGGACTCTTTTATTTTCTAACCTTTATAAATCATGCGTAATAGTTATGATAAAAATGCCTCTTATGAAAAATAATTAGTTATTATTTCGGCGCTGTGGTATAGTGTATACAAGACATGGATTAGTAATGTTGATTTTAAATTTTTGATTTTTAATAGTGTATGCGTAAGAAGGAGAAACGATTATTATGGCAAATTATAATCCCTACGAAAACATGCTTAACACACTTGACCAAGCGGCCGAAAAATTAGGTTTGACGAGAAACGACTATGAAGTTATCCGCCATCCTGAACGCGAAATGCAAGTAGCCGTTCCTGTACAAATGGACGATGGTCATATTGAAGTATTTAGCGGTTATCGTACGCAACATAGTACAATTATGGGCGCAGCTAAAGGTGGTCTCCGTTTCCATCCTGATTCCGATGAAAACGAAGTTCGTGCTTTGGCAGCTTGGATGACAATCAAAAACTCTATCGCACACCTTCCATACGGTGGCGGTAAAGGCGGGATCAAAGTAGATCCTAAGAAATTGAGCCAACGCGAATTAGAACGTTTGACTCGCGGTTTTGTTCGTAAAATTGCTCCAATCATCGGCGTTGATACTGACGTACCGGCTCCTGATGTTAACACTAATCCTCAAATCATGGCTTGGATCGTGGATGAATTCTCCACATTAAAAGGCGTATGGTCTCCGGGCGTTGTAACCGGTAAACCATTGGCAGTCGGCGGTTCCAAAGGCCGTAATGAAGCAACCGGTCGTGGATGCATGTTTACGTTGAAGAGCTACCTTGAAAAGAAAGGTAAGAAAATGACCGACGTAACCATCGCTGTTCAAGGTTTCGGTAACGTAGGTAGCGTTGGTGCATTATTGATGCATCGTGAAGGCGCTAAAATCGTTGCTATCGGCGACGTTCATGGTTCCATTTACAATGAAAACGGTATCGACGTTGAAAAAGCTTACGAATATGCCAACTCTCATGGCCGTTCCTTGGAAGGTTATGAAGAAGCAGGCATGAAACGTATTCCTAACCCTGAATTATTACTTCTCGACGTAGATGTATTATATCTCGCCGCTTTGGAAAACCAATTAAACGGCAGCAACATGAAAGAAGTTAAAGCTAAAACTATCTTGGAAGGTGCTAACGGCCCTACAACTAACGAAGCTGACTTGTACTTCTTCGAAAAAGGCATCGAAATCATTCCTGACGTATTGGCTAATGGCGGCGGCGTAGTAACTTCTTACTACGAATGGGTACAGAACAAAGCCGGCTTCTACTGGGATGAAGACGAAGTAAATGCTCGCCTCGAAAAGAACATGAAAATGAGCTTTGAAGAAGTTTGGGAAATGCAACAACAATACAAAGTATATCCTCGTTTAGCTGCTTACATGGTAGCTTTGAAACGTTTGGTTGATGCCAGCAAACTTCGTGGTTTCAACGGCTGATTTAGTTGCTGAAGTTAGCTCTTAAAACTTTATTACACTTGCCTTTAACGGCCGAACAGTAGTGAGTACTGATTGAGTCCGTACAACTTATAAAACGCTAAGTATGACTGTCTAACAAAGGCTATGCGTAGCCACCACTAATAAATGATAAATACTAGAAGGATACTCAGCGGAATTGCGGTCAGGTATGTATTGCCTGACCGCTTTTTTATGATTATGTTGGGGGCTTATATTTATCATAGATTAGTCGTTCTTCACCGTCTGTTTGCTTTGTGCAGTTACTGTTGCCACAGAAAGAGAAAGGTATTAAAGACAGGGGGATATGTGACTTTCGCAACGTATTTAGATTGCGTATAGAATTTGTAAAAAATATATAAAAAAGTACTTGCTTTTACTTTGAATTTAGTATAAAATATCTCTTGTACCATTCCTCGATAGCTCAGTCGGTAGAGCAATCGGCTGTTAACCGATCGGTCGTAGGTTCGAGTCCTACTCGGGGAGCCAATGTGGCCCGTTGGTCAAGCGGTTAAGACACCGCCCTTTCACGGCGGTATCGGGGGTTCGATTCCCCCACGGGTCACCACATATGGACGATTAGCTCAGCTGGGAGAGCGCCTGCCTTACAAGCAGGATGTCGGCAGTTCGATCCTGTCATCGTCCACCAGAAACTTTAGAAAAAGCACTTGAGAAATCAAGTGCTTTTTTATTTTATGGATTAATTTCTTACAAGGCTAATGCGTCCTAAAATTGAGATTACTTCGTAATCGGAATGTTGAATTTCTTATTGCCGGAAGTATATTAATTTCACAAAATAATAATTAAAACTGATAAGAATTTACATTCAGCCCACTGCAGTTGCAGTGGGCTGTTTTTTATACAAAACCATTTATAAAAATTAATATCGATATGGGAGGTAAAACCTACTTGATAATTAATAAAATGAATATATCTGTATTTACCAGTATTTACCAGTGTTTATCTATAAAAATCGATGCCAATTGATAATTATCGAAGTCTATCGAGAAGAATGATAATATGAATAATATTATTATAAGTTTTAAATTGAATCTTTATATCGAATATTTTCGAATGGCATGCTTAAGGTAGATTCATAAATATCTCATTAATTTTTTAACGGTCAAAGAGATGATAAATAGTTCGAAAAGTGTTTGGAAACGGTGTATTTTGTGAAGTAAATAAATCGTCTCAAATGGAATTATTTTGTTTTTTGATTAACAAAGTGTTCATATTCAAGAGCACGATTAATATCGCCGGCGACGGTAATACAGTAACATCTGTTAAAGATGGTAAGATTGAAGTCGGCTTAAATAAAGATGTTAACCTTGGCCAAGATGGTTCCATTGCAGCAGGTAATACAACTATCGATAAAGATGGCGTTTCTACAGACAAGATTGCAATTAAAGATTCCGGCATTTCCATCGATAAAGATGGCATCAATGCAGGCAATACACAAATCAAAGATGTAGCTAGTGGTCTTACCGGTGATGCATATGATACTTCTATTGCAGGTCAGGAAAACTACAACAACGGTGCCAACATTGGGGATGTGTACAATATTGCTAAGGCTCAATCCGGTAAGAATATTACGGTAGATGCTGATAACAAAGTCAACTTGAACGACAATATCACTCTTGGTGACGATAGTGATGCATCTAAACAGGTTAACATTAAGGGCAATGGTGCAACTGTAACAGCCGGCAGTGGTGATAATCAAGTTAAGATGGATGGTTCCAAAGGTCAGATTTCTGTAGGCGGTGCTGTTCTTGGTAATCAGGAAAACACAGCAGGCGATAGCAATCCGGCAACAGGCAACTATCTCACCGGTTTAGACAATACTACTTGGGAGGGTGAAAACATCCGGTCCGGCCGTGCAGCAACTGAAGATCAGTTGAAGACTGTTAGCGATAAAGTCAATAAAGGCCGTGTATTCGAAGGCGATGACGGAGCTGATAATAGCGTTACTGTAGGTCTCGGCGATACCTTGAAACTCAACGGCGGTGCTAATGCTGCTAGATTATCTGATGGTAACATTGGCGTTGTAAGAAACAGCAACGGTGACGGTCTTGACATTAAACTTGCGGAAGACTTAACCGGTCTTGATAGTGTAACAACCGGTAATACGACTATGGATAGTAGTGGTATCACCATTAAGACAGTGGATGACGATCGCAATATCACTATCCAGGATAGCAATATCAACATGGGTAACAACGTAGTAAGCGGGGTTGCTGACGGTACGGTAGCAGCCGGTTCTACGGAAGCTATTAACGGTAGCCAACTCGCTCAGCGTGACCAAGCTATCAACAACCTCGGTGGTGCGGTTAACAAATTAGATAATCGTATTAATCGTGTTGGTGCCGGTGCGGCAGCTTTGGCAGCTCTCCATCCACAGGACTTCGATCCGGATGATAAATGGGATTTCGCATTCGGTTATGGTCACTATAGCGGTGCGAATGTCGGTGTGCTTGGTGCCTTCTATAAACCAAATGAAGATACAACCTTCTCCGTTGGTGGTACAATCGGTGGCGGTGAAAACATGTTCAACGCCGGTGTATCCTTCAAGATTGGTCAAGGCAACAACGTATCTAATTCCCGCGTAGGTATGGCTAAGAAAATCAAACATCTCCGTGAAGACGTAGCTAAACTTGAAGAATTAGTAAATCGTCAGAGTCAAATGATTAATCAATTGACCGGCCAGAACCCTGGTACGATTGAGTCTAAAGGCAGTGAACTCTTCCCTGATGTTCCTTCAAATCACTGGGCTTACGAATATGTAAACAAACTTCATGACCTCGGCATCGTTGAAGGCTATCCTGATGGCAACTTCGACGGTAACCGTATGATGACACGTTATGAATTCGCAGCAGTTGTATATCGTGCAATCATGGCAGGTGCAGCATCCAATGCAGCTCTCCAAGGTGATGATACATTAGATCGTTTGGCAAACAAATTCTCCGACGAACTCAAGTACATACGCGTAGACACTGTGAAGAAGGATAAAGACGGTAATCCGGTTATCCAACGTGTTCGTATCGTTCCTGAAAACAAGGATAAATACTAAGAGTCGTTGATTCTTTAACGAATTGTTAAATGGTCATTGATTAGTTTTTGAGAAATTGGGTCGTAACACAATGTAGGTTTTTACTCACATTGGGGTTACGGCCCTTTTTTCGTCATATCTTCATTGGCGAATACCCCAAGATGTGGTAACATAATATAATAAATATAAGAATAATAAGGTCAGTCAAGGCGTTTTTTCAAAACAGAAATTCATTAACGTTTGAACCGAATGACCTGTGAAATCTAAAATAAATTATGGCAGGAGGAAGAAAATGTCTGCATTTATACCGTATTTAGTAGTATTGGGCGTTATCGTCGTGTTTTTCGGAGTATGTTATTTAGTATTCCGTGATAGCGGTAAGTCTAAAGAAGCTGAGGCTTTGGCTAATGAAAAGGTGAGCGATGGCGATTATTATGAACGTAAACGTCGTGATCACGGTGCCGCTTACTATCGCGAAGATGCTAAACAAAATAGAGACAACTATCGATTCGGCGGTGGGCATCAAGTGACGGATACCAATCATCAAGAAACTTCCGATAAAGAGATGGCCAGCACGTTTGTGCCTTTATCCAATCGTCAAATGGAATCCGATTTTAATCATGCGATGACGGGACCGGCAAGCAATCGTTTTGGCGGAGCTCCGGAAGAGGATTTGGACAGTCGTTTAGGTCAAGATATTGTATCTGATTTGGATATGACGAAACCAATGCTTAAAATTCCGACGGAACCACCGGCTGAGCCGCTCACTGAAAGTGAATTGACACGTCGCATTCATCGTGTGACGCCGACGGAAGCAACTGCCGCTGAAGCAGCTGATGATGCTACCCGCATTATCCCGGTAGTTCGTGACCATAGCAGTGCTGATACATTCGGTCGTGCAGGTCAGAGTGCAACTCATGCGGCTTATGGTGAGGCTGAAATGCCTGATTTAATTGCTCTTGGTACTTCGCATTTCATGAGCTCTTTTGGTGCGGTTAATGCAAGCACTAAGGAACAAGTATTGGATATTACTAAAACAGCCTTAGATCGTTTGGGTATCACCGCCAGTGGTGAATTACACGCCCTTTTGGAAAATATCGTTGTGCAGGAAGCGCTCCTTTGCATGCAGAAGGCCTATGCAACAACGCCGACGGTTTGGATGAAAGAAACGGCGATTGAAGCGTTTATGGATGTGGTTCAGGAACCTAAATCCAGCGCACCGTACTTGGTCGCTTTTGACGCCCTTCGCATTTTACCGCATTTGCAGTTAGGCCATTTCCAAATTATGGCGTTGGCGTTGTTATTGCAGTATTCGCGCAATTCCAACAACTACAGCTTGGAACATTTACAGTATTATGTAGATAAATACATCGAACCGTTCTTGTCCGATTTGCCACGGGAAGAATCTATGTATCGTCAATTGGATTACTTGCGTTGTTCCATTCAAGAACCGGAACGCAATACTTTCTGGGATATTATGGTTCATTCCTATCCGTTCGTGTTTGCCTATGCCGGTTTTGATAAAGATGAATTGACACGTGCTTTACGCGGCCATGCCTTGGATGGTCGTTATATCGTGAAAAGTGTGAACTCGCCGTTGTTAAAATTGGCCGTTGTTGATGAAGGTTTGGCACCACGCTACTTCCATATGGCGCATTTGGATAATCCTGAAATTCAACAGCACATTTTGGCCTTGGCAACCGGTAAGCCGGTTGATTTTAATGCGACTGAACGTAAACAGGTGTTGGAATATATCTCGCCTGTATTGCCTAAAGTGGCTGATATGTATGATTCCATGCCGCTCAGCCATTCCAGCTTAACCTTGTTAGGTTTATATTTGGGTCGTGCCCATGTTAAAGTAACCATCGGTGAAGAATTCGACTTATCTCCTTGGTTTTAAGCTGTAAAGTTAGAGAATAAGGCTTTTATGATAATTAAAAGCACGGTGACTTGCATAACAAATTAAAATTTATCAAATAAAAAAGTGTACCTCCGAGCTGATGATCGAGGGTACACTTTTTGTTTTGCGGTTAATTACCGGTGAGGATTAAGTTTCAGTTATTTAACCGTTTGCGCTCACACTTAAAAACTATATTCGTTAATTGCTTTTACATCTAATAGTTTTACTTTTTTACCTTCAAACTCGATGATTTTTTCATCCTGTAAGCGACCTAATTCGCGGCTTAAGGATGTGCGCGATACATTGAGCACATCGGCCATTTCCTGACGATTGTGAGGGAGACGAATCGGGTTTTGTTTTTGATACGTATATAAATCATCAAAGTAGGCGAAGATTCGTTCACGCATGCCTTTTAGTGAAAGATAGTGAACTTTACGGGTTAATGCCAAGGCTTTTTCAGACATATCATGTAAGAGATTGGTCAAAATTTGCACTTGGCAGGCATCGCAGTTGTTAAATGAGGTAGTGAAGGCTGCCTTGGGCACGAAGAGCACCGTGCTGTCTTCGGTTGTTTGAATTGTGGCCGGCCAATTCGGCATGTCCGTAAAGAGAATGGCTTCACCGAACATGGCGGATGGTGTCAGGTCAGTCATGATGGTGCGCTGGCCCAATACGTTTTCGCGCGTCAGATGAGCGTGGCCTTTTAATAAAATACCGATGCCTTCCATCGGGTCGCCGGCGATAGCGATGAAACTATTCTTTTTTATATTGGCAATTGTCAAATTCGGAGCAATTAAGAAATTCCGTAATTGATCTTCGGAAAGATCGCGGAATAAGGGACTGCTGCTGAGCACAGGCAGATATTCCGTTATTAATTCAGTAGATAATCCGATATGCATAGGAGCCTCCTTAAAATAAAATTTTTGTAAATGTTGCCATGGCTACAGTTTTTTACCTATAACTATACTATACTTTAAATGTAGTCACAAAGTAAACAACTTGCGGTAAGTGACAATCTGATTTTGTAATAGGCAAGTGATTTATATTTTTTTACTTTCTTACGAGTGATAGGAAAGTGTAGTTCGGGAGAGTCCCGAAGAAGGAGGCTATTATGAGTATGTTTTGTTTCCAATGTGAACAGTCTGCAAATCCCGGTGGTTGTACCGTACAGGGCGTATGTGGTAAAACAGCGCCGGTAGCAAACAAACAGGATGAATTGACTTCCGCCTTGATCGGTTTGGCACGTGCTTGTGATGCAAAAGGTGCTTCCGCTAAGGAATATCAATTGTTAAAACAGGGCTTGTTCATGTGCGTAACAAACGTTAACTTCGACGAAGAACGCGTTCAGGAATTCATCAACCGTGTAGAAGCCGCTCGTCAGGCAATTGACGCCAGCGCTCAGGATTTCGATTGGGAAGCTCTTTGGGTAGGTGAAGAAGACATCATTTCCTTGCGTTCCACTTTATTGCTCGGTATGCGCGGCATGGCTGCTTACGCTTGGCATGCATCCGTACTCGGCTATGATGATGCTGAAGTAGACGCTTGGTTCGTAAAAGGCCTTGTTGAATTTGCTAAAGATCACAGTGCTGACGAATGGCTCGCTTTGTTGATGGAATTCGGTCACATCAACCTCAAATGCATGGCATTGCTTGATTCCGCTAACACTGAAAGCTATGGCACGCCGGTTCCTACTAAAGTTTCCTTGACTGTAGAACCTGGTCCGTTCATCGTAGTAACCGGTCATGATTTACACGACCTCAAAATGTTATTGGAACAATCCGAAGGTAAAGGTGTTAATATCTATACTCACGGTGAAATGCTTCCTTGCCATGCATATCCTGAACTTAAAAAATATGTTCACTTAAAAGGTAACTTCGGTACTGCTTGGCAGAACCAGCAGAACGAATTCGACGGTGTTCCGGGTGCATTCTTATTCACTACGAACTGCTTAATGCCACCTCGCAAAACGTATGAAGACAACATCTTCACAACTGATATGGTAGGCTTCCCCGGTTTGAAACATGTGGAAACTAACGAAGACGGCACTAAAGACTTCTCCGCAGTTATTGAAAAAGCTCTTGAACTCGGCGGTTACAGCGAACCTCAAGAATTCACCGGTATCAACGGTGGTCACGAAGTAACTACCGGTTTCGGTCACGGTACAGTACTCAGCATTGCCGACAAAGTAATCGATGCTGTTAAAGCCGGTGCTATCAAACACTTCTTCTTGGTAGGCGGTTGCGACGGTGCTAAAGTAGGCCGTAACTACTACACTGAATTCGTAAAACAGACTCCAAAAGACACTGTTGTATTGACTTTGGCTTGCGGTAAATATCGTTTCAACGACCTTGAAATCGGTGAAATCGGCGGTATTCCTCGTATGCTAGACATGGGTCAGTGTAACGACGCTTACTCTGCTATTCAGGTAGCCGTAGCTCTTGCCGGTGCTTTCGAATGCGACGTAAACGACTTGCCATTGACTTTGGTATTGTCCTGGTACGAACAAAAAGCGGTATGTATCTTGTTAACCTTGTTAGCTTTAGGTATCCGCAACATCTACATCGGACCTACTTTGCCAAAATTCTTATCCAGCAACGTATTGGGCATCTTGGTAGAAAAATTCCAGTTACACCCAATCACTACTCCGGAAGCTGATATGAAAGCGATCCTTGGCAACAACTAATTGTTGATTGTAACTAATTGAGTAATAGTAGGTGGAACATAATTAAATATGAGATGATTCAGTTCGTGTCCTCTCGATAATTACTAATGTTCTCGTCAATTGTCAATTAAAATTTCTCATAGCTCCCTCGAAAGAGGGAGCTATTTTTTATATTTTTCTATGTCTGCGATACTTTTTTGAATAATTAGTTCGTCCGCGGTGTACCTTATAAAGCTTGTAATTATGGGCTTTTATGAGCAAATGAGAATCTTAAAAGAAGTAATATGCATAAAAAGTATGGCGGTGTCTATTCTCTGAAAACAAAACATGGTATAATACAAATTAAGGAAATTCAAGGGTTCGCCTTGAATCAGTTTGTAGAAAATGCACAGTGTAGATGTGAAAAAGTTTTCTGTGGGAGGACATAAATGAGTAGTGTTTTTGAGATTATCGGACCGGTTATGATTGGTCCATCCAGCTCTCATACAGCCGGAGCTGCCCGTTTAGGTAAAATGGCTCGATCTATTTTCAAGGAGCACATCGAACGAGTTGATTTGACTCTGTACGGCTCTTTTGCCAAGACTTATAAAGGTCACGGTACCGATCGTGCTTTAGTAGGCGGTCTTTTGGGATTTGATGCGGAAGACGAACGTATTCGTGACGCATTTAAAGATGCCGCCGAAGAAAATCTTCAGTATCAGTTTATTGAATCGTCTGATGAAGGCGGTCATCCGAATGAAGTGAAATTCGATCTCTACGGTAAGGATGATTACCACATGAGTATCGTAGGACGCTCTTTAGGCGGCGGCCGTATTTTGGTAACAAATGTAAATAACTTGGAAGTAGAAATTTCCGGTGAAGATTATACAATTTTGACATTCCATCACGACTGTCCGGGCGTTATTGCGTGGGTAACCAGTCAACTCGGTAAAGCATCGGTTAACATTTCGACGATGAAGGTATTCCGCAAACGTAAACACTGCGAAGCAGTTATGTTGATTAACACCGATGAACCGGTGGACGCACAAGTAATGGCGGATATTCAAGATCATAAGAGTATTTCATCCGTTATGTATTTTGAACCTTTGGAAAAGGCGGTAGCAGAATGAGTTATTTATATGAAACATTAGCCGACTTGGCGCATTTGAGTGATACTCATAATTTACCAATGTGGGAAGTTGTAATCCGTGCCGAAATGGAAGCGTCCGGTCAAACGCGCGAAGCGATTGAAAAAGAAGCTTTGCGTCGTATTCAGATTTTTAAAGATTCCGTAACAAACGGTGGTGAAGACCGTAAACGTACGGTAAGCGGCATGTCCGGCGGACAGGCCCATATCTTATTAAAACATACACCGCGTTTAATGAGCCCGGTAGCGTATAAAGCTTTGACGTATGCTGTTGCGGTTAATGAAGCGAACGCTAAAATGTTCCGTGTTGTAGCTTGTCCGACAGCCGGTTCTTGCGGGGTTATGCCGGGGACTATGTGTGCGGTAGCCGAAGAGTTGCAACTTGATGATGAAGCTATGTTGCGCGGGTTCTTCATGGGCGCCGGTATCGGCAATGTTATTACCAATCAGGCTTGTGTAGCCGGCGCGGTTGGCGGTTGCCAGGCTGAAGTAGGCTCGGCAGCAGCTATGGCGGCCGGCGCTGTGGTAGCGATGTTGGAAGGCTCTACGAAAGAAGTCATTAATGCAGTCGCTCTTTGCCTCAAAAACGTATTGGGCTTAGTGTGTGACCCGATAGGCGGTTTGGTAGAAGTACCTTGTGTAAAACGTAACGGTATTTATGCGGTACATGCTTTAAGTGCTGCCGAAATGGCTATGGCCGGCTTAATCAGCCAGATTCCGGTTGATGAAGTTATTGAAGCCATGGACCGTATCGGTCGTGCGTTGCCAAGCACATTGCGCGAAACCAGCGAAGGTGGTTTGGCTACGACTGAAACAGGTCGACGCATTGCTAAACAATTAGCGGAAATGTAATATTACGTCAATGAAACGTCTTTATGAGGAAACTTGTAAAGACGTTTTTTTATGATTCAACGGCCTTGAAAGGGTGAATTAGCTACATTGGTATGTTATAATAAATTATCGTGATAAGAGTGAGGTGATGACGGTGAGTTGGTTTACATCCAAGAAAATTGTAATGCAACCGAGTGGGGAACTTTGGCAGGGTGCTGTGCGCATTTTGCACGCTTTGGCTGATGCCGGTTTTGAAGCGTATGTAATCGGCGGAGCCGTGCGTGATTTGGTGCTCAAACAATTGCCTCATGATTATGATATTGTGACTAAAGCCAGACCCGATGATATTATGGCCGTTATGGCCAAGGCCGGCTTTGCTACGACTGGAGTGGTCGGTAAGTCATTCGGTGTCGTTGTGGTAACGGTACCGGAAGGCAGTTATGAAGTCGCTACCTATCGGCGTGAACGGTATGGTGCCGACAGCCATCGACCGGAAGAAGTGGTGTATGCCGATACATTGGAAGAAGATGTGACGCGACGCGACTTTACGGTGAACGGCATGGCTATGACCGTTGACGGTGAAGTAATAGATCTAGTGGCCGGGCTTAAAGATATTAAAAACAAGACCCTGCGCACTATCGGTGAGGCAGAGGAGCGTTTTCAAGAAGATGCATTGCGTTTATTCAGGGCTTGCCGCTTTGTAGGCAAGCTTGGTTTTTTACCGCATCGCAGTTTATTGGACGGCATGGCATCCAACTTCAAACGGGTTGAAGGATTGTCGTTGGAACGTGTACGTCAGGAACTGGACGGTTTGCTGATAACGCCACACGTGGCTAAAGGGCTTGACGTATTGGTACAATCCGGTTTGGCTGATTGCCATTGTCGTGTTTTTGTTAAGGGTGAGTATCAGCCGGTGGCCATTTTGCCGGAATTACATCATTTGGTAGGGTTGCCGCAACAACCGGAATTTCATGCCTATGACGGCTGGGTTCATACCTTGGCCGTGGTACAGGCCATTAAACCGGATTTGACGCTGCGCTGGGCAGCTTTATTACATGATGTGGCGAAAGGCATGGACGGTATTCGCGGTTCTAACAAAGGACGCATTACCGATCGCGGTCATGATAAAATGGGCGCTGAAATGGCGGAAACTATTTTAACGCGTTTACAATATCCTAAGAAAATGGTGGACCGTGTGACCTGGCTTGTCAGCAGTCATATGCGTTTTCACTATTTTGTCAATAATCAGGAAGCAGATCCGTGGAAATGGATGCGTAAAGAGGCGCAAAGCGGCCATTTCCGTAAAAGCAGTGAGTTAAAAGAAGCGGTGCTGCAAATGGCGGAAGTGTGTGCGGCCGATGTTATCGGTTGCGGCAGACCGAACAGCAGTACGGACGGTACTTATGCTATGGGGGACTGTCTGGCGGCTATAACCGAGTCAATGCCGATTCATACTCGTGATTTGGCGTATGGTCCGGAATTACCGGCTCTTTTAGGTGACCAAACAGGGGATATGTTGCAAAAATTGTTAGTTCAAGTGCGCAGCGGCCAGGTGGCGAATGAACGGGAGGCCTTAATGGAATCTGTCAGACGTAAGCTGGCACGCAAAGCACATAAGGAGTTATAGGGATTCATGATTACCAAAAAAGATCAGAAAGCCTTACAAAATAATATAGCTATACTCATGCTGATTTTTTCGGTAGTTGCGATTTTTTTAGTAGGCCGTTTATTGCTGTTGCAAGTGTTTGACCGTAACAGCTTGGATACGCAGAATTTGAGCCAAGTAGAGTCGGAACGTAAATTGCAATCGCCGCGCGGTACGATTTATGACCGCAACGGCAATCCGCTGGCTATCAGTATTGTGACGCGTTCGCTGTATGCGGATCCGAAGATGATTAAAAAGTCACCTGAAGAGATTGCCTCACTTATTGTACCGTATACGCGCATTAAAGAAGATGTGATTGTGAAACGTCTTAAAGAGGATACGGCGTTTATTTGGCTTGATCGCATGATGGATCCGGATAAATCCAAAGCCGTGGAAAAAGTCATGAAAGATAATGACATTGAGGGTTTGAACTTCGTTGAAGAAAGTCGTCGTTTCTATCCTAACGGCAATTTATTGGCTCAGGTCCTGGGCTTTGTAGGAACGGACGATAAGGGCCTTGACGGCCTTGAAATGAAGATGGATGAAACATTGCGTGGCGGTATTACGGAAGAGTTAATTGCTACCGACCGACATGGTAATGCCATTTTCGGGTCCGTGTTATCGAAGTTTTTACCGGAAAAAGAAAAGAGTATAACCCTTACTATTGATACAACGGTTCAGTTCATTGCCGAACGGGCGTTGGATAAAGCCATGTCTGAAACGAAGGCGGCCGGAGCCAGCATAATTGTTATGGATCCGAAAACCGGCGAAATTTTAGCCATGGCCAATCGACCAACCTATGATCCAAACCATTATGAGAAGGGTAATGATAATTCGTTTAAGAACCGTGCAGTTACCGATATGTATGAACCGGGTTCCACCTTTAAGCCGTTGACGGCATCGGCTGCTTTGGCCTCCGGCAAATGGTCGGTGGATACGGTTTATAACGATACGGGCAGTATCGTTGTAGGTGATCATACGATTCAAAACTGGAATGGTGAAGGCTACGGTCCGGTTAAATTGCTTGAAATTTTGAAATACTCCATCAATACCGGTATGGCCAAGTTGGGGATTACGACCGGTAAAGATATTATGAAACAATACTTGCAAGCTTATGGTTGCGGTAAAGCTACGGGCATTGAACTTCCCGGTGAAGCGGAAGGGCAGGTTATTGCGGCTAAGGATATGTCTCAGCTTGATTTGGCAACTATTGCGTTCGGTCAAAGTGTGGCGGTTACGCCGCTCCAAATGGTACAGGCTTTCAGTGCTATCGCCAACGACGGTAAAATGATGAAACCTCATATCATTAAGAGTATCAATAATCCGGACGGTACCGAAGAAGCCGTTACTCAAGATATGTCCGCGGGTCAACCGATTCCGGAAGACGTGGCTAAAACGATTTTGGGCATGTTGGAAAAAGAAGTGTCCGAAGGCGGCGGTAATAAAGCGTCGGTTGACGGATATCACTTTGCAGGTAAAACCGGTACGGCTCAAAAACTTGATGCGGAACATGGCGGTTATTTGGAAGGTCGTTATATTGCGTCATTTATCGGCATCGGACCGGTGGAAGATCCGCGTTTTGTAGCGCTTATCGTAATTGACGATCCGAGCGGTACATATTACGGCGGTCAAATTGCGGCTCCGGTGTTCAAAGATATTATGAGTCAATTGGTGCGTTATTTCCAAATCTCACCATCGGTAACAAAGGAAAAAGATTTGAAAGGCAAACCGGATGAACGTCCGGCGAAACCACCGGTGAAAAAGAACGCTGATGGCAGTGTAGTAATGCCGGACTTTACGGGCTGGACTACCGGTGAAGTACGCAATTGGCTCCATGAGGCAGGTTTACAATTTGTACCGGATGGCACCGGTTATGCTATTTCGCAGGGCATACCGGCCGGCGCTGAAGCGGAAGCGGGCGAAGCTATTACGGTTTATTTTAAACGCTAACTGAGAGAACTCTTTTAGCTGATATAAGGTATATATTAATTAGGAGGCGTTGGCATGATTGAATTACGTGGCAAAGCTGTGGCGGATGCCCACAAGGCAGTGTTAAGTGAGCGTTTGTCAGAACTTCAGGCAAAGGGGATTGTGCTGAGTTTAGGCATTTTGTTGGTTGGTGATGATAAAGCGGCTCAGATGTATGCTCGCTTTATGGAAAAAACAGCCAAGAATGCAGGCTTTGGTGTTGAATTGGAACATTTGGCGGCCGATGCATCCGAAGATGAAGTATTAGCCGTGATTGACCGCTGGAATCGTGCCAATCAAATTTATGGCGTGTTGCCGTTGATGCCGATGCCGGCTCATATTGACCGTGAAAAAGTCATTGAACGTCTGGATCCGGCGAAAGACATTGATGGTCTTACTTCCCGTAATATCGGCTTGGTCAGTGCCGGCAAAGGCGGTTTCTGGCCATGTACGCCGCGTGCTTGTATGGCCATTCTTGACTATTACAAAATTCCGTTGGCCGGCAAAAATGTTGTGGTTGTAGGCCGCAGTCAGGTAGTGGGGAAACCGGTAGCATTGCTTTTATTGGAAAAACAGGCCACCGTTACCATTTGCCATTCAAAGACAGTTGATCTGAAAGTACATTTACAACGGGCCGATGTAGTAGTCGCCGCCGCAGGCCGTGCGCATATGATTACCGGAGATATGTTAAAACCGGGTGCCACCGTTATTGATGTGGGCATCAATGATTTAGAGGGTCAGACCGTTGGCGATGTGGAATATGCTTCGGCGGTCGAAGTGGCCGGTGCTGTTACGCCTGTACCGGGCGGTGTGGGTTCGGTGACGACCGTTATGTTGTTAGAAAATATTTACGAGGCTTATTATGCACGAAATGTCGATTGCTGAGGGAATTGTTGATCTCGCCCTCGACACATTAAAAGCAAATGACGGCCATGTAATTCACGCTATTCAATTAAAACTCGGCGTTATGTCGGGGGTGGAGCCGGATGCTTTGCTTTTTTGCTTTGATTCGGTGACTAAAAACACGGCGGCGGAGAATGCAGTTTTACAAATCGAAATGATACCGCTTTGCGGCAAATGCTTGGACTGTGACAAAGAGTTTTCTGTTACCGACTATGTGTTTAAATGTCCCCACTGCGGCAGTTTGGCAATTCAGACCATAACGGGCCGTGAATTACAAGTAGCATCGATAGATATGGATTGAGTCCCATGAGATATACGGACTCTGATTAGACAGATTGACGCCGCCGGTTAGCTTGGCGTTGATATAGATAGATTGATGTGAGGTACCTATGGAAGTAAAAGTTATGACGAATGTGCTGGCCAAAAATGATGCTATTGCAGCTGATTTGCAGCGCTTGTTCAAAGAAAAAAATATATTTGTCTTTAATTTATTGGGTTCGCCGGGAGCGGGCAAAACCTCACTGCTCGAAGCTACACTTAAAGAGTTGGCCGAAGATTATTCACTCGCTGTTATTGAAGGCGATTTATATACCGCTAAAGATGCGGAACGCATCCATAAATTAGGCATCCCCGTATTGCAGATTAATACGGTAGGCGGTTGCCATCTGGATGCGAAGATGATTGAAGACGCTTTGTCTGAACTTGATTTAGACAAACTTGATATGATTATTATAGAAAATGTAGGGAATTTAGTGTGTCCTGCTGAATTTGCCATTGGTGAAGCCATGAAGGTTACGGTGCTGTCTGTAACTGAAGGGGAAGACAAACCACTTAAATATCCTTTGATTTTTAAAGAATCTAAAGCGGTATTGTTGAATAAGGTGGATTTATTGCCGTATATTCCGTTTGATAAGGAAAAAGCCATTACGGATATTAAGAATTTAAATCCGACAGCCAGTCTCTTTGAAGTGAGCTGTACGGCTAAAACAGGTTTGACCGAGTGGACCGATTGGCTCAAGACGCAGATTGATGCGGTACGAAAGGGGTAGTTATGAAAAAAATGCAGCGTATTTCATTGGCGGTTCTTATAAGCAGTGCTTTGACCGGCGGTGTTTTTGCAAATGGAACAGCTGAACTCGTTATGGATCCGGCGGATACATGGGCTCCGGAAAAGGCGGCTGTCAATAAAATGGCGGTGCGTTTGGCGGAAAGTGTTGAAGCTAAGGATAGTGAAAATTCCGGTATTGATTTAAGTGCGATTGGCAAAAGTTATACAGCCGATACATTAGAACCGCTGGAACCAAAGGATTTTACTATCGGATCGCTGAGTTTGGGTGCTAATTTTAAAACATTGACAACTGCTGACCGTAATTGGGAAGCACTGGTAGGCGGCCCGTTACAGTCCGATTCTTTGGTTGAAAGTGAAACAAAAACAGCTAAGCTTGCAACCGATGAAGCTGAAGCGACAACGACTGAAAAAACAGAAAAAACAGAAAAGACCGATGCCAAGGAAGCTTCCGATAAAGAAACGGTGACAAAAGATACGGCAGCTAAAGACGCAGTGCCTGATACCGATAAAGCTCCTGAGACTAAGGATGCTGTGAATAAAGATAGTGCCGGCAAGGATCATGCTGTTAAAGATGACTCCCATAGTACATCTGCTGAGGTAAAATCAGAGGAAACCGGAGCTTCTCAAGACAAGGAAGCGGTTAAGGGCGAAGCATCTAAAGGTGATGGAGCCGTTAAAGGCGAAGAAGGCATTAAATTATTAATTGAGGACAAAAAGCCTCGTAAGATTCGTCCGGCTAAACCGGCTGTTTTGCCGATTGCGGTTAGCAATATGTTTACGACTTATACCGGTAAGGATGGCAGTTTTACGATTTACACCGGTGTGTACGGTGATCAGGGGAGTGCCTTGACAGGTCAGCATGCTGATGGGGATACGTTGCGGCGTGAGGGTTTAGATTATACCTATGCACCGCAGACTATTACCAATATTCACATTACCGGCGGCACCGATGAAACAGATCGCGGTATCGGTATCGGTAAGACTCGCGGTACCGTATTGTTTGCTTACGGGGCTCCGCAGGGCATGTGGCGTGATGTTAAGAATGGTACCGTAGCCCTTATTTATAAATACGAAAAAAGTAAAAATTCTGTAAAAAATAAGCAGGAATTTAATACGCCTGTGGCGAAAGATAATAAAGAAAGCACACTGCTTACAACTAATAGTAACAGCGCTTCAGCTTCGCAGTATTTAGTATTTACTTTGAAGAATAACAAAGTAAGTGCGATTGATATGATTGACGGAGAAGTGTGGTCACGACTCAGACTGCCGGCTGTGCAGGAACAGTATTATCGAGCTAACCATTTGACGGCCGATGACTTCAGTCTTATGGGCTATCGCGTGAACGAGCCGTTTGTTTCTAATCAGGACGAACAATGGCAGCAACGCGGTTTCTTGTATGATGATGAATTCATTGCCTATGATGATATTTTGGTGGGTTACGATAAGAAGCAGATGGTAGCGCGAGCTATGATTACCAAGAGCACCGCCTTAACGCGTCGCGGAATTTCGATTGGTGACAGTAAGTATTTATTGTTATATTTATATGGCATGCCTACGAGCATGGAAGCCGATACGGCGGCTAACGGCGATCCGCTCATGGTGTATACTTACAAGAATCCCGATTCGGCATACAGCTATTTGTTGTTTACAGTGGGTGAGAAAGACAATTTTATAAAAACAGTAATGCTGTCAGACAGACCTAACAAAGAATTGAGTAAGTAGGCTTTCGGTAAAGGAGGATGACACATGGTAACAGCACAGGACATCAAAGAACGATGGGAGTCTCTGCAAGCGGATGAAGAACGGATTTTATTTATTGTCGGCGGTCCCGGCTCCGGCAAAAGTAAGCTCATTCGCGAATTGGCAGAACAAGATGGTTGGAAGTACATTGAAGCTAAAGAGCTGATTGACGATGAATTTTTGGAAATAGCTCGCGACTTACGTCCTGATATGGCCAAGGACGTTATGTGCAAAGCTCTTAAAGCGTGCGGTTCCGATGTAATTTTACTGGATAATGTTAATGTATTGTTTGCCCCAATCTTAAATTTAAAGCCTATTGAATTATTAAAAACAGTCAGCGCTATGTATCCGATTGTAGTAGGCTGGCGTGGTCGTTTTGATGGTGACAATTTGTTCTTGGAACACAATAACAATCCTAATTATTTCTCCTTTAAAGTAGAAAAACCGGATCGTATAGTATCTATTGACTAATATAGTATAGTAGCGTACGATATAACTGTAAGCAAAGCAAAGAGTCTTTGCCGGGGTTAAGCCCTTCGGCAAAGGCTCTTTATATTGCTGTGAATCTTGTGAAAAAAATAGATTTAAAGTATAGACAGATATGCTAAAGTTTGTTATAATAAATCGTCAGGTAGTCGCCTGGCTTTTTTAAGTTGCCTAAAACTTGACATGCTTGCCCTGCTGTGGTAGGCTATATAAGCATATTTGTTTAAGGCAAGTTTATTTTGAAGTGAGGTGTATCCGGATGCGTAATGCAGTGACTATGGCATGTACTGAATGCAAACAACGTAACTATCAGACGAACAAGAATAAGAAAAACAATCCTGATCGTATTGAAATGATGAAATACTGCAAATTCTGCGGTAAACATACGTTACATCGCGAAACGAAATAATTCGTTTCATCCAATTAACCCGATGATTTAAGGATGTGAAATGATGGCAGGATCCAATTCTACAGCACCGCAGCAGCGTCGTGGCGGCGTAGGTCGTATGGCGCGCGAAATGAAAGCGGAACTCAAAAAAGTAGTCTGGCCGACAAGAAAAGAGCTCATCAATTACACGATTGTGGTATTTGTTACTGTAGTATTTGTGGCCGCCTTAATCGGCGTCGTAGATGCTATTTTTAGCGAATTATTCCAGTTGTTGATGCGTGTTGTCGGATAGGAGGCCTTTCCGTGGAAGCAGAAAAGAAATGGTATGTTATACATACTTACTCAGGCTACGAAAATAAAGTAAAAACTAATCTTGAACGGAAGGTTCAGTCCATGGGCATGGAAGATACGATTGGTCGTATTTTGGTGCCTGTTGAGGATGAAATCGACGAGAAAGATGGCGTTAAAAAAGTTGTAAAACGCAAAATCTTCCCCGGCTACGTAATCGTAGAAATGGAAGTAAATGATCGTTCCTGGTATGTAGTTCGTAACACGCCGGGTGTAACAGGCTTTGTAGGCTCTGCTACTAAACCGGTACCGTTATCTGATTCCGAGGTTGAATATATCCTCAAATCACAGGGGCTGGATCAAGCGCCGAAGCATACGATTGATGTCGTAGTAGGCGAAACAGTGCGCATTACTTCCGGTGCCTTTGAAGATAGATTAGGTACAATTACTGAAATCAATCACGAAAAACAAACATTGAAACTTGATGTGGAAATGTTTAATCGTGAAACGTCGGTAGAGGTAGATTTTTCTCAAGTTGAGAAAGATCTTTAATATATACAATATAACTCTAAACTTTTTAGGCGGCTTGGTGGTCGCCAGTGGGAGGAAGTAATTTCCGTTACCACCACATTTTGAGCGCAAGGAGGTGTAATCACCATGGCTAAAAAAGTTACAAAAATTGTAAAACTTCAGTGTGAAGCAGGAAAGGCAAGTCCAGCGCCACCTATCGGTCCGGCTCTTGGTCAGGCAGGTGTTAACATTATGGCGTTCGTTAAAGAATTCAACGAACGTACAGCACAGCAGGCTGGCTTAACTATTCCGGTTGTTATTACTGTATTTGAAGATAGAAGCTTCACTTTCGTTACAAAAACTCCACCGGCAGCTGTTCTTTTATTAAAAGCAGCTGGTATCCCTAAAGGATCCGGTGTCCCTAACCGTGACAAAGTAGCAAAAGTTAGTCGCGATAAAGTTCGTGAAATCGCTGAACTTAAAATGCCTGACTTGAATGCAAATACTGTAGAACAAGGCATGCGTATGGTAGAAGGTACTGCACGCAGCATGGGCATTGTAATCGTTGATTAATTAGCGTACGACGTGTGCCAATGAGGGCACATATCGGTGGGAGGGAATTCCCGTTAAACCACATAAGGAGGATTTTAGAATGGCAAAAGTAGGTAAGAAATACGCTGAAGCAGCTAAACTTATCGAAGCCGGCAAATTCTACGAACCAGTAGAAGCTGTTGAGCTCGTTAAGAAAACTGCTACTGCTAAATTCGACGAAACTGTTGAAATCTCTTTCAACTTGAATGTCGATCCTAAATACGCTGATCAACAAGTTCGTGGTGCAGTAGTTTTACCTCATGGTACTGGTAAAACTAAACGCGTCCTCGTATTTGCGAAAGGCGAAAAAATTAAAGAAGCGGAAGATGCCGGTGCAGATTTCGTAGGTTCTGAAGAATTAGTAGCAAAAATTCAGGGCGGCTGGAGCGACTTCGACGTTGCTGTAGCAACTCCTGACATGATGGGCCAAGTTGGTCGTTTAGGTAAAATTTTGGGTCCTAAAGGCTTGATGCCAAACCCTAAAGTTGGTACTGTAACGATGGACGTTGCTCGTGCTGTTAATGAAATCAAAGCCGGTAAAATTGAGTATCGTACTGATAAAGCAGGTATCATCTCCTGTGCAATCGGTAAGGCTTCTTTCGATGATGCGAAATTGCTTGACAATTACCGCACAATCGTTGATACTATTATTAAGGCTAAACCGGCTGCAGCTAAAGGTCAGTACATTAAATCTGTAACCTTGAGCTCCACAATGGGACCTGGTGTTCCTCTTAACGTATTCAAATTGACTACGGTTACGAAGGAACAATAATTAGATATGTTCTCTTAGCTGTAGACCGCAGGTATGTATAATGGATGTAAATCCGCCCGCTGAGGCTGACACCGATTTCTTATTTTAGAACGGTTCCGACCTCATCGTTTTGGCGGTGAGGTCGTTTTTTACGCTAAGATAGTACATAGAGCATCACCAAAATCTATAAGGAGGTATTCTAATGGCTGTCACTACACAGAAACAGGCAATCGTTGCACAGATGAAAGAAAATCTTTCTGAAGCAAAGGGGGCCGTACTTGTTGGTTACCATGGCTTGACAGTAGCTCAGGTAACTGATTTACGCCGTAAATTCTTGGCTGAAGATGTAGAGTACAAAGTAATCAAAAATACATTGACTCGCATTGCAGTTAATGAATTAGGTATTGAAGGTTTCGCGGAGCATTTGGAAGGTCCAACAGCGTTGGCAATTTCCAAAACTGATGCAGTTGCTCCGGCACGTATCATTGAAAACTTCATTAAAGACACTAAAACTGAAGCAATTGACGTTAAAGTAGGTCTTGTTGAAGGTAAATTAATCAATGCTGACGAAGTTAAAGCTCTTGCTAAATTGCCTAACCGTGAAGGTATGCTTTCCATGCTCCTTTCCGTACTTCAGGCTCCAATCCGCAACGTGGCTTACGCTGTAAAAGCGGTTTCCGAAGCAAAAGACGAAACTGTAGCATAATCGGTAATTTAAACATATTACTACCAAATATAATTAGTGGAGGAACTAAATCATGGCACTTAACATTGAAAACATCGTTGCTGAATTAGAACAAGCAACAATCCTTGAATTAAATGATCTTGTAAAAGCTATCGAAGACAAATTTGGCGTAACTGCAGCTGCTCCTGTAGCTGTTGCTGCTGCTGGCGGTGCTGCCGGTGCAGGCGAAGAAAAATCTGAATTCGACGTAATCTTGAAAGACGCTGGCGCTGGTAAAATCAACGTAATCAAAGTTGTTCGCGAAGTAACCGGTCTTGGCTTGAAAGAAGCTAAAGCTGTTGTTGACGGCGCTCCTGCTCCTGTAAAAGAAGGAATTGCTAAAGCTGACGCTGAAGCTCTTAAAGCTAAATTGGAAGAAGCTGGCGCAACTGTTGAACTTAAATAATTTCATTCTTGAAATTACAAGTCCCACAAACCGCATGTTAATGCGGCTTGTGGGACTTTTTTGATTTCTGGAAAAGGCCTGTTTGATACTACTTTGATACTAAAACTTCTAAAAATTGAAATTAAGGGTATCTAATTTTTCGGAAACTTCGGTTTGTTTATGGGGATATAGGTGAGAGTAGATCTGCAAGGTCGTTGTGATTTTTTCATGTCCTAACCGATCGGCGATGACCAAAGGTGAAAATCCCATCTCGATGAGCAGTGATGCATGAGAATGACGCAGGTCATGCAGTCGGATGACTTTAATTCCGGTCTTTTTTGCCGTCGATTTTAATTTCCGGGAGAGACTACTCTTATTGAGGTTGAAAACAATGCGCTGTTCTGGCGAATAGAGGCGGTTTATGTGAGCTTGAAGGATATGACATAGGAAGAGTGGAATACTAATGGTGCGGTAGCTTTTAGCCGTTTTTGGAGTCTGGATTATTTTGGCACCTGTGACTTGAACGTAATTTTTGCTGATTCGAAGCGTGTGATTTTGGAAATCACAGTCTGCCGGCGTCAGGGCCAATAATTCTCCTAAGCGTAACCCCGTAAAGAAAAGCGTTATAAAAGCGACACGGAAGCTAATATTCTTTTCATCGGTAAGGCCTTTCAGGAACGTCTTGAATTCGTCTAGGGTCCAGAAGGATAGGTGCGGTGATTGACTGCTGCCGATGGTTCCTGCTTTGTGTACCGGGTTTTCCGGTAAGTTGTAGTATTTTACAGCATAATTGAAGAGCGCTGATAACTTTGTGTTGATAGAGCGTTGATAGGTAGGGGCCAAATTGCTGTGCTGCATCAGTTCTGTTTGCCACTTTCGGATCATAAGCGGTGTAATCTGGTTGATGGGCATATTTGAAAAAGCAGGCAGAAGCCAGCGCTTGATAATATTTTGGCTGGTATACTGCGTCGTTGGCTTTAGACGGCCTTGGTTGTCACTAAGATAGTGCTGGCAGAGATTGTCGAACGTGATCAAACTGCCCTGAGTCAGCTCGTTGAAAAAATCTCTTTCGTATTTTTTGCTTCCTGGGATCGGTTGAAACCGCGTTTTAGTTTTTGGTGATGCTGGCCGCGCCAGTCCCGGTAATAAAATTTAGCATAGTATTTTTTTGTCTTTTCATCTCGATAGACAGGCATTGTTCTTCCTTTCTGCTATTGCCCGGTATCTTCTCGGCTTCTTACGTAGAGTTGATGATTGTCAGCATCATACCAAAAAGAGGTATCTCCACGTAAGAGATTATTTATCATGTAGACTCCGTCAAGAGCGTTGCGGGCGGTTTTGTTGACGGAGTAGGTGAATCCGATATTTAGGAACAGAAGCGCTATGAGAAAAGAGAGTAGCATTTTAAGCACCCATTGTCGTTCATCGACATTGCTCTTAATGCGTATTTCTGAATTGAAAATGTCGTCTGAGAGATCTTTTCGTTCGCTTTTTATCGTTTCAATTGTTTGAGAGCAGCTTCTGTCAGTGTCTCTTTGAAACACTTTAATCTCTTTCATTAATTCGGTGATATGCGCTTCTAGTGCCGCGTTTTGTGTTTCTAGTGCATTGAACCGGTCGAGAAGTTCTTTTTGTATTGTCACTTGGCTTGGTGTAAGCCCGTTTTTGTTTATTAATGCCATGGATGAAACCTCCTTTATAGACTCCAACCGCGATATATTTCCTTTTCGATACGTCGAAGCTTACTTTTCTTTTTCGGATGTTCTTCAGTGTTGGTATGACTGTGGATACGATAAGAATATTCTTGTTCAGACTCAAAAGCCTTAAGTAGGCTTGGTTTATCGTAGTTGAGTCCAAATTTCTGACCTCTAACCTTCTTTCCGTTGGGATGGATATAGGTCATACCTCGGCCATGGTCACGTGTGATGATGACGCTCCATTCGTTTTCCAATATAGTTTTAAAATCGTCGTAATTTTTCGCTTCTTGCTGAACGGCGCTGATGACGTCTCTCAACTCTTGTTTCCAGACGTCTTGTCCTCGGGCGGATGCCCAATATTCACCATTTGTAATGCCTTCACTACGTTGTGGAATTGGCTGCAGACCTCGATTTTGGCAAATCTCATCGACGTATTCTTTCATCTGTCTCAGGTCATTCCGGGACGTATGGAGTTTTTGTCCCGTGTCTTGATTGACGGCATTAACCACGATATGGTCGTGGAGGTGATCTGTATCGGTGTGAGTAATAACGGCGAACTGGAATCCCTTTCTTCCGAAAAACTCTCTGGCTGCTTCGATGCCTAGGGTATTAACCTCAGATGGAGAAAGCGTTTTTGTTTCCTCTGGACTGAAAGACAAAATGAAATGATAATATCGTCGCCCTTGCGTCTTACCATAGAGCTGCTGCACTTGATTGAATTGCTTTCCAAAATTATCAGCCCTGACATTGAATCCGTAGATGACGCTATCTTGGATTTTCTTGTCCTGTAATAAATAGTCCTCGATGGCTTGAGGATTGCGACGACTTGGTAGAGCTTTTAGGATTGCCATGCATTATCCCCTCTTTTTGAATTTTCATTTTTTTTAATTCTAGCTTTTTCAGTTGAATAGAAGCGTCGAGTTTTTTCTGCATTTCCTTAGTTTTATTTTCTTCTCTGCAAAGATTTAAAAAATCGCGATGATACCTTCGGAGTTCACGTAGATATGCCCTTCTTGCGGTCAGAATTTCGTCGCAGCATGTATCGAGTTTTTGCATTAGCAGATGTAATTCTTTTTCCTGTTCGGCAAAGTGTTTGCCACGGTGGAGCAGATGGGCTATTTGATTTAGATTGATGCCAATGCGATGAAGTTCTTTCATGAGTTTTTTGTCTTCATCGTCACGTTCTTTTTCTTCGGCCAGCGTGTGGCGAAGAATGTATGATGTTAAGGTCTGCTGTTCTTCTTTCGCATGAAGAAGCAGCTGCTGTTTTTGCTCATTTGTGACGCGAAAATAAATGCGGCAATCTTTCATTTTCAGATCCTTTCCGAGGGATTCCCAAGGGGGCAGAGTCCCTTTGGGCAAGATGGCCTATTGCTCGCTGTGCGAACAATAGGCGTATCTTGCCACCCACCTCAAAACACAGATTGACGGTCTGAGAATCTAACCACTAGTTGCTGGATGTGTCGAGGATATCTCAGAATTTGTCGCAACAAAATTTCGATAAGGATGCCGTCATGCCTCGCCATAAGATGGTGAATCTTACCAATAGACTTGCAAGGTGGGTGTAACTCTATCAGATAAGTCATAAAGGCTTGTAGTGGTTCATTATGGCCTCATAAAGATATCCCATTGGCTTATCCTTCTTTTTACTATCCTTGATGTATCGCTGTAATTCTCTTTTAGTGATGGATTCTTTTTGTACGGCATTGACCAGTTTAAAGATACCAGGACTGGCGAAGCCGGCCTCTTTTAGATCTTCTAGAGTGCAGAGGGAATCATCCTCCCTTTTGTTATGTTGTGTTAATTGGTTTGTATTGAATTGTGTTATGTTATGTTATGTTATGTTATGTTGTATTGTCATGTAAATTCATGTCGTCTGTCACGGTATCTGCCATGTTATCCGCCACGACAGCTTCGTGTAATTCCATGGAATTTCCTGTACTCTCCACGAAATTTCCTGTAATCTCCATGGGCTTTTCTGTAATCTGATTATTTTCAAGGGATAACATATCCATGTTTGACTTCTTCATAACATATTGACTCACCGACATAATTCGTTTTATCGTTTTTCCGTTCTTGGTAATTCCGACCATAATTTGAATATCAGGGAATTTTTCGGCTAAAAGTGGCAAGTAATAGCTGTCTCTTTTGCTGCGGGCATCCATATTTCGGTTATGTTTGCGATAGTCGGGAAGATAACCAATTGCCGGTTTTTCTAAAAATAGAACATATTTTTTTTTTTCCAGTTCATTTAAGTCGGAAAATTGTGTGTGACTGACCTGCATTGGAAGATATGCATCGACGATACCGTCATCATCAGCATACATTAACAAGTAAAAATAGAGCAGTTTTGCTGTCGGTGGCAAGGTTAAAAAACGGCCGCTATTTACAGTTAAAATATCTATCATTGTTTGAGATTTACCCATGATTAACTCCTATCGTATAATGTACTTTTTGGCGAAAATTTGCTATAATAAAAATGGTAATTTTTGAGAGCTCCGGACCTGTGGTGCAACACGGGGCGGAGCTTTTTTAAATGGAAATTTTTTCTTCAAAATAACGACGATTGACGCGGCCGCGAAGAACCAGTTTCCCTTTTTTGGTCAACTCGGCATTCATCTGTCAAATGATGCTGTACGCACGGGATGGTTTGATTTGCAGGATTTTTGCAACATCAGCAGCGGTAAGCATGATTTTTTCGTTGTTTTCCATAATAGGATCTCCTTTCGTACGAAATGATACACTACCAATTTACATATTTTAAATAAAAATATTTTAAATAAAAATATTTTTATTAATACTATTATAACTGATAAACCAAAATATACAAGGGGAACGACTATGCTTTTTACTATATTTGGGGAAAATTTAAAAAATCTAAGAAATAGCTATCAATTAAGTCAGGTAAAACTAAGCCGATGCTTGTTTTTGAAAAGTCATAATGGCGTGGCTCGTTGGGAAACGGGGCGTAGCGGCCCAACTGTTGAAAAACTGACTGAAATAGCGGACTTTTTTGCGGTTTCTACTGATTGGCTGTTAGGAAGATCATCCGTTATGTATACGGACGATATGGTTAGCCTAGCTGAGGAAAAAGTGCTTGATTTTTTGTATCAAGTTCCTAAGAATAATAATGCCGAGATTTTTTATGAGGGGTATCTTGGATATTTTTTGAAACAATTAATAGAAACTCTGCCACATTTACCCTATGGAGATAGTGTGAAAAGGAAAAAAGAATATAATTTAGAAGTAAGAGCTAATCTAGTGGTTTTATTTCAGATTTTATTTGTTAGCTATATAAATGAAGTTAAATTTGCAATCCATCAGTTAAATCAGAATCTTAATGTAGATGAAGACCGTAAGGTATTAAAAGGATTAATTGTGCCATTTACAACTAACCAAATAGATACATATGGTGATACTATGGAAAAGTTTTTAGCGTTATTTACCCAGAAAGAAAAACATGCTCTTTATCATGTCATCCAGAAAAAGTGAGTCCTGTTTAAATATATAGAAAATTACCATAATTACCATAATTACCATAGCAAAGGGGCTTCCCTTGGGATGACGATTACCGACGGGGCGTCAGCCTCAATGGGAATCCCGATGCAAGGTGATTCGCCAGTACAACTTATTCTGCGATGGTGGACGAAATTATCAAGGTGGCAGGAAAGCGTCGCAGATTCAAGATTAATCATGACAGGGAATAGGCACTGAATCAGTTTATCTTAAGGGGTTATCAAATCATGATGACCTCTTTCTTTTATGACTTAACGAATGTCGCATAATCATAAACTTTCATCTGTCGCTGTATAATCTTAAAGAGGTTTCGGTTTGATAAATATATGGTGAAACACAAGCTATAATGCGGATATTTAATGATTAAAGAACATTACTTTATGCATTCTATGCTGTTATATTACAATTTATTGAATTTATGTATTGTGTGTTGTAAAATACAAACATAGTATTCATCGTATATTTAACCGAGGTGAATGGTTCAATGAAATTTTCTTTTTCGTCATACGGTCTGGCTTTGGTGCTGGCTGTACTCCCTTTTTCAGCGTTGGCGGCTAATTCAGTCCTGCAGCAGGAACAATTAGAACAGGCACGGCAGAACGCGGCATTGCGAGAGTCACGTTTACAGTCTCGTCCGGTAGTTTCGTTTCCAGAAACAGAAATGGGAATCGATACGTCTGCCGGTTTGCCGTCGGGGCCGTCTTTTTTTATTCGCCATGTGGTACTTGAAACAGAAGGCTCGACATTTTCTTTTCTCTCTTCCTATATTCACGATTGTGAAAATAAGAAGATGAATTTAAAAGATATAAATCAAGTTGTTCACAAGATGAATGCGGAACTGCTTAGAAGAGGCTATGTGACCAGCCAGGTCATCATTCCGGAGCAGAATATTGCCGGCGGTACACTGCGGCTTCATGTCCAGGTAGGACGGATCCATCACGTGCGTTACAGTGAAGGCAGTGCTCATTTGCCATGGCGAACCTCTTTTCCCATCTGGAAAAGTGATATTTTGAACGTACATCTGCTGGAACAGGGCATCGAGCAGATGAAACGTCTGAGCTCGCAAGATGTCCATATGGAGCTGGTACCGGCAGATGTCCCGGGAGAAAGCGATATTGTTCTGACAATTCAGCGCACTTCCCCGGTCCACGGCATCCTTTCTATCGATGATTCCGGCCTTAGTGAGACTGGGCGTTGGCAGCTCAATGCCGTCCTTGGTATCGACAATCCTTTTTATGCGAATGATTATCTTCAAGTAGATCTCAACGGTGATGGCATGGCCGACGGGTATAAACGCGGTACACGGGGAGAGCAGTTCTATTATCGGATTCCTTACGGCAAGGAAATATTCTCTATTTCTTACAGCCATTATAAATATCATCAGACTGTTTCCAATACACCGTATGATTTCATCAGCAGTGGGAAGAGTGACATCAGTATGCTTTCTTGGGAACACCTTATAAGTCGGAACCAGCACCGGAAAACGAACTTCGATGTCAGCCTTCGTAAGCGAAATTCCCATTACTACATCAACGACTTGGAAATTCCGATTCAAACCCTGCATACGACCGCTTTGGAAATAGGGTTATCACAGCAGCTTTACCATGGTGAGGATATGTGGTACGGACGCCTCTCTCATCGCATGGGCTTAGGTTGGTTCGGTGCGATGCCGGAAAATACCTATGAAGATGGGCCTAAGACACGCTATCATATGTGGCTTTTGGATATGGACTATCGTCATGCTTTTACGATGGGACACCGGCCGGCAGCCTATACTTCGTCTCTTCACGGTCAATGGACAACGAAAGGAGACCGGCTTTACGGGATCGATATGCTCAGTATCGGCAATCGCTATACCGTACGGGGCTTTGATGGAGAAATGACATTGATGGCTGAAAGCGGATGGTATTGGCGTAATGAGTTTTCCACTCGAATTGAGCCTCTACACAGTGATCTATATTTAGGCGTCGATACAGGGGCCGTTTATGGGCCGGCTACCGAAGACTTGTTAGGGCATACGATTGTGGGTGCTGTCCTTGGGATGAGAGGGGATTTCTCGTCTGGCATTTCTTATGATGCCTTTATCGGCTGCCCCTTGTATAAACCCGATGGATATCGTACAGACCGCGTCACGACCGGTATTACACTGAGCTGGCGCTTTTAAAAAATATTTGCAAGTAATGGAAGAAACGAGATGACAGAAATGAAATATACAATCTTGACTCGACAAATTACAGCCTGGTTGCTCATGGGACTTTTCATTACTGAACCGGCGGCCATCTTTGCAGCAGATGCACCGATTTTGCCGGATCTCAAAGCGCCTGCGGCCCATCAACCGCTGGTACAGCAGACGTCAAATGGTATTCCTTTAGTCCAGATTACGGCTCCGACGGCCTCTGGCGTATCACGCAATTTGTATACGGATTTCAACGTCCCGGAAAAGGGGGCGGTCCTGAACAATGCCCATAAGGTGACGAATACCCAGCTTGCCGGATATGTCCAAGCGAACCCCAATTTAGGACGTGGCACTGCTAAACTTATTGTCAATGAAGTGACCGGAACGAATAAAACGGCCATGAAGGGCTTTCTGGAAGTAGCGGGCGACCGGGCCGGCGTCATTGTTGCCAATCCGAACGGTATCGCTGTCCATGGCGGCGGGTTCCTCAATACATCGCGGGCTATGCTCACGACGGGACGGCCGCGGTATGCAGAAAGTGGGGACGTCGCTTCGCTTCAGGTAGCGGATGGTACCATCCAAATAGATGGTAAAGGGCTCGACGCCTCAGAAACGAATCAGGTCGATATGCTGGCACGGGCAGTAGAGTTTAATGCAGGCGTCTGGGCAAAAGAGGCGCATATCGTAACGGGGCGTAATGAAGTTACTTATGGCTCCTTAGCGGCAACACCAGCGTCCGCGGATGAAGAAGGCATGCGTACGGCTCCGAAAGTGGCACTGGATGTGGCAGCACTCGGCGGCATGTATGCCAACCGTATTTATCTTGTGGGTACTGAAAAAGGCCTGGGTGTCAATGTAGCAGGTACGATATCAGCATCTCAGTCCTTATCTCTTGAAAATAACGGGGACCTTCATATTGCTAAGACGGGGACTGCTTATAGTGATGCTGCTTTAAACATGCATACGACCGGCACCGTGACGAATGAACAGACGCTGGCCAGCGGCAGAGAGGCTGTTATCCAGTCGGACAGCGGGATTGTCAACACAGGTGTCATCGGGGCTGGTGTCAGTCGGGACGGTAAGGTCCAGCAAACGGGGACGCTCACGGTTAAGACAACTACCCTGAAGAATGATAAAGCTCAAGTAGTCAGCGGCGGCCGTTTGGACGTACAGGCAAATACGATTTCTAATCGTGAAGGGGAACTCTCGGCTCAGGGGGATGCTGCTATTCAGGCTGCGCAGATACTTGATATGGAAAAAGGGAAGATTTCTTCAAAAGGGGATTTGACGATTCACTCAGATGTACTGCCGCTGAATGGTGTCATTGCCAGCGGTGGGGATGCGACGATTACCACGCATCAATCTCTGAGCAATGACCATAGTGCAGAAAACATGGGGACGGTTATGGCTGATGGAAACCTTACCCTGCATACCGATGGAACCTTGATGAACAGCCGCAGGATAGAAAGCGGTAAGACCCTGATCGTTGAAGTCGGACAGGGAATCAAGAATACTGCGACCGGAGACATGAACGGACAAGATGTTGTCCAACAAACGACGACCCTTGATAATACGGGGCTGATTAATGGGACGCATCACGTTGCCGTGACGTCAGAAAGTATCATCAATCACGAAAACGGGCGCATGTATGGGGATGACGTGGTCATTCAGACAAATCGGTTGGAAAACTACCGTCAGGCTGAGCTGGAAGAACAGCTGGCCGCAGCGATGAAGACCCTGGCTGAAAAAGAAAAGGCCCTTGAAGCTGCCTATGCGGCAGATGTCACGAAATATACCAGCAGTGCCCAAGAAGCACAGTATAAGACGGCTATTGCCAGTGCCGATAAAGATTATGAGGCTCAACTCGCTGTTGTGAAGTCTGTCCGGGCCGAACTGGAGGCACATAAAGCCGGGACGATTGCAGCCCGGAATTCGCTGACCGTACAGGCAAAATCTATCGAGAATCGCCATAATGCGATGTTGTACAGTGGCGGAGATATGCAGTTAACGGTTTCTGACACGCTGACCAATCAGGGGGCCTCTATTGAAAGCATGGGGAACCTGACGATTCAGGCCGGGCAGATTCGCAATGAAAACGACGTTTTCTCTGCGAAACGCGTCAGCAGCGAATGGGTGGATAATCCAGAGAAAATCCGTATCGATCAGGCAGGCCATCCCGAACAGGGAGAAGCCTTTGACCGCAGTGAGTTCTCGAACCTTTCCAGCGGTTATGGGGCTTATCATCACCCGAAGGCTATGCCTACGTATGCGTCGGCCTATGATACGGTAGAAGCCCCGGAACCCGGAGAAACAGTAGATCCGGATCATCCAGTCGGCAGTCTGATTGCGAATTATGAATGGAATGACCCGATTTTTCAGACCTTTGGCTTGGTACCCATGGCGACAAGTCGGCCAGAAACGGCTGGTGACGCACAGAATGCTTGGGACAGCCAGTTCCAAACGCTCTTGAATCAGCTGGATGAAAAGATTACAGCGTACAATGCACAAGCTGAAAGGCATAATGCGGCCTTAGGCCTGACAGATACCCAAAAGATTAACAATTATACGATTATCCGCAGCCATTCCCAGACTTCGCATGAAGAAGTACAGTCTACCAATGCTGGCGTTATCCGCAGCGGGCAGGCTATGAAGCTGGACGGGGCTGTTTATAATACGAACAGCCAGATTACGGCAGGGACGACCCTTGCAGCGTCCGGTACCGTCGTCAATATATCCAAGGAAAATCAGGAACGGACCGTAACGTTTGGGACGCCCCAGGGCAGCTATACCTATAAACGACACTGGCCCCATAAATCGAGACGCCGCGGGTATAACTCGGAAGTTTTCATGACACCCCAGGAAGACTTAAGTAATACCTCGTCTTTGGCAGTAGGTGCCTATGCGGATCACGGAACCGTACCGACTCGACAGGATATTACCGAGACGGAACGAAATGAGGCCTCTTCGTATTTAGATCCGTTCTCCCTCGATACCAAACACCCTGTATCGACACCGGCTTCCTGGCAGATAACGGCGGCTAATTTAATCAGTTCCCTTTATATGCTCCACCCGGAAACGACGGCGAAATACCTTGTCGAAACAGATCCGGCCTTTACGAATAAACGGAATTTCCTGTCTTCAGACTATATGTATCAGCAGATGCAGTGGGATCCGGATAAAGCACCGAAACGGCTGGGGGACGGATTCTATGAACAGTATCTTATCCGCAGTCAGATCCTTGACCAGACAGGACGCCGTTATCTTGGTGATTATACAGACGATATGACGCAGTATAAAGCACTGATGGACGCTGGCATTACCTATGCCAACGCCATGGGCCTGGTTCCCGGTGTGTCCTTATCGGCGGCTCAGGCAGCTGCGCTTACGAGCGATATGGTCTGGCTGGAATCGAAGACGGTTACCGTAGACGGCCAAAAAGAAACCGTCATTTATCCGCATGTCTATCTGCGGGCCGGAAGCAGACAACAACTTTTGGCTGACGGCAGCCTCATCAGCGCTAATACGCTGATTGTGGATACAAAGGATGCCGTCACAAACAGTGGGCTCCTTACCGGCAATAACATCCGAATCCAAGCTGGCAATGTAGACAATGCCGGCCATGTTCAGGGACAGGATATAGCCATTGCCAGTGAAAATAATATCCATCAAACGGGCTTGATTACGGCTGCCGACCGACTCCGGATGCAGGCAAAAGGGGATATTACGCTTGAAAATACGGTCGACCATTTGGCCAATCAGGATGTCCTTAACCGTACGGCAGGCATTGCTGTTACGGGAAGCCAGGGTGTGGCCGTCATCAGTGCCGGCCGTGATTTGAATCTGGCCGGGGCTTCCTTGCAGGCTTTAGGTGAAAAAAGGGCTGTGATCTTGCAGGCCGGGAAGGATGTCAATTTGACGTCACAGACACTGAATGCTCGTAAGGATATGACCCTCAACAAGGATAACTATCTGCGGACACAGCGGCAGACTGAAGTCGGGACATCGATGGATGCTAAAGGCGGCGTTGCGGTCCAGGCTGGTCAGAATATAAACGCGCGGGCAGCCTATATCAACAGCGATAACGGTACGGTTGCTATGGCAGCCGGTCGGGATATTAACTTCACGACCGGCCGTGAAACTGCCGTAGACGACTATGGCCTGAAGCATAAAGAGTCGGGGTTACTGTCGAGTTCTACGACGACCGTCCGCACCCATGACGATCATCAACGGGTCCTTGGCACGACGGTTACGGGACAGGCGGTACAGATAGGGGCTGTACAGGATGTGAATATGACAGCGGCTACTGTTGCCGGACAGGATGATGTAACCGTTGCGGTAGGACGGAATGTGACGACGACGTCGGATATGCAGTATGACAAGGCTACGGCCTACACGAAGGTCAAATCTTCGGGCGTATTGGGGGCCGGCCTTGGAATCATGGTTGGTACACAGAAGATGCAGGATAATTACGAAGGCGAGTCCAAGACGCAGATCGGGACGACCCTCGGCTCCTCTGAAGGTAGCGTAACGATTGCGGCCGGTGATACGGCGCATTTGACGACCACGGATATTATTGGCAAGACCGGTGTAGATATGGCGGCGCAGGACATTATTCTCGAGGGCAAGCAGAATGAAGCCTATGAACATCAGACCCATGAAGAATCCATGTCGGGCCTTACGATCGGACTGAGTAGTCCTGTGATTACGGCAGCGGAAGGCGTGCGCAGCACCATCCGCACGGCCCAGACGCGGGATAATAAGACCTTGCAGGCTTTGGAAGCCTATGAAGGCGGCAAGACGCTGAACGATCAGATCCAAACCATGAAACAAGGCGGAATCGGTTCTGTCGGGATTCATGTAGGTATCGGCTCCAGCTCATTTAAGCAGGAATACCAGAAGGATACGGTCACCTATGCCGGCGGGACGCTGGCAAGTGAAGGGACGATCACGCTGACTGCCGGCAGTGAAGATGCAGCGAAAGGAAATATTAAAGCCATTGGCGAAACCATACAGGGGCAGAATGTTACTCTGGCAGCGTCTCATGATATTGACTTGGGAGCCGCGACCAATACGCAGACCATAGCAGAAAATTACAATAGCAAAGGATCTTCCCTTGGGATGACGATTACCGGCGGGGCCATCAGTGGTGTCGACGCCAGCTTCTCGAAGGAAAAAGACGAAGGGACGACGGCAACGACGACCCATGCCGGGACGACGGTGACGGCATCGGATACGCTGACCATGCAGTCCGGGAACGATATGAATATTACGGGCTCCCAGGTCGGTGGGAATACGGTAAAAGCAGACATAGGTGGAAATCTGCATATCACCAGCTTGCAGGATACGGAAACGTATCGAGGAAATAGTTCTTCCCTGGGTGGCAGTATATCCAGATCGCTGTCGTCCGGCAGTAAGAAGGAATGGCTGCCAGACTCTTTACGTAAGTATGATTCCACCCCATATGTCCCGGGAATGACAAGCAGCTCGGCTTTCTGGGGAAAAGGCCGTATGGACAGCGACTATGCCAGCGTAACGAAGCAGGCCGGTATCTATGCCGGTGAAGGTGGTTTTACAGTCCATGTTGGAGATAATACGCATCTTACGGGAGCGCTCCTGGACAGTACTGCGGCGGCAGATAAAAATAGCCTGACGACGGGGACGCTGACGATGGAAGATATCGGCAATAAGGCAGCCTATGATGTGAAGGATATCGGTGTTTCTTATCATCACTATGACTCAGAAAGTGAGCGCAACAGGCTTTTCAATCAGAGTGGCCTTACGCCGTCTATTTCGACAGGTGCTCAGGATGAATCGTCATCTGTCACTCAGTCTGCTATTGCACCTGGGACGATCATTACGACGAAAGCACAAACGGATTTGTCTCAGATTAACCGAAATACGGCGGATTCCCTTCATAAACTGGATCAGATTTTCGATAAGAAAGATATCAAGGAACGGCAGGAACTGGCGCAGCTATTCTCTAAAAATGCTAATGAACTACTCCATTACTACGACCGTGACGGTAAATTTGATAAAGTCTTAGCTCATGGCCTCGTAGCAGAAATCTCGTCTCAGATTGCCGGAAATGGAGCAGGCAGTGGCCTTTCTGCTGGATTTGCGAATGAACTGCTCATTAATAAGATAAAAGAATGGTCCGGAGGCGATCCGGCAAAAGCACAATGGATTAGTGCAGCGCTGGGGGCTACGGTTAATGAAGTTACCGGAAAAGATACAGAAACAGGCAGTGCTACGGCACAGTATGGGACGAAATGGAATTTATTTGGTGATGGACATCCTGGACAGAAAATTACAGATGTTGCAATTGGGATTGAACATGGAATTATGGGACATACATCATTGGTTATGAAATTTGAAGATGGAACATATGAGCAAGCTAATTTTGGTAGATATGGAGGAGATGGAGAACGAATAAGTTTTGGAAGATATCCTGCCCCTAATGGATCTGGAACATATACATTTGATTATCACTATTCTCCAGGCAAAGATGGGCAAACCTTATATTGGGTGAATTTAAATGCCAATGATATAGCATATTATTATAATCAAACAATCCTAAACAATGGCTACTATAGTTATAATCCGCCAAATGGAATAATTATTGGAGAAGATGTCAACGGGAATAAAATTTATTCAGGTGATTCTTATCGAAATGGAGAAGACTCTGATTATCAGTTACTTGCGAATAATTGTACGACAACTACGATGCTAGCTCTTTATGGACCTAGTGGGAAAGATAATTGGCTATTGAATGATTTGAGTGATGAAATATCTCCTTATATAGTTAATTGGAAATTGCAGCAATGGGGGTTTGCAAGTGGTTTGGTTTCAGCAATTTACGATCCAGAGGAAAATTAAATTTAAAGTAATGGTTTTTATCTTTATACTGGCAGGCCTTTTTACTGGGGGGCTTTTATTCAGCCGTGGCAAGGAAGGAGTAGAGTGGGGACCGCTTACTGTTCTTGAGATTAATTCAGGTGATTCTTGTACTTTTGTTTATCCTCAGGAAAGGTATTATCATGTCACGTTGGATAGAAACAAGCTTGTATTTCCGGAAATAATCAATCATCAGGCTTGTGATTGTAAAATTGATGATGATAAAATTCTTGTTGCTTATATCAATACGAAATCTCCCAGTGAATTAATTTTTAAAGTGATTACCGAAGGTAATAGCCAGCGGCGGATTATATTGGAAACATTAAGCAATCAACGAATAGAAGAAGGTGCTTATCCTAAAATTTATATTACTGAGAAATCCTATTATGTTTTGTCTGGGCGTTTTCTGTATAAACTAAGTAAAGCGAATTTGAAAATAGAAAAAATACAATTGGAAAGTTATGAAACTCCATTGATTACGAGGGATGGGAGGTTATTTTTTAGACAGGGTGATTTCCTTGTTTTGGATGACGATTATGGTGATAAAAAGATGTTACCGTTATCCTCTAAGGAAAGAGTTCGTGGATGGGGAATTGAAGGAGAATCGGTTATTATCGAGAGGAAAGATATGGCGAAAATGGTATCGTTAAAAGATGAAACGCAAACCAAACTTAGAACTCCTAGCTATGGGAGATTGAACGTTGTTGGAAATATGGGCCATATTGCTATTATTCTATTTTCTCACACAAGTGGTGAAGTTCCCCTATTCGATCCGGCGTTGGCAGCTTATTCGATAATTGACCATGTCGACTATTGGTATTATTCTCCGTATTTATATGATGCTGTGCAACATAAATTTTATGATATACCTGACGAAGTCAAACAATTATTTCCTAGCCATGATGCCTCACTAACGGGGTATTGCGCTCCTCTGAATCTAAAGTTAATTGAAGCAGAATTTCATCAATACATGGATAATTGAGGGAACAATAGGGTATATACCGTACATACCGTAAGATGGTATCTGTTCTGGATAAGGAATCTGCGATGAAGAAAAAGAAATTAGGCAGATTTTAACGCAAGACTCTTATTTCTCAAAAAATGATTTTAAGTTTAGCGTACGCGTTCTTGTTTCCTCAGATGGAACCTATCAACAGACGAATACATTTGAAGCAGGAGGAGACATTTATACTATTGCCGGTATCGATCAATATAATCGGATTTATGGTGTTGATGCAAACGGAAATACGGCGTATTTAGACAAACAATATAATATAGGAGGCAATCGAACCGCTACTTCTGCCGGAAAGCGTGATGAATTTGGACACCTTATTGGTATTGCCAATGATACGGGAGAAACGGTTAAACTAAATGATTGGGTATTGCCGGGTGGTATCCATGCATGGTATGACAGAACTAATCGGAAAACGGGAGAAGTTATTGTCACAGACGGTATTGGTGAATACACGACGGCGCAAATAAAAAATCCGGGTATTTCTTCTGGAGTGACAGAAGGAGCGATGATGCCGCCGAACAATACGCCCGACCCGTCCGACTTGGCCGATTTACTGTTACAGAGCCAGCAGCACAATAATAATAAGCCTGATTATTCGAATGATACGTCGTTTCTATATGCAAAGAATGTAAGCAAAGCCCTGTTAGAACAGGCATTGAATCGTATAGGCGGAAAATATGGTGCATCTCATTTAGGGACGGCAGCCATTACTGGCAGTGGTGTTGTGACTGATTATATGCAAGGTAAAAGTGCTGAAGAGATTGTTTTGAACTCAATATTCTCTGCGGGTGTAGGGAAATTTGGTCAATATAATAGTGAACGAACCAAGACCAATCCTGATATTATGTCCGCTTTATTTGCAGCAGGGGCTGATACCATGATAGACAAAAATGATGCAGAAGAAGAGAAAAAGCGAGTAGACTTTAATAAGTGAGGTAATATATGATTTCTATTCATAATGTTAAAGAAATACTTATAATCAGCGGGCTTTCAGCTTTCTTTTTATATGCTTTAAAAACAGAGTTGCAGAAAAACTTTGATAAAAAATGTTGCGTGTTTATCAATATAGTATTCTCTTTTTTTTAGGAATATTTATAACTTTGATTTCATGGTTCGGATGTGTGTATTCATTTTACTATGCCGCAAAATATGCCCCCTGGTTGTTGATATCAACTTGCATGGGATATTCGCTTGTGATTTATAGTGATGGTATTTTGGCAAAATACCAAAATGATGAAAGAAAATATAAAAAGATAATGAATATGACAAAGAATTCGGCAAAATATCTAATCATTGCTTTATTTGCCCTTATTTTGAAGGAGTGGTTTATTTAGAAAATGTTTCTCTTCTGTTTTACGATAGTAGGTAGTTTTCTAATTCAGTAATGGTAGTGAGGTTGTACAATGCAAAAGCATATTATTATAGCAGATGCTGTAAGATATGCTTTTGCTGGTACGGTTTTGTAAAAGGAGAGTTTTTTTATGAGACGAAGGCTTTTTATTCTATGGGGACTCTTGGTTTTTATGATGATGCAGTGCTTTTGGGTCATGGGGTACTCTACACGAGATAATCCGCCAGTATTTGGTATAGTACATCAGAATGATTCGAGCATTGTGTTTGCCAGGGAACATTTAGATTATAACGAGTATTATTTTGTAGAATTACAGAAGGTTCAAAAGAACGGAAATACGCAGACGCTGCTCCGTATTTGGGGTCCTTCTGACTATGATAAGGTGGAAATCCGCTCTCCAAAAGGAAAATCTGTTTTTCTGATTGAGGATACGAGCATTCCTATTCCTACACCCCAAATCGGTGAAGATCGGTGGTATACGGTCGATTTAAATGAGTGGATACAGTTACCCAATCCAGATTCCTGCCAGATTCGGCTGCATCGTCCGAACGGGAAATATTATACAGTAACCGCCAAGCGTCTGTTGGCATGTGCCCGACAACTGACAGGAAACATGCTGCCGCAAGATAAAGTAAAAGAGCCAAAGCCATATGGGCCATTTTACAGTATATTTTATCCTAATGTTTCGTTAGAACAAGTACGTAATACATTTGCTTATTATTTGAACGGGCCCTCTAAAATAGGGAATAGTAAAATATATCGCAAAGGAAATTGCCATTATCTAATGAGCACGAAACTGCCGCTGATTGCTTTTTTGCTGGAAGGCCAAAGCGGTCATGGGCTGGCAACTTTTAAAGAGGTAGCTGGCGGAGTCTGGATGGATATGGATTTTTGGAGCATAGGTTATACCCAGTATGGCTATTACTGTTCAACTCTGGTAGATGACGAAGTAAAAAATATTGGCATGGAGGCCGTTGCAATGACGTATAGGCACTTAGTGCCATTTGCGGATTATGGAATCGCATTAAACGGAGGATATAACAAAAGTAATCCGACGATTGACACAGTGAATTTAACTAAGCATCCAGAGTTAGCAGCAGTACAACATGGTGATAAAGTCTTATCAATTAATGGTATAGATCTAAAGGCAAGCAAAAACTATTCTGTGGAATACATGCTGACGTATGGAAATGCTCCCTTGTCTATTACATTACAGCGCAAAGATAATCCGCCTTATACTGTGGAAGTTATACCTCAAATGAATGTCCCTATGCATGCAGATGTTGATGTTACCGCAGAAGTAATGAAAGAAGAAAGGCAACATATAAAAGAAGAAAAATTATGGCAATTTTGGCCGCAAATGCCTCTTCCGGAAGTATTTGATCCTATGCAGTCCCCAGACACTCATATGGATTCGCCGCTTACGACACCATTGTTGAAAGGTGCTAGAACATAAGCGGAAACTGAACCCGTTGGGGGATCTTTAACCCGAAAGATTTGGAAGGACGGTAAAAATCTACTAGCGACATTTTTGAAAAAACTTAAAGTGGTGGGTCATCTGCAAATTTGTATTTGGCTATTGAGGTTGAAAAATCGAGAAAAGCTTTATCAGAAAAATGCCGTTGATTGAAGGGCAAAAAACATGCTGACGGATCGTAAAGAATACCGGAGCGTGATACTCAAATGATACTATTTTTTTAAAAACTGCTCAAATGAGGATGATTTTGAAAAACTGATGCCATAAAAATGGCTTAGTGAAGCCATTCTCATTTTTACGAAATGCCGATGGAGTAGAACTTAAATAATTTAAGTTTAGCATCATAGTTTAACAAATCAAACACCCTGTAGCTTAGGCCATAGGGTGTTTTTTTGTGGAGTGAAAATGAATTTAACGAAGTGCATCATACAGCCTTCTGGAATAAAATTAACAGTGAATATCAGGAAAAATAGTGTGTAGCTTGGTAAGTATTTTGAAATACTTAGATTAAAAACACTTCAATATTTAAATTATAAATTGACCTTTTAACGTTAGACGTAAACACTAATGTTAGAAGGCCTTTTTATTATGGAAATTTTTAAGAGTCTTATCATAAAAGACGTATGTTCATTATAATACCCCCTTGTTGAATATTTCCTACAATCATGGTATGATTATATGGTGAAATAAGTCGATATACCGGTAGGGGTACACGCTATGCCTGCGTAATTATGAAAAAATGCAGGTGCCGGCTGTATTATATTGGTATAAGAACACGTATACCCTGTATTTTCAGGTAAAATATTTAAGATGTGTTGTAGTAAAAATGTAAGTATTGGAGACGGTGAAATGAAGAAGTATTCAAACTATGTAAAGGCGCTTTTAGTAGCGACTATTTTAGTGGGGGGCACTACCATTGCTTCCGCTGCTGACACAGCGAATACATGCTGTACCGGCAGTACAACAAGTACAATGGGTCAAAACATGACAGCCAATATGAGTTCCATGATGAACGGCGGTATGATGGGGATGACCGGAACTAACATGATGAACGGTATGAGTGGCATGATGGGCCATATGCACGGTGTTGATGATGTACCTGTTTTGAAACAGGTTCAGCAGGTTGAAAAACCATTGGCTATACCCCCTATGCAAAAAGGTACGGTAGATGGAAACGGCGTTCGCCATTTGGAAGTTGATGCTCAAGTCGGCAAAACAGCCATTAAAGACGGTGCTCTCACCGATACTTATGGCTATAACGGCAGCGTACTCGGTTCTACTTTATACATGAAACAAGGTGAAAAAGTAGCGATTAAATTGAAAAATGATTTGCCTGAAAAAACTACGTTCCATTGGCATGGCATGGTAGTTCGTTCCGATGTTGACGGCGGTCCTCATTATTCGATTGCCGCTAACGGCGGTACCGGTGAAGTAGACTTTACCGTAGACCAGGTTGCCAATACCGCTTGGTATCATCCGCATGCTATGGGCTTTACGGCCAGCCAGGTATATAAAGGCTTAGCCGGTTTTATCTATGTGGATGACAACAAAGAAGGTGCTTTGAACTTACCGCACACTTATGGCGTTGATGATATTCCGGTAGCGATTCAGGATCGTAACTTCACATCGGATAATCAATGGGATTACCGGAAAGATTACAATGCGGACGGTGTATATGGTGATACTCTCGTAGTAAACGGCACCATCAATCCGTACTTCGATGTAAAAACTAACGTAGTTCGTCTTCGTTTGTTGAACGGTTCCAATGCACGTACTTATACTTTGCAGTTGTCCGATATGGGCACGATGATGCAGGTAGCCGGTGACGGTGGCGTATTGCCGTGGCCGGTACCAAAACAATCTATTACCATTGCTCCGGGTGAACGTGTTGAAGTATTGGTAGACTTCTCCCAATATAAAGATGCTTTGCCAAGCTTAGTAACTCAGAACGGTAAAAACGGTACAGCTACAGTATTAGCATTTAAACGTGGTGCTGATACCCTGGCTGCAGAAGCTAAAGTAAATACGGACATGGCTGCTTGGAACTATAATAAAATTAATTCATCAGACGATTTGACAAAAACGGCTGACAAATCCATTGTGATGTCCGGCATGGCTCAAAATGTGTTGATTAACGGTAAGAAATTTGACATGGGTCGTATTGATTTCACCAGCAAATTGGGCTCTACTGAAATCTGGGACGTATCTAATGCGGATCCGGGCATGATGGGTATGATGCATCCGTTCCATGTTCACGGCGTACAGTTTGAAGTATTGTCCCGCAACGGTCAACCGGTAGATCCTTCTGAAAAAGGTCTCAAAGACACTATCCAGGTAAATCCGGGCGAACACGTTCGTATCAGACTCCACTTCACAAAACCGGGCGTATTCATGGTTCATTGTCATATCTTGGAACATGAAGAAAACGGCATGATGTTGCAGTTGGAAGTTAAATAATGTACAATGAAGAAGATTCAAACATTTTCAGAAATTCTCTAAACAGAATGGAGTACATTATGAGCAACGAAAACAAAAAAGTACAAGTACATTACACCGGCACTTTCAATGACGGCACGAAGTTTGATTCCTCTTACGATCGTGGCGAACCGTTAGAATTCATTTGCGGCGCCGGCATGATGATTAAAGGTTTTGACGAAGCTGTTAAAGACATGGCAGTAGGCGAAGTGAAAGATATTCACTTGATGCCCGCCGATGCTTACGGTGAACCTAATCCTGCTTATATTTTGACGACGGAAATCGCCGAATTACCGGGTTCTGAAAAACTTGAAGTAGGCAACCGCGTTCAGTTAACTAACACGGCAGGTCAACCGGTACCGGCTAAAGTTGTTGAAAAAACTGAAACAATGATTACTTTCGACGCTAACCATGAAATGGCCGGTAAAGAATTGAATTTTAAGATTGAATTGGTTTCCGTAGAAGACTAATAGACAATCTAAAGACAGTCTAAAGACAATCTGAAGATAATCCAAAGAAGCTGTAGCGAAGTACAGATTTATTCTGTATAAATGCTATGGCTTCTTTTTTTATATAAAGGTACTCATTTTAAGAAAAAAGTTTTCACAAAAGTGTAATGACGTACTAAAAAACGTCAAAACTCGTCAATACTATGCGTCAAACTCATTGTTGGTATACCTTGTTAGTTTGCGTGTTTGTTAACTGTTCTATAGAAAAAGACATTTACACTATGCTCTATATCCTTATTTGATATAGGTTTATCGCTCGTTTAGTCTTTGTTGTACATTGTATACATGTTATAATGAACGTGTCCGGTAGATATTGGATGGAGCGAACTTAGCTCATGCCGGACATTTCCTATATGTGTTTTGAATAATGACTGCGACTGAATGACAATGTCGGAGTCTTGGACGATTGGAATGCATACAGATACGAATTTGAATTAAACTTAACAACATAACAATAAAAGGGATTTTAACCGATTTGCGATAATCGGTACATATAGTAGGTTGTAGAAGAAATGAGGTAAAACGTATGCGTAAGGAACATGATTTTTTAGGTGAAATGGAAATTGCCGACGATTTGTATTATGGTGTGCAAACATTGCGTGCTATGGAAAACTTCAATATTACGGGCAAACACATTGACCGTGATTTTATTAAATCCATGGCGATGGTTAAAAAAGCAAGTGCTTTGGCCAATTTGAAAACAGGTCGTATGGATCCGACGATTGGCAATGCCATTATTCAGGCTGCTGATGAAATTATTGTCGGTAAATGGGTAGAACAATTCCCAATCGATCCGATTCAAGGTGGTGCGGGTACATCTTTCAACATGAATATGAACGAAGTATTGGCTAACCGCGGCCTTGAAATTTTAGGGTATGCTAAAGGTCGTTTTGACATTTTGTCGCCAAACAATCATTGCAACATGGCACAGTCCACAAATGATACGTTCCCGACGGCTATTAAAGTTTGCGCCATTTTAAAAAGTAAACCGTTAATTGAAGCGTTACAACGTTTAGTTGACGAATTGGAAAAGAAAGCGGAAGAATACAAGGAAGTTTTGAAAATGGGTCGTACTCATTTACAGGATGCGGTACCTATTACGCTCGGTCAGGAAATGGGTTCTTATGCATCCGGTATTCGTCGCGGTATTAAACGTATTCAATCTTCCATCGAAGGTGCTCATGTAGTAAACATGGGGGCTACTGCTGTAGGTACCGGTCTTAATGCGGAACCTTCTTATATCGCAGATGTAGCTCATGAATTGTCGGAAGTTGTTGGTGAAAAATTCATTACTGCCGACAACTTGATTGATGCGACTAATAATACGGATATTTTCGCCGATATTTCCAGCGGCATGAAAGTAACGGCCCTTGTTTTGATTAAAATGGCTAACGATTTCCGTTTGATGGCATCCGGCCCTCGTTGCGGTATCGGCGAATTAAAATTACCACCTCGTCAACCGGGTTCTTCTATTATGCCGGGTAAAGTTAACCCTGTAATTGCTGAAGTATTGAATCAGGTTTGCTACCAAGTAGTGGCTAATGATTTAGCCGTAACCTTGGGCGTTGAAAACGGCCAGTTCGAATTGAACGTAATGGAACCGGTTATTGCGTATAACTTATTCAATGCTATGTGTTACTTGAAGAACGGCGTAAATACTTTTGTTGACAAATTGTTAATCGACTTGGAAGTAGACCGTGAACGTTGTGCATACTGGTTGAACCGCAGTGTGGGTATCGTAACTGCCTTGTTACCGCATGTTGGTTATGAAAATGCCTCCGCTTTGGCTAAAGAAGCCTATACAACCGGCCGTGCTATTAAAGACATTATTTTGGAAAAAGGTTTATTAACCGAAGCCGAAATGAATCATATCTTATCGCCGGCTGAAATGACGAAACCTGGTATTGCCGGTGCCGACATTTTAAAAGTAAAAGGCAACTAACAGGTATTAATATCATATCGAGTATTAGATATTTAACGCCTAATGCCCAATACCCAATGCTCAATATTTGAATATCTAAGTGCTCAATAATGATATAGTCAATGACTAACTATAAAAACCACCCTAATCTTTTCTCTGCTAAAGATTAGGGTGGTTTTTGTTTGTTGTGAAATTGTTACCTGCATACGTCCGTGAGGATTCGTTGATAAAATTCAGCTTTGCTTAGTCGATTAACAAGTTACGCCATTTTTGTGTGTAACTCTTAATATCGACTTGTTCCATGGTTTCCGTCATCACATAGATGCCTGCGTAGTCGTTTGGCATGAGGGGGTATGTATTGAAATTGATCCCACCGATGCCGTGAATGGGAATGTTGTCTTCTTTTGCCAATTCGAGAATACGTTGACAATCAGTTTCCGAGCGAGGGGCTAAACCGGGCTTACAGCGGGAGGGGAAGAGATGACCCAGCACGAGTCGACGGGCCCCGGTTGAAATAGCGGTATTTGCTTCTGCTAATGAATGTACGGATACGCTAACAAATGGCAGTTCTGGAAGTGTGTTCGTCTTAGTCGACGTATTCGCTGAAGTCAAACTTGTGCATTCCATGGCTGACAGTTGCACCGGTACGTTATATTTCACTGCTAACTCTATATGATGGCTGACAATGAGTTGTACTTCGGACTCTTTGGCTGTGGGCAAGAGTTCTGATAGTAAGCGTTCATAATCTTTCGGAACTGACTCCTTAGCTCGCAGCAATAGGGCATTCGGTTTGGAACGGATTAACTCCTTTAGGTAGTCTGTAGCCGATATAAATGAGTTAGTCTTTTTCAAGAATTTAGCGAGTGCCGGCAAGTGAGTAACGTAAGTTAATTCTTTAGACACGGATGTGGTCATGGTACACCACCTGTAACCCCAGTTTTTTTATATCATCGTGCATTTCGGCGACGCTGCGGGTGTCGTTAATATCGAACTGGTCACTGCTGCGATGTTTGTTGCCGGCACTGTGGCCGCCCACGTCAACTTGAACGCCGGCGGATACTTTGGTGGCGCAAATATTCATGACCGCATTACGGAATTCTCTGCTTTCACGACTGGATACGGTGATTTGGGCCTGAGGTACGAATAAACGATAAGCACACATAATTTGTACGAGGTCACGGTCGCTTACGAGATGGTTGAAGTGGCCGAGTTCGCCGTTAACCGGACGTAAACGTGGGACGGAGAAGCTGAGTTCGGCAGCCGGGAAGGCTTGTTGCACAGACCATACGTGCAGACCGGTAGCCAAGGCGTCGTAGCGGAAGTTGCTGAGCCCCAGTAAAGCGGCGAAGCCGGCACCGCGAAAGCCGCTGTTCAAGGCTCGTTCCTGTGCATAGAAGCGATACGGGAATGAGCGCTTGTTGCCGTAAGGATGATAGTATTCATAGGCTTCAAGGTCGTAGCTTTCTTGGAAAACCGTAATAAAATCGGCACCCACTTTATGGAGAATTTCGTAATCCGCCTGATTGGCCGGATAGATTTCGATGCCGATATTGGCGAAGTACGGTTTTGCCAATTCCAGAGCTTCGGCAATGTATTCAATGGAAGAACGGGCTTCCGATTCACCGGTTAAGAATAAAATTTCCTGTAAGCCTGTTTTGGCAATACTTTCCAATTCGCGTTGAATTTCATCGGCGGAAAGTTGTGCCCGTTTGATAGTTTGTTTGCTGTTAAAACCGCAATAGCGACAGCCGTTGCTGCAATAGTTGGCAATGTATAAAGGGGTGAAAAGTTGAATGTTATTACCGAAGCGGGCTCGGGTCAGTTCTTTTGCTTTTTGGGCCATTGCCTCTAAATAAGGGGCTGCGGCTGAACTGAGGAGTGCCATAAAATCGTGAGGCTCTAAACTATCTTTGGCCAAGGCGATTTTTACATCCTTAGCCGTAAAGTTTTCATCCGCAAAACTGTTTTTAGTATTGAGGACGTAGTTGAGCCGAGACATGTCTAATTGATCCATGGCTGATGTGTAAGCCATGATATTTTCTTTTAATAGGGCGGCGTCTTGTGCATTGGCCGTTTTAATACGACCGTTTAGTTGCGGCGCCGTGGTCTTATGATGATTAGGTAGTATATTCATTTAAAACCTCCTAAAGTATTGGACAGATTAGTAATATGGGGATATATTAATTGTTTAAAAATCCGGTCAGCGGACTGGAGGCTTCGGCCTGGTCGGTAATGACACGGCCCGTTTTACCGAGATAAGCTAACCGGCCTGCTTCGATAGCAAGACGGAAGGCCTTACACATTTGGGCTACATTGCCGGCTGTGGCAATGGCCGTATTACACATGATAGCGGTGACGCCCATTTCCATGGCCTCACAAGCTTCTGACGGTTTGCCGATACCGGCATCAACGATAATCGGTAAATCGGTACTTTTGAGTACAATGTCGATAAAAGCTTTGGTACAAAGTCCGCGATTACTGCCGATAGGAGCGGCCAGCGGCATAATGGCGGCGGCACCGGCCTCTTCAAGCGCTTTGGTGGCATAGTAATCGGGATACATATAAGGGAGAACGACGAAACCTTTATCGGCTAACATCTTGGTAGCACGAATGGTTTCATTGTTGTTCGGCAGGAGCCAACGGGCATCGCTGATGATTTCGACTTTTACAAAATCACCGCAACCCATGGCACGGGACAGTTCGGCGATACGCACGGCTTCTTCGGCGGTACGGGCACCGGACGTGTTAGGCAATAAGGTAACATCTTTAGGCATAAAGTCCAAAATGTTTTCCTGGCCGTCCGGCGTAGCCCGACGAAGTGCTAAGGTAATGATTTGGGCTTGCCCTTCTTCGGCTACTGCTTGGATAAGGGGCAGGGAAAACTTACCGGAACCCAAGATGAGGCGGGATGAAAAAGTTTTACCGCCTAATGTGAAGGTATCATCGGCGGGTGAAAATTTAGAATTGGTTTTCATCGGAGAAGTTTGAGAGTTGTTTGGCATACTATGACTCCTTTTGTGTCAGTAATAAATGTAAGAGGATGGTCGCTTCATGAGCAGCGCAGAGCATGACGCGCGGCGCCAAAAGACCGATCGTGCTTTCACTATGACCATCACCGGTTTGGTAATAGCGGCTGAATAATTCTTTGGTTTGGACTGTGTTCGGATGATCATAACCGCTTACGCCGCTGGCGCCGATTATGATTGTTTGCGGGTAGTGTGTTAACACGTAGCTTGTTAATTCCGCTTTGTTTTCGGCCGAATCGAAGGCTTCAACGATGTACGGGAAGTCTTTTAAATAGTTGTCATAATTGCCGCTGTGAATCGTGGTGTGAACGGCATTGACTTTGATGAACGGATTGATGCGGTGCAGAATATTTTTTAGTGCGTATACTTTAGGTTTACCCAAATCCGTCATTTCATACGCTTGACGACCGAGATTGGTAAGATCGACTACATCCTTGTCTATGATGGTGAGTTCGCCGATGCCGAGTCGGGCGAGACTGATGGCGATGTGAGAGCCGAGGCCGCCGGCACCGCAAACGGGAATATGACTTTGTTTGAAGCGGGTATAAATCTCGGTGCCGTAGCGCGCATTCCACACGGCATCATAGGTTGCTTCGTCGGGTACTTTGTTGCGTGACACACATAATAGGGCGTCGCCGTCTTGAAGCGGTGTATCGGAATCAACGGCAAAGCCGTTCAATAACCAAAGGTCATCGCTCTTGTTGGTAATGACGTCGGCGGTCACTGTGTCGGGAGCTACCGACACAGTTTGACCGTTAATTGTAATATTCATCAGCCGCCTCCTACAAAATGAACAATTTCCAGCGTATCGCTGTCCAGTAGCCAAGTTGATTCAAATTTGCTTTGCGGAATAATGGTGCGATTCCGTTCTACCACAACGCGTTTGGAATTGTAGCCCGCAGTTTCGAGATAGGCGAGAACTGTCACAGATTCCGCAAGCGGTTGTTGTTTGCCGTTGACGATCATGGATGCCTCCTTATAAAAAAAGACATGAAGGGAGAGCACCCTTTTGGTGGTGCTCCCCCTTCATGTCATGATTATAGATTGATTTTAGTATATCAGAGTTTAGTTGTAACGCAAAGCAAATTTTTCAAAAAAATGAATTTTAAGCATGCGAAAATAACGGGCGTAATTTATTTAAAAAAGTTTTTGACAAAGTAATTATATAATGCTATAATACTTAATTGCAAATGTACTCGGATATATATTGATTTATGTATTATTTTATTTTATAGACGTATGAATGCGACGCATAAAATTAAGGAGTACTTAATAAGATGACTATAACATTGTTACTGATAAAGGGTAAATCTTCCAAGGTTGTGTTAACCGGAGGCGAAGCAAGGTTCAAAATAAAAAATTAAGAGCCTTGCTTATTTTGTCATTGTGTTAACAGGAAAACTGAGACCTGGATTTTTGTCTGATGTCATACCGTTATAGAATAGAAGGTAAGCCAATTGAAATGAGGGGTGAAAGCTGGTATGTTCAAACCTGAGAAGGTAGGTAAAAGAACGCGTTATACGTATGCCAAGATTAACGAAGTTCTAGAAATGCCACATTTATTGGACGTGCAACGTAAGTCTTATGAGTGGTTTTTGGAGAGCGGTTTACAAAATATTTTTGACGATATTTCTCCGATTAAAGACAATTCAGGTAATTTAGTGCTTTCTTTTGAAGGCTTTAGCCTTGGGGAGCCAAAATACGACATTAACGAATGTAAAAACCGTGATGCTACGTATGCAGCACCATTGCGTGTTAACGTTCGTTTGATTAATAATGATCCTGAAAACCAGGATATTAAAGAACAGGAAGTTTTCATGGGTGACTTCCCGTTGATGACCGAAACCGGTACATTCATTATCAACGGGGCAGAACGTGTCATCGTATCTCAGCTCGTTCGTTCGCCGGGCGTTTACTACACTCGCGAAATTGATACCATGGGTAACCGTTTATACGGTTCTACGGTAATCCCTAACCGCGGTGCTTGGATCGAACTTGAAACGGATGCTAATGAAATCGTATCCGTACGTATCGACCGTAACCGTAAATTGCCGGCTACTATTTTAGTTCGTGCCCTCGGTTGGAGCACGGATGAATCCATTTTGGAATTATTCTGGAATGGTGAAACCGACGAAGAAGGCAATCGCGTATATGACGAACGCTTACTTCGTACACTTGAAAAAGATACTACCGAATCTTCTGAAGAAGCTTTGGTTGAAATTTACAAAAAATTACGTCCGGGCGAACCGCCTACTGTAGAAAGTGCCCGTAATTTATTCGACAATTTATTCTTCGATCCTCGCCGTTATGATTTAGCGCGTGTAGGTCGTTATAAATTGAATAAAAAATTAGGTTGGCGTCAACGTATGTTGGGTCAGACTTTGGCTCAACCGATCGTTAATATGGAAACCGGCGAAATTATCGTGGATGCCGATACGGTAATGAACGAAGAACAGCTCGATATCGTTGCACAGAGCGGTGGTTTCCGCGGTGAAGGTTTTGCCGAATTCTACGTGAAGAGTGCGGAAGGTCATTCCTTCAAGGTGATTTGCAACAACAGCAACTTGCCGTTCGAACATCGCACCGTAACTCGCGAAGATATGATTGCCAATATCAGCTATTTGTTGAATTTAATGGACGGCGTTGGTCACGTGGACGATATCGACCACTTGGGTAACCGTCGTTTACGTTGCGTTGGCGAATTGTTGCAGAACCAGTTCCGAATCGGTTTGACTCGTATGGAACGTGTAGTTCGTGAACGTATGACTATCCAAGACAATGCTATGATTACGCCACAGGCGCTCATCAACATTCGTCCGGTAGTAGCAGCCATTAAAGAATTCTTTGGTTCCTCCCAGTTGTCCCAGTTCATGGACCAGACTAACCCACTTGGCGAATTGACACATAAACGTCGTTTGTCCGCGTTGGGACCTGGCGGTTTGTCTCGTGAACGTGCGGGCTTCGAAGTTCGTGACGTGCATCACTCCCACTATGGTCGTATGTGTCCGATCGAAACTCCTGAAGGTCCGAACATCGGCTTGATTTCATCTCTTTCCAACTACGCGAAAGTTAATGAATTCGGCTTTATCGAAGCTCCATATCGTCGTGTAGAAAAAATCTACGGTACCGGCGATGAAGCTAATAAAGTTATTAAAGTACAAGTTAGTGATCAAGTTGTGTATATGACGGCCGATGAAGAAGAAGGTATGACCATTGCACAGGCTAACTCCATTCTTGATGAAAACGGTTATTTTGTAGATACTCATATTGCCTGTCGTCGCGGTTCTGAAGTCCTTGAAGTGGCTCCCGATAAAGTTGACTACATGGACGTTAGTCCGAAGGAAGTTGTTTCCATCGGTACTGCTATGATTCCGTTCCTCGAAAACGACGATGCTAACCGTGCCTTGATGGGCGCGAACATGCAGCGTCAGGCTGTGCCTTTGCTTCGTGCGCAGGCTCCGCTTGTAGGTACCGGTATGGAATATAAAGCAGCGACTGACTCCGGTGTTTGTGTACTTGCTAAAGAAGAAGGTATCGTTACTCGTTGTTGGGGTAATGAAATCCATGTACAGCGCGACAACGGTCGTGTTGACGTATATAAATTAAATAAATTCCTTCGTTCCAACCAATCCACATGTTTCAACCAGAAACCAATCGTATTCCGCGGTGACCGTGTTGTTAAAGGCCAGGTATTGGCTGACGGCCCGGCTACTGACGGCGGTGAATTGGCACTTGGTTTTAACGTGCTCGTGGCGTTCATGCCTTGGGAAGGTTACAACTACGAAGATGCTATCTTGCTTAGTGAAGAACTTTGCAAGGAAGATATTTATACATCCATTCATATTGAAGAGTACGAATGTGATGCTCGTGACACCAAATTAGGTGCCGAAGAAATTACCCGTGAATTGCCTAATACCGGTGATGACAATCTTCGCAATCTTGACGAAGAAGGTATCATCTGCATCGGTGCGGAAGTTCATCCGGGCGATATCCTGGTAGGTAAAGTTACACCAAAAGGTGAAACTGAATTGACACCTGAAGAACGTTTGTTACGTGCCATCTTCGGTGACAAAGAACGTGAAGTGCGTGATACATCCCTTCGCGTACCACACGGTGAATCCGGTAAAATCGTTGATGTTAAAGTATTTACCCGTGAAAACGGCGATGAATTACAACCGGGTGTTAACAAATTAGTTCGTGTATATATTGCGCAAAAACGTAAAATCCACGAAGGCGATAAAATGGCCGGTCGTCATGGTAACAAGGGTGTCGTTTCCCGCGTTATGCGTCAGGAAGACATGCCGTTCTTGCCGGACGGCACTCCGGTTCAAATCGTATTGAACCCGTTGGGCGTACCTTCTCGTATGAACATCGGTCAGGTATTGGAAACTCACCTCGGTTGGGCTGTTCAGGGGCTCGGCATGCAGATTAAAGCAACCGACCTCAAGATTCAAAATGTATTGAACCAAGCGAAAGCCGACAGCCGTTATTGGGATAATATCGACCGTATTAAAGAATTATATAGCGAAATGGACGCTTTAAAAGCTAAAGTGGCTGAAAATGTAACTGTAGCACATCTTGATGTAGACAGTGAAATCGATGCACGTCGCGAAGAAGCGTTGAGCTTAATTTATACGGAAGCACAGAATCAGTTAGCTGAACTCGGCGGCCGCGAACGTTACGATGAATTGCGTGCTATCGAAAAAGAATACAGTGACGCTGAAATTGAATATTTTGACGATGAAGAACAAGCTCCGGAAATGGAAGAATCCTTACAGGTGGAATTAAAAGACATTTCTGTAGTGGTTGATATCATCGATGCTATTGAATCAGCTCGTGAAAAACGCGAAGAAATCCGCAAAGATTTAGAATCTTACGGCTATGATTATGAAACTTACGGCATGCCGAAACCTGATGTAGCCGGTATTCACATCGCTACACCGGTATTTGACGGTGCGCACGAAAGTGACGTATTCGATACACTTCGTATTGCCGGTAAAAACGATGACGGTAAAACCGTATTGTATGACGGCCGTACAGGCGAACCGATGGATAACAAAGTTACCGTTGGTTACGTATATATGTTAAAACTTCACCATTTGGTTGATGATAAAATCCATGCGCGTTCCACCGGTCCTTACTCCTTAGTAACGCAACAGCCATTGGGCGGTAAAGCTCAGTTCGGCGGTCAGCGTTTCGGGGAAATGGAAGTATGGGCGTTGGAAGCTTATGGTGCAGCGTATACCTTGCAGGAATTGCTCACAGTTAAGTCTGATGACGTGGTAGGTCGTGTGAAAGCATACGAAAAGATTGTTAAAGGTGAAAATATTCCTGAACCGGGCGTACCGGAATCTTTCAAAGTATTGCTTAAAGAACTTCAGAGTATCGGTCTTGATGTAAAAATCTTAAATGAAGATCAAGAAGAAGTTGTAATCAAAGAACTTGATGACGATGATGATGTAGATACTAATGAAGATGAAATCAAAGAAGTAATGGAAGGCTCAGATGCAGTAGCTGACGATACGGAAGAAGCGAACGTTATCGAAGAAGAACCGGTAACGAGCGGTGAAGATGATGATGTACTTAGCACAATGGCTATGTATGATCAAGAGTCCGAAACTGATGAAGACTAATATTTGAGTATCCGAAAGAAGGGAGCGATACTTGTGCTAGACGTTAATGAATTCGATTCTATGCGAATCGGCTTGGCTTCGCCGGAACAAATCTTAGATTGGTCCTATGGGGAAGTTAAAAAGCCGGAAACAATTAACTATCGTACGCTTAAGCCGGAACGTGACGGCTTGTTCTGTGAGCGTATTTTTGGACCGACCAAAGACTGGGAATGTCATTGCGGTAAATATAAACGCATTCGCCATAAAGGCGTAGTCTGCGATAAATGTGGTGTAGAAGTGACTCGTTCTAAAGTGCGTCGTGAACGCATGGGTCATATTGTATTAGCTACACCGGTATCTCACATTTGGTACTTCAAGGGGATCCCATCTCGTATGGGTCTCATCCTTGATGTATCCCCACGTTCCTTAGAGCGCGTACTTTACTTTGCTGCTTACATCGTTGTAGATCCCGGCAGCACGCCGCTCATGAAACGTCAGTTGTTATCTGAAACTGAATTCCGCGAATATGAAGCGCAATTCAATGAAGAAGATTACAAAATCAACGGTAAACAGGTGGAAATCGAAACCGTGGCTCAGCGCCGCGATCGTTTGGCTGTTATTGCCGAAGCACAACGTAAGATTGCTGCTAATGAAGCATTAAAAGCTAATACCGAAATTGCCGAAGAAGAAAAAGAATATGAAGAATTGACTCGTGAAGAACGTTACGAATTGGGCGCTCAAGAAGAAGTGGAATTCGTATGTGTTGACATGGGTGCCGAAGCCATTAAAGCTTTACTCAGCGAATTGGATTTGGAAGCGCTTAATGTTGAACTTCGCAGTGAATTGGAAACAGCTACGGGCCAACGTAAAATTCGTGCCGTACGCCGTTTGGAAGTAGTAGAAGCATTCCGTCAGTCCGGCAACAAACCGGAATGGATGATCATGGATGTAGTACCGGTTATTCCACCGGAACTTCGCCCTATGGTTCAGCTTGACGGCGGCCGTTTTGCTACCTCCGACCTTAACGACTTATATCGTCGTGTAATTAATCGTAACAACCGTTTGAAACGTTTGCTTGATTTAGGTGCGCCTGATATTATCGTGCGCAACGAAAAACGTATGTTGCAGGAAGCTGTTGATGCCTTGATCGATAACGGTCGTCGCGGTCGTCCGGTAACAGGTCCGGGTAACCGTCCTTTGAAATCTTTATCCGATATGCTTAAAGGTAAACAAGGTCGCTTCCGTCAGAACCTCTTGGGTAAACGTGTTGACTATTCCGGCCGCTCCGTAATCGTAGTTGGTCCGGAACTCAAAATGCATCAATGCGGTTTGCCTAAAGAAATGGCGCTCGAATTATTCAAACCTTTCGTTATGAAACGTTTGGTAGAACGTCAACAGGCAAGCAACATTAAAGCCGCTAAACGCCAGGTAGAACGAATTGGTCCGGGCGTTTGGGAAGCTTTGGAAGAAGTAATTAAAGAACATCCGGTACTTTTAAACCGTGCACCGACATTGCACCGTTTGGGTATCCAGGCATTCGAACCTATCCTTTGGGAAGGGCGTGCCATTAAATTGCATCCGTTAGTATGTACTGCGTTTAACGCCGACTTCGACGGTGACCAGATGGCGTGCCACTTGCCGTTATCCGTAGAAGCACAGTCCGAAGCGCGTACGCTCATGTTGTCTTCTCATAACATCTTATCCACTAAAGACGGTAAACCGGTAGCGGTTCCTTCTCAGGATATGATTTTGGGTACTTACTACTTAACCGTAGTACGTCAACATACGAAGGAAAAAGCTAAATACTTCGCTAACTTTGACGAAGTTATGTTGGCTTACGATTCCGGCGTAATCGGTTTGCAAGATATTTTATATATTCGTGAAGAAGGCCGTGGTCGTGTAGAAGCGACAGCCGGCCGTTTGATCTTTAACAACGCCCTCTATCCTGAACTTCGTCAGTACGAATTACAGGAAGACGGTCACTATACATTAGGTCGCGTTATGGACAAGAAGATGGTTGGTAAATTGGTCGACCAATGCTTCCAGTTATTCGGCAATGAAAAAACCGCTGAACTTCTTGACCGTGTAAAATCTTTGGGTTACTCCTACGCCCGTCGTGCCGGTATGACTATCGCTATTGCCGATATTAAAGTACCGACTGAAAAAGCTGAAATTTTACAAAAAGCCGATGAAGATGTAGAAAAAGTATCCCGTAACTATCGTCGTGGTTACATGTCCGAAGATGAACGTTATCGTAAAACTATCGAACTTTGGACTCAGGCTACGGAAGATGTAACGGATGCCATGATGGATACCATGATGCGTGACCAGGAAGGTTTCAACCCGGTTTACATGATGGCTATCTCCGGTGCCCGCGGTAACAAACAGCAGATTCGTCAGTTGGCCGGTATGCGTGGTTTGATGGCCGATCCATCCGGTCGAATCATCGACTTACCTATCAAGGCAAACTTTAAAGAAGGCCTTACTGTATTGGACTACTTTACATCCAGCCATGGTGCTCGTAAAGGTTTGGCCGATACGGCGCTTCGTACAGCTGACTCCGGTTACTTGACTCGTCGTCTCGTTGACGTATCGCAAGACGTTATCGTTCGCGAAGAAGACTGTGACGTAGTTGGTATTGACTTAGTACGTGAACGTGCTCGTTTGGCAAGCTCTACCCGTCAGGCGCTTTCCTTATTGAAAGATAAATTGATCGGTCGTGTGCTTGATAAAGACGTAGTGGATCCTGCAACAGGTGAACTCGTATTGGCAGCTGAAACTATTTTAACGCTTGCCGATTTGGAATCCTTGGCAGATCACAAAATTACCGATATTGATCTTCGCGGTGCTCATTTGGGTAGCGATAGTGATATCAACCATACTAATTTGGTGCAAAAAATCAGCCTTGGTGAAACCGATGAAGGCATTCGTCAAACATTGCGTGAAACCATGGTTCAGAATATGCTCGGCAAAGAGACAGTTAATGCTGTAGTTGACAGCGAAGGCAACGAAGTGTTCCCTGCTCACAGTGCTCTTACCGAAGAAGGTATTGAAGCTATTCTTGACAGCGATGTTAAAGAAGTGCAGGTACGCAACAATGATATCCACGGCATCGAAGTGGAAGCCATCGTTGAAGGTTCCGGTATTATCGAACCGCTTAAAGACCGTATCGTAGGTCGTACGGCGGCTGAAGAATTAATCAATAAAGAAACCGGTGAAGTCATCGTTCCGCTTAACGGTGAAATTACGGAAGAATTGGCTGATGAAGTAGTTAAACACTACGAAAAAGTTAAGATTCGTTCCGTATTGACTTGTCGTTCACCATATGGCGTATGTATGAAGTGTTACGGTCGTGACCTTGGTACCGGTAACCAGGTACAGGTAGGGGAAGCTGTAGGTATTATCGCAGCTCAGTCTATCGGTGAACCTGGTACTCAGTTGACAATGCGTACGTTCCATACAGGCGGTGTTGCCGGTGACGATATTACGCAAGGTTTGCCACGTGTTGAAGAATTGTTCGAAGCACGTCGTCCTAAACGTCATGCCATCATCAGCGAAGTGGAAGGTACTGTTCGTGTAGTACCTAATGATAATAAGAAAGGTACCAATACCATCTATGTTACCGACAAAGACGGTGTGGAATTCGATTACCTTATTCCTTACGGTGCCCGTATTATCGTTCGTGACGGCGATGTAGTTAAATTGGGTGCCCGTTTGACGGAAGGCTCCATTAATCCGCATGATATTATGCGTGTAATGGGTACGGAAGCTACACAGCGTTACCTCGTTTATGAAGTACAGAAAGTATATAAATCTCAAGGTGTAGAAATTAACGATAAACACATTGAAGTTATTGTGCGCCAGATGCTTCATAAAGTGAAGGTAGAAGAAGTGGGCGATGCCGACTTGTTACCTGGTGATCCTATCGATGTAAATACCTTTGAAGAAGAAAATCGTCGTCTTATCTTGAACGGCAAACAACCGGCTACGGGTAAACGTATTTTACTCGGTATTACCAAAGCTGCGTTGGCTACCGACAGCTTCTTGTCGGCCGCATCCTTCCAGGAAACGACGCGTGTTCTTACCGATGCTGCTATTAAAGGCAAAATCGACCCATTATTGGGCCTCAAAGAAAACGTTATTATCGGTAAATTGATTCCGGCCGGTACGGGTATGAGCCGTTATCGTAAGATTAAGGTAACTAAAAAGGAACCTCAAATCGAAGATATTGCAACGGTAGAAGCTCCGACTGCGGTTGAAGAATAAACTGTATAATAATTGTTAAAGTTTTAACAGTATAATAGAGTTGTTATAAGAGTGTCATTATGTTAAAAATAATGACACTCTTTATATTTATTGCGAAAGTTATGTATGCTAATTTTGCAAACATTGCATAGAATTGTATAAAAAAAAGAAAAATTACGTAAATTTTGTATAAAATTATGAGAAATATACAAAAATAAAGCCTTTTGGAACACACGGATAAGTGTACATATAAAATGTTGATTTAATGCGGTGAAAAGGCTATAAAAGTTGTTGACAGGCAGGGGTTAGTAATGCTAAACTGTTATAGTGCTCGGGGGAGAGTGTGCCTGAGTACAAGAAAAATCAAGGAGTAATGGTATGGAAATCGAAGTTTTAACATCAGCGAAAAAGACAATCGGAGCTAAGCAAACGTCGAAAGCAATTATGCGCGGCGAAGTTCAGATGGTATTCGTTGCCAATAACAGCGATGATCGAGTGGTGTTACCCATACTTGAACTTTGTGAGAAACACGCCGTACCGGTGAATCAAGAACATTCCATGGAGGAACTTGGTAAGGCCGGCAAGATTAAAGTAAAAGCAGCCACAATCGGTGTGCTGCGCTAAATTCGGTAATATCTGCAGTAACACTTTGTTGCAGTAGATCAATTATAAATCTAATTGTTTGGAAAGGAGGTGCCCACATGCCAACTATTAACCAGTTAGTACGCAAAGGCCGTCAAACTTTGACTAAAAAATCCGACGCTCCTGCACTTAAAGAAAGTCCGCAGAAACGTGGTGTATGTACTCGTGTATATACAGCGACTCCAAAGAAACCGAACTCCGCGCTTCGTAAAGTTGCCCGTGTTCGTTTGACTAACGCTATTGAAGTAACTGCTTACATCCCAGGCATTGGTCACAATTTACAGGAACACAGTGTAGTACTTATCAGAGGTGGTCGTGTTAAAGACTTACCAGGTGTGCGTTATCACATTGTTCGCGGTGCTTTGGATACAGCCGGCGTACAGAATCGTATGCAGAGCCGTTCCAAATATGGCGCTAAAAAAGCTAAGAAATAATTATAGCTGACAATTGAAATCACACATCGTAGAGGAGGAAATAACATGCCAAGAAAAGGCCCTGTGTTGAAGCGTGATGTACTTCCGGATCCGGTGTACAACAGTAAATTGGTTACACGCTTCATTAACAAAGTAATGTACGATGGTAAAAAAGGTATTGCCGAAACTATCGTATATGATGCATTTGAAATTATTCGTTCTAAAATGGGTCAGGACCCAATGGAAGTATTTGATCAGGCTTTAAAAAATGTAATGCCTGTATTGGAAGTTCGTGCTCGTCGTATCGGCGGTGCTAACTACCAAGTTCCGGTTGAAGTTCGTGCCGATCGTCGTCAGACTTTAGGTATTCGTTGGATGGTAAACTATGCTCGTCTTCGCGGCGAACGTACCATGAAAGAACGTTTGGCCGGTGAATTAATGGATGCGTTCAACAATACCGGCGCAGCCATTAAGAAAAAAGATGACACTCATAAAATGGCAGAAGCTAATAAAGCGTTTGCTCATTATCGTTGGTAATTAGTAAGAGGAGTTGACATTCGTGGCAAGAGAATTTTCGTTAGAGAAAACTCGTAATATCGGTATCATGGCTCACATCGACGCCGGTAAAACAACCACAACGGAACGTATTCTTTACTACACAGGTCGAGTTCACAAGATCGGCGAAGTTCATGAAGGCGCTGCGACAATGGACTGGATGGCACAGGAACAGGAACGTGGTATTACAATCACGTCTGCTGCGACTACTTGTCACTGGAAAAATCATCGCATCAACATCATCGATACTCCGGGTCACGTTGACTTTACTGTAGAAGTAGAACGTTCGTTGCGCGTACTTGACGGTTCCGTTGCAGTATTCAGTGCTAAAGGTGGCGTTGAACCACAATCCGAAACTGTATGGCGTCAAGCTTCTACCTATGGCGTACCACGTATCGCTTATGTAAATAAGATGGATACCGTAGGCGCTGACTTCTTCAATGTTGTAAACATGATGAAAGATCGCTTGGGTGCAAACAGTGTTGCTCTTCAAGTACCAATCGGAGCTGAAGATACTTTCAAAGGCATCATCGACTTGATGACTATGAAAGCTGAAATCTACATCAGTGATGATGGTAAAGAATTCGAAATCACTGATATTCCTGAAGACTACTTACAAGTAGCTCAAGAACGTCGTGAAATGTTGGTAGATGCTATTGCTGAAACTGACGACGAAATCATGATGAAGTACTTGGAAGGCGAAGAAATCAGCATTGATGAATTAAAAGTTGCTCTTCGTAAAGCAGTTTGTGATAACAAATTGTTCCCTGTACTTTGCGGTTCTTCTTACAAGAACAAAGGTGTGCAGATGTTATTGGATGCAGTTATTGACTACATGCCATCTCCACTTGATATTCCGGCAATTAATGGCGTTAACCCTGATACAGGCGCTGAAGAAGCTCGCCCTGCATCTGATGAAGAACCATTCTCTGCATTGGCCTTCAAAATCATGGCTGACCCTTATGTTGGTAAATTAGCGTTCTTCCGCGTATACTCCGGTACTTTAGAATCCGGTTCTTACGTGTTTAACTCCACTAAAGGTAAGAAAGAACGTATCGGTCGTATCCTTCAGATGCATGCTAACAGCCGTCAGGAAATCGAACGCGTTTACTCCGGCGATATCGCAGCTGCTGTTGGTTTGAAAGATACAACCACCGGTGATACTCTCTGTGATGAAAAAGCTCCGGTAATTCTTGAATCTATGGAGTTCCCAGAACCTGTTATCTCCGTTGCAGTTGAACCAAAAACTAAAGCTGACCAGGAAAAAATGGGTATCGCTTTAGCCCGCTTGGCTGAAGAAGATCCAACCTTCAAAGTTCGTACTGATGAAGAAACCGGTCAGACAATCATTTCCGGTATGGGTGAACTTCACCTCGACATTATCGTTGACCGTATGAACCGTGAGTTCAAAGTTGAATGTAATGTTGGTAAACCTCAGGTTGCTTACCGTGAAACGATTCGCAAATCCGTTAAAGCTCAAGGTAAATTCGTACGTCAGTCCGGTGGCCGCGGTCAATATGGTGACTGCTGGTTGGAATTAATTCCACAAGAACCTGGTGCAGGCTTCGAATTTGAAAACAAAATCGTCGGCGGTGCAATTCCTCGTGAATACATCGGACCGGTTGAAAACGGTGTTAAGGAAGCAATGGAATCCGGTGTTATTGCCGGTTATCCAATGGTTGACATCAAAGTAATCGTATTTGACGGTTCTTACCATGATGTTGACTCCTCCGAAATGGCGTTTAAGATTGCCGGCTCCATGGGCTTCAAAGAAGGTGCTCGCAAAGCCGATCCAGTACTTCTTGAACCATACATGGCGGTAGAAGTTGACGTACCGGAAGAATACATGGGCGACGTAATCGGCGACTTGAACTCTCGTCGCGGTCGCATGGAAGGCATGGAAGCTCGTAACGGCAGCCAGCATATCAAAGCATTCGTTCCATTGAGCGAAATGTTCGGTTATGCAACGGACCTCCGTTCTAAAACTCAGGGCCGTGGTAACTACTCGATGACAGTAGACCACTACGAAGAAGTGCCTAAGAAAATTGCTGAAGAAATTCAAGCAAAGAAAAACGGCTAATCCCTTAAGGGTTAACACAATAAGTAAAATTTTAATTATCCGGGAGGACAATTCAAAATGGCAAAAGCAAAATTTGAACGTACTAAACCGCATGTTAACATCGGTACTATCGGTCACGTTGACCATGGTAA
>NZ_RQUZ01000002.1 GCF_003992065.1 Veillonella seminalis
GCACGCCGCCAGCGTTCGTCCTGAGCCAGGATCAAACTCTCCAAGATATCTTGGAGCTATTTGCTAGCTCGTTTTCGTTGTTGTCTCTAACCGAAGTTAGTGACTAGAATTTATTTGGTTGGTTTCAACGTTGTTGAAACCCGCACTCTGGCTATGTTCATTTCGTTAAAAATGATTACCTTATATTGTTCAGTTTTCAAAGATCTGCGTGTCAGGTTTTTATTCAGTATCGCCTGACGACTTAATCATTCTATCAGTGATAGAGGATTATGTCAACCACTTTTTTACAACTTTTTTACTATTTTTACACCACCACCTACAAAACCGCATAAATACAGGCTTTACAGTTTAATTACAGTGAATTTCATCTATACACAAACACAGATAAATATTAAAGTTTTATTAGCAGTTGTACTAAGTAAAGTATAGAAAAAGCATCGTCGCAATGACGATGCTTTTAGATGGTGACTCATCCGCGATTCGAACGCGGGACACCCTGATTAAAAGTCAGGTGCTCTGCCAGCTGAGCTAATGAGTCATGTAATGGCAGGGGCGGCTGGGATCGAACCAGCGCATAATGGAGTCAAAGTCCATTGCCTTACCACTTGGCGACGCCCCTAAGTGGGGTGAGTAGTGGGGATCGAACCCACGCGTAACGGAGCCACAATCCGCCGTGTTAACCGCTTCACCATACCCACCACTGTGGAACATACAGAGGAAAGTATCCCCCGTAACGAATGATATTGTATCATTCTACAAGGGATACTGTCAACTATTATTTTTAATTAAACTATTATTTTTTAATTAAATAGTCTTTTACAAAATTCGGCAAAGCAAAAGCCGCTTTCTGTATCCCTGCATTATAGTATTTAGTTGTAAACGTCTGTTCACGATTAGCTTCCCAAGTCAATGGATCATATTTTTTTGAGCCCATGGTGAAGCAATGCATGCCGGTCGGATAAATAGGAATAAAAGCCGTATAGAGACGAGCAATCGGGAAATGATTGGATACGTAGCCGAATACTTTTTCAACTAACGGCTGATGCATCATAGGCGATTCCGTCTGCTGTACAAAAAGGCCGTCTTCTTTCAAAGCTTTATAGGTATTGGCATAGAACTCATCGGTAAACAAACCTTCGCCCGGACCGATTGGATCGGAGCAGTCAACAATGATGACATCGTATTTATTTTCAGCTTGCGCCATAAAGCCGATACCGTCACCGATAGTAACCGTTAATTTAGGATCTTTACGAATCATAGCGTCAGCAATAGTCGGTAAATATTCTTTAGCCAATTCTACTACCTTGCCGTCGATTTCAATCATCATAACAGTTTCTACACAATCATGACGTACACATTCTCTGGCTACACCGCCATCGCCGCCGCCGATGATCAATACATGTTTTGGATTAGGATGCAAGAACAACGGTACATGAGACATCATTTCATGATAAATAAACTCTTCTCGTTCCGATGTTTGGAACACACCGTCCAAAGACAACATAGTGCCGTATTCCAAGCTGTGAACCACTTCAATCTTCTGAAATTCCGACTGCCCGGAATATAAAACCTTATCAATTTCTGCACTCAATTTCAAATGAGCGGACTGATTTTCTGTAATCCAATCTGCCATTGGTAACCTCCTAAGCCGATTAATACCCTCTAACCATACCTAATCAATGTAGCCAAATTGAGAACTCATCCTGTAAATTGCGTAATTACTTACTCACAGTGCATCACTTACAATGCACGCAATTATTTACGCACCGCATAAGCAAAACCGCCGCCCAACATAGTGTCTTGCAACCATTTTTTCAGCGAGAAAATGCGTTCAATTTCTTCATCATACACAACGCAACGTACATCGTCATTGTTTTCCATCAATTTTACAATAGGAACCCAATGCCATGTGGAAAGTCCCTGTTCATGGCCGCGATGACGGTTCAAAAAAGCTACCGGTGAATCACTGCCAAGACCCTGTTTGATGAAATTCATTACCTGCTGTAACGGTTGGCGACAAACGGCAAAAGGATATACTCCCATCATCTTAACGGTATACGGCAATTCTTTCTTTTCACAATAGTCATTTAAACCTTCATGGAACCATTGCGTCTTATAGAGCCCGCCGCCAAAACGAGGGCGCACATATTGGAATACTTCCTCCATACGTTCCAAAGCTGCTTCCCCGTCAGCACTGGCAGCACTATCCAATAAACCGTCGCGAAATTGTACATAGCTGATTACCTGCGTCGCCGTCGTAGGACCGCAACCGGATAAACGTTGCCAATCATCACGATACCATTCTTGATTATAACCGTAAGAAAAACGGCCGTCTTTTTTCACCTGCAACCATTCAAGATGTTTGAGTGTCAAGCTCTCCATATATTTCTCAATCCTCTATTACATCAACTTAAATTAAAAATCTAAAATCATTTGTAATAGTGACCTTCCATACATAGACCTACGATTAAATTAGTCTTCTACAACTTCAACCTTAACCATACGGTCACCTTGCTGAATGCCATCTACTACATCCATGCCTTCAATTACTTTGCCAAATACGGTATGAACACCATCCAAATGAGGCTGTGGTTCATATACGATAAAGAACTGACTGCCACCCGTATTCGGACCGCGATGGGCCATGGATAATGCACCGCGTTCATGTTTATGCGGATTACCGATTAATTCATCTTTAATAGTGTAGCCAGGACCGCCTGTGCCATTGCCGTTAGGACAACCGCCTTGAGCTACGAATCCCGGAATTACACGATGGAATGTAAGGCCGTCATAAAAACCTTCTTTGATTAATTTTTCAAAATTGGCAACCGTACCGGGTGCTTCTTTTTCAAATAATTCAATCGTAATATCGCCTTTTTCCATATGGATAATCGCTTTTTTCATTCTATTCTACCTCCAACAATGTACGGAGTACATAACTCGATAACATAAGACCCGCTACGGATGGAACAAAACCGCAAGAGCCGGGGCTGCGAGAATCATCATCACGATTAGGCGTCATCGGTTTTTCCGTGGAGAACACGACCGTCTGCTTCTTAATGCCACGTTTGCGCAATTCACGACGCATAACTTTGGCAAGCGGACAAGTATGGGTTTTACTGATGTCGGAAATGCGCAACAATTCCGGATGCATCTTATTGCCGGTTCCCATGGACGATACACAAGGTATCCCCAATTCCTGACAAGTCTCGATAATAGCCAATTTAGCGGTTACCATGTCAATCGCATCGATAACGAAATCCACCTTAATGTCCTTGATAAAATCAGGATAGGCTTCTTTGGTATAGACAATATCATAGGTATCAACCTGCATATCCGGACAAATCGATAAAGCACGCTCTTTAGCCACTTCCACCTTGCGGCGACCGATAGTTTCCTGCGTTGCAATTAACTGGCGATTTAAATTACTCACCGTAACTTTATCACCGTCAATTAATACCAAGCGCCCCACGCCGGTACGCACCAAAGCTTCCATGGCAAAACCGCCTACACCGCCGCAGCCGAATAAAGCTACCGATTTGGTGCCTAAATTTTCTAATTTTTCTTTTCCTACCAGCCATTCCAAGCGGGTTAACATATGTTCCATTTAAAAACTCCAATCAATAATACACTTTTTACTGACTGTCACCAAAGTGACTGCTACAAGCTGCCGCTTCGACGCGGCAGCGACATTTAATTCTAATGACAGTTATATTTTCACTGTCAAAAAACATCAAAGCAAACGACTATTTCAGATTAGCGCACAGCCGGAATAATTTCCAACCAATAGTCGTCCGGATCAGCGATGAAATAAATACCCATATTAGGGTTTTCATATACTACACAGTCCATTTCTTTATGTTTTTTATAAGCTGCTTCATAGTCATCGACTACGAATGCCAAATGGAATTCATTATCACCCAAATTATAAGGACGATCCCAGTCACGCAACCAAGTCAGTTCCAACTGATGGCCGCTAACGCCGTCTTCCATATATACAATTCTGAAGGCACCGTCAGCCGGTTCAATACGACGACCCGGTTTTAAGTCCAATGCTTCTTCATAGAATTTGATGCTTTTTTCTAAATCTCGTACATTAAAGTTGTTATGTACCATTTTAAATTTCATGTGATTAACTCCTCTCAGCGTCTACACACACAAATAAATTACTTCTAATTTTAAATTATATTTTTCTGTTACAAATATTTAATACTGCTATTTAATAGTATCACAAATCTCGATATATTGCTATATGACGAACTAATATTATGATTATGGCACCATAAAATGCGCTGTACTGCCCCGATTAGTAGCCTCTACTTCCAAATGAGCCTGAATACGGCCTTTAAGTTCAGGCACATGAGAAATAATCCCCACCAGACGGCCCGACTTCTGCAATTCCACCAAAGTCTCCATGGCAATATCCAGTGTATCGGGATCCAAAGTCCCAAAGCCTTCATCAATGAAAATTGTATCTAAATGAATGCCGCCGGCATAAGCCTGAATAATGTCGGCAAGCCCCATGGCAAGTGACAAGGACGCGAGGAACGTTTCCCCTCCGGACAAAGTATTGGCCGGTCGTTCATAGCCCGTATAAGTGTCAAGCACCGACAAATCAAGGCCTCGATGACCACGACTAACGCTTTCAACCCGGGCGCGCAGCAGTTCATAGCGACCGCGGCTCATCTGCCGCAACCGCACATTGGCGGCCACCACTACTTCTTCCAAAATAGCGCCTAATACATACCGTTCGAAAGTGACCCCCTTCTGCCCCGAATTGCCACCGCTGGCCAAATCATGGAGCTTAAAAATAAAATCAACCCGCTCCATAATTGCCTTATTGTCAGCCACCAGTTTTGCATATTCCGTTAAAACTTCATCAAGATGCCGAACGACTTCCGAAGCCAAGGTTTCTTGACGCACGGCCTCTTCATAAGCAGCCGTAGCTGCTTCTTTCATCTCAAGCGTCACTGCTTCAGTTGGTTCAGCCAAAGCCTGCAATTCTTCATCCGCTGCCTTTAACAGGGTATTCTCCCTATTGACGGCCGTATCAAAATCATGTACCTGTGTTGACAAGCTTGACTTATCGGCAACTTTAAGGCGCAAATCGGCTACGTCTTCGTCCGTCAATTGACACTTGGTTAGTTCTTCCGAAATGAACTGCGCCACATCAGCCAGCTCCGAATTGGTTTCCCGCTCCTGCTTTTGCCAATTAATAATATTCGTACTATTTGAACTTTGCCGCTGCAAGAAATCCCGTTCTGTCTCATCAAAGCCCGCCTTTTCATTGTCATACGAAGTAAGCCACTGTATTTTTTGCTGCAGCTCTTTTTCCCAACTTGCCCGGTCAATTTCCTTAACCGCTTCTTGGTGTAATTCTAAGGCAGATCGCTTGCCGGACAACGCGTGCAACGTTTGCTGATGTTGCTCTTCCTTTTGTTGTAAAGCGTGACGAAGTATTTCCATGCCTTTGTTAATTTCCGTCACTTCCTTATTCAGCTGTTGGGCCTTAGTTTCCTTGATGGCTAGTGTTTTACGTCGATTATCAAGAATTGTTTTGGCCGTTTCTGCTTCACCTAAAAACGCATTAGCCTCAGCCGTTTGTATGCCAAGACCTCTATGATTGGCTAACCATTCGGTCACCGCTTGAGAGCTCTTAATTACCGCTTCCTCGGCTTCTTTTAATTGCGTTGCCGTGGTTACCTTACGCTCCGCCTGCTTTGATGTCAACTTAATCGCATCATTATAAGCTTTTTCAGCCTTCGCCACATCATCTTCCTTATAGTCCTCAGGCCAGGTTGCCTTATGAGGATGCTCTTTTGAGCCGCAAACAGGACAAGGTGTATGTTCCTTTAAGGCTCCGGCCAAACCGGCCGCAGCATACTGTTCACGCAGATACTCCCGATGATTTCGTTCCGACAAAGCCAACTCTTCAGCTTGCTTTGCCTGCTCATAAGCATGACGGGCATTGGAATCACGGAGTTTAGCTGTTTCTCTATCGGTTAAAAGTTTTACCGCCTGCTGCCCTAATTGAACAGCACCAATAACAGCTTCCCAATCATTCATCAATGAACTTTGACCGGCTATTTCTGTCTGAAGGCTCGTTAAACTCTGTGCTAAGATATTAACTTCTTCCGTTTTTTCGGTTAGCAGTGCATTTTGTGCCTGCAGGCCCGCTTTCGCTGCCTTTGCCTGCTCGGCCAGTTTTGCTATGTCTTGCTGAATGCTTGCTATAGCATCAAAATGTTTTTGAATATCCGAAGCCTTATTAATATCTAACCGATATGTCTCACTCAAAGGTTTCCGTTCGGCCAATGAAGCTTTTTGTTCGGCCAACGTTTTACCTTCTGTCACCAAATCATCTTTAAGTTTAAACGCCGTTTGTAAATCAGCGTCGATTTGTTTAACTTTAGCGATCAATTGCTGCTGTTGCATTTCTTTTTGCAATATAGGGGCAATCTGTTCCAAACGCGCTAATGTTTTTCGAGTTGCTTCAATCGCAGCCGATTCTTTCATGAATTCTGTCAACACAGCCCGTTTTTCAGCTATCACAGCCGTCAAAGAGCGACGTTTTTCGCCCAATTCATAATCGTTTACAATCCGCTGTTGCGTCTTATGTGCCTCTATTAATACGACTGTCGCTTCCGTCTGTGCCACTTTGGCGGCCGCCGCTTTTTCGCATAAATCCGTTTCGGTTACTACATCTTCACCGCTCAACAAATATCGCTGGCGATTTAACACATCTTCAGACGATTTGGATACTTTTTCGTACTCTTCTTTTAATAAATCCTGCAAGCGGGTATAAATAGCGGTATTAAACAAGGTGTGCATCAAGGCTTCACGCTCTGCTGTTTTGGCAACCAAGAGTTTACGGAATTCCCCTTGCGGCAATAAAACAACTTGTAAAAATTGGTCCAATCGAAAACCGATAATTTCATCGATTTTCTCCTTAATTTCATTGGAACGACTGCTGAATTCACGCCATTTACCATCTTCAAGAACAGAGAGCTGAGCCACCGCCGCTTGTTCACGATACCCTTCGCCGCGCTTTTTCTTAACCTTCTGTTTAGGGCTCCGCGTAATTTTATAACAATTGTCACCGACAGCAAAGGTAAAGCACACTTCCGTCAGCGTCTCCTCCGACGCATAATCACTGCGCATGGTCGTACCTTCACGTAAACCGCCGCTGGATTCTCCGAATAAAGCGAATACCATAGCATCTAAAATACTTGTTTTACCCGCCCCGGTGGGTCCCGTAATGAGGAACAGACTCTGATTTTTTAAATCGGCAAAATCCAAGTGAACCGTTTCCGCATAAGGACCGAATGCCGTCATAGTCAATGTTAATGGTCTCATGTCAGTCCTCCTTAATCAATCGCTGCCAAAGAGAGTTCATAAATTCCTTCTCTTCTTCAGACAAGGGCTCATTACGCACCGTCGCTGCAAATTGTTCGAACAATTCATGCTCCGATAATTCTTTGTATTTCACCTCATTATAGCTCGTCATTTCAGCCTTCATGCGTCCCGTAAGCTCCAAGGACATGGCATACGGAAAAACCTCCCGCAAGCGCGCCATGCCGTCAATCACCGGCGACGTATCGGCCAATTCAACCTGTACATAGTTATTCTTGTGCGCCTCATGAAGTTTTTTATCTTCCAAAATATCATTGAACAGCCCTTTAATAACGACTACATCATGCTTTGCCTCAACAGATACCTGCTCAATTTGGCAAGCACCGACTGCATCCATGTCAACAATGGTGAAAGATTTATTATGATTGGCTTCGTCAAAAGAATATTTCAAGAGCGAGCCGCTGTAACGGATATGCTCGGCACCCATACGCTGTGGCCGATGAATGTGCCCCAACGCTGTGTAATTAAAAGGTGCAAATACATCCGTCCCCACATTAGCACTGCCGCCGATAACAAGAGGTCGCTCCGATTCACTGGTAAGACTGCCCGCTACCATGGCATGAGCAATCCCCACCGTGCGCATTCCTTCCGGCACCTGACGGCGTAAATAATCGGCCCATGCTGCATAGGTAGAGCCAAACGCAACAGCTAAATCCTGCCATTCTTCCAACTGTTCTTCAGCCGATATGGTCTCCAACAAATGAGTCAGCAGCGTACGTGGCTCCGCAAAAGGCATGGGACAAAAAGCAATTTTGCCATAACCGTCCTCCAAATAGAGCGGCTGCAAACTGCGATCCATACGACTCCATACATGCACACCGGAGTCTGAGTACAAATCACGCCCCATATCAAGACGCTCTGCACTATCGTGATTACCGCCGATAACCAATGCCGGAATTTTATAATCCTTGGCTAATTTTGTAATCACCATATCCCATAACGCAACGGCTTCCACCGGCGGTACCGCCCGGTCAAACACATCGCCGGCAATCACAACGACATCAATCTTTGCCGCTTTCAATAATTTAAAAAACTGTTCTTCTAACACATATGCCTGGTCATCTGTTAAATGATGCGCATAGAAAATACGCCCCAAATGCCAGTCCCCGGTATGTAATATTCGCATAGTAACCCTCTGTATGACCACACCTAAAAATAAAATATATGCACATCTAAATATGCACAATATTTTCGCGCCGATTACGCATCTAAAAATTACGCATCAGCCTTCTTTATACACGCTTTTTAACAAGGCAATTTCTTTCGCATATCCGTCCAATTCATTCGGGGTTTCCAGATAAAACGGTAAATTACGCAAAGCCAGATGATTGATGATGTTCGTGATAGCTTCCAAACCGATATGACCTTCACCGATTTTTTCATGACGATCTTTGTGAGCCCCACGCGGATTCTTGGAATCATTCAAATGAATCGCATGCAAACTGTCCAGCCCTACAATTTTGTCAAATGAATCAATGACTCCGTCCAAATCACCGATTACATCATAATCTCCTTCATGGATATGACAGGTATCCATGCAGACACCGATATACTCCTTCAATTTCACGCCATCAATAATACGCGCAATTTCTTCAAACGTACGCCCCACTTCGGTGCCTTTGCCGGCCATGGTTTCCAACAATACCGTTGTATGCATGCCTTCAAACATCACTTCATTAAGTGCCTCTACAATATATTCAATGCCTTGATCGACACCCTGCTTGACATGGCTGCCGGGATGAAAATTATATAATTGATTCGGCAAAAATTCCAAACGCTCCAAATCTTCACGCATCATGTTTTTGGCAAATTGACGAAGTGACGGATCGGCTGCACAAGCATTCAACGTATACGGTGCATGCCCCAAAATCTTACCGAAATTATGTTCCGCCATGAATGTTTCCAATGCCTTCATATCAGCTTCGTCAAAAGTACGTGCTTTACCGCCGCGAGGATTCCGCGTAAAGTATTGGAACGTATTGGCACCTAAACTCAGTGCCTCTTTCCCCATATGCAAATACCCCTTACTGATTGATAAATGACATCCGATAGTTAACATGAAAACTCTCCTTTTTAATTAATGACTCTATATACAATATTCAAGCCCCATTCACCGGTCTGCTTTTTACGCCGTTAAACATCGGAACTTAACCTATGATTTTTATACTAATACATTTATTATATAACAAATTTCTAATTACATGACTAAATTCTAAGTTCATAGCAAACTCTTATTGCAAAAGTCTATTTATGCAACAAAAAAAGAGCCTTGCGGCTCTTTTTGTTTAATGGGTTCCTTTACGCAGACAATCCGGGCAAATACCTTCGAACGTAATTTGCTGACCGGTCACTTTGTAGTGACTCAAAGCTTCCACTTCCGCTAAGGTATCTTCCATGTTCATATCGTGTAAATCATCAATGCGATTACATATGCTGCAACGCATGTGAGGGTGGTTATGAGTATCCCAGTCGTAACGGCTGGAATCATCGCCAATATCAAGAACTTTTACAAGACCGATTTTTTCAAAAATTTCCATCGTCTTATATACGGTTGCTAAACTCATGCTAGGATGATCTTGGCGCAAACTTTGATAAATCATTTCCGCCGTCGGATGCTCATTTTGACCATAAAGCACTTGGTAAATCGCAATACGTTGAGGGGTTACTTTGTAACCTTCGGAACGCAATTTTTGTGCAATATCCATAGCAATCAATCCTCTCTCCACTCGGATTTAATAGTGTTTCGTGCAACTTTGCACGTTGCCTATAGCTAAGTTGCTCAGTTAAAAATTTAACTCTAACCAATAACAATTATTGGTTAATTAATTATAGCAAATTTAGTATACTTTGGCAAGATAACCGCTTATCAAATCTAATTATATACAGCAGGATTAGTCTTTGAAATACGGTTTGAAGGCACCGCTCTTATGTGCTTCCTGGCCGCCACGACGACCTTGGCCTTCCGGATTACGGCGTTTGGAACGATTGCCGCCGGAACGACGGGAATCATCAAGACCGTTACGATCGCGGAAACTGCGTTCACCATTGCGGCGATCACCACGACGATCGGAACCGCGGGAAGTGCGCTGACCGTCACGACGACGGCCGTCTTTACCGAAGGAGCGTTTTTTACGAACACGTAACGGAGCTTCCTCAGTAATATTAACCGGCGTAGTATCCGGCTCTTTAGTCAATAATTTAATAGCCGCAGCCACTAAAGTTACGGAATCTAAATCATTTAATAATTCTTCCGCACTGGCGCGATATTCTTTAAGATTTTCAGTATCATCAGCCATATCAATTAAGCTTTGAACAGCCAATTTCTGCTGGCCTTCCAACACTTCGCCCAAAGACGGTGCTTTACGACGGGCAATTTTACGTTTAGTCAAACGTTCAATAGCGTGTAAATGTTCCATTTCACGAGGGATAACAAAGGTATTGGCCATCCCGGCTTTACCGGCACGACCGGTACGGCCCACGCGGTGAACATAACTTTCCGGATCTTGCGGCAAGTCATAGTTATATACATGAGTTACGCCACTGATATCGAGACCGCGGGCTGCTACGTCGGTAGCTACCAAAATATCGATGGTACCTTCGCGGAACTGACGAATTACGCTGTCGCGTTTTTGCTGAGATAAATCACCATGAATACCTTCAGCCATATAACCGCGTTTTTTCAAACCTTCGGTTACTTCATCGACACGGCGTTTCGTACGTCCGAACACGATAGCAAGTTCAGGTGCCTGCATATCGAGCAAACGGCAAAGTAAATCGAACTTCTGACGGTCCTGTACTTCGATGTAGTACTGTTCGATTAAGTCCATAGTAACCTGCGTTGGTTTCATGCGAATGAGACGCGGTTCTTTTAAGTAATTTTCAGCCAATGTCTGAATGGCCGGCGGCATGGTAGCGGAGAACAACAATGTCTGGCGTTGTTCCGGTACGGCTGCCAAAATTTTATTAATGTCATCGATGAAGCCCATGTTAAGCATTTCATCCGCTTCATCGAGGACAATTACTTTTACATTATCAAAATTGATGGATCCGCGTTCCATGTGATCCATTAAACGACCCGGGGTTGCGACGATAATTTGAGGATTTTTGCGCAAGCTGCGGAATTGGCGCTGAATATCCTGACCGCCGTAGATAGGCAAGGCCTGAATATGGGTGTGCTGTGCCATTTTGTTGAGCTCTTCCGCTACTTGAATAGCCAATTCACGGGTTGGCGATAAAATTAAAACCTGTACGGCTCGAAGATGTTCATCAACCTGTTCCAAAGCAGGGATACCGAAAGCAGCGGTTTTACCGGTACCGGTCTGAGCCTGGCCAATCATGTCTAAGCCGCTCATGGCAACCGGAATGGCTTCCTTCTGAATCGGTGTAGGTTCTTCAAACCCCATATCATTTAAAGCCCGTAAAATGGGCTCGCTAATTTGTAATTCTTCAAATTTTTCAAGCATGAACTATATGAGTCCTCCTTATGTAAATCAATCTTATTTTCGTCTATTATTCGTCGGCGTATTCTAATATTATAACACAGATAAAAGAAGATAGCCAAATTAGAATGTCAATTTTTTCCAATTCAGCTATCTTTATGAAAAACTATCTTACTTTTTCTTACTATATACGATTATTATATTATTATTTTCAAATGGTGCCGGTTCATGTCGTTTTTGGCGATTATTATTCTGATTCCGGTTCCGATTTTGATTGCCACCGTCTTGGCGATTGCCGTTACGATTACGGTTTCGATTGCCGTTACGATTACAGTTTCGATTGTCATTGCGATTACCGTTGCGATTACCGTTACGGTTATCACGATTCCGCGAATCACCACGTTGACTATCGCGATTTTGACATTCACCGCCTTGACTGTCACGACGATTGTGATTACGCTGCGCTGAATCATCACCGGCTGCCACAGCTGCTGCCGCTTTTTCTTTATCGCGCAGTGCCTTCATAGATAAACCGATACGATTCCGTTTCGGCTCAACGGAAATTATTTCCGCTTCAATGATATCGCCTACCGCCAACACATCTGACGGGTGTTCATTACGGCGGCAGAACTCACTGCGATGAAGTAAACCATTAACCTTTAAGCCGAAATCAACAAAGGCACCAAAGTCCACAACATTATGTACGGTCCCTTTTACTACGGTACCGACTTTTACATCTTCAAGGCTCATAATGTGTTTACGAGTCATCGGTGCCGGTAAATCTTCACGCGGATCGCGCCCCGGTTTAGCCAAGGCCTCTAAAATGTCGCGCACCGTCGGTACACCGGCATCCAATTCTTTAGCCACATCTTCCGCATTCACCAAGGCCAGCTTGGTATGAAAATCAGCCAGTTTCGCTTTGTCATTTAATTCAACCAAAGTAAAACCTAAATTTTTAATGATGGTTTCCGCCAAATCATACGATTCCGGATGGACCGGTGTATTATCGAGCGGGTTCTGACTGTCTTTGATACGCAAGAACCCGGCACATTGTGTAAAAGCCGCCGGCCCCAATCGTTTAACCTTTAACAATTCCTTGCGGTTGTTAAAAGCACCGTTATCTTTACGGTACGTTACGATATTATTGGCAACCGCTGCGGATATCCCGGCCACATGTTCCAAAATAGCCGGTGATGCCGTATTGAGCTCTACCCCTACATGGTTTACCACGGTTTCCACCACTTGGTCCAAGGTTTCACTGAGCTGTTTCTGATTAACATCATGCTGATATTGACCGACCCCGATTGATTTAGGATCAATTTTAACCGATTCCGCCAACGGATCCTGGACACGACGGGCAATGGATACAGCCCCTCGAATGGATACGTCCAAATCCGGCAATTCTTCGATAGCCAATTTAGACGCGGAATACACCGAAGCCCCGGCTTCATTGGTAATAATATAATGGCAATCCAGTTTTTCATCTTCAATCAACTGGGAAACAAATTGTTCCGTTTCGTATGAAGCCGTGCCGTTACCGATGGATAACAAGGTAACCTTCCATTTACGAATGCATGCTACCATATCCTTCTTAGCCGCTTCCTTGCCGCGTTCACCGGATGTCAAATGGTATATCCCCTGATCGAGCACATTCCCCTGTACATCGATAACCGCCATTTTACAGCCCATGCGATAGCCCGGATCGAGCCCCATGATAACATGACCGGCCAAAGGCGGTTGCAATAAGAGATTGCGAAGGTTAGTACCGAATACTTTAATAGCCTGTTCATCGGCATTTTCCGTTAAAGTCTTACGGATTTCACGTTCCATGGCCGGGAAAATAAGACGCTTATAAGCATCCGCTACGGCAATGGCTTTATATTCTTTTAAAGCAGCTACGCCCGTTTCAGGCAAGGCCGCTACCATGTAATCAATATAGGTTTCATCCGGTGCCGTCAACGATACTTTGAGGGCACCCAATTTTTCGCCGCGATTAATAGCCAAGATACGGTGCGACGGCATCTGATGAATCGGTTCTTCATAATCGGCATAATGAAGGAAAAGCTGACGCACTTCATCGGTTTCAGCCGTTTCTTCATCACCGGTCATAACAGTTTTTACTTTACCTTGACGCCAGATGGCATCACGCAAATAGGCACGGAAATCAGCACGATCACTCACATCTTCAGCCACAATATCCATAGCCCCCTGCAACGCCGCTTCAGCATCAGACACGTCTTCCGTAATAAATGGTGCCGTCAAGCTTTCCACGGTGCTCGCTGTATCTTCAGTTTTATCATCGAGCATCAATTGAGCCAACGGTTCAAGCCCGCGTTCACGGGCAATGGACGCACGGGTACGTTTCTTAGGGCGATACGGTAAATATAAATCTTCCAGCTCTTGAAGTTTCATGGCTCCTTCAATAGCCGTGGCTAATTCGGGCGTCATTTTTTCCTGTTCCGTAATGGACCGAACAATTTCTTCACGACGCTGTTCCAAATTGCGCAAATATTTAATGCGTTCTTCGATTTCACGAAGTTGTTCATCCTTTAATTCTCCCGTTTTTTCCTTACGATAACGAGCGATAAACGGAACTGTGTTCCCTTCATCCAATAATTCAACGGCTACCTTTACCTGCCAGGCATTAACGCCTAATTCAGCCGCAATATATTGAGACATTTTTTCCAACATGGGTTACTCCTTCCGTCGATACGTAACAAAACTGAATGGCCAAGGATTCTTCTCGTCCACTTCACCGGGTATTGATTCTACCACTTCAAACAGGTTTAAATCAATAGTCGGGAAAAACGCATCGCCTTCAAACTCATGATCGATTTCCGTTACATAGAGAACGTCTGCATAAGGCATAAAAGATTCGTACATCTGAGCTCCGCCGATACAATAAGCAACGTCCAGTTTGGCTGCTTCTTCGGCCGCTTCCGCCGGCGACGTAAATACACGCACCCCTTCATAAGGTGGTTGATAATCCGCTTGACGAGTTACTACCCAATGTTCACGATTTGGCAACAAGAACGGCAACGACTCCAATGTCTTGCGTCCCATAATGATAACATGACCGGTAGTCAGTTTTTTAAAATACTGCAAATCTTTCGGCACATGCCAAATCAGCTGATTATCTTTGCCAATCACATTATTTTTAGCTTTTGCCACAATCATCGCTAACATTATACGGCCACCTCCATCGATAATTTACCCAAATGTTCGTATCCTTCCAATTTCACATCATCCGCCGTGAAATCATAGAAATTCTGAACCTTGTCATTAAGCCACAAAGACGGAGCCGGTTTCGCCTCTTCCAGACGAGCAAGCTGCGTCTTCAAAGCTTCCACATGGTTTTCATAAATATGAGCATTGTTGATGATATGGGTAAACTGCCCAGGTTTTAAACCGCTCACATGAGCAATCATATAAACAAGGGTCGCATACTGAGTCATATTGAAAGGTACGCCTAGCCCCATATCGCCACTACGCTGTACGAGCATGCAATTTAACTTATCGCCCTCAACATCCCACAAAGTTTCATAAGCACAAGGTTGCAAAGCCATATCCGGCAAATCTTCAATATTCCACAAGGTAACAATCATGCGGCGACTCTGCGGATCTTCTTTAATCATGCGGAGTAAATTATCCACCTGTTTGTATTTAGCCAACTGATAGCCGTACGCTTTACCGATGGTGCCGTCTTCACGCATCCATTCATCCCACACGTGAACGCCCATGCCCTGCAATTCTTTCACATCATTGCTCTGCTTTTGCCAAATCCATAAGAGTTCTTTGACCGCTGTTTTGAAAGCCACAAATTTAGTAGTCAAAATAGGAAATTCTTTACTCAAATCGAACTGCATCATTTGGTGAGGCAATTTATAGGTAGGAATGCCGGTGCGGTTATTAGCATAATAACCTTCCTTCAAAATGCGTTCCACAATCGCTAAGTATTGAGTATCTGCTGAGCTCATGATAGTCTCCTTTGTGTATAGTCTAATAGTGTAATAGTGTAATAGTCTAGTAGCCTAATAGTCTAATGGCGTTTTTAATGATACACCTTACAGGCAACGTCATAAAAAAATATATAATAAGAAACGAATATATAATATCAAACAAATAATATAAGTATGTAGGTTTTTATAGCTTAGTCTCTAAAAGAACTGATTACTTTCAAAAAAGACAGACCGAAGCGCTGCAATTTGGCTTCACCGATGCCTTTAATTTTATATAAATCCGCTAATGTTTGCGGTCTCATGGACGCCATATCAATAAGTACCGTGTCCGGAAAAATCAAATACGGCGGCACTTTCATTTGCTCACTGAGTTCTTTGCGATGTTGACGCAAAGCCTCAAACAAATTAGGTTTATTGGAAGCCCTTCGCTTCATTCCGGCAGTGGCGCCATTGTGTCCAAAACGTTGTTTATTACTGCTCTGACGCGGACCATCGGGGCGAACTTTAACAAGTTCACGTCGTACTTCCGTCACTTTGGCTCTGCCGTCCAACACCGCTTCACCGGCCGGCGTAATGCTTAAAATCGGATATTTACCGGTAGCACAGTCCAAATAGCCGAGCGAAGTAAATTGACGAATGAGGCCTTTTATTTCTCGGTCATCCATATCCTCCAAACGACCGAATACAGGCAGCCGATCATAACCGTAACGGACAATGCGGTCCGTACGATTCCCTGCCACAATATCCGTAATCATAGCCGTCCCGTATCGTTCTTCCGTATCGATGACAGCCTTAAAAATCGCTTTTGCTTCCTCCGTTAAATCACGGAGCGAACCTTTATGTTGACAGGAGCCGCAATTATCGCAGCATGTCCAAGTCACGGTTTCACCGAAGTAGTTGAGCATATATTTTCGCAAACAATCAGACGTAAAACAGTAGTTAATCATCTGCTGCAATTTACTCATTTCAATACGGCGACGCTCCGGTTCATGTACCGATTCATTGATTAAATATTTGTGGATCATCACATCACGACCGCTATAGAGGAGCACACATTTTGACGGGGCCCCGTCACGGCCCGCACGCCCCGCCTCTTGGTAGTAGCTTTCCATATTGCGCGGCATCTGATAATGCAATACATAACGCACATTACTTTTATCAATCCCCATGCCGAAAGCACTGGTGGCCACCATGACGCGCACTTTATCGTAAGCATAGCGTTCCTGCTGAATCTTTCGTATATCGTCACTCAAACCGGCGTGATAATAACCGACTTCAACACCTCGTTTGGCCAATTCCCCATATACCATTTCCACGTCTTTGCGGGTAGCACAGTAAATAATGCCGTTTTCAGCATCACGGTCGGCTACAAACTGTAACACATAAGTCAATTTATTCTGAGGCTGCACCACTTCAAAGGATAAATTAGGCCGGTCAAAACCCGTCACATGAACGGTGGCATTCGTAAGTCCCAGCAAGTGCTTCATATCGTTTTCCACTTCACGCGTGGCACTGGCGGTAAAAGCTCCGATAACCGGTCTTCGCGGTAACTCGGCAATGAACGGTGCTATGAGCTGATACGACGGTCTGAAGTCATGACCCCATTGTGAGACGCAGTGAGCTTCATCAATGATTACTTGATCGATAGGCAGTTCTTTAAGGAAATTACGGAACCATTCCGAACCGAGTCGTTCCGGCGCCAAATATAAGATTTTAACTCGTCCGGCCCGTAAAGCCCTCATTACATTGATTGACTCATCCTTATCTTGAGAACTGTTCAAATAAGCAGCCGGAATTTTCTGCATGCGCAGACCATCTACCTGATCCTGCATTAAGGATATTAACGGTGAAAACACGATGGTCAAACCGCGTTTTAAAATAGCCGGGATTTGAAAACAAATCGATTTGCCCGCACCGGTCGGCATAATGGCCAACACATCCTTATTGGCCAACAGAGATGCTACCGGTACTTCCTGGGCCGGTCGGAACGAAGTATAGCCAAAGAAATGGGCCAATGCCGTCTCCGCCGATTTATGAGCCATATCCGTTCACATCCTTTCCAATCCGAATTATCATATTATATTATTTTACCATTTTTTTGGCAAAAACACACCTCCCCCGGAGGTTTCGTATTTTGATAAAAATAGCTTCTTTTTTACTAAAAATACACACTTGTTAGTAAAAAAACATCCGCCCGAATTTCTCCAAATGTTCGCTTGCCCTTTTTCACCATTGTATGCCAAGTTTTTCAGGTAATATTTCTATAGAACTTTGATTATAGTGGTGTTTTTAATATAGTAGAAACTGTATTTTTATGCTAAAATAAAAGAATCTATTATTACGAAAGGGGGGTGCATCCAAGTATGCACAATCAATTCTCGATTATTCTCGCCTTTGCCATCTATCTGGGTTTGATGATGTACATCGGCATTTATTATTATCGAAAGTCACGTAATCTGAGTGATTATATTTTAGGAGGTCGTAAGCTCGGCCCGTGGATCACTTCCATGAGTGCGGAGGCTTCCGATATGAGCGGTTGGATGCTCATGGGCTTACCGGGTTTTGCCTACAGCACGGGGATTTCCGCTATCTGGATTGCCATCGGCCTCGCCGGCGGTACCGGGCTGAACTGGGCCTTTGTATCAAAGCGCTTACGCAACCATACGGAAGTGGCCAATAACAGTTTAACCATTCCGGACTATTTGAAAAATCGTTTCCGCGACACATCACGAATCTTACCGATTGTATCTGCTATTTTTATAATTATTTTCTTCTTAATATACACATCATCGGGATTTGTGGCCGGCGGTAAACTCTTTACCACTATTTTCGGACTTGATTATCATATATCCCTTCTCATTACAGCGGGCGTTGTTATTTTCTACACCTTCCTCGGTGGTTTCTTAGCCGTAAGTTGGACCGACTTTATTCAGGGCACCATGATGTTCTTTGCAATTTTGTTAATTCCTACCGCAGCCGCTTTTACTATGAACGGTCCGGTCAATACGGCTCATTTAATCGCCACGGAATTTCCGCAAGGACTTTCTATCTGGGGCCCCGAAGCCGACACCTATACCTTGGTTATCGGCATTATTTCTTCCGTAGCTTGGGGGCTCGGCTATTTCGGACAACCGCACATTTTGGTGCGGTTCATGGCTATCTCCGATGCCCGTGAACTAAAAAAGGCCACCAACATCGCCATGGTTTGGGTTGTTATTTCCCTCGTAGCCGCCGTTATGGTCGGGCTCGTAGGTAAAGTATTCCTCAGTACTCCGCTCACCGGTGCCGATGTGGAAAAAGTATTCCTCGTTATGAACGAAAAACTCTTCCCACCATTTATAGCCGGCCTTGTATGGTCCGCCGTATTGGCGGCCATCATGAGTACCGCTTCCGGTCAATTATTGGTAACTGCGTCTTCCGTTTCCCAAGATTTGTATAAAAACATCGTCGGTCATCGCACCAGCGATCAAGAATTGGTACTTATCAGCCGTATTACGGTTCTCGTTATTTCCGCCATTGCTTTATGGCTGGCCCTCGATCCGAACAGTTACATTTTAACCATGGTAGCCTATGCTTGGGCCGGTTTTGGTGCCGCTTTCGGCCCTGCCATTTTGCTCTCCCTCTTCTGGCGCCGTATGACCTTAAAAGGTTGTGTAGCCGGTATCGTTGTGGGCGGCTTGACAGTGCTTATTTGGAAACAATTCGGCTGGTTCGGTATTTACGAAATCGTACCGGGCTTCCTCTTCTCCCTCATCGCCATTTATGTGGTAAGTCTTTTAGATAATCCGCCTTCGAAAGAAATTACCGATGAGTTTGACGAAGCACAACGTATGCATATCTTATAAAAATAAATAAAATCTGTAGTCTTTATTAAACTATGGTACTCAATAACAGCAAAAAGCTGAGGCAAATGCCTCAGCTTTTTTATTTTATCTACGCTTTATCTATGCTAACAATGATTTTTAAATTTAACGGAATATCATGATATTTTCGCCGGTAGGAACAATAAACTGAATATCTTTGTAGATCGGTTCAACGAGCCATTGACCTTCTACATTCATAATCCCCCATTTACCGCCCACTTTTACGGCTGAAAATTCATCGGCAAAATTAGATACCGCCTGAATCTTAATATCCTTGGCTTCAAATACGACTTTACCGTCTTTATCGATAATTTTATACCCTGTAAAACCGTCGCCTAACAAGGAGTCACCGGTAACCCAGGCAAAGCCTTCGGAACCGTAAAAAGTATGCTTAGCTCCTCTAGATAAACTAAACATTTCCTTACGAGTCGGTTCCATTTTATAAACGTGCTTACCGTCAGCTGCCGTAGCCACAATATAGCTGTCGTTCATAAAATCGATACCGTCATAAATAAACGGCAATACATTCTTATTCGTCAAATAATTAAGGACACCGCGTTTTTCCGTATATTTATTCTTAAGCGCAATGTATGAATCGGAAAGATTAATGCCTTCAAACGTATAATCACCAAACGGAATAAGGAAATTCCCCTTTTTATCAACCACAGCCAACTGATTGTCGTTTTCGATAATGGTACCGAATGGCATCATAGGATACACATAATCAAGTTTACTGTCCACTACAGTGCGGCCGTCACGATCGATATAACCACGCTTTACTTTGTCCCTGGCCACTGCAACGCCACCAAAGCCGTAAAAACCATCGTCATAATCGCCCCAGCCCAAATAACCGCCGTGGCCATGACCAACGCCGATGCCGATACCAAGTCCGCTGTCACCGCCGCCAAAAATACCGCCAATGGCAAGACCACCGAAGCCTCCGAATAGATTAAAACCGGATGCTTGACGTTCTATTTGCGCTAAACCGTCATTATATGGTGATACATAATCGGCTGCCACCGTAAAGAGTTCACTGCCCGTACCGTCAATACCGACAATTTGGCCCTTTTCTGTTTTAACAAACGCCCGATCTTCGCTGAATGAAACCACCACATCTTTATACTTTGGTGCAATCACGATTTGATCATTTACATTTTTAAAGCCATATCGCTTGGTACTTTCATCCTTAAACGGGAAATATAAATCGGAGGCATAGCCTTGACGCTTAATCATAGGGGCATCTAATTTCACGCCTACACCCTTATCTTTATCTTTCGGATTACTGAATACCAATTCATGGCCGCGGTTCGCACTGTTCACCGTTTTATAAGCAGGTTGCACCACATACGCCCCTTTCGAGTCGAGCAGTCCATACCCTTCCTTGGTTTGCACAATGGCAAGGGCCCGGTTAACGGTTACATTGGCATCTTCCCCTTTTACGGCACTGTCTGCCCGTGCTACACCGTCATTTCTTAGAGTCGGCCAAAGCCCGCCGTCATTCACGTAGGTAACCTCATCACTGAGTACTACCGTGGCCGGCAAATAATTTACCGTATCGGTTATGGTCGCTTGACTCGAACCAAAACCTAAACAGAATGTACAAACGGCTGCTACGATCCATGTTTTTGTTCGCTTCGAAACTTTCATTAAACTACCTCCCAACAAACATCAACTACCCACTTCACTTGTTAGTTACTCATATTATATGACGTGCCATTCAAATTAGCAATATAAGCTATCACTCTTATAATACAGTCCCACCCCATTTCCGGCTGTCACTCATCATCGTAATTATAAGGCAAAAAAGGCCAGCCAAATAGAACTTTATATTCTATAAAGTCTATTGACATATATTAACACTTGATATAGTATGTACGTGTAAGCTTACAAATAAAATAGTCAGGTAACGGCGTCTAGTTTTCAGATGATTCTGAAACTAGGCGCTTTTTGTTTATGAAAGGAGTCTATTATGATAAGTAGTGATACAGGAAATACGGCATGGGTGCTCGTGTCGGCAACCCTAGTGTTCTTTATGATGCCGGGACTCGCCTTATTTTATGGAGGTATGGAGCGAAGTAAAAATGTACTTAATACAATTATGCAGAGCTTCTTTTTAATTGGTGTGATTTCCGTGGAGTTTATGCTTATAGGATACCCATTAATTTTTGGCAACGATGTTGACGGTATCATTGGCAATCTTAATAAAATAGGACTTACCGGTACTGAAAATAATGTTATGGAAAGCGCGAATATTCCGGAAATGGCATTTATTGCATTCCAATGTATGTTTGCTATTATTACGCCGGCTATTATGAGTGGTTCAATTACAGGGCGAATGCGTTTTGCACCGTTTGTCATATTTGCCGTTATTTGGTCCTTACTAATTTATAACACTATGGCCCATTGGGTATGGGGCGGTGGCTTCCTTGCAAAATTAGGGGCTCTCGACTTTGCCGGTGGTCTTGTTATTCATGTATTATCCGGTGTATCCGGTCTCGTACTTTGCTTATTATTAGGTCGGCGTCGCGGTTATGGGCACATGCCCATGCTACCTCATCATTTACCAATGACAGTCCTCGGCGGTGCCATATTATGGTTCGGTTGGTTCGGCTTTAATGCGGGCTCTGCTCTCGGAGCCGGTTCATTAGCAGCGAATGCCCTGTTAACAACTCAAATCTCGGCGGCTATAGGCATTGTCGATTGGGTATTGGCAGAACGGTATCATCGTGGGAAACCTACTGTATTGGGCACTGTATCCGGTGGTGTATCCGGCCTTGTTGCTATCACACCGGCAGCCGGTTTTGTAACCCCTGTAGCTGCTATTTTTGTTGGCTTAATTGGCGCTGTCTGTTGTTATGCGGCTGTAGCCATTTTGAAGAATAAACTTGGCTATGATGATTCCCTTGATGCTTTTGGTATTCATGGCATAGGAGATATACGGGGAGCTATTGCGACCGGTTCATTTGCTACGGTTACGGTGAATCCGGATGGTGCCAACGGTTTATTCTATGGTGGCAATTTATTGCTGCCTCAATTAATTTCTATCGCTGCAGCTGTTATTTTTTCTGTTATTGGCACGGTTGTCATTTTTAAAGTAATTAGTCTCTTTATGGATATGCGTGTCAGCATTGGCGCTGAATCTTTAGGAGTTGATATTAGTGAGCATGGTGAAGAAGCGTATAATCAATCTGAATTTAAGAGCAGTGGCCGTTTTATAACGTCTAATCACCATTCATTAGTATAGAAGGGTTTTAATGAAAACAGATTTTACAACCTATACATTAGTGTTGATTAAAATACAAAGGATGTGATAGCGTGAAACGGATGAAAAAAGTAGATATAATTGCTCGAGCAGAACAATTAGAAGATTTAAAAATAGCTTTAAATCGCATAGGTGTTCAAGGTATGACGGTCTCTCAAGTATTTGGATGCGGATAACAAAAAGGACATACAGAAGTATATCGTGGGAAAGAATATGCTGTAAATTTAGTACCTATGGTAAAAGTAGAAACAGTTGTATGTGATATACCGGTTGATCTTGTTATGAATACGGCTCGTGATACTTTGCAAACCGGTGAAGTCGGCGACGGTAAGATTTTTGTATATGATGTGGAAGATTCTATGCGGATTCGAACCGGTACACGCGGAACAAAAGCTGTAACTGATGATGAAGTATAGTATATGGAGAAAATGGGCTGTAACAAAATCCCCCTAAAACCAAGAATGCGGCTTGAGGACACTTAGGTATCTTCAAGCCGCATTCTTGTTATATTGGTATAAGAAAAAAGGCCCCGAAGGGCCTTTTTTTATAATATAGGTCGAGACTGATTACCTGTTAAGGTAATTTTACACTCTACATTGTAGTTGTAACAGTCTCAATACCTATATGCTGTTTTGAATTATTGTACTTCGTCAAAACCTTTCTGAAGACGTACATAGCTCTTACGACGTTCGATAGCGTCACGTTCAGTTTTAGCGAACAATTCTTCAGCCATTTCAGGAGCAGCTTTCTTCAAGGATGCATAACGAACTTCGTTCATTAAGAAATCGTGGAAGCTTTCAGTTGGTTCTTTGGAATCCAAGCTGAATGGGTTTTTACCTGCTTCTTTAAGAGCTGGGTTGTAACGATAGAGATCCCAGTAACCTGCTGCAACTGCACGGCGCTGTTCTTCCTGAGCGTTACCCATACCGCCTTTAATACCATGGTTGATACATGGAGCGTAAGCAATGATCAAGGATGGACCTGGATATGCTTCAGCTTCGGTAATAGCTTTCATCAACTGGTTCTTATCAGCACCCATGGATACTTGAGCTACATATACATAGCCATAAGACATAGCCATCATGCCAAGGTCTTTCTTCTTAGTACGTTTACCGCTGGCAGCGAACTGAGCTACAGCTGCTGTATGAGTGGATTTAGAAGACTGACCGCCGGTGTTGGAGTAAACTTCGGTATCGAATACGAATACGTTGATATCTTCGCCGGATGCCAATACATGGTCAAGACCACCGAAACCGATATCATATGCCCAACCGTCACCACCGAAGATCCATTGGGAACGTTTTACTAAGTATTGTTTCTTAGCTAACATTTCTTTAACTTCAGGAGTCTGTTCAGCAGCTTCCAATTCTTTAACTAAAGCGGCAACGCGTTCACGGGAACCTTCGCCCTGGTCTTTAGCAGCTACCCAGTTTTCAATAGCTTCTTTCAAGCTTGGAGCTGCATTTTCAGCAACAACCTGAGCTGTTTCAGCCAACTGAGCGCGAACTTTGTTAGCACCAACTAACATACCATAGCCGTATTCAGCGTTGTCTTCGAACAAGGAGTTAGCCCATGCAGGACCGAAGCCTTCCTGGTTAGTAGTGTATGGAGATGCAGGCATGGAAGCACCCCAGATAGAGGAACAACCGGTTGCATTGGCAATAACCATACGGTCACCGAACAATTGAGTAATCAAACGAGCATATGGAGTTTCACCACAACCTGCGCAAGCGCCGGAGAACTCGAGAAGTGGAGTTTCGAACTGGCTGCCTTTAACAGTTTCTTTCTTCATTGGGTTAGTTTTCTTAGGTAATTTAACTGCATAATCCCAAGTTTCAGCAAATTCCATTTCGCCGTCGATAGGACGCATTTCAATAGCTTTGCCTTTAGGGGAAGGACAGATATTTACACAGTTGGAGCAACCTAAGCAGTCAAGTGGAGATACAGCAATACGGAATTGAAGATCTTTAGCACCTAAAGCAGGGATTGCTTCAAAGTTGTCGGGACCGGCAGCTACTTCTTCAGCTGTTGCCAATACAGGACGGATAGTTGCGTGCGGACATACGAACGCACATTGGTTACATTGGATACAGTTTTCTTTGATCCAGTGTGGAACAAAGAGAGCAGCACCACGTTTTTCATAAGCAGCAGTACCTGCAGGTAAAGTACCGTCTTCGAAACCGGTGAAAGTACTTACAGGTAAATCATAACCTGCTTGAGCATTTACAGGGTTAGCAATGTTTTCTACATAGCTTGGGCAAGACTGGCAACCAGGTTTAACTTCTTTAGCACCGTTGTCAACAGCGTCTTTCCAAGATGCAGGAACGTCGATTTTAACAAGAGCGCCAACGCCTTTGTCGATTGCGGCATTGTTCATGTCAACAACGTTCTGACCTTTTTTACCGTAAGTTTTTTCTACGGAGTCTTTAAGGTATTCAATTGCTTTATCTACAGGGATGATGTTTGTCAATTTGAAGAATGCAGCCTGACAAATCATGTTGATACGGCCGCCTAAGCCGATTTCACGAGCAATTTCAGCAGCATTGATGATGTAGAAGTTTAATTCTTTTTCAGCAATGGTACGGCGAAGTTTTGCAGGTAATTTTTCTTCTAATTCTTCAGGAGTCCAAGTACAGTTCAAGAGGAATGTACCGCCTTTTTTGATACCGCGAAGAAGGTCATATTCATGAACATAGGACTGACGATGACAAGCGATGAATTCAGGTTCTGTTACGAGGTAAGGTTTGTTGATTGGAGTCTTACCGAAACGAAGGTGAGACATCGTTACGCCACCGGATTTTTTGGAGTCATAATCGAAGTATGCTTGAGCATACATATCAGTGTAGTCACCGATGATTTTGATAGCGGATTTGTTGGCACCTACAGTACCGTCAGAACCGAAGCCCCAGAATTTGCAACCGGTTAAACCTTCTGCAGTAATGGATACGCCTTCAGCACGTTTCAAGGACAAGTTGGTTACGTCATCTTCGATACCCAAAGTGAAGAAACGTTTAGGAGCATCAGCAAGCATGTTATCGAATACAGATACGATATCTGCAGGGATAACGTCTTTGGAGCTCAAACCATAACGACCGCCATATACTTTAGCATTGATATCGTTCTGTACTAAAGCAGCCTGTACGTCGAGGAATAAAGGTTCAGCCAAAGCACCAGGTTCTTTAGTGCGGTCTAATACAGCAATGCGTTCTACTGTCTTAGGCAAAGCAGCTACGAAACGATCGGTAGCGAATGGACGGAACAAGTGCACTGTTACCAAACCAACTTTGCGACCTTGTTTGTTCAAGTAGTCAACAGTTTCTTCTACTACCTGGCAGCTGGAACCCATAGCTACGATAACGTCGGTAGCATCAGGAGCACCGGTGTAGTTGAACAACTGATAGTTACGGCCGGTAATTTTGTTGATTTCAGCCATGTAATGTTCTACTACGTTTGGAACTTCAAGGTAGAATGGGTTGGAAGCTTCGCGATGCTGGAAGTAAATATCAGGGTTTTCAGCAGTACCGCGAGTTACAGGAGCATCAGGATTTAAAGCGCGTTTACGGAATTCTTCAACTGCTTCCATATCTACTAATGGTTTTAATTCGTCATAGTCAAGAACTTCAATTTTCTGAATTTCATGAGAAGTACGGAAACCATCGAAGAAGTTGATGAATGGTACGCGAGTTTTAATAGCTGTCAAGTGAGCTACAGGAGAAAGGTCCATAACTTCCTGTACGGATGCTTCGGAAAGCATTGCACAACCTGCGGCACGAGACGCCATAACGTCCTGGTGGTCACCAAAAATGGCCAATGCGTGTGCAGCAAGAGCACGAGCTGCTACATGGAATACGCCAGGTAATAATTCACCGGCTACTTTGTACAAGTTAGGGAGCATTAACAATAAACCTTGAGAGGAAGTGAATGTAGTTGTTAAAGCACCTGCTTGTAAGGAACCGTGTACAGCAGCGGCAGCACCGGCTTCAGATTGCATTTCTACAACCTGTACTGTATGGCCGAAAATGTTTTTACGACCTGTTGCAGCCCAGTCATCAACGTGTTCCGGCATTGGAGAAGACGGAGTGATTGGGTAAATCGCTGCTACTTCAGTAAAACCGTATGCAACGTGAGCCGCAGCCTGGTTGCCGTCCATAGTTTTCATTTTACGCATGTTAAAAAAGCCTCCTTAAGCATTAAGAATGAGTTTTACACTTGCTTACCCTTATTATCTCAGGAACAAATTCCCCCGCACCTAGCGCATATCTATGTCTATATTATCCTTATAAGCACGTGAAGACCCTATAGTATATTGAATACACTATAGGATTTTATACCGCATATAAATTTTTGACATACATATTGGCAAATCGCTTTCAAATCGCATTGCTTCTACATTGCAAGCAACAAAGGACGTTAAATTTAATGCATTCTTTGTTGTAATTTTCGTAAAAGCATTGCCTATCTTGCAAAAATGTAATAATATAATAGTTATTAAAACTCTTTTGCATTTGGAGGACTTATTTCATTCCTAAAATAACAAATCGATATAGCCTCATGCTTCAATTATACAATTATATAGTGTATATAGCAACTCAAACAGGCATATCCGGTTTGCTAATTATGAGATGTTGACTTGATATTTTTTCATAGGTTCTCAATATTGCGAATGCTTTTCAATAAGAACTTTTTTATCCCCTTTTGGTCCCTTTAAGACGAAAGGTATGACCGTAACGCATTCTTGAAAAGCAGTTTCGAGTTTTTCATATATTATTTAACTAGTCGAGGTGTATTATGGATTTTCATCATTTAAAGTACTTTGTAGAAGTAGCTGATCAAAAAAGTTTCAGTAAGGCAGCTCGCAATCTGCATATTTCCCAATCCGCCATCAGCCGTACTATTAAGGCCTTAGAAGACGAATTAGGCGTTGTTCTTTTCATGCGTAATGCCAAGTCCGTAGAATTAACTGACGGCGGTACTATTTTCTTAACCCATGCTAAACGCGTTGTTTTCATGTTTGAACATTTAAAGGTTGATTTTGAGAACGAATTCCGTTTAGAGCAAGGCTCTATCCTCATCGGTTTACCACCAATTACGGATGCACCGATCTTTGCACAGCTTTTAGGCGAATTCAAACGCGCCTATCCGCAGATTGAATTGGAATTATATGAACACGGCTCCAAGAAAATCGAACTCAGCGTCCAAGAAGGCCTCATCGACATCGGTATCATTTGTACAAAACCAAATCCTAAGGAATTTGAATCCTTCTACCTCACCAGCGATCCATTGTGCGTAATCTTACCGCGCGATAACCCGCTCGCTAAGGAAAAAGAAATTTCCCTTGATATGTTATCCGAAGAATCCTTCGTACTTCATAAAGACGACTTCAATCTTCATGATGAAGTTGTTAAATCTTGTAAACATGCCGGTTTCCAACCGCACATCGTATTCGAAACCAGCCAACGCGACCTCATGTTACAAACTGTAGGTGCTCATTTGGCCATTGCTTTATTGCCTAGCCGCCTCTGCCCTACCAAAGGTGAAAACACAAAAGTCGGCACCAGCGTAGTGGTACGTCCGTTGGTTCGTCCGGAAATTACTCACACCTTATATGTAATTTGGAAAAAAGGTCACTACTTGTCTCACGCTTCCCGCTTATGGCTTGACTTTGTAACGGCTAAATTACCGTTACCAAGCGGTTCTGTTGTGAGCGAAGGGAAATAAGCGCCATGAGTGAGGAACGACCTCGCCCCCAACGATTGAAAAATCTCAGTAATCATTTGCGCCGTTTGGTAAAAAGCACAACCTTTTGGCTTTGGCTTATCATTATTGCCATGGCCGGCTATATCGCCTATCAGCAGGCGCAAATCGATGAATTGGCCACACGGGTATACGGTCAATATAATATGAGTGATATGGACAGTTTCGACTATCGCATCACCAATCTGGAACATATCAGTAATGCTCACGCAGCTCGACTAAAAGAGGCAGAAAAAGATATTTGGACCTTGCGCAAAGAAATCAATAATCTCCAATGGCGCCTCATGCAGTTGGAGTGGATTCATCCGGAAATCACCGTACCGCAAGCTGCTCCCGAAAAACCGTCACTTAAAGATTTTAACAGCAATCCCCAAAATGTCCCTAACCCGTTACAACCGGGCGAAAGCATTTTTAATGACAAAACGCCTTAATCACTCACACCTCACTGATTAAGTGCCGATAATAAAACTAAAACGACGCCGCTCCCGAAGGAGCGGCGTCGTTTTTATATGCATTATATTATGTTTTTATTAATAATTCCTCACCGTAAACCGTCGGCTTAGATGTGGAATAAACCTAACATCGCGCCGCAAGCCAAGGAAATTAAGGACATTACGAAAAGACGTGGAGCACAGAATTTCAACATATCTTTAATTTCAATACCGGCCAAGCCGCAAGCTAAGAATGTAGTTGCCGCATGTGGAGTTACCAATACACCGTAGTTTTTGGAAATCAACATAGCCATAGCCATATCTTGAGGGTTTACACCGAATTTCTGACCTACGCTGATAGCCAATGGTACCAAGCCGAAGAAGTAGGAGTCAGTACCGAGTAACATACCGATAGGTACACCGAAGATACCGAATACAGTCTGCAAATGTGGTCCTAAGAAATCAGGTACAAGAGCGATCAACATGCTGGCCATATTGTCCATCATTTTAGTACCGCTCAATACACCGAGGAATACACCGGAAGCCAACAAAATCATAGGCATTGTCAAAGCTGTATCGGCATGCATTTTAATAGCTTTAGCCTGAGCTTTAGCGCCTGGGAAGTTAACGATTAAGGCAATAGCCAAACCGAACATGAAGGCACCGTACAAAGGAATCTTCGTGAAGCAGAGTAATAAAATAACAATTAATGTTAAAATACCGTTAAACCATAACAATTTAGGGCGTTTCATAGCTTCGATATCAGCAGTTGTTGCATTGCTGTCAGCCGGAACGATGGAAGAATCAAGCAAAGCAGCTTCGCCGGTAGGATTAAGACCTGCACCGCGGCGTTTTTCAACCATACCCATGTAAGTGGCAAATACCAACAAGATTACGAGACCAACGCCTTGCAATGGAATCAAGTCCTGCCACAAAGCATTAACATCAGCGTTCAATACAACGCCTGTACGAGCTACCGGACCACCCCATGGTACCAAGTTCATGATACTCATAGCAGCACCGATGATACAAACCAATACAACCGGACGGATGTGCAATTTCTTATAGATTGGCAACATAGCAGGGATTGTGATTAACAATGTGGAAGCCAAAGCGCCATCCAAGTGACCGATTACGGCAATCATAGCCGTAGCAATGGTTACCAACATAATGTTGTTACCGGCTTTTTTAGCCAAGTAGTTAACCATCGGATCGAATAAACCTACGTCACTCATTAAAGAGAAGTATACGATAGAGAAAATAAATAATACCGCTGTAGACCAGGTTTTAGAAACACCGGTTTGGATAAATTTAAAAATGTCCTCAGGACCGAAACCGGCAATAACTGCCGCAATAATCGGTACGATTACGAAAATCGGCACCGGATTTGTTTTAGATTGGATTAAGGCCCAAACGATGATAACAATCATCAATAAGCCAAGAAAACCTAAAAACATGAGAAAATCCTCCTTTACACATGTAACAAAATAAATGAGAAAATTATCATATTACAATATATAATGCTTTTGACAACTCGCTGCCGAGTGAGATTCCTCAATAGAACCTCACTCACAGGAGTTTTTTTATTAAAGTCGACTTCCTAATCACAGTCAGCATTACTGCCGATTGGAGCAGACATTAATGACATTAGTCTAAAGGTTTGCGAACTACGTCGATGATGGTACCGTCACGATATTCAACGATAGCTACTACATCTTCGTCTTTATCGCTTACGGTAATACCTTCAGGTTTACCTACCAAGTCAAATGCCAATTTCTGTAATTCTTCAATTGTGTAGATTGGCAAATTAGAATCTTTGAAGCGTTCGATAAGATCGGTACGACGAGGGTTAATAGCAATACCGCGTTCAGTTACGATAACGTCTACGGATTCACCCGGTGTAATTACTGTCTGTACGCTGTCGAGAATCATCGGTAAACGGCCGCGAACGAGCGGACAAGTAATAACTGTGCATTTAGCACCGGCTGCTGTATCACTGTGACCGCCGGAAGCCCCCATGAGGATACCGTTGGAATCAGTCATGCAGTTAACATTGAAGTTCGTATCGATTTCGGTAGCACCTAAGAATACTACGTCGAGGTAGTTCGTCATGTTGTCGGTCCAAGGATCGGCATACATGGAAGCACTGATTTCAATATGATTTGGGTTTCTATGTAAAGAAGCGGCCGCATCAGTATCGAATGTTTGGGTATCATAGATAGCGTTAATTAAACCGTCTTCCAACATACCTGCCAAAATACCGGTAGCACCACCGATACCGAAACCGGCTTTAACGCCCTGTTCCTTTAATTTCTGACCGATAAATTTAGCAACTGTCAATGGAGCTCCGCCGGCACCTAACTGGAAGGAGAAACCTTCTTTGATGATGCCTGCCTGATCCAAGAATTCAGCCGCCATTTCAGCGATTTTAATCTGTACCGGGTTTTTAGTGAAACCAACGGCACCGGAAGCAATACCTGCAGGATCGCCGATAGCTTCTACTTCAACGATGTAATCAACATCAGTTTGAGGTACGGAGTATGGATATACATAGTCAACCAAGTTATCGGTAATGGCTACGGTTTTATCAGCATAGTGGGAGTCAATCATGGCATAGCCGAGAGCACCGCAAGCGGATTTACCCTGCATGCCGGTGAAGTTACCGCGACGATCGCAAGTAGGTGCACCCATGAAAGCTACGTCGATGTGAAGTTCGCCGGATACGATGGCACGAGCACGACCACCGTGAGAACGAATCACTACCGGACGTTTTAATACGCCTGGGTTCTTCGTTAAGAATTTACCGAGTGCATCACGTAAACCGGATGTTTCGATAGCAGTTACCGTACCGTCTTTGATCATGTCAATCAAGAAATCATGGCAAGGACTCAAGGAGCTGGATGCAACTGTAATATCTTTAATACCTTTAGCTTGGATGCGTTCCATAACCATTTTCATAACATAGTCACCATTACGGAAATGATGGTGGAACGATACGGTCATACCGTCTTTCAAGCCGGTCTTTTCAATTGCTTCATCAATAGAAGCTAATACTTTATCGGCACCGCCTTGATTGTATTTGGCAACCGGACGACCGGCACGGTGCATTTTAGGCTCAACAGCGAACTCGCCTTGATACAGTTCACGACCTTCAAGAGCCGGAATATTCATTGGAATTTCGCGATTTGCTTTATTTAACATTGATTTCAGCTCCTTCATCTACTTCTACTTTAATCCCGGCAGCACGTGCTTTGTCCACGATACGTTGTGCACGTACTACGATAGGACCATCGATCATTTTACCGTCTACGGCGATTACGCCTTTATTATTTTTCAAAGCATCAGCATAGCTGTTCAATACTTTTACGGAATGAGCAATTTCTTTTTCATCCGGAGTAAATACTTTATGAGCTAATTTAATCTGGCTTGGGTGAATACAGGATTTACCGTCAAACCCGAGAGCTTTAATGTACTGTACTTCTTCAACAAAACCTTCAGGATCTTTAACATCGGAGAATACGGTATCAACGCAACGGATGCCGGCTTCACGAGCAGCCAATAAGATGGATTGACGAGCGAATGTCAATTCAACGGCCGGTTTGGATTTACCGGTACGAAGATCGGCACGATAATCTTCAGCGCCTAAAGCGATACCTACAACACGTGGTGCGTGGCAAATTTCACGAACATTATAAAGACCTTTAACGGATTCGATAGCTACGATAATATTGATCGTACCTTCTTCCCAACCGTTAGCTTTTTCTACTTCTTCAATCTTACGGGCTACGATTTCAACTTCGGAAACATCTTCCGTTTTAGGAATACGAATCAAGTTTGGCTTAGCCGGTACGATTACATCAAGGTCATCATAGCCGTAAGGCGTCTGAGTCGGATGGTTAATACGTACTACTGTTTCGGATCTGAAGGTCATGCTTTTTAACGCTTCAGCAGTCATCAAACGAGCCGTATCCTTTTCCGTTACAGGAATGGAGTCTTCAATATCAAACATCAAGCTGTCAGCACCATGGATGTCAGCGCTGTTAATCATTTTGGGGGTATTGCCCGGTACGAACATCATGCTACGGGAAATACGTGCTTTAGCTGCTTCACTTAAAGGCAAAGTTTTAACTTCTACCGGACGAGTTTCGTCATGAGCTGCAGCCGCTTTTGGTTCGGAACCGCGTTCTAAGGCACCGAGTACACGAGCTTTAATCGCATAATCCCAAGCAGCTTTATCGTCGGCAATAACTTTTACACCGTCATAACCGGCTTCTTTAACCGTTTTTACGATTAATTCCTCAATGTGTTTACCATACTGGCGTTGAACTTTAGAAGTTAATTCTACTTCAATACCGGCGGCAATCGGTTCAACTGTTACAAGACAATCTTGCTTTTCGTCAAAACCGGCAGTCGCTGCCTTTACTAATTTGTTCATAGCTTCGCATCCTTTCCTGACGATTCAAATTACTAAAAAATAAATTACGATAAAAGTTAAGGAAATACATCAACATTTAAATATCTGAAAAGCAATATAAGTTTAAATACTTTAGAATTGAATTTTAAACATTTTTTTATCTCTTACTTCTAAAAACATTATATCGACCTTCCTAGTTAAAAGATAATAAAAAGCAGTTATGTACTGCATAAATTTTTTATACACATTTTTTTATTCCACAAATGCTTTTTAGTAATATATTCTAAACATGCATAAAAAAAGAATCTTTTTGCATTTCTCAAAAAGATTCTTAAAAATTCTCACCGTATTTGCAATTTTCATATAAGAAAATATAAATTTTGACTTTACAAAAAGTAAAATCTTAGATTCGTTCAACTCAATTCAACAATTGTCTTTATATTGTTTTTAAAACTTTATCGTTACCGGTGAATTATCTTTATAATAGTCTTGTACATAATCTATAAAGGTTTTAACCGCAATAAGCTTATCACTCACTTCATTGAAGTATAAAAACGTACTACGCACCCACGGTTCACCGTTCTTCTGATAAATCGGCTCTACATAGATACCTTCATCCTTGCAAGAGCCAAGTCCCAAATACGGTAAAATAGACCAGCCGAGACCTTCACGCACGAAGTGACGGCATGTAACCATAGAGTCCATTTCCATAGCCGCTTCATGACTCTTCGGCAGATTTTCATTGCACCATGTGTCAAGAACGTTCGTAATGGAACCGTCCGAACGATATTGAATAAGTGGTAAGTCTGCCAACTCTTCAATGGTAACCGGATCCTTATAAACCAAACAATAAGGTTCTTCAAAAAGTTTAATACTATTACTTGCTTCTTTATAATTACCGCGTGCTATAGCTACCGCTACTTCGCCGCTATTAAACATCTTATTAACATGAGAACTGTGACCGGTTTTTACTTGAATATGGATATTCGGATACTGTTTCGTAAATTTCGCCAGCAAATGCGGCAGTTGATAGTCCGCAAAGTTAATCGACGAGCCGATTTTCAATGTTCCTTGAATCTCTCCGCTCATTTCGCCGAGAGCCTGTTTTAAACTTTCCATTTCCTGCAACATACGTCGGCAATAGGTATGGAATACTTCCCCCTGCGGTGTTAACGTAATGCCTTCACTGGTTCTTATAAGTAGCGGACTGCCCAAATCTTCTTCCAAATGGCGCAATCGATAACTGAGCGCCGGTTGGGATAAAAATAGCTTTTCAGCGGCCTTAGTAATATTGCCTTCTTCAACAACCGTTACAAAGGTTTGCCATTCTCGTTCATCCATTAAATCCCTCCTCAGTCTCTACGGAAAAATCGCAAAAAAGACAAGAAGATATTAATGAAATCCAAATACAACATTAACGCACCGATTAATTCAACACGTTCCAATATATCGTCATCTTCAAGCGCTACAGCGGTTAAAATACCTTTAATACGATTTACGTCTACAGCCGTAAAAATCGTAAAGATAATAACACCAAACGCCCCCAATACCAAATCAACAAATTCACTGTCGAAAAGGAAAATATTTAACAGACTAACAATAATAAGTGCAATAACAGCTCCCAATAAATAGGTGGTCCACGAAGTCAAATCACGTTTAACAACACCGCCGAGCACCGCAAAAGTACCAAAGAAAGCAAGTGTGCCCAAGAAAGCGTAGAAAAAGGCGGTTGTACCGTACACCATGCTCAAAGCAGCCAGCGTAAGCCCATTCAAGATTGAATAAATAAAGAACATGCCCTTCAATGCCGACAAACTTGCTCGCAACTGGCGAGCACTGAATAAAAAGACAACCCCTAATTCCAGAAGCAATAAAATATTGTAACTGGATTCAGCCAATTCCAACCAATCATCATTAATGATTGTTGCCATCAGGGTAATAAAAGTTGTTAAAATCCCCCAGCCCATCCAGAGCATAGAATTGCGCAGTTTATGTGCTACAATTTGAGAAATCACCGATTGTTCGGAATTTACGGGCATTGAATAATTCATAATTACCTCCTTACTCAAACACTGTCGGGCACCCGGAATCTGCCTCGCCAATATGAAATTTTGGTTGCGGCACAATACGTACCGCAACCAAAATATTCGTAAAACTGTATCTAATGTATATGAGCCGTATAATTAACGTGCGTTGGCAATACCTTCAAATACCTTGCCGCGCGAACCGTCAACCGTTACTACTTCACCATTACTGATTACATTTTCCGCATTGGTTACACCCAAGATTACCGGAATGCCGAAGTTAATACCGGCAATAGCTGCTGCCGAAGTATAGCCGTCTTCAGCTGCAATAATTGCACCGGCTCGTTTAGCAAACGGCATTAAGTCCGGTTCTAAAGTACGAACGACCAAAATATCACCGTCGCGGAAGTTTTGCTGAGCCATAGCTCCGTCATAAGCAATGCAAACACGACCGGTAGCTGCCCCTTTACCGACACCGTCACCGCTCAATACAGCTTTGCCGACTACATGTACACGAATCATATTGGTAGTACCGGCCTTACCGGATGGTACACCGGCCGTAATAACAACCAAGTCGCCCGATTCGATACGATTTTCGGCTAATGAAGATGTGATGGCACTGTATACCATTTCATCGGAATTTTCATGGCCGGCACCGAGTACTGCTTCAACGCCCCAATATAATTGTACGCGTCGAACGGTCGCTTCATGCGGTGTAACCGCCAAAATTTTGGCACGCGGACGATTACGGGAAATACTCATAGCCGTTTTACCCGTTTCCGTACAGGTTATGATAGCAGCCGCATCCAGGTTCTTAGCCACCGTTACGGTAGCCACACTGATAGCATCGGTGGTTTGAACCGTATCCACAACAAACGGATGATCAATATTGCAATACAAAGTAGAATGTTCCGTCACTTCGGCAATACGAGCCATTGTTTGTACGGCTTCCACCGGATATTTACCGCCGGCGGTTTCACCGGACAGCATAACCGCATCCGTGCCATCTAAGATGGCATTGGCCACGTCACTGGCTTCAGCACGAGTCGGGCGCGGATTATTCGTCATAGATTCCAACATTTGAGTGGCGGTAATAACAGGTTTGCTGGCTTTATTACATTTGGTGATCATCATTTTTTGAAGAACCGGTACTTCCTCAGCCGGAATTTCAACGCCCAAATCACCGCGGGCTACCATGAGACCGTCGGACATTCGTAAAATATCGTCTAAATTGTTGATGCCTTCTTCATTTTCGATTTTAGAGATAATTTTAATATCTTTGCCTTCATCTTCCAAAATTCGACGAATGTCCACTACGTCGGTACCGCGTTGCATAAAGGAAGCGGCCACATAGTCCACATCCATCTGACAACCAAAGCGTAAATCGGCCATATCGCTTTCCGAAACCGGTGGCAAGCTGAGCGGAATACCCGGTACGGCCACACGTTTACGGTCACTCATAGGTCCGTTATTTTTAATGGTTGTATAAATTTCCGTACCTTCGATTTTTTCTACCTGCAAGGTAACTAAACCGTCGGATAATAAAATTTCACAGCCTACTTTAACGTCATCTACCAAGCCTTTATGATTAACCGAGCAAATGGTGGCATCGCCTTCAATATCACGCATAGTCAATGTGAACGGCTTACCTGCTTCAAGCATAACTTTGCCTTCTTTAAAATGACCCAAACGAATTTCAGGTCCTTTAGTATCAAGCATAAGCGCTACAGGAATACCTGTTTTCTTCGAGGCCGCTCGCACAGCTTCCATACGTTTCCTATGTTCTTCATAGGAACCGTGTGAAAAATTAAAACGTGCTACATTCATCCCCGCCTGCAGCATTTGTTCCAATACGCCGGGCGCATCAGTGCTCGGTCCGATAGTACAAACAATTTTTGTCTTTTTCATAGTAAATACCTCACTCATAATGGATTGGAATAAAGCCTATGTTTTCCCTTCATAGTACTCATTATACACTAATAAACTAAAGTATTTCTACACTATCGGGCCCTAAAATTTCTTCCACGGCCCGGCATATTTCACTCCCTGGGGCAAAGTAATATTCCTTAGCTACATCTATGCGTTTTCGCTGACGATGCAAATAAAAAGTGACAGGTATCGTCCCACTTGCATTGAGCAATATTTTTTTCAATGCATTGCTGGCTTCGGCCGTATCAAAACCGGGCCGAATATGCAAAATAACCCGCTTGGCCGTATCATAATTAATTTTTAGCGGTTTAATCGTATCCGCGATAATCTGGACTCCCTTTTCATCGGCATCAATACGCCCCGAAATACGCACGGCCATATCGACAGCCAGCATAGATTGATATTGCTGAAATTTCTGTGGGAACACAACGACGGAGACCGCCCCAGAGTAATCTTCCAGTCGCAAAACAGACATAACATCATTGCGACGGGTAATTCGGTCGGTCTTTTCTACAATAAGACCGCCTACGGTGACTTCCTGCTTATCATACTGTTCCGGATTTTCGTTAAGTTTTCCCATTTCAAACAAGCCTTTTAATTCCGCTTCATACGCATTAAGCGGATGTCCGGAAATATAAAAACCGGAATATTCTTTTTCATCGCGTAATTTTTCATCCATGGAAAGGTCTTCAAGTTCCGGCACCTCAATGGTTTCCGCCACGGACGGTTCATCGCCGAAGAGGCTCATGGTGCCCCGAGCCTCTTCTTTTTGAAGCCGCTGTCCCAACCCTTGAGCCCCTTCATACATAGCTAAGAGCTGATTGCGATTTTCTTTAAAACTATCCATAGCGCCGCAACGAATTAAGCTTTCCAACAAACGCTTATTCACTACACGCGAATCAACGCGTTTACAAAAATCAAAAATAGAACTGTATAAACCGTTACGCCGGCGTTCCAAGAGCAGCTGTTCCACCGCATTATCGCCTACACTCTTGACACCGCCTAGGCCGAAACGAATGGCACCGTTCTGTACGGCAAAGGCCTGTTCCCCGTAATTTATATCCGGACCCAGTACTTCAACGCCGTGTTTTTTACAATCATTAATATAGTAAGTCAGCTTATCCACGTTTGTCATAAAACTGGTCATGGTCGCCGCCATAAATTCAGGAAAATAGTGAGCCTTCAAATACGCCGTCTGATAGGCAATATAGGCATACGCCGCACTGTGCGATTTATTAAAGCCATAGCCTGCAAAGTATACGAGCAAATCGAATACTTCATTGGCGACGGCTTCCGGAATATTATTTTGAACCGAGCCGACAATGAAGGATTCCCGTTGTGCTTTAAGCACGGATTCCTTTTTCTTACCCATAGCACGGCGCATAAGGTCGGCTTGCCCCAGTGAGAAGCCGCCCATAGCGGACGCAATCTGCATAACCTGTTCCTGATAGAGAATAACACCGAAAGTGTCTTTTAAAATCGGTTCCAACAGCGGATGAAGATAGGTAATTTCCATTTCCCCGTGACGACGTTTAATGAAGTCTTCCACCATGCCGCTCCCCAAAGGTCCCGGACGATATAAAGCAACAAGTGGGATGAGGTCTTCAAAATGCTCGGGGCGAAGATCCATTACGAGTTTAGTAATCCCTTCCGATTCAAGTTGGAATACACCCGGTGTATCCCCTCTGGTCAATAAATCACAGGCCGCCTTATCATCGAGCGGAATGTTATCAAGATCCAAATCGATACCGCGGTTGGCTTTGATGAGTTTTAGGGCATCATCCATAACGGTTAAGGTACGGAGCCCTAAGAAGTCCATTTTCAAAAGGCCCAATTCTTCAATATTATCTTTATCATATTGCGTAACAAAGCCACTGTCGTTGGCATTTTGAATCGGCACATGATCTTCCAACGGTGCCGCCGAAATTACGACCCCCGCCGCATGAGTGGACGCATTACGTACAATACCTTCCAACTTACGACCGTAATCGAAGAGTTCACGCACCTTCGGGTCATTTTCATAGAGTTGTTTTAAATCTTTACCTTTTAACGCTTTGTCCAGCGTAATACCCAATTCATTGGGAATCATCTTAGCCAAACGGTTAACTTCGGGGAGCGGATGATCGAGTACACGCCCTACATCACGAATAACGGCACGAGCCGCCTCCGTACCGAAAGTGATAATCTGAGCCACACGGGCCTGCCCGTATTTCGCCGTAACATATTCAATCGCCTTGCCACGTTTTTCGTAGCAAAAGTCGATATCAATATCAGGCATGCTGACACGTTCCGGATTCAAGAAACGTTCAAAGAGCAAATTATATTTCAGCGGATCAAGGCCGGTAATGCCGAGTAAGTAAGCTACTACAGAACCAGCCGCACTGCCACGGCCCGGGCCTACCAAAATATCATGCTCACGAGCATAACGGACATAGTCCCACACGATAAGGAAGTAGTCGTCAAAACCCATCTGGGCAATAACCGACAACTCATAGTCAAGGCGCTCTTTGAGTTCCGGCGTCATCGTCCCGTAAAGGCGCGGTACCTCCCGTTCGCACAGATGGCGTAAATAGGTCGTTGCCGTTTCGCCATCCGGCACATCAAAATGAGGCAAATGATGTTCATCAAAATTGAACTCTACATTACAGCGCTCCGCAATGGCTAAGGTATTTTCCATAGCACCTGGAATATGTCCGAAAAGTTCCGCCATTTCATCGCCGCTTTTCATATAAAATTCGTCATTTGGGAATTTTAAGCGATCCGTATCGGCCACTTTGGCCCCGGTAGCGATGCACACTTTAATATCCTGAGCATCCGCATCTTCTTTAAGAACATAATGAAAATCATTGGAGCATACCAGTCCCACACCGTATTCCTTCGCGAGTTTTATAAGACCTTCCTGGGCTCTTACTTCCGCCGGCAAACCGTGATTTTGGATTTCCAAAAAGAAATTATCCTTCCCGTAAATATCCAAATATGTCTCTACAGCCCGTTTAGCGCCGTCCGGATTATCCTGCAACAAACATTGCGGCACTTCCCCTTGAATACAAGCGCTAAGGGCTATAATACCTTTACTGTGTTCCTTTAGTAATTCATGATCCACGCGCGGTTTGCGATAAAAACCTTCCGTAAAGCCGCGTGATACGATTTTAGTCAGGTTTTGATACCCTTCCATGGTTTCTGCCAACAAAATAAGATGCTTTAAACGTTCCTGCTTATTGCTGTCTTTATCAAAACGACTGCCCGTCGTCACATATACTTCACAGCCGATAATAGGTTTTATACCCACATTTTTAGCTTCTTTATAAAAATAGATGGCCCCACACATATTACCATGGTCCGTAATTGCCAAAGCGGGCATATTGAGTTCTTTGGCACGGGCTACCATTTGCGGCAGGCGGCTGATACCATCCTGCAAACTGTACTCAGTGTGGCTATGCAAATGAACAAATGGTTTCATGGTTCCCTCCTCAATCAAGAATTATATAAAAAGGACCGACCCCGAGGTCAGTCCTTTTACTGTATCTGTACCTTATTTAATTATAGCATAAGTTGGAAATTTTCTGTTCAATTCATCGCACATTGATACGAATATTCGTTAACGACCTCTGAAGTAATAAGTCAGTTCACGTCGCACCGTCTGCCATTGTGGCATAAATTCAGCCACCACTTGCCAAAATCGTGACGAGTGATTAGGTTGAATAAAATGGGCAAACTCATGAATCATTACATATTCCAGAAATAAATGGGGCCCGATTAATAATTTTTGATTAATCATAATTCGTTCTGTTCTTAGCGAACAGGACCCCCAACGTGTTTTCACTTCACGAATTCGAAGTTTCGGATACGGTACATCATAACCGGCTTCAATATAGCGATGATAAATACGATCACGCATACTCTTTACGACATCCTCGACCAAACCCTCCCAGAACTTCTCCAGTAAGGCTGCCCGTTCAGCTACCGTACTATGCGGTTTAACAAACATGTAAAGGACGGCCGGCTCCGATTCGCTCCACGAAACATACGGTGCATGATTCGCCTCTATCTCGGCCACTTCCAAGCGAGCCTCATATCCCAATATAGGAAAAAGCTCACCCGTCTCATAGCGATAAGATACAACTTTCGCCTGATTGGCCCGATGGTCCTTAAAGCGTTGCCGTGCTTTGTCAATAAAGCTTTCATGCTCCGACACGAATTGGGTAACGGATTGAGCGGGCATACGCCACGGTGCCGAAACCTTGACCGTACCGTCCGGCATGACGCGAAGGTTCATGTTTTTAACGGCCTTCCACGTCACCGTATACGGTATAAGCTCACCGGCTATTCGTAATTCATATGTCTTAGACTGTGTTTTACGCGACGACCGTCGCTGCCACCAACTCATAATAATTCTTAGCGACCGTTTTTAGCTGCTTTAGCGCGAGCGGCACGATCCAAAATAGTTTTACGCATGCGAATGCTGTGCGGTGTAACTTCTACCAATTCATCATCGTTAATCCATTCCAAAGCCTGTTCCAAGCTGAAAATACGAGGCGGTGTCAAACGAACAGCTTCGTCAGAAGCGCTGGAACGCATGTTGGTAACATGTTTTTTCTTACAAGGGTTAACGTCCATGTCGGTTTCACGAGAGTTTTCACCGATAATGCGACCGGTATATACCGCTTCATTAGGCCTTACGAATAAAGTACCGCGATCCTGTACGGAGTTCAAGCCGTAAGGAGTTGTTTCGCCGTCTTCGAAGGCTACCAAAGCGCCGCGGGTACGACCCGGAATATCGCCTTTGAACGGTGCATAGCCATGGTACACATGGTTCATGATACCGTTACCTTTAGTGCTGGTTAAGAATTGAGCTCGGAAACCGATAAGACCACGTGCCGGAATGATGAATTCCAAGCGAAGGTAGCCGGCCAATTCGGTCATGTTAATTAATTCGGCTTTACGAGCGCCCAAGTTTTCCATAACGGTACCCATGAATTCCTGAGGTACGTCGATAGTTAAGTATTCCAATGGTTCGCAAAGCTGATCGTTAATGCGTTTGTAAATTACGCGAGGTTTACCTACCTGTAATTCATACCCTTCACGACGCATAGTTTCGATTAAAACAGCCAAATGAAGTTCGCCGCGACCGGATACTTTGAATGCGTCCGGAGATTCGGTTTCTTCTACTTTCATAGATACGTTGGTTTCTACTTCTTTGAACAAACGATCACGTAAATGACGGCTTGTTACATAATCCCCTTCGCGACCGGCGAATGGAGAGTTGTTAACGGAGAATACCATGGCCAAAGTAGGTTCATCAATAGTAATAGCCGGTAATGCTTCAGGATGTTCCGCATCAGCTACGGTTTCACCGATGTTAATGTCTTCGATACCAACAAAAGCGGTAATATCACCCATAGCAGTTTCATCGGTTTCTACACGGTTCAAACCGTTGTAAGTGTAAACACGACCGATTTTTGCTTTACGAGTGCTTTCACCGTTCATGATAACAACCGGTTGGTTAGTTTTCATACGACCGCGTACGATACGACCAACGGCGATTTTGCCAACATAATCATCATAGTCAAGAGTTGTAACCATGAACTGCAACGGACCGTCAATGTCACCCTGCGGAGCCGGAATTTCTTTGAGCAATATTTCAAATAAAGGCTGCATATCTTTGCCTTCGTCTTCCATAGACAATTTGGCAATACCGTCACGAGCAGATGCATAAACAACCGGGAAGTCCAATTGATCGTCATCGGCTTCGAGTTCCATGAAGAGTTCCAATACTTCGTCTTCTACTTCATGAACGCGTTGGTCCGGACGGTCGATTTTATTGATAACTACGATTGGTTTTAATTTCTGTTCCAAAGCTTTACGAAGTACGTATTTAGTCTGTGGCATCGGACCTTCAAAAGCGTCAACCAACAACAATACGCCGTCAACCATGTTGAGTACGCGTTCTACTTCGCCGCCGAAGTCAGCATGGCCCGGGGTGTCAACGATGTTGATTTTTACGCCGTTGTGCATAACAGCCGTATTTTTAGACAAAATCGTAATACCACGTTCTCTTTCAAGATCGTTAGAGTCCATAACACGCTCTGCCACTTTTTCATTCTCTCTAAAAATATGGCTTTGTTTTAAAAGGGCGTCCACCAAGGTTGTTTTACCATGGTCAACGTGTGCAATAATTGCAACATTACGAATATCTTCGCGAATCATGTATGTATGCCTCCTGTTTCGCTATAAACATATTAACTATATCTAAAGGTATAGCTTAAAGTGTCAATCTATTAAATAACAGTTAATTATAACACAGCTTACACCTTTTAACAACTTTCTAAAAACTCTTTGACGGTCGGATTGTCTTTTAAGGCTTCAATTTCTTCCGGGGACGGAATTTTCACCTTATCCCGATCTACATTAACGAGACATAAAAATCCTACATAATCGCCCTTATTGGCGCGGAACTGATGAATCGTATGACTTGGGATTTCAATAAAGTCGCCTACTTTTACATCCACCACATTTTCACCCAATAAACATTGCCCATGCCCTCTGAAAATCATAACCATGTGAGTATGTTCATGGTGTTCTAAGGTCGAATAACCACCCGGTTTTACTTCAAAATAACGAAATTGGCAGGGAATGTCGAAAGCGCCGTCAAACAGCACCTGACGAGTCACATCCTTAAAGGGACTGCCGTCCTGTTTATAGACTAACGTGTCTACACCCTCCCAATTAAAGGTTTCATTGTCAAACTTTTTAATCATGATTAACTCCTCAACGCTAAGGACTGCCAATACGCTTAACGCAAAAAACGTCCGTTACCCTCGCAACGGACGCATCGCTATTTTACTTAAACATACGTTTTAAAGAGCCCATGAGCCCGCCGCTTTCATGAGCATGAGTTGCTTCGGAAACGGAAGCTACTTCAAAGCCCGTTGCATCAATGGCTTCTTTAATGGCAGCAACATTTACTTTGCTGCTGTCATAGGAAATAGTTACATCTTTGGATTTCAAATCCACATCAGCAGACATAACGCCCGGTAAACCGAGTACTGCTGTTTTTACTGTATTTTCACAATTACTGCACATCATTCCCGGTACAGTGAATACCTGCTGATGAGCATGACCTGTACTGCCGCAACCACAATCTTTACACATAGTGTGTTCCTCCAATCTTCCGATTCACAAAGTGAATCTGTAAATACAATTAAGAATTTATAACGATTTAGTCGCAAAAGCCTCCCCGGGCCTGACGGCATAGGGAGGCCTTATTATCAATTTATTCTATTTCTTTATGTTTTTTATCATTAACGGCGCCCGCTTCCACGTCAATCGTTTCCACTTTAGCCACATCAGATACTTTTTCTTCTTTTTCTTTTTTCTTATCAGAGCTTACGGCATCTTTGAATTCATTGATACCTTTGCCAATGGCTTTGCCCACTTCCGGTAGCTTTCCCGGTCCGAACACAACAAGCGCAATAACAAGCACCAAAATTAATTCTTGTGTTCCGAAATTAAACATAATTTTCACCTCGTTTAGCTACAATAACAATCATTTCTATTTACAGTGTAACATGAAACTCCACTAAAATGCTATAGAAAATGTCATAGCGAATTGTCAATTTAAGTATTAATTTTTAGCGGCTTTATCTACATACCATGTTACGGTGTCCTGTGAGAGTACAGCGCCAGGAAGTACATGACCGATACGATCCTCCCATGAGTCATCCATATACTCTTTACGCTGACGAAGCACGCGGCCGAGTGCTGCCGCCTTAGATTCACCGACTACGGTAAACCATACGTTTTTCGCTTTGGCCAAAAACGGGAATGACATGCTCACGCGCTGCCAAACCTTGCCATCCGTTACAGGAATTACATTTCGTTTCTTTTCGTTGAGAGCCTCTGAACGGGCAAACAAAGAAGCTGTATGACCGTCATCACCAAGGCCCAACAAAGCCAAGTCTACGCCTTCTTTTTCATTCGCGCTGAGCACCGTTGCCACTTCTTTTTCATAAGCGTCAGCCGCTTCTTCCACCGTACCGCTGTTAGTAGGCACCGGATAGAAATGACTACAACCGCCGATAGAGGCAAAAAGGCGTTCTTTCGCACGATAAAAATTATTATCCGGATTAGATTGCGGTACAAAACGTTCATCCACCCAGAGGAAGAATATATTTTCCCAATCCAATTGCTTACGATATTCGTCGGTATTAAGCAACTCAAATAAAGTATTCGGCGTTGTACCGCCGGAAATAGCCACCACGCAAGTCCCCGTTTCGGCAATACACTGATTGGTGTAAGCGATAAAATCTTTCGCCACCGCTTCCGCTACTTCTTGAGCCGTTTCAAATGAACGAATTAAATCTTGCGCCATTGTAAGGAACCTCCTTCTAAGATTTCATTGGTTTCTTTCGGTCCTTCACTGTAAGCCGGATAGAAACAAAGCGGCACATTATCCAAATCGGCTTCCCACGCCCGCAATAACGGCATAAATAAACGCCAGGAAGCTTCTACCGTATCATTGCGAACAAACAAAGTCTGATCGCCCAGCAAAGCATCCAAAATCAAGCGTTCATAAGCATCCGGAATATCTTCTCCCTGCATAAAATCACTGTAGGAGAAATCCATTTCCAAAGTATTTACGCAAAGTTTGGAACCCGGTGATTTAACTTCCAAAGATAAACCCATGCCTTCATGCGGTTGCATGCGCAATAACAACACATTTTGGTTAAAGTCCTTCGGACGAATCGGTTTAAAAATCGAATGCGGAATCGGCTTAAACGTAATAGCGATTTCACTGGATTTTTTAGGTAAGCGTTTGCCTGTACGCATATAGAACGGCACGCCGCGCCAACGCCAATTATCGACGAAGAGTTTTAGCGCCACATAAGTTTCTGTTTGAGAATTCGGTGCTACCCCTTCTTCTTTACGATAACCTACGGCCGGACGTTCCGAGTCAACAGCTTCGACATATTGACCGCGAACAGAGATTTTGCCGAGATCTTGTCCTTCCAACGGACGAATGGACGAAATCAATTTGGCAATTTCATCACGATATGCATCAGCTTCAAAAATAGCCGGCGGTTCCATGGCAATCAGGGACAACATCTGCACCATGTGGTTCTGGAACATATCACGCAAAGCACCGGCTTTATCATAATAACCGGCACGTTTTTCAACGCCTAATTCTTCCGCTACCGTAATTTCCACTTTTTCAATATAGGTGTGGTTCCAAAGCGGTTCAAAAATTGCATTGGCAAAACGAAGCATCAAAATATTCTGTACCGTTTCTTTGCCCAAATAATGGTCAATTCGGTAAGTCTGTGATTCTTTAATATAACGTTTCAAGGATTTATCAAGTGCTACAGCACTTTCCAAATCATGTCCGAACGGTTTTTCAATAATAACACGGGACCAAGCATCTTCCTCTTCGAGCAAGCCCTGTTCCGCCAAACCTTTTACAATCGGTTCAAACATTGTCGGCGGCATAGCCAGATAAAATAATGCATTGCCTTCGGTACCGTGTTCTTCACTGACACGTTTAAGCTCAGTTTCAAGCTGTTCAAAGGTAGCCGATTCCGTATACTGGCCGGCTACGTAAGAGAACTTTGCCAAGAACTCATCCGTTACGGTATCGCCATTAGCGGCCATAGCTTCACGCACTTCTTCTTGAAATGCTTCATTGGTCATTTCCGTGCGAGCCACGCCGATTACGGCAAATTTTTCAGGCAATAGTTTACGCTCAAACAAAGCATATATAGCTGGTAACAATTTTCGTTTAGTCAAGTCACCGGAAGCACCAAAAATGACGATGGTGCCGGGGCCCGGAGCCGAGTCAACACAGAGCTGTTCTCGATAGTTGTACGAAACTGTCATTGGTTGTGCACTCATTGTTTGTAATCTCCTATTACTATAGAATATCATTCATAAGCTTACTCTAGCACAAAACTGCAAGAACTTCAATATATGGGTATCGGGAGGCCATTATTTGACAAAATTTTTACGGCTTTTCCGCGATTAAGATTGAATATATTATGTATATACAAATAACCGCCCCAAACTCGAACAAGTCCGGGGCGGCTATTATATAAATGTCATTCAAACCAAGTTCAGCCTGCACAGGTTCACATGAACCTGTTTAAAGCTATATATCTCAGCTTTAAGAATTTTATTTAACTTCAACCTTAACGGCACCGTATTTCTTAAGACTTTCAGCTTCTTCTTCGGCTTGTGTCTTATAGTTTTGCGGAATTTTTGCCAAACGAATCCAGCTGCGAATGGCTTCTACCAATACGATAACAATCATGAGGAACATGACAACACTGAAGGCAACCAAGGTCCATTTGCCGGCCGGAATGTAACTGTAGAATACGTTTTCATAATCGGCGGCAATAGCGATGATAGCCATAAAGAAACATGGTACACCGGTTACCCAAGCGTAACGTTTGTGGCCGAGACGCATAATTACCGTAGTACCTACGGCTAAGGTCATAGTACCGAGCAACTGGTTGGATACACCGAATAGAGGCCAAATGATACCGATGTTACCTTGTAATACGAGGTAACCCCACATGAGGCAAATTAACGCAGCACAACCATATACCCCCGGTGCCCAGTTAACGTTTTCAAGCGGTTTGTAGAAACGACCCAACAATTCTTGTAACAAATAACGACCTACACGAGTACCGGCATCGATCAAAGTCATAATAAATAAAGCTTCGAACATGATGCAGAAATGGTACCAGTAACCCATGAGATGATCCATATTAGGCAAGCGGGAGAAGATGTGCGCCATGCCGACAGCCAAGGAAACAGCGCCGCCCGGACGGTGCATTAAATCTTCGCCGACCATCTGAGATAAGGCCGGTAATTCATGGACTTGAAGTCCTAATGCTTTGAAAGATTCAGCCGTGGAGTTAATGGCAAAATAGTCATCAGGATGTAAAGCGGTAGCGGCAATCAAAGCCATCATGGCAATGAATGCTTCGGTAAGCATAGCACCGTAACCAATAGGTAAGATTTCTTTTTCGTTAGTAATCATCTTAGGTGTTGTACCGGTAGCAATTACTGTATGGAAACCGGACAAAGCACCGCAGGCGATGGTAATGAAAATGAATGGGAATACAGAACCTTTAAGTACAGGACCGCCGCCGTGAATGAACTGGGTAACGGCCGGCATTTGGATAATAGGCATTACGATGATAATCCCTAAAGCCAACGCACCGATAGTACCGATTTTTAAGTACGTGGATAAATAATCACGTGGTGCGAGCAATAACCAAACAGGTAATGCGGCCGCAAAGAACCCGTATACAGCCAACATAATTTCGATGGTCTGTAAGTCATAAAGGAACCAGCTTGCATAGGAAGAAGCGGCTACTTGAGGACCGTAAATAATAGCTGCAAAGATAAGTACTACACCGATAACCGTAGCTTCCTGAATTTTGCCGGGACGAAGCCAGCGTAAATAAATACCTACAAAAATTGCGATTGGAATCGTCATGCTTACGGAGAAGAAGCCCCATGCGGAGTTATGAAGCGCATTGGCTACTACTACGGCCATACCAGCCAACGTGATAATCAAAAGGAACAAGGTGGCAAGCATGGCACCGACACTGGCCAAATTGGAAATTTCTTCCTTCGCAATATCGGCAATGGATTTGCCGTCGTAACGAACCGACGCAAACAGAATAACCATGTCATGAACGGCACCGGCTACAACCGACCCGATCAAGATCCATAATAAACCCGGTAAATACCCGAACTGTGCGGCAATAACAGGACCTACCAAAGGACCTGCACCGGCAATGGCCGCAAAATGGTGACCGAATGTTACCCACTTATTGGTAGGCACATAGTCATGACCGTCGTTATGAACAACGGCCGGTGTCGGACGGAACTGGTCCAACACGAGTACCTTGGCGGCTAAGAAAGCCCCATAATAGCGGTAAGCTAAAACGAGGATGCACGCCGAGGCGATTACAATGTACAACCCATTCATTTCCACAAAAAACACCTCCAATGTCTTAACAACATTGCAGGCGAAGGTTCGTATCATAAATAATAATAGCTGATAAGAAATACGTCCGTCACAGACAATGTTGTCACCCTAGTAGAAATATCTACGACCTTATTGTAACGCGTCTGATTGGAGTGTCAATTATCAAATATGAATAATGCAATCCTAATATTACATTATAGTATGTGATTATCAAAAAATTGCCTAAACGATTATCCCGATGATTTCAGTAGGAATCAAGTGTTTACTGATTCTATGATTTAAATGTATAGAAAACTTTATTAATTTTTAATATAATATTCAATAATAAAATGACCTGAAGTCCTTATAAATAGACTTCAGGTCGCAGTTTTTTATCTAAAAATCGTATCGTCCACAGTTAGGACTAATATTTTTTCACGTATATCTTCAGCGTCAAATAAATCACGACAATCCAACACATCTTCCACTTGAAGATTTACATGATTAAGCAAAAATGCTTCGGTTTCTTCATACGAATAGTAGAAAAAGAGTCGCATGCGCCGCGTTTCTTGATAAACAGAGTCGAATATATTCGCCAATACCCGCTTCAAAGTATGTAAGGCAAAAGGATTAAAGAAAAAGCAACAATCAGCTTCTTTCGGTACTTTGAAAGTAACCGCATCATCATGAATAAATTCTACACGCTTACCGACCACGGCTGTCTTTTGATTGGCCAAAGACCGTTCCCATAAACGCTCATCAAATTCCACGCCGATACAACGGCAGCGAGTTTCATGAGCCAAGAAAAAACTGACCCGACCTTTACCGCTGCCATAATCAATAAGAACATTATGTTTGCCGATATAGCCCGTACTTATCAAACGTTCAAGCACCGCATAATCAGTCGGCTCATACGGATGATGTTCGCCGTCAAACTGACTGTCGTCACGACCGGCCGTCTTAATATTAAGCAACCGTTCCCATGCTTGTTCATCCATACGCTACTCCTTTATAACTTACATAATTCTGCAATCAACTTATTCGGCACTCTTCACTATCTTCGACGAAATCATTGATTCCGTGCCGTCATGTTTCTGACGAATAGATGCAAAAACAGCACCGGAAATATTATGCCATACGCTGAAAGTCGCCCCCGGTAAAGTAGCCAACGGATTCATAGCAAAATGGAGGGTTGCCAGCGATACGGCGAGCCCGCTGTTTTGCATACCTACCTCGATAGTAATAGCGGTTTCTTTAGCATAAGAAACACGCAATACTTTAGCCGCCGTAAGTCCTAAAGTCATGCCGATAAGATTGTGCAAGATTACAACCGCCAAGACCACCAGGCCGGCCGTAAAAATCTTCGTCACATTCACCGAAATAATTCCGGCAATAATCATAACAATGGCAACGGATGATACCAGCGGCATAGTAGCCAATAATGCTTCCAATTTTTTACCGAAGAAATGATGAATGGCAATCCCCACCAACACAGGAATCAGAACAACTTTAACGACGGACAATACCATGGCTAAAAAAGATACCTCTACCCAAGTACCGCCCAACGAATAAATCAAAAACGGTGTCAATAAAGGAGCCAATAAAGTCGATGCAATGGTCATGCCTACAGACAAAGCCACATCACCTTTGGCAATATAAGTAATTACATTGCTGGCCGTGCCGCCGGGGCAACAGCCTACCAAAATGACGCCGATAGCAATATCCGTCGGCAAATTAAGTGCCTTACACAGCACGTAGGCCGTGAGTGGCATAATCGTATATTGTAACAATACACCGCCCAAAATTACTTCTTTCGGATTGGCGAGCACCATTTTAAAATCCTTAGCACGAATGGAGAGCCCCATGCCGAACATGGCGACGCCCAAAAAGACCGATGTATAGCTTACGGTCCAACTGAACACAGACGGCGTTATACACGCCCAAATCGTAAACGCAATGATAATCACACCGATATACTTAGTCACAAAGCCGGTCAGGCTTTTTAATGTCGAAAGCAACGGTTTCATAAAATCACCCGCCTTATTTAAATAGCCTTGTCAGCCGGATTAAAACTGAAATTATCAATCAAGCGTGTTCTACCGATATAAACGGCCATAGCAACCAACACAGGACGATCGATAACATCTACATCTTCCATGGTCAACACATCGACCGCTTTAATATATTCGATTTTGGCAAGCGGTTCATCGGCTACAATATCCGTCATAACCGACAATAATTTTTCTGCCGGCATCCCTGCTTTAATATGGTCTTGGCCATAAAAAATCGCACGAGACAGACAAAGAGCCGCTTCGCGTTCTTCCGGTAATAAATAGGTATTGCGCGAAGATTTTGCGAGGCCGTCTGCTTCGCGGACAATCGGACAACCTACGATTTCAACCGGACTGTTCAAATCTTCTACCATCTTACGGATAATAGCCAATTGCTGGGCATCTTTTTGACCGAAATAGGCTTTATCCGGTGTAACAATGTTAAATAATTTGGTGACTACCGTGCAAACGCCGTGAAAATGAACCGGACGCGATACACCGCATAAATGCTCATTCATATCCTTAACTACAACGGATACTTTCGCATCCGTATACATTTCCTTAGGATCCGGACGGAACATCAAATCGGCACCCATTTCTTCACATAAAGCCGCATCACGAGCTTCATCGCGCGGATAGGAATCAAGATCTTCGTTAGGACCGAATTGGGTCGGATTAACAAACGTAGATACCACCACATGGTCATTATCCGCTACCGCTTTTTTAATAAGCGATGCATGACCTTCATGTAAGAATCCCATAGTGGGTACCAAACCTACGGTTTCACCGGCACGACGCCATGCTTTAACCGCGTCGCGTACTTCTTTAATCGTTGTTACTGTTTTCATATATTTTACGTCCTTTCACAAGTATGTTTGTGAAGATAGCTCTGCTCTGACAGCACAATTACTTCATATCGGCCAACAAACCATGTTTTTCGTAATTTGTTACCCTTACAATGGCATTCTTTTCATCCACAAACACCACGGACGGTTTATGAGTTTTAACTTCTTCATCGCTTAACTGTCCATAGGCCATAATAATAACCGTATCGCCCGGACAAGCGCAGCGAGCGGCGGCACCGTTCAGACAAATCACACCGCTACCGGCTTCGCCGCTAATCGTGTACGTCTGAAAACGTTCACCGTTATTTACATTTACAATATCTACCTTCTGGTATTCCAAAATACCGGCAGCTTCGAGCAGTTCCGTATCTACCGTAATACTGCCCACATAATCTAAAGCGGCTTGAGTCACCGTTGCGCGGTGAATTTTACCCGCTAATACTTCACGTATCATGTATATCTCCTTTACTGTTGTCTCAAAATAAGACAATAAAAAAACGGCGTTCGAGGAGACGTATCCATCGAACACCGAAAACAGACAAACTAAGCCCTTCCCTGTATTAGACATTGCCACAAGCGGCGATTGCCCATACGTAAACGGCTGTTTTCATACATGAAGCATTGTGTGTCAGATAGAGTATAGTTTCCACAGAATACTATCTCCCACTGCAGTATACCATAAAATCCGGCGGACACCTAGTCTTCACTTTGAATATTACGCATAAAAAAATTCTATCGTGCCATAGCAGGATAGAATTTTTAAATACAGTTTATTATACAATTTTCTTCTCAAAGTAAATCGTATGATGCTTTTTGCCCGGCAATTGAGTCACTTTAGTGATATTAAAGCCCATGCTCAAGTACATATCTTTGAGCCACGGATGGGTATCGGCCGTGCCCAAGGTCACGAGCGGCGATTTCAGTTGATCACGCAATATAGCCGTTTCTATCCACGCCAGCATTTTCTTGGCATAGCCCTGTTTTTTAAAACGGGGCGATGTGACAAAATGACCGATATGAGGGAATTCACGAGGTCCCGGATTGGGTCCCCACGGCATACGCAAAGTAATGGAACTGGCCAATTCACCGTCGACAAAAAGGCCGTAGGTAGGATGCGTTTCACCCCAAGCAATGGCTTCCGTTTCCGTCATGTGACTGGCTGAAAAATCTACGCCCACTGCCAAATTACTGGCATAGCCATCGATGAGCACGTTGTAATAGGCCGCCCCGTCGTCCTTGGTCAGTTGGCGATAGGTAATCCCCACCGGCACCGTTTTAGTTACTGTGGCGGTCGCTTTAACTACCGTATTGGCCGTTTTAGCATCAGTCGGTTGACTCATATTACATAGTCCTCCCGCTGGCCTAAAAAGCGATTCAGGAATTGACGGGTACGATCTTCACGCGGATTGCTGGACTGGAATGGTGAAAAATCAATTGGGCAGGCATTCATTTTACGGGTAAAATGTATCTCTGCTCTGGCTTCTTCAATGGATTTATCTTTAATCATAATCTCTCTCCTCATTTAATTATAAATTTTTTAAATCCTTCTTTTTAAATAGGATTAACTTACAAAAAAATTAAACACACAAAACATGTATGTGTCTTTATTACATTTTACCCTGTTAAAGAATTCCTTTCAATAAAGTATGAATAAAAAAAGACCGACAATTCCATAATTGCCGGTCTTTAATATTAACTAATCCGATTCGGTCGTAAACGCTTTCATACTCAATAAAGAGGCCACATGTTCACCCACTACCAAGACAGCTATAGGCCACATACTATGACCACCGCCGATACCTACCAGCGGTGAGGCAACAGCACCGGCCAAGAAAGAAATAACCCCTAACCAACCGGAAGCACTGCCGGCCATCCCTTTATGGGCATTCATACCACTGGAAAAGCTGAGTGGTAAAGTACAACCGCAACTGAAAATTACGAACGCCAAAGCAATCATAATAAACCAAGGACTCTGTGGTTCTATGGCTGCGATTACCAAGAGAATTAATCCTAATATGGCACCGCCAACATTGCCCCACCACAATACAGTGCGCTCCCCGAGACTCTTACTGATACGCCCGAATATCTGTGCCCCCAAAGCCAAGCAACCGGATCCGACGCCAAAGAAAATACTGAACTCGGTAGGCGTAAAACCGTACAGTCCTTCCATAATAAACGGAGACGCACCGATATAGCCGAAAAGCCCCATGGAAGCAAAACCTTGTACCAAGAAATAACCGCGATAATTTCTATTATTCCACAAAGCCGACATATTACGAACAGATTCTTTCAGCCCGCCTTGCAAGCGTCTCTCTACCGGCAAAGTTTCCGGTAACACAGCCATAGACCATACAGCACCAATGATACCGCAAGCCGTTAATAATAAGAAAATAGCTTCCCAATTCCAATATTGCAGAATTAGACCGCCAATAACCGGTCCCGCAATAGGTACAACGGATGTAATTAAAACCAACAAGGCAATAAAACGCGTCAATTCATTGCCCTTATGCGTATCACTGGCAATAGAACGACTCAACACAATACAACCAGCTCCGGCAACCCCCTGCACAAAGCGCCACACGAGAAATTCTGTCAATGTTGCAGCCGTGCCACACAAAAATGAAGCTATAGCAAAACCGATAAAAGACACCATAACAGGCTTACGACGGCCTACACCATCGCTCCAAGGCCCGATTAAAACCTGCCCCAAAGCCAGACCGATTAAACAAGTGGTCAAACTAAGTTGGCCACCCGATGCGGTTGTACCTAAATCTCGGGCAATAGTCGGTAAGCCCGGTAAATAAATATCCGTACTTAACGGCCCGATAGCCGCCATAAAGGCAACTAACACGATAACAAATGTATTCATACGCAACACCTCTCTCGCAATATAATAAATAGCCGGCCAAGCGTATACTATAAATCTCACTCAGCTTTTATTTTATGTAAATTATTTTATATATATTAAAAAGCTTTTTACCGTTAAATGTAAGAAGCCTGTTATCTTAGCTATAGTATTAAAAAATGAGGATTCCATTAATGGAATCCTCATTATATGTCTCAGCACTGCATGTTAACTGCAAAATCGAGTCATGTATCACCTAAACTGCATTGTGAAATATTATGACGCTGATTATTATTTGTTTTCCCAAATATCTACACGACGGTTGTCGGCACGACCTTGATCAGAGTCATTGGAAGCTACCGGATCATTTTCGCCTTTGTAGTTAAGTACCAACTGAGAAGCCGGTACGCCTTGGCTCTGTGCATAAGCTGCTACATTGTCAACACGGCGTTGAGAAAGAGCATTGTTGTAACCGTCAGTACCGCGGGAGTCAGTGTTACCTACCAATTTGAAAGTATGGGTTGGGTTAGCTTTAGCTACCTGTACAAAATGATCTAATTTAGATTGTTCAGTGCCAAGTGGTTGATCTTCGTCAAAACCGAAGTGAACGCTTTCTAAATAGTAATCATTGCGTTGTACCGGAGCTTGTTGTACTACAGGCGCAGCTTGAGGCTGTGGCTGTGGACGATAAACAGGTGCTGCCGGTGCCGGAGCAGGAGCTTCTTCACTGCTACCGCCAAAACGATAAGAAAGACCGGCAATGATACCTTTGTAGCTGATGTTGGCATCATCAAGAGCACCGAAATCACATTTATCAGTCAATTTAGTGTTTACATAACGATAACCTACATTTACATCTAAGTCAGGCGTAATACCGTAACCGAGACCGGCTTCCCAAATTGTCGTATTCTGAGTACCGATAGCGGCTTTACCGTATACATCCAATTTGTCGGTAATAGGTGCTTTACCGATAATACCGATTTGAGCTACATTATTAGTTTGAGATAAATTGTCGCCATCAGCAGTTACTTTGTTTTTAATACGATTATAACCTGCATAGGCGGCAAAGTTTTTATTAATGGAATAAAGTGCATTCACTTCCTGAGCATTACCATCGGTACCGATACCATCTTTCGCATCGGTTTTCAAACCATAGTAATTGTATTGAACAGCCCAGCGATCATTCAAGCCGTAAGTTACGACGCCGGTAAAGTTCCATTTATTATCGGTAGTAAAATCACCACCTTCGCCGACAAGTTTATTGGCATCAGCACTGGCTTCAGTATTCCAAGCCCCCAAATCAACCTGCCATTGACCTTCTTGCCATTGAGTTTGTGGTGTAGCAAAAGCTGCGGATGTCACAGTTGCTGCTACAACAGCTAATAATAATGCACGTTTTTTCATAATATCTCCTCTTTTCTTAATCAATCGTAATATTCTATAAATATCATATTTATAACTTCATTATAGATTTTTTTCGATATAAAATCAATAGGATTTGAATGAATAAAGGATTAAAGAGTAAAGTTAAAGTATTACGATAAAACAATAATTTCCGCGGATAAAAAAAGAAACCCCACAAACCGAGGTTTGTAGGGTTTTCTGTTTGTAATCGAAAATTAACGTTTCGAGAACTGGGATGCCTTACGGGCTTTTTTGAGACCGTATTTTTTACGTTCTTTCATACGTGGGTCACGAGTCAAGAAGCCGGCTTTTTTAAGGGACTGACGAAGTTCTTCGTCAACGCCCAACAATGCACGGGAAATACCGTGACGGATTGCACCTGCTTGACCGGATGGACCGCCGCCTTCAACGCTGGCGATTACATCATATTGTTCAACCGTACCGGTAAGGTTAAGCGGTTGTTTTACAATCAATTCCAAAGTCTTACGACCGAAGTATTCGTTTAATTCACGTTTATTAATCGTGATTTTACCTGTGCCCGGTACCAGACGAACTCTGGCAACGGAAGATTTTCTACGGCCTGTACCGTAGTACTGAGCTACTGCCATGTGTATGTTCCTCCTCCCGGAAATTACCGAATATCAAATTCCAAAACTTCAGGTTTCTGAGCTGCATGTGGATGTTCAGGACCTGCATAAACGTTCAATTTACGATAAATTTGAGCGCCTAATTTGTTCTTAGGAAGCATCCCGCGAACTGCCATTTCCACAATGCGTTCAGGGTGTTTTGCCAACATGTTACCAAGGGTAACGAATGTGGAACCACCCGGATAACCGGAATGACGGAAATACGTTTTCTGTTCTAATTTTTTACCTGTGAAACGAACTTTCTCAGCGTTGATTACGATAACGTGGTCACCGGTATCAACATGTGGTGTGAAAGTTGGTTTATTTTTGCCCCGAAGAACTTTAGCTACTTCGGCAGCAAGGCGTCCTAAAGTTTTACCTTCAGCGTCAACAACATACCATTTCCGTTCGATAGTGTTCGGATTGGCCATATATGTGGTTTTCATGCTGCTAATTCCTCCTCATAACGACTAACTTTACCAAAAAGCATCCTGCTCTCTTTCCGGGGCTAATGGAATAAGATTCAAATGCTTACCGAAATATTATACATGGTTTGACAGAGTGGTGTCAACCACATTTTAACATTTCCCGATATAATAATTTTTGGCTCAAATAGAAAAACCTAGATATAGGTTCCTACCCATTCGAGCCAAACCTTATTTAAAATTTTGTTGCGACGGCACAAATTAAATCCGCTTAATTCTATGATACTTCTTAATTTTGTGCGTCTTCACCGATAATGCGCACTTCGGTTTCTAAATTCACGCCATGGGCTTCGGCTACGCGAGCCTGCACACTATGGATTAAATTTAACACATCTTTAGCCGATGCCTGACCTTTGTTAATAACAAAGCCCGCATGTTTCTGGGATACTTCCGCATCCCCTACGGCAAGGCCTTTAAGACCCGTCTGCTCAATCAAAGTCCCCGCAAAATAACCCGGTGGGCGTTTAAAAGTTGAGCCGGCACTGGCATATTCGAGCGGTTGTTTGCTTTGACGACGCTCCGTCAAATCTTCCATAAGGGCTAAAATTTCATCCTTATCGCCCTCTTTTAAACGGATATCCACTTCGCCGATAATTTCATGACTTTCGTGAAAACGGCTGTGACGATAAGCGAACGCCAATTCATCCGCCGTGTATTCCGATACGTGACCGCTCATATCAACGGCGCGAACCTTACTCACCACTTGGCACATCTCGCCGCCATAGGCACCGGCATTCATAAATACGGCCCCGCCCAAAGTGCCCGGAATACCGATAGCAAACTCCATGCCGGTAAGCCCGGCCGCATAAGCAAATTCCGAAGCGTCTTTTAACATATAGCCTGCACTGACAGTCATCACACCGTCAATAGCCGCCATGGTTTCACGCATATCACTGAGTGACAACACGACTCCGCGAATACCGCCATCGAGCACCAAGACATTGGAGCCGCTCCCCAAAACGGTGAGCGGTACATCAGCTTGATGAATCGCCGCCATAACTTGACTCAATTGACTCATAGTTTGAGGCGTCACAAAAATATCGGCAGGTCCACCGATTTTAAAGGTTGTATGGGCAGCCAACGGCTCATTGCAAAGCAGTGAACCGGGCGCTACAATTTGCTGTAAATCAGTATAAAGAGCTTGTAAATTACTGTTTAGCTTTTTCAAGAATTTTCATTCCTTCTGTAATAGGTTCACTGATAATACGATAAATGTCATTAGAAACTTGAGTCCAACGCACATGCGCCTGTAAATAAGCTTGAGCGCCGGAGTTAGCCTGAATCATAGGCATCAATTCTTCTAATTTTTTACCGATTTCTTCCGCTTCAGGAGCTTCGGCCATTTTAGCGTATTCCCATTGCATCTGTTGCATCAAGAACTGTTCAATCAAACCCTTGGCGGTGCTGTCACCTTCAACAGCAGCCTGAGCCGTCATCAATGCTTTATATTCTTCGCTTTCACGCATCGCTTTTTGTAATTCGTAAGCCTTATCATAGTTCATAGTATTAAACTCCACCTTTCATTGTTAAATGACCAAAATTTTTTAAATCCGGAAAATTCAGCTGACGCATTGCTTCATAAGCAATAATCGCCACCGAATTGGATAAATTAAGGGAACGGGCTTCCGCTATCATAGGGATGCGAATCGTATGGTCGTAATTCGCTGCCAATAACTCTTCCGGTAACCCTTTTGTTTCTTTACCGAACACGAGCATATCACCAATCTGATACTCTACTTCGGCATATGTATGTTTAGCTTTCGTCGTCGCATAAAAATAACGACGGTCGGGATATTTATCGTATACTTCCTGCAAGTTTTCATGAACCTGTACATCCACGAGATCCCAATAATCGAGACCGGCTCGTTTTAAATATTTATCTTCCAACTTAAACCCCAAAGGTTTTACCAAATGCAAGGTCATGTGATTGGCCGCACAAAGGCGGGCAATGTTTCCCGTATTGCCGGGAATTTCCGGTTCTACCAATACAATTTCCATAATACACTCTTTTCTGTCATTTAATCTATTTGATCTAACATCTTATTTTACCTAATTATAGAGTATGGTTCAAGTGTTTATTAAGTATGACACAGTATATATTTGAACAACAGCATATACCACCGTACGCCCAAAAACTATACTTCTGGGCGCTTCGGATTAATAAAATGACCGCTCTTGCCGCCCTCTTTTTCAATTAAATATACCGGTCCCATAACCATGCTCTTATCGATGGCCTTACACATATCATACACGGTAAGGAGCCCCACCTGAACAGCCGTCAAAGCTTCCATCTCAACACCGGTTTGCCCCGATGTTTTCACCGTAGCTTCAATCCGTACGGCACGGCGTGTTTCATCAAGTTCACAAATCACCGCTACCTTAGTGAGCATAAGGGGATGGCACAAGGGAATTAAATCGGATGTCTTTTTAGCGCCCATGATAGCCGCCAATTGTGCTACCGCCAACACATCGCCCTTTTTCATCGTACCGGCCTTAATGCGTTCATATATTTCTTCATTAACCAAGATGTAGCCTTCCGCCACCGCCGTCCTGGACGTAACGGCTTTTTCACTTACATCTACCATGCGTGCATTACCGGCTTCATCAAAATGTGTCAATTCCATAATGTATCCTCAACTCATGAATTTTTACTTTAAAACAATGTATTGTCAGTAATTCGAATCTTCGACTAATTGATTCTTATCCGTAAAATTTATGTAATTCAATCTATTTCTATGGTATCATTAATTATAACAGTAGTCTAATATTTAAATCATAAGGAGGCGTCTTTTATGGAAGTCAAATTAACGTATTACGGTCATGCAACCTTTATGTTATCCAACGGTGAAACAACCATCGTATTTGATCCTTTTTTCAACGGGAACACCTGGGAAAAAGCTAAACCGGAAGATATCAAATGCCAATACATTGTCATCAGCCACGGTCACGGCGACCATTACGGCGATGCCGACCTTATCGGCAAAGCCAATAATGCCCTTGTTATTTCCACCGCCGAAGTAGCTCACAAAGCGGAAGAAGCAGGCCTCAAAGCTCACGCCATGCACCTGGGCGGCAAGCATGATTTTGAATTCGGTTCCATCCGTCTTACCCCGGCCTTCCACGGTGCCGGTATTCCGGGCGGTCATGCAGCGGGCGTTATCGTTACCTTCTACGGCAAAACCTTATACTTTGCCGGTGATACTGCATTCTTCAGCGACATGCAATACTTAAATCGCTTCGGCAAACTTAATTATGCGCTTTTGCCAATCGGTGACAACTTCACTATGGGTCCTGAAGATGCCTTATTGGCAGCCTCTTTAATTAAAGCTGACGTAACTATTCCGGTTCACTACAAAACCTGGCCGGTAATCGACCAAGATCCGGATGCGTTTGTGGCAAAATTAGAAGCGGAACATCATCAAAAAGGACTCGTGGTAGAACCGGGTTCCACAATCGTTCTATAATCGTCAAAATTTCTATATCGAAATTTTCTATTTTGTTTAGTTGAATTTCGAAGTCGGAAAAACTTTTATACTATTTCTAATAATCGACTTTTCAAATTTCAAACAGCAAAATTCAAAAAAAGACCAAAAAGGAGCTGACCTCAATGCCAAACATCGAGATCGAGCTCCTTTTTAGTACTTCATCTATTTTAATGCATACATACCATTACTTACAACTTACAATTAAATTCGATGTATTCATTACTTGTATTATGAATAGGCTAAATATAGCTACAACTACTATAGACATTCATATCATTTCGATTACCTATGGGTACCTTATTTTTCGCTTTTATCGACTAGCGGGTCATATTTTTCAAAAAAATCGGCCAACTGTTTGCGCAGTTGTTGACGCTGTGACGGCTTCAAGGCGTAACGTTTGCCATTAAAGGCTACTTCCTTGTTCTTAATAACAGCCCATAAGTCGTAAACCGGAGGTGCACTAGGCTTAACCTCAGCCAATTCATCTAAGGATACACCATAATATACGGCTAATTGCTTTAACGTTTCCAAATCGGGCTCACGATAACCGGTTTCATAATTGGAAAGAGCTGCATTGCTAATCCCTACACTATGTGCTACTTCCAATTGGCTTTTACCCGTCCTCGTACGAACTCGTTTAAGATTTTTATATAAAGCCATACTATCACGCCCCGCTTCATTGGCCTATCATATACTACTCAAAATAGAAAAATTCTGATATTATTATACACCTATTATTCAACAGGCGTAAATAATTTGATTACAAACTTCACAAATTGATGAATTTTATCTCAAATGAGCAAATGCTTTTTGACCAATATCTTTGCGATACTGACGCCCTTCGAAGCGTACTTTGGCCACTCGTTCATACGCTTTATCGAGTGCCTTTTGCAAATCATCTCCGAGGCCTACAATACCGAGTACACGACCGCCGGCCGTTACATAATGACCATCTTTAAACGAGGTGCCCGAATGGAATACCAAGGTATCTTCCGTAAAGCTTAAATCGCCGTCAATTACATCATCCTTATGGGATGTTTCCGGATAGCCGGCAGACGCCAAAATAACACAGGCTGCACTGCCGTCACGCCAACTAACCATATCTTCGGTTAAACGACCGTTTTCACAAGCCATCATAATTTCGCCTAAATCGCCGTCCAATAAAGGCAAGACAACTTGCGTTTCCGGATCGCCGAAACGCACATTAAATTCTACCACTTTAGGTCCTTCCGGGGTAATCATAAGACCGGCATACAGACAGCCCACATATGGCATACCTTCTGCTTTCATGGCCTTAACCATCGGCACCAGCACTTTATCGTAAGCTTCTTTTAATAAAGCCTCCGTCATAACCGGCGCCGGTGCATAGGTCCCCATACCGCCCGTATTAGGTCCTTTATCACCGTCGAAAATTCGTTTATGATCTTGCGAAGCGATCATCGGCACTACTGTAGTACCATCCACAAAGGCCAATAAAGATGCCTCTTCGCCGACCATGAATTCTTCAATAACAACGATATGACCGGCATCGCCGAAACGATTAGCCGAGAGCATATCATCAACGGCGGCTTTCGCTTCTTCCACCGTCATGGCTACAGCTACACCCTTGCCGGCAGCCAAACCGTCCGCTTTAATAACGATAGGTGCCCCGGTTTCATCGATGAAAGCTTTTGCTTTGGCCGCATCATCAAATACACCGTAAGCAGCAGTCGGAATGTCGTATTTTTTCATGAGGTCCTTGGCAAATACTTTAGAGCCTTCCAATTGAGCCGCTGCTTTGGAAGGGCCGAATACGGCAATACCTGCCGCACGCACCGCATCAGCCAGGCCTGCCACGAGCGGAGCTTCCGGACCGATGACAACAAGGTCAATCGCTTCTTTTTGTAAAAATTTCGTTACCGCAGCAAAATCCTGCCAATCAATGGCTACACATTCTGCCACATCTTCCATAGCTTTGCTGCCCGGAATGGCATAGACTTTAGTAACCGAATCACTTTGAGCCAATTTCCACGCTAAGGTATGCTCACGACCGCCGCCACCAATTACACAAACTTTCATAAAGCCTCCTCAATTAATGTTTAAAATGACGAACATGAGTAAATACCATGGCAATGCCCGCTTCATCGGCTTTTGCAATGGATTCTTCATCGCGAATGGAACCGCCCGGCTGAATAATGGCCGTAATGCCGTGTTCCGCTGCGGTTGCTACCGTATCGCCGAACGGGAAGAATGCATCCGATGCAAGTACCGCGCCTTTTGCTTTTTCACCCGCTTCTTCAAGGGCAATCTTAGCGGCGCCCACGCGGTTCATCTGACCGGCCCCGACGCCTAAAGTCTGAAGATCTTTAGCAATTAAAATGGCGTTAGATTTAACATGTTTAACCATCTTCCAAGCAAAACGAAGTTCCTGCCACTGTTCTTCCGTAGGCTGAACTTTTGTTACTACCGTGTAAGAGGTTTCATCTTCTTTCAAATCATCTTCCGTCTGAACGAGTAAGCCGCCGGATACTTTTTTAACCACTACTTGGTCAACTTCCGGTTTAGCCAATTCGATAAGGCGGATATTTTTCTTGGCCGTCAAAATAGTCAACGCTTTAGCGGAGAATTTAGGAGCCATAATAACTTCCAAGAAGATTTTGCTCATTTCCGTAGCCGTTGCTTCATCCACTTCGCGATTAAGTGCTACAATACCGCCGAAAGCAGATACAGAATCGGCTTCATAGGCTTTTACATACGCATCATGCAAATCGCTGCCGATAGCCGCGCCGCAAGGGTTCGTATGTTTAATAATGCAGGCCGCCGGTTCTTCAAATTCCCAAACCATATTCCAAGCCGCTTCCATGTCGACAATATTGTTATAGGACAATTCTTTGCCATGAAGCTGTTTCATGGCACCCATGCCGGAGGCTTCACCGATTTCTTTATAAAAAGCGGCTTTCTGATGAGGGTTTTCACCATAACGAAGGTCGGTAACTTTTTCATAAGCCTGTAAATATTCAGGAGGGAACGGTGTCTGCCCGAGCTGTTCGCTGAAGTAGTTGGCAATCGCCGTATCATAAGCTGCCGTATGGGCAAACGCTTCTTTAGCTAAAGCGAAGCGGAAATCACGGCCTAAGTCACCGTCAGCTTTTAAACGAACAATCACTTCATCATAACGTTCAGGATTTACCACGATACCTACGAACGCATTATTTTTAGCGGCGGAACGAACCATGGTTGGACCGCCAATGTCAATATTTTCAATTGCTTCTTCCAAAGCCACATTCGGTTTGGCAATAGTTTCACGGAATGGGTATAAATTAACAACAACCAAATCAATCGGCTGAATGCCGTGTTCCTGCATAGCTTTTACATGTTCTTCATTGTCGCGTACCGCCAAAATACCGCCATGTACCATAGGATGCAACGTTTTCACACGACCGTCCATCATTTCAGGGAATTTTGTCAATTCGTCCACTTGATGTACAGTTACCCCCGCATCAGCGATGGTGCGGAATGTACCGCCCGTGGAATAAATAGTGACACCCAATTCTGCCAAGGATTTGGCAAAATCTACAATGCCGGTTTTATCGGATACACTGATAAGTGCATTTTTAATCATACAAGACCTCCTACAACTGACCTACGCCAATAAAATTGCCTCAAAGGGGCACAAAAGGACCGCCCAAAGGCTAGTCCTCAATGTGTACAATATGATTCTTAATCGATAATTTGTCCTCACAAAAGAGGGCCAGTGCTTTTTTATACGTTTTATGTTCTTCCGGTAAAATGCGTGCTGCCAATGTATCTTCCGTATCATCGGCATATACAGGCACAACGGCTTGCATAATAATCGGGCCCGAATCCATCCCCGTATCTACAAAATGAACGGTACAACCGCTTACTTTCACCCCTGCCGCCACGGCCTGTCCCTGAGCATGAAGCCCCGGAAAAGACGGCAACAAAGCGGGATGAATATTTAAAATTTTGTACTCGTACGGTTTAATAAAGGTAGGACCCAATAAACGCATATAGCCTGCCAGCACAACAGCTTCCGGCTCATATGGCGCAATCGCTTCAAGCATGGCTTCTTCAAAGGCATCTTTGGAATCAAAACCTTTGCGTTCCACTACAACAGTCGGCACGCCCCATTCTTTGGCACGTGTCAAAACCGGTGCATCGGCGTGGTCGCTCAATACGACCACAACCTCTGCATTGATTTCACCTTGCTTTATAGCTTCATATAAAGCGGCAGCATTGGAACCGCGACCACTGGCAAAAACAGCAATTCGCTTAGCCAATGAATTCACGACCTTCCATAATTACGCGTTCCGCACCGGCTTCTTCAATACGGCCGATTTCATAAACAGCTTCGTTTTGCTTTTCAAGCTGTGCTTTTACGGCTGCCAAGTTTTCAGGATCAACTACCAAAATCATACCGATACCCATATTGAAGGTACGGTACATTTCTTTAACATCTACATTGCCCCATTCCTGCAATTTAGAGAATACAGGTAATTTAGGCCATGCATCGGCATTTACACGAGCGGTAGTACCTTCCGGCAGAATACGCGGAATATTATCATAGAATCCGCCGCCGGTTACGTGAACCATGCCTTTCAGAAGACCTTTACGAATGGATGGCAATACTGCTTTCGGATATAAACGGGTCGGGGTCAATAATTCTTCACCCAAAGTTTTACCGAATTCAGGGATTTCATCCTGCAAGGACATTTTTTTATGATCAAAGACAATCTTACGAACTAAGGAGAAACCGTTGGAATGAACCCCGGTGGATGGTAAGCCCAAGAGTACATCACCGGCTTTAATGTTTTCACCGGTCAAAAGACGAGGTTTATCTACGATACCTACGGCAAAACCGGCCACATCATAGTCACCGTCGCCATAGAAGCCGGCCATCTCAGCCGTTTCACCGCCGAGTAAAGCACAACCGGATTCTTCACAAGCTTCCGCTACACCGCGAACGATGGTTGCTACCTGTTCCGGAATCAATTTACCAACCGCAATATAGTCCAAGAAGAATAACGGTGTCGCCCCCTGAACGAGGATGTCGTTAACACTCATAGCTACGCAGTCTTGGCCGATGGTATCATGTTTATCCATCATGATGGCGAGACGCAATTTAGTGCCTACACCGTCGGTGCCGGATACGAGCATAGGTTCTTTCATATCAAAACCGGCCAACGAAAACAAACCGCCAAAACCGCCGATATCACCGACTACACCCGGTGTATACGTACGTCTTACCGCTGCTTTCATAAGTTCGACTGCTTTATTACCGGCATCAATATCAACACCGGCATCACGGTAGGTAATTCCGCCTTTATTCGAGCACATATTTGCCTCCCTCATCTTGGTCCATAGGAACACTTACTGCATAATCACCGTCGAAGCAGGCAAAACATAGTTCCGCTTCCGGAACGCCGCTCACTGCACGACATAAGCCTTCACGGCTTAAATAATGAAGTTTATCCGCTTTAATATATTCTCTGATTTCTTTAATCGTATGTGTAGCCGCAATCAATTCTTTACGCACCGATGTATCAATGCCGTAATGACAAGGATATTCGATAGCCGGCGAGCTGACACACATGTATACTTCTTTGGCACCTGCTTCTTTGAGCATGCGCACAATAATACCGCTGGTAGTACCGCGTACGATGGAATCATCAATAAGAACGATACGTTTGCCTTTAACCACATCGGCCACCGCATTCAATTTCATGCGCACGGCCAATTCACGTTGTGCCTGATCCGGTTTAATAAAGGTACGACCCATATAGCGGTTTTTAATAAGACCTTCGCCAAACGGAATCCCCGATTCACGGGCATAACCTAAGGCAGCCGTTGTACCGGAGTCCGGAATGGACATAACAAGATCGGCATCATACTTAGTTTCGCGAGCCAATTCACGGCCCATGTTAAGACGAGCCTGGTAAACACTTTGACCGTCGATTTCACTGTCCGAACGGGCAAAGTAAATATATTCAAACACACAAAGTGCTTTATTGATTTCTTTTCCCGATTCCACAAACAAACGACTGCGCACGCCGGAATCATCGATGATAACCATTTCGCCCGGTTCGATGTGGCGGATAAAATCTGCCTTAATCGCATCCAAAGCACAGGTTTCCGAGGAAAGCACATAACCGTGTTCGGTTTTGCCGAGGCAAAGCGGACGAAACCCGTTGGCATCGCGCACGCCGATTAATTTATCGTTCGTGCTGATAACGAGGGAGAACGCCCCTTCAATGCGGCGCACCGCTTCAATGATGCGGTCTTCCGTGTTGGCTGCTTTGGAACGGGCAATCAAGTTAACGATAACTTCCGAGTCCATTGTAGTCTGGAAAATCGAGCCGCGGTCTTCCAATTCACGGCGCAGCCCCAACGCATTGGTTAAGTTACCGTTGTGAGCTACCGCCATGTCGCCGCCTTGGTAATGAATTACAAGCGGTTGGATATTTTTAGGGTTATTGGAACCTGTAGTGGAGTAACGCACGTGACCGGAGGAGATAAAACCACCTTCAATTTCCGGCAACTGTTTAATCGCTTCCGTTAACAAGCCCATGCCTTTGGTCACTTCAATATCGTCACCATTGCTGATGGCGATGCCGGCACTTTCCTGGCCGCGATGTTGCAGAGCAAAAAGCCCCCAATAGGTAAAATTACCTACATTCAAATGACGGTCGTAAATACCGAATACGCCACACTCTTCATGCCACTTGTCAAATACAGAGTCGTAATGCATCGCTGTCTCCTATTAAGCACGTTCGCCGGTAAGGCGGAATAACATTTCTTTGTAAGCATCTTCTACATTGCCAAGGTCGCGACGGAAACGGTCTTTATCGAGTTTTTCGTTAGTTTCGCTATCCCAGAAACGGCAAGTATCAGGGGAAATTTCGTCACCTAACAATACTTCACCGTTATGAACGCCGAATTCCAATTTGAAGTCAACCAATGTAACTTTTTTGTCAGCCAAGAATGCTTTAAGAACATCATTAACTTTCATAGCATATTGACGAATCAAAGCCAATTGTTCTTCAGTAGCCCAATCCAAAGCAAGGATTTGGTCTTCGTTTACGAACGGATCGCCTAAATCATCGTTTTTGTAGCAGAATTCCAAAATAGGACGTTTGCAAGGAGTACCTTCTTCAATGCCGAGGCGTTTGGACAAAGAGCCGGCCACGATGTTGCGCACGATAACTTCCAAAGGTAAAATCTGTAATTTTTTAACCAATTGATCACGATCATTAAGGCGTTTAATGAAATGGTTAGGTACGCCTTCTTTAGTCAACAATTCAAAGAAGAAGGAAGAAATTTTGTTGTTCAAAACACCTTTGTCATGAATGGTGCCTTTTTTCTCGCCGTTAAATGCCGTTGCATCATCTTTGTAATGTACTAAATATTCTTTAGGGTTTTCAGTTTCAAATACTTGTTTAGCTTTACCTTCATATAACATGTTCATAATGTGGCCTCCTGTGATTTCTCAGATATTTGTCAAAACATTACTTTAATCCTTTAATCGCACTCTTACTGATACGATTAAAATCCAAACATTTCATTTATATTATTTATTTAATTCCGCTTGCAGTTTTTCATTTTTGGCAATAACAGCTTTTGCCATGTCATCGCGATATGTTTTGTATTGTGCTTTCAATTCAGCATCCTGTGCGGCACCGATTTGTACAGCAAACAAAGCTGCATTTTTAGCACCGTCCACAGCCATAGTTGCAACCGGCATACCGGATGGCATCTGAACAATAGCCAATAAAGCATCGATACCTTTTAAGGCTGTCGCATTAAGCGGCACACCGATTACCGGCAATACGGTGAAACTGGCGATAACGCCCGGTAAGTGAGCGGCCGCACCGGCTCCGGCGATAAAAGCAATAGCGTCTTCGGCTTCCAAACGTGTTACAAATTTCTTAACTTCTTCCGGCGTACGATGAGCGGATGCAATAACCATTTCATAGTCAATGCCGAATTCCTTTAATACGTCGGCGGCTTTCTTCATAACTCCTAAATCAGAGTCACTACCCATTACAATGCCAACTTTCATGTGTTTACCTCCTAGCTGTAGAATAAAAACTACCCTGCGGTCAGAATTAGACTTTCTATCTAAATTCTAACAAAAGCCCTCTTATTAGTCAACACAATATCCGAATATAAAAAGATTATTTTCGCTAAACATTCGGATTATAACGAACATTAACAAAAGTAATTTATAAAAAAAGATGCTCTCTTATTTACATAAGAGAGCATCTTGATTATCAATGCTTATGGGCATATTGCGCAAAAGGATCCGGTAATTGTTCAATCCCCATAGCTTCTTTCAAAGCAGGCACGGCCCCCGGCATATATTGAACGATTTGTTGCATTAACACATATAGAAGTTCAGGCTCGAACGCCGTATTCGGACTGATATAAATGCAGTCTAAATACAAACTGTTGTCATCATGTTCAATATAATATTTGAAGTTTTTATATTTGCTGTTTTCGCGATTGATAAACTCGCTGATTGCCTGATAATTATCCGCTGTCACCACATTAGCGCCCACAAGGACACGAATGACACCGTAAATTGTCGCATCAAGCAACACAAAGATAGGCATATCGCCCATTTCAGTTTGAATATAAGAGCGATATACAACCGTACCTTCTTCATCTTCAACATTACGTTTATCAAAACAGGTTATTTCTTCGCTAATCAAAAACTTTTCAAATATTGGACTTTTTTCATTCTTAGCGTTCGCCACGATACACCTCTTAGTTTACTTTTTCAGTAGGATCTACTTCTGTCCCCAATACTTTTTTCAAAATGTTAGGATAGAATTCTTCCAAATGCGGTTCCAAAACTTCAGCTAAAAGACGAACCAATAATTCAGGATTAAAGCTGTCTTCAGCGGATGGAACACTAATATCCATGTACACAACATGGTCTTGTGCACCCAAATAATATTTGAAGATTTTAAACTGGCCGTTTAATTCGTTCAAGTATTCAACAACCGCTTCGCGTTTATCTTCAGGCACGGCACCGGTAGTCACAATCAAGCGCATCAAATTAAATACCGTGTCATCAAGCACGACAAATAACGGTAATTGCTGTGCAGCCACATCAAAATGACCACGATATACAACCGAATTGGCATCATCTTGATGTTCTTCTTTTACAAACCAATTGGTTATATTCCCTGCTTCTAAAAACTGGTCAAATTTTTCTGCTTTCTTGTTCATAACTTCCACTCCCTTAATTTAATTACATTTATTCTTCAATAAATACGCAACGGTCATTTTCAAATGCCTTGATGCGTACTAAAGACTGAACATCATAGCCGGCTCGTTCCAAGCGCTCACGACCGGGTTGAAAGGATTTTTCGATTACAATAGCAATACCTTCCACGGTATCACCGGCGCTTTCCACTAATTTGCAAAGCCCCATAGCTGCTTCACCACTAGCTAAAAAGTCGTCGATAATCAACACTTTTTCACCTTCCGGCAAGAAACGTTTAGAAATAGTCACGTCATAGTTTTCTTCTTTTGTATAGGAATATACCACAGAATGGTATACATCATCCGTCATAAGAATAGATTTCTTTTTACGAGCAAAAACGAGCGGCACATCCATTTCAATTGCTACCGGCAAAGCCACGGCAATACCTGAAGCTTCAATGGTTACAATACGTTGAATGCCCTTATCTTTGAAGCGTTCCGCAATTTCCTTACCCATAGCAACAAACAATTTCGGATCGATTTGATGATTCAAAAAGCTGTCGACTTTTAGGACGCGATTGTTCAGAACAATGCCTTCCTCCATAATGCGTTGTTTTAATAATTCCATGCGAAAATCTCCTTAAATATATTCCTCTTGATTCTTCTACAATATCACTTCTTAAGCAGAAGGTCAATAAATTTAGCTGCTCCTTGGGATATTGGCAACAAACGGGAACGAACCAAAGCAATTTTACGCGGCGGTACTACGATATCGGTTTTGATTTCCACCACGCGCCCTTCTTTGATTTTCTGTTTTACCAAAATATCCGGTACAAGCGATATACCCATATTAATTTCTACAAAATCCATCAATACATCGAGACTGCCCAATTCAAAAGACGGTTTTTTGAAGGCTTTATTAGTCAGTTTGTCAAAAAACACACGACTTGCCGCACCCGGTGTAAGCAATAGCAACGGTTCTTGTAAGAGTCGATTCAAATCAACCGTCCCCATGCCTTTATAAAACGGTCCGCCTACGAAAATATCCTGCATGGTGTGCAATTCAATAACTTCCAATTGAGGATTGGATTCCAAACCTTCATAGGTGTTAACGATGGCCATCTGCACTTCGCGGTTTTCAACCATGGCTACACAATCAGGGGACGGACGGTTCGTAATCTGAAGGCCCGTTTCCTGCTCCTGTTCTTGCCATTTTTTAAAATACGGCAAAAGGAAATGACGACATAATGTATCGGTAGCCGCTAATTTTACGCTTTCCTGTTCATGAGTCAAACGATCCTGCAATTGGGTTACACCGTTATCAAGAATGGAGAACGCTTTGGCCACAGTATCAAATAATTCCTTACCTTCCGGAGTAAACGACACCAATTTGGTCGTACGTTCGAACAACACCATGTTAAGCTCTTTTTCCAATTGCTTAATACTCTGACTGATGGCCGACTGCGAAACACCTATCTCTTTCGCCGCTTTTGAAAAAGACAGGTGTAAACCCACCCCTAAAAAAGTACGATATAAATCAGTAGAAATACTCATTATAATCTTCTCTCCTTTACAGTAACAACTATCACGCAAACCCCAACTTATGTTCAAACTGCTTAGTCTCTTACAATTAGCTACTTATTAATCAGTTTTTAACTATTATTATAATACCATATATCACGTTACGTGTAATAGTCATTTCAAGCCTACTTATCGGTATTTTAAAATTACTTGTTAAATGCTTATTTATTAATAACCATAACTAACTACAAGAAAGAAATTATTAATCCTCCCTAATTAAATTTTTCTTTACTAATAAGTCTAAACCGTATATACTAGAATTGTCAATATAGGTACATTATATCTATTATTAAACAACTGCACAATAGCCAGTACACCAATGACAATGTTAAGAGGAGGCTTATTATGTCAATTCATCGCATTTTCGTCCGCAAACGCGAAGGCTTTGCTCACGAAGCTACTTCTATGTATCAAACTCTTCGTACGGAACTGAATATTCCTGTCAAAGCTGTCACCATTTACGAACGCTATGACATTGAAGGCGTATCTGACGAAGATTTAGCCAATGCCAAACAACTCATTTTCTCCGAACCACCGGTAGATGAGCTTTTTGACACCCTCCCTGAAACGGAACATACGCATATTATTGCCACAGAATACGTGCCCGGCCAATACGACCAGCGCGCCGATTCCGCTGAACAATGTCTTGCTATGTTAACCCTCAAATCGGGTGCCACGGTGCGCACGGCACGTGTGTTTGCCTTGGAAGGGAATCTCAGTGCAGATGATTTAGCACGTATAAAACATTATTATATTAACCCGGTTGATTCTCGTGAAGCATCCTTAGAAATTCCGACTTCCTTAGCATTGGATGTACAACCGCCAATGCCGGTTGAAAGTCTTAAAAACTTCATTACTGCCGACGAAGCTACTTTGAAATCCCTTCGTCAGGAATTGGGACTTGCCATGAGCGATGCCGATTTGGCTCTCATTCAGGATTATTTCGCCAATACGGAGAAACGCAACCCAACCATCACGGAAATCCGCGTTTTAGACACTTACTGGTCCGACCACTGCCGTCACACCACATTCATGACGGAACTTACGGATATCACTATTGATGATACTCCGGAAACCGCACCGATTCGTGCCGCCCTCGAAGAATACATGGCCGGTCGCGGTGTGCTCTATGCAAGCCGTAAAAAAGCTCGTACTTTAATGGATATGGCAACATTAGCTGTTAAAGAATTGCGTGCCCAAGGCGGTCTCAAAGAAATCGACGAATCCGAAGAAATCAATGCCTGCACTATTATTGTGCCGGTTGATGTAAACGGGAAAACCGAAGAATGGCTTTTATTATTTAAAAACGAAACGCACAATCACCCAACGGAAATCGAACCTTACGGCGGCGCCGCTACTTGTCTCGGCGGTTGTATCCGCGATCCGTTGAGCGGCCGTGCTTATGTGTACCAAGCAATGCGTGTTACCGGTTCCGGTAATCCGCTTACACCGCTTGACGAAACCTTGGAAGGTAAATTACCGCAGGTACAGATTACTACCGGTGCGGCTCGCGGTTACAGCTCCTACGGTAACCAAATCGGTCTTGCTACCGGCGAAGTTCGTGAATACTATCATCCGGGCTATGTAGCCAAACGCATGGAAATCGGTGCCGTTATCGGTGCTGCCCCTCGCAGCAACGTGCGTCGTGAAGAACCGGTACCGGGCGACATCGTAGTCTTATTAGGCGGACAAACCGGTCGCGACGGTTGCGGCGGTGCTACCGGTTCCTCCAAAGAACACGACTTATCCTCCCTCGCCTCTTGCGGTGCGGAAGTTCAAAAAGGTAATCCGTTAACGGAACGCAAAATCCAACGCTTATTCCGTCGTCCGGAAGTAACCACCTTAATCAAACGTTGTAACGACTTCGGTGCAGGCGGCGTATCCGTTGCCATCGGTGAATTGACGGACGGTCTTTTAATCAACCTTGATACGGTCCCTAAAAAATACGAAGGTCTCGACGGTACCGAACTTGCTATTTCCGAATCCCAAGAACGTATGGCTTGCGTAATTGCCGCCAAAGATTGGGAAGCATTCCAAAAATACTGTGATGAAGAAAACTTGGAAGCTACTATCGTTGCCGATGTAACCGACAGCAATCGTCTCATCATGACTTGGCAGGGCACTAACATTGTCGACATCTCCCGTGATTTCTTAAATACTAACGGTGCCGATCAGCATCAGAAAGCTCATGTAGCTTCCCCTGTTTCCGGCTATTACAACACAACTGCTGTAACAGATATCAAAGCACACTGGCTCGACACCATGAAAGACTTGGCTGTAACCTCACAGCAAGGTTTAGGCGAACGTTTTGACAGCACTATCGGTGCCGGTACGGTGCTTATGCCGTTCAGCGGTTTGTATCAGAAAACTCCGGTACAGGGCATGGCCGCCAAATTGCCGGTATTGCATGCGGAAACCACCACAGCCAGTCTTATGACTCACGGTTTCGATCCGTACATCTCCGAATGGAGTCCGTTCCACGGTGCTCAGCAAGCTATCCTTTTAGCGGTTGCCAAAATCGTAGCTCTCGGCGGCGAACGCAGCTCCGTATATTTAACTTTACAAGAATACTTTGAACGTTTGAACCAAGACGAAACAGCTTGGGGTAAACCGGTAGCTGCTTTACTCGGCGCTTATAAAGCACAAAAAGAATTAGGCATCGGCGCCATCGGCGGTAAAGACTCCATGTCCGGTACCTTCATGGATCTCACTGTTCCGCCTACCCTCGTTGCTTTCGCGGTAACAACGGCTCATGTAGATAATATTTTAACACCGCACTTCAAAGAAGCCGGTCATGTAGTACTTCATGTAGACTTCCCACGTAAAGCAGACGACACCCCTGACTTTGATATTTTCAAAGCCCAGGCGGACCGTATTACGCAAGCAGCGCGTGACGACAAAGTGGCTGCCGCTTATGTAGTAGAAGCGGGCGGTATTGCCGCAGCCATCACTAAAATGGCCCTCGGTGACCGCATCGGCGTAGAACTTAACGACGAAGCAAAAGATATGTTATTCGCACCGCACAGCGGTTCCTGGATTATCGAAACTGACGAAGCTACAGCTAAGGCTTGGGCGCAAGATGAATATGTAACTATCCTTGGTACGCTTACCAAAGAACCGATTATCAAAGCAGCCGGCATTGAACTTACCTTAGCAGATCTTGAAGAAGCTTACGAAAGCACGTTAGCACAAATCTTCCCATTGACTGCCAAATCCGGTCAAGGTGAAGCGGTTGCCTACATTCACGATCAAAAAGCAAAACCTCATCAAGCACCTTCTGTTGCTAAACCACGTGTCGTAATCCCTGTATTCCCGGGCACTAACTGTGAATACGATTCCGCTCTTGCTTTTGAACGTGCCGGCGGCACAGCCGATATTGTTATTATTCGCAACCGCACCGTAGCGGAATTGGAAGAATCCATTCAGGAAATGAAACGTAAACTGGACGAAGCACAAATCGTCTTCTTCCCGGGCGGCTTCAGTGCCGGTGACGAACCGGACGGTTCCGGTAAGTTTATGGCTACCTTGTTCCGCAATCCGTACTTAAGTGAATCCTTACACAATTTATTGCACAACCGTGACGGTTTGGCACTCGGTATTTGTAACGGCTTCCAAGCGTTGATCAAATTAGGTCTCTTACCATATGGCGAAATCGCCCCTATGACCACGGACAGCCCTACTTTAACTTACAATACCATCGGTCGCCATCTCTCCGGCATGGTTCACACCAAAGTTATTTCCACAAAATCCCCTTGGATGAGCCTCTGCAAAGCCGGCGAAATCTATACGATTCCGATTTCTCACGGCGAAGGTCGCTTCATTGCCTCTCCGGCTCAAGTGGTCGACTTCAACCGCAAAGGCCAGATTGCTACGCAGTATGTTGATTTGGACGGCATCGCTTCCTACGATGCTCGCTTCAACCCTAACCAATCCGTTGCCGCTATCGAAGGTCTCTTCAGTCCTGACGGCCGCGTCTTCGGTAAAATGGGCCATATTGAACGTACCGGTTACGGCATTTCTAAAAACGTTCCGGGCAAACAGGGTATGCCTGTATTTGCTTCCGGCGTAGCTTACTTCAAATAATTAACAAATAATACTATTGGTGCATTATTTGAGTAAATAAAATGTTTCAAGCCATCTATTATTTCAAAAAATGCATAGTAAAGGAAAAAAACGGCATGACAAATGTCGTTTTTTCAACGGTATAAGTTGCATATCTATATAATTCCTTGTATCATAAAAGATGGTGAATAAGTTTAGAGACATAACCAGCTCTTGTTATTCTTAAGTGAAAGGATGTAAGCACATGCAATGCGCACAGAAATTAACAGATAATATTTATTGGATAGGCAGCAACGACTGGGATACGGAACGCTTTGAAAATTTGTTTCCCATTCCTTTGGGCGTAAGCTATAACTCATATTTTATCGATGACGAAAAAACTTGTATCGTAGACTCCGTTGATGACAGCATCCGTCAAGAATTTTTTGACAATGTAGAATTTTTACTACGCGGTCGTCAGCTTGATTATGTAGTTGTTAACCATATGGAACCGGACCATTGCTCTACCTTGGTTGAACTCATTGACCGCTATCCGAATGTTAAACTTGTAGGCAACCGCACTACCTTCCGTTTATTCGAACAATTCTACGGCCGTCCACACCCTGAAAACTATTATGAAGTTAAAGAAGGCGACAGCATTTGCTTAGGTAAACACACCTTACATTCCTATACCATGCCAATGGTTCACTGGCCTGAAGTAACTTGTACTTTTGAATCCAGTACGGGCGTGCTCTTCTCCGCCGATGCCTTCGGTACCTTCGGTACTATCAACGGCAACATCTTTGCCGACCAGCTTGATTTTGAACGAGTGTATGAAGACGAAGCTCGTCGTTACTACACCAACATCGTTGGTAAATACGGCGTTCAGGTACAAAACGCCATCAAAAAAGTCCTTCCGTTGGGCATTAAAATGATTGCACCGCTTCACGGTCCAATCTGGCGTACGCCGGAAAGCATCCAATACATGATTGAAAAATATATGCATTGGAGCACTTACTCCGCTGAAAAGAAAGGTGTAGTTATCGCTTTCGGTTCCATGTACGGCAACACCGCCGATATGGCACAGCAATTAGCTCGCTTATTATCCTTCCGCGGTATTACGGATATTAAAATCTATGACGTATCCAAAACCAATCCGTCCTACATCATTGCAGACGCATGGAAATACAGCCATCTCGTTTGTATGGCCCCTACTTATAACTTAGCCTTATACCTTACTATGGAAAATTTACTTTACGAATTGAAAGCACTTAACTTCCATAACCATAAGGTGTCCATTGTGGGTAACCATTCTTGGGCTTCCGCCGCTATGAAACGCATGGTGGACTACTTCACCAACCAAATCAAAGATATGGAAATTGTGGGTACACCACTCGATATTCGCGGTGCCTTACATCAAGACCAATTAAAATTATTTGCTAAATTGGCTGACGATATTGCAAAATCCATTAACGAAACTGAAATCAAAACTTTCAGCTTATAATAAAATACAAAATAAGCCATAATGCTTATAGCAAAAAGACAGGTTCATGACGAACCTGTCTTTTTTTGATATTCACTATTCTTTTTGTAAACTCTTACAGCTTTTTCACAAATTCAGACTTCAATGCCATGGCACCGAAACCGTCAATTTTACAATCGATATTGTGATCACCTTCAACAAGGCGAATATTTTTGACACGAGTCCCCTGCTTCAGCACAGATGCTCCTTTTACTTTAAGATCCTTAATAATAATTACGGAATCGCCGTCTTGTAATAAGTTCCCATTAGCATCACGAACAACTAAGCCACTCTCGGCAGTTTCCGCATCGGCGGCCGACCATTCGTGAGCACACATTGGACATACATAAAGATGTCCGTCCTCATACGTATACGCTTCGCCGCATTTCGGGCAATTTGGTAATTCACTCATGTGCAGTCTCCTTTTAAAATATCCAATTTATAAAACAATAAGCTCCCCCTTCATCAATGATATCGCGCAAACTAAGTCGAGGTCTGGCAAAAGGATGTTCCGCGGGAACACCGATAGTTAAAACCGCCGCAATCTCATGACTTATATTGAGCCATGCTTTGGCTTCTTCCTGAATGAAATAAATATCATTAATCCATAAAGAACCTAACCCGTCTTGAGTAGCCATCAAGAGAATCGTATTAATAAACGCACCTAAGGCCTGTAAATCACTTTTCTTCTAAATGAGATCATAATCGATATCATCATCAAAAGGATTATATACAATCAGTACAGCCCCGGCCGTTTTCATAGCATGTAAACTAATCTCAAGACTGCCGAACTTTTGGTCCGTCTCTTTTAACGCCTGTAAACAGGTATAGCCCATTTCTACAAATTGATCTTTTGCCGCCCCTTCAAGTATGCGTACACGCCACGCTTGACGGTTTTTAGGCGATGGCGACATTTTAGCCATATCAATCATATGCTCAATTTTAGCACGTTCAACGGGCACAGTCTCATAACGGCGAATACTGCGTCGAGCCCCAATAGCCGCTTCCAAACTCATCATCGGCGTTTTATTATCACTCATACTAACTGTCAGACCTTCCTTTTTCAAATTTCTTATTTTGCTATATCTACTATATTATACCAAAAATAATCCCTTAAACCTAATTCAACATATATACACCTATTTTAAAGCTGTTAAAATTGCTAATCTCCTATTTTCGTATCTTTTAAAAAAATATCATAAATTTAATATTGATTCACTATTTACAGCTTTCAACATAGCGTCCCACAACATTTAATTATGCATATGTTTTGTATTTTAACAGTAGGCAAATACGATTATTTAGTATATACTAAATTAAGACTTTTACTATCTGTTAAATTAGCGAAATTTAGTGTATACTAGAGTAATCGCTATTAAATACTAAGGAGGTTACAATGAATAACATTGTAGTTATCGGCAGTTGTAACATGGATATTACCGTCATGGCCGATAAACGTCCCACAGCCGGTGAAACCATCATGGGCTCGGGGCTTAATATTTCGCCGGGTGGCAAAGGCGCTAACCAAGCGGTAGCCGCCGCCAAGTTGATGGCTCAGGTTACCATGGTCGGTTGCATCGGCGATGATGCCTATGGCCGCATGGTATTGGACAATCTCCACAAATACAATATAAATACCGACTATCTCACCGTGATTGAAGGTGAAAACAGCGGTACCGCCCATATTACCTTAGCAGAAGGTGATAACAGCATCATCGTTATTGCCGGTGCCAATGCCAAAGTGGACGAAAAGGTTGTGGATAATGCATGGGACGCCATCATGAAAGCCGATTTAGTGCTCGTACAAAACGAAATTCCTTTATCGACAATTGGCTATATTACCGAAAAATGCTCAAAAAACGGCATTAAAGTCCTCTTAAACCCGGCTCCGGCCGCCGATTTGGATCCGGCTTGGCTCGATGCCGCCACATATATTACACCTAATGAACACGAATTAGCTGCACTATATCCTTCGCAATCAACCGAAGCTACCATGCTCGCCAACGAAGGTAAAATTATCGTAACCCTCGGCAAAGAAGGCGTTGCCTATGCACAAGGAGGTAAAGTTCATACCGTGCCGGGCTTCACCGTGACTCCGGTAGACACAACCGGCGCCGGCGATACCTTTAACGGTGCGTTTGCCACGGCTGTTGCCAACAATAAATCGATGGAAGAAGCGCTTCAATACGGCAATGCCGCCGCTGCACTTTCCATTTTAAAATTAGGAGCTCAGGAAGGTATGCCTACAGCTGATGAAGTCGCAGCCTTCTTAGCGAAAAGGAGTTAATCATGCAAAAAGGTGGTATTTTAAATAGTCATATTGCCAAAGTATTAGCCGATTTAGGCCACACCGATACAATTTGCATCAGCGATTGCGGTTTACCCGTACCGGCCGGAGTTCAAAAAATCGACTTAGCCCTTACGTTCGGCACGCCAAGCTTTGAAGCCGTCGTGCGTCTTTTAAAAGAACATATGCAGTCTGAATCCATTCACATCGCCTCACCGATGAAAGAAATGAATCCACATAATTATGCCGTTCTTCAAGAACTCTATCCGCAGGATCGCTACGAATGGAAAACAACCGATCACGAAGCCTTCAAAGAAGCAACCAAACGTTGTAAATGTATTATCCGCACCGGTGAAACAACACCGTATGCCAATGTAATCTTACAGGCAGACTGCATTTTCAACGACGAGAAATAAACGTTTAGGAGTTATCAATGGAAATCAAGATGACAGATATTGCCAAAGCCTTCGGAACTAACCAAGTTCTAAAAGACGTGGTCATTACCTTAAAAGCCGGAGAGGTTCACGCCCTTATGGGGGAAAACGGGGCGGGTAAATCAACCTTAATGAACATTCTCACAGGCTTGCACAAAGCTGATGCCGGCGTTATTACTATCGACGGTGTAGCCACTACCTTCGCCAATCCGAGGGAAGCAGAGAAAAACGGGATTGCCTTTATTCATCAGGAATTAAATATTTGGCCTAATTTAAGTCTCCTGGAAAATCTGTATCTCATGCAACCGAAACGAAACGGTCTCGGTATGCTCGATCGCAAATCCATGCTGGCTGAAGCACAGGCAAAATGCAAGGAACTTAATATCGAATTACCGCTCACTAAAGAAGCCGGTGAATGTTCCGTCGGGCAACAGCAGATGACGGAAATTTTGCGTGTTTTAATGCTTGATGCCAAAGTGGTAATCATGGACGAACCGTCGGCAGCTCTTACCGAACGTGAAACGGAAACCTTGTTCCGCATGATGCGCCAATTAAAAGAACAAGGCGTTGCCATTGTCTACATCTCTCACCGCATGGAAGAAGTATTCAGTGAATGCGATGTTATCACGGTTATGCGCGACGGTCACACCATCAGCACTAAACCGGTTCAGGAAACTACGGTCGACGAAGTGGTGCGTCACATGGTAGGTCGTTCCATCGACGAATTCTATCCTGACCGAACAACCACACCGGGTGAAGTTGTTCTCACCGTTAACGGGCTCAAACCGAAAGATTTTAACAGCACCATTTCCTTTGACCTGCGCAAAGGTGAAATTTTAGGTGTTGCGGGCCTCATGGGTGCCGGTCGTACGGAAATTATGCGTGCCATCTTCGGCATTGATAAGCATGAAGGCGGCGAAATCACTTTAAACGGTGAACATTTACATTTCAAAAACCCGGAAGATGCCATCAAAGCGGGCATTGCCTTTATTACTGAAGACCGTAAGGGTGAAGGTCTCATTCTGGATTTTTCCATCGGTAAAAACATTACCCTACCTAACCTCGGTCAAGTATGTCCGAACCATGTGTTGGATAGCAATAAACTCGTAAGTTTTGCCGATACTTTGTCCAAGCGCTTAGGCGTAAAAACTCAATCGGTTCACTTACCCGCCTCCTCATTATCCGGCGGTAATCAGCAAAAAGTAGTTATCGCTAAATGGATAGGTTTATCCCCGTCCATTATCATCATGGACGAGCCGACTCGCGGTATCGACATAGGTGCAAAACGCGATATTTACGACTTAATGAATGAATTAACAAGCCAAGGGGTTTCCATTATTATGGTCTCCTCGGAACTCCCTGAAGTTATCGGGATGAGTGATCGGGTCATGGTAATTCACGAAGGTGCCGTAGCCGGTATTTTAAACCATAGTGACGCAACACCGGAAACTATCATGAACCTAGCAACAGGAGGACAATAATGAACCAAAATATTACAGAAAAACTCAAAAAATTAGGCCCTCTCATCGGCCTGATTGCCTTATTTATTATCATCGCATTTCTAAATGACAGCTTCTTGGAATTCTCCAACTTGCGTAACTTATTACGTCAGGTTTCCATTAATGCGATTATCGCCTTCGGTATGACCTTCGTTATTTTAACGAGCGGTATCGACTTATCCGTTGGCTCTATTCTCGCCTTATCCAGTGCCATCATGGCAAACTTCATCGTTGGCGGCATGAATCCGGAAGTGGCCATTCTCGCCTCCGCCGGTGTGGGCATCATCCTAGGCGGTATCAACGGGATTGTCATCGCCTACGGTAAAGTAGCGCCATTTATTGCCACCTTGGCTACCATGACCATTTATCGCGGTGCCACCTTGGTATTTACAGATGGTAACCCTATCAGCGGTTTGACTTCGGATCCGTTATTCCACGGCTTCGGACAAGGCGACATTGCAGGTCTGCCGGTTCCGGCCATTACCATGTTCGTATCCTTCCTTATTTTATGGTTTGTTTTACAAAAAACATCCCTCGGCCGTCAGACCTATGCTATCGGCGGCAGTGAAAAAGTAAGTTACATTGCGGGTATTAAAATTAACCGTGTAAAAATCTTCGCTTACGCCTTAACCGGTATGCTCAGTGCCATTGCCGGTGCCATCATTACCTCTCGCCTCAACTCGGCTCAACCTACAGCAGGGATGGGTTATGAACTTGACGCCATCGCAGCCGTAGTATTAGGCGGTACCAGCCTCGCCGGCGGTCGCGGTCACATCGTCGGTACCTTAATCGGTGCCCTCATTATCGGTACCCTCAACAATGGTTTAAATATTCTCGACGTTTCCAGTTTCTATCAACAAATCGTCAAAGGTATTGTAATTCTACTTGCAGTCCTCGGGGACCGCAAAAAAGCGTAGGAGGTTAGAATGAAAAAATTATTAACAATCATTGCTGCCGTTATTTTAGTTATCGGTCTCGTAGCCGGTTGCGGCTCTTCTAAAGACGGTGGCAGCGATAAAAAACAAGGCACTATCGGTTTTTCCGTGTCCACTTTAAACAATCCGTTCTTCGTATCTTTAAAAGACGGTGTTGAAAAACAGGCTAAAGAATTAGGCCTTAAAGTTAAAATCGTTGACGCTCAAAACGACCCTGCAAAACAGGCCAATGACGTTGCCGACTTATTAGAAAGCGGCGTGTCCGTATTGATCGTAAATCCGGTTGACTCCGCAGCCATCGCTACATCCGTTGAAGCAGCGAATGCTAAAAACATTCCTGTAATCACAGTTGACCGCTCTACCGATAAAGGTAAAGTCGTAGCTCATATCGCTTCCGATAACATTAAAGGCGGCGAAATGGCGGCTCAATTAATTGTTGACAAACTCGGTGCCGGCACAAAAGTTGCTGAAATCGAAGGTATTCCGGGTGCTTCCGCTACTCGCGAACGCGGTCAAGGCTTCCACAATATTGCCGACAAATCCTTAGACGTTGTAGCTAAACAGAGTGCTGATTTCGACCGCACTAAAGGCTTAAACGTTTCCACTAACATTCTTCAAGCTAACCCTGATGTAAAAGCTATTTTTGCTCACAACGACGAAATGGCCCTCGGTGCTATCCAGGCTGCTAAATCTGCCGGCAAACAACTTTTCATCGTAGGTTTTGACGGTACGGCAGACGCTGAAAAAGCTGTTCAAGACGGTACTTTAGCGGCTACTATTGCACAACAACCTGAATTGATGGGTAAAATTGCTGTAGATACTGCTTCCAAAGTTATTAAGGGTGAAACTGTGGATAGCAAGATTCCTGTAGAACTTAAAGTAGTAACCAAATAATAAACATACACTTTGATATTGTTTGATAGAAACATTGATAGAGATTGACCGGCCGTGCGCTTTACCCTTCAAGGTAATAGGCGCACGGCTTTTTATTTATCCTATAGTTATCGGCAGCTTAAAATATTCTTTACCACATTATATACCGACACTAAACTCATCTTTATCATGCATCTTCTGCATCAATACTGAATTTTCTATTTAATTCAACTTTAAAGAGTGGTACAATAAATTGTATACTATATTGTCAGACAAAAATCGTTATCTTGTCAGACTAAACTGTAACAGACTGAGACTTACCTTGTTTGTCTGATACCTCGGATGCTTCGTTTCCGACCTTTGAAAGGAGATATTAATTATGAGTAATTTTACTGTAACTGCTACTGACAAAAAGCTGCTCGACCTTTTGGCGACAGACGCGAAATTAACACATGACCAATTGGCGGCCATGTTAGGTGTAGCCGAAGCTGAGGTATCTGAACGTATCGCCGCCCTCGAAGCGGAAGGAATTATCAAAGGCTATCAAGCCGTAATCGACTGGGAAGCCATCGATGCCAATAAAGCAACAGCCCTCATTCAGCTCAAAGTTACCCCTGAACCCGATCAGGGCTTTGATAAATTGGCACACCGCATCATGCAATTTGAAGAAGTGGAAGGTGTCTACCTCATGTCCGGCGGTTATGACTTGACCGTTATCATTCAAGGGCAAAGCATGCGCGATATCGCCCTCTTTGTAGCCCGTCGCCTCTCCACCTTGGAAGGCGTACAAGGAACAGGCACTCATTTTATCTTAAGCCGCTACAAAGACCGCAACGTTATCTACCATGACGAAGCACAAAAAGAAACAAGGAGTAATGTGTTCTATGATTAATTATGATAAATTTTTAAATCGTGAGCTGACCAATGTAAAACCGTCCGGAATCCGCCGTTTCTTCGACATTGCCAGCGAAATTGACGATGTCATTTCTCTCAGTATCGGCGAACCGGACTTCACTACGCCGTGGCATATTCGTGAAACCGGCATTGATACCTTGGAAAAAGGAAAAACCTGGTACTCACCGAATCGCGGTTTTTCAGACTTGCGAGAAGAAATCAGCCGTTGGTTTAATCGTAAATACGAGGTAAGCTATGATCCGGCTACTGAGATTCTGGTTACTGTCGGGGGTTCCGAAGCCATCGATTTAGCGCTTCGTGCCCTCATTAACGAAGGCGACGAAGTCCTGATTCCGGTACCCAGCTTTGTTTGTTATACGCCACTTACAGAAGTATCCAAAGGTGTATCCGTACCGGTAGAAACAAAAGCGGAAAACAACTTCCGCCTTACTGCCGAAGATATTCGTGCCCATATTACACCGCGCACTAAACTCTTAGTGTTGCCATTCCCTAATAATCCGACCGGTGCCGTTATGCGCCGCGAACATTTAGAGGAAATCGCCAAAGTTATCGAAGAACATGATTTACTCGTTATTTCCGATGAATTATACAGCGAGTTAACCTACGGCTCCGAACCGCATGTAACGATTGCTTCCATTCCGGGCATGAAAGAGCGGTCTATCGTTATCAACGGTTTTTCCAAAGCCTTTGCTATGACGGGTTGGCGTTTAGGTATGGCTCTTGGTCCAAAAGAAATCATTACGCAAATGACGAAGCTCCATCAATACGGCATTATGAGTGCCCCGTCGGTTGCTCAATATGCCGCCATCGAAGCCTTGCAAAACGGTGACAAAGACATTGAATATATGCGCGATCAGTATGATATTCGCCGTCGACTTTTAGTTAACACATTCAATCAATTGGGACTGACTTGTTTTGAACCGGAAGGGGCCTTCTATGTGTTCCCTGATATCCGTTCCACCGGTCTTGATTCAGAAACCTTCTGCGAAAAATTGCTTTATGCTAAACATGTGGCGGTCGTACCGGGCAATGCCTTTGGCGATTGCGGAGAAGGGTTTGTCCGTGTAGCTTATGCCAACTCCTTAGCCAACATCAAGGAAGCGTTAAAACGCATTACTGAATTCCTGGAAGAATTAAAAGCTTAATAATAAATTAGCGTAATTAGCTCCGCATCACAGAAACCAAGGTTTCTTGTCATAAAAGCAAAAAATTATAAGCATATAAAAAAGCCCCCTCACCACGAGGGGGCTTTCGTTATGTATAGTTGATGTTTCTTTTAGATATATTTTTTAGCCAATGCTTCGAAATCAGCTTCATGGTCCTGAATCCAAATATCATAGGCAACACCGGCTGCATTTAAAATCTGTGCCAATTCGGCAAAGAAGGCCGGTAAATCAGCAGTTGTAATGGCACCTAAAGGTTCGCCGAAAGTTACAACGCCCAATTCATCACTGCCGCCTTTAAATAAATTGAAAGCAGGTTGCGGTTTGCCGTCAACTTGTTTAACAAAACCGTGTAAGCCTAAAGTACCAATCTGATGGGTACCGCAAGAAGAAGGGCAACCGGAAATGTGGATTTTTGGTAACAAGCTGTCATCAATACCTTCCGCTTTTAAGTGAGCCAAAATGTCTTTGTAAGCTACCTGAGAATTCTGGAAACCTACCTGGCATTTAGACGCACCAACACAGCATACGCTGGCGGAGAAATTGGAGGTAGAGCTGTCATCTTTAATAAGATCATATACTTTACGAGCTTCATCTGCCGTCAAGTTAATGAAATACGTACCTTCTTCACCGGTCATACGAGCTTCGGTGCCTTCCAAGGAACCTACGTATTGGAATACGTCACGAGCCACTACCGGCTGAGCATGACCTCCTACCGGATGATAGTATACGTAATATAAACCGTCTTGAACCTGTTCACCGATTAAACCGTTAGCTTTTGCCAATTCTTCTTGGGATAATTTGCCGTTGCCGGTTTTAGTAATTGTAGTATCAGGTACAGTGAAGTCCAAGTCTTCTACGCGTTTAGTAAACAATAAGAATTTATTGTATGTTTCACGGAATTTATCTTCACCCATTTCAGCAACCATATAACGGGTGCGGTTTTTGCTACGTGTTTTATAGTCCGCATTTTCAATAAATGTGCGAACCATAGCTTTAATATAATATAAAATTTCGGACGGCTCTACTTTTTCTGCCAATAAAATACCTTTACGCGGATTGCCGCCGAGGCCGCCTGCTGCATATACAGTGAAGGTACCGTCAGCCTGTGCCCAGAAACCTAAATCCTTGAAAGTTACGTGGGTAGCGTTTTCAAGACCGTTAGTAAAAGCAACTTTAAGTTTACGCGGCATTTTGAAGTCAGGAATTAAAGTCAAAATGTATTCGCTGGCCACCTGCACATATGGGGTGATGTCGAACGGTTCACCCGGTGTTACACCGCACAACGGACTGGCTGCAATATTACGCGGATGGTCACCGCCGCCACCGCGAGAATAAATTCCCTGAGCGTGACATTCTTTAAACATTTCAATGATTTGTGGTCCCTGAAGGCTGTGAATCTGAATAGATTGGCCGGTCGTAAAATGTAAATGAGGTAAATCATTGCGAGTGAATAAATCAGCTAAAAAGGCCAATTGCTTTTGCGTAATACGTCCCCCCGGTAAACGCAAACGGAACATGCCTGTATTCGCACCGCGTTCTGCATAAGTGCCGAACGGGCCGGACAAGCCTTTGTAGTCATTAACTGAGATTTCTTTGTTAAAAAACTGTTCGCTTACTTTAGCAAACTTCGGTAAATCTTTGATGAGGCGTGCTTTCACCTCTTCTGTTAAAAATGTCATCTTATAGCCCTCTCATTTCTTTATAATGACATACCTATATCAACTTCAAATACAACTGTCTAAATCGTAACACGCCACTCGAATCGCGTCAATATAGAAAGCAATCCGAGGGACGAATTATGACTCTATTTAATTTAATAGTATTAACCAAGGCTAATACAAATCGCGCTAACAAATAGTATAAATCTAATACAATATTGAAAATGTGATAATTGTCACATTTATCACATTTTACCTCGTAAACCTACTTAATTCATATTAGCGACGATACACACCCTGCTTAACTCTAGGCGGTTGCAAAATCATAGACCACATAATGCCCGCTCTTAAACCGCCCGGCGGTAAACGATGATTGCCGCCATGAAATATATGCCGCCCTGTAACAGCTGCATTTGGTTGCCAAGCAGCCGATGCAGGCATTGTTTTAACCGGTTGGGCAGACGGAATAGTCGTACGATTCGGTGAAATAGTGACCGTCTTCGGCACTTGACGTGCTGTTTCGGTTTGTGCCGGACGAATCGACTCTTTACGTTTTGCTTCCGCTCGTTGCTCTGACGCCACAATAACCGGTTCAGGTTGCCGCTGTTGCGGTGAAGATACATCTCTAGGACGAGGTGCCTCCTGCGGTAACGAAGCTTCTTGCGGTAAAGAGGCTTCTTGTGGCATAGGAACACCAACGCGTCGATTTGTCTCACCGGACATGGTGGATTCTCTATACACCTGAGCTTCTTTACGTGTCGGCTGAGTTCTCGGTGCCGTCGGTTCCTTCCGTTCCATCTTAATGCCGTAATAGCGTTCCATCTCTTCCCAAGACATAGGCGACTTACCTTGCCCACGAGCACGGGTATTTTCCGTGCCACCCGTGCCTTGTGTGCCAGTATAGTCACCATTCGAAGGTTGATTTCGCGACTCATTAGACGGCATAGGATTCGTCGGCTGCTGAGACCGTGGTCCCGGCCTGTTTTGCTCACCCGGTTCGGACCAGTCAAAACCGGTCCGATTTTCTATATCAGCATTGTCTTCGTTAGGATTCTTATTCTGAGAATTACGCCGTTTTTTGCGATTATCAAAAATTACAGACCCCAATAGAAGCAATACTACTATTAACCCCAAATCCATAGCTTAAACCTCGCTATTTATTACGTGGGTTCGGCTGAGTCGTTAACTCCGTCGTTTCCCCTTCAGCAATAGTTTCACGCATCTTAGTATCAGCCATAATATTGTTCATATTGTAATAATCCATAACGCCCATGTGACCGTCACGCAATGCTTGAGATAAAGCCTGCGGTACTTCCGCCTGTGCTTCCACAACTTTTGCCTGCATTTCCTGCGTATACGCTCTCATTTCCTGCTCTTTGGCCACAGCCATGGCACGACGTTCTTCCGCTTTTGCCTGGGCAATATTCTTATCCGCTTCCGCTTGATCGGTCATAAGTTGAGCCCCGATATTACGTCCTACATCAACGTCGGCAATATCGATGGATAAGATTTCAAAAGCGGAGCCCGCATCAAGACCTTTATTCAATACAGTACGGGAAATGTGATCCGGATTTTCAAGTACATCCGTATGTTCTTCCGAAGAACCTACCGTCGTTACAATACCTTCACCGACACGAGCAATAATCGTTGCTTCGCCGGCTCCGCCAACTAAACGGTCAATATTGGCACGCACTGTTACACGGGCACGAACTTTAAGCTCAATCCCGTTTTTAGCCACAGCGGAAATAGTCGGTGTTTCAATAACTTTAGGATTAACACTCATCTGTACTGCTTCCAATACATCACGACCGGCCAAATCAATGGCAGCAGCACGTTCAAACGTAAGCGGAATCGACGCACGTTCAGCAGCAATTAAAGCATCTACGACGCGGTCTACATCACCGCCTGCCAAATAGTGAGCTTCCAACTGATTTACATTAACAGAAAGGCCCGCTTTATTAGCTTTTACCAGCGGCAAAACAATCTTCGACGGTGATACACGACGCAAACGCATCCCGATCAAAGTAAAAATGCCTACATTAACCCCGGCCGCTAATGCGGAAATCCATAATCCCAACGGAACAAAATGGAAAAACAGGGCCACAATTGCGACGACTGCCACAATGATAAACATAAAGCTGAAATTAACTATCGCTTCCATAGAGCCTCCTCATTTGTTTATATAAAAAATTCAGTACAAGTCCTTAATACAGGACTCTAAGAATATGGCAAACTACTTTGCTTCTTCAGACTCAACTTTTCTGACTACCACACGGCCACCGGTAACCGCTACTACCACGACTTTCGTCCCCGGTTCGTAAAACTCGCCGTCCGTTATAACATCAATAATATTTTCACCGAAAAGAGCCCTTCCGGCCGGCCTTAACACCGATTGCGTTACTCCTTCTTGACCCAATAAATCTACCCGTTCATCATTGCCGCTATAGCCGCGATCTTTAGTAGATTCCAAAGTTAAAGTCAAACGTTTGCCAATCCAACTGTGCGGCACTTTTTTTATCAACCATATGCCGACAGCCAGTGAAATAACGGATAAAATAGCTACCACTACAGCTGCAGTAGCTCCGGCGCCTAAATATAAATAGAGTACCGCCAATAACAGAATCATTCCGCTCACACCAAATACGCAAGTGCCCGGCACAACGGATTCAATTCCAAGCAGCATAATACCACCAATCAGTAAATAGGTTACCATCGGTCTCCTCCTTTCTCCTAATTAGTCCTTTAATTAATATAATTCAATATGAGAAGTAACAAATCCTCTTTTTCAAAATGTAAATTAAATTTTTACATACTTGACTTAAAGTCGACTCCAAGGATTATACTGGCACTGAAATTAAAGCTTGTATTAAAAAGATTAGAGGCGATTGTAATGAAGGCATTAATTATTTACTATTCCTATCGCGGCAATACAAAACATATTGCTGATGTCATTTATTTGTAGCAAATACGAGGTCTATAGAATATTGCCCGGTTTGTGGCAATAAAAGCCTTATGTGGTATCACAAAAATAACTATCTTATCAACTTTTTTTACGGAGATGTAACAGGAGAGTTGCCTATTATGGACTACAAAACATATCCCCAAAATATAGATAACGGACGAACAGAAACATGCCCGCGTTGCGAACTAGAAAACATAGATTCCGATTGGAACTACTGCCCGATTTGTTCGCTACCTACTCAAAATGTCTGTGAAGATTGTGGCGAAAAATTAGAACCACATTTTCGCTATTGTCCTAAATGTGGGACAGAAAGCCTTTATTTCAAAGAAAAAGCTCTAACATCATGGAAAGATGAACGCGACGCACAAAACAGTGCCACTACAGCAGAGGGAACCCCTTGGGATGAGGATAATATCCCTTTCTAATCAATTAAAGCAAAAAAATCCCCCACCCGCGGCAACGGATGAGGGATTCATATACAACACTTGGAGAAGTGCCGCATACTCAGTAATTTAATTATATCACGGTACACGCTCCAGGTCTATTAACCATACCTATTTTTAAGACAGGAGCGTGATTTTTTATGAGAAGAGCAAATGGTTCGGGTTCCGTATATAAGATGACCCACAAACCGTTACGTAAGCCCTACCGGGCCGTTATCACCATCGGCGAAGATGAAGAAGGCCGTATGATTCGGAAAACCGTTGGTACCTTTCGTACTGCACGAGAGGCCCTCGAATTTCTAAAGAATTATAAAGGTGATCCAAAAGTTTTTGAAAAACAAGACGTTACCTTTGGCACGTGCTTTAAATGGATGAAAGCCGACAAGGAACGTCAAGGTATTACCGCATCAACGTTAGCCAATTACGACTTAGCGGAACGACGGCTGGACGAATTAATGGATATGCCTATAGGCGATGTGAAACTAATCCATCTGCAACGAATTGTAGATGACAATAAGGAGTCGTCACGATCCACGATTAATAAAATCGTATTGGCCATGTCAGCTACGTTCGTTACAGCCATTAAACACGATATAGATGTTAAGGATTACTCTAAATTTGTAGTACGCCCACCGGCTGAAGAAAGTACTATTCACTCCGCTTACACACCAGAAGAGATACTAGCGTTATGGCAGAATCAGGATGAAGGCATCAATAAGCTCAAACTGATTTACATCTACACCGGAATGCGTCCACGAGAATTAATCAATTTACGCGTTGAAAATACGTATTTAAAAGACGGTTATGTTGTTGGAGGTAATAAAACGAAGGCCGGTAAAAACCGTGTCATCCCAATTGCCAAATGCATACTTCCCTTTGTATTTGAGCTTGTAAATAAAGCTCGGTTTAACCGGGATGAAACATTGGCCGGTGTTATTGGTGACTACGCCAAACTCAGACGTCAATGGGTAAAAGGTGGGCACCTGCCACACGATGGCCGGCACACTTTTGCGACGATGGCTGCCAATGCCGATATTAAACCGCACATCATAAAACTTATCATGGGCCATAGTATCAAAGACCTAACGGAAGGCACCTATACGCATAAGACAATTAAACAATTAGTCGATGCCGTTGAGCTGCTCCCGACACAAAAAAATCTGATACCGGTTGAGCAACAGTTGTGTAACGACTAAAAAAGTCAACACCGTCGAGCATATTCTGTAAATGAGAAAGCCTGTAACCACGCATGGTTACAGGCTTTATTTATTAGAGGACGTGATTACCAGTCCAAATTCTCTTTTATATCTAAGTTCATCGTTTGAATGACTTAAAGAATAATTTCCATTTATAGATTTCGTTCCTTCAGGAAATACTAGAATATTTGTCTTCTCTTTCTTTTCTAAACCTTTATCACTAAAAGCGATTATATTTCCCTCAGAGGAATACATAAAATCATCTTCCGTCCAAGTAACATCAGACTTTGCAAATGCACTTGTATGCACAGTTGATGTTAAAACTAATAAAAGAGCCATAAAAAAGGCTCTTAGTCTGTTCGTATTAAATTTCTTCATTATGAATGTTCTCCTTTTCTTTTAATTTTTCTTCTCTTTTTCTATCATTAATTTTCTCCATTAATTCTTCCAAGCTAATATTGTTCCTCCTAAGAGTTACAATTATTTCTTCATTTTCAACTTGTATTTCTTCATCGCAAATTTCCTTGTATTTTGCATTTAAATCTTTCAATTTCTCTTCTATTTTTTTCTTTTTATTTCTAATACTTACAAGTTTTCTGTTCACATAATATCTCCCTTCTATCTTGGTCTTCCAAAACCATAAAAGTGTGATTTCCAATATTTTGAATTTATTGATGTGTATTGAATTGGATCTCCTGCGTGAATCATCATTCCGTTACCTGCGTATATTCCTACGTGAGATATTGGTGTTCCACTGTTATATGTTGAGTGGAAAAATATAATATCTCCAGGTTGAGCTTCACTTGGACTTACTGGATTACAATAGTCTTTGTATATTCTCCATGCAGTTGTTCTTGGCATTCTCTTTACACCAGACTTTGTAAATGACCAACATACAAAACCTGAACAGTCAAAGTTAGATGGTCCACTTGCTCCAAACACATATCTTTTACCTATATGTTTTTCTGCTTCATTAAATAAGGCTTTGGCAGTAGCTGAATCAAAAGCAAGACCAGGATTTCCAAAGTTTGGATTATCTACTATTTCTCCTAAGTCCCCATTACCTGATCCAAAAACATCTCCCATATTCCCCTTGGCTTCTAGAAGAGCTTCATAATGAACTACATTGTCTGGATAATCTTTAAATATTTCCCTAACAACTTCATCCATTTCTTTTTTCTTTAAAGTTACAATTAACTTTTTATATTCGTACTCTTCTTTTTCATAGCTAGTATAAGGATTACCACGACTATCATATCTTGTTCTTGCTACTGTTCTTGTTCTAATTTCAATTTCTTCTTTAAAGTCAAGCTTATACATCTTGTCGAAAAGTTCTTTTAAAATTCCTTTTACTTCAGATGCTGATTTTACTTCTCCACATCTTGAAGTTATATAGGATAAAAGTTCATGGGTATTATGACCAATTTCTCCTTCTTTATTTATGATATATTCGTCATATCCAGGATGACTTGTTTTTACACTTTCTATTTGTGATTGTAGGTCATATTCCATTGATGAAAATTCTTGATTAACTTCACTTAGAACTGTATCTTGTGATAGGTATGTTGTTGTCATTACTGAGTTTACTGAGTTGCTTAGTCCACTCATACCAACACTTCCACCACCAATCATGATTGATAGCATAAGACCTAGTCCTATTACTAGAAATAGAACCATCTTACTTTTTCTTACGATTAGCTCTTTAGAAGCCTTACCTAAACTTAAAATAGCTTTTTTAACTCTATCTACCAGTCTTGTTTCGTGCTTTTTAGCTATCATGCTTTTCATTTGTTTTCTCTGGTAAAACTTCTTAAATCTATTTTTCTTTATATAGGCGTCTGACTTTTTTAAATCTTCCAAACCACTTTTAAACTCCAACTTGCTTTTTCTCTTTCTTATTTTCTTATCAAGTTTAGATAGCTTTTTTAAGGACTTTTTCTTTTTGTCTAGCTTATACTTCCTTATTCCATGCTGGAGTTTAGAGCTTACATTAGCGGCCTTTTCTCCAGATTCTACACCAGTATTGTCAGATCCTGAACTTAAATAATCTCTCACTAACTCTGATGACTTAGCTCCAGATAATAAAACCCCAGAAGATAGACTTCCTTTAGTTTTATTCTTTAAAATATTATCCTTTAGCTTGCTTTTAGACTTTTCAAGCTCTCCAATCTTTTTATCTGAGATAAAATCTTTAACATCTTGTGATTTCTTAGAATCTTTAGTTGTAACTTTCTTAGATTCATTTTTTAAGTCATCAATTTTCTTTCGAGTGAATTTATCACTTTCATAATTTTTTCTTTTGTAGTAAGTCTTCTTTTTATTAACTTTCTTTTGTTCTGAAGGTTTAAGGCTTGTTTCCTTTTCATCTTTTATAAATTCTTGATTATTGTCCTTAAACTCAGGATTATCAAAAGTTTTTTCTGTATCAACTTGGCTTAGCTTATTTTCTTTATCTATTTCTTTAGAAAATTTTTCCTTATCTCTAAACTTCTTTTCTTGATAAAGCTTCTGCTTTTGCTTTTTATCGATATTAGTATTACTCTCGTTCTTACTTACTTCATCTTTAACAAGCTTATCTTTTCTATATATTCTCTTACTTTTCTTCGCTTCAATAGGTTTATCTTCACTTGTATGGATTCGCTTAGACTCTTTCTCGTTGATTTTGTCTTGAAATTTATCCTTACTATGAATAAGTTTATCCTCATAATTTTTAAGAACTTGTATTTTACTTGATGCCGTCTTATTGCTTATTGGTTGAGCCTTAGCTGAGATATCATCTGTTGTTAGTTTATTAGAATTAATATTTCTACTATTTTCACTATCAAAATTTACCTTTTTGAAGTCTACATCTAAGTCTTCATCAAGTTTAAAGCTTTCATCTGCCCTTATTTCAAGATTAGCTTGTTTTGTTTCTTCAACCTTATCCTTATTATCTAAAACTTCTTTTCTAATTCTTTCCTTGTTTTTAGACTTCTGAAAATCTTTTAGTTTATCTTGTTTTTGATCTTTAGCTAATACATTCTCATGAATAAGTTTAGATTCTTTTTCTGAAATTTTATCTCCGAACCTATTCCTAGTCTTAATAATCTTATTGGTATAATCATCTGAATGAACAAGTTTACTTTCAAGATTCGTTTCAGGAGCGTCCCTATTTCTTATAATTTTCTTTTGAAAATCTTTTTTTAGTTTTTTATCCATATCACACCTACTTAGCTTCTTCTGGTTTTGTTGTCATTAGCTTATATAGCATGGTATCTTTAGGGAATTTATCTATAAAGGGAACAATAGTATTCCCGAAGAATAATAGTCCCTCACCTGCGTTTGAATTAGTAATATAGTTTAACTGATAAGGCGATATTTTTAATTTCTTAGCAAGAATATCTCTATCTCCAGATGCTTGATTTAACATTAGAACAAAGTCTGTATTATCAAAGATATTTTCAATTTCCTGACTTGTTAAAAGGTCTTTTACGTTTTGAGTTATACCTGTTGGAATACCTCCCCATTTTCTAAATCTTTTCCAGATTTCTACTGAATATGAGGCAGTTTGTGGGTCTTTTAATAAAAGGTGAAACTCATCTATATAGTATCTTGTAGACTTGCTTCCTCTATTAAGGGAAACCTTGTTCCAAACCTGGTCTTGAATTACAAGCATACCTATTTTTTTAAGTTGTGTCCCTAGCTCTTTTATATCAAAACAGAGCAGTTGTCTATTTAAGTCAACATTTGACCTATTATTAAATACATTAAGACTTCCCTTAACATAAATTTCCATTTCTGTTGCGAGTTTCCTACCAACTCCCTCTTCTTGAGATAGGAGCATATCGTATAAATCTCCTAGTATAGGCATATTTTCTGGTTTGGGGTCTTCAAAATATTTTTGATATATCTTTGGTAAGCACCTATCTATAACAGATTTTTCTGCAGCAGTAAGACCAGATCCTCCTACTACAAGTTCAAGCATAGACATTATGAAGTTTGCCTTATCCTTTAAAGGTGCGTCCCCATCTCCATAGTTCATATTAATATCTAATGGATTTAGATAATCCTTTGACTTTGCTGAAACTTTAATAACTTCTCCATTAAATTGTTTTACAAGGTTTGAATACTCGCCCTCAGGATCACAAATAATTACATCATCATCTGTTACAAGAATTGCATTTGCCATCTCTCTCTTTGCTGAGAAAGATTTACCAGAACCTGGTGTACCTAATATTAGACCGTTAGGGTTCTTTAGTTTCTTCCTATCTGCCATAATCAAGTTTTGGCTAAGGGCATTTAATCCATAGTACAAAGAATTTGCCGAATCAATAAATAGCTCTTCTGTTGTAAAAGGCATAAATACTGCCGTTGATGATGAAGTTAAAAATCTTTTTATTTCGACTTGATTAACTCCTAGAGGTAAGGCAGAAACAAGTCCTTGCTCTTGTTGGTGAGATAATCTTTTTAGCTGACAATTATGTCTGTTAGCAATTGATGAGATTTGAGCAATAGTGTTTTCTAATTTTTGATTAGTCCTAGCAAAATTCATCATTACTATGGATACTACAAAGAGCCTTTCATCTCTATTTTGTAAGTCAGATAACATGGACTTAACATCAGCCCCAAAAGTATTTATATCTGAAGGAATAATATCCATATCATATCCAGCACGAACTGCTTTCTTTTGTTCTTCAATTTTCATTCTATCCAGGTCTGTGTTTTTTCTCTTAATAAGTTTAATAGCTTCTGCTTGTTCAACTACATCTATATGAAATGCTACATAAATATTGTCATCAATATCTAAAAACTCAGATAGCATTCTGTCTGATAGCTCACTTGCTAGTATTTGAAAATGGCTTACTGCCCCAATATATTTCCCAAATTTAAAATTATTTGCTGGTGCAAAATTAAAGATATTGGGAGTTATATGTGATTTTGTAGACTCTTTCTTATTCAAATCTTTATATGAAAAATTAAAGTTCTTGTCTGGATTTAACATATCGTGAACAAGTCTTAATCTTTCTTCGCCATCAAGACTTTCTGCTCTTACCCCCATAGATTTAAAGTTAGATAAAATATCCACTTCAAGTCTATTTAACTTTGCTCTTGCTTGCTCTAGGTTATCGGCTTCTGTGGTAAAGGTTATATACTTCATCTTTTTAAGTCCGTTATTGCCCTTTGCAAGTTGAAGCTTTAACATCTCCCTAAACTCTTTTCTTACATCGTCATAGAAGTCTCCCTTGTCTGCAATTTTAATTGCATCTTGTAGGTCTTTATTTCTTCCTAATTGATTTACATACGAAAGTTCGATGTGTACACTTGGATCAAAAGAATTTAAAAAGTTGGCAAATTGGTTAAAGATTAAATCTCTATCTTCTTCCAATGCCAACTGGTAATTTATATCTTGAAATGAAATTGTCTTTGAATAATTTTTTTCATCTAACTGGCAAATGCCCTCTGGTAACATTCTTATATATGGAATAGTGTCCTCAACAGTAAATCTCTTTTTCTCTTTCTTTAAAAGTACACTTAGAAGACTATTTGTTGGATCTTTCTTTGTTTTTAACCTTCTTACTTCCTTTCTGTCTTTTTTTAATTGTTTTTCCCTTAGTTTTAAGTCGCTGATTTGCTTTTTTCTTTGCTTCAAGGTATGCCTCCTTTCTTATTCTCTTAGCTGGTTGATAAAACTTATGAAGATAGAAAAATTTAAAATATTTTTCAAAAGTTAAGGTATCTTTTTCATATAAGGTTATAAAAAAGATTGGCAGGGTTACTATTAGCATTACAATAATAGAAACATCATTAGGTAGATATTTCTTCATAAATAAATAGGTTGGTATGCCAATTAGTCCTGCCACAGAAAAACCTATAAGTTGTCTTTTAGTTAAGTTAAAGGCAACCTTTGTTTTAATCTTGTCCAAATCTTTTGGTATTGGTACGTACGCCATTTTAATCTCCCTCTACTTCTTCTTTGGAAAGTTCAAGTATATGGTCATAATTAGATGTTGTTTCTTCTTCTAGGTAGCTAATTCTTTCTTCTAATTCTTCTTGTTTTTCTTCATTTCTGTCATTGTATTCTCCTTGATACATAACAAATTCATTATGACATCTTCCGAGTCTATTTATTCTCCTCTTTAAGTTTCTAATCTCTTCATTTCTTTTTTTCTCTTTTAAGATTTCATAAGTTCCTCCCAATAAAAATCCAAGTCCCAATAAAGCACAATTTTTCTTTTTTAACATTTATTCCTCCTAGTGCGTATTCATAATACTTTTTGCAACTGTTCCACTTTTAAACATCATAAGTCCAAGTAGTAGAGCATATCCTAATATACTAAACAAGCTTGCGTGAATATCTGTAATCTGTACCGTTCTTATTAAAACGGTGTAGATACCTAAACATATCATCAAAAACAAACCTTGTAGTCCCAAGGCAAAAAGTCCCTTGATATAATTTGTTCCAATCTGACCCCATTCTTTATTTCCCATAGTAGCAAATGGTATGGATGATACTGATGAGTAGACATATATTTCAAACATACGCCCATATACTATTAATGTAATAGTTAAAGATATACATTGAATTGCAATCCTCACTAGGCTTGTTTCAACTAGTATCATTAAAAGCTCACCTATTTCTTTTTCTTTTAATGCATCAACCATTGCAACTATCTGATTTCCTGAAACAGTGGCAGAAGTAGTGATTACCCCTGCCGCTTTGTTTACAAGATTTTGTGCCACATCAAAGACTGCCATTGAAAATTCAAAGGCATGGCTTGCAAGGTAGACTGCTATAAACATCTTTATAATGTATTTGAAAAACTCAAAAGTATCTGTATCGTGCATATTATTCTTTTGCATAACCATATTTATGAGTTCAATACATAAAACTGCTGTTATGATAAGACCTGCTATTGGAACAATCACATTATCATTAATATTTTTTATGAAGTTATATACTTCTCCATTCCAACCCATTGGCGTTTTCCCAACATCAGTTGCAATAACTCCTACCTTGTCATTTATATCTAAGAACATGGACTCAAGATTTGCTTTGATACCTCCAAGTAGCATATCCTTAAAAAATTCAGTTAGCTTGTCAAAGATACCAAACATAGACTTTCTCCTAATTTAAAACATTTGCAAGTAGTGGAATTAACTTAATACCGATTAGTACAATTCCTCCACCAGCCATAAGCTGCTTAATACCTTGAGATTTTACTGATGTGCGATAAAGAAGTAATAGAAGTGTAAAAAATTTTGCCGTTCCTATCCGGCACTTGCGCATTGTGTCGGATAGGTCGGGCGGTTATTCGGGCAAGTCCACCTTGCCAACAAAAGAATAATAAATCTCAATGTCCTGTCTGCGGGTCTTGTTCTCGTCATAGCTGCACTCATGCACAACGATTTTCTCTACAAACTCCCGCAGCAGAGTAGGGGTAAGTTCTTCAAAGCTGGTATGCCGCCGGACAACATTCATAAACTTTTCTGCGTTCACGGTGGCTTCCTGTGCTTTGGAAAGCTCCGCTTGAATAGCAGCGGCTCTTTCTTTCAGCTCCCGTTGCTCTGCTTCATAGTCTGCCGACAGCTCTGTGAAACGCTCGTCTGATATGCGCCCGGTCACGCTGTCCTCATACAGCCGCTTGAAGATAGCGGATAACTCGGCTATGCGTTTCTCGGAGGCTTCCAGTTCCTTTTTCTTGGCGGCGTTCCTGCGTTTGCCCCCGTCCTCGTTCTGCTCAATCAAGAGTTTCATAAACCGGGCTTCATGCTTTGCCGCATAGCTGGTCACTTTCCGCAGATTGGAGAGTACACCAGCGGTCAAGAGGTCGGTGCGGATAAAGTGCGCCGTACAGTCATGGGTGCGTTTCTTGTAGTTGCCGCAGATATAACAGTCCTGCTTGCGCTTGTCCGTCTGGTATCGCTGCTGATACATCACGCTGCCGCAGTCCGCACAGAACAGTATGCCGGAGAACAAACCCACTTCATCATAGCGGTTTGGGCGTTTGCGCTGTTTGCGAAGCTCCTGCACCCGTTCCCATGTTTGGGTGTCTATGATAGGCTCGTGGTGGTTCTCGAAAATCACTTGCTTTTCCGGGGGATTTTCTACACTGTGCTTGACTTTGTAAGAAAGTTTTTCTGTCTTGAAATTTACCAGACAGCCTGTGTATTCCCGGTTTTCAAGGATATGCACTACGGTATTGGTCGCCCACTTGCACTCATAGCCGGGGTGGTAGCGGCGGGTGCTGCCCGTCCTGCGGTATTCAAGCGTTCCCGGCGTGGGGATTTGCTGCTCTGTGAGCATACGGGCTATCTTGGTCGGACCATTCCCGGCAAGACAGAGGTTGTATATCTGCTTGACTACGGGTGCAGCTTCCTCGTCAATAATGAAATTTTCATCCTCGTCCATGAGGTAGCCATACACAGGCTTGCTTGTGATGGGCTTGCCATTCATGCCTTTTGAGCGTTTTACTGCTTTGATTTTCTTGCTCGTATCTCTCACCAGCCATTCGTTAAAGATATTCCGCAGCGGGGCAAAGTCATTGTCGCCCTGTGCGCTGTCCACTCCGTCATTGATAGCGATGAAGCGGACACCTTTCTGTGGGAAAATCATTTCCGTGTACATTCCCACTTGCAGGTAGTTTCGCCCTAACCTCGACATATCCTTTACGATAACTGTCCCGACTTTTCCGGCTTCAATGTCCGCAAGCATGGCTTGAAAACCGGGTCTTTGAAAGTTCGCACCAGAATAACCGTCGTCCGTGTACCAGCGCAGATTGGAAAAGCCGTTCTGCTTTGCATAGGTTTCAAGGATACGCTTCTGATTGGAAATGGAATTGCTTTCGCCTTGCAGCTCGTCCTCATGGGATAGTCTTGGGTAAAGGGCGGTAATTGGTTGTTGGTTGGTCTGTCTTAACATAAAATCCTCCGTTTCCGACAGCCAGCCCCACTATTCCGTACCTTGATTGTACCACATGGGGCGGCTGTCTGTATAGCGGCAAAAGCGTCAAATCTGCTTCTTTATGGTCGGTCAAATCGCCGTTTTTTGTGTAGCAGCTTCCGCTTCCAGCACTTTCATCATCTTGTCGGCTGCGGTGTCGGTTGCGCCCTGCTTGAAGAAGCCGGAAACGGTAAGGACGGAGTTGCCCATGCGGATTTCCGTCACACAGTCCGGGCGGCGGTCTGTTTTGGTGGTGCTTGTCTGTTTCGTTTCTGTCATAGGCTCTCCTTTCGCTGCTTCATCAGTTGCTTTAAGCGTTCCAGCTTTTCCTGTGCGGTTTCCTTTCGGAAGTTGCTGCCCGTGAAGCGGACGGGGGCGCACATGGAAGTCAGCCTGTCATAGATACGGGCGTGGGGCGTGTCCTGCGGGTGCTGCAATTCCTCCAGCGTGAGGTTGGTCGTGGCGATCAGCGGCTTGCCGCTTCGGTAACGGCTGTCAATCACGCTGTAAACCTGTTCCAGCCCGTATTCTGTTCCTCGCTCCATACCGAAATCATCAAGTATCAGCAGAGGGTAGCTGCAAAGGCGGGAAATATATTCGTTCCTGCCCTCAAAGCTGGCGGCAAGGTCACCCAGTATCGTTGCAAAGTTTGTCATGCAGACGGCAACCTCTTTTTCCATAAGGGCGTTGGCGATACAGGCGGCAAGGTAGCTTTTTCCCGTCCCCACGCCGCCCCAAAACAGGTAGCCGATATTTTCAGCCTGCATGGTTTCCCAGCTCTCCACATAAAAGCGGGCGGTTTCGGTCTGCGGGTTTCTGCCGTTGTCATGCTCAAATGTCCAGTTCCGCATAGCAGGGTCGGTAAAGCCCCGGCGTTTCAAGTCCTCCACTTTTTCAAGGTGCTTCTGTCGGCTTTCGGCGGCTTGCTGCTTTTCACGGGCTGCCCGCTGGCAGTCGCACTCTGCCGGGTGGCGGTCACGCCCGAAACAAGTCTTTCCCTCTGCAAAATAGGCTTCTTTGGGCGTATGGCACTTACCGCAGTATAAAAGCCCGTCCTCGCCTGTGTAGTCCTCCGCTTCGGCGGTAGTGGCTGTAATGTCCGTAATCATAGCTTCAATTCCGTTTTTCATAAGCTCTCGCCCTCCTTGCATGAATAATCGGGTATGCCCTGTTTCGGGGCAGCCTTGCCTTTGGCAGCGTCCTCCTGCGCCCACTTGTAAATGGTGGCTGCATGGCTGTGGTACTGTTTCCCGGTGGAAGCGATATGGCAGGAAAGCCGGTCAATATAATACTCCCACTTGTCGGGCAACTCTGTTTTTAGCCCGGAAAGCTCTGTATCGGTCAGTATCACATTGTTGTATCTGCCATAAGCGGCGGGGGCGGGGTGTCCCGTTTCTCCCTCTCTCTCTTTTTCTATCTCTATCTCTTTCTCTAACTCTATCTCTATCTCTGGTGGACGAATGTCGGACAAATGTCCGCCTTTTGTCCGGGGCGGTAAAAGTGCCTTGTTTTCCAGTCTTGCAGCCCGTTTCCGCTCGGCTTCGGTAGAGGACTGTCCTATCATCAGCTCAATGTCGGTCATATAGAAAGCCCCGCTGTCAAGCTGCTCCACAAGCCCCAACTGCCGGAAAATCTCTAAAGCCCTCTCAACCGTCCCTATCTGGTGGCGGGTCAGTGTCGCTATCATCTGCGCTGTGTAGGGGATATGCTCGTCAAGCTGCAATTTCCCGCCGTTTTTCAGCGATTTTAAGTACAGCTTCAAGAGGATATTGGAGTATAAAATCCCGTCTTTCATATCTTCCAGCAGCACAATGGAGTCGCTGTCAAAAAAGTTCTCTTTCAGCTTGAGGTAGTAATACTTGCGGTTATCTGCCATTGTCCCTGTCCTCCTTTTTCCGGCGTTTGGAGTAGTAGTGGGGGCAGAGTATGATAACCGCCCGGAAGCTCTGCTTGCAGCTATGGGTACAGCCCCGGCAGAGGTCATTGTATGTGATACGATCGCAGGTGGAATTCCCGACTTTCACTTGCCGCAGGAAAAAAGACCATTCCAGCCGCCGTTTCTTGCTCATTCTTGGCATGGGTGCGCTCCTTTCTGCCGTTTCCGCTGGTGTGGCGGTATCGGCGGTAATTCTGTATCATCTCGGTATCATTTTCGGGTTTTTTCTGCCCTATAAGCCCGTTAAAAAATCCTTTGGTATTTGCGGATAGGGTACGGGGCAGCCCCCTTGTTCTGTATAGGTTCGGGTACATTTTGGGGCGGTTTTTATCGTTCCTGTTCCTGCCTTTTCACAGGCTTGCGCTCCCGGTGTAAAATCTGGTCGATATTGCCCTTGACAGTCTGTAAGCGGCGGTATTCCTCCCGTTTTGCCCGGTAATCGTTGTAGCCGCTGTTTTTCTCTTGGATAAGGGTTTCAATCTCTGCTTGCAGGGCTTTATAGCTCGGCAGCTTGGAAATGCCGTTTTCCCTGAAATAGCGGGCGGCTGCGTCTGCTATGATAAAGTCGCTTTCGTACTTCTGACGGTAGGCTGCTTTTGCTTTGGCGTTTTTCTGCTGTTTCAGCCCGTCCCGGACAGGGCGGGTCTTGGAATAGGCAAGCACCTGCCGTTGCAGCTCCTTTTTCCCGTTCAGCGTCTTTTCCATCTGCTTCAGCTCTGTAAGGCTTTCCCGCATGGCGGTATAGGCGGCAGAACAGGCTTCGTCCAGTTCCTCCGGGGAAGAAAAGCCGTACTGCTGATAGGCGGTAACGGTAGCTGCCATTTGCTTTAGGTTGTGCTTTGCCGCCCAGCGGTCATAGCCCACGCCCTTGCCCTCGGCTCGCTTGGCTTCCCGGTCAACCATGCGCTGCAAGGTGTTGTCTGCCGGGGTGGTTTTTGTGGTTTTTTCCCCTTGTGACAGCTTTTTAACCGCGGCAGGGTATTCGAGTATGGCTTTGCTCTGTTCGGCGGCTCTGTGGGCGTTCTGCGTAAGCAGGACAAGGACAGCAGCCTTGTCAAAATCGTCCCCCAGCTTCCGGGCTGTGATAGGCTTTGTCCTGTCCGGCGTGAGGTAGGAAAGCCGCCCCCGGCTCTCCTTGACGGTCACACCCTCCCGCAGCAAAAGGGAAGAAAATTCGTCAAAGCTGCCAGCTTGGGAAAGTGCCTGCCGTATCGTCCGGCGCAGCTTCGCCTTGTCCGTTTCAAACTTGGTGGGCTTGGTCGGCTGTCCTGCGGCTTCTCTGACAGCGTTCTCTTTATCAAGGGCAAGCTGTCCTTTCTTTGCCGCCCAGTATTCCCGTTCGGTTATCCGTTCCTTGCTGCCGCTTAGGAGGTCGATTTGGTAAAGCCCCTCCCGGTGGCACATCTCCATGACTTCACTCTTGAAATATTCCATAGCGGCGTTGGTGCAGCGGTGCTTGCAGCCCTCCCGTGTGTCGGCTGGTCTGTCCATGTAGGGCAGAAGCGGGACTTCATAAATCCGCAGGGAGTTGATGACGATATGCACATGGATATTGCCGCTGTGGTTATGCCCGTCCGGGTGGGTGCAGACTAAGGCTTGGTGTCCGGGGAAATGCTCTTTACAGAACTGCTCGCCCAGCTCCTGCGCCCGGTCTACGGTCAAGCCGTTGTCTGTCCCGTCCCGTGGGTCAAAGCTGATGATATAGTGGTGGCTTTTCACATCTTCCCGTTTTTGGTTTTTCTCATAGCGGAGATTAGCCCGCATACAGGCAACAGCGAAATCCTCGCCCCCACAGTTGAGGGAAGAAATGCGGTAATCCTCCCTCGGTATCAGCCGCCCGTTTTCATCAAGGGTGGGCTTCATGGTAAACTCGTCATGCTCAAATGTGAGATAGGCTTCCGCTGCGCCATAGTCCGCATTTTTAGAGCTGATATGTTTGAATGTTGCCAACAGCGTCACCCACTTTCTGCAAGACTTCAAACTTTAGGGCAGCAAAGTCGGAAACCGCCGCCCGTACCTCCCCGGCAAGCTGCGGGTAGGGGCTGTGCCACTCGTTCAGCGTCCGGGCTATCTGGTTTAAGTTGCCGCCGATCCTGCCGTATTCGGCGGTCAGCTTCCCGACAGCGGCAAGCAACTCGTCATTGACGGGGGAAACGGTTATGATGGGGCGTATGGCTGCCCCGGTTATGGCTTGCCGGATAAACTCGGCTTGGCTCATGTTGTAAGCAGAAAGCCTTTCCGCAAACTCGGCGTATTCTTCCTCGGTCATGCGTGTCTTGACTACCCGGCTGCGGTGCGGCGTGTTATATCGTTTTCGCATGGTAAAACCTCCTTCGGCTGTGCGTGGTGTCCTCTCACTAATAGGAGAAAAACAGGGTGTAAAGCGGAACTGTTTTTGAAAAATCCGAAAAATTATTTTGAGGGATTTTCCAGCGGCGTAAGCCGCATAAGCAGGGTTTGGGGAAGGCACTCCCCAACAAGATTCCCGCAGGGGCAAAATGAGCGATAAGCGAATTTTGGTACTGCGGTAGAATCTTGCTCTGAAAAACTCCGGCGTTCCCCGGCTTCCGTACTTTCCGCTAACAAGACGTTTCAAAAGGGCTTTGCTACCCGCTATTCCGGCATATCTTGAAAATTTTCCTTTCACTACCTACAACACCACGCAAAGCAAAATGGACGGAGATTTTTAGAATTTCCCCTTATTCCCTACAACACCACGCAAGCCGAAAAAGGCGGACAATGGCAGTATTTTTTTCTTTGATACCCTCCACGGATAAGTAAGGGATTTTGCCAACTGCGGCGGCAATTTTCCCTTTTGTTTTTTCATACTGGGGATTTTCAAAAATGCCAAACAGGAACGAAAAAAAGCAGCAAATCTGTTGAATAGATTTACTGCTTTCTGGTTGCCGGCGAAGCGGCGGTTATTCAGTTGTAGGCGGTAGGGCTATCTCCCAAAGCGGAACTTGAAAATAGCTGTGAGAAGCGTCTGGGTGATGTAGTCCTCTGTATCTTGGTCTACCCGTCCATTCACACGGGCGGCACATTGTATGCGGCGGCGGTAATACTGCAATACAGTTCCCACCGCTTCCGGCTCCCCGCTGGTGGCTTGGACGATTGTTTCATAGGGGAGAAGCCTATTATTTCTCATATGCCATTCCCTCCATTTCCGCTTGGAGCTGCCGTAGGACTTTTCGGATATGGTAGCCCGCTGTGCTGCGGCTGCGCCCGTACTGTCTGCCAATTTCGTGCTGTGGAATACGCTTGAAAAAGGACAGGTAAATCATTTCCCGCTCCCGTTCGTCCAGCCGTGACAGGGCTTCCGCAAGTAAGCCGCTGCTGAAAATGACCGTATCGCCGCAAAGGGTAAGTATGTATTCCTCGTCCGGCTCCGGGGCTTGGAAATATTCATCTGTCGTGCCTAAAGGGTAGTGCTTTTCGTCTGTGAGGTATTCAAGGGATATTTCTCTTTTGTGCTTCCTGCTCCGTGTCCTCGCTGCGTTGATCGTTGCATTTCGGATAACGACTTTGCAAAAGGCATGGAAAGTGTACTCGATATGTTCCCGATATTCTTCTGCGTGGTAGTGACATCAAAACATATCACTCCACCGGCTCACCATATAGGCGTTTCATGCCATCATATGTTACTAACCATATACGTTTTGATTGCCTAGCCTCAACGCCTATCTTAAATCGTGGTGGCTTTCCATTTCTTTCAATACAAGCTTGACGCAATGAATCTGTACTCTTTCCCCATAATTCCGCTGCTTCTTCCAGAGTTAATACTTTATCAATGTAATTCATCGGATCCTCCTGCATATATAATATCCTATAACACATCCGGTAATCAAAGCTTTTATGGCTTCCTTATCAAAGTCTATAAAATATATTAAAATGGCAATGCCTATAATTGCTATAATGTCTTTCATCGTATTCACTCCTTATGATATAATGAAAGTGTCAGGAGAGGTTTCCCTCTCCCTTCACCGCTCTCTTATCGTTTTTGTTTTCGACGACGCTTACGATTTGAGGGCTTTTCTTTTTTTCTGAACTCTAGCCATATCATTACTACTAATGTTATGAACCATTCAACATCTACTTTATCAATCATTTCTACCTCCTTTCTATGGTTTTATTATACCGCATATACGGTATAATGTCAAGTAAAAATAAACAAAAAAAGTGCCCAAAAAGCTAGATTTTATCTAACCTTTTGGGCTTTCTTCTTTTTCACATACTTAACGCAATATGCTACGAGATAAACGGATCACCGTACCTTTCACCACTGAGCCACCGTATACATTACCGTGGCTCCTTTTATTTTAGAGCCATCAAATTGTACTAATCCTTCTACCCTGCCGGCTTGATAGCCTACCGTTGGGTAGACTTTATCATCAATTACAGTAACACCGGCTTTAATCTTATGTTCCTTATTAAGGTTGATTTTGTAGACATCAACCTTCTGTTTTTCAGTATTCGGCACAACTACAGTTCTATCAGTATTGACAATGGCCTCATTAGGTACATCCGGTGATTTATTTTTAATTGCTTCAGCTGTCTTAGCAGCAGCCTTTTCTACCGTAGGTGCTACTACCGTATACGTAACAACCGGCTTAGCTTCAGGTACGGCTTTTGCAATTTGTTCCGCCTGTTTAGGAGTTACTTTAATTTCTTTAGCAATTTCCGCTGGATTTGACATAGTGGTTTGAGGTATAACTTTTGGCTTCTCGACCTTTTCTTTGCTGTTGATATAAAATGCCGTTGTAATAACAATTAACGCCACTGCAATGGCTGCATATAAAACATAGCATATTCTTTTATTATCCATATCCCTATCCCCTAAATAATTATTTTAAGCCGTCCAATAGTCAGTAATGCCACGAGCAATCGCCCGGACCATTTTGTCTAAATCATTTTCTAAAATTTCTAGATCTTCCATGTTGTCGATAAATGCCAACTCGACTAACACGGCAACGGCATCAGTGCCATTTAAGACCCATAGGCCATCACGCTGTTTACTTCCCCGGTCAATAGTATTTACAGACCGGATAATTTGAGACTGTATAAATCCGGCTAATCTCTGGCCATTAAAAGATTTATACAATGTCTCTGTACCACGAGCCGTAGTATTAAAAGCATTACAGTGGAGACTGATAAATATATCAGCCCCCCATTCATTGCTAGCTGCACACACCTCGCCTAAATCATCAGATTGCAGTGCTTTTACTTCAACTCCGGCCGTAATTAAGTACCCAGCTAATAACTTACCGGCCTTAGCGGCAATATCACTTTCACGGCTTCCGGTAACAGGATTAACGGCTCCCGGATCAGGTATACCTCCAGGTGCATGGCCTGGATTTACAAATACTCTCATACTGCACCTCCTAAAACTTAACCTTATTTTCAATCTTATCTTTTACTAATTCCAAAAACCGACCCATACTTTTATTTCCTCCGTCCCGGAGGTTTTCTAAAATACTTAAAAATTCAGATGAGCCCAAATATAACCATACAAGATTGACTGCAAAAGAGTTCTTGCCTGCCATCCAGTCAAACAAAAAAGCAGCCGCCGTGGCTGCTACATATGTAAGTACTTTTTTGCAAAATCCCTTACGCATATATTCGCTTTTAATAAGGTTTAAATCAAAGGCCGTAGGAATTGCCCTGTATTTTTCCCACACCGCAATGTGTTCCGGATCATATCCAAACTGATTTACTAACATATTATATGCCACACTAGCCCACTTGGTTACAAGATCAAGGCATACTAATAACACAAATATACCTAATACTTGTACGTGCTTTAATCCAATTAGCCAAATGGCTACTGCGGCCACAACAGATAATGCTGATTTCACCCACCATGCGGAAATCAATGATTGCCACATGTCTTGCAAATACTGTACATAAATCATTCATTGATCTCCTTTTCAGCTTCAATTTCTTTATCGCATTCTGCAATAGCATCAAGATAAACATTTAAAACACAATTTTCATCCGGACAACGGCCATCTTCAGTTAATTCCGCTGCACAATATTCGCAATATAATTTCTTTTCCATAATTAAACCTCCTTGATTGCATCAATCATAGCCTTATTATTGGCTTGATACTGATCACGTAATTGTGCTGCCAACTTATCATTACCTTGTAATAAGGCTGTAAGCATACGTTCTTGCAGCGGAGCATTGGCAGCATCTGTTTCTGCCTTAATTTCTTGTATCCGGGCCTTTCTTACTTCCGCTTCTGATGGTACATATGGAGTTGGCAACACTGGCTTATCTCCGCCCCAAACATATTTACCATCAGCTAATTTAGCCTGAATGCTTCCATCATCATCTCTTAAATATTGTTTTCCCGGATACGCTTGCTTTGCTAGCGTTTCCAGTTCTTCCCATGTATCTCCATGAACTTCTAGCCAGTATGATGCTAAACGCTGACTTTCTCCGTTTTTATCCGGATTATCTAGTACAATAAGATATTGATTCATACAATCATCAATCCTTTCTTTTAAATAACTGGAGGTAAAATTATGAAACTGCCAAACAACTATGGATCCGTCAGCAAATTATCCGGTAATCGCCGTAGACCCTATATGGTCCGTAAAAGCCTTGACGGAAATCAATTAGTTATCGGCTATTTTGAGACAAAAGAAAAAGCCCTTCAGGCCTTGGCTGATTATAATCGCCAACCTGCTGAGCTTCCAAAATCAACTATTACTTTAACAACGCTATACAAGCAATGGCTGCCGCATCACGCTCCAACGCTTTCTAAATCTGGAGTATCTAGTTATACAAACGCTTACCGGCATATCCAATCTATTGCCACTATTCCAATACAACAACTAACATACGATGATTTTCAAGGCGTGCTTGATGCCATGCAATTATCTTACGCAAGCAAAAAGAAGGTACGCTCTTTAATTAACCAACTATGCAAGTATGCCATCAAAAAGGAACTCATGCAGCGTAACTATGGAGACTTAGTCACTATTGGTAAGAATACTAAAGTACGGCCACACAAACCATTTACCCGGCAGCAAATAAATAAACTATGGCAGCTTAATACATCCGAAGCGGATGGAGCTCTGATTCTCCTCTATACCGGCATGCGGTGTGATGAGCTACTCAATCTCCGGCGAAAAGATATTAATCTTAAAAGCAAATACCTCACAATTACGAAATCAAAAACTAAAGCCGGTGAAGGGAGAGTTATCCCTCTTCATAAGCGTATTTTGCCAATTGTCGAACGTCTCTGTTCTCAATATCAAGATCGCCTATTCCCGATTTCCTATACCAATTTTTCAAAGCATTTTAATCGGATCACAAATGGCAAGCATACGACTCACGATTGCCGGCATACAGTAGCAACCATGCTTGATCGTGCCGATGCAAATCCTAATGCTGTTCGGGCTATACTCGGACACAAAAATGGAGATGTAACAATCAAGGTATATACTCACAAAGGCTTACGTGATCTGCGTAGAGCTATTGCATTGCTAAAGTAATGCTGCAAACTTGATACTATTTATATTTTAAGCAAGTAGAATAGATGCACTATTGTTAGAGTCTTGATGTTGCAAATTAGTTACTAATTGCACTAATTACCGGTGCATAATTGCTCCAGTTTGGAGCGTTTTTGTATGCTTCTACGCTTTCTGCTGGAACCATTACAGATATTACTGCCCCACCCGACCCTAACATAAATGAGCCATTCAACGTTGGAGGTGTAGTTGCTCGCACAATCAATGTAAGGTCAATTTTACAGCTGCTAAACGCTGAATTTGTAACTGATTTACAAAATTCACCCAGTTCGACTATTTGTATTTTATGACTGTTATTAAATATGTTGGCCGTTAAATTCACAATTGATGGCAATCGTACTACTTCCAAATTGCCGCATTGAGCAAAGGCAAAAGGGCCAATGCTCTCACACTGCTTCAAATCGATTTCAGTCAGTGTTGAATTGAATGAAAAACACTGTTGCCCAACACTAGTAATAATGTCAGCGTTTGGCACAGCTGCAAGTTTTGGAGAACCATAGAACGTGCCAGTAGGCAAGGCTGTTACCTTTCCTATATCAACCTCTATTAGATAGTTGCAATATTGAAAAATGTTTGATTTATTATTCAATGTTTCCAGATTTGGAGCACTAAATCGCTGCATCGTTGACATAGTAAATGCATTATCCACTCCAATAGAAATGAGTGAGTTATTAGTATAACTGCTCATACTCTGCATACTATACAAACGAGTGTTTATGGCAGTTTCTGTTCCGATATAGTCACTCCACGGATATGTTCCATCAGCGAGTGTTGCCAAATCAATGCCTTCACCTTTACCGGTTGAAATTTCATCAATCGCCTTAGGCATTTCTGATGGCAGCATCTTCTTGTCATTTCCAAGTTTAGATTTTATCGCCTCTGCAATCCGCTGCAAGGTGTCACTATTAATTAGTACAAGAGCCATTAATACCGGACCTCCTCTGCATTCACGATCTTACCAAGGGCATCATCAATCAATGACTGTACCTGACTTTTAGTAATCATATCCGTTTTAATGCGATTGAGTGTACTATTTGTCATGTCTATTTCATCAAATAAATCATTATAATTATGCCTCATTTGATCTATATCGGCACCAACAGCATCAGTAATAATATCCTTTACTTGATCAGCCGTAACTAAATATTTAATGCTTTCCTTTAAATAGTAGATATCCTCTGATACCGTGGCGTTCATTTGTGCCATATTATTATTGATTTCCCTATAGGCTCCTTCTGCCGTTGTCAGTCGATCATTAATCTTATTTAATGCCGTAGTTTCAGCAATTGGCAGCTGCACAGTATTGCCACCTGTGATAGTTAATAGATTACCTTCTATTTTTAACTCTTGTAATACGCCCTTTTCATTAGGCCTTACATTAATTTGATCCTTATTATTATGTATTACCACATTTACTGATTTACAATTCATTCTTATCCCCCTTAAAAGCATTGCCCGGAGATATTAATAATTCCCCTTGCACAATTCTCTGGGCCTTGCCATTGCAAATTCGTTGGATATCATAATACATCTTATTAAATTTAGCATGACTATTATTAGCCATTAATTTAGATGTAACATCACGGTTTATCCTCAACAAAATCTCGCCATTACTAACAACCTCGCACTCACATTTAATGGCTAACGGATCGCTATACCGATAACAGGCACCAAATATAAACTTACTATTTGAAGTGTCTATTAATTCTCCGTTATCGTCAGTTAAATTAAAAGTTATTTGATGATCGTCTCCCTGATTGATTTCTAAATCAATCTTTTCGACTTCATTACTAGTGTAAATCAATTTATCACCTCCTAACATTTATGATATGTATTTAATTTTTCATCCCCAAGGTGGACTATATGATGAAAACAAACTCTTAACCTATCCAATAAGATTTACAAAACGAGTTACTATGGTTGCAAATCATACAACAGGGCAAAGTGTAACAGTCGAGATGGCAATACGACCAACTACTGATGGCTTAACTAGTGCTGTTATAGTAACCTCAACTCCAACTCTAGATGGCAAGGCGTATTGGCTTGCTATTGGTAGTTAGTAGCCAAGGTGTAAATGTTAATCCAAACATCAAAACTAATAGCACTGCGGCACAAATCGACTTACCGGTTATTTTTCCAAATAAAAACCTTGCATCTGTTTTATCAGACACTTGCAGTATGATTTCAGGAATTACTGGTAACGATGAAGGTGCACGCATTGCTAATAGATGGAACGATAAAGTAAACTTATATTCCGCATGGGATAAGGGATTAACAACTGAGGTAACTATTATCGCCCTTGGTTGCTAGCCAAGGTGTAAACGCCCTAGCTAGCCCTGGAAATGGCAATAATATTGCTTGGCCTATTACTTTTAACACAGTGTTAAGTGCTCGTATAACAGCTGTTGATAATGGTAGTGATATATATAGATTATCGCTAGCCGGATACAACAAATTTGGATTTAGCACAAATTTAAGAGGCGTATCATCTGATGTAAGCTATAGTGTTATTTCCGTTGGCAATTAACCAAGGTATAAAAGTTATTGGAATTACGGGTAGTGCATTAAATTCAGGATATTCCGAAGGCGAAAAATTAATTACATATCCTATTCCATTTAAAAAATTGTTAGGTTTTACATCTGGGTTAATCGATACCTCTGCTACGTTTGCGGAGCACGCCTCTGTAAATCCTAATAATTCAAACGCACGTGTGTTTTTACATGCTTTGACGGCCTCTAATGTAGAAATCACTACTTGGATATGGCTAGTAGGAATATAGCCAAGGTGGATACACTTATCATGCTGGAGCTAAAAGCGTACAATTTAATGTTATTTACCAAAAAGCATTTGGAGTATTATTAATGCCTACAGTAGCTCCAGAATTAACTAATAAACCACCTCATATGGTATTGTTCAATAATGATGGAATTGGAGGCGTAAAAAATGATAGTTTTAATGCTATTGCTTACTTCGATGTATTAAATCGCAACTATGGTGACAATGTGGCATTCTTTTGGTTTTCTATTGGAATTTAATTGCCAAAAATAAAAACATGAGCACCGCCAGCAGTATATGGTGTAGAGTCTTTGACCAATACTTTGCGTAATACAATAGTTGATAAATCATTGTTTCTGGTTCCGTTTTTTAATGTGGTTATTCGTTCAATTGTTTTTGCACTTACCAAACTATAGGCATCGTGGCTTAATGCTAATGCACCTAAATAAGTATTCAAGTTTATAGGATATTGCAAAATTGTTTCTTCAGTTTTAATTTCAGCGTTTATACCTTGGGTACTAATATCCAAAAGCAATAATAGTTACTTCTGTTGTTAAGCCTCTATCCCAACCTGAGTATAAAATAACTCGATCTGTATAACGTGATCTAATAGCAGCACCTTCATCATTTCCACCACCGGTAATAGCGGTTGTGCCGGTTGTATCGGATAACAAGGATGCAAGATTTTTCTTAACGAATGGAATGGGTAATTGAATTGTACTGCTGCTACTATTAATAGTTATATTTGGATTGATGTTTATACCTTGGAGAATTAACCCCCCAAACAGCTTGCCAAAACTGATTGACCAAGCATTAGGATTATCAAAATTGTATTTGACTCCTAATGCAGTAAGTTTTTCTTGATCTAAAGCACTAATTACTTGTTTGTTAAAATCCTTAATATTTGTAACCGGCAGAGATGCAACTAGCGATAATAAATCCGTAATGCTGCTCTGAATCCCTTTAATATTATTAGCTGGATTGCCAACCCATGTGGATTCTCCTGTAATGGCCTTAATACGATTGCCAATCATATCAGTTAAGGCTGTAATAGTTTGAGCCGTATTAGCAGCGACTACCGCATCATTAATCCGATGGGTATTGTTACCATATTTTCTAAGCTCATCACTAATCATCGTCAAAACTTCTTCTGCCGTGACCCACATCGTATTTGATAGTGAAATCGTTACATTATCCGAATTTGAATAACCAATACCCATTGTTACGGTTTTGGCCACTAATGTGCTGCTAGATGCCGCCTGAACAAAATCCGGATTTGCATCCACCATACCCGCAAATAAAATTTCACCTTCATCCGGATCCGTTGCAAAAATACCGATTTCGGAAATATTTTGAGCCGTTGTAAAATTAGCGTTAGTCAATCGCACTGTTACCGTACACGTATTATTCTTTTGTACCTTAGTAATAATTTCTGCATTGTCGATTTCTCGTACTAATCGTGTAGCACTTTCAATATTTGTCAAGTTACCACTACCAAAGGCAACTCGTGTAATATTTAATTTAGTGCTTCCGGCCGTAACTTTTGCAATGAGTGCCGTGCCTTTATTGGTGACTTTTGCACCTTGCCAATTAGCCATTTACTACCTCCTCATTATTAATAATCATCCCTATCCCAATTCTTGTACTTGCAACCGGTGTAGGATCTACAACTACACTGGTGTGATCAATGCCTGCAGCAAAAGCCACATGCCATGTAGTTTCCTTGATTTCTATAAAATTAAAGCCGTCAAAAATGCTTCTCGCATTCTTGACGGCGTAAACGCTATCTCGTAATTCATTTAACTTATCTGGTTCCGTTACGGCTTCACCATAAATATTCACTTTAAAGTGGTAAGGGCTTCCTCCGTAATCGTACCAATCTTGATATTCGGCCGTACTGTAAATGGCTGATACCATATCTTCTACGGCCTGTGGTGTACCTTTTCGCCGGTGCCATGCTATTGATTGCCTAATCAGATTCCGCTTCACTTCATCAGTCATATCATATTTAAAAAAATCAACATGGAATTGCCATGCCAATAAATTGAGTATTTCTGTAGGCAGTTCATCTAGCCGAGAATAAAGTTCTAACTTTTTAACATCATTAGATACATCCTCAACCAATGCATCCACAGCCTTAATAATCAGTTTAATATTTTCATCATCGAGACTGGAAGGTAAGATATCTATCAGTTTCATTTTTTCAACATCAATCATCTTCTAACCCCCCATATATGATATTTTTGCTACTATTCCAAGCTATTTCATTATTGGCCACAGCTTGATGCACAAATGCCGGTTCAACTCGTTTTGCCCCAGCTTCCATAATCCTATGAATCAATTCAGAAGGCTCAATATCTCTTCCCATTTTAGACCGTTGCCAAACAATGTAATCTTCTACCGCTTGATTTACGGCTAATTGAATGGCCCCCTGTGTAGTTTCTTTAGATTTTGCAATATAGTATGTTGCGGCAAAATTAAACAACTTCTTTTTAGGCTGCCGCACATTTACTTTATCTGTGCATGGCCGTACAGTTTTATTCGAGCAAGCTACTTTTACTTGATCCAAAACTTCTTGTTCCGGCAGTTCGCCATTTTCCATGAGCACATAGAGATCAACTTCACCTTCACGTTCAAAGTTTCTATCCTCCGGCCCCTCTACATAAGTATCAATGATGCCTGTATTCGCCGATAACGCAAAGTATTCATAGGCACCTTTTGGTCCGGCAGAAGAAAATCGTTCCGGTGCTAAATGAATGCGTTCCCGATATGGTTCATCTGTTTCAATATCAGAACCAGCTGCACTGGTATCCGTATTCACCACGCTGGCCACCCAAGGCACTGGATCCACCAGCTTGTTAATTTGCCCTGCCACGTATCCATTACCCAGCTTACCGGCAGTCATACAATAAGCAATCGCCGTAGCATTCAATTTCCCTGGATTAATGGTAATGTCTTTGTCAAAATTAAAATAAATATTATCGCCGGCCGTAACTCGTGTACCGGCTGGAATAACTACTGCTGATGTACGCTTTTCTGATAACGTGATCAGCATTGTAGTTTGAGCACTTTTAGCAGCTGTCCTTGCCGTACCTACCAATAAACCTAGATGATCTAAGCCCCAAGCCCTAGAATATGCAAGTAAGTTTTGCTTCCCGGTAAAATCAACACGTCGCCTAAGGCCTGTAAGTGCATAGGTGATTACCTTAAATGTCAGATACGTTGGATCCGCCGGAGCTAATGCATGCCCTCCCAAAGCATTAAAGATTTGCACTAAGTTAGCCATGATCTTATCCGGATTAGATTCAGCAAATGAAATATCCGGCAATCCGGCCTTTACCAACAGTTCTGACGTATCCTCTGTATCAAAGGTTAATAATTCTTCAATCGCCATTTATCTCACCCCCTTCACGGCTACGGTTAATATCGGTCTAAGGTGCCCAATCTCAGGCACATCATATTTGAGACTCGTAATCTTAGCTCTCGGTTCATACTTTCTAACCTGCCTAATAATTTCAGTGCTGATTTTAGCCTGTGCCATCAATGTTGGTGAGTCGATGATTGTACTATCAAGACCAAAATCTCTAAATAGTGGTACTGTGCCTCTAACTGTAGTGATAATCATACGTACATTTTGCACTACCTCCGCTTCAACGGATTCCGGAGCAAGGCTAATTTTGCCGGTAACAGAATTAATTACTGGATTGAGTAGCACTATCAGCCACCTCCTTAGTCGTAATGATTGTGTCATTGATGTACTCGCTCAATGTGACATTTACTTTTGCATATATAATGCCGCCTTTTGGGCCAAATAACACATCACTCATATCAGCTTCTTTCACCACCCATTGATCAATACCAATCGGAGTATTATTTAATACAAAATCTACAACAGCTCCGTTTTCAACGTATTCTTTCAACTGCTCAAATTCTTCTTCTGGTGTAACGCCATACATGGTATGTAGCTGAATGCTAAACGATATTTCTTCCAGATTTGGTCCAACGTATTCCAATTTAGGCTTATTTAGTAAAATCGCATGTTCTGCATAACGTGCAGATACTTTTCGGCTATAATCACTAATAGTACGTAATGTTCGAGTGCTTGCTACAAAATATACATCACCCAATGATCCTACTACCATATAATCACCTCCTATTGTGGTTTGCCGGTACTACCACCGCCCGGCACCACACCGCCATGAGTGTGATTAACTAGCGAAATTCCATTTACAACAACATCTCCGGCCCCCTGAATATTAATCGTACCGGCCTCAATATTAACTGTTCCGGGAGAGCTAATGCTTAATGTGCCGCTGCTTGTATCCATAGTTACCGATGTACCATCACTAAACACAGCCGTTTCCACATTTGCATCAGCCACCGGCGGTGTATCTGCACCGGAATACATGGCACCAATAATCCATCCTTCATTAAGGTTCTTACTGTTCGGATCAAAAATAATAAGCACCTGTTCCCCTACTGCATAGGAGTGCTGGTGCTTATTATTGAGTGTATTCTTTTCCAGAATCTGCAATGGCCCTGTTACCTTATTATCCTTATCCGGTATTACAGCCCTTGCAGTATGAGTTGCAGGGTCTATGGCATCAATATACCCTTTTACTATAATTTGATTAATTGTAGCCAATGAGAGCCCTCCTTATATCTAAACTTGTAACGTAATTACCTGATAATTCCACATCAACTTCTCGAATTACATATTTCCCATCAAATACACCGAAATTATTAAGCATAATAGTTGCTCCGGCATACAAGTCCGGCCGGCCTTTCAATGTAATCTTACCGGTGGTTTCTTCCTTGTTCTTATTAAATAATTCTTTCTTGGCCAAACGTAAAGCCGCTGCCGTATCAGCCACTTCTTGATTAATTTTGAGCACCTTTTTCTCTGTGGTTCCTTTTAATTTGTTGTTCTGCTCCGGTGCCTCAAAGGTAGCGGATATTTTTTCTTTCTTCTTGGATTTTTGATAGGTCACTGTACAGGCCGTGTAAATATCACGCACTTTGCTATGAAATTCGTAATCTTCCATATCCTCTAACGCCAATTTATCAATAATAGCAATTGGATCTTGTGCATCATATTTAGCCTCGTCAAAAATTACAATCTTACCATCAGAAACTTTAGTACACAGGCCATTATCTTTACACAATCGTTCTAAAAATACCAAATCTGGTTCTTCAGTTTGCTCTACCCTATCTAATGTTGGATTATCTTCAGAATCATATACAAGACCTAAACTTGCACTATTGGCCAAGTCTTGGGCCACAACTTTTAATTGTACCTTTTCCCAAGATCTAGTATTATTTATATCCCTGGCTACTCCATCAGGAACCGATACTGTATTAAGTTGTACTGTTGATCCTGAGTTGCCGGATGCCAAACCTATATCATCTATGTAAAATTTACCAAGCGGAATATTAATATCAGTAGTTACATCGTAATACCAATGTATTAGTATCAGATTTACTGTTATTTGAGCATTTTTAGATGGATACCAATCGCCCGACCACAATCCTTGACGATCATCTAATGTTAAATCAAAGGTATCCGCTTCACCGCTCATAACGTCCTTATAACTTGCCCCAATTAAATACTGTGCCAAATCCACGCTAATATCTGTTGATTCATATAAAATCTGCAAGGCTGCACGTCTAGCCGGATATATCGGTTTTAATGCCAATGGAGCCGCTTCAGGTAAATATTGTGTTAAGTCCCTAATATCTAACATATTAACGCCTCCATGGTGGCAAGTTTACTATGGTTTTCTTTGTCACGGAAGGAATATTGAGCGTAATGCCGGATGGCAACATATCGTAATTAATATAATCAGGATTTGCCTTCATTAAAACAGACATAAATCGTTCATCACCCATCTGCTCTTTAGCAACCACATCCCACATATCACCTAATCTGGTAGTATATTTAGTTGCCATAGGCCACTCTTGCCTCCTTCCGTTTGATTTCATCCAACACCTTTAATACTTCTCGCTTAATAGTCGCCGCAATATTTTTAGATTCTGCTTCGGTACTATTGCCAGTAATAGTAATATTAAATTCAAATGACGGATTAATAGCTATTTCTCTGTTACTGCTAGTAGTATTTTCCATCATTCTAGGAGCCTTGACCGTTGGTGCCGGCTGTCCTGCCATTTGCGGTGCCAAGTATCGTACGGCTCTTGGCTGATAATTTTGATTATTCCCAGTAGAGTTTATTCCTTCACTAGAATTTTTCGGTAATATACCAAGCATTTGCCCGGCTTTATGCCACAAGCTAATGGATCTTGGTTTACCGTCAAGCGGAATAGCAGCTTCTGCACTATCTTCGGCAAACCAAGTAGTAAATGCACCCTTGCCATAAATACCGCCTTTAGCGTTTTTCTTTTCTACGCCACCGCCGCCATCATCGCCATTAATCATATTTTTAACGATGTTAATGGTTCCTTCAATCGGATTTGCTAAGAACTCTTTAATTCCTTGCCATTTTTGCATAACCCATTCGCCAGCTTCGCCTAAGGAGTCTTTAATTCCGGAGCAGAACTTATCCATTGCAGCCTTTGGATCATTCCAAAGGAGCACAAACCAAGCTTTGATTGTATCCCAATTTGTGACTAATAAATAACCGACTGCAATCAACCCAGCAATGCCGGCAATAACTAAACCTATCGGATTAGCCAACATGGCTGCATTAAGTAACCACTGTGCCCCGGTCCAGGCCATCGTTACACCTCTTACTGCCGCCATAGCAGCACTATAGGCAATAACTTTCCCTGCACTCATTAAACCTCTACCTATTACCATGGCCCCGTTGTACATGTATTGGCCAACTGCGGCTGCCTTTGTTGCTGCACTAGTTGCAAGCACCGCCCCATGATAAGCCACTAAACGGCCAACTGACATTAATTTACTACCGGTGGCCAATGCAAAATTATATACTGCATGCCCGGCAGCGGAAACTTTTGCCGCTATGCCTGTAGCTTTAGTGGCTATTGCATTACGCATACTTGCTAATGTGTGTGTATTAGTGGCAGTAGTTGATAACAGTTGAGCCGCCTTATATGCTTGCCATGCTTCCTTAGCTTTTAAGATTGGAGCTAGTACAGAGGTTACCGCCCAAGTTAATCCGGAAACCGCCGCTACTGTTGCCAGCAATCCACCTACACCACCGACCACTACGGCCGTTAATGTTTGATGTTCTTTTGCAAAATTGGCTGCACCTTGAATCATTGGCGTTAAGCTATCAAGTAATTCTTTTGCCGGTGGCAATAATGCGGTCCCGATTGTAATCCCTAAATTATTCAATGCATTTCGTGCTAATTGCATACTGTTGCTCGTAGTTTGCATTCTTGTATCAAACTCTGCCTGCATGGAATTAGCATATTTAGATTGATCCGCTACCGTGGCCAAGTTGTTACGTAATGCATCCAAGTTTGTTAACAATGGAGCAATTGCCTTAATCCCTTCAGCTCCAAATAAGTCCTTCAAAACTGCCGCTTGCTGATATTTATCCAATTGAGACAATCGAGTGAACACATCTTGCAAGGCACCACTGGCATCCGTCTGCATACGCTTAGCCATCTCAACCGCATCAAGACCCAACGCACTAAATGCAGCCGCCTGTGATTTAGTGGCACCTTCGCCGGTAGTCATGGCCAAGATAATTTTTTGGATACCTGTTGCCGCTACTTCCGACTCTGTACCGGCTGCCGCCATAGTCGCACCTAATGCAGCGATTTCACCGGAGGCTAATCCACCTACAGCCCCAAGAGGACCAACACGAGATACGATATCACTAATCTTAGCACTGGATGCAGCTGTGGTATTACTTAAATAATTGACCTTATCCGCTAACGATACAACTTCCGGTTGCGTCATTTTAAATGCAGTTCTCCATTCGGCCATGGTTTGGCCGGCTTCTTCTGCACTCATATCAAAAGCCACGCCCATCTTAACCGCATCAGTAGCAAATGCTTTTAGGTCCTCACGAGCAATACCGGCTTGTCCGCCGGCTGCAACGATTTGAGCAATACCTTCCGCTGACATCGGCAGCACCGTACTCATTTGTTTAATATCTTCACCCATCTGCTTAAATTGTTCCGGCGTGTCAAAATCAACAACTTTTCGTACATCGGCCATAACATCTTCAAATGCCATGGCTTCTTTGATTGGAAAGCCTAATGTTGCCACCGCAGCCGCTCCGGCTTTAACAGCCATGCCACCGGCTTGGTCTCTAACATTTTCAACATTAGCACGCAATGCTTTTGTTTTTTCCACATTATTTAGTGCTTTAGCTGCACGTTGTTGCCGCTCATATGCCTTGGTAAGATTATCCATTGTCTTTGTGTAATTTACCGCATCAACCTTACCATCCTTATAGGCTTGCTTGAGATTATCCATTTCCTTTTGCAAGGATTTAGCATAAGTCTGTGTTTGCCGCATCGTCTTGGCCGCATTGGAAAAGGCAGCCTTAAATGACCCGGCAGTATTAGCCGTAATATTAAATTGTGTTGTATACGTTTTAGCCATTTAATCACCCTTTCTTCGCAGCTATACGTTCATTCCAGCAATTTATCCATTTAAAAAGCACCGGCACCGGTTTCTTTTCCCAAAAGGCTATGGATGTTTTTGTTTCCAATGACATTTTCAACAATTGTTCTCGTAAATAAGGCACTATTTCTTCAGGCGTTAATCCAGAAATTGCAAAAAATTTGCTGCGGCCTCAGTGATTTTAGCCACGTCCTTAAACGTCATTAAATCACGAATATCTTCAAATTTAATTTTTTCCTTGCATGCCTTAACGGCCACCATAGCACGATATTTTGCACCCCATACGATATTAGGTGTAATTTCACCGAGCATACGAGATTCTTGTTCTAATTCAAAAAAATCTGCACTAGTCAATTTATTAAAATCAAAGTGTAATTCAGATACTTCTTTGTCATTGATCATAACCGGTTTTACCAATTTAATAGTTTCCATTCCTTACCTCCAAATAAAATAGGCGTAGCATAGTGCTACGCCATATCTATGTCACTGCTTCTAATATTACATCCCCAATAAAGAGCGGATTTCTGCCAAATAATCAATTTCACCAACTTTGCAAATGTAGTTGATTACATCAATTTCCATCATTGTCTTGCCTTGATTGGTTACTTTAATATACGTCAAAGATAATGTTACGGAGGTTCCCATCTGAGACGATGGTTCTGCATTGCCCTGTTTAAAACTTTTAGTTACACCTTTCGCAACAACACGCCACCCTTCGGATTTTGGTGCACCATCACCACCATCCACATTATTTACGGCCATACGGCAATCAATATAATGACTAGTAGGTGCAAATAAAGAATAGGTATGCTTAGTTACAGTATTAAAATCCAAACCTAATTCCATGGCCTTTAACAATCCAGGTGCAATGGATTCAAATTCACCGGCAATGCCCGCACCTTTCATTGTTTCAGTCAAGTAATCCATATCCGGCAACGTTACCTTGCTGATGCCTAACATAACGTTACTAGCGTTATTATACACACGCATGTCATGAAGGCGATCAGGAATATTATGTGTGTTCATAGTTCCTCCTCATTATGCAGCATTAAATAATTGTTTTAAGTACGATACATCATATTCTAATACAAACTCTACATATTCTGCAGGTGTCAAGTATCCTAAGAATAAATGGAATTTCACATGACCATTAATCAGGCTCGTATTAGGATTTTCATCCCGGCGGAACTCTACCCGGCCCCCTAATAATTTTTCATCTGCAGTAAGTCCCGATAACCAAATATTAATTGTATCCGTGATTTGTTCGCACCAACGTGGACGAATCGGACCGTCTACTTTAGTAAAATACGATAATACCAAGGTAGCACTAATCCAATTTGCCATACGTCGCAATGGATTGAAATTATCTTTTGGATCTAAATTGGCTGGATAACAAGCTGTACGGTTGCCCCAACTACGCCACCCACCGACAAAATTAATTGCCGTAGTAACACCTTCGCCGTTAAGCACATTGGCATCCTTAATGCTCAATAAAACATCTGTGCCATCTGCTAAGCAAGTTCCATCCGTTTTCATTACATGATTAGAAGGAGAAATATACGGAACATCTTCCCCTTCAGAGGAATCAATATAATATGTTAAAGCCGCATTTAATGTGCCCATGTGCAATACTTTATCGCCAATTTTTGCCATTGGCCAATGAATCATTAAGTTTTTATCCACAAAATTCTTTTCATTTTTGTAGGCCGGTACATCACTGTATTTACTTAACGTTTCGTCAGCCGGTAAATCAGCATATACCATGGCCGGGAATAATCCATTAATAGATTCCCCTTTGGCATTTAAAATCATAGCTACTTCATTGTCCATAGAATATTTTGGTGCTAACAAGATCCCCGGCACAATACGCAATTTTGGAAATACGTTTTCAATCGCTTCAATGCCTTTTTTAATTCCGGTGGCGGCATCTTCACCGCCAATAATATCTTGCTTAGTAACTGCTGTTGGATCTACCTGTTCATATGTTACTGCTAAATTAACAGTATTCTTTACTGCATCAGTATCAAGTAATGTAATTACCAAATTCCCATCATCATCATGCAAGGCGGTATAATCAACATCTTTTGTTAAATCCTTTTGATTAGTGCTATCTTTAACTTTTAATGTAGGCACAATAACCGGTTCCGTGATTCTTGCCACTTTATTTGTCAATTTAAGTGCTGTTTGAGTGCCGGCCTTTTTGTGTTTAGTAATATCCAAAACGTTGATAAATACTACCGGTGCTACATTATATAAATAAAAATATGCGTACATCGCTTCACAGGCATCATAATTAGCAAAATCAGTACAATACCCTAACTGAGCTTGTGCATCGCCAATGTCGTTACAATACACCGGCACATTGGCTGCCACCGGCTCCGTTGCTAAGTGTACCGGAGCAATACCAATAACTACCGGCACATCAGCGTTCACTGTCGCAATTTGCTGTAAAGATGTCGCTTTTTCGCTAACACCAATACCATGCTTAATTTCCATAATTTCCTCCTATTCCTAATTAACGGTTGGCCGCATCATATTCCGGTGTGCCTTTAGTGTGCATTTTTTGCACTTTATCCGCATAATCAGCAGTCTTTACAATTAAACGCCGTAAGTACGGCTTTTCATTTAATTCCGCTTCAATATAATCTGGCACACCACCAAAATACACCGCATTTTTTACCAATTTATATCCCGGTTGAGTCGGACCAATGTAAATATAATTAGCCGCTTCCGGTTGCTTTTCCACTACCGGGCCCGGCTCCATTACTACTTCCGGCTTAACCTCATTCAAAATCTTCGCCATCCCAATTCACCTCCGGTACTGGCTTACCAATTTCATAGCTAAAATACATCAACCCTTCCATGTGATTTACCCCTTGTTGCTCCGGTACTTCCCACTTAAAAGGCTCAGCTAAAACAAAACACCCGGATAAAAATCTAATCTTATCCAGGTGCTGTCTTACATGTTCTATTAAATTAAACAAGTCACGCCAACATTCATCGGTATTCGTATCGTAAGTGCCAAATGCGATATAGCCTCTACAGATACCACCTTGATTTGGTTTTCCGTCTTGTCCATCGGTTAATTTAATTAACACATAAGGGTACAAGCTATCATCCAAATTATCGTTACGGCGATTGTTCTTTTCTTCAATCGGTATAAACTGCTGATATACCGTTACCTTATTTTCTACGCCATCCACCCTAATAGGTAGAGAGTACCCAGTTAAGGCACTCTCTATCTCTTTTTTTAAGGCATCGGATAAAGCAAGAGGGGTAAGCATTACTTATCACCTGCCAATATCTGTTCTACGTTATGATCTAAGCGTTTATCAAATGTTTCCTTGATGTCCTTTTCAATGGTTTCTCGTGATTCATCACTACCTGCCATTGCCGCAATAGACGGCCCAAATAATTGATCAATGGCTGCTCGCCTTTGCATTCCTTTGAATACGCCTATTTTATTTACCCTTTTCATATATTTACCGGGCAAACGCTTATAAATCCCAATGTGGCCATTTGTCATGACAGTTTTGAATGCTCCCGGCAATGCATTACCGCCATTTTTTACATTAGCCGTCAATATACGACCTCGTCCAAACGTCATTTTTTTAGGGCTATGAGCAAAGTCTCGTAATGGCTGTGCACCGCTCGTCACATTAATCGTGGCTGATATATCCTCTCCGGTATCCGGTTTCGTAACTTTAATCGACTTCTTAATCAGGCCCACCTTGCCGATATAATTGTAGTTGTCCTTAATTGCATCGGATACCGTTTTTCCTGAACGTTTTGCAGTCTCATTAATCGTACGGCGTAACACCTTAATGGCCCCATTGGGTATATTTTCTAACTTCTTTTCCAATGCTTTGATTTCAGATGTATCAATGAGTATCATCCTACATCACTTCCTAAGATCAAGATGGCTAATCCGCAATCATCTGTGGCCGATATAACACTATATGTTAGCCCATCGACTCTGCAATAATCACCTTCTACCGGCAATCTTACCAAATCTCTTACTTTGGCGTGAACATATAAGTACACCTCATAGCTGCCATCAAAGCCTTGCCTGAAGCGATCATTTAATAACTTACTTGTATTCTTTTCAACAATGGCCAAGACTTCTTTATCATCAATGATATGCATTTCGCCAAAATCGGAAAATAATACATTATCAATATCTCGCTTAATCTGATTGCGTAAACAGCTAGCCAATTTTAACCGCTACAACACCGGCTGTTGCGGCGGCTTTATCACTAACTGCAATACCGGCCGGAGTATTACCATCGGCTGTGATTGTAATTTCTTTGTTTGTTTTAGACCAATATACTGCATCACCAACTGCCATTTTATCGGAGGCCTTAGCCTGAATTTCATATACACCGGCAATACCTACTGTACCGGAACCGCCAGCCGGAATATTTTCCAACGCCACCCCGATACGAGTCGCAAATGCTACTACATTGCCATATGCAACGGCTTCCGTTGCTGTAATTGTTACAGTCTCCCCTTTGTTAATATACGTTGCCATAATTTAATCCTCCTTATTCTGCACTTTTATACAAACCTTTGTGATCTAAGGCCTGTACGCCATAATCCATATAAATACGATATTCCATGCCTAATGTATCCCACGCTACACGAGATTCAATCGTAGGAGCATTTTTACCATTGAGATAAGATACTTCGATAGTATCCACACCTAAGCCTGGAGCTGCTGCTAAATACCAAGCAGTTTCACTAATTGCATCTAATTCCGCATCAGTAACAATGGTAAGAGAGGATGCAAACGGATTTACAACCGCTGCGTTCGATTGACTAGGATCAGCCATAGAATGAATTAACTGATATGCTTTTGTTTCCAGTGCAGCCGGCACAATCAAATACTTAGGAGCAATCCCCAACGTTTCTTTGTTACGGATGTTCTTTTGTACACGCATTGCACGGCGGCCTTCAGATAATGCTTCTACAGTGAGATCGGATGCACTACCCAAATTGCCTTTTTTAGTGTCATATAATTTACTGTCGCTTAATACTTTATATACCAAACGGTTAATGCCACGGCGTGCGGCAGCTGCATAAGATCGTGGAATCTTAGTAAGCATACCTAAATCATCATTGATAATTGCTTGGCGAGTAAGGCCAAAGCTACGGCCAAATGTAAGCAACACTTTATCTACACCGGCATCCGTCAACTCATCATATTTAAACTCGCCATTTTCTTTGATTTCAACCAATTCACCAGCCTCAGAAATTTGTACGGCTTTAGTTGGTTTGAAATCAGAAAGACTTCCTACAGAAGTAAATTGTTCAAATGTTGTTGGTGCCGCTTGATATGCTGTAGCTGCAGCTTTATTGACGGTGGATGCCATAATATTCGGGAATGCACCGGTACCGGTTAACGCAGCACGAATTAAATCGGCATCATCCATATAGCGTGCATTAGCTTTGCCCTCACGTTCAAGAGTATCAATCATCAATTCACGTAAACGCATACCACGATACTGCATGGCACCTTCTGCCGGATTTACTACACTGATACCGCCACGCATTAAGATGGAATCAGATACCGCTTCACGAATCTTATCGGCTTCTTGAGCCCCCTGGCGAATTTCTGCCATATTGCTAGGCACTGCCGCACGTTCTTCAGCTAACTTATTTAATACTGCAGTTTGTACCGATGCCACGGTTGCACCACTGCGAATATATTCATCGGCATTAATGTCAAAATTACGGCATAATGCTGTAATATCTGCAGCACGTGTGCGTTCTGCTTCTGCAGCTGCTGCACGAATTTCTTCTTCATTTACTACTGGTGCAAGCACCGGTTGTGCTACTTCTGTACGCACATTATCTACTTCATGATTTTTTCCTGGCATAACTTTTTCTTCCTCCTCATTAATTACAAATTCCTCTTCACTGCGGCCTACGCCTACAGTCGCATCGGCCGGAACAGATACGATGCTAATTTCTAACGGTTCCCAACGCCTTGCAATGCTTGCCGGTCCCGTCACCCCCGGCATAGTTGCCGATTGCTTACCTGCTTCTATATCTTCCCAGCTATCTACTCGATAACCAACGGATACACCTTGCAATGTTCCGCTTTTTACCTTTTCGTAGATAATGTTAGATTGTTCATCCGCATCAAACCGTACATCTGCATAAGCCTTATTGTCCGTAATCTCTACTGCTTCAATGTGGCCAATAACTTGATCCCGATTATGGTTATACAATAAACAACCTAATCCGCTATTAAAACGCTGCAGGTTAATCGCTTCAGGAGCACAATGCAAAATTTCTGCCCCGAACCACCGTTGATATGGCTCTTCGGATGCAAATGACAATCTGACAGTTCGTGTTTCTTCGTTTACCGCATCACGATTCAACTGCATTTGTCGAGTTGCTTGACTCCTGTTGCCCTGTTGCTGTGGCATTATTATTTCCTCCTTCCATTTTGATACCATACTCAGCCTCCAGCTTTTTAATGTACGCCAGTTCCGCTGCACGTTGTTCCATCACATCTTTCCAATCCAAACCTTTATTGGCACAGATGTTGGCCAACGTATCTTGGCCAGTCTTTAATGCAATACGGTTTGCATTGGCTTCCTTCAATGGATCAATCCACGGCTGTCCCGGCATACTCCAAGCACATGCATTGATATATTCTTCCCGGTTTTCCCAATAGTCTTTAATTTTGACCGTTCCAGCCAAAACCAAACTATCTAGAAAAGCCTCGAATACATCGTTAAGCATGTGATTTATCATAAAACGCTGCAGGCGTTTGTATAGTTGCGTGTCCGTAATAAGTCCTTGCCGGGCACTCGAATAATTAACCTGGCTCATGTCACGGCTTGTGGCCTCATAACTAAGCCCTTGGCCAGAACCAATAGCACGGATATATTGTGATACCATTTCTTTTGTGTTGCTTGCTTGTCCGGCCGGAATAACCGATGCTACATCATCCCCCGGTTGTAATTCCATGATCATGCCCGGAGATATTCGGCTTCGAGTGTAGCCGGTAGCCGGATCATAGTCTTTACCTTCCGGCGGATTCTGGTTCATGGATCGCCCCACGGCCCCCATAGGCAAGGCACGCTTAATAAATGCAGAGATACATGCTAAGATTTTTTCCTTAATCGATATTGTATCCATGTATTCTTCCATATCATTGACTCGTTCAATCGCCTTAGCCAGCGGTGGCATTTCACGGATTTGTGACGGCAATTCTTTTTGCCACAATGCAATCACTCGATTCGCTTCAATTCTTTTACTTTGTGGTAGCGTCCATCCATCCGGGCTCGTTGACAGTAAGTGATACGCCATTGGCTTTTGATTTTCGTTGACTTCTACACCATTAATAATCGTATATTGCCCCGGCTTAGTAATTAGTGTTTCATCAAGATCATCAACTTCTTTTGCCTGCAACTGGAATGGAAATCGCTTAGAGCCGGTATTACATTTAAGAAGCAAAATACCTCCATCTACACGCATTCGCCGTAAGGCCATAGCACATAATTCATCAAAACTCTGCATGCCGGTAATATCACAATTCTTAGGCTTGCTCCACTCAGCAAATAATTTTTCGATTTGATTATTAAGCTTCTCATCCTCGGTTTTCATCCGCAATGTAAATCCGGTGCCAACAACATTATTTTCAAAGGCAATTAAAATAGAGCCTAATATATCACTATTACGCTCCATGTCTCTTGCCTTAGCCCGAATAATACTTCTTGCCGGCGTATTAACTTGTTCAGCCTTGCCGTTCGTAGGGAGCCACCCTAAACTACTGTTATTATTTTTGCCTGCCTTGTAGGTATTTGATAACCCATTCCGCCATGCTTGCCGTTCGTACGCCCATTGAGGGCTAAACCAAGCAATGGCCTTGTCTAAAATGTTCATAGTTTACCCTCTCATATAAGCCGCAACAAAGGCACCGCCGCCATTTTCAACCATAGCGATATCGGCCATCAATCTTCGCCGTTCTTTATATAACGTGGCCAAATCGCCACGCCTAACCATCGTATCCGAGGATAACCGGTATTCTTGTGCACCACTTTCAATATTGCTAATTGCCTCATTGATGGATGCTAATTGTTTTTTCAATTCTTGTAAATCCATATCATACTCCTAACCAATCATCACCAAATTCATCGTTTGATTGCTTACGCCCTTGATGCTGGGCACTTGTATTATTTATTTGTACTTGTTCACCGAGATACCTTACTGATAACAAATCCGCTGCAAGGGCTGCATAAACTTCAGTATCTAAATAGTGATTGTCTATTCCGGAAGATTTAGGCACCCAAGAGGCCACACGCCGATTATTCTTAATCGTTTCAATCTTGTGTTCCGCTGTAATCATTTCTGCATACCGTCTATCACATCCGTTATAGACCATCCAGCAGCCTTCACCGAGTGGCCTTCTTAAATGTGCATAGATAAAATCCTTGTATTGATCCGTATTAATCACATACACCCCTTGTCCATTCCATGATTTACCGGAGGCATCAATATTGCTACGAGTGTACCTTGCTATCTTTTGACTGTTAGCAGCACCTTTAACCGGTACTGCCCAATCGCCGTTATATAAGCAAAATTCGTATATTTCGTCAGTTTTGTAACCGGAGTCAATGGCACATAACTGCACCTGCCACCGGAGTTCGCCATCACTATCCGGGTAATGCCGGTTCATGATTTCTTCGATTTCTTCCAATGTTTCACAATAACCATGAGCAATGTTCTGGCTTGTAATTCGGTAGCCCCATGCTCTGATAGTCCAATAGTATCCATTTTTCTGCACGTCAACACCGGCCGTAAGTAATTGAGCCCACTCCGGCACAACCCCTTCATCCAAATCACTTTCTTTAGACAATACAATGTCCGCATCAAGCGTATCTGCTTTATTTTCCCATGGCTCGCCCAACCAAGAATTTACAAAGTTTTGTAAATCGGTAGGATTATCTTTGGATGATAAAAATTCACTGGCTATTCGTCCAAATGTGACCCACGGACTATACAAACTGCTAATGCTAAATCCAACCTTACTGACAATACCGGCAACTTGGTTTTCTGCAATCCACTTACCTTGCTTCAGCATTTGCATCTTATGGCGATCATCAATACGGCCACCACAATAGGTGCACTCATAATAAGCGGAATATCTAACAGTAGTAACATCGGAATGGCCTTCTTCATTTTTTGGCCATTTGATACCGCCAAACTCCAGCGTTTGCAATTTTCCGCAATGCGGACAAGGTACATAATATCTATACCGCACATCAGCTGCTTCATAGGCGGTGTAAATGTTCCCGGTTTTGAGAGTAGGGGTAGAACACATAAACATTTTACGAATTGGCCAGTTCTTCAATCGTTCACTGGCTAACTTGATTGGGCTGGCTTCTTTGCCGGCGAAAATAGGAAACTTGTCTATTTCGTCTAAAAACAAAATAGGCACTGACCATGAGGCCAATGCACTAGGAGATCGGCTTGATGCAAACACCAAGAAACCGCCTTGATATTTAATCAAATCCACACTATTTCTACTATCTACTTTTTCAGCCAACGTAGGGCAATTGCCAATCATCCGCTGCAGTCGTAATTCGCTAAATTGTTCTATCAAATTATCATCCGGCAGCACATACATGATCCGGCTTGGATTTTGGCTGATAGTGTAACCCACCATGTTAAGCATGGCTTCGGTTCCGCCAATCTGCGTACACTTCAGCCACACAATCTGTTCAATTTCATCCTTATTAAAGCAGTCCATTATAAATTTCATATAGGGTACGTTGTTTGTATCCCACATGCCCGGCCGGCTAGTCTCCTGCGAACTCATTACACGGTATTTATCCGCCCATTCAGAAACCGTCAGCCGTTCCGGCGGCGTAAATATAGCTAATGCCCTTAATACGGCATTACTTAGATTTTGCCTTACTATATCTTCCGCTTGCTGTCTGCTTGGCTCCTGTCGCAAGTTGAGCTAACCCCCTTTCAATTTCACGTTCCACGGTATGCTTTACGTCAAACGCTACTTCTGGATACTGATTATATATATCGGCCATGGTTTTTTGACCAATGGCCAGTAATGTTGTTTTTACCTGAGCAAAGGTTTCCTTCAGCCGTTCTTCAATTTCGGCAACGGCAATATACTCGCCAATGGCAGCCTTTTGTTTAAGTTCTTCATTATCTGCACGGGCTTCCCGGTAGCGTAAATCGGCTTTCAATTTTTGCTGTTCCAGACTTTCCCCATGCTCTGAATTTTTGATATTTTTAAACTCCAAACAGCCTTGAAGATCATACCAGCCGGTGGTTACTCGTGGCAGACCTTTTTTAGCCCATACAGCGACCGTTTTTTTATCAACGGCTAAAAGTCTGGCAATCGCTTGTGTGCTCGCTAAAATTCGTCCTTCGTTCATACGAAAAAACTTGTTCATGTCCTCCACTAGTAAACACCCCCTTTGCTCTATTGGTTACCTTGATTTCTACAAATTTTTTGAGTGACTTTTCGGGCTCGCAAGCACCCGCAAGGGTGGATAGCCCTGGAAAGTACCTTGAATTTTGGAAGCGACTCCATTACTTGTATACTTTTCTATCATCGGCCACATATCTCCCATGCTCTCGTCTCACTCTGGCACAACGATGCTTAACTAGCGTCTTGCTATCAGCGAATGTCCTACACATTCCATCAATGCTGATGGCCTTAGCCTTGCACCAGCCGTGCCGGTTATTCAGGCACCGCCGCTTATTGCAATGCACATCAGTCATCACCATCACGCCCAATCTATTTTGACAAACAAAAAAGGCATCAGCTTATGCTGATACCTTTTATTACACACTACTATGTTATCATGTTTTTACTTTGGTGTCAGTCCGCAATTAGTCCGCAAATCAAGCATTGATATAGGTTCCGGAGAAACCCCAGATTAACAGCGTCATATCATCGACCGCTTCACGTAGCTTGTCATAAAATATAGTACGTCCTACCGGTTGCGTAGATAATATTTCCGCTTCAGTCTTATGCTCAATATAGTACAGTCTTAATAACTCGTACTTTAGGCTCGCTTCTTCTTTGCATTCTTTTTGATAGACTTCCAACATTCTATCAATATGACTCAACATAACTTCTGTACGTTCTTTGCTCTCCATAATGGATCGCACTCTGATATATCCCTTCTTATCAAATATCTCTGCAATTACCAATTTTAAATCACTTGGTTTTGATTTACAGGTGTTATCTATAGCCTGTTCTACATGAGCTTTTAATTTCTTGTAGTCTTTTAATAACTTCTTGGTGTTTTCCCTCAACCGTCTCTCTACTCGATCTTGCTTACTTTCATTCTTTTTATCCCAAATATCAATGGCTGCTTGTGCTGCTAACCTTATAATTTCTTCTTTCTCCATATAAGTCCTTCCATTTATTTATCAAAAATTGCCATATACCCAAAATACAAAACAAACCAAAACAGTATGCTGATAATCACTGCACCAATCCATGTAATTAAATTGCAGTAGCGTCTTAATATCTCATCTAGTAATTTCAATAAAATCACTCTCTCCCTTCCTCCACTATCCATTTACAATCTAAGCATTTCCTATATAGTCTTAATTCCGCTTCATGCGTTTTCGGATTAAAGTCACTGGTGAATCTATATTTAATCTGCCTACCAATCTGTATTTCTCCGTTTAATGTGCTGTATCCACAAATGTGTGTTCTATAAATATTGTCAACACTAATTTTTTCGCCTTGACTCTTTAAAAACTCAACTATCTTGTTTTTAATTGCTTCCGTATGATCTATTCTGTGTGCGGTCATAAGTTTCTCCGTTTTTTCTGCAATTCACCTAATTTTACTTTTACCTTAGCAATTAACAACTTGCTTTCATTGACTTCTTTTACATGACTTGCTCCGTGTTGATTAAAAAATAGCACCTCTGCCTTACTTACCAACTTCAAGTTATCTAAACTAAAATTTCCCTTATTTTGATCTAAAAACAGTACACTATGAGTTTTCGGGACCGGACCATGCTCCTTTTCCCAAATCAATATATGCTTCATACGCCATTTATTTGGTTCTGCCACTTTTACCAAAGTGTATCCATCTACATCAACTCTTTCGCTTCCTACCGGTTTATGATTGTGAGGTTCATGGCCTTTCTTAAAACTACCACTATTAATCTGTCCCGGAAATCTCTTTCCCTTATTCCATGAATCATGCCCCTTTTTAAATTGAGTGTTAACCTCACAGGTAAAATCATTGTTTTTAAAAAACGCCTTCATTTGATTATATGTTATAGACCTATTGAATTTTTTATTTATGAGCTCTGTTGTTTCATTAATGTTACGGCCTTTATGGCTGCTCATGAAATATTCCATTTCTTCCGGGCTTAATAACTTAATCTTGGATGCATATCCTTTTTTATCTTTTTGCGACCTACTACGTTTAATTTTATGATTGTTTAAATACTGTTTAATCTGTGATTTTTTCCAAAATTTCTCAAATCGCTCATTCATTAGTTGTGTCGCCGCATCAAGGGTGTAATCATAACATATGCTCAATAAATATTCTCGTTCTTCATTTGTAAGCAGCCGTCTCATTCTTTTTTGCCGCTTTCAATCTGTAATACATCCGGCATTTCATAGTTACTGCCAAATGCATTTTCCCTTGCCATATGAGCACGTAGTATTAATGCTGCATTATCTACGACCATTCGTGATATATTCACAGTTGCCTGTGTTCTGTTTATTTCGGCCACCAAAGCATCGCTATCTTTTAAATCAACCGCTTCAAGGCGATCTAGTTGAGCAAACAGTTTATCGTTCAAGACTTCTAAGGTTTTCTTTCCCATTTTTATCAACACTCCTCTTTTATTTCGGTGGATACTTCTAAGCCATATTTTCTTATATATGCTAGCAATAATTCCTCTTTGAGTTTTTCATTCAAGTTCGAATTTGATAATTCATTAAAATCATCAACTATTTTATTAAAATCTTTTTCACATTTTTTATATTTAATTCTAATCGTAACATTCATTTTTACCGGATTTATTGTACCCTCTCCACTTCCATTGATTCCTAGCTCTTCCATTAATCTTCTAAAACGATCTCCAATAGTTTCCATTATTATGTAGCTCCTTTTTTCAATAATCATTAATCACGCAATGATAATTCATGCGGCCATTTATTGCCTACGTATTCCAATTCATTTTCATAGCCCCAGCAGATCTCTCCTAACCAAGTTCCATCTTCATGTTTGATTAAAATTACCGGCTCATCGTTAATCCGACTGGCAATGACAACTGCACCGGTATCAACGGATTGTCCATCTTTAAATATTAAACCTGCTGTATCTGTCCAATCTTCTTTTATGCCGGCCCAAACAAGCATATTAGTCTTATAGTTTTTCCTAATTATTTCAATTGCTTTACTCCAGTTTAAACATCTACGTGATGCTCCTTGCATCGTGAAAAAAGGAGTTTTTAAAGTCCATGTATTCATTTATTCTCCCTTTTCCGTAATTACTTTTTTCTTCAATTTATTTAATTTTCCGTAACTAAATCCAAACCACTTTAATACAGCAATGGCCAAGGCCTTTTCTAAATCGTCCGCATCATTCGGATTTCTTTTTACGACTACTTTCTTTTTAGGGCTCTTGTTGTAAAGGATCAAGGCATCCTTACTTTTGATAACTCTTAAACTTTTAGGTAATTCCATTCCAATGCCCCCATTCCAAAGTCTTTCAATCAATTCAGGATCATAATTTACTTTGACTTCTATATTAGTTAATTTATTTTCCTTGGGAATAACACCATAAATAAATACAGCTTTGTTATCTGGTAGTTCAGTTTCTCCAATTCCATTAACTTTCATTTGGTCTACTAATATTCGAGCTCGTTCTTTTATTGGTAACATTTTAGCCTCCGCATCATGCAGCCTTTTACTCTTTCTGCGTTACAAAATCATAATAGTGTTCTTCAACTTCTGAATCTACGAAAAATTCATTTTTCCAGTTTCCTAAAAAAACAACTGGAATATTATTATCAATTGCTGTTTTAACTTCTTCTTTGCATCCTCTACTGCGTTCCCAGCCAGGGCAAATTACTAATATGTCACATTTTTTCAAAAGCTCTAAGCATACATCCAATCCTCGTTGATATTCATCGCCTTCCAAGTATGCAAATCCATAATTATGGATAGGAGATACGTATACGTTCTTATCATCAGTAAATACCAACTCTTCCATAATTTTGTCTATTTTCTTTTGATTTTTGATTAGCCCACCAAAAGGATGGGCAACGTACACTAATTTCTTCATTGGATTGCTCCTTGTCTGCCATCCGCATCAGCGGCAGCAATAAAATCTTCATTAAATTCATCTTCTTCCGCATCAGGCTCCGAAATTCGTTCCGGCTGTTCTTCAAATAAGCTTTCCTGTGCTCTTTTCCCTTCGATATATAACATCCCCTCAATCACAAGGTTCTGTAATATCTCATTAGCCAATTCTTCTTTCTTCAAGCCAATTTTGATTGACTGCGTTTCGAGCCTACAAGTAGTGCTTTCTTTATTGTCCACTCTTCCTGATAATTTATATTCAGACATTTTATCTTTGCTGCAGTTCTTTCCACCGTATTTAATTCTAACGGCGAATACGGTTACATATTTTGCACCGAATTTTAAAGTGTTAAACTTTTCAAGTAATAGTTCTTTTAATCTTAAAAAGGCGGTGATTAATTCCGGTCTTGGTTTATCTTTTGATTCCAAGGAATAATATTCAGTTCCGCCACCTTCTATTTCCTTTGCATACTGGAACATATAATATCCCCCACTAATTTTGATGCTTGTTATCTTAATCATTCTGATCACCTCTCCTATTCCAACAATCCATTAATTCAATATAGGTAAATGCCTCATGGAATGATACTGTGACTCCACAATCTGCACACAGTACCATTGGCTGATTAAATCCGGCTCCAATGCCTTGTACAACTCTCACCGCATCAGAGCCACAAAATGGACATGGATCCAAATTCTTATCCTGCATTTTGGGTGCCATTCATTTTCCTCTTTTCTCTTTTATAATGCGGACAGGTATTGCATCGTTTGGCTGCAATATATTTTCTCTTCACCGTTTTCCCTGTGGATTGTTGCACCGGCAACATTAGCGTTTCTTTATTCTCACAACTCTGTTTTACAAACAAGCCACCTAATCTAGTTAGTTTGATTCCGTGCTCGCATGTCTTTGCTCTTAAATACTCATCTTTTTTTCTGGCCATATCTATCCTTCTTTGCTTTTTCTAATGCCCTTTTCCGTTTATGTGTTGATTTTGGCAATGCAGCCTTCACTTCATTGCCTTTAGAAGGGAATTTCTTCATTACCTGACTGCGTATTGCTAAATGAATCAAAATTACTCTCGCTCATAGTCTCACCAAGAGAAACGCCTACCATATTTGCAACCACTTCCGTGATATATCTCTTCTGGCCATCATGCGTTTCATAGGAGCGTGTATTTAATCTGCCTTCCACAAATACTTGATCGCCTTTCCGTAAGTTTCCAGCCAATTCACCTTTCTTGCCCCAGGCTACACACTGAATATAGGCCGTCTGCTGCTTAACCTCTCCCGTAGCGGAGTTTACATACTCATCACTAGCAGCCACTGTAAATGTTGCTACGGCTCTTCCGGTTTTCGTAAAACGTACCTCCGGATCACGTGCTAAATTGCCTAAAATCTGAACTGAATTCATAGTCCGCTCCTTTCAATGATCTTAACTATCCTTCTAATTGCTGCTTGTACTTCAATTTCCTTTTGCTTTACTCTTTCAGCAGCCCTTGTTACCCAATCCGCTAATTCAACACTTCCATAATCTACCTTCCGGTAAAATGGCAGCAGCTTAAATGCTTTTTGCCTTTGTTTCTTCCTACTATTCAATCATCGGCCCCCTAATTTTGATTAATCTATAAAATCTAAATGGATAACCGGCATTATTAATGCCTTCATAATAACTATCTTTATCTAAGTAATATCCCTGTGGAATAGTCACTTCACGTTTCCATTCTGTAGCTTTTAATATTTTTACTTTTGCTTCCGGCGGATGCACATTATTACTTTTTACCCATGTTCTCTTGAATACTCTTGGTTCATCATTTTTATCATCATTTATTGTTCGCTCCTTGGTAAAATATTCAGCCATTTTAATTGCATCTTCTGCACCGCCCCGATAATATTTAATTTCTGTAAATCCATGTGGCCATAATTTCCGCATCAAGGCCGTTGTTAGCTCAATCTCTCTATTAACTAGCATATGGAAATGCAATCGGCCTTTTTCTTCAGCAATATAAATGTACTTTAATTCCTTTTCAGTTTTTTTGTATTGTTTCCGTAAATCTCTTACAAATTTCTGTATTGCCTTTTTGCTTTCTTCCGGTGCCAATTCTCTTTTGAATGTTAGAGTCAAATAATAATCATCTTCTCGGAAATTATTATCTATTAGCATTCTTAATTTTGCCTTGGCCATGCGTAAGTTATTTTTCTTTACTTCTTCGGCTGTTGGTTTTCTTCTAGGCAATCTTGGTTTCTTTCCATTGCCCTGATATGACCGTATGAATAAACTGTCATATATTTCAGTCATATTTTTACTTTTAATAATTTTCCTTTTACGCATAAATATCACATCACCTTGAACGACTTGTTAATGTGTAGTATCAAGTCATTAAACAGTGCCTAAACACTGTTAAATACTGACTTTTTGCGTCCATTGTGATATAATAAAAGTGTCAGATTTTGTTACATCACTTTTGTAACGCATAAGGACTATCACTACGGTGGTAGTCCTTTTATTTTTGCTAAAATTTCCATTGCTTTTGCCCTTGCTTGCTCCGGTGTGTCTTTATATGTACAATGTGCCTGGCCACAGATTACTTCTTGATGGCTGCATCGTCCATTTTCATAGCAATGTCTTATGCATATATTGGCTTGGTGCATGTGGCACACAACCGCATGATGAGGAAACTTCCCACATACCGGACATTCTCGGTTCTCAAAACCGCTAAATTTAATACTCATAGCCGTACCTCTCTGATAATATCTGCTGCAGTAGCTTTTTATATTCCTTAGGGCAGCTGCCTTGATGGATCTTAATCCGGTGGCAGTGCCAACATAAGCAGCATAAGTTTTTAATCTCATTGCCACCGGCTGATGACCGGTAGCTAATATGATGTATTTCCTCATATGGCCGGCCGCATAATATACATCGATAACCGTCACGTTCTTTTACAATCGGCTTAACCTTTTCCAGTTCCGCATCATACTTCTTTTTTCTTGTACTTCTTTGGCTCAGTCTTTTCTTAGCCTTTAATTTGCTTTTTGCTTTTAATCGACTACGAACTTTCAACGGAGTACGTCTAAGCATCTTCCCACTCCCTCTTAATTTGTGCTTCTACTAGTCGGCACTCTAATTTATAAACATTGATGGCCTCTTGGGCATTCCAATATAATACTTTCGCAACATCTCGCTTATGTCTCAGTTCGCTTATTTCCGGATGTCCTTTGGCCAAGTCTCCTATTAAAGTCACGGCGACCTTTTCAAGCCTTGCCTTGGCAATGAATTTAGCCTTTTCTTTTTTGTATTGTCTTTCTGCATCGGCTAAAGCAATGCCACGCTTCTTTGATTCTTGCAAAGCGTGGCTTAACTCTCTTCTTTTGTTCTTCAAATACTGTATTAGTTCAAATGATTCCATTCTTTTATCCCAGCATTAACTTATTTATATGCAACTTCTTTAACTTTTGAGAAATGTTAACAGCTTTCATAAAGGCTGCATAAATTTCCTCTTCGTTTTTCTCGGATAACACTTGCTTAATATCGATTTCCTTGTTACTTAATTCGCCATTAAGCAATATATTCATAATAATATTGTCCTGAAATTCTTGTTCTTTCATTATTAGCTCCATTCTGTTATAATGATAAAAAAGATATATACAAATAACGGTTAGCACTTTTATTTGTTAGGCCTTGTATGATTGCAGTCATACAAGGCTCTTTTTTTATTCTTTCTCACGATCATAAGCTCGCTTCTTTTCTACTGGTCTACTGTAAATTCTTGTAAGTACCGCTTCATGGTGTTGTTGAATCCGTTCCGCTTCCATTCGCCAATATTGGGCCTCGTTTTCCATTTCATTCCACTGGTAAGCTGCATGTAATCCCACCATGGTGATAATGCCCCAGCCTATATATATTCCCATTGGCATTTCCTGCACTACTCCGGCATCGGCTCCATCCATAGTGCCAATGAGCAAGGCTATAGATATGGAAAGTATCATGATGCAAGCCGGCTTAATGTTTCGTTCGATAAGTTTAATTATTTTCATTTCGGCACTCCTTAACCAACATTAAGTTCTTGATTAGTACGATGATTTTGCATAATTCCAATCGCTTCTTTTATGGCCGGTGTATCTTGGTTAATATTGATATCGTCTAGTGAATTGACTACCGTTCCATTTTTCAACCGGTGTACAATTTTAATTACCTGATTATCATTATTTTTCATTATTTCTCTCCTTTTGTTCATGCGAAAATATCTGCCATGCAAATTTATAAGATATATATAAAAGGAAAACAGCAAATATAAGACCTATAATTTCAATGTAATAAAGTTCTATCTTTATCATGTTTAGGTTTTACCTCCTTTCAGTGATATAATTAAATCAAAAAGGATGTGATTAAATGCCTGAAAAAGACAACTCCAATAGCAACCCCCATCTTCAACAAAATCCAACCATACGTGATCTCCTTCATGCCTGTGAGCCCGTTATTCAAAACGTACAAACAATAATGGCTAATCCAGCAGTACAAGCAGAGATGCAAAGAGCTACGAGAGAAGAATATTATAAAAAAGTTAAAGCCTATGAAGATCAAGCCTTTAATCTTACGAATAAGGAAATTGAAGATCTCATTTGGTCCATTCATATTGGGAAAAATACTTTTGAAGATTTAAAGCAGGTAATGCCTTCAATTAATTCAGCTACTATCTGTAAATATCTTCTTGATGAGCCAGAACTACGTTTTAAAAGTGAAGGTTTATTGGGAGGTATGTCTAAATTGGCTTCGCTTAACTCCAAACGCTCTTATTATTTTCAAATGGATAAAATTCCTACCGGCTTTTATGCTCCTTATGAATTTGACCCCACTGATACTTTTATGTTGACCATTCCAGCCGAAAATATGATTCATCAATTAGAAAAAGAACGTCATCTACAAGAGTTAGCTGAAAAAAGCTTAGCTATTGCAGAAGAAAGTTTAAGAGAGAGTAAACAATCAACCAAGTATGCCGAATACGCAATGTATGCAGCTATCGTAAGTATCATTACCGGTATCCTAATAGCAGCCATACAAGCCTACTTAAATTAAATAGAGTAATTAAAATTGCTATTACAATTATTAGAATATTAATTCGTGTTATATATCGTGCGTCATGAAGTCGTTCATCAACCGATGTATACTCTTTTTTGAACAACACATTGTACATACGCTTTAAATGTCGTTTAATCATCTTAATCTCCTATCATTCCGCTCCTGCTCCTTAATCCCTTGCTTAATCATTTCAGCTAATTTTTCTGCATTTAAGGAGTTCTGCTTTGTGACAGTTTCTATTCTTGTTTCTGTATGTATATCATTCTGACGATCAATAAATTGTGCATACATTAATAAGACCTTAGCTTCTTTCTCTATAGCCATATCCCAGGCTTCAATAAGCTCTTTTACTGTATAGGCATTGCCAATTTTACTGAGTCCATTTATCAACTCATATTTTTTATTTAGCAAAGCTCTTAGTCTCTCTTGTGATTTATATAAATCATACTTATCTTGAGCCGCATCATTTTGTGGCTCTTTTTTAATTGTTGGCATATCCTTAGTCTCCTTTTTTTCCTTATTCCCTTAATGCTATAATTTAATCAAGAAAGGAGGTGATGGTATGAATATAAAAAATGTTAACAAAACTGTATTATCTATGAATTCTGAAGAATTAATTATTCATGGGATTCAAGAAAATGATGTAATACTAAACAACGGTTCTGTTCTTAACCTTCATGGAATCTTAGTAGGTAATCTTCATATTTCAGAAAATTCAAGTGCTAACATACATGGGATTTTAAAAGGTAATATTTTGGGCACAGGATCTGTTAAAGTATTTGGTATAATTAATGGGTATATTTCTAATACTTTAACTGCTGAAATTAGTGATGGTGCCATTATTAACAATTCGTAATTTCTTCTTGTTTAGAGTCTTGCATTTGCAAGCCTCTTTTTCTTTTAAATTAATATATAAGTCAAGCAGTTTTGGTATTGTGACATCTATTTCTTGTTCTATATTTTCTGACTTTTTATACCATTCTAATTTTTTTAAAATAAGTTCCTTTAAGCTTTCTTTAATTTCTCTCATGCTGCTTATTCCTTTCATGGCAATTTATTCATAAGTAGTTGTTTCCTAAATGATTCTAAGTAGTCTGAATCTCCTAAAAGGCATTCAATATCTTCTCTACTTATAATCCCTTTTGACTCTAATAACTCTAAAAGTATCTTTGATGTTAATGCTCCACATACTGCAATATTCGTAATATTTTCTAATAAGATATTTACATCCATATTTTCAAGAGCCTCTTCTATAGATGGCTCTTTTTTATTTGGTGGCATGGCTCATCCCTCCCTTCAATCCATTGGCTTTCTTTCTTAACAAACGAATAAACTCGTTTTTCTTGCCAAAAAAAATAGAGTTAGGAGGAACTCCGTAAATATTCGGAATCTTTTCAATCATTTCATATGGCATTTTTGTATTATCATTTTCCCATTTTGCAATAGTCTGATAATGCACACCAAATAAGGCCCCTGCTTCTTGTTGATTATATCCTGCATTTACTCTAGCCGCTTCAAGTGTCATTTCTTCCATTGAGTTCACCTCCTTTGTTACCTCAACTATAAACGAGTTTATTCGTTTTGTCAATGTTTTTAAAATTATTTATACGATTTTTTTCGTTTTTATATATCTTTTCGTCTTGTTTTTAACGTTTTTATTCGTTATAATGTAGGCATAGAAAGGAGTTAAATATTATGCCGAGAAATAGTTTAAGTGATTTTGAAAAAAAGCTTAGAAAGCAAATTTCAGAGAATCTAAAAAGATATAGTTCTAATATGACACAAAACGAATTATCCAAATTAACTGGTATTCCTACCTCTACTATTTCAGGATATTTTGCAATGCGATCAACTCCAAGTGCTGGCAATATTCAGAAATTAGCTGATGCATTAAATTGTTCTAAATCTGACTTAGACCCACGTTTTGCGACTACAACCTTAAATAATATGAACTCAGGTTTCACCAAAAAAGATGAACGCGATATACAAAAACGACTTCAAGCAATTCTTGATGAATTAGATGATAAAGCAGCCTTAAATTTTTACAACGGTGATGAAGCGATGGATGAGGAAACAAAGGAATTAATGCGATTCTCTATAGAAGCGTCCATCCGACTTGCCAAAAGTAGAGCCAAAAAGAATTTTACGCCTAATAAGTACCGGGATAAAAAGGATTGATTGCCATTGAATATTAAATGCACTGTTGAAAAACTAATAAAAAAGCACAATACTAATGACCCCTTTGAAATTTGTAAGGCATTAGATATTGTGGTTAGAGTTGAAAACTTAGGCAATATTTTTGGCTACTGTGACACACATTTTAGGATGCGATCAATACATATCAATGAAAATGTACCGGAACACTTGCAAGCATTTGTTTGTGCTCATGAGTTAGGGCACACTTTATTACATAAGAATGTAAATACACCTTTTCTTAGTAAGAATACTCTCTTTTCTATTGATAAGATAGAGCGACAGGCTAATACATTTGCCGTTGAATTGCTCTTACCAGACAGTCTTTTAAGAGAATATGAGGACATTAATTTTTACGGCCTTGCTCAATGTGCGGGTATTCCTAAAGGTCTAGAAATGTTAAAAGAGGTCAATTAGATATGGGCTTTATACAATATGTATTTAAAGGGAACTATATTAAAACAAATAAAAACAGAACTATTAAGTTTACGGCCAATTCAGACATAGAAGCATACGAAAAAATTGATTTTAAAAAAGATGGTTTTGAATCACTAAATTTAGTTGAACGTTATTATTTGCCAGCTACCGAAAATCAACTAGAGTATGCCAAGAAGTTGAATATCCAACTTCCTTTAAATGCAACTTTTATGGATGCAACATACGCAATTAGTAAAAAAGTTGATAATGAACGTGCTCCCGGCTCAGACTTGCTTGATTTCATAAAAGGTCGAGGGTTAGCCTATACTGATTTCTTTGGCAAGAAAGCTTGTTATAAATATGTTTTTCTTTCCTTAAAAGATTTAGACAAAATTGCATTTTTTATATTTTCTGTCTATCGTTTTTACTCAAATGATAGACAAGGTAATCTAGATAAATCTCCATACAAAGATATCATCTATGATATTGCAAAAAGAGTATACAATCACCCAACAGCGTTTAAATCTTTATTAAACAATTATACTGGTAGTGACCTACGTTTTTTCGGAACATTAAAAGGATATCATGATGAATCTTATTATGGTGGTAGCAAATCAACTACTATATTTAAACTAGTTTCTGCTGAGTTAATCAATGTTGGTTTACTCTCAAAAAACTCTTTGTCCGCAAGGCAGAGCTTAAAAAATAAGCAGCAAAATCCTCACACCCAAAATTCAATTCAGAATGATGTTCCAATAAAAACTAGTGAAAACAATAATATGTTCCAAAAATTTGATGTTTTTATAGAAAAAGAAAACCAAAGAATTCTACAAATAGAAAAAGAACATCCTAACCGAAAAAAAATTAACAGTGTTCTTTGGCCAATTGTTATTATCTTAATCATATTAGCTTTATATTTATGGTTATTTTAAAATAAAAAATCCCCCGACTGCTCCAACAGCCGAGGGAAAATTGAATAGAATACCTGAAGTAGGTATACACTCAATCCGCAAATTGATTATACCACGCTTCAGGTTAGCTTTGCTATACCCAAAGGAGCGTGTTTTTTTATGCCTAAAGTAAAAGTAGGTATTTATATCCGGGTATCTACACAAGAGCAAGCCACCGAAGGCTACTCTATCGATGCCCAAACCGATAGATTAACCAATTATTGTAAATCTAGAGACTGGTCTATTTACAATACCTATATTGATGGTGGATTTAGCGGATCCAATACTAACCGTCCAGCCCTTCACCAGCTCATGCAAGATATAAAAGATAAAAAGCTTAATTGTGTTTTAGTGTATAAGTTGGATCGTCTATCACGCAGCCAAAAAGATACACTCTATCTGATTGAGGATGTCTTTTTAAAAAATAAAATAGACTTTGTATCACTTAATGAAAACTTTGATACTTCTTCACCTTTCGGCCGGGCCATGATAGGTATCCTTTCTGTATTTGCTCAACTTGAACGAGAACAAATAAAAGAACGTTCTCTTATGGGACGTATCGAACGTGCCAAAAATGGTCTGTGGCATGGTGGTGGCTTTGAGCCTTTTGGATATAATTACATAAACGGTCAATTAATAGTTAACGAATATGAAGCTAATATTGTTCAGGAAGCTTTTGAACTATTTTTACAAAAACTTCCCATCCATAGGATTAATCGCATTATTTCTGAAAAATATGGTAAAGATTTTCATGAGACCGTATTACGCAGCATATTAAGTACAAGATTATATACCGGCAAAATTTCTTATCTTGGTGGCATATATGATGGCCAACATCAAGCCATTATAAGCGAAGATACGTTTAAGGCTGCTGAAATGCTATTGGCGTACAGAAAGAAAAAATTTAGCAATAGCAATCCATTTAAAGCAACCAAATTACTAGGCGGAATATTGTATTGTGCCCACTGTGGAGCACGCTACTTGGCCAAAGGTAATTATAGTGGACATGGTGATAAAAAAGTTTATCGGCCATACTATACTTGCTATTCACGAGCAAAAAGTACCAAGAAATATATTGTAGATCCCAACTGTAAAAATCCATCATACGCTGTTGTTGTATTAGACGAAATCATTATAAATGAAATCAGAAAGCTATTTATTGACAAAGAGTATCTATATTCTGCCAAAAATGCAACCGCAACTTCTAATACTGTTAATAAGCAAAAATCGATTTTAAAACAAATAGATTCTATACAGTCTCAAATAAGCCGACTGCTAGACCTGTATCAAATTGATGGTATCTCTATTGATGATATCCAAGACCGCATCAAGAAGTTGCAACATGAAAAAGACGTTTTAGAAGAAACCCTTTCCAATTTAAAAACTAGCCAAAAGAAAAAGCTAACTACCAATGAAGTATTATCAATGGAAGCTAGCTTTAATGAAATCATGGAAAATGGAACTGACATGGAAAAACAAACTATTGTCCGTACGTTAATTGACAAAATCATAGTACATGAAGAGCTGAACAGCTTTGAAATTATTTGGAATTTTTAATCTATAACTCTGACAAGTTTTGAAATCACTTCCACGTGTACAGGTCATGGAAAATCCCCCTTTCCTCCCAAAAGGGCTGTGGCTGGTTAGTAGTTGCTTTTTATGATAGTAAGGGGCGGCAGCACTTTAGGCTGTCGCTCCTTGACTGCCTAACTGCAAAACCGGGCGGGGCTGTCAACGGCGGGCGAAGCCCGTTCATCTTGACCGTTGACTGGCTCGGCCAGGTTTGCTATTTATCCGGCAAACTTGAATTTATTTTAAGCTATCACGTTTTACCTTTTTAAGCCTTACTATCATTACCATAGGAATTTCTTTGTTGTTTTTGAAACATTCTTCATAAAATCCATCAATGACAAATCCAGCTCTAAAACAAAGGTTAAAAATATCTTGTATGGAACGATGATAATAAATCTGCTCCTCCGGTTGCCCTTCAATCGCTATACCATAGTAACTGTGCGGTGTCATATATTTTTCAGTCAACGTGATAAAACAAGGGTGTTGCGTTGCAAAGACAAAAATTCCGCTTTCCTCCAACAGTTCATAAACAGCCATAAGAAGTGGTTCAATATCCGTAATATCCATAATTGCCATATTAGAAACTGCTTTCGTAAAGGCTCGATTTCTTTTTAATTCTAATATACTTTCTCTATTGGTCGCATCCGCTACACAAAATTCAATTTGTTTTGCATATTGTGATTGCCGTCTTTTAGCCAATTCTATCATTTTTTTGCTGTAATCAAAAGCGACAATCGAAGCGCCTCTTTGTGCAAGATACGAAGAATAATTTCCATTGCCACACGCAATATCCAAAATGTAATCCGCAGGATTAGGAGATAGAAGTTCCGTTACTTTGGGACGCACTACCTCTCTGTGAAATTCATTAGATTTGTCACCCATTGCATTATCCCAAAATTGTGCGTTTTTCTCCCAGATTTTTTTACTTTCCTCTGTTCCCATGTTCTCTCCCACTCCCAAAATTTGCCTTTTTGCTTCCATTAAATCTTCCTTACTATATTCCATTGTTACCCTCCATAACTTCTGATTGTTGCCGTCTTGACTATTATGTATCTTTTCTTTCCAAAATGGTATAGGCTTTTATTTTTATAATGCTGCAAAACTTTTCTTCTGTAAGGTATTCAAAGGATATTTCCCTTTGCCGCCGCTATTGGAAAGCCAAAAGCAGCGGCTTTTTTACGCGATATGACCGAAAAGTCTAGAAAGCAGGATATGTCATCATTTGTCATTTCTTCTCAATGTAATAACTGCATGGCATATCAAGCCAAATACAAGAGAAAAACAGCCACCGCCAAATAGTGATGCTCCCCACCCTGCACCCGACATTGTCATAAAACCGCCAACAAAGAAAATACCAATGCCAAGAAATATCCCGACACCATAAAAAAGTCCAATTGCCATATCATACTTATTAAATTGTCGTTTCTCTTTTTTTTCACATGTTTCCATTTTTGTTATTACCTCCTTCGCAAAATCGTCCATGTGGACTCCAAAAAGAAAACAAATTTTTTTCAACGTATTTAAATCGGGTTCATTAACATCTCTCTCCCAATTCGATAGCGCCTGCCGGGTAACATTCAATTCCCCAGCCAGTTCTTCCTGTGTCATTCCCGATTGTGTTCGCAGATGACGTATTTGCTTTCCTGTTGTAATATCCGTCTGTTTCTGGTTCAAAATGGTTCCTCCTCTCTGATGCTGATTTTATCAATGATATTTCGCAATAGCCAGCAATGAACGCTTGCATTGCGCAAGACGTTACATTATCTTCTGAAACATATGCCGGATCTTGTCTAAACGGCTGTTCGGGCGGCGTGGCTGAAATACAGGCTCGCCGGAAGTTTCCTGATACCCTTTTAATTCTGTAATGCAGACACTTCTTCCATTTGTATAAAAATTCAGATCATTCCTATATTCACCGATACAACGGGCAGGGATTTCACCCTTAAAAATAACTTCATCTTTTTCAAGTCTGGTTGATTCAATGATTGCGCAATACTTTGGTGCATCATTATAAGCCCGTGAAAGATATTCCTGCGGTGCAAAAAGGGTAAAGGAAAGGTATGGTTCCAACAGTTGTGTCCCTGCTTTTTTCAATGCCTGCTCCAACACGACAGGCGCAAGAAAACGAAAATCAGCGGGGGTGCTGACCGGGCTGTAATAAACTCCATAATCAAAACAAATTTGGCAGTCTGTCACTCCCCAGCCATATAAGCCCTGCTCCATTCCATAACGCACACCCTCCATGACGGCATTTTGAAAACTTTGGTTTAAATAGCCGAGAGATACCTCGCTTTTATATTGTGTTCCGCTTCCAACAGGAAGCGGTGTTACAGTCAAACCAATAGATGCCCAAAACGGATTCGGCGGCACTTCAATATGAATCGTGCAGCTCGCTTTTTTTTGCGGTCTTTCCAGATAAATAACCGAAGGCTCTTTCATAGCCACGCCCACATGATATTTTTCTTCTAATAGCGAACAAATAACTTCTAACTGTACTTTTCCCAAAAAAGATAACATAATCTCATGGGTAACAGTATCAATGTCAAAATGCAAAAGAGGGTCTGTATCAGCAATCTCTGCGAGGGCATTTAACAGGGCTTCCCTTTGCTCCGGCTTTTGCGGCTCTACCGTTGTCCGAAGTAATGGCATGGGATTATCAATCCGTGTTTTGTGAGGCAGGAGTTTTTCATTTCCCAGGATATCGTTCAGTTTCAAAGTATCATCAGCTAAAATAACAATTTCTCCCGGACAGGCATGGTCAGCCGGGACGATTTCACCATTTGACGGAATACACATTTCTGTAATCTTTATTTTTTCCTTTTTTGACAGCAGCAGGGTATCCCGTAAATGGAGCGTCCCATGATACAGGCGTAAATAAGAAAGCCGTTTTTTCCGCTCTGTATACTCAACCTTAAAAACATATCCACATAATTCAGACTGAATATCGTCCGTTTCTGTAATGAAAGTTTCTATAATCGCTTCAATCAGTTTTTCTGTTCCTAAATTGTCTTTTGCACTCCCATGATAAACAGGAAACAAAGAGCAGCATCTGGTTCTTTTGCACTTTTCATATTGTAATTCCTGTATATCCAAAGAATCCTCTGCAACATATCGTTCTAATAGTTCATCGCTTCCGGAAATAATCATATCCCATTTGTCTAAATCAGAAATATCGGTCATGGTTATCTTTGGCGACAGGGAAACCTCCTGCATGACAATCATATCACTGGTAAGTTTATCTTTAATGCTTTGGTAAACACACTGCAGGTCGATCCCATTTTGGTCTATCTTATTTATAAAGATAATTGTCGGAATGTCCATTTTCTGAAGCGCATGGAATAATATACGGGTTTGTGCCTGTACGCCGTCTTTTGCTGAAATGACTAAAACAGCTCCGTCAAGGACAGATAAAGAGCGGTATGCTTCGGTTAAAAAATCCATATGACCGGGAGTGTCCACGATATTGATTTTATAATCATTCCAATAAAAAGAAGTAACCGCTGTCTGAATGGTAATTCCCCGTTGCCGTTCCAAAATCATAGTGTCTGTTCTTGTGGTCCCTTTATCCACGTTTCCCTGTTCCGCAATCGCTCCACTGGTGTATAGCAGACTTTCTGTCAATGTAGTTTTTCCTGCGTCTACATGGGCCAGAATGCCGATATTGATTATTTTCATGTGATTGTCCTCCCTTTACAGCCCCAAAGGGCATAAAAATCCCCAGCAGTAAAATACTTTTACCACTGGGGATTCTAATTTGCGGACATACACATATACAGCATACACCTATTTGTGATTGCTGTTTTTTGAATATGTCAAAATTGATAAGGCAAAAGTATTTAAATTGGGTACAAAAAACCAAGCCCCCACAAAAGGAGCTATCATAATTCTTTGTTCCCACTATTTGATTATAGTTTTATTTAAGAATACCTTGCCGCATATTTTTTACTCCTTTTCTGGAATGAAGCTATTATATCACATCAGTTTTAGGAAAGAAAGTACTTAAAAGAAATTTTTCTTCCCCTTATATGTAACAATCATACCGGCTTCCTGGTGTTCAGAATGGTTTCTGCTGTCTGCTGTGGTGTTTGATTGGAATTGTCCAGCCAAAAGCCGATCCGTGGTGTTGTCTGCATAAATGTATCGTATAAGGTTTCAACCGTAAAGCCGGAATAGCCTGTTTTCTCCCTGTATCGTTCCCTTTCTTTTATTGTTTCCACATCTGGACAAAGAACGACAACCTCAACAGGGTATTTATGCAGATAATTTATCATTCGGTTTAATTCATCACCGTAGTAGTTATCTTGGATCACTACAGAAAAGCCGTTGTCAAAGTATGACCTTGCCGCATCAGCAGTCAATTTGTATCGAAGGTACAGCTGGCGGACTGCTTCCGCTGATGGGGTAGCTGACATATTTTCTCTGCCTGAAATAATCATTTTTCGGAACACATCACCACGAAGATGGACGCATTTTTCTATTGATTTTGCCAGTAAATCGGAAACTGTAGATTTTCCAGAAGCCATTAAGCCTGTAATGAGATAAATTTTTTGTTTCATTTCACTTCCTCCGGCACAAAAAATATGTACATGTAACTAATTCAACACATTTATAATTTGAATAGGGACATTATAGCATTTACTAAATACAAATTCAATGTATACGGAAAGAAAGATATAAGGAGTGGGAGGGATTCCGCCGTAGTCGGCATTGTAGGAAAATCCAAAAGTTTAGATTTTCCCACAATGCTTATCTTTTGGTCTTTGGTTCGGAATAGTGTAGTGCTGGCGGTCTATCTCTTGTTTTCGGTTGCTTGCTTCCTTACCGTACATGAGCATTAGCACCAGGGTTATCATTACCATAACCTTCCATTAAGTTAATAACTCCCCATGCTCCTAAACCTGCACCAATTGCAGTTACAAGTGTCTTTAAAACTCCAACTCCAGCTGTAAAAAATTCCATATTATTCCTCCTCGTTTTCTTTCTTATTTTCTATTTTGTTTAGTGATTTAACTATAAAATTCTTGTAGACCTTATCTCCTTTTTTGTTTTCTTTGAAATATCCAAAGACATGGATTAGATCTCCTTTTTCAAATTCTTTTGCAATTTCTACCTTTTCTCCATATACTGAGCAATTTGTATATTCTTTTCCTTTTCCATATTTTTTAACAAGAGCAAAATTTGCTACTTGAACATTTTCTCCATCTTTTTCAAATTCTGAAAATTCAGCTTCCTTAACTAAATTTGCATTAATATTTATCATTTCTCTATCCATTAATTTCTTCTCCTTAATCTAAAAATTTCAATTAAAAAAGCGACTGAACTTATATTTCAATCGCTAAATTTCTTATATATTAAATTATTTAAGTGGGACTTCTTATCCTTACCATTTAAACCTCCTAATTTTGAGTATAAAAAAAGACGATAGATTTTTTAATTTCTATCGCCTAACATCTATCTGTATTAATTTTTTTCATTCAAAAAAATAGTTTCTGTTTACTTGTGGTGATTCTATTGTTTTAATGTCTGAGTCTGACATATTGTTCATCCTTTATTACTCTGCGGTGTTAAGGTATCAAATATAGATTTGATGTCGAAATCATCAGTGTTAAATTATTTTTGTGACCACAAATGCACTTAGAAAATCCCTTAAAGCATTTATATAATGGGTGATCGCAAAATAGTGTATGAAATCTTTTGTAGACTTTGCTAAACTACTGCACACCTTTAGTACAGTATTAGCTGGTTCACTTGAATAGGGAGTTGTAAAAAAAGTTCCCTTAGCCTGCACAACAAGATAATTTCGAAACATCTTTATCGAACGTAAGTGCAGCTAATTTTAGCCCTTCAGCCATTGTTAAATATGGTGCTAGGGTTTCTGTTAAATCTTCTATCGTTAAGTTAAATTTAACAGCTAATGATGCTGCATAGATGACATCTCCTGCATTCTCAGATACAATATGAACCCCTAATACTTTTAGTGTTTCTGCATCTGCTACTAGTTTAAATACACCGGTTGTTTCACGGTTTACAATTGCTCTTGGAACAGCATCTAAAGGTAATACAGATGTCTTCACATCATACCCTTTCTCTTTTGCTTGTTCTTCTGTTAGACCGACCGTTGCAACCGTTGGATTCGTAAACGTAACAGCAGGAACTACCGATAAATCTATTTTTTTGTTTAACCCACCGATAGCATTATCAGTAATAATTCCACCTTCATAGGCTGCTACATATACAAATTGCGGTCCTAACGTCACATCTCCTGCTGCATAAATCTTTTTATTACTTGTTTGACCAAAATCATTGATCAGGATTTCATTATTTTTTCCGGTTTCAACACCTGCCGCACTTAAATTTAAAGAATCCGTATTTGGTTTTCTTCCAGTGGCAACAAGTAACTGATCTGATTCAATAACTTCTTTACTGCCATTTACTGTTACGTAAACCTTTTTTATCTCTCCACTTTGTACAACACGCTCAAAAGTTGCCCCTTTGACAAGGTTTATACCCTGTTCAATTAACGCTTTTTCAACTGACTCTGAAATCTCAGGATCATACTCCTTTAAAAGTCGCTCACTTCTTTGCATAAGCGTTATTTCTGAACCTAAATGATGAAATAGTTGTCCAAGCTCCATTCCAATGTATCCTGAACCAATTATAGTTAATCGTTTTGGTATTTTCTTTAACTCAAGAAGTGTTGTACTAGTTAAATAGTCCGTTTCTTCAAGTCCTGAAATTTGGGGCAATGAAGGAGATGCACCTGTTGCAATTAAAAAGCGTTTTGCAGATAACTTTGCCCCATTGACCTCAACCGTACTAGCATCAACGAATTTTGCTTCACCTTTAATTAAATCAAAATTATATTCATCAATTAAATCCACATATTTTTGATTACGAAGTTCGCTCACCAATTTATCCTTTTGCGTGATTAAACTAGCTAAATCCACTTCTCCAGCGGATGTTTGTAAACCTTTAAACGGATTGTCTTTTGATAAATGATTGATTTCCCCTGCCCTAAGAAGAGTTTTTGACGGAACACAGCCAATATTCACACAGGTTCCCCCAACCGTTCCACGCTCAATCATTCCAACTTTTGCACCGTATTCTGTAGCTTTAATTGCCGAAGAAAAGGCAGCAGCACCAGAACCAATAATAAGAAGGTCATAATCGTCTTCATTAATTAACGCCACGTTTTCTAGTGATGATAGTTCTTCAATTTCTCTGGCTTTGTAATTTGCTTCATCAATCGCCTTTATTGCACTTTCAACCTCAATATCATTGGGTAGTTCAAATACTGCTTCACCACGACGAAAACTAGACTCAATATTTTTAGCACCTATCTTTTCAAGTGCTGATTCAACATGTTTTTCACAACCCGCACAGGTCATTCCTTGAATGTTTACCTTAAATTTATTCATAATAAATCCCCTTTCGTTAATCTCTCATGTTAATGTTTCTATTATTGGACACGAATGTAATTGCTTTTCATCTGGACATCGTTGTTTTAAGTCGTCTAACATAGTTTCAATCCGTTTTAAATCCTCTATTTGTTTTTGAACTTCCATTTGTTTTTTAGAAACAAATTCGAACATATCTTGACAACGAACTCCATCTTTATCTACAACACTAAGTAATTTATAAATCTCGTTTAAAGAAAATCCAAGTTTCTGTATTCGTTTAATAAACCCAACACGCTTAACGTCATCATATGAATATATCCTATAACCAGCTTCCGTTCGGTGAGGTTCTTGTAGTAAATTTTTTCGCTCGTAATATCTAATCGTTTCTTTATTAACGCCACATTTTTCTGCAAACTCACTAATACGGTAAATCATCTTATTTCACCCCCATGAATATTATAAATCGTGTACCATAGTACGCGGTCAAGTAAATTGGACTATTTTATTTTTTTCCCAACGTATCAATCGTATGTGATTTATACTTTTATAATACTATTGATTGTCCTAACATCCCACCAGAAAATCCGATGCATTATATAATTTATTCAAAAATAATTTAGTAGAATGCTTCAAAATTTTTTTGTCTATTTTATTATTATATCATTTTTAGGTGTTTTTCTATATCATCTTCCTATGGTACTTGAAATTTCTCTAATAAAGTTAAAACATCTTACCATTCCTCATCCCTGTAATAATCTTTTGTTTTCTCTTTTTTCTTTTTGTATTTTTCCTGTTGCTCTTGTTATTTTTTAATCTTTGATATTACACTTGGTTTCTCTCCACGCTTGATTGCCTTATATGGAACATATCCAAATTAGTGGGGACTAAAATAGAAACAAATTCCATAATTATAGACAAATAAATAAAAATAATTAAGGATGATTTTCTATTTTCACACATTTTGCTTTCTCCATAAACTCAAATGTTTAACCTATTTATTTTATAACTTGATTTTAACTTTACCTTATCTCTATTTGTTAGATACTCTTCCACATCAAACAAGTTCTTCTTATCATAATCTTCCAACAACTTGTAATTCTTATGCTTTGTAATATCAAATTTATCAGATAAGAAAGGTCTTACTCCTCTTAGCTGGTATATACACTTACCACCATCCATTACAGTTATTTCATCTTGGTTCATAAGTTCCTTACCAGTCTTTTGATAATTTAATCCAAAAGATTTTTGATTTGATCTTGTTTCTGATGTGTTATATAGGTCTATGGTTTCTTTTCCTAAGGTTTCTGATAACTCTTTTACAGTTGTTTTTTCTTTTCCTCCTAGAAAGAGTGTTGAGTCACAGTTACCAACTATTGTATCTGCATGGTCTTTGTAAATTGCTTTTAATTGAGATTGTGCTTGCAGAATTATACTTGCTGATATTTCTCTTGAACGAATTGTTGCAATTAGTTTTTCAAATTTAGGAATCAAACCAATATTTGCAAACTCATCAAGCAAACACCTAACATGAACTGGAAGTCTTCCACCATACACATCATCTGCCTTGTCACAAAGTAGATTAAATAGCTGAGAATACATTATTGATACTACAAAGTTAAAGGTATCATCAGTATCTGATATAATTACAAATAAAGCAGTTTTCCTATCTCCAATTTTATCGAGTTCTAATTCATCTTCACTCATTAGCTCTCTAAGCTCTCTTATATCGAAAGGTGCAAGTCTTGCTCCACATGATATTAAAATTGATTTTGCAGTTTTTCCTGTAACAACTTGTCAAGGACTTTCTAATCATTTTTATCGACTTTTTGATGTTTTTCTCTCTCCATTTCCCTAAGCATTATCCTTTTCAATTTATCTTGCATGGTTTCAGTCGCATTTTCATTAAAATGGACTACAACCTCGTAAGTTGCCCTTCCTATCTTCTTTATGGTCTTTGTTCCAGTATTTTGTTCATTTCTGTTTTCGTGCATATTATTTTCCTCCTATTAGTTGCAATTAAAAAAGACGATAGAATTTTATTTCTACCGCCTTTCGCAAGTCTTATAGCTATTCATTGAATAACGCTTTACCATTTACATATTAAATTTTCAAATCCTTATTGTTCAGCATTCCGCCAAACATCGTATGATACATATCCTTAGAGGATTCCTCTATCTTTGTAATACTTGATATTTTATTTCCTGCATCTTTTGATGAAGCTCCGCAAAGATAAAAGGCTTCACTGTCTGCTCCATAGTCAATGGCAATATATCTATCGTGATACTTTTTACCTGCTATTTTCATCTTCAGATTAATATTAGGGTAATCTTTTCTAAAATCGTTTAGGATATTTTTTGTCAGCATATCCTTGTTTTTCACATTGTCGCTAAAGACTATAATTTCAACATTGTCTTTTGCAGCCCTTAATAATTCTAAGGTTTTCAAGCCTATATAGTTGTCTATCACATAAATGCTTTTCTTTGCAGACTTATATATTTTGGTATAGGCAACATCTGCTTCAATCTTATCTCCGTTCATTAAAAGGAAATGCTTGTATGTGTCCGGATCTATAAAATTATCCATCACCTTTTTCAAATCTTCTTTTGTAGCCATTTGCGATTTTATTTCAGCTATATCCTTTGTGTTTTGATTTGTCTGTACTGCTATTTGAACTAATTCTTTTGAACCAATAAAATCTTGGTTTTCTATGATAAAATCTTTCATTTGCTTAAATGTTCTAACTAAAGCTCTGCTTTGCTTAACAGCAAGTTCACCTCTTAGTACAGTCATAAGCATATAGATTCCTTGTTCTGTAAAGGCATAAGGATTGTATTTAATATTACTTCCTCTACCAGTCCCTCTGTTCAAGGTGAAATTTTTGCACCTTGAAAGTTCTACCATTTCTTCGTCCGTTAATTGGAACATGAAGTCTTCACCTTCAAATTTTTCTGCGTTGTTTTTCACCTGTCTATTAAAGTTTTTTGTTTCATAACCATATATTTCAGCTAAATCTGAATCAAGCATTACTTTTTGCCCACGAATAAGATATATTTTTTCTTGTATAGTTTTATCATCTACAATAACTATCTCTTTATTTTCTTCTGCCATGAAATGCACCTCCAATATTATCTAAATTCTTTTATATTTTTCTACTCCACCTTCAGCTTTTCCGATGTGTTCCACATTTTTTACAAGTCTCTTATTTACATTTTCATAAAACCATCTGCCAATCAATGCCGGCGGTGTTGCGATTAACTCTCTCAAAACAAATTCTTTGCCCTTCGGTAAAGAGCTAATTTTGTTTAATAAGGTAGTATATAGGTCAGCATAGCTTGTATTTTTTTGTAAACTGCTACACTTACAATATTCAGTAACGCTTGGGAAACCTCCCTCTATTGCTTTTTTAGTTAAAATTTCAAGTTCTTCATCGGTTACAGTAAATTGAATTCGCATTTATATATCCTCTCCTTATAACTGAGTTTATTACCATATCATTATCATTTTATCATAAATACGATATTTTTTCCATACCACAAATTTAAGCCCCATTTTACACTTAGCAATAGTCTGATACCTGTTTTATCATTAACGCTCTAAAAACACCTTTCCACCGTCTTATACGAGGTCTACAAGTGTTCCCCCTTGTCATAATCTTCAAAGGTATATACTTTTGATTTACTGCTCTCCTTTAATTTCCCTTTGTCTTGTTCGTACCAATGAACTAAGGTCGCATAATGATCTTTATAGTTTCTTCCTGTGCTTTGCATATAGGTTGACAGCTTCTCTATCATTTTATCCCTATGACCTTGCATTTTATCCTTTAATTTTCCATATTCTTCATCAGTTAAGGAAACATTTTTATATTCTCCATAAAGGGAGGGGGATATTTTTTCTATCTCCCCCTCTTTCTCTAACTCTATATCTATCTCTTTATCTATCTCTATATCTCCGTTGCAGTTTTGTTGCAAAAGGTTGCAAGGTGTTGCACTGGTGTTGCATTGCAACGCTTTTTGTCCTCTCGATTTTCTTGAACGCCTTGTAGAAGCTGTTTCTGAACCTATAAGACTTGGGATTTCTGTTAAAAAATACTCGTCATTTTCTGTGATTATCTCCATCAATCCTTGTGCTACAAGATAATTTACTGTAACCATTACATCATCTTCCGTTTCATCAATCGTTAATGCAAGCTCCTTGATAAAGTCTGTTTCTACTCCGTCATAATACAGCTTCCCACTATCTTTTAAGCTAAGTAAAAGCAATTTGAGGTAAATGATTGTATAGGTATCTCCTCCTGATATTTTTCTTAGCCTTTTGATTCTCTTATCTGTAAAAAAATCTTCTTTCAATTTTAACCAATAGTATCTTCTGTTGTCTGCCATTTTTATCTTTCCTCCCCTTTATTTTTATAATTTTCTTTAGCCTTTTCCTTGGCTTTTTGTTTGTACTGCCTCTTTATTTCCTCTTGCTCTTGGAATTTTTTCAGTTGTGCAATTACACTTGGTTTATCTCCTCTCTTAATTGCCTTGTCTATCTCTATGGATAAATCTATTCCATACTCATCATTGACAATCTTTACTGCATATTTGATATGGTCTATCTGCTTAAATTCATCTTGTACTTTAGCTTTATCTTCGCTTAAGTCTTGTATCTCTTTTTCAAGGCTTGATATTTCTTTTTGCCAATCACTTAATTTTATGGCTGATGTCCCGGTAAATTTTTCTATAATCTTTCTTGCTCTTTGGTACTTATCTATTTCCTTTTTATGAGAATTGTAAAAGCTGTCTTTGAATATGGTTTTGCTTTTGTATTCCTGATAGACTTCTTTATTTTCTTTGATAGAGTCTATGCAACTTACACATTGATTTAGGTCTTTTATTCTTTGTGTTTTATCTTGAATATCACCACTTATTTTTTTACTTTGCTTTGCCAGTTCAAAGACTTTTTCTTGTAGGTCTGCTATGGTTTGAAGATGATTATCTTTCAAATAGTAGATTGCTTTTACAAATCTCTTTAGGTCTGCATTTCCCTTTTTTATCTGTCCATAGTAGGATAGATTTTTTGTTTTTTCTCCCTGTATTTCGTTGTAGATAGAAATATATTCATAGAGGTTAAAGAGTTCTGCTTTGTTCTCCAGTTCATCTTTCTTGGTCTGTTTATACTCATCGTATTTTGCTTGCAGATTTCCAAGTAAAGAGTCTATCCAAGAAGTGATTTCTTTTATCTTGTTCTTGATAGCTTTTACTAAAGAGTTATGTTTTTTTATTTCTCTGTTGATGTTTCCTTTGTCGGTTTCGATTCCTTTTTTCTCTAAGGCACTGGCACTTGCTCCCATGTGAATGGTTGGGATTTCTTCTATTCCTTGTCTTTTGTAGGAACGATGATCCACTCTCTTTTCTTGATGATTTTTTTCTAAATACTGATTACAAAGTCTTGCAAAATTCTTTCTCCATTTCTCTGCGTTGCCTTTATCGTTCCAGTCTGTCAGCTCTACTTTTCTTGTTTTGTAGTTTCCGCTTTTTAGTTTTATCTTTTCTCCGTTTTCATCAAGAACATATTCTTTTTTGCTTTTTGCCTGCCACTCTCCTTTTTCATTGATTGGTCTAAGGGTAGTCATAATATGAGCATGGATATTGTTATTTTCTTCATCACTTTCATCATGGATTGCAAGGTCTGCTATCATTCCTTTTGATACAAAATTTTCTTGTATGAAGTCGATAATGAGTTTCTTGTTTTCTTCAAAAGATAATTCTTTCGGTAAGGCGATAATGAAGTTTCTTGCAAGCTGTGCATTGCTTGCTTTCTCATTTAGTTCAACGCTATTCCATAAAGTAGTTCTATCTTTTAATGCTATGGGGACATTCTCTGGCAAGAAGATTTCTGAATGTAAAAGTCCTTTTTTATTATGATAGTCATGAACTTCTCCATCCCATTCATTTTTGATTTTCTCACAAGAGATATATGCTGCACTTGCAACTGCCGATTTACTCTTACCTCTGCTTATCATAGAAATATTAAAGTGAAATGTTTCTGCCACTTTTAAGCTCCTTTCATTTTTTTGTTTGTTTTCAGGTAAAGGAAAAAGCAGACAGGCTATTTTTTGTATCTTTTCCTATCTGCTTTATCCGTATGTTTTTATTAAGTTTTGGATTTTTAAAGACTTGCTAAAATCCCTTAGTTTTTCTAAGGGCGCAATTATACACCCTAAAGGGTGCTTTGCGTTCTGCGAAGCTTTTTGCCCTTGCAGGGAGCTTCTGAAAAAACTAAGTTTTTTTATTCTGTCTACTCGATGATTGTTTCATCTTCCATATCTTTCCCATTTATCATTTCTTCATAGGCTTGTCTGTATTCTTCTGTGTGAGTAACAACTTTAAGTAATTCTTCTATCTCCTCATTGGTAAATATTAGAGGATTTTTAATGACCCTTTCTACTATCAATCCCCTTTGTATGAGCCTATGATTTCTTCTTTTTCGTTCTTTTTCATTTGCAAGTTTTTCTAATTTCTTGCCTTGATTTTGTAATTGTTTCAGCTTCACATCGCACTTTTCTCTTTCTTGCTGAAGTTCAGAAATTTGTTCCTGTACTTCCTGTAATGTGTTTTCTTTCTTCATTTTTCATTCCTCCGTTTTGGTATCTGCTTGTTTCCATAAAGAAAGGTTAAGCACCTTTTTTTGACACTTAACCTTTCCAAGTTTTTAGATTTTATCTTCTAAAATCTTTCTCAGTTTTTCTAAAATCCTATCCCTCCTCCCACTGATTGCTTGATGTGTAACTTTCTCTCTTCTGCTGATTGACCTTAGACTTTCTTCTTTGTAGAAGATGGCTTCCATCAACTCTCGTTCTTCTTTTGAAAGAGTATTTAATGCTCTATGAAGTTCTTCAATTCGCATTTTTACTTCTACAATTTTTTCTAAGTCTATCTTTTCATCTATGATGTTATCTACAAAGTGTCCATCATGATCCAGTGCCGAAAATGGTATTACATTATGCTTCCAATCTTTTCTTTGGAGATACTTTTCATGCTCTGTTATCTTCCAATAGGCTTTGTAGACTTCTTCACTTACAGGTACGGCTTTGCCTTTTACATAAAGGTAATATTCTTTCTTTGCCACTTAGTCATCCTCCTTTTTAAGTTCTCTGTTTTGGTTTTGAGAATAAAAAAGGAGGACTTCTACACTTTGACGTAAAAAAGTCCTCTCGGCTTAAAAACTAATGTTTTATATAATTTTCTATTTTGTTGTTTCTGGTAAAGTATTATTGCTATGTGTAAGCAATTCCAAGAATAAAAAAGGATAATTATATCGTTCTGTGAAAACCGAAACTATAAGTTTTGACATAATTATCCCTCCATTATTTTCCCTCCTAAGTAAATTTATTATTAAATCACTCCTGCTTTTTCAAAATGCTTTTTGAGTATCTTTGTTGCAACGAATGCTCCTATGCAAGCAAGAACAAAAGTTATCAAGCCAAATCCTACTGCCCACGAAACTTTGAAATAAGATAATGCTTCATTTATTTGTGCTTCGCTCATTTTCCATTTTGATGCTCTTTCCACAAAAGAAGCTGTCCCGAATAAAATCACAGGAATTACTGTTCCTAAAAAATCTGCTAATGCAAATATCCCATATCCAATAATCATTCGTCCCTTGCTCTCATAATTTCCTATAATCAAATCACATATAATTCCACCGATTACAGCAAAGACTGCATGAGGCAAATGTCCTCCTGACAATGCAATTAAACCAAGAAGCGTTCCTGATATTGTAAATACGCCCTTCTTTTTAACTTTCAAAGCCATAAGTATATAAACGGTAGCAGCTACCATAAAGCTAACTCCTGAAGCAATAAATCCTCCAATCACTGTTGTTGCCATAGCAAATGCAACCACCATGTATATGACAATTCCAATTGCATTAAAGATTCCGATTGTAATAAAATCACGACCATTTAATTTGTTTTTCATAAAAGTCCTCCTAATAAATTTTCTGTATTACTATCACAAGAGCAATCATCAAAGCTCCTAATAGTCCAATCAACAAATCCGCCCATCTAAACCTCAATTTTGTCAATGTAACCCTGTTCTCATCACTATCAAGTCCTCTAATGAGTGCTGAAGCTGACAGTTCATCTGAAATCTTAATCATCCTCATTAAAAGTGGAACAAGCGTATATTCAATATATTTAAATGGATGTAGCAACGGGAAAAATCTACTTGTTACGATTCCTCGAATCTTCATATTCTCTTTTAATGCCTTGAGTTCTATTCTTATAGTTGGTACAAACCTAAGCAAAACACTAAAAGGTATACCAATGCTTCTTGGTACTTTCATTCTATTTAATGCTTCAAGCATTTCACTTACACTTGTAGTCTTTGTTATATATCCACCAAACATAGCAATTAAGGTCATCCTTGATGCAAAGTAAATAAACATATATATTGCAAATACGATACTTGCTTCACGAAACTTTCCAAGCCCTAACTCTATGCAGTATAAAAGCACAAAAAACAAAATAAAGCGTAATGCTCTTTTCCACATACTACTGTATACATACAGAAAAAAGGCAAAGACAATCAGTCCGAAAAGTAGGATTGTATCGCTTATAAAAAAGCTGGTAAAGGAGGCAATTGGAAGTAGAATAAGTTTTATTCTCGGATCGACTGTTTTTCTATCTATCAAGTTCTCTACCTCCTCTCATCTTGTCTAATATGAGAAATTTATTACTTTCACTCATATTCAGAACCTTTTCTATTTTTCCATCTCCCATTACCCATAGCTCACTCACTGTGTTTGCTAAAAACTCAAAATCATGACTTATCACCAAAACTGTTGTCCCATTTTTTAATTGTTCTTCAATCAATTTTGCGACTGAAAGCATTGAGTCTTTATCACAACCTGATGTTGGTTCATCATAGATAAAAACTTTTGCCTGTTTCATCATTCCACAAGCTATTGTCAGTCTTTGTTTTTCTCCTCTTGATAAAGCAAACGGATGCTTGTCTATATATTTATCTAAGCCAAGTACATTCAAAATAAACTTTGCCTTTTGGGTATTTTCTTTTTTATTTTTACTTGAAATACCAAGTAGCATTTCATCAAGTACACTTTCCGAAAACAACTGATAGTCTGAATCTTGAAAGACAAAATATGACATATCCATTAAATCTTTGTGATTAAGCGACTTATCTTTTCCCGCCCATATTGTCCCCTCTTTTATCTTCTCAAGTCCTGAAAGCACTCTTGCAAAGGTAGTTTTCCCAGTACCATTTAAGCCGATAAGACCAATGGCTTTTCCGCACTCCATATTGAAATCAAGATGATTTAAAATGTACTGTTTTTGCTTCTTTCCATTCTTAGCTACATTCGAATAGCAAAATCTCAAGCCTTTTCCGCTGATACTTTCATCCTTTAATTGATATGAATCTTTCTTCTCACTTATCCTGTATTCTTCTAATTCAAGAGTTCTTAATCCATTCTCATCCCAAAACTCCCCTTCAAGATGAATAACTTCTTCCCGACTCAAGTCCAGTGCAATTTCTCCATCTTTCACCAAAAGAAAACGGTCAAATAAAGATTTTACATAGTACAAACGATGCTCAATTAGAACAACTGTTGTTCCTTTTTTCTTTAATTTCTCCAAAATTAAAAACAGGTCAAATGTTGCTTTCATATCCAAATTTGCTGAAGGTTCATCTAAAATTAAAACTTTCGGATTCATCGCATAGATACTTGCAATAGCTATCTTTTGTTTCTGTCCGCTTGATAATTCAAAAACAGATTTTCCTTTCAGTTCCTCAATATCCAGTTCTGCATATACTTCTTCTACTCTCTGTTTTATTTCGTCTCTTGATTTGCAGATGGTTTGAAGCCCAAAAGCTATTTCTTCATCTGTCGTTGTCGTAAAAAATTGACTTCTTGGATCTTGAAATACAGTCCCTACAATATGCCCTATTTCATGAAGCGATAATTTGCTTATATCTTTTCCGGACGCAAAAGCTTCCCCTTGCATTTTGCCTTTGTAATAATGTGGAATAAGACCATTCATCACACTTCCAAGAGTGCTTTTACCACTTCCACTTTTCCCTGAAATTAAAACAAATTCACCTTTTCTAATTTCAAGATTGACATTTTTTAAAGCAGTTCGTCCATCTTCCCATTCATAATAAACATTTTTTAGCAAAATCATGGTTATACCTCATACTGAGCTTTCCATAATTTTGTGTAGTAACCATTTTTTGCAAGAAGTTCGCCATGCTTTCCTTTTTCAAGTAAATTTCCTTTTTGAAATACGAGAATTTGGTCAGCTTTTTGAATTGTTTTTAAATGATGAGCAACTACAAGTACGGTTCTATTCTTTGCAAGTTCTGTAATAGCATCTTGTATCAAAGATTCATTTACAGGATCAACATTACTTGTCATTTCATCAAGAATTAAAATCGGTGCATCTTTTAGAAAAGCTCTTGCAATAGATATTCTTTGTCTTTGTCCCCCTGAAAGAAGCCCACCATTTTCCCCAATATCAGTTTCATAACCCTTTGGTAAACTCATAATGAAATCATGTATCCTTGCCTTCTTTGCAGCTTTAATGATTTCCTCTTTTGTAGCTCCTTTTTTACCTACTCTGATATTTTCTTCAACCGTGTTATCGAATAGTTGAACATTCTGCATGACAATGCTAATACGGTCTAAAAGCTCATCATAAGGAATATCTCTTATATCAGTTCCTCCAAGTGTAATTTTCCCTTTATGCACATCATAAAATCTTAGAAGTAAGTTTGTTATAGTAGTCTTTCCACTACCTGATTCTCCAACTAAGGCTGTCATTGTTTTTTCAGCAATAGAAAAGCTCAATTTTTCCATTTTAAATTCATCTTTTTCATAGGAAAAATCTATGTTTTCAAAAGCTATATCATTATCTTCCGGAACAATTCCATTCACTTTATCCGGGATTACATCTGCATTTAAAATTCTTGAAAGTCTTTCGTAACTATCTACCGCCGAAACATAGTACATATAGTGTTGTTCCATAGAAGCGAACGGTTTATAAAACTCTTTTGAAATTACAGCAAAGATAATAAAATGAAGTACATCAAGATTTCCCTTTATAACAAGTATTGCTCCTGCAATTAAAAGAACTAAATATCCAATATCCAGTAAAAACCCAAATATAGATAGCTGTTTTGCCTTGAATCTTGAAGCTATTTTGCTTGTTTCTCCAAACTTTTTTGTCTTGTTCATAAGCTCATTATCCAAGCTTTTATTGTTTGAAAAACTCTTTAGTACAGGTATTCCTCTAACATATTCAACAAATAAGCTAACCATATCAAGAAGTGCTGAATTATTCTGATTCTCTATTCTTTCAGATTGCTTAATTGTCAGATATAGAAAGACAAGTGCAATCGGAACAGATACAGCCATTAGAATAGCAAGTTTGAAATCAATACTTGCAAAACCGATAAATACGACTGCACCTATCAAAAAATCGCCAAACATTCTCGACCACATGTGTCCTACAACAAGAGACATATTATCAACATCTTTGTGTAAAATTGTATTGATCTCTCCCAGTCTTTCATTGGTATAAAATCCCAAACTGAATTTTTTCAATTTAATAATCATGCGTTCTCTGATTTGCTGAACAATATCAAAACCTGCACTATGCTTTTTCATATCTGCAACCATATTACAAATGCCTTTGAATACTACAAGTAACCCAATTGCAATAAAACCTTTATATAAACTTGCTAAACTCGTCCCATCAAATATCTGAAACAGTATAGAAAATACGATAACAATCATGGCTATGGAGCTTAGTCCATAAAGGGCAAAGAATACACTTGATATAATCAAATCTCTCTTGCCGGTTTTTGTAAGCAGCTTTAACATTTCTCTAAACATTTTCTGTTACCACCTCTTTCAAATTCCATCTATCTACCTTGTTCTGTGCTTCAACCATATCCTTATAGAACTCACATCTTTTCATCAACTCTTCATGGCTTCCTGCATCAAGAACAACACCCTTATCCATAACTATAATTTGGTCTGAATCTCTAATTGTGTTTAGATGATGAGCAATTGTAATAATGGTTTTATCCTTGCTTAAATCGTCAATTGCTTCGCCGATTAGTCTTTCATTTTCACTATCAACAGCTGCCATTGCTTCATCTAATATTAAAATCGGTGCATTTTTCAGTATCATTCTTGCTATGGAGATTCTTTGTTTTTCTCCACCAGATAACTTAACTCCCATTTCACCTACTCGTGTTTCATATCCATTTGGCAATGCTGAAATAAAATCATGGCATCTTGCTTTTTTAGCAGCTTCTATGACTTCTTCTTTTGTTGCATTTAGTTTTCCAATTGCTATATTTTCAAAAATACTTAAATCAAAAAGGATAACTTCTTGTTGCACACTACCAATCAGCATTGAGATATTTTCTTGACTATATTCTTTTATATCTTTTCCATTTATCAGTATTTGTCCTTCATCTGCATCCCAAAATCCCATAAGCAAATTAGATACAGTACTTTTCCCACAACCACTTGCTCCTACAAAGGCGTTCAAACTATTTTTCTTAAAATTCAAATTGATATTTTTAAGCTCAAAGCTATCTTTTCCGTATGCAAAATTCACATCTTTAAATTCTATATTTCCAAATTCTAAACCTTGTTCTGTCTTTTTCTTTGGAAGCGGAACTGTTAAAACTTTTCCAATCGCCTTTAGTGCTTCCTTAAACACAATAGAAAAATGTTGCAATGTAGCCGTCTTACTTATAGATGCAGTAAAAGCAGACGATAAAATAATGGCAAGTATAAAATTAGGGGTTGTAATATTTCCATAGTAAAGAAATATACTTCCCAAAATCATGACAATAACTACTCCAATTTCCATAAATATGTCAATGAGTCCCATTGGAATTGTAATTGCTCCCATGCTCTTTTTAACCCAGTAAATATATTCTCTTGCCGTTTTTAATGTTCTTTCACTAATCTCCTCTTCTTTAGCAAAAGCCTTAATCACAGAAATATTTTTTACATATTCCATTAGCTCTTCTCTCATCTTATTTTCATGGTTAAAGTAAATAGCAAAGTTTTTATCCATTGTTTTCTGTGAAAGAACTTTTACCAAATACATGAGTGGAACTCCAGCAATCATTCCAAGAGCAAGACGCCAATCAACAAAAATCATAGCTACAAAAATAATGGTAGGCAGAAGTGTAACTGCCATTATTTCAGGAAGACCATGGGCAAGGTATACTTCCACTTGCTCTACATCATGTTGAACAATGTTGGTAAGCTCTCCTGTATTATGTTCTTTAAAGAATCCCAAACTTAGTTTTTTCAGATGACCGATAATATCTAACCTAAGTTCTGTTAATTTTTCGTATGCTTTCTCATGGGCAACCTTTGTTGCAAAATAATAAAACACTCCTTTTAATACAAACGATATAAAGATTCCCAAGAATATATACTTTAAATTACCTTCGTTAATATTGTTTGTGATTAAAGAACTAATCAAATATACAAGTAAGATTTGTGGTATCAAATCAAATACTATTTTTAAAGCAAGAAGTGAATTGGATAAACTATTTTTCCCAATCACTTTTTTCCTTAATTCTTTTTCCGGCATGAACAACTCTCCTTTCAAAATTGAATAATATTGAATTTTAATTCAGTATTAAGGTTTAAAGTAAGACTTTGCTGATTACGCAAAGTCTATTTTATCCGATCACTATATTTTTTTAAATTACTGTATCAGCAAATCAAAAATTATAGCACAATCTTTTTCCATTTTCTAATCTTAGTTCTAAACGTTCCAAAAGGGGCAACCGTATTAACATGAATAAACTTATAAACTTCCCATGTCGCTGTTTTAGTAGCTTCATCAGCCCATTTTCTCATATGCGGTTGAAATAATTCTTCTTCACTTAGTGTATCAATCATTGTATAGATAGATATAATATTTTCTTTCAATCGTTTCTTTAATTCTTCTATCGATAAATGAGCATAAGTATCGGTAAACCACTGATATAATTCTCCAAGTTGATTCCATTTAAACATATCCGACGGTGTCTTTACTTCAAAACCGTTTTTCTCATCTTTTTCCCATTTCAAAACTAATGTTGTCCATCCGAGTTGATAAGCAAGATTTTCTGCTGGTGTTCTGTCAACTTCAGGGACTCTCTTATCTTTGAGAGATTCAGGAATAATATCAAATTCAGAAATATACTTTTCAAAACTTTTATTTATCTCAGATTTCAGTTCTTCTTTATCTTTATATATCTTCAAAATATCTCCTCCAAAAATTTAAATTTATCGCATTTAAATATCAAATCAACTTACAATGATTCCACTCCCTTGTAATAACACTTTGCAATAAGTTTTAGCATATCTTTTGCCCACTTTTCACTTTGATAATGCCTTGCTATTTCAAGAAGTCCCTCTGTAAAGTTACTGGCTAAAATATGGGCAAGCATTGGATCATATTCCTGTTTCGATTGTCTTTTTAAACTTACTTCAATATGAACCTGCATTTGCGATATGAGTTTTTGTTTTGCTTCTGTATGCTTTGTACCTGAGCTTTTATCCATTAAAATAATTAACTTCTTACGATCTTTTAAAAGTTCATGAATATAATTTTCTCCAACTTCATCAAACCTTTCAGAAGCAGAACCTTTTTCCAAAGATTCTTCCTCATTAAAAGCTGACTCGAAGTTTATATAAACAGAACTTACTACTGCATCAAACAAAACTGCCTTATTTTTGAAATAGGTATAAATTAGTGCCACAGGAATATCTGCTTCTTTTGCAATTTCTGTTAATTTGGCACCTCTATAATCCTTTTTATAAAATACTTTTTCTGCTGCTTCGAGTATTCTATTTCTAACTTCTTCTTTTAATACTTGTGCCATAGCACACCTCTTTCTATTCCAATACTGAATCTATATTTAATAATAAATTAAAAATCAATATTTGTCAAGATAGATTTAAATATTTGTTTTTATATACTCACTCACCGGTATCCCCACTCTTTTCAAAACCTTTATTTTCTCCTGTTTCTTCTGTTCTCTTCTTGCCTTATATTTATCTTCATACTCTTTCTGTTTTCCACTCGCTTTACGCTTTAGGTAATTTTGATGTAGCTTGTCTTTTCTTTCTTCGATTTTTCTTTCTTCTTCCTCAAGTTTTTGTTTTTTTCTTCGCTTAACTCCGCCTGTGGTAGTTCGTAATTACCTATGAAATTAAAGTAAATTTCTATCTTTTGCTTTGATGTCTGACTTCCTTTTCTATCTCTTTCATGTACGATAATCTTTTCTACAAACTCATTTATCATTGTAGTTGTAAGTTCATCAAAGTTTTCATAACGACTGATAAGAGATATAAATTTTCTTGCTCTGTCTGTTTCTTTTTCATATCTTGATACCTGCTGCTCTAAATCTTTGATCTCTTTGCTTAAAGTTATCTGCTCTGTTTCATATTGATTGTTTAGTATCTCATATCTGCTATTTGGTATTTTGTTAAGGATCATATCTTCGTAAATTCTGCACATAAGTCGTTCGAGTTCCCTAAGTCTGTTTTGGCTTTCCGTTAATCTTACCTTTTTCTTTTCTATCTCTATTTTTTCTTTTTCTTCCATTTCATTTTGAATGGAACAGATAAAGGCTTCATTATCTTCATCAAGGTATTTTTTAATATCTTTTAGTGTGTCTTGTATTAAATTTAAGACTACTTCCGCTTTTATTCTGTGTGCTGATGGACAAAGCATGCCACAAGGTGTTTTAGTATAGGCACTGCAAGTGTAATAGGGTATATTTTTGTAATTGCTTGTTCTATGAACATACATTTTACTTCCACAATCTGCACAATACATCAGTCCTGTGAGTGGGTGATATTCTCCCCAACCGTCAGGATACCTTTTTACATTTCCTCTTATCCTTTGCACATTGTCAAAGGTTTCTTGATCTATAATTGGCTCGTGTGTATTTTCAAAAATAAGCCAGTTATCCTCGGATACATATTTGCTTTTCTTGTCCTTGAAGTGTTTTCTTGTTTTGAAATTGACTGTATGTCCCAAGTATTCCTGTTTCTTTAAAATGCTTGCTATGGTTGAGCTGCACCAACGATAGGGATGTTCAAAGTTTTTGCTTTGATATAGTCCATAGCCTAATTTCTGTTGATGATAGGCTGGTATATCTACTTTTTCACTCTCCAATATCTTTGCTATTCGATACGGACCATTTCCTTGCATGGTCAGGTTAAATATTCGCCTTACTATCTCTGCTGCTTTTTCATCTACTATCCACTTGTTTTTATCTTTTTCATCTTTGATATAGCCATAAGGCGGTGTACTTGCAGTATGTTTCCCACTTTCGCCTTTTGACCTGAAAGTCGATTGGATTTTTCTTGATGTATCTCTTGCATACCATTCGTTCATGATATTTCTAAAAGGGGTAAAATCATCTTCTCTGTAAAAACTATCTACATTGTCATTGATAGCGATTAGTCTTACGCCCTTTTGTCTTAGTATCTCCATACATTGACCGACTTTGAGATAATCTCTGCCAAGTCTGCTCATATCTTTTACAATGATACAACCAATATTTCCTTGATTGACTCCGTTCATCATTGCCATAAATCCCGGTCTGTCAAACTGCGTTCCACTGATTCCATCATCTGTAAAATGGATGATGTTGGTTAAATTATTCTTACTTGCATATTCTTCAAGGATTTTCTTTTGATTAACGATTGAGTTACTCTCTCCTTGCAGTTCATCATCACGACTTAATCTCTCATAGAGTGCTGTTATCTTTTCAAAATTCCTCATTTTTACCCCCTTTCTCTTAATTTTTCAATAAAAAAAGAATTAAGAAGTACATATTTCACTAAAATAGTGATTAAGTGTTCTCCTTAATTCTATTACTCCTGCTGCAAGCTTATATTTCTTATATTGCTTAACTGCAAAATGAGTAGGGTCTTTCTTTTCAAGAGCTTCAAAGAGCCTATCAATTGGGTTCATATAGGTTTCGTCATCTTCTCTAACCTCACTTGCGTCAATCATATCCAAAAGTGTCTTAAAGTTCTTTTCTTCTTCAGGTGCTTCATAATAAATATACCCAATAAGAGCAGTGTAATATAGCTTTTCAGCCTTTACCCAAAAATCTTCTCCTGCCTTTTCTCCATCTCCCTTGGTGTTGGCAATTATAGTTTGGACAAGCTTTAAAATATCTTTTTCACTTCTCAGATATGCAAAGGGGTTGTATTTCATAGATTTTTTAAAGTTTATTGTATTTAAAATCTTTATGTCATATCCATTTTCATAAAGCATTTTTCCACACTCTAACACAAGTGTGCCTTTAGGGTCTGTTACTACATAAGAAGAATGCATTTGCATTAGATTTGGCTTTACATAAAATCTTGTCTTACCTGATCCAGAACCACCTATTACTAATACATTTTTATTTCTAGCGTATTTAGGATTTTTAGGTCTTGAGTTCATTGTTAGTCTTTCAGTATTAGTTATTAGTACATTGTTTTCAAACTTAGGGTCAATGTATGGAGCAATATCCTTGTTTTCTCCCCATCTTGCGGATCCATATTCCTTACCTTGCCTATATTTCTTTTTATTTTTACCTTTACTATAAACAATTAGCTTAACAAGAGCAGCAACTGAAACACCTACTAACAAGTCCCTTGGATTAAGGCTTGGTATATAAGATAAAGTTCCTATATCAGAAATTCCCACCATTATTCTATCAATAATATCTCCTCCTACATAAGAATTGATGTGCTTAGAAAAGATATTTCCAATGTAGAAAAAGGATAGATAAGGAATGTTTGATAATATAAATTTCTTTGGGTTGTCTATTTTAATTAAGTTTTTAATATCAGAAAGAATGGCTTCTAATACCTTATTCATCGTAGAAACCTTCGCTATCTAATAAAATTAGTAGATAGTGTCTTCCCTTTGGTGTTATAAATGTTTGTATTCCTACAAGTGTACCTAGTGGATCAACCCATTCTTTTACTTCAAAATATCCCTTGTTCTTATCTGCATAAGGTAAGAGTTTCTTTTTCTTATCTCTGTAAATTAATCCTTTATCCATTAAAAAGCTTATAAACTGATTTTGTGGTATTCCTAACTCCTTGGCAGTATTTCTAAAGTTTGTAAGTAGGTTATAATCTACTAATTTGTCATAATAGTCTGCCTTTGGTCTTAATTCTTCAATTTCTTCTTCTCTTTCGGCAATAATTCTATTGGCTACAAGAATTGCATCTGCAAGTAACTCTTCATTAGTTTTCTTTTCTTGACTTGCTATATATCCTCCGTTTTTTCTAATGCTCGGTAAAACTTCTCTAGTTACCCAAGTTTTGAAGATTTTTGCTTGTGGTAGTTTTGATGAAAGGATAAGTGAATACAATCCTGATTCGTTAATTATTGAAATATTCTGTATTCCTCCAGGGGTGTTCCATTTCGTTACACCCTTATCTTCTTCATCTACATGGTCATAAACAGCTTTTCTTGGATTGACATATCCTAGCATAGTTGCTACTTCATTTGCTATAAAGAAAAACTCACCGTCTTTTTCTATAACAGTGAGTTTCCCAAAATTCTTATTTTCAAATGTTTTTAAATTACTTATCATAAGCTTTGCTCCTTATGTTTATTTTTAACTTTATCTTTACTGATAGTGTCCTTAGCCATATCTTTAAACTTATTTATAGCCTTCGTTATTGAATCTTTCCTATCGGCCTTTCTTTCAGAAGCCTTAACTGCTTTTTTAAAGGCATGTTCCATTACCTTTATATCCTTAGATTGAAAAAACACAGAGTGATTACCAGTTTCCTTATCTTTCATAACAGAAAACTTCACTCCGTGTTTATTTAAAATTTTCTTTAGTTCTTTTAACTCAGGATCTTTTAGATTAATTTCTTCTAACTGTCCCTTTTTAACCATATCCTTTAGTTTTACTTCTTCTCCATTATTTTTTATTACATTTTTTAAGCCTCCTTGTTCTTCTATTTGCTTGTGTACTTTCTTTAAAGCATCAAGAATTGCTTTACTTGTTGCTTTTGCAAGCCTTACTTCAAGATTAAGACTTGACCTAGATACTTCTTCATTAATCATCTATTCCACCTCCATATAAAAGTAACTCTTTGTATTTTCTTAACTTCTCTTGATGGATTTTTCTTCTAAAATCTTCTCCCGTAACTTTAACTGGTATTGTCATTTCAAGTATTCTTGAATATATTCTCTGATACTCAAGGTCAATATTAGGATTTTGAATAATTTCTAATGATAAATTTGTAGTAAAAATTGTCGGCCTACCCTTTAAGTATCTTGAGTTTATAATGTTATATACTTGTTCTCTTGCATAAGATGTATCCCTTTCAATTCCAAGGTCATCTAAGATTAACAAAGGAATATTAGATAAGTTATTTATAATTTCATTTGAATCTAACTTAAATACTGATTTTTGTATTTGATTTATAACCTGAGATAAATTCATAATCTTAACTTTAACTTGTTCTCTTTCAATTAATTCATTTGCTATTGCACAAGCAAGGTAAGTTTTTCCACTGCCAACATCTCCATAAAATAAAAGTCCAACATTGTCTTCCTTCATTTGTTCAAAACTTTTAGCATAATTGTAAGCAACCTTGTAAGCTTGACCTTTTTCATTTAAGTATTTCTCAAAAGTATATTGGTGTTGGAGCGGCGATGAGAAGCAATCTCTTTTCAATGATGATATTTTCATCAGTCTTTCTCTTTCTTCATTTTCCTTATCTCTTTTTATTTCACATTCGCATTTAATTCTGGGAATAAACTTTGTAAATCCAAGGTCAAGTAATTCTCCATCGACTCTTTTACCGCATACCTTGCAATAGATATGTCCATTTCTTTCAATATCATTTTCTCTTAATACAAAATCTTTTAATCTTTTCATAAACTCTCTCCTATATCGTAATTCATTTTCCTTGTTGTATTATTATTAATATTTTTTGCCTGATCATTAAGATACCAATTGATTATCGTTGCCTTGTGATCCTGATAATCTCTGTTATTTGCTTTCATATATGACGACAACCTATCAATGTACTCATTAATTCTGTTTCCTAACTCATTTGTTAAGTCCTTGTATTCTTCATCAGTCAAAAATATATTTTTATATATTCCATAAGGCTTTTGTCCCTTACTAAAATCATTATTTCTTAACTCATTATTACTAATATTGTTATAGTTACCTTCCGATTTTCGAAAATCTTGACTTTCGATATTCGAATCTCTTGAATTTCGATTATCGAACTTCTGGAATTTTGTTTTTCGAACTTCTTGATTTTTTAATTCCATATTATTAAATATGCTCATAAAGTCTTTAACATAAATTCTGTTAGGCTTTCCCAGTCCTTGTCTTTTCTTTTCAATCAGTCCTATTCCTGATTTAATATCAAGCTCAGCTATTAATTTATTTGCTTTTTCACTGGCACAATTAAATTGATCTTTTATACTTTCAATTGTGTAGTAAATAAAGACTTTTCCATCTTCATCTATCCAGCCATTTTTATATGAAAGACCCATTCGATTAAGCATATATGAATACAAAACTTTTGCTTCAATAGAAATGCTCTCAAAAATCTCATCTTCCATTAATACCATAGGCAACCTAATGAAGTTATACATTTCAGATTGCCTATTATAAAAATAATCAAAATTCATCCCTACCTCCTTTCTTTGAAATAAAAAAAGAGCAGCCTTATTTAAGCTACTCTTGTAGAAAGTATAAAATGGGTTTTATCTTATTATATTTTTCTTTGTTTCTCCTCATACCAGTTGCAAAACTACTCTTACATCCATGTAGTTTTTTTGAGTCTTTTTGACGTATCCTTCTTCATCTTTATCGAAGACAAAATGCTTATAAAACTGCTTAAAATGCAGGATTTCTATATTTACATCTTTTGTATCAACGCTATAGTCTCGACATTATCTATTTTGTCCAAACTAAAGTCAATGTCATAATCTATAAGCGGAAGCTTGAAAACAACCGATTTTATCCAAGTTCCATTTTTAGGTTTTTCATCATAAATCTGAATTTCTTCTATCAATTCATTGAGCAATCTCTTTTTGTCGATATCTCCAAGAACTGAATAAAGGCTATTAAAATTAATAAGAATCTTGTAGATGTTATCAGAGGTTATTTTTTCTTCAAGAATTGCCTCTTTCCTTTTTCTGCTATCATTTAACTGCATTTCTGCATATTCTAACTGATCATATATTGCATCAAGTCTGAGATTTAAATCAGTATATTTTCTATCATAATGCTTATCTTCAAAATTTAAAGAGTCTATTTGATTAATTAGTGATGCTTTTGTACCTGTTAATTGCCTAATCTTCGCTAAGTGCTTATTAATAACTTCGTCAATTTTTTTAGTGTCTATTTGAATATTGATTTTTTCTTCAATTTTTTTGGCAAAAGTAGGATTGCTAACTATTTGAGTAATTATTGGTTCTACTTCTTTTTCAATTAATTCAGCCCTAATTTGTTTATTAAAAGTACATGTATGTCCATTCATCATTTGTCGATGCTTGCAACCGTAATAGTAATAATCTTTGTAATGCTCTCCTTCTTTGTTTTTATTACGTTTTCGGCTTTTATTTCCATATAAACCAGCACCACAATATGGGCATTTTATTAGATTTGATAAGATATGAACTCTTTCATCTTTTCCTCTATTTACCTTTTCATACTTTTTAGCTTGAGATTTTCTTTTTTCCTGTACTTCATTCCACAACTCATCGTCAATTAAAGGTTCATGATTTCCTTGAGCTATAATATAATGATCAGATTTTTCTAATTTAATTTTACCAGTAGTTTTATCTTTAATCGTTTTTCTTCTTCCATATGCAATTTTCCCATTATATACAGGATTGTCCAATATTTGTCTTATTAAACTAGCTGAAAAATATGGATTCTTGCCATTTTGTCTTATAGGTTTATTAATACCTAAAGAAACTAAATACTTAGATACTCCATTGGCTCCCATATCTGAATTAGCATATAAATCAAAAATCATCCTTACTGCTTTAGCTTCATCTTCATTAACAACTAATTCTCCATTATCTAAGGAATAGCCAATTGGAGCAAAACCACCATTCCATTTACCTTCTCTAGCCTTTTGTTTTCGACCTTCCATAGTTTGAGAAAGTATATTTTCACGTTCCATTTCTGCTACTGCTGAAAGAATTGTTATAACAAGTTTTCCAGAATCTTTAGAGCTGTCTAAACTATCATCAACACAAATTAGATTTACATTATGATTTTCCATGATTTGTAATGACTGCAATACATCCGCTGCATTTCTTCCAAATCTTGATAATTTAAAAACCATTACATAATCAACTTTATCTTTTTCAGCTTCTATATCATTAAGCATAGCTATGAATTCATTTCTACCTGAAATAGATGTTCCTGATTTTCCAGCATCTTTATAGGTTTTTATTATTTCTATATCATAAGCTTTTGCATACTGTTTTATTCTTTCTTCCTGAGCATCAAGTGAGTAACCATCAATTTGCATAGATGTTGACACTCTTGTATATACATACGCTTTTTTCTTTTTCATTTTTCCACCTTTAGTTTGGACATATTTTCACGTTATAGTTATACCTACATTTTACATAAGTCTTAATATAAAAGTCAATGCAGTAGCCTAATCCGAAGAATTAATATTATCCTCATTTTTATTTTTTTCTGAAAGTCTTGGCGGTACTTCCAATTTTTCAAAGTCTATTTGATCTACATACTTTTCTATTAATTCTTGAAGAAGCACAGCCAAAGAATCTAATTGATTATTTTTATTTGACATATTATCCAAGTTGAAATCCTCCGATATTTTAATTTCAACTTGTATATGTCAGAAATTTTTTTAGAACTTACCTAATAATCTAATTTACAAAAAAATACTATTAATTTATTTTACTCACAAAAAATCTGTTTATACGCTCCATTTATGGACGTATAAACAGATTTAGGGTACTTGCCAAGGATAAGTTTTTAAACTCTTTTGTTATTAAGGACTCTTTCTGACAAATTATAGATAGAAAATTGATGGCATGGAGAAAACAAAAAAGGAAGTGATAAAAAATGAGGAAACAAAGAAAGGAAGTTGCAAAATATGGAGTAAGGAAAAAAATAAAAAAGATTTATAGAGCAAAAATTTTAAGTAGGTAAAAAAATGTATAGTGTAGGAATACACTTACAAAAGCATTAAATAGCAAGCCAAGCTATCAATCTAAAAATGTGTACTTTAGAGCAAGCCAAGCTCTTTAAAAAATGTGTTTTGTCTTAGATTAGACAACTTATAAGCTTCTACGGACTCGGTAGTATAAAAAGCTTAGTCTTAACAATTAGAGTAGCAAATAAGGCTCTAGAATCGATTTTAAGAGCTTTAATTTTAAAAAGATAGTTATATATTTGAAAGGAGCATTCTATGTCTTTTAATATCACAAACGAAGCTTTTAACAAAGCATTTGGAACAATAGATGAAGAAAAGAAAAAAACTAAAAAATGGAATAAAAGAAAGCAGAAATACATTTTAAAAAAACAGATTTATGATAGATTAACAAAAATGTTAAATGATGGTATGAGTACATCAAGAAATGATGATAAGCACGATTCATCAGCCACTGCATACAATAAAATTTATAGCGTTACAACTTATAAAACTTACAAACAACAATGTTATAAATTTGCAGAATTTTTGAAAGAAAATTATCCTGAAATAAAGAAAATACAACAAGTTAAAACAGAACATGTAAATGAATATCTGAAAAGCTTAACTAATCAAGGCTTATCTGCTTACTCAATTAGCACAGCCAAATCCGCTATATCAAAGGTTTTAAGAACATCATCTACAAACTTCATAGCGACACCACCAAGGACAAGAAAATCAATCAAAAGAAGTCGATATGAAGCTAATAGAGATAAACACATATCAGAAGATCTAGAAAGAAAATTTTCTAAAATAACAAGCTCTACAGGATTAAGAAAAAAAGAAATGGAAGCTGTAAGAGGGGTTGATTTAAAAGAAGTCAACGGACAATATTATGTAAAAGTTAGACAAGGAAAGGGCGGGAAAAAACGCTTAGCTTTAATCATGGGCAAGGATAAAGAAGAAACGGAAGAAATAATAAATATTTTTAAAGAAGCTGGAGAGCTTAAAATAGCACCAAAATTACCTTCTCATTATGACAACCACTACTACAGAGCAGTATACGCCAAGAGAATTTATAATCATTATGCAAGACCAATCGATGAAATACCTGGTGGTTTAATTTCAGAAGGCGGAGAAAGATACATCATGAGAAATGATAAAGCTGGAGAAATATTAGATCGAAAAGCTATGTTAATAACCAGCAAATACTTAGGACATAATCGTATTGATGTAATAGCTCAATCTTATCTGTACTAAAATAAATGGATGTATATGTAAAATCTATGTCTATAAATAGTAGTTTAAAGTTAACTTATTATAACATAAGTATGTATGTTGCCAAGGCATCAGTAAAGTACCCCTGTAATAGGGGATTTTTTTACCACTTATGTTTAATCAAAGATATGATATAAAAACGAAGTTCTAAAAAATTTTCTGACATATACCATTTAAGAAATTAAAAGGAGCGTTTTATGTCAGATAATAAGATTAGAGATGAACTTCTAAACCTTCTTTATCCAAAGAATGATGAGAAAAGAATTGTCTACATGAGGATAAAAAGCAGAAAGCATACAGTTAAATTTATAGAGCTTGAAAAACTTCAATATTATAACAGAAAAAATATTTATATTTCAGTTGCTGAAAGATTCCCTTCATTTAATAACACAACAAGCAAAGCAATTATTGATTTAGATACTATAAAGCGTGTTTCTTACATTGTTGTTGACCTAGATTACTGCAGATCTTCTGAATGGAGCCATGAAAAAGCAGAGCAAGTTTATAACGCATTAAAAACATTTAATGTCTTTGATGATGTCCTTTGTCCTCATATAATACTTAATTCAGGTAGAGGGTTACATCTGTTTTATTTAATAGAACCCGTCTATTTTTATAAAGACAAAATAAAAAAAGAAAAACAGATAAGTTTGTACCAAGATTGTGCAGCATATCTAAAAGAAAGTTTGTATGAAAAAATCTCTGAATTAAAAGGTTCAGATATCTATGCATTAAAAAACATTGACTTAGATAAAAATGTTGGATCAAATGTATTACAAATTATAAGATTACCTTTATCCTATAATAGCTCAGCTAAAGCAAGGGGTACTCTAATAGATATTAACGACTTTCCTAGATATTATCTCGGATTGTGGATAAATGAGTTAAAACCAGAGAAAAATATAAATAATAACAATTATGTCCATAAAGCAAACATTAAAAAACTAAGCTTAAAAAGAATTGCTGATTATAAAACATTAATTAAAATAAGGAAGGAAAATAACACACTTGTAGGAAGTAGAGATAAAATAATGATTCAAGCAGCTTGGACAATTATTAATGGAGACCTATCTAAAGATATTTTATATGAAATTGGTAGCTTAATAGGTGGAGATTTTGAAAAAGAAAGATATATAAAGTCAAAATTTAGTAGCACTGAAAAAAATTTAGCTCCTAAATATAAAAAATTGTCAAACAAAAAAATTATGGAATGGCTCGAAATTACAGAGGAAGAAAGTCAATATATGTCATGTCTTAGACCTCATACCAATAAAGAATTTATAGCTCAGCAAAGAAGAGAAGAAAAAGAAAAATTAATTTTATCAGTTAAAGAATATTATCATAAGAATAGAAATATAACTGAAACTGCGAAGAAGTTTAAGCTATCAAGGAATACAGTTAGGAAATATATTAATTTAGAATTGAACTAAATTTAAATACTATAAAAGCTTGATAATTTACAATAAAAAAGAACACCCTTATGCAAGAGTATTCTTCGAATAAAGAGCTATCTTTTAATCTTGTTGAGCATTGAAAAACTATGAAAATTATTATGGAAGAGAGGTGGAGAGGTAGACTCTAATCAATTTCTAAAGTCTTTAAAATTGTAGCTGCTAAATTTTTTGATAGCTTAGGTGGCACGGCATTTCCAATTTGAATAAAGGCAGATGTCCTAGAAGATTCAAAATAATAATTATCTGGAAAACCTTGTATTCTCGCTGCCTCTCTTACACTTATAGATCTATTTTGGGAGCTATCTGGATGTATATAGTAATGCCCATCTTTTGAAATATGAGCAACAACTGTATGTGAGACTGAATTACTATCAATAGCCTTGTATCTGTCTAAAAAAGATTTAGTATTTGTATGTGTAATTAACTCTTCTGGTAGTTCGTTATATTTTAGATTTAATCCTTCTTTCTTCGCATCCGAAACTAATTTATAAATTTTTAAATCATTCTCGTTATTTGACCTACTAATATGCTGTGTTAATACATCCGTCAAAACATCTCGATATTCTTGAGAGACTTCTGATTCATCAATTGATTTCGAATATTCATTTTTAAACTCACCTGCTTTTAAGTTCGGCAAATCAGAAAATAATTCTTTTATTGTAGGTGCCTTAGATTGATAGGTTTTTAATATCTCGAAGAAATTTTTCTTTACTTCAATATCTTTTCTAAAACCTACTAAAAACAGTCTCTCTCTTCTTTGACAGACTCCATAATCTTCAGCATTTATAATTTCATATCTAACTTCATAACCAGCAGAATCAAATTCTTTTATAATCATTGGTAGCAATGGATTATCTTTATAATCTTTAAACGAAAGTAATCCTTTGACATTTTCAAACACAAAGAACTTTGGTTTATACTTTTCTAAAAACTGAACATAATATTCATATAAATAAATTCTTTCATCCGTTTCTTTTTTATGCTTATTATTAAACCTACCAATTGTGGAATATGCTTGACAAGGAGGTCCACCAATTATGCCATCTAAATGTTCTCCGTTAAGTCTTTTATCAATAAAAGTAAAAACATCTAAAATAGTTTCTTCATTAATCTCTAAATTTAACACATCATCTAAAATAAAGCCTGGGATTACTTCTATAAGCTCTTGTAAATTTATTTCTTTCCTAAGATATTTGTTATATAACTCTAAATTATTAAGTTCCTTTAAATAATAATATATGTTTCTTAACTTAAGAGTTAAGCATGCTGATGCTTCTTTTTCAATGTGACAAATAAACTGGAATTCATCTATTCTAAATCCCTCACTTAATCCTCCACCACCTGAAAAAATATCAATGATTTTCATTGTCAACCTCCTTTCTAAATATATATAATGTTAATTAGCCTTCCAATAGTTTATTTAAGATACTCTCTGTGTTAAATGATGGTTGTCCTTGCCTATGATAATAAGAACTAAATCTTGCAATTATATCTCTTTTAAAAACGTCTGTAATAACTCCTAATTTTTTTAATTTTCTATCCTTAAACTGATTCTTTTCATAATCATACTCTAAAGTTATCAACGAACGAAAATCAATAAATCCACCCTCAAAAAAACTAACTTTAGGTAAGAAATGATACCTCATAGATCTTTGATCAGAGTTTCTTGACCATTGTGCAATCTTATTTTTGTTCTTATTAGATATTTCATTCCCGTCTTTATTTAAGCATTTTTCTAATATATCACTAAAGCCTTGAACTTCATCATACTTCTTAATTTTAGCAAAGAGAATCTCATTTGTTTTTGAATTTGCCAAGTCACACGCTGGAGTCAATACTAAAAACTTTTGTTTGTTATCACAATCTTCATAAATATCACAACTGCAAACCTGTGTGATAGGGTTTGGGAACATATACATTTCTATAGGTTCGACATCTAAATATTTTTCATTGAACATAAATCTGTTACTTAACCAACTAGAGATATAACGAATCAATACAAATTCTTGCGTTTCTTTATTCAGTTCCATTAATTCTTCTTTTTTATTAGAGAAACACTCTGGTATAATTTCCCAAAAAAATTCTTTTATATTATTATTTACTTTACCTCTAGATCCTAGCAAACGGAAAATAGAGTCTTCATAGTAATTAATTAATTCACTTATTACATCTTCAAATGAGCTTTCATCTTTTGACTGAACTTTTATAATATTTGTATCAACATATTCACTGATTTTTTGACTAAAACCAGTTCTTACAATAATTGGAATAATTTCTCTATCAATAATATTCTTTAATAAAATATTACCTGATATTTGTTCATCGTCTTCACCTATATCTTTTTGCGGTACTAGCATTAAATCTACTATGACAGCCTCAAAATTATTCTGAAACAGTGCAATGGCAGCTTCTTCAGGTGTCGTGGCAACTTCAAAAGAAATTTCAATTTTATTTAATATATCAAATTCATCACTTATTTTGCCATCTTCTTGTAGTTTTTTATATACCGCTTCTTTGTTTTCAAGCATCATCAACTTAGAAATATATTTTTCATCATCGATAACACTTCTATTTCTAAGTTCTTCTATAAATAACTTTTTATTATAATTGTCAATAGTTTCCTGCAATTGTTCTCTTTGTTCATAATCATCATCTACCAGTAATATCTTAAAATCGTCCATATCTTAGCTCCTATCCAATGTTATTCGAAAGCAAGCTCCGTTGGTTGCATCAATTACTTCCAATTTACCATTATTCCTTTGAACAGCTTCTCCTGCTATAGCTAATCCTAGTCCAGTACCGTTATCTTCAATAACTCTTTTTTTAGCAGAATATCCAGGAGTAAAAATAATATCATCTACTAAATCATCAGTTGAAACTCCTATTCCATTATCTGATATTTCAACAAATACTTTATCATCTTTATCAAAAATTGAAACATCAATATTCATAGTAGCTTCATCTGTATACTTAACCCAAAATATTGCGTTTTCAATAATATTTGTTAAAGCCATATATAAATCTTCTTGTATTATATTAGCATAGAATTCGTCAGATGATACAAATTTCATTTTAATTCCTTGCTCGTCTGATACTTCTTGGAAAAGTTCTAATACATTCTTGATTAGATTATTCAAGCTTGTTTTTTTACGTCTTCCTCTCTTATTAGATGAAAGCGGATCTAAGCGATTAAAAAATACACTTAGTCTTTTCGCTTCTGCACTTAATTTTTGCATATCTTTCGATAGTTTTTCATAGCTATATTTTCCTAACTCATCACTTTGATATGAATTTTTTAAATACTCCTCTATTGATGGAATTTTATTAGTATACCATGATAAAGGCTTTCTGCCCTCATGTAAAACTACACTAATGACATTCCCTAGAGTAGTGTGTTTTTGATAAATAGCAATCGCTTCTTTTACTTCTAAAAAATCTTCTTCTTTTTCTTTTTCTAAATTTATAATTTCTTGGCTCACTTCTTTATTTAATACTTCAAAAATTTCTTCTTGCTTCTCTGGACTTTTCTTCAATTCTTTTCTTGTTTTTTCAATTGATTTCTCTACATTTAACTTTACATTGCTAAAATCAAACAGTTTTTCCAAAGGTTTATCTTTCTTTTTAGGCTTTCTATCTCGCCTATACTTAAATCTTTCTTTTTCTAAAATGCTTAATGCAAAATTAGCAATTTTCTGTAATGTCCAATAACTATCATTTTCATAAAGTCCGTCTCTTGCACTTTTTTCTTTTAACCCAGACTTTTCTTCATCTTCAATGCTGATTCGCCCATTAATCTGTTCTGAACCTATTGACAAAGTAGGATTTTGAACACGCTGAGCGTCTAAGTTTAACCAATCATATCCTTGATCTCCATAAGGTCTTATTCTAAATCCATTTCTATATATACTTATACCTGATTGCTCCTTTAAAATATTCCTTATATCTGTTTTTGTATATCTTGCATCCTGTGTATTATTGATGAAGTTAGCAATTATTTCTATTCCCTCTGGATCCTTGTCATAGACCCTATAATCAATCATAATTTTACCACATTTTGTTAAATCTTCCTTCGAAAATATATCAATTTGTCCATTAATCATTTTTTCTTTGCCTGAATAGTAATTACAATATTTTAATTCATAAGAAAAGTCTTCATTAATACAACCAAATAGCCTATAATGGCATGTATCATAAAATTCAACTGGCTCTATAAACTTACATATGTTTTTACTTGTGTCATCAAAAAAATTTTCATAGCAAACTTCTATACTGAAATCTGTTTTATCGTATAAAAGTCGTGAAAGTTCTATTTCAATTTTTTTTGTATCTTCATCTGATATCCTTTCAGATAAATCATTCCCAATATCATTTGTAATATACAAAGTTGTTCCTGATACTTCATTAGTTTTTTCAGTTTCAATATCAACAGGAATATCAGACAACTTTTTATTAGTATTAAAGTCACTCCAGTTAAAAAAAGCAAGAGTCTTAAATCCATCATGTATAGTTGATAATTTTAATTTGTTACCTAATAAGGAAACAGCATATCGTCCTATGCCTTTCCTCCCCTGATATATTCTTCCTTTTGGACTTGTTTTGTTTTTTAATTTGTAATCAGTGGATGGTACCATCCATGCTCCTAGAACCGTGTCTTTTGACATCCCATGACCATCATCTTTTACAATTATTTCAACTGAATCTTTATTTTTTTTAAATATCATTTGTACATTTGTTGCATCAGCATCATATGAATTTTTCACTAATTCGACAATAGCCGCCGGTAAATCTTTAATCAAATCTTTGCCAATAGACATAATTAGTCTTCCAGTTGGTTCAAAATAACTCTTCATTTTTATCACCTCAAATAAATAACTAAACTCTATAATCACTTTGATCTTCTGCAGCAAATTTAACATAACTGTAGTCACTAAAATTTCCTACATATATCTCATCATTATCATACATGGTAAATGAATCAATATAAGATAATCTTCCAGCTTTTAATTCTTCTGCAAAATACAATAAATTTTCTACATTAATAGCTCCACCATTTACACCAGTTCTATTAGCTATATGTTTCAAATTATTCTTAAAGTTTCCCTTAAAGAAAGATGATACAAATAAATAGTTGAAATCCTTAACTTTTTCATCAAAGCTTTCCCACCATTTATTTGAATTTATTTTTTCATCTCTAGTTTGATTTTCTTCGATATATCTAATCATTTCATCTGCTTGATTAATTGGTAGATTATATCCAGTAGAATAAGCCTTGTTATCTATAATTACGCCATTAATATTATAAGATATAATTCCATCTGGTTTTCTGCTTTCTCCTAGACGAACCCCTTTAAACTTAAGTTCATTAATTAAAAGGTCTATTGTTTGAATCTCAAAATCTCTATTGGCAGTTCCGTCATAAGCTAAATCAATTAGTGCGAGATATCTGTGATCAACATACTTCAATCTATCCCTAACTTTGTCTTTTAATTCCAATACATTAGTCTTAGAAATCTTTGTTCTTGGAATTGCCAATTTAATTATATTATCATCTATCGAATATCCATTCCTACCATGTTTAACTGATAATCCTATCGCTTCAATAACTTTTAATTCATCTTCTATTGTTGCAATGCTTTCTTTTATATCATTTTCTGACAGATAAACTTTTATATCTTCTAAGGTTCTATCTCTATTAGTAATTGAATTAATTATATGTCCACGCCTATTTCTAATATAGTCTCTGTCCTTGCCCTTAGTTGCTAACATTTGCCAATACACTATTTTATCAGTCTTTGAATAAGATGATATACCCCTTGCCCTTTTTAATTCTTTGATTCCTTTTAATGTAATTCTAAAAGAATGACCAATTTTAACTTTATACTCGACATTACCTATCTTAGTAGAAACTTCTTTTTCAATTCTTTGAACTAACCCGACTTTAGATAACCAGCCAGAAATCATCCTAGCATACTTATCAGCTGAACCTTCTGTATTTGAACGAATACTTGCTTTGTCTTTATCAGCTGCTAGTTCTATTGCTTGGATATATAAATCTTGAGGTATAGAGGTAAATCCAGCTTCTCCAAGTCCACCAAGTTGTTTTCCTAATTCAAACTTAGTTAAATGCTCACCATTTTCTAATAAAGTCAAAATTCTTACTGCTGGTGGATATGATAAAAATGCAGTAGTTAATATTTCTTTATCCAAATCTTCAGAATCTGAGTAAACAAAATCCTTTCCCAGTTGTGTTATAGAGACAGTATCTTTTTCTGAATCATAATCTAATAGACCTATGGATATACCCCATCTTAAAAAACCATCTGCAGTCCAGTCATCTGTGTATGCTCTACCACCTTGTGTTGTTATTGCAGCTTGAACAATACCACTACATTTTGCATCAGATCGTTTTTGTCCTGATTTTATACCATGCCCTTTAAGTAAAACATAGTCCATTTCCAGAGGTTCTTTTCTCATTTCTGATAACAATTTATTTCTTAAATCCAAATCTTCCACCAAGCTATGAAGTTTAGTATTTAAAATTTCATTGTACAATTCAGTGTTTTTATCAAATACAGAAACTACATTTTTTAGATTTTCAAAACTTGATGGATTTTGAATCCAACCTAAAGTTCTCTCTGCCATACTTCCTCCTAGTAATTTGTAATCAAAACTTCTTTGGTTTCGCCTAGCTTATTACGTTGATAATTACTGTTTGAGTAGTTTATCTTTAACAAGTGGACTTTATATTTTCCACTCCACTCTTGTAACTCTTTATTAGCTAATCCATTATTAAAAAATACATTTGATAATGCAAACTTAATTTTTCTATCATTTAATTCATCTAATATCTCAAATAAAGCTAGATCATCATCAAGAGTCCAGCCTTCAAATCCTCTTTTACCATCATTATATGAACCTACAGAGCTTCTATAAGGGGGGTCACAATATAAAAAGTCTGAACTTTTCATTTTAGAGAAATCAAATTCTTTGAAGTTCTTATTGCTAAATTCTATGTTATAAAGTTTGTCTCTAAAGGAAGTAAGTCTGTTTTTCATATTTTCATTAAAACTACTCCTATTAGTTCCAGCAGGATTATTATAGTCATGATTTGAATTAAACCTAAACTGATAATTAAAGGAATAGCACATCAAAACATATAGCAAAAGCGGATCTTTATTTTTATTGTAATATTCTCTAAATTCATAATAAGATTCTTTGTTTTCTTTGGATAGATTAAATTTACTTATTACATCATCAATATCTTGTAAAAGTTCTTTGCTATCAGTCCTTTTAAACATTTCTAAAATTTCAATTACAAAATAGTTTATATCATTAGCTATTTTTCTATCAGCTTTAACATTAACAGAAACATCTAGACCACCACAAAATACATCATAGAAGGTATCTATGTTTTGAGGAAACAAAGGCAATATTTGAGCTAATAATCTATGTTTATTTCCAATGTAATTAAATGGTGATTTTATATAATTTTCACTCATATTTGCTCCTTTTCTACAAAATATAATACTTCTTTTAAGTTTTTATTTTTATTTGTCTGTGCGTTTTTATATCTTTTATAATCTATAAATTTATAGTTCACAGTATTTTTCTTTCCATATTTTTCTAAAATACTAATGATCTCATCATGGGATAATAACCCTTCTGTATTATAACTAAGAAGAATATATCTCGAGTTAGTATTTTTTATTAAATCTTCAAAAGCATTAAATACAGAATCTTTTCTACAATAGTCACTTTTTTGTTCAGAATAATCTCTTAATCCAGTTACTCCTTTTATTTTAGGAGAATCATATTTAGCTATTGTTTCTAATACATGATAATTGGGCAAATACTGTCTTTGATTATATGGTGGATCAAAGTAGGCTAAATCTGTTTTTATATTTTCAATTAATTTATTAGAATCTTCATTATATGCTTGTCCTACTGAATTATTAATTGATAAATCTACATTTTTTAATTCTAAATTATTTAAAGCTCTTTTATCCCAGTACTTTAAATAAGCTCCATATACACCAGTTATATTGCTTACAAAAGGTACAGCTTCTATAAGACACGTAAGTAAATAAAAATACTCGTCTTCATTGATAAGAGAATCGTTATACCAATTTTCAATTTGAACCCTAATTAAATCAATTTTTAAAGCATTTTCTTCTGTGAAATACATCCTTCCACCCTTAGGACTAAAATTTTGATAAATAAAGCAGTTTTCTAAATCTAAATTCATATTTTCTAAATTAAGATTATTTAAATGTTCTATTGGATTTGATATATTAAGATTCTTAAATTCTAATTTAGAGTTTATCCCAACTGTCCCTCTTAATAATACATATGAAAAATACATCAAATCATTAGATATAACATCATATCCTAAATTTTTAAATTCACGAGAGACTACTCCTGAACCAGCAAATACATCTGATATACTTTTCACATCTATTGTTTTTTCTTTAATTAACTCTATTATATATGGTATAATCAGCGTTTTGCCACCAATGAATCTCATTTGATTTCCTCTTCGTTCTTTCTTTTGTATTCAATAATATCTCCAATATCACATTGAAAATACTCACAAATCTTTCCTAATGTTTCCAAACTTACATTTTCGTCTCTTCCCATTTTTGCTATTGTCTTGGGTGTTGTTGCAATTGCACATTGTAAGTCTGTTTTTTTCATATTTTTATCTATTAATAACTTCCATAATTTATTATATGAAAACCCCATATCATTCTCCAATTCTATATTTTACCTTTCTAAATGTATAGATTAACTACCTAATTATAGCATATAACATAGATTCCTTTCAATTATATGTTTTACTGCGTTAAAATAAGTAAAAAATAAAACCTCAGAATCTAATCTGAGGCATTATTTTTCTTAAATCATTCCAAAATACTCTAAAGCATTTTCTATTGCTTTTTCTTTTTCTTCTGGGCAATTTGGCACTCTTTGTTTTTCTTTCTTACTAAGATTATAATTTTCTCTTTCTATTAGACCATGTTTCCTTTTTATTTGTGCAATATATAGGCTTGAAACTTTTAGTTCATATTTATCTAACACATGTTTTTTAATTTCTCCATAAGTTGCGTCTTTTGAAAAGTCAATTTCAGATAATTCATCTTCACCTATTTCTATATCTAAATGGTGCTCTGTATTTAGTTTGGACAATAGTGCTACCGTCTCAACCCTTATGGTTATGGGGAACATATCCACGCTCGTAGATGGAAACATATCAAAGATTGGCTCTCGTTTGTAGGAACATATCGACTGTAATTATTTCATTTTCAAGCCTTTATCGATAGCTTCCTGAATAATCTTATGACAACAAACTCCCAACGGATTGTTTTCTTTACAATTAGAATTTTTCATTGCCCCAGTGATGGCATTTACTTCTTTTACGGATTTCGCGCCATGCTTTACAACTGCTTCAATTACCTGATTTTCTGTGACTTCGCTACAATAACAAGCATACTTAGGATCTGCATCTTTCTTAAACCAGATAGGAACTCTAACTTGGTCTTTCAAGAATTTTATTTCATTATCTAAGTTATAGTAAACAACGTCGCAGTCCTCGTTCATGCAAATCTTATATTGATCTCCGTTAACAGCATTACGATAATCATCTACCACTAGATGTTCAACAGTTACTTTACTAACGGAAATCCCTTCATTATTACATACAGGACAATTGTCTTTAATTTGATCCGGCTTTTCTGTTTTGCATCCACAACAACATTCATTATTAATCTTCATATTCTTAGCCTCCATATTTTCATTATAATTTCTTTTTTAAACTAGGTAAAACCAATTTCATATACTTGTCATTTATTAATAGCGTCAAACATTTTAGCTGGTGTTAATTTACTTAGCTCCCTGTTGTCAGCCAACGCACGTGTAGCTTTTTTGTGTATAAACACATCAGCGTCATGTTACCCATTGCTCGGCATTCTTCTAATGAACCCAAATACATGGAATGGCGACCCTTTTTTAGACAATTTATAACCGAACATTATCAAGCTTGAAAGTTTCTTTAGATTATAAAATATATTCTCAGACAATCAAGGGTAAAGGCTTCGCCCAAATTTCGTTGAAATTTGCCCTTGACAGTCTGTTCATATATTTTATTTAATTTATGAAACTTCCAGAGCTTTTTATTCTGCTTTTCTATATTCTACTGGTGTTTTATATCCTAAAGATCCATGAATTCTTAGGTTATTATACCAATATACGTATTCTGCTAATTTTAGATTAAGTTCTTGGAAATTAGTAAAGTTCTCCTGATATATGAATTCTGTCTTCATTACTTTATTGACTGCTTCGCTTACTGCGTTATCATATGGGCTTCCTTTTTTACTTAGCGATCTTTTTATCCCAAATACCTTTAATATTTCTTCTATTTTTATATTTTTAAATTCTCTTCCTCTGTCTGTGTGAAATATTTTTATACGATTTAGTGGCTGCCTTATTGAGTAAAATGCTTCTGCTACTAGATTTGCATCTTTGTTTTTACCTGATGAGTATCCTATTATTTCACGGCTGTTTAAGTCTATTATTAAACATATATAATTCCATGTTTTTCCTACTCTTACATATGTTAGGTCTCTTACTATTGCTTCTAAATAGTCTCTATTGTCAAATTATCTATTTAAAAGGTTAGGGATGTCTTCTTCGTTGCATTTGGATCTTATTACTTTATATTGTGCTACTGTATAGTTTGAGACTAGGCCATTTTTCTTCATTATTCGGCCTATTTTTCTTCTCGATATTTTATATCCAATTTTCCCTAGTTCTTTTTTTATTTTGCGTGTTCCATAGTTGTTTCTACTTCTTCTGAATATTTCTTTTATTTCTTCTATTAGTTTTTCATCTTCATCTAATTTCACATCTTTTTCTTTGTTCAAATGATAATAGACTAAACTTCTTGTGACCCCAAGTAGTCTACACATTGCACTAATGCTATATTTATCTCGGTTCGAGATAATGAGGTCTATTTTTTGCCTAACAGTAGTGCAGCTTGCTTTAAAATATCATTCTCCATTTCAACCTGTTTCAATTTTTTACGAAGTCTGATTATCTCTTTTTGTTTCGCATCCACATTATCAAAATGGATACTCTAAGCAGCACACCAACTATTTATTTTTTGAGTTTTAAACTTTGGTAGAAGTCTTGAACTCCTTATATTTACACAACTATTTGCCTCTATCACTATTATGACACGAAACCCACAAGCTGGATCAAGCAGAACACCTTTTTGTGGTTCAATAATGTTTACAATCATTTTTACAAGCGACTTAGGTGTAAAAAACACTCCATCATCTGATGCAACGCTCTTAGAAAATTTATTTAGAAAATATTCATAAATTCTGCCAACAACATCACCCTCAATATCATCAAGAGCAGAGTTATTAAATATACGAAGAAGCTCCGATAAAATAGCATCCGAAAATTCTGTATACGTCTTAGGTAATACACCAACAAGTTGCTCACTTTGTTCTTCGATTAAAAACATTGCATTATTAACAACTTCGCCGAGACTTGTCATGGAATGACCATCTTTACTTTTAAGATTAGCCGCTGCAATATTCTCTGGTAACTGCATTAAATATTCGTATTGAGCCTCTTTTGGTAAAAACAAAGCACTCTTAACCGCAAAATCACTGACTTCAATGGGTAAATTCCGACCACCGCGTGAAGGTCTCACCTTTAAAATTTCAGTCTCTACCATTTTAAAGCGATTATAAGCATAGCGTAAAAAGATAAGCCCAAGAACTGGCATACAATACTGATTAGAGTTCAAATTGGAATTTGAACGCAGTAGATCCGCAGATTCCCACAATTCGCGCTCTAATTGACGAATCCGACTATTTATCATTATTACCTCCATTTTGCAAAGATTGCATTATTATTCTTCTTCCCACATTTTTATAAAAATTTCAGTATTATTTCTTTATGTATTTGATGTTATTATATCATAAAAATTCAAGTATTTTGCTCCTTTTTACACCATTCAAGTCATCTCGTTTTATATTAATATGATAAAATCCAATCCTCCTATAACTAATTTTTCGTTTTAAAATTAAAACGAAAATAAAAAACGTCTTACAGCCTATTTTTTTAAGGTTGTAAGACGTTTTAAGTTTATATCTTTTATATCATTTTTATTTGTCTGAATATGGCGGAGAAGGAGGGATTTGAACCCTCGCACCGTTGCCGGTCTGCCGCATTTCGAGTGCGGTCCCTTCAGCCTCTTGGGTACTTCTCCTTATTTTTACGACGCTCTTTAAAGAAATCTTTCATTATCTGACTGCATTCATCGGCCATCACACCGCTTAAAATCTCAGGCTCATGATTCAACCCCGGATGAGTCAGCACATTGAATAAAGATTCCACAGCGCCACCTTTGTAATCGCTGCTGCCATACACAACACGATCGATTCGACTGTTGATAATAGCACCGGCGCACATCGGACACGGTTCTATAGTAACATAAAGCGTGCAACCGGTCAACCGCCAACAATCAAGTATTTCACAGGCCTCGCGGATGACTAAAATCTCAGCATGAGCCGTAGCATCATGATCCAATTCCCGACGATTGTGATGTCGTGAAATTATCTCATCATCCTTAACAATAACGGCACCGATTGGAATCTCACCGAGGTCATAGGCCTTACGTGCTTCTTTTAAAGCTTCCAGCATATATTCTGCATCCGTCATGCCCTTACCTCCTTAGGATTCGCCACTACTTACAGCCATACGCAATCATACGACAAGTTACCAAATTTGAACCGTATATATTGTATCATGGTTTTTACGTTTATAAAATAAAAATTTCTAGTAAATTGCAATATGAAATTGAACACTTTTAAAAACCCAGTAACTTATTAACTTCTTCAATGAATACTTCTTGTGGTGTCCGGTAATTTAGAATTTTGCGTGGCAGTGCATTACACCA
>NZ_RQUZ01000003.1 GCF_003992065.1 Veillonella seminalis
TGGTGTAATGCACTGCCACGCAAAATTCTAAATTACCGGACACCACAAGAAGTATTCATTGAAGAAGTTAATAAGTTACTGGGTTTTTAAAAGTGTTCAATTTCATATTGCAATTTACTAGAATAAATCCGATTATTCCTACTGAAAAGTTTTCATTAGCCCAACCGGAGAAAATTCCCAAGATAAATATAACCAAATACAAAAAATAATTTCTGAAAGTTTCACTATTGCCATCATTTAATCTATAAAATAACATGAAAATTAACGGAATAATAATCGTCCATAGATAATTACCGGCACCGGTTAACCACAGAATATCCTGACCAAAAGCCGGTAAAAATACCCAAATGGAAAAGTTAATGTAGATTAGTATTGGCAAGGACCAATACTTAAGCTTCGTTATATGTGCATAAACCAATAAAAGTAGCACAACATAAATTAACGAATTAGCCACATTAAAAACTGATTTTGGCATACTCAAAAATAATAACGAAAAAAATTCACCCCATACGCGACCACTCCAAGTAAGGTAATAATTCTCTAATGCTTGATACATATCACCCACCGAGTAAATATTAACGGCTGTACCGTATTTCAAATAATCATCAACCACAAATCCGGTTAAACTATTTAATTTGAACATTAATATAAAAATACCAACCAACAAGCCTACAAATGCTATTTTTATTGCTACCGGTGACTTTAAATACTTATACAAAACAAGTTCATCCTTCCATCAATACACTATACTCCACTGATAATATCTTCCCACCATTGGCGGTTATCTAAATACCATTGTATTGTTTTTTTAATGCCGTTGGCAAACTGCGTTTCCGGTAGCCACCCGAGCTCAGTATAAATCTTTGTCGAATCAATAGCATAGCGCAAATCATGGCCCTTACGATCCGCTACATAGGCAATTAAGTCTTCAGATTTACCTAACTCTTTGCAAATCAGTTTTACGATGTCAATATTAGCCATTTCATTATGACCACCAACATTATAGACTTGTCCCTCACGGCCCTTATGAATAATCAAATCAATGGCCTTGCAGTGATCCTTTACATATAACCAATCGCGAATATTTTCACCATCACCATATACCGGTAGCGATTTATTATACAATGCATTAACAATCATAAGCGGAATCAACTTCTCCGGAAATTGATAAGCCCCATAATTATTAGAGCAACGAGAAATCGTCACCGGAAGACCATACGTTCTAAAATATGACAACACTAATAAATCAGCTGCCGCTTTTGAACTACTGTACGGAGAACTTGGTTGTAATGGCGTTGTTTCCGTAAACAGCAAATCCGGTCTTTCCAATGGCAAATCTCCATATACCTCATCGGTCGAAACTTGATGATAACGTTTGATACCATATTTGAGACATGCATCCATCAAGACTGATGGTCCCATAATGTTTGTTTCTAAAAAAACGCCGGGATTATCGATTGATCGATCAACATGAGATTCAGCAGCAAAGTTTACGACTATATCCGGATGTTCTTCTTCAAACAACTGATTGATGGCTTCTCTATCACAGATATCTGCTTTAACAAATCTAAAGTTAGGATTCTCCATTACACTTGCCAAGGTAGATAAATTACCGGCATACGTTAATTTATCTACACAAATGATGCGATAATCCGAGTATTTCTTTAACATATGAAACACAAAATTCGAGCCGATAAAACCAGAGCCGCCGGGAATCATAATAGAATATTTCATAATTTTACCTTAAATTGAAAAAGAGTTATATTGACTATGTATAAATGAAATTTTACCAATTTTTATAACTCTTCTATGTTAATCTGTTCTTATTTTTTCAACAATTTACATCATTCTTGAACCGAACCTAAAAAATACATATAATACATAGATGCAATATTAATTCACGGAACTAATCTTCGTACATAAGGTATTTGTTTTAATAAACACACTACTAATAAACAGACTATATAAGTTAGAACAGGACCACCCAAACGCCAAAATAAATCTTCAGCAGGGATATGAAAATAAGCGGAAAAATTATCTATAAAAAATTTATGCGTTAAGTATATTCCTAAACTGCAAGAAGATAAATATCTTAGTATTTTAGAATACGGGATTAACCAATCATGACTTAAATATTTAATAAATGTAAAAATTGCAATAGCTAATAAAACTGTATGGAATTGTGTATAGCTAAAAAAGGTTCTATCTAAACTTCCATTTTCTATACTTAAATAATATGTTGCAAAATAACGAATTAGGCAAGAAGTAATCCCCAAACCATAAATTATATATCTATATATTTTCACTAACTCAGTATTAAATAATAAATAACCTAATAATACATAGAATATAAGTCAACCACCAGCAAATGGAAAATAAATTGCACCATTATATTCAATCCTAAAAATTGAAAAACTAACGGCAAACAAGACTACGTCAGAATTTTGGTTATGTTAACTAACCTATAGAAAACCATTAAGTAACTTTTAAACTATCTTATATTTTATCTAATAATATTTTTTTAGCTATCCATAGAACTCCCCCAATATAAATAATCGTAGTTCCAAATAAGTCCAAAAAGAATCTTTCATCAATTGATGATAAAAATAAAGGATAAGAAATCGTCGCATATATTAACAACGATGTAATTTTAATATCATTATTATATTTTAAATAATTATAATAATAACTATAAAATGCACCTAATAACCACATAACCCCTAACATACCAACCACCCCAAACGCTTTAATATATCGCCATTCTGCCGTATAAACATTAGTATCAATACCTTCAAAATTAACAAATGGCAAAAATATTTCAACATCTGGCAAATTAAATCCTAAAAAATTAAGATTCCTATAAACACTAACTAGTAAATTAGAACCAATCAAAGAGTTCTCTACCGGTAACTGATGATATATAACATCAAAAGCCGGAACAGATAGACCTAAATAATGCGATAAAATAATAAAAGGTGTCCGAGTACTGCTAGTTACTTTTCCAGATAAATACCCCATTATCAAGAAAAAGGATACAGCCATAATTCCTAATATGCCAAGTATAATGATTGATTTTATACCTGCCTCAAATTTAAATTGATGCTTTTTTAGATAAAGAAAAATTCCAATTACTACAACAAATATAACAAATGACATCATCGCCATGCGTCCCGTTGTAAATATCATAAAAGGAATATAAGTTAAAATAGGCACTAGAAAAAAGAGATTTGATTTTGACCATTTAAAAAATATTAAGTTACTTAAAAATGCATATACATATACTGAAGCAATTGCTAATGCAATATATTGTCGATAATTCATCCATCGACTTAATGAAACTTGCTCAGCTTCAATAGCTGGCCTTACAGTTTTTATAATATTAAATACACCTTCTGTATTTCCAAGTAATATAGATAAGTGAAAGATTTCACGAAAACTAAGCATAGCCAAAATACTCATTATCAAAAAAGCAATGAAAATTAGTTTATCAACTTTATAATATTTAATAGTAAAAACTGGCTGTACGGATTGTCTAAAAAAGGCAATCTTACAAACAGCAACGTTACCACAAGCAAATGCAAGAATCCCCATCAATAATACTATTACACTTGACATTGAAAAAGGTAATTGCCACCGTTCTATGTTTAATGCAGCTAATATAGAACTTAACATCATAGTCGTACTCATTAAAATGCTTGGTTGAAGGACATCCCCTTTAAAAAAATATATTAAACCTATTGATAAAATCAATAACAATACAGATAAAATATACAAAAATCCTGGATCAACCATTTTTTTCATTCCTTATCGAAATTAAAAATACTATCACCGCTCCAATAATAGTTCCTAAAACAGCACCTATAATTCCATACTTTAGTATTATTATGCTTTTATCATTTACTAATAGTTTTGGTTCTAATGTATATGCACTTATTTCTTTAAATTGGCTTTGCGGAGTTATTTTCTCAATCCTCGACTCAGCAAAAGAAATATATTCGTCTAAATATTTAACTCCATATAATTTTATATATTCATAATCTTTTGCATCATCTGCACTTAATGAGAAAATATACTGAATAACTCCAGAATGAATATCAACAACATGAATATGCTTTTGCAACCATTCAACTTTCTGAATTTCTGTTAACTTATCCCAATCTCTATTAATTTTTTTATAATCAAATCTATTTTCTGATTGTTTTAAGAATAAATCAATTTCACTATAACTCTTTAAAAAAGTACCATAATCAAGAGAATTATTAAACATTAATGGCTGATTATACTCAATTTTTATAGTTTTTTCAGTATGAAAGCGTGTACTTTGAAGAACATAATCTGTAAAAAAAGTTTTTTCAATTACTAAACCTAATGAAAAAATAATTGCTAATAGAATGATGTAAATAAACTTACTTTTTAGTGTATCAATAAAAACTCCAAATCTTACACTTTGCATCATGACCTCCGAAAATTTTTATTAAATCTTTTTTAATATATTATTTTTGAAAACATATCCCAAAATAGCAAATGTAATAACCCCTTCAACAATTACCATTATTATAGCAACCCCCTCACCCAGCCAATAAGGAGCTATACAAAACATTAATATGATATCTAAAATAGCCCCCAACACAAGAATATTGCTAAATATCTTTTGATAGCCATAATTCAACAAAACTTGAATTCCAAAAACATTACTTATTGATATTACCAACGGTAATAATGCCAATATTCGCAAAATTACTACGCTTGACTGATATCCCTCACCAAACAACAACTGTACTACACAAGGGGCCAAAAAGATCAAAGATATACTCCCTATCAAACAGCCACCGATATAAACTTTTCCATAAGCTTTTATAAAATTCAAAAAATTATTTTTACCCTCTTGAATTTTTTTACTGGCATAAGGATACACCGCTTGATTAACAGTAAACATAACACCTTTAATACTATCTATTAATTTATTGGCCGCACTAAAATATCCCACTATAGTGTCATTAGAAAAAATACCTAATAAGACTATATTACTAGTTGTATATATGTTTATAGCAATAGTAGAAAGAAAAATATGCCAACCATCATTCATAGTTTTTATTACACCTTTAAACGTTGGCTTTATAAACACAAAACTATATTGTCTTGCTATAATTATATACGAAAGTATTCCTGCTAAGATTAAAGTACTTGACTGAAATAAAGCAGCTAACAAATAATCATCCGGGTTTCGAACAAACAAAAAAAACAAAATAACAGTTGCCAATCTAGCTATTATATTGACAATTGTTATATATCTCATTTGTTGAATCCCCTGAAAAAACCATGTAGGGAAAATAAAATTACCTAATGCTAATAAAAAAACACTCCAATACAAATAAGCATCAAACTTTATTGCCATAAAATCAATGATAAAAATAGAAAAAAAAGAAAATAAAGCTGTTAAAAGAAGAAGTAATGCCTTACAAGTCATAATATTAACAAAAATATCGGCAATTTGATTTTTTTCTCCAGCTCTCGCAATATCCCTAGGGCCAGTCATATTAAAGCCATAGTCCACAATTATAATACAATACTGAACTATTCCTTGCATAAAAGCAATCGCACCAAATTTATCCACGCCTAAAACTCGAACTAAATAAGGTAATAATATAAAATTCAATATGTATTCTGCACCTTTTAAACTTACCAATGAAAAAATATTTTCAAACAACTTATTTATTTTCATAGTTCAATCTCTTAATAATATTTATTTATATTTCTTAAACAAATAGTAAAATTTAAAAATCAATTTCATCAAATATCGGTTTTTAGTTTTCTCTATAATAGCCCCAGATAACCATGGACTATTCTTAATAGAATTTATAGAGTCTTCAAAAGATGAAGCTTTTGAACTTAAAATTAATGGTCGTAACTCATCAAGAATCACCCTATAATCTTTCCATATTTTTATATCTTCTAGAGTTGGTGTAATTGCAAAGTTTTTAAAGTTTTGCAGGGCTATATTGGTACTAATATCTTCATCAATAAATTGATTCATACTAGATTTAAAAAATGACAACGCCCCCCTCTGCAATTCTTGAATATAATACTTTTCGTCAACTTTCCCTCCTCCAATATACTCGAAGTCAGCTAATATTGGTTCCACTTTATTATCTATAACTTGATAACCTTTAACGCTCCCATGCGGAGCAGTGAGAAATATTTCTAAAAACATATAACAAAAACGTAATAGGACCTTATACTGCTTGGTTTTATTGCCTGAGTCAAAAAATATATTTCTAGTTGTATTTTCCTCAATTGCAGAATGCAAATAAAAATAAAAAGGATTTACATCTAAATTCTCTTGTTTTAAATAATATTTTAATGCAAACTCAATGCTACAACCGGCTCCCATGTCAATAATACCAACATTTCCATAAAATTGCTCTTGATAAAAATATGATTGAATAAGTATTGCCTGAGCCTTAGAATCACTGAATATCTGTTCTTTAATAAAATCAAACAAAGATTCTACTCGCTGATCAATTTTCAAAGTATCAATATTAAATCTATCTTGACGAGCCAATTTAAATTTGTCTAACACCACATCATCAATTGTAATGCAAAATCTATCTAACACATATTCTAATGTAAAAGATTTATCCCAAGATTTATAATGTTTCACCATATCGTCAAAAGATTTATCATATTGTAAAATCGGCCTTATTACAGACTTTCTTGAAATATAAAAATATTTTGAATCTATGTTAGGACAATATAAAGAAAAAGCTTTTTTCAAAATGTATCCATCTCGTGAAAAAAAGAAAACTTTTTTTAATTTTTTTTGCTCTACTTGTTGCGCTAACCACTTAGTAAAACCTAATAATAATGGACCAAAAACCTCATATCCTATTTTAAAAATATCATTTTCTTTAATCGGCATATTATTATTAATAAACCGATTTATCCAATTGTAAGTAAAAATTTCCTGACTAAATAAACCCTCTTCATCATAATAAGTGGGAAATAATTCCCCTTCATCAATCAAAAATGCAGATAATCCTTGCATTTTTGCCTTTTTAAAGTCAGCATTTTTGTCATTACCAATATGAAGAACTTGAGATGGTAATAATCTTTCTTTTTCTAAAACCTTCTTAAATAGTAAACCCTGCTCCCATTTTGTAATCCGTTCATCGCACGAAGAGTAAACTATTTTATGATGTAAATAATCGTTTTTCTCTAAAATTTTATTAATATCTGATGCACTAAAGTACATATCAGAAATAATGAGAATAGGTTTTTCTATAGATACGCAATAATTATAAATCTCTTGAAGTTCTTGATTCGCTGTACAAACAAGCAATTCAAGTTCTAACTCCATTTTTTTTATTAAATTTTTTTCACTTTCAATATAACTATCATCAAAATTTTCATAAATTTCATCGATATTTACTTCTCGATAAGTGCATCTTTTTCTCGCATTAGCCTCAGCCGCAATTCGCGAATCGTATATCTTTTTTGATGTTCCTAACAACTTATTAACTTTATACTCTAGCAATCTAAATACATCTTTATTGCTTCCAAGATTTCTTTTTATCAAAGTATCAAACACATCAAATGATATAACATCATGTTTTGAAATTATTAATTTTAGTTTCTCAAGATCCATTTATTTTTTCTCTTTCAAGTAAAAACTCATTATCTTATTAACTTCTGTATCAATATCATAACCGGCTAACCTTAATTCTTTCGAAGTATCTCTTCTAGTAACAGCACTCTTCTTTAATATTATATCTGCCCAAGTCTTTTTCTCTAATTTCTTATCGATAAAATAACACAAGCCATCTACTAACTTTAATTCTTTGGTTATATTATCCGAAAAAAAACAAGGCAATCCGCTGGCTTGTGATTCTACACCAACAACAGTAAGGCCTTCAAATCTTGAAGGCATTACAAAACAATCCATTGCCTGCATTAACTCAGCCACATCATGTCGTATCCCTAAAAATAAAACGGCATTTTCTAATTTTAATTTTTTGACCTGATTGACCGCATTCTTATAATATGTATCATCCCCTACATAATCACCTATTAATAATAATTTAGCTTTAGATCTTTTATTATGCACTTCATTAAATACATCAATCAAAAATTCGTGATCTTTTTGATACACAAATCTCCCCACATGACCAACAATAAAGTCTTCATCACCAAATTTTAACTCAGAGCGTTTGATTTGTCTTACTTTATCATTAAAAACTATATCTTTTATATTAATAGCATTATGGATAACCGTAAATGGTTGTGTATTCCCAAACATCCACTGCCCTGCTGATTGAGCACAAGCAAAGTAATCAGTTACACTCCACTTCATAAGAATTCGATTGAAGCCTATTAAAACCCGCCTAATTAGACCAATCTTATTTTCAAAGCCACCGTTATGAGAGTGTATAATTCTCACAGGTATTCCCATTATTTTTCCTAGAAATAATGGGAAAATATATTCTAAACTATTAGTATTTAATACAATTGCCTTATAATTTTTTGATTCTTTACGAAGTAATTTTATCCATTGCCAATAGTGATTTAAAGGATTCTTATGTCGCGAACAAACCCCAAAAATCTTTGATCCGGCATTTCTTATTTTATCGGCAAAGACAATATCATATTCATTGGTAATATTTACAAAATCATAAACTACTTTATTTCTATCTAAATGGTCAAATTGCTGCATTAAATATGTTTCAAGACCACCTATATTCCGAGTCATGCCAATTTGTAAAACTTTTACCGGCAATAAATCTTGATTCATTTTAATTATCCTTTAATTTTTGCAAATAAAAATGGAAATTGTCTTTTTATTAATCCAATCATCCGTACAAGCCACAATAACAAAACTCCTTTTTCATCGCGCAACAAAGATATCATTAATTTCTGTTTCTTAGAAATGTTTATAAACTCAACACACTTAAAATAATTATATATTTTACTATCTCTAATTGACGTTAATAACTTTTGAATATTTTCACCTGATTCAATAGCTCGTTGTAGTGTAGAATATACGAACCGAGTATACATCCAAAACAACATACTTTTAGATTCATCATCCATATTTTCAAAACCATTAAAAAATGCTAAGAAACGCTCGATTTTCATTATATGTAAATTATAGTAGTCATCATTCTTTTGTGACGATAAACTATTAGACTCTGTTAATTTAATATAATGATAGCCTGTATAGTCAATACATTTAAATGTATTGACATATCTAAAATACCGCATGTTAAAATCAAAATCTTCATTTACACGATATGAAGGATTTAGTTCAAGTCCATTTTCCTCTATTATTTCACGACGATAAAAACCATTCCATAAATAGCCAAATAATGGCACTAACTCCATTTTTAAAATTTGCTTGGCAATTTCGTTTCGATCTTTATATTCACGAGTTAATAAACTTTGTACTTTAAAAAAATGGTTATTTGAATCTTTTTTAATATATTCTTCAATACAACCATACTTTAAACAATCTATATCGCACTCTCTCAAATGAATATATGCTGTTGCAAGTAAATCTTTATCAACATAATCATCACTATCACAAAATGTTACATATTTCCCTACAACGTATGACAAAGCATAATTTCTTGCCGCTGCAGCCCCGGCATTTCGTTGCATCTGATAAAGTTTAATTCTATTGTCTTTTTTTAAATAAGATTTACAAATATCATAACTATTATCTGTAGATTGATCATCAACTAAAATCAATTCAAAATTTGTATATTCTTGTTCCAATATACTTTCTATCGCCCTTTGCAAAAAAGGTGCAGCATTATAAACTGGCATAATTACACTAAAAAACGGTTCATTAAATTCCATATAATACTTCTCCCATGCATACAACGATAATCAAGTTACTAAAATCTAAAATAGTGTTTAATTTCTTACTTTCCAAATACCTTACGTTTCAAAAAGCTACCGCCTTTTTTGAGCCAATTTTGTTTTTCCATAAAAGAAACATTTTGCTCTTTATAGTTAATCTGATTTTTTTCAAGCCAAACATCTAATAAAATCTCACTGACAAAGCCAAAGATACGAGATTCATATTGATCATAATCAGAAATATCTACTCGTTTTTCCAGTTCAAACAATATATCAAATAGCCATTCACAGTATTGATTGTATAAATCACGACGCATAACAAACATATTAAACATATGAGCCCATGTGCGATTACATACAATTGTAAAGGCTTCCGAATACTCCGGATACATTTCAGCAATAATAGTTTCAGTTACATCTAATCCTTCACTATGATGAGCATGATTATAATGCGAGCGGTTGCTTTCAATATAATAACGGCGTTTATCGGCCACTACAACAGGATATTGCTCTAATAAAGTTTGCCATTGTCCGCTAGTTAAAACTTGCTGCTTCTTGCCTTCAATATTACGAACTTCTTTATTCGTAAAATAGCGACGATAATGTACTAACCCCACATAATCCGCCTCTAAGTTCTTCCATGCCCAATAAAGAGCTGTTAATTCACAATAGTTAGGATTTTTAGCTGATATATTATCACCGGTGTTATCACCAACATACCCTAAATCAGCTTTTCCCTCTCTGCCTACATGTATAGGCATATATACTGAATCACTTGGCATCCAATACAATTTATGTGCCGCCACTAAAATTTTTATTATCGCCACTTACTTCAATTCCTTTTCTACTAAACGCAATGCACTTGCAATTACCTTATCCATATCATAATATACATATTCAGCTAAACGACCGCCAAAAATAACATTAGATTCTTCCTTAGCCTTTAAAGCATATTTAGCATATAAGTCCTGATTTTTTTCATTATTCACAGGATAGTATGCCTCATCGCCCACTTTCCAATCAGCCGGATATTCTTTAGTTACATAAGAAACAGGTTGTGTACCGAATTCAAAGTGTTTATGCTCAATCACACGAGTATAAGGTACATCGGCGGCTGTATAGTTAACTACCGCTACCCCTTGATAATTATCTGTTTCTATTTTTTCGGTTTCAAAACGTAAACCGCGATACTCCAATTGACCGAACTCATAATTATAATATTCGTCAATCGGACCTGTATATATAATCTTATCGGCTAATGCGGATAATTCTTCACGATTCTTAATAAAATCAACACCTAGGCGAACTTCAATACCTTCTAACATATTTTCGATTAACTTGGTATAGCCGCCTTCAGGTATCCCCTGATATCGATCATTAAAGTAGTTATTATCATAAGTATAACGAACTGGCAAACGTTTAATGATAAAAGAAGGGATTTCTGTACAAGGACGGCCCCACTGTTTTTCAGTATAGCCTTTGATAAGCTTTTCATAAATATCGGTGCCAACTAAACTAATAGCCTGTTCTTCCAAATTTTTAGGTGCATCAGTAATTACAGCACGTTGTTTTTCGATAATAGCTTTCGCTTCGTCCGGTGTAGAAATGCCCCACATCTTACTAAACGTATTCATATTAAATGGCAAGTTATACATTTCACCCTTATAATTGGCAACCGGAGAATTTACATAGTTATTAAAAGTAGCAAATTGATTCACATAATCCCATACATGTTTCATCGATGTATGGAAAATATGAGCACCATATACATGAATATTAATGCCGTCTTTATTTTCGCAATACATATTACCACCAATATGATTGCGACGATCAATGACTAATACTTTTTTCCCACGTTTATGTGCTTCATGTGCAAATACAGAACCAAACGGACCTGCCCCAACCATTAAATAATCGTATTTCATACGTATCACTCCTCTATTAATAAGCACCTTTTCGTTGTAATACGGCTGTTACGGTTTTTACTAAATATACAATGTCAATCCAAACTGACCAATTATGTACATACCACGAATCCATCTGAACACGTTCATCATAGGTTGTATCACTACGACCGCTAACTTGCCAAACACCGGTGATTCCCGGTGGCACCAAGTAAAAGTCTTGAATATATTCTCCATATTTCTCTACTTCAGCCTGAACAATCGGTCTTGGTCCTACTAAACTCATTTCCCCTTTTAAAACATTGAGTAATTGAGGTAATTCATCAAGGCTCGTCTTACGCAAAAAGTGACCGATTTTAGTAATACGAGGATCGTTTTTCAATTTAAAATCTCGATTCCATTCTTCCTGTGCTTCCGGATTATCTTTTAAATATTCCTGTAAAGCTTCTTCAGCATTTACTACCATAGAGCGAAACTTATAGCAAGGGAATTCCTTACCATGCTGCCCCACACGTCGATGTGCAAATAAAATAGGTCCGGGATCAGAAATATAAATAAAAGCGGCAATAATGAGTCCTATCGGAAGGAAAACTATCATACCGGCTAACGTTAAAACAGTATCAAATACGCGTTTTAAGAAACGATAATAAGGTCTGGCCAAATTATTTTTAACATTAACCAGAAGCATATTTTCTTCCATTAAACCTTGCACCGACACATTCGCTACCGGTAATCCGATTAGTTCCGGCACGAAAGATACATTTTTGATCAAAATTTCTAAACGGTTAACTAAGGTAATTAATTTGTCCGGCGGTAAGCCCGGTGCACACACGATTACGTGTTGAATCTTTGTCTTAGCTACTATTTCATCAATATCGCAAAAACCTCCCAATAACGGATATTGATCGGTCAGATTTTTACAAACCGGATTATCATCAATAAAACCGACTATTTCATAACGCATAATAGGATGCCGCTCAAAGGATTGTAAAACAAGTTCCGCTGTTTTACCGGCGCCGATAATAATAACCGGAATTTTAAGTATCCCCTTTGCAATAAGTATCCGCTCTAATATATAGCGTCCTAACAATAACATTACAAAGGTAAATACCCACGACCCGATAATAAATAAACGTGACACATCGCCGGCTACATTTGCTGCATACATAAGAAATACTGTGAGCATAACACTAAATGATACGGCTTTAAATAAATTCCGTACTCGATCCCAATACGGCAATGCTATATCATAACAATGGCACAAGCACATCATAAAAAGAAATAACGCCGGAGCTATTAAATAGATATAAATACTGCGAATACTAAAAGTATCCGAAACAGGAGGAAACATCCATAACTTTCGCGCTTCATAAGCAAACGAAATTCCTAATACAATCATAAAATAATCAACAATAAACAGGCATAATGGTAATACATAAGTTGTGTTACGTTTTAACAATGGGATAGAATCTTTCATCACAATAAATCCTTTCAACAAACTTCTTATTATATAACAATGGGTTATTAATTGTTTAGCATAAGGATTTAAAAATTATCTAGATCTAATGATTTCAAATACTTTGTTAGTGCCTCTCCCACGTCTTCATTGCGAAGGCCATATTCAATCATCGCCTGCAGATAACCGAAACGGTTACCGATATCATAACGCTTCCCTTCATAGGCCAAAGCAAATACATCTTCATCAAGCTGAGCAATCGCATCGGTTAATTGTAATTCATTGCCGGCGCCTAGTGGAATATTTTCCAAACAATCAAAAATCTTTGGTGATAATATATAGCGTCCCAAAACGGCTATATTTGACGGAGCCGATTCTTTTTGAGGTTTTTCAACCAAACCATCTACTTTATATACCGTATCTGAAATCGGTGTACCAGAAACGATTCCGTAGGAACTTACCATATCATCCGGAACTCGTTGTGCCCCCAAAACGGTTCCGCCATGTGTATTATATGTATCAATCAATTGTTTCAAACAAGGTTTTTCCGGATTATATACCACATCATCCCCCAATAAAACGGCAAACGGTTCACCGGCACAAAATGCCTTAGCACATAATACGGCATCCCCCAAGCCGCGCGGTGCTTTCTGCCGAATAAAATGTACGCGAATATCTGCTAAGCGGCGTACCATGGCCAATTGCTTCTTTTTCCCCTGTTGTTGCAATAACTGTTCCAATTCAACACTTGTATCAAAGTGATCTTCAATAGCACGTTTATTCCGCCCCGTAATAATCAGAATTTCCTCAATACCGGAATCAACTGCTTCTTCAATAATATATTGAATAGCCGGTGTATCCACAATAGGCAACATTTCTTTTGGTTGTGCCTTAGTTGCCGGTAAAAAACGAGTACCAAATCCTGCTGCCGGAATAACTGCTTTTCTCACACTTTTCATACTACACCTCAAAAACTAACAACTCAACTTGATTTTTATTTTACAAGAAATAAATAAGTACAAAAAATAAATTTATCCGTTTATATTTCCTTTTATTATAACATTTTTATAAAAAAAAGGGTGTAGAAAGTTCACATAATTGTGAATCTCTACACCTTTTTTCTCATATATCTTATTCGTTTGTCTTATGCGTTTTTAGCTACTTCAACGAATTTAGCGAAAGCGGCCATATCGTTAACAGCCAAGTCTGCTAACATTTTACGGTCAACTGCAACGCCTGCTTTAGTTAAGCCGGCGATGAAACGGCTATAGCTCATACCGTTCATGCGGGCAGCCGCATTGATACGGGTAATGAACAATTTACGGAATTCGCGTTTTTTCGCACGACGGTCACGACGAGCATAGTATAATGCTTTCATTACCGTTTCGTTTGCTTTTTTGAACAAACGACTACGTGTACCGCGATAGCCTTTAGCTAATTTTAAGATTTTTTTATGACGTGCATGAGCAGTTACGCCCTTTTTCACTCTAGCCATTGTGTATTTCCTCCATTATCCAGTAATTTTAACTATTAAGCGTATGGTAAACATTTAGCAACGCGTTTGTAATCGGCTTTGCTAACCAAAGTTGCTTTGCGAAGATTGCGTTTACGAGCCGGGGATTTCTTTTCTAAGATGTGGCTCTTGAAAGCTTTCGCACGTTTGAATTCACCGCTACCGGTCGGTACAAAACGTTTAGCCGCTGCACGGCGAGTTTTAATTTTTGGCATGATTAGTTTCCTCCTCAATTATCCTTTTTTTGCTAATATCATCGTCATGTTTCGCCCTTCAAGCTTAGCTGCTTTTTCCACAACTGCCTGTTCTTCCAATTCTTTGGCAAAACGGGTTAATACATTCTGACCCAATTCAGGATGGCTCAATTCTCGGCCACGGAACATGATGGTAACTTTTACTTTGTTACCTTCTGCTAGGAATTTACTAGCATTCTTCATTTTTACATAGAAGTCATGATCTTCAATATGGGGACGAAGCTTTACTTCTTTTAAAGTAAATGTCTTCTGTTTCTTTTTAGCTTCTTTTTCGCGCTTCTGTTGCTCATAGCGATATTTACCGTAGTTCATAATTCGACATACCGGCGGCTTACCGTTCGGTGCCACTTCCACTAAGTCCAATTGATGTTCTTCGGCTAACGCAAGAGCTTCACGAGCCGACATAATACCTAATTGCTCATTATCGGCACTTACCACACGAACTTCACGGGCGCGAATCTCTTCATTAATACGCGGCGTATCTTTGCTAATAATAGTCACCTCCAACAAATTATTTTCTATAATAAAAAAACGGACGGCATAATGCCATCCGTAACTGATTACTAGTTAGATATTCAACCCGTTATTTCGAGACAACAGGTGAGAAGCGGATGGCCTCTACTTCATTCAACTTCATTATGATAACAAATCTAAGAGAGCTTGTCAACTGCAAATCACTCTTTTTATTTTGTCAACTTGGATAGTATATCATACTTTGAGCATTCAGTCAAAGCAACTGCAAGAAATTAAAGTGCCCAATCATCTATACTTACTAAAGAAGCCTTTGCTTAAATCAATACCTTCATCGACTACTTCACAGAGTAATATTCCTTGTACCAAGCAACGAATTTCCCCAAGCCTTCTTCAATCGTCGTTGAAGGTTTGAAATCGAAATCTCGTTCCAATTCGCTTACATCGGCATAGGTCTGATACACATCACCCGGCTGCATCGGCAAAAATTCTTTTCCAGCCGTCTTACCTAATTGCTGCTCCAAGACTTCAATAAAGTGCATGAGTTGTTCCGGTTTATTATTGCCGATATTATACACCTTATATGCGTCTCCTGCTTCATTTTTAGCCGGCGGATTACATAACATTCGTTCTATACCGGTTACGATATCATCCACATAGGTAAAATCGCGGTACATATCGCCCTTATTGTAAATCTGAATTGGTGTACCAGCATTTATTTTATTGGTAAATTTAAAGTACGCCATATCAGGGCGCCCGTATGGTCCATAAACGGTAAAGAATCGTAAACCCGTAGCCGGAATGCCATATAAATGACTGTATGTATAGGCCATCAATTCGTTGGATTTTTTAGTAGCCGCATACAAACTGATTGGATGATCCACATTATCGGTTGTGGCAAACGGCGTCTTCTGCTGGTTGCCGTATACTGAGGAACTGGAGGCAAATAGCAGATGTTCTACCGGATTATGACGGCAAGCTTCCAAAATATTGAAGAAACCCATCATATTCGATTCCATATAAGCTCGCGGATTATCAATACTATAGCGAACCCCTGCCTGAGCCGCCAAATTTACAACAATATCCGGCTTGAAATTTTCAAAAAGACCGTTAACAGCCGCTTCATCGGCTAGGTTCCCCTTTACAAAAGTAAACTCAGGATATGCCTTCAGAATCGCTAAACGGCTTTCTTTTAACGACACATCATAGTAATCGTTCAAATTATCAAAGCCTAATATTGCAGCCCCTTTATCCAGGAGCAGTTTTGCCAAATGAAAGCCGATAAACCCGGCCGCCCCGGTAATAAGAACTTTTTTACTTGTATCAAATTCTTTATAGGTAGCCATTGTCGTGCCACAATCCCCTCTCAAATTACTCATTAGTGCCAAACACTAATTTACAATTACATTGCTATAAAATAACCATAGTATCCATTAATCTCTGTCAAATAAATCTCGAGTGTATACTTTCTCTTTAACATCGACCAAATCATCAGACCAACGGTTAGTAATAATAACATCGCTCATCGCTTTAAATTCAGCTAAATCACGAATAACGCGTGAACGGAAGAAGTCATCAGCTTCTAAAGTCGGTTCATACACAACGACTTCAATCCCTTTAGCTTTAATGCGTTTCATAACGCCTTGAATGGCTGATGCACGGAAGTTATCGGAATCGCTTTTCATCGTCAAACGATATACGCCCACAATCTTCGGCTGCCGTTCAATAATCATATCGGCGATATGATCTTTACGAGTGCGATTGGCTTCCACGATAGCCGATACTAAGTTCTGCGGCACATCATGGTAGTTAGCCAATAGCTGTTTCGTATCTTTCGGCAAACAATAGCCGCCGTAACCGAAAGACGGATTATTATAAAAATCACCGATACGCGGATCCAAGCATACGCCTTTAATAATTTCAGACGTATTTAAATCACGCATTTCCGCATAGGAATCGAGTTCATTGAAGTAAGCTACACGTAATGCCAAATAGGTGTTGGCAAAGAGTTTAATCGCTTCCGCTTCAGTAGAGCCGGTGAAAATAATCGGAATGTCTTTTTTAACAGCTCCTTCAGCCAATAAATCGGCAAATACCTTTGCTCGGTCCGATCGTTCGCCTACAACAATACGAGACGGATATAAATTATCATGCAACGCCTTACCTTCACGTAAAAATTCCGGCGAGAAAATAATATTTTCCGTATTATATTTTTCACGCATCTGAGCCGTATAGCCTACGGGAATTGTTGATTTGATAATCACAACGGCACCCGGATTAATGTCCAACACTTCTTCAATGACCGCTTCAACCGATGAGGTATCAAAGAAATTCTTCTTCGGATCGTAGTTTGTCGGGGTTGAAATGATAACAAAATCTGCCCCGGTAAAAGCTTCTTTAGCATCCAAAGTGGCTTTAAAGTTAATATCATCTCGTTGCAAAAAGTCTGAAATATCCGCATCCACAATCGGCGACTGCCCTTTATTGAGCATATCGACTTTTTCCGGAACAATATCCAGAGCCACCACTTCATGATGTTGTGCTAATAACAAACCATTAGATAAACCTACATAACCGGTTCCGGCGATTGCAATTTTCATCTGCCTCATCCTTTAATTAAAATACTGTCTTTTAATCCTAAATATCGGATTTACTGACTCACAATTCATAACTTAAAACAAGCGGGACTAATTTATCCTGTTAATTCTTCTTGTTGCCACCTAGTTTATAAATCACGCGCAGCACACTGTACCAGAAAATACCTTCCAAAAATTTACCGTAATGCCCCTGTTTCTTCTGGTAATCGCCCCATTGCTGGAAGTCATGATAGTTTTCCGGCTTTTTCACCGGCAAAACATTCGTAATCGTCTCCCATGGTGCCAACGCGTTATATTTACGCCACAAAGCATCAATATCGGTGACCACCATTTGCCATGGTTTACGACGACCGGTCCAATGAGCGATAACCGGTTTGCTGTCAAATTCGGCAGCACCGCCGTACGCATTATAAGCCGCCGGCAAGAAATATAAATCACCGTCGAATACCAAGTTCAATACATCCTGGCTCTGCCCTTTAAAACGGCTTGGCGGTTCATTCTGATAAGCAAAGGCCTTTTCGGTAATTTGATCTGTTTCCCATTGGGTAATATCTATAACCATGACACCGTCATTAAAGTATTTACCGGATTTCAATTTCAAATGACCGGCTCGATACGCAACAGATTCAGGCGTTTCCGATACGGCCCCCATAGCCTTGCCCTGCAAATCCATATTCCATAATTCTTTGAGGGAATCACACACCATGGTGTCCGCATCAAGGTAAATAAACTTATCACTGTATTCCTTAATCACTTTTGGCATGTAGATGCGGGCATAGGTGATTCTGGAAAAGCGCGCCACTTTAATATGAAAGTCGTTGAACGGCGTCATATCGAGTAAGTACACAATGCAATGGCATTGCCACTGTTTGGCCATAGCTTCTATTTTGGCCAAATTTTCCGGACTGTAACCGTCCACAAAAATATGCACCACAAAGTTTTGAGCTTTGTTATTTTCCAGTACCGACACAACCGATACGCCCATGATATGAATAAACCCGTCATTGACATTATAGGCGATGTGATAAGCACCTTCATCCGAACTCGAGTAGTTAAAGTCTATTCGCTCTTTTATAAAATGTTCTATTTGAAAAAAATCTTCTGAAAATGTTTTCATCTGTTTATCCACCTATAGTTTGCCAAAATTTGGCCCAACGAATTCGCATAAGCTGTCTTGTGAGGGATTTCCCCTGCATATCTTTACTCGGCTGCGGCATGACCTCATCATTAAAACGAGTATTTTTTAAGGCCTCATAATATATGCCGTTAAATGCTTTTTCATAAGCAAATTCCCACGGTTTATAGCGACCGGCCCAATGTATTACAGCCGGACTCTTTAAGGCCTCAAATGCTTTTTTACGCCACCTGCCGCTACATAGAATTTTTAGCGGCAACGAAAAAACCGGCGGAATAATATTCCATCGCAACGGTAATTCCTGCCAATTATTTTTAAATACTTTATTCAATCCATCCTGATCATGATGACGGAATTGGTGTGCAGTAATTTCAGTCAACACCTCAGTGCCATAATTTTCAACACGCCACCTGGAAACATCAATCACCATCATACCGGAATTAAAATAATCATCGGACTCGTTAAGACCGATGGATTCGTGTTTTTCACGACGACTGCGTTTTGATGACATAATACCTAAGTCTACCGTCGCCCCCACCGGATGACCATCCAATGATAATTGCCAAAGTTCAGCTACGTCGCCGATGACAACCAAATCGGTATCAAAGTAAATCGCCTTCCGGACGCTGTCCGGTAATAATTTTGGAATCATCAAACGCAAATAAGCCGCCTTGCTGATGTGACCGCTGGTAAACCCTTTGATGGCCTCACCGTCAACCGGTATCAATTGCACACGGCCTTTTAAATCTTTGATTGTTGCTTCGATTTTCTGTTGCTTTATTTCACTTATACCGTCACTTAAGATATACAAAGTCACGCGTTGCGGCTCGGTCGTATGCAATAAGATAGAAGCCGCCGTTACGGCCGCATGCTGTGCATAATTATCATCAGCCGCCAATACTATAGCTATATCGTCCATGCTTATTTTCCCTTTTCCCGTTGCTGCAACTCATATAATTTCACGTATTTCAGCATGGTATAAAATGTGTGCTGATAAGAAGAAAATACGCCCATCCAGCCATCTAAAAAGCCGCCTTTAAAAAGCAATGCCCGCAACCCGCCAATAAAGGAATGTGAAAACGCCTTTCCCAACGAAATGCGTTTGCCCTTGGCGAACTGTTCTTCCGCCCAAATAGTCGTATAATGGTCAGCCTTCTGCAGCCAATGATGCCAACTTTCATAAGAAAAATGCTCTAAAGCACCGTTTAATACTGATTTTGGCAGATTTGTTTCCGGATGTTCATGTACTTTGCCTACCCAGGTAACCGATTCACGCGGAAATAAGCGGTATACAATGTCCGGTGCAAAAATGCCGTGTTTAAAACGATGTCCGTTAAAGACAACCTCCCGTTTTAAGCCATATTCGCCTACACGATTTTCCACAACGATGTATCTGATTTCTCGGCGCATCGTTTCATCCATGCGTTCATCCGCGTCGATATATAACACCCAATCAGCCGAAGTTTGTTCCAATGCGAAGTTTCGCTGTGCCGCAAAATCTTCATCCCAGGCACGATAACGAACTATGGCCCCGTTTTTTTCGGCAATGGCTACCGTATTATCAGTGCTGCCGGAGTCGATAATGAGCACCTCATCCGCACATTGCTTTACATTCTGAATAGCTGCTTCAATATGCTTTTCTTCGTTTTTTGTCAAAATAATGACAGCTAATGAACTCACTGATTCGCCTCCAATTATGCCATATACGTTAACTGTTAAATCATTTTTAAGTTAGTTAAGTACTTCTATTACTTCTACTTTTTTACTCAAGTAAGTAAAGACTATTCAATCAAACTCTTTTGACCGGCTTCGTCTTCTCTGGCCGGCAAGCTTCTATGAGCAATCGCTACGGCAATTTCATTCAAATGTAAAATGCCGACGCCCACATAAATAGCCACGCTGATGTGTTCACGATAACGGGCAATACCGATTTTACCGCCCACATTGAGACCAATTGCCTTACGTTTTAATTGTTCCAATGCTTCTTGAGTAGCACCGATAACGGCCCCTTCGCCAATGTGATTATCAGCTACTACTTTTTGACGCTGAGCCGCTACAACGGCATGTTCTATAATCTTGGGAATGGACTGCACGAATTGACCGCCAAAGTCAACCGCTACGGATCGAATTCCTTTTTCTTGTAATTCTTTGCGTAATTCTTGTTCTTTTTGACGTGATTCCGTAATCGTCAATTGCAAGGCTGCCCGTCCTACCGCAATACTGTTATATTCCATAATAGTCACCTTCCTACCGACCTACCAAATTGTCTCTATTTCAATATTATATCACCGGTTATATTGTTTCACCAACACACATAACACTACCATATCACAAAGAATTTAACCATTAGTGAAGTAACGTACCACTAGATTAGACCTTTAACTTTTAAACAATATCCTACGTATTCATCTAAATTAGTACACTTGGCCTCCCTAAGTTTTTGCCAGAGCATGATTATATCTTCCTTTGTTGAACTGTTTGGTTCAAAAATAGAGAAGTAATCTTTCTTTTTAAATATTTTTATGCCAATTTTTTTCATTGTTTCTTCTAAATTGGGATCATTATATATAGGCACGATAGTATTACCAAACCAATATGATTTCTTAAAATCACCATTGATATAAGCTCTTTTTTGTTCTTCCGTACAATCATCTACATCCAAAATAGGGAATATTTGGCAATTTTTAATTTCGCCTTTTTCAATATTTATATTGCTAAATTGACCTTGTAATGATCTCGGCGTCTTAAAATATCTATTACGTAAATGTCTATCTAAACTAGTCACCTGTATACTTGAACGTCCTTTATCATTCGCAATTATTTTTTGAGATAATCTTAAAGTGCTTCCTATATTATCACATAAACTATATTCAGAGCGACCATGAGCAATAACTATACTCCTTAAATAATTAGGTTCTAACCTTTTATTTCGTCTTGGTGTTTGCTGTTTCCCCATCAGCAACATCACCTCGGTTCAAACTTTGCCAACAATTTTTATTCAATTCTTCAGCAATATCTTCAAAGTCTACATATCCCGTATACGGAATACCGGCATAATCCCCACGTAAATATCTAATTCTCATATTATGGTTTTTCTGAGTACGTTGTTTATAAGAATCCACACTGATAACTTGCTTTTCCCCTTCACTATCCACACTAATAATATAAACATACTTAGGTGCCAACGTTTCCATCAAAATCGTATTGTGTGTAGTAGCAATACATTGCCCTTCCATATGTTCATCCAGATTTTCTATAATAGATGCCATCATAAGATCATGAATGCTACTATCTATTTCATCGATACAAACAATGCCACCTCTAACAGCACTTAACAATAATGGCAATAAATTTACAATTTTTCTTGTCCCTGCAGATTCTTGAATCATAGGAATAGTTAAAACATCGCCATCAACAACTTTTTTTACCATCAATCTATAATCAATGGAATCTCCTCGTTCTTGAATTTCATAGAAAACATCTTCAATATCAGAATAAAGTCCACCCAATACTCGTTTTATAGCCAACTCCCAAGGTTTAAATAAAGGTGCTTGTTCTTTAGGCAATGCTCCTCCAAATAAATTTCCTGGAAACGGAATACTTGAATTACCTTCAATTAAATAACGGCCTTCAAATAACCGCATCATAGAAATACGACGTAAAGAATCTAAAATCATCCAAATTCGATTATTGACATGTTCTTTTAAGTATTCTAGATTCTTTATATTTAATTCATCCGCCAAAATGCTGAATAAAGTATGATTCCCCCAGAACTTTGAGATTATATTTTTTAATTCAGAAATATAGTCTTGTGAAAATATAGCCCTACTCAAAAACACCGAATCCTTTGATATTTTAAATACAACACCACTTCGTTTATTTAGCAGACTATATAACTCTTCTTCTATAATCTTACCATTTTGTATAACTATTTTATAATTGCCATCAAAGGTATCTAATTTAAAGCCTATATTGATAGCCATAGGGGCAGTTGTTCCAATACGTTTATTTTCTTCAAACAGTTTTCCTAATGATATATTTTGTTGCTGAACTAATTGAAGTAATATATTCCGTTTTACATCTTCTCCTTCCCCTAACGATTCAATGTTATCCATAATATCTTTGGAAAATTTATGAAAATTCAATGTTTCAAAAGTTTGCTTTAAAAAAACTACCGACTCCATAATGTTAGTTTTACCAACACCGTTTTCGCCATAAATAAATGCAAGTTTTTTAGGATCTCCTTTACTATCTCTTAAGTCAATAAATATGTATTTAAATGACTTAAAGTTCTCTAGCTCCAAGAAAGTAATCATATTATCACCCCTTTATGTTATAAATTGTAACATAATTTAACATTAATATCTATGAAATGTAAACATAATGTTAAATGAATGATAAATAAATGTTAAGTTTGATGTTAACACAATGTTAAATTATATAATGCAAAAAAAGGCACGAGATTTTCATCTCGTACCTTTTATTCTCTCTATATGCAGTTCAAACTCTCTTAAAGTTTCTAAAGCTTTTAAAATCTGTACGGTTCCAAAGCCCCTACGACTTCATTCACATGGTTCAAGCCGGTTGCTTCGCAGTACTCATGCATTTCGCGAGCAATGTTACCGATAGCACATGGATCAACCATGGTTGCCGTACCGACGGATACGATGTCCGCACCGGCCAACATGAATTCGATGGCGTCGGTACCCGTCATGATACCGCCCATGCCCATAATCGGTAAATCAATAGCCTGAGCCACTTGATGTACTAGACGAAGAGCAATCGGTTTAACGGCCGGACCGGATAAACCGCCGTACAAGTTACCAAGTACAGGACGACGTGTTTTAATGTCAATCGCCATGCCGAGCAAGGTATTAATCAAACATAAACCGTCAGCACCGGCTTCTTTAACGGCTGTAGCAATTTCTACGATGTCCGTTACATTCGGCGATAATTTCATGATTACCGGTAAATCCGTGTTTTCACGAACTGTCTTACATACGGCTGCCGCCGATTCGGCGGACACACCAAACGCCATGCCGCCGTTTTTAACATTCGGACAGCTAATATTAACTTCGAGGCCCACAACGCCCGGCACAGACAAAGTCTTAGCCATAAAGGCGTAGCCTTCTACGTCTGCGGCCGAAATATTGGCCAAAATCGGCACATTATACTGTTTCAATTCCGGTAAAATATCACGTACAAACGCTTCCGCACCGGGGTTTTCCAAACCGATACAGTTCAATACACCGGACGGTGTTTCGGCAATACGGGTGCCCGGATTACCGTTGCGCGGTGTCGGCGTCAAGCCTTTTACCGAAATGGCACCCACTTCGTTGCTGAGGTCAAGATAATCGGCATATTCGAAACCGAAACCGAAAGTGCCCGAGGCGGCTACAATCGGATTTTTCATCTTAATACCGCAGAACTCAACGGCTAAGTCCTTATAGGAAGGCTTTTTACCGTTTAAATCTTTGCTGTGATCCATCCCTATATAGTCTTTTTCACCGTGTAAATTGCCGTCAGCAGCATGATTACCATGCATCTTAATATCTGAGGTATTACTCATTGAAAAACACCTCCTCAGCGGCAAATACAGGGCCGTCCTTACATACTTTATAGCGTTTACCACCACGACCGTTGCAGCCGCAGCCTAAGCAGCCGCCGGTACCGCAACCCATGCGTTCTTCCAAGGACACTTGGCAAGGCACACTGAATTCGGATGCCACTTTCGCAACACCTTTCATCATCGGGGTCGGACCGCATGTTAATACACTCGTGAAACCGATATTGGCTACTTTTTCAGAAGCTTCGTGAGCCCCTACAGCTTCATTCACAGCACTATCGGCAACTTCAGCGCCTGCAACAGTATCGCCGGCTACTTTACCATGCAAGAATGGTGTTAACTGACGAGTAACTTCGCCGCGTTCGGACTGAATAAGTTCCGGCATAATGGCTGTCGGGAACCCTTTCGTACCAACGGAGCCGTCATCGGTCGTCACATAAACCGGCACGTCATAGGCTTTGAACAAATCGGCCCAGAAGGTTTCCGATTCATTGCGAAAACCGAGCACAACAGTTGCTTTTTTAGCTGCTACCGGTTTAATGACCGTTTCGTCTTCTTCATTCGTGTAACGCGTTGTATCTTCAATTTCATTCAATTTTGACGCAATGCAGAGCATCGGTGCAATACCGACACCGCCGCCCACGAGGAGCATGTTGTCGGTCATTTCAAAACGACTGCCCAAAGGTCCCAAACAATCAAGGGTATCCCCTTCTTTGAGGTGCGTCATAATGTCCGTACCGGTCCCCACTACGCGATACAAGAGCGTAATGGTGCCTTCAATTTTATCAAAACCGGCATAACTGATGGGACGGCGCAATAAAGGCGCCGTGCCGCCGGTTACACGTACATTACAAAATTGGCCTACTTCCGCTTCAGCGGCCTGTTTCGGTGCATACAGATCCATAATCCATACATCGGCACCAATTTGCTCATTGCGGAGCACTCGCGCCATTTCTACATAACCGCTCATTGCGTGTATCACTCCATCTCAAAATCTTGTAACGCTTCGACTTCAATCTTAATTTCTTCATTAGCTCGACCGGCTACTACACGCAATACTTCACGTGCCGTATCCAAGGAGGTCAAGCAAGGTGTACCCATTTCAACGGCCAAACGACGAAGTTGGAAACCTTCGCGTTCAGGGCGTTTACCATAGGTCAAGGTGTTCAACATCAAGTCAACTTCACCGCGACGGATCAAGTCGGCACAGTTGTTTTCACCTTCGTGAATCTTATTGACAATTACACATGGAATACCATGTTCTTCAAAATATTTGCCCGTACCGCCGGTTGCCTGGATGTGGTAACCGAGGTCGATAAAGCCTTTCGCAAGACGTGCTGCTTCTTCTTTATCGCGGTCCGCTACGGTCATGAGGATATGGCCTTTTTCAGGAATACGCATGTTGGCACCATGAATGGCTTTGAACAAGGCTTCCGAATAAGTGCGGCCGATACCCATAACTTCACCGGTGGATTTCATTTCAGGTCCCAAAGCGATTTCTACGAGACCCATTTTGGAGAATGAGAATACCGGCGCTTTAACGGCAACATAATCTTTAGCCGGAACCAAACCGGTCGGTAAGCCCATAGACTTAATCGTTTCACCGAGAGCAATGCGTGTCGCATATTCAATCATGTTGATGCCCGTAACTTTACTGATGAACGGTACGGTACGGCTGGAACGTGGGTTAACTTCGATAACATTGAGTTCACCGTTAGCTACGATGTACTGAATATTTACGATACCTTTTACATTTAAGCCGCGTGCAATACGCTGCGTATAATCAACGATTTGGTTCGTAATTTCTTCGGATAAATGTTGAGCCGGATATACGGCAATGGAGTCACCGGAGTGAACGCCGGCGCGTTCGATTTGTTCCATGATGCCCGGAATACATACGTCTTCACCGTCGGCGATGGCGTCAACTTCCACTTCCATGCCCACCATGTAGCGGTCGATAAGTACCGGATGGTCTTTGGATGCCACTACCGCTTCTTTCATGTACACGTCAAGTTCTTGGTCATTGTACACGATTTCCATAGCACGGCCGCCGAGTACGTAAGACGGACGAACGATGAGCGGATAGGATAAACGCTGAGCCGCTGCCAACGCTTCTTCATGGCTCGTTACCAACGCCCCTACCGGACGCGGAATACCGAGTTCAGCCAACAAAGCATCGAAACGTTCACGGTCTTCCGCCATGTCGATGCTGTCTACGGACGTACCGAGGATTTTTACACCCCGTTCTGCGAGAGGACCGGCCAAGTTAATAGCTGTCTGACCGCCGAACTGAGCGATAACGCCGATTGGGTTTTCTTTGCGGATAACTTCCATAACATCTTCCACGGTGAGTGGTTCGAAGTACAAGCTGTCCGATGTATCAAAGTCCGTACTTACTGTTTCCGGATTGTTATTGATGATAATAGACTGTTTGCCGGCTTTACGAAGCGCCCAGGAAGAGTGAACGGAGCAATAGTCGAATTCAACGCCCTGGCCGATACGAATCGGACCGGAACCGAGTACGATAACGCTGTTTTCACCGCGCGGTACTACTTCGTCTTCCATAGCATAAGCACTGTAGTAATAAGGCGTGTGTGCTTCAAATTCAGCTGCACAAGTATCTACATATTTGTAAGTCGGGAACAACTTCATTTCCTGACGTTTTGCCAACACATCGTCAGCCGTTACATTGGCATAGCGGGCAATAACTTTATCCGGCATGCTGTAACGTTTTGCCTGGCGAAGATTGTCTTCCGTAATACCTTCGGAAGCCAATTTCTTTTCTAAAGTTACGATGTTCTTAATCTTGTTGATGAAGAACATGTCGATTTTCGTAATGAAGTGGATTTTTTCCACACTGATGCCCGCACGAAGAGCCTGAGCCACTACGTAAATACGTTCATCATCTACCAAACGAAGGCGTTCAATCAATTGTTCAGGTGTTTCATGAGCAATTTTCTTGAGTTCAATATGGTCAAGACCGATTTCCAAGGAACGAATAGCTTTTAATAAGGAGCCTTCCAAAGTACGGTCGATAGCCATAACTTCGCCGGTTGCTTTCATCTGAGTACCCAAGGTACGGTCAGCCAAGTTGAATTTTTCAAAAGGCCAACGTGGGAACTTAGTTACCACATAGTCAAGGGACGGTTCGAAGCAAGCTTTCGTTTCACCGGTTACGGCGTTAGTAATGCTGTCCAAAGTCATACCGAGGGCTACTTTAGCCGCTACTTTAGCAATCGGATACCCCGTCGCTTTTGAAGCCAACGCAGACGAACGGGATACACGCGGGTTAACTTCGATTACATAATATTGGTTACTGTACGGATCCAAGGCATACTGTACGTTACAACCACCTTCGATTTCGAGGTAACGAATGATGTCAACCGATGCCGTACGAAGCATTTGGTATTGAATATCGTTCAAAGTCTGGCTTGGTGCCACAACGATGGAGTCCCCTGTGTGAACGCCAACCGGGTCGATATTTTCCATGTTACATACGATAATGCAGTTGTCCGCACTGTCGCGCATAACTTCGTATTCCACTTCTTTCCAGCCTGCTACGGAGCGTTCTACGAGAATCTGATGAATCGGGCTGAGTTTGATACCGCGAAGGGCAATCATGTACATTTCTTCTTCATTGGCTGCAATGCCGCCGCCCGTACCGCCTAAGGTATAAGCCGGACGAATGATGATCGGATAACCGATTTTATTGGCAAATTCAACGGCTTTATCTACGTCGCTGAAAATATCACTTTCCGGTACCGGCTGGTTAATACGTTCCATAGCTTCTTTGAAAAGCTCACGGTCTTCCGCCTGTTTAATAGCCGCCAAAGTGGTACCTAAAAGTTTTACGCCGTATTTTTCAAGAACGCCCGCTTCGGATAATTCCACCGCCATGTTAAGACCTACCTGGCCGCCCAAAGTGGCAAGCAAGCCGTAAGGACGTTCTTTACGGATAACTTCCGTTACAAATTCCAAACTGATTGGTTCAATATATACGCGGTCCGCAATGTCGCGGTCCGTCATGATTGTTGCCGGGTTGGAGTTTACGAGCACTACTTCATAGCCTTCTTCGCGAAGGGAGCGGCAAGCCTGGGTACCGGCATAGTCAAATTCTGCTGCCTGGCCGATAATAATCGGGCCCGATCCGATAACGAGTATTTTCTTATTTTCCATTGTCATTGGTCAGCCCTTTCTATTTATATTCTTTCATCATTGCTTTGAATTCATCGAACAAGTACAGATTGTCAGTCGGTCCCGGCGATGCTTCCGGATGATATTGTACCGACATGATTGGCAAGCTGTTGTGACGCATACCTTCCACGGTGTTATCGTTCACACTGCGATGGGTAATCGTGATATCAGCGTCTTTTAAGCTGTTTTCATCTACCGCAAAGCCGTGGTTCTGAGAGGTAATGTACACGCGGCCGGTGCGAAGGTCTTTAACCGGATGGTTGGACCCGCGATGGCCGAAACGTAATTTATAAGTGGAGCCGCCAAACGCTAAGGACAATACTTGGTGACCCATGCAAATACCGAAAATCGGTTTCTTGCCGAGTAATTTTTTAATTTCTTCAACGGCGTAGCCGAGGTCCGAAGGGTCCCCCGGTCCATTGGATAAGAAAATACCGTCCGGATTGACTGCCAATACCTCTTCCGCCTTGATGTCAGCCGGGAAAATGGACAAGCGGCAGCCGCTCGCTTCGAGGGATTTCAAGATATTTTCTTTAACCCCGAAGTCATATACGGCTACATGGTATTCGGCGTTTTCATTACCGCGGAAACCTTGCCACTTGGTCGTTACCTGCATAACCTGGTCGGTCGGCAAATCCTGTTTTAACAACGCATCAATGCGTTCCTGCGGCGTATCTACCGGACAGATAACGCCTTTCATAACACCGTGGTTACGGATGTTACGAGTAATGGCGCGGGTATCTACATCATAGAGACAAGGCACGCCGTACGCACGTAAATATTCTTCAAATAAGCCTTCATTTTGCCAATTGCTTGGGAAGGTACAAAGTTCGCCCACAATCATACCGCGGCAATATGGTTTCGGTGCCTGTGCAATATCGCGGAACACGCCATAGTTGCCGATGAGCGGATAGGTCAATGTGATAATTTGATCGGCGTACGAAGGGTCGGTCAAAATTTCCTGATAACCGGTCATACCGGTGTTAAATACAACTTCGCCGAGGATTGGTCTTGCTCCCAAGAGCTTACCTTCGTATACGGAGCCATCTTGTAGTACTAATTTGCCTTTCACTGAGTCACAACTCCCTCTTTCATCACAATATTACCATCTACAACCGTTAATTTGGCTTTGCCTGTTAAGGTCATGCCGTCAAACGGACTCGTCTTACCTTTAGTATAGAATAAATTGCGGTCTACCGTCCACTCTTCATCGGTGCTGAAAACGGTAATATCGGCGGTTTTGCCCACTTCTAAAACGCCCGCATCAACGCCCATGATTTCGGCCGGACGAACGCTCATGAGATTTACAATTTCATCCAAGGTCAAAATGCCTGTTTTGTAAGTATGTGTCAAAACAGCTGCCAAGGATGTTTCAAGACCGCTGAAACCATTCGGTGCACAGCAGAATTCCACGTCTTTTTCTTCTTCCGCATGCGGTGCATGGTCCGTAATAATGGCGTCGATTGTGCCATCTTTCACGCCTTCCAAAAGGGCTTGACGATGGTCTTCGGAACGAATCGGCGGCGCCATTTTGAAAGCCGGATTATATTCACGCAAGAATTCATCGGTAAAAGATAAATGCTGCGCTGTTACTTCGCAAGTTACCTTAATACCTTTCTCTTTAGCGGCACGGATTTGGTCTACCGTATCTTTACTGCTTACGTGAGCGATATGAATGTGACCGCCGGTCATCTGTGCTAAGAGAAGGTCACGAGCTACAGCCATGTCTTCTGCTACGGCCGGACGACCTTTAACCCCCATTTCATAAGCTACGAATCCTTCGTGCATATGACCTTCATGAGTAAGACTTACTTCTTCGGCGTGGTCGATTACCGGTTTGTTGAACATGCTGGAGTATTCCAAAGCACGGCGCATGAAAGCGGCGCTTTCTACATAGTGACCGTCATCGGAGAAACCGACAACACCGGCTTCCGCCATGTCGCCCATTTCTGCCAGTTCTTTACCTTCAAGGTTTTTACTTACGGCACCGATAAATTCAACTTTTACAAGGCCGGTAAGTTCAGCCTGTTTTTGCAAACCGCGAACCAAAGCGGCATTATCTACTACCGGTTTGGTGTTAGCCATGGTAGCGATACGGGTAAAACCGCCGGCAGCTGCTGCCTGCGTACCGCTGTGGAAGTCTTCTTTCGCTTCCTGACCCGGTTCACGCAAATGCGTATGCATGTCGATGAGACCCGGTGTTACGATAAGGCCGGTTGCATCATATACATCAGCGCCGTCAGCACTTAAATTCTGACCGATTGCGGCAATCTTGCCGTCTTTCACCAAAATATCGGCTACTTCATGTTGTTGTTTTTTCGGATTTACAATGGTTCCACCCTTAATCAGCAAGTTCACTGCCGTCACCTCCTACAATCGTTAAGTATAATACAGCCATACGTACCGCTACGCCGTTGCGTACCTGTTCCTGAATGGCCGATTCATCGCTGTAAGCCACATCGTGAGCAATTTCAAGACCACGATTCATAGGCCCCGGATGCATAACCATCACATCGTCTTTGGCCAAGGCCAACACATTTTTATTGATACCGAAGATGCGTGCATATTCACGATTCGTCGGATATAAAGCAGAGTTAATACGTTCTAACTGAATGCGCAATACGTTGATTACGTCGGCGTCTTTAACCGCTTCACGCACATCGTAGTGAATGGTTACACCCATTTTGGCAAGTTCCGGATAAAGCAAAGTGCGCGGACCAACCAAGTGAACATCGGCGCCCATTTTGGTAAAACCGTAAATATCGCTGCGCGCTACACGGCTGTGCATGATGTCGCCGGCAATAACAATTTTTTTACCTTCCAAAGTGCCTTTGCGTTCGATAATGGAGTACATATCGAGCAAAGCTTGGGTCGGATGTTCATGTGCACCGTCACCGGCGTTGATGATAATCGGATCCACCACTTTAGTAGCGTATAACGGGGACCCTTCCGCACTGTGACGCATTACGATGGCGTCGGTACCCATGTACGATACGGTAAGCAAAGTATCGCGGAAACTTTCACCTTTCGCCATGGAGCTACCGCTCTTCGTAATATTAATAACGTCGGCACCCAAGTATTTCCCAGCTAATTCGAAGGAACTGCGCGTGCGCGTACTGTTTTCCATGAATAAGTTGATGATGGATTTGCCTTTTAACAAAGGATATTTCTTATCATCCGATAAGACGATTTTCTTCATTTTCTTGGCTACGCGTAATATAAGTTCAATTTCTTCCTTTGTAGCATGCTGTAAACCCAGCAAATGCTTGCCTTTCAAACTTACTTCTCCCATTGTCAGCCTCCTTAACTGAGATTCTCGGTTTATATAACAAAAAAAGACCTCTTGCCTGTGGCAAAAGGTCTATAGCAGACTTAGTGATACACCTATAGCAATATAACGATACAGGTGCCTACCATATCCTTTACTAGCCTCACAGGACTAACTTAAAAGGTAAATTGTGTGAAACGAACGGTCTCTCGTACCGCCCTTCTGTTTCTTCTTTTTATATTTTACCCGTCTGAAGTTAGCCTGTCAAGGTTAGTATTATGAAGTTCCGTTTATCAAAAAGTCATATCAATTAGAACTTAATTTCAGCCCCTACGCGCCATACACGGCCATACATGTTGAGGTCTTCCACATCCTTATCGAGGATGTTGTTTACTGCCACGAAGGCTGAGAAGTTTTCATTAAAATTACGGGTTACCGCCGCATTCAAGGTGTTGAAGGAATACAAATCGTAATTGGTGCTGCTGCGACCGCTCGCATTATACGCATAATCATGAGTAAAGCTGTTCCAAATTACACCGCTATAACCGGTCTTTTTATGATCATCGTAAACGAGCTGAACGGTGGTAATGGATTTGGCACGATTAAGTAACCGCGTATCCGTTGTCTTATCCTTCGCATCGATGTAGTTGTAGGTTGCTTTGAGGCTCAAACGGTCGCTCAATTTATGACCGGCTGTCAATTCGATACCGTTAATCTGTGCCTTATTCACGTTCACATACTGTGCATGGTAAACGCCGGTAGCCGCATCACGCCACTGATTGTAGTTGATGAGATTGGACACCTTATTGTTGTAGTATGTAATCTTACCAAAGGATTTACCGTGTTCCCCTTCCAATGAGAAGTCAAAGTTCGTGGATTTTTCCGGTTCTAAGTCAGGATTACCTACCACGTTAACCATGATTGGCCCCGGACTGTGCCACATATCCATGTAGAGTTCGGATACGGTTGGTGCTTTATAGCCCTTACCGTAATTGGCTTTGAAACGAAGATTATCCTTAATGCTGTAATTCAAACCGATATGCGGTGATACATTAGATCCGAAGGAGCTGTTGTGCTCATAGCGAACCGAAGGCTGAAGCATAAATTTATCCGTTACTTGCCATGTATCTTCTACAAAACCGGCATAGGAATTAACTGTATGGGCTTCTTGCGTTTTCACACCATTCGCATCAGCTTGGCCACCCAAACGAGTGCCGGAATAGTACACTTTGCGATATTCGCCGCCAAAGGTCAAGGTATGCGCATCATTGAGGTACATGGTATTCTGTGCATCCGTTACCCATGTGTAATACTTGGCTCGGTCATAATCGGAGCTCGGATACATTTTTTCCATCATGGCCTGTGCTACTTTGCTGAAACGACCTAAGAAAGAAAAGTCTACATTGTTGCTCATATCATAATCTTTTTTCAGCTGATTATAATAGGTGCGTACTTGGTAATCGTTCTTTTCCGTGGAGCCCGTATAAGTGGCACTCAAACCATAGCCCGTATTGTTGTAATGCTCTACCTTGTCTTTTTGCTGGTCATAGGCCATCCCGCGATTAAGTCCCTGCACATCAGCCAGCTCCGTACGAAGCTTTTCTTTGAAGTAATTAGCATCCAAACGGAGTTTATTCTTGTTAGCATTTTCAAAATCATAGGTAGCGCTGATATCAAAATTCTGACGATTGCCGAACATGTAGCGGTTGTAGCCTTCACTCCCCACTTTAGTGGCTAATGCTTCAGTTACGGTTAAAATATTCTGCGGACGTACCTTCGTAAATTGAGCGCCGGTAGTCAAATTCCAACGCCCCTGTTTACCGGAATCATAGCGATAATAATTATTCTGCTGCTTGGTGCCCGTATTAACGCCAACTGTTACGCCTTCTTTGTCCGGCAACTTGGTAATAATATTAATAACACCGCCCATAGCATCAGAACCATAAAGCGAGCTCGTAGCGCCGCGTACGATTTCTACGCGCTCTACTGTATCAAGACTCATGCGGCCCAAAGTATACACATTGGCCGTGCTGTCCGTATCTTCACCGGCAATGCGCTTACCGTCCACCAAAATGAGAGTATGTTTCGTGTCCATACCGCGGAGCATTACTTGGTTACCGGTCATGGCCGATTCAGCAAGACTCACATTATCTGCGAGCTGCAAGGCGGACACAAGGTCGGTAGCGCCCATGCGTTTCATATCTTCAGCTGTAACTACTTCAACCGCCTGCGGGGCCGTTTTCACAGTTTCCTCCGTCTTCGACGCCGTTACCACTACCATATCGGTGGCAAGATCCGCTGCCTGTACGCCGTATACAGGTGCTAATAAAACAGCCAATGTCATGGCATGCAACACAAGTTCTTTGGATTTTACTCTTTTCATCTCTAAACACCTCTAAATAACACAAAAAACACAAATCAACACGTTTCACAATTGCACATTACAAATCCCTAATTATATCCAGAACTTACCTTTATTTTTTGAAAAAATCTATGCATAAAAAATGACATAATAAGAGGACCTACCTGCACCAATACCCTACTGAAAACCGCTTGTGCCCCTATGCGCATCAACGACGGTTTAATTTGTGATATTCAGTGTTCGATAGGTCCTTACCTATTATGTCAATTTATTACACGCTATATGTATTCATTATTATGCTATGCTTAGCATATCCATAATGCCCTCACGATTCAAATCTACACACTGTACTTGAATCGTATTTACAACTTGGACGGCTTGCCGTATTAACCTAATTTTGCCAAAACTTCTTTAGCAAATGCCGCTGCATTGGCTAAATCATTTGCATCCGGATGAGATGCCGCTTGTTTATGACGTTCTTCGCGTTCGGCACTACGTCCGTGTGGATGACCATCCGGGAAGATTTTGAACATCATTTCAATGACTTTCGGATCTACTTTGCCTTGGCACATGAAAGTCCCTAAAGGTTCCTGACCGTTTGGCAAAAGACCGGTAGCGGCTACCATAGTCTCTTTGGCATGCGGCATCATAGGCGGTACACCTAAGGTAGCAAATAAAGCTACTTTTTCATTATCAATGCGTTTAAGCACTGCCTGAGCTGCTTTATCCGCATTCCCCTGGTCAGCCCAAAAGCCCATGAATACTACATCATATTGGCTTAAGTCAGCCGGAGCTTCATTAACCGGCACACATGGCGTACCTTCCGGCAAAACGCCCACAATTGCTTCGGCTACTTGTTTGGTATTCCCGGTGCGGGATGAATAAATAACAATGCTGTTCATCGAATGACTCCTTTCAGCTTATGAGAATAATTAAATTGGCTATGAGTAATATAACGCTAATATTGATTATGCCTTTATATCTAAAGAGTATATTTCTTACAGCCTTATTTTTTATTTCCTGTTTCATAGGGCACACAGATGGTATGTGTCTCACCGTCTATGTCAAGTTTGGTAAATACCATATTGACTTCATATAAATTGCTGAGAACTGTTTCCGTAAAAATCTCGTCTGCCGGACCGTCGGCCACGATTTGCCCTTTTTTCACTGCAATAAGACGATCGCTGTAATGAGCGGCATGGTTCAAATCATGGAGCACCATGATTATCGTAATACCTCGCGTGTGATGAAGTTTTTCTACCAACTTCATCAGTTCCAGCTGATACCGCACATCGAGGAAGGTTGTCGGTTCATCCAAGAGGAGAATATCCGGCTCCTGTGCAATAGCCATGGCGAGCCAAGCACGCTGCCGTTCACCGCCGGATAAGTCTTTAAGCGGTCGGTGTTGTAACTCGCTGAGCCCGTTTTCTTCAATCGCCGTTTGGACCGCTGCCACGTCTTCATTGGTAAGCGAACTGAACGGATTCTGATACGGTAAACGACCGCAAAGCACGAGATCGCGCACGGTCATATCCTGCGGGGCCTGTGCCGATTGCGGCAACATGGCAATCATACGCGCTACCGTTTTGGAATTCATGGATTGAATATCCTTGCCGTCAAGAAATACCGTACCGCCCAAAGGTTCCAACAAACGACCCAATGTTTTTAACACCGTCGACTTGCCTGAACCGTTAGGACCGATAATTGACACGATTTCCGGTTTATCAAAAACGAGTGATATATTTTTACCCACCGGTCGCGAAGGATAACCGATACCGGCTTTATTCATGATTAAAGTTCGTTTCGTCATGTGCGGCTCCTCCGTTTCAATAAGTATAGGAAGAACGGCGCACCCAAGAAGGATAAGAAAATACCTACCGGAATTTCAGCAGGACTGAATATGGTGCGCGCAAAGGTATCGGCACCGACTAAAAGACCTGCGCCGAACACAGCCGACGCGGGTAATAAATATTCAAAATCCGAACCTACGACGAGTCGCATCAAATGCGGCACAATAAGCCCTACAAAACCGAGTAAGCCCGCTACACTCACGGAGGCAGCTGCTAAAATGGCCGCCAAAAGCACTAAAATAATACGCGTTTTTTTCAAATTAATGCCCAGAGATAAAGCTACTTCTTCGCCCATTTGCAAGGCATTCAGCTTGCGGTAATTCCAAATGGCACCTACCAAACCGATAAGGCTGTATGGCAACACAATCCACACATAGGTCCAACGTGCCCCGGCAAAACCACCGGCCAGCCAGTTTACTACGCCCTGAATTCGGTCCGGAAACATAACGGATAAGGCCGTCGTACCACCGCCGAAGAAAGCAGCCACAGCAACCCCGGCCAAAATGAGACGCAAAGGGTTAATACCGCGGTCCCAAGCCAGAATAAATACAACCGCCAAAGCCACCAAAGCTCCCACAAAGGCGGCCAAAGGTACCCAAGCCGTTAAAGCAGGTGCTAAAATCATAACCGCCATGGCCGCCACCCCGGCACCGGCTGTTACACCGATAATCCCCGGATCTGCCAACGGATTATGCAGTACACCTTGCAAAATACAACCGGCCAAGGCGAGATTCATGCCCACCAAAGCAGCTGCAATCACGCGGGGCAAACGTAAATAATATAAAATACGTTCCGTGTCGGGATTGCCCTGCCCCTGTAACACGGCCATTAATTCTTGCCAACTGATAGGCACGGCACCATACATAAAACCAGTTATAATTACAAATACCAAAAAGATGCCGGCTATAAGATATGTCAGGCGGCGTTTGTTTTGCCGCGAATCATGGTAGGAATGATGTGTTGATGAAACCGCTTCACTATTACGGTGCGTCATGAGCCGCCTCCTTTCCGTATAAATCATCATACATAATTGTCAGCGCCTCACTGATGCGCGTACCCGGATTAGCCGCAAATAAACCGCCGGATAAATAATAAATCCGCTGGTTTTTAACGGCACTCACATCCGCCCAAGCGGAACTATTCAGCATTTCCCGTTTAAATACGTTTACACTGTCCGATTTAGGCGACATGCTGATAAAAAAGATAACTTCCGGATCTGTTTTTACCACATACTCCATACTGAGCGGCACGTAATCACCGTCAAGCCCCGTTGCCATATCGGCAATATTATGGCCTCCCAGTAACTCCAACAAATTGCCGCTGAAGGCTTTACCGGTTGCCATGCTGAAACTGCCGGGAGCGCCGAAAATAATAAGACTGCGCGGCCCTTTTTGTTTTTTAGTGTCATCAACAAGCTTATTATAATTCGCCACCGCTTTATCAGCCGTTGCTTTCGCAACATCCGGCTGATTCGTAAGTTCGCCGAAGAATGTGAGCGTCGTCACCACATCATCATAAGTATCTAAATCGTTAATGTATAAAGGAATGTCCGCCTGTGCCAAAATGTCACGTAAACTCGTATTAAACGGCACATTTATGCCGATAACGAGATCCGGATGAAGTCCGATGATTGTCTCAATACTGGGACTGTGAAGTGTGCCGACTGACGGTACATCTTTCGTTTTTGCCATAATTTCTTTGGAAATATATGACGATGTAGGTTTGCCGACTACCGTACCACCTACGGCATAATACATGTCCAAATTCGATGAGTTCAAAATAACGACACGCTTAGGATGCTCAGGAATAACGATGGTTGTACCGGTCGCGTCCGTAACCGTGCGCATCGGTACTTGCGTGTTACCTTCATGAGTTAGTGAAATCCAACTCGTCAAAGCAATGACACAAACGATTACGATAGCCACGGGAACCAATAAATAACGTTTCAACCGGTCACCTCATTTCCTTAGAAATGTGCCCCGGATGTCCTCCCATTGGAGGATGCCCTTTCGGCATTTCTGCAGGATGACCTTTGATCATCCCTTCCATATGATTTTTTTGCATAGCACCGGGATGGTCTTTAGGAATGTTTCCCGGATGACCTTTTGGCATTTCGCCCGGATGACCGCTTGATTTGCCCTGCGTATTTTGGGCAGCAATATTTTCATGAAGCATGGTCGACTCACCGGTCAATAAATATTGAGCCAACTCAATCGTTGTCTGCGTCAAATTGACATGCCAAAATTCGCCGGCTATGGTCAATTTATACACAATACCGTTATGCTCACATAAACCGCGTTCACACCATACATCGAATAACCATTTTAATTCTGCCAAACGTTCATCATAGGCAATTAACGGTTTCAAATCGAAGTAGCAATGTTCCAACTGATCCACAATAATATTGGCCATCTCCTGAAGCGGTGACTGTTTCATGAGCACCATAAACGGCTTTTGCCCCGCTTCCACCATGTGCTCATAAGCACCGAGTGAACGATGTAACATCGTTGCATAGCCACCTACATTGCCGCCTGCACCGCAGCCTAACGGAAACATCGGATACCCGCGTTTGGCCATGCTGTTATATAGACTGCGTTCTCTTGATGAACGGCTCCAATGACAAGCGCTGAGACGACGATAGTTATACGTATCAACGAATGCACGTGCTTGGGCATACATAGTCGCTTGTTCACGAGTTGTTGCCGCCGGTGACACCTTGCCGTTTTTAATAGCTGCATTTAAATCGCTGTTTTCAAACACATTGAGCTGATACAAATCCATCCCGTCAATCGGTGCCGCTTCCAGCATTTCCAAATCTTCTTGCCATTTTTCCGGCGTCTGATCCGGCAAGCCGTAAATCAAATCAACCACCAAGGCACATTGATTATACTCTTTGAGCTGACGGAGTCGCTCTAAAATTGTTTCTCGATCATCGAGGCGTCCCAATTGGCGACGTATTTTTGTGTGAAAAGACTGCACACCCAGTGACATACGATTAACGCCGTTGGCGAACCAGGCATCCATTTTTTCAGGCACCACATCGTTAATACGGCCTTCCAAAGTAAGTTCGTAATCATTAGCCAATGGCAGACACTTTTTAATCGTCTGTAAAAGACGAGCCGCATTTTTGGCCGACAAGGAAGTCGGTGTGCCGCCGCCGATAAACACAGTCTGAATCAAACCGTCTTTTAACCGGCGCTGCGTTGCATCGCTTTCCAAATCTTGAATTAATAAATCTATATATCTATCTTCCGCCGACTGATTAGCCGCGTTTTGAAAAAATCCGCAATATAAGCATTTCGTCTGACAAAACGGAATATGAATATACGCCGATTGCAGTTGCCCTTTTACCGGTTCCGTTGCCATGACCTTTTGCCATGTTGCTTGTGCTTCCTCCGGGCTTAAAGGCCGACCGTTGAGACCGGCGTGAACGACACGCTTCGCATCAAAAGCCTCCATCAACGGATTATCCGTTGCCCGTCCCAATTGCATGAGCCGCTGCTCGAGGGACATTTTTGCAAATAACTCTTCCGGTTTCATCATAAACTAAATCCTTTCCACAATCTTTAAGCTCGCGACCTTCTATGTTAAACTTATTCGGCTTATTAGTTATTTATTGGTAGCACCGATGGAGAATTTTTTGATTCCCGCACTGCGCACCGTATCCATAATGGCCACCACTTGACCGTGAGCGGAATGAGCATCGGCTTGAAGCACCACTGCCACCTGCGGATTATCCGCCTGCTTAGCCGAGAGCACTTGCTTAGCATCCGTCAAACTCAACGGTTTGCCGTCAATCACGATATGCCCTGCCGTATCAAGCGTAATAATAACCGGCACCTGTTTCTGCTGCACTGCCGCCTGTGCTACGGGAAGTTGCACATCCAATGACTTTTGTGCCACCGTTTGCAAACTGTTCATCATAAAAAATACGAGTAAAAAGAAAATAATATCAATCATAGGAATGATCATAAACATTGGTTTTTGTTTCAGTCCGAATTCCTTGAACATAGTATCACCATTCCTTCTTCATGGCATTGACCATGGTCAAACACAATTCTTCGGAGCGAATCACGAATTGATCCAGACGATGACTGAAATAGGTATAAATGGCAAACGCGATAATCGCCACACAAAGTCCCGTTGCGGTTGCAATCAATGCTTCCCCGATGCCGCCCGTAATGGCCGCCGCACCGCCGCCGTTATCGAGTACACCAAAGGTTCCGATCATCCCCGTAACCGTGCCCAAGAGGCCCAACAGCGGTGCTACCGTAACGATTGCACTGAGATAATCCAAATAGCGCTTAAAGGACGAAGTTTCAAACGTCATCTGCTCCATAAAGGCATTTTTCATACTTTGTTCCGATTCTCGATTACTGCAACCGGCATGCACTACGCGACTGATAGACAGCGGAAATTGCTGACACAATTCGTCAATTTCACGCCAGTTACCGGCTTTGGCACTATGATACACACCATGTGCAAAACCACGGCCGCCTTTAGTATTCAATCTGAAAAAATACCAACGTTCAATCCCGATAGCTACGGTAATCATAGACAATACCAATAAAGGATACATTACCAAGCCACCGGTCACAAATAAATTAATGATATAGCTTATACTTTCCATTATAATGGCCTCCTTAAGCCCTAGCAAGCGAATTCAGTATGCTATACCTAATCGCTATACATTAGATGATAACAAATCTTAATCTCAATAAACTACCCCAAAACGGCCAAAGCAATCCAATAAGACATTTAATCCAATCAGTTTACGAATTAATTTAAAATTCCACGCCTATTAAAATGACTCATTTATTGAATTATTTTAAAGCCTTATAGCAACAAATCAGCCAATTAATTGAGCAGTTTATTTTTAACGCGATATTCGCGAGGATTACAGCCCATAATCTGCTTAAAAGCAAATGAAAACTTACTGCCGTTTTCATAACCCCACCGATTGGCAATCGCTAAAATCGTATCATCCGTCTTAACCAAATCTTTAGCGGCAAAGTTCATACGACACCGCTTTACATATTGGTAAATCGTAATACCGTACACCCCTTTAAAACAACGTTTTAAGGCTGTCATAGATATGCGATGCCGATTGGCCAATTCCTCAATGGTATGATGATTGCCCAAATCGCTGTAAATTTCATCATGAATTCGTTTAATTGTCTCCACCTGAGCCCGTTCAAAGTAAATATGCTCCTCTCCTGTCTCACCGGTCAATGTTCCGAGTAACACGAAAATTTCAACGCATTTTATGCGAAGATATACCTCGGGAAGCACATCGGGCACATTATATAGATCCATGAAAAGCTCTTTTAAACGGCCCGTATCTTTAACCAAACCTACATTATTACCGCTACAAAAGCGATTGCATACTTCTTCCAAATCGATACTGTTTTTGCCAACAAACGTATCTACCGCCGCCTGTGCTTTCGGAACATACACAGCCAAAGAAAGTCCTTTGTAAAAACCGGTCGGAAAATACGAACTGTGACGGAAGTTGGTACAGGTCTTCCAGCCTAACGAAATATCGCCGTCGTTCATGTATAAACATTTGCCGTTTTCAAAAGAGCATTCAATACGCCCGTCTTGGCAAAAATGGATTTCAAATAAACCGGACATAGGTTTCGCATTATGTGTAATCCGCTCCATCACCACGTCATTATAGATGATATCAATACCGTCAAAAACAGGCTGACTGATCATGCGAGCATAACCGTTTTCGTCCTTGCGCTCATATACTTTACGATTGTGCAAAACCTCGAGCAAACGAGTGCCGGAATCTTGCATTTTATCCCTAATCGATTCTATTAATTGCATATTCCCTCCAAAATGCAAAAAGACCTTTCTGTCTGTACGGATTCGTTATAACCGCTATAGGTTATTCATCATCTGTACTTACAGAAAGGTCTTTACTCTAAATACTTGAGAATTAATATTAAATAAATACTGTTAATTTGTCAAGCGAAAACTAATAGGCACATTTACCGTAACGCTTTCGCCGGTTGGATTATGATACGGTGTTGCGTTGTAAACCGCTTTTAAAGCCGCATCAGCAAGTAGCGAATTTGTCGATGAAACCACATCGGCCGACACCAAATTGCCACTGCTATCAAGGGTAACCTGAATTGTTACGTCCCCTTCAATATTACGCCGTATTGCTACCGGCGGATAGGATTTATTGGCATTAACAGCACTCCAAAAACCGTCCGTATCAAACGGTTCCCCCGGTGCCACGCCCGGTTCATCACCGTTACCGATACCGCTGCCTTCACCGCTGCCAAGGCCTTCCCCAACAGGACCACCCGACTCATTCGAGCCTTGGCCGATACCGTTAAAACTCGTTCCGGCACCTTCATACGCTCCCGGTATTGCCAACGTGCCCGTGCCCGGTGCTACAACGGATGCCGGTGCTACTGACTGCGGTGTTTCAGAAGGAGTCCCGCCACCGTAACCGCCGGCCGCCGGATTCGTATGTTGACTCACCGCGGCTACTCGTTGACTCACATCTTCGACCGCCAACGGTTTGGGAAATTCAACTTGTTTTGTTATTGTCTCTTCCTGAGCTGCGGGGATTGATAAATCAATCTCATAAGCATCGGTTGCCGCCATTTGACTCATGTGATAGCCGATAACGCCTAAAGCGACAGCGGCTATTAAATGAAAACCAACCGAACCGATTACTGCTTTTCGCCATATTAAAACTTGTTCCATATTACCACCTTATCCGATAAATCCGCGGTTAAATCATATTTGATGCAAATTTCAAAATAATTTTTACACCGGGAATTATGAGAACATTACTCAATAAGCTAATAATAACAGGGATAATTCTATACTTCTGCTCCAAAAGGACATTTAATTTTCAATTTTTAATCCCGCCTTTAAAATTTCTTCCTTTCAAGACCGATTTTTACTGTGTTCAAAGGCTTTCATACATGCAAAAAGCGTAACCTTTTCAGATTACGCTTTCACTACAAATTAAACTACAATCTATACAATTTAATTTTAACCAAGTCCAAGAAATTAAAGTAAACCTACCTAAATTAAACAGAATAATCTAAGTAAATCTATTTCAGCTATGCCTGCGGCACCAATAAGAACTGAATAGGTAAATTGGAAGCACCGGCCGGCATGAACTGAATGGTCAACAATTTACCGGCTTTATAGGTATTGAAATACTGGGTATCCTGTGTTGTATTATAGCCCAAGAATAAACGAGCACCGGTCGGTACATTATAGATTTCAGACGTACCGTCATAGGTTACTTTAAAAGAACCGGCATAGGCTCCACCTAATGGATTAATATAAAGCGCAAAGTCGCGATTTCCCATAGTAGGAATCGTCACTTCATAGCTGACACCGTAGTTACCGCGATTGGTCACGGCTGTACCGGTTACCGCCGCAGCGGTGCTTACATCACCTGTAGCACCGGCAACACCGGCAGCACTTCCAGTACCTGAAACATTGGAAGCTGCATTTGGTGTCAATTCATCAACGCCTTCCACGAAGGGATCTTCACGGTCATTAGCCACCATAATTGATACAGGACCTAAGGCACTGTCAAACGGTTGCATTAAGGTTAAACGACGCTGCGCCCCCACATATGTGCCGCGCAAGGCTACTTCATCCATCGGCAAGGTTTCCGCCATCAACGAACCGCCCAAAGCCGGTGTATCAAACGGCAACATCATTACTTTTACATACACGGGACCGGAAGACGTAAAATCAAAAATTCCGGAGAACAAGTCATCCTGCGGAATCGGAATCTTATCGAGTTTTGAAAAGAACGCTTGTTTGCCGCCCGGCGCCAGCGTCACCGTATCAAGCACGGTTGGTTTTAATTTAGCCTCAGCCTGAGCCTGCTGACGAACTTCTTTACGCCAAGCCTTTACAGCCTGTTCACGCTGTTTGCCCACTACGTCATCGCCTACTTTGACAGCTTCATCGTCACCTCTTTGGTCGGCTACGGCCATCTTCTCAATCGCGCCGTCCTTATTGGCCGTGGCAATATTAGCTGTTGCTGTATTTGCTACGGCTGTATCGGCCGTTGATTTATCGGTCGTGGCGTTATCGGCAATTTGTTCAATCGTATCCTTCTTTGCGGTTACTGTCGGCACCGGTACTCCGGCTGCCTCTGCCGACCGTTTTCGCTGTGCTGCCGGTTGCCATTGACGATTTGTGCCCACGTATGGAGTATCCAAATCTTCCCGTGACAATTCACTGCCCACTACAAAATATTCGCGATTAGGTTTGGCAAATACTTCGCGATGTACCGTTACATCCACATTCTTCTTAGACGTATTTTCAAGTACGATGGCAATCTTCTGCGGTTCTTTCATTTCATTAACATGATAAAAATACACACGCCCCGTACCGTCGACGGTACCGGCTGCCAATACACCCGGTTTATTTACATATTCAGGACTGTCGGAAAAAATCAACGTATCTTTTTCTTCAGTCAAAACTACGGGCAAAGGCGTAAAAGTAGTGGTCTTAAAATCCACCGTTTCCGGCGGAGCCCCCATTACAAAGCCCAAACCGCGTGTCCATAACGCTACTAAGACGGCAAGCCATCTGTATTTATTACGTAATAATTTCACTGAATTATTCCTCTTTTCCTAAATAAATTCTTCCAAGCCCATAGGCTCATAGGACAAGGCAAGTTGTTCCAATTTACGGAAACGATGCCCTACACCGGATTTGGAAATATGACCACCCAAAAGGTCAACAAGTTCCCCCAAGCTGGCATCCGGATTATCCAGACGCACCATAGCCACTTCCAAAAGCTTCGGCGGCAAATCGCTAAGGTCTTGATGTCGCTCGATGATACGAATACTCTCGAGCTGACGTACCGCCGCATTGACCGTTTTTTGCAAATTGGCAGTTTCACAATTTACCTGTCGATTAATCTGATTACGCACCGTTTTCACGACACGCACTGTTTCAAATTCCATAAGGGCGGACTGAGCCCCCATGATCTGCAAACAATCCGTTACCGCATCGCCTTCCTTGATGTATACCACATAGGAATCTTTGCGCTCCGTAACGCGTGCCACGATATGAAACAGTCGCAGTACGCGCACAATTTCATCGGCAAAATGCTGATTACTCGTCATAAATTCCAAGTGGTAATCACTTTCCGGCTTATTGACGGATCCACCACCTAAAAAGGCACCGCGTAAAAAGGCACGACGACCTTCCATGGTAGTGAGCCATTCCGCCGGCAAATCCGTATCCATCGGCCATAAAGCCATGTCTTCTAAGGCCTCACGCCCTTCTACAGTCGGCTCTACCGTCAAGGTATACACATTCTTTTTGCGTAAATTCAAGCCGCGCCGAATGAGGACGGACGTATGCAAGGCATAATGTGCCCGCAAAATAGATAAAACACGACGTGCTACCGCATTATTTGCCGTAACCAACCGAATTCCCACACGCCCCTGACTGCCCAACAAAAGCGAACCGCCCATGCGCAACAAACAAGAGGCTTCTACTTTAGCAGACAAACTGTCTTCATTCTTATACTGACACAGTTCGTTTTTTACATCTTCTGCAAACGACATAGGTGCCTCCCTTCTCTTCTCTCAAACTGCTGCCTATATCGGCAACAGCAGGCTCTACGCCTTATATACTCTCAAAAGTTCTTAATAAGCCAATAGCAGCTGCACTTAAGGCAGCCGCTAATATCTGCAATACTTAATTAACGATCCTCACGTTTCAAATAATATTCCAAAATATGAGGTTCCAAGCCGGACTGCATGGCGTAAATAACGTCCATAACAATCTTGCCGAGACGTTCCGGATCGTGAACTGCCGTTTCCGGATGTTGAATGAGACCTGCACGAACGGTGCGCACGCCAAGGCTTGCCAATTTATCCGTATCCACCTTCACCGGTTCGGTCCCTACCGCTTTATACTTCTCGATAACCGCATCATCAAACGGCACATCGTTGACGATAACCGTATCCACGATGCCAAGGCCGGCCATTTTTTGCAACGCCGCCACATGATCGGCCGCCGTAAAACCGTCGGTTTCCCCCGGCTGTGTCATAACATTACAAATATAAAGCTTTGGTGCTTTCGAAGCCTTAATGTGCTCCGCAATTTTATCAATCAAAAGATTCGGCATAATACTTGTGTACAAGCTGCCCGGTCCCAAGATGATAGCATCCGCTTCATCAATAGCTTGCAAAGCAGCCCCTTGTGGTTGCGGTAAAGCAGGCTCCGTGAAAACACGTTTAATGCGTTTTTGCACGGTCGGAATCTGGCTTTCACCGGCCACAATCGAACCGTCTTCCATTTCCGCCATGAGTACAATATTCTGCGTTGACGCCGGAATAACGCGACCGCGCACTTTTAAAATCTTACTGGATGCATCGAGCGCCTTATCTACATCTTCGTCAAGAATTTGAGTCAATGCAGTCAAGAATAAATTACCGAAACTATGTCCGGCTAAATCGCCTTCCCCACCGAAACGGTAACGGAAGAGCTGTTCCATAAGGCCTTCTTTTTCCGCCAAAGCTACCAAGCAGTTACGTAAATCGCCCGGTGCAATCATTTGAAAGTCTTCGCGCAAGCGCCCGGACGAACCGCCGTCATCCGCTACGGTTACAATAGCCGTCAAATTGGACGTATGGGTTTTCAAACCGCGCAGCAAGGTGGACAAACCGGTACCACCGCCGATAACAACAACTTTAGGCCCTTTGGCCATGCGAATATTTTGGAAAATATAATCACCCACTTTATCCGTATCGGCCGGAATAATAGCACGCACTACGGCACTGCCTACCTGCTTAGTGCCGATTGTCATGAGCACGATACCGATTAAAATGGTGATAAAACCGCCGGTCGCCAATGTTGTGTAATTATAGGAACCGGTTGTTTCATATAAAACTTGTAAAAATAAATCTTCAAAGTATGACAGCCATTGATAATTAAGCATCAAGGCCACACCTACGATTACGAGCAGCATGCCAATACCAAACACAACCAGCCATCGTTTTAATTTAAGGCCTGGTGTGAGCCACCGGAATCCTGACATATGTATCATTTGAATTCTCCTATCTAGAGCGATAACGCTACCGAGTTATTTAATCTCAGCTGCCGTTACCTCACGAGGATTACAATCCTCTTCTACATTATTTTTAAACATATCCCGATGCTCAATTGTTGCCCGATACCCTAATGTTTGAACATGATTATACAAAGCTTCCGCCATGGCTACGCTGCGATGCATACCGCCCGTACAGCCAACGGCCACCACGAACTGACTCTTTCCTTCTTTTTCATAATTAGGCAATAAAAAGTCCATGGTCGAAAACATAGTACTTAAAAATTGTTCCGTCACCTCGAAAGAATTAATGTATTCATTAACCTGCGGCACTCGCCCCGTTTTATGACGAAATTCCGGATTATAGTACGGATTCGGTAAGAAACGAACATCCCATACCATATCTGCATCAAGAGGAATACCGTATTTAAAACCGAAGCTTACAACGGACACGGCAATGCCCTGTTTCTTTTCTTCCAATTGTGAAAACTTCTGACGCAAATAGGCCTTCAATTGGCTTGTTTTCATATTGGTCGTATCAATAATATAGTCTACACGCGGGCGGATAGAATCAAGAATCTTACGTTCCTTTTTAAGACCTACCGTAATACGTCCGTCCGGAGCCAACGGATGACTGCGACGGCTCTCTTTATAGCGTCGAATCAATGTCTCATCAGTGGCATCCATGAATACGATTTCATAAGGAACCTGCATTTCTTTAAGAGATGTCAATGCATCCGACAAGCTTTCAAAAAACTGACCGCCGCGAATATCCACGACCAAGGCTACTTGATTGATACGATCGCTTGCTTGACGGCATAAATTACTGAATTTAGGAATTAAAACGGGCGGTAAATTATCTACACAGAAGAAACCCATATCTTCCAAGGCTTGCATTACCTGTGTTTTACCTGCACCGGACATACCTGTCACAATGAGTAATCTAAACGTACCTTCCACAATGAGTCTCCCTTCTTTATAAAATATGCGCCTCCAACCAATGTGCCACGCCGTCATCCTCATTGGACGGACACACTTCGTGAGCCACTACTTTTACATTATCATCGGCGTTCGCCACAGCTACAGCTGTACCCGCGTATTCCAACATGGAAATATCATTTTGCGAGTTGCCGAATGCCACAACCTGCTCCGGTTTCAGCCCTAAGTCTTCCACCATATGAGCCAAGGTGCTGCCCTTCGTACAATTCATGCTGTTAATTTCTAAAAAATTCGGCTTACTGCGCACGATTTCTACCTTACCTGCAAAAACACGATTCATCTCCGCTTCGATTTCCCGGATTCTCTCAGGTTTTGCAATAAAGAGTAACTTATTCGGCCCTTTTGGCGGCGTATATACAGCATCGCCGATGTACACCGGCTTGGCTCCTACACCTTTTTCATACATACGCGATTCTTCCGTTTCATGATGAACGAGAAGCTCATCATCCACATAGGATTGCACATACCAATCATTGGCTTTAGCCAATTGCAAAATCTCTTTGGCTACCGCTACATCTACTGTCTGTTCCCATAAATTTTCACCCGACTCGATGCGTTGCACCAAACCGCCGGAAAATAAAATCATCGGCAAGTCGCCCATATCCATGGCGTGCCCCACAGGACGTGCTGTCTGATACATGCGGCCCGTTGCAATCACGATATGAATGCCCTTGGTCTGTACCTTTTTCAAAATACTTCTTGTATAGTCTGAAATTGTATTATCTTCTCTCACTAATGTATCGTCTAAATCAATTGCCAATAATCGTATATCTGTCATAGATACCTCACAATCCGATCTAAATTTCTGTTTATAACCCCATTTTTCTAATTTAAAGGGTTATTATTAAGTATACCACATCTGGTGAACTTATTCGACTTTTGTCAATTTTCAAAAGCTATCATGCTATTATGAAATCAATACAATTATAAAACTTATTTCATATTTGTCATAACTTGACGAAAATGGAATACATGATATACTGAAAGTACAAAGAGAGCTATTAACGTGTGTAGGCGTTAGGATCATCTAAAGTATATGAACGGATACACCTAACGTATGAAGTACGGCAATACTTCTGGGCGTTAGGTGTATTTCTTTAATGAAATAATTAGCACTATAAGAGTAGCAAAACCAATCATTAATGATATAGCTTCGTATACTGTCATAGTATCACCACATTTCGGTGATGAACCTAACTCACGTTAATAGCTCTGAATATTATTATAGCACTATGAATTTAAGAGTTAATATTTCAAATTCATAGTGCTATTTTTTCTTTCATTAGATTATAATCAATCCCAAGATTTATCAAATGACAGAATCATTAATTATTTTGCATAGCCGCTTTAGTTAACGTCATCTGATCGAGTGTAAATTCTCTATCGGCAAATTTGATGCAAGCCTTTTTAAAAGCACGTTCTGTACTGCTTGTACCGGCAGCATTTTCCTTAACAATATATTTTTCGTTATACACATATTTATCTTCTTTAACAGAGTAAATAAGGACTGTGTACAATACGGTGACTTCAAATTTTAACGGTGAAAAACCGAGCCAAGCGGTTTTTACTTTAGAATCGGTGATTCTCGCATTAATCAATAATACATAATCGGAATTTGTCTGCTGTGCCATTTCATTTAATTCCTTTTTCTTCGGCACATAACCACGACCCAAAGCAGTATCATCAGGATTCAAATCGTTTTCCAATAAGTATTCTTCAAATACACTTTGGCTTTCAGCCATATTAACAGGTGATAAATTTTTATGTTTAGCTAATTCACGATCAATAGCTTTATATAAAATTTCTCTGGCTTCTGTTTCATTGCTCACCCCTGCATTCCCTACATACACGAGTGGCATAATTCTTTCTTTGCTACCGCTATTATAATAAGCGGCAACATCAAAGGCATTTGTTGTAAATACAGCCCCAACTAAAACGAAAATCCCCATCATTAACAGTGAAAAAAATCTCTTCATAAATAAACCTCCTCTTACCTAAAAAGTGAAAATACCATAATAATTAATTCGACATAAAATTTCAAAATCCTTTATAATTATAAATTTTAATAATGAAGTTTATTCATTTTAAACACAAAAAACACCCACCTCCCGAAGGAAGTGGGTGTCTTATTTTCACTACTTCTTAATTCTGTTTTACAAGAAATTAGAATTTGTAGTTTAATTCTGCACGGTAGTAATCGCTCAAGTCATTACCGTCTTGGTCTTCAGCTGCAAAGCCATAGTATGCGGATAAACCAACATTTTTAGCTAATGCATAGTCAACAGTTGCTAACCAGCCTTTATAGTTTTGAGATGCAGGCTGATTCCAAGTGGAGCTGAATACAGGAGCTTTTTCAGCTAAATCAAAGTATTGAGCTTTAACATCCCAAGAACCGGCTTCTTTAATGTTGTAGTTACCGAAACCGATACCTGCTACCCAAGCGTCATTGCCGCCTTCTTTAGCATCTTCAGCAAATGTAGCGTATTCGCCACCAATCCAAACGTTTTTGAACTGGAAGTCAGCAAAACCGCCATAGATGTCGAAACTGTCGCCATCTAAATTATAAGCACTTGCAAATTTAGAACCGTTATTGTTAGCGAATGCATAGAAACCACCGATAGTGATGTCATCGCTAAGTTTACCTTGAGCCTGTAACAATGTTACGGAAAGGTTATTATCAGCCGTTGCAGCAGGTACACCTTCAATAAAGTAACCGTAAGCTGCTAATGCGCTGAATTTACCATTGTCGTATGCCAAAGCAGCACCGTCAAAAGTATCATCATAGATTAAGCCGTTACCAACGAAGGCGCCGAAACGACCAGCTACAGCCGTAGTGTCTTTACCGAATTTGTGTGCAACATAAACACGGTCAGCAGATACGGAAGCACTACCAGTGTTACCAAATTCATTCGAACCTTTAATACGAATAACTGCAGAAGTATTTTCGTTTACTTGAGCATTGAATTGGATACGACCACGATAGTCAAATTTGGACTTTTTGCTTGCGTTAGTTTTGCTGAACTGGCCTTCCTTTTCATAACCTTCGTATTTCAAACGAACGTCACCAGTAACTTTTACGTTACCAACTTTGTTTTCCAAAGTAGCAACACGAACGCCCAAGTTGTTTAATTCGCTAGCAAATTCATCAGCCAAACGGTTGATCATAGCTTGTTGTTCAGCGTTAGCACGAGCTTCGTTAGCCATAGCTTTAGCTACCATCTGAGCCATTTCGTAACGAGTGATGTTGTTCTGGCCTTTGAAAGTGCCATCTGGGTAACCGTTGATTACACCAGCTGCTGCCAACTGAGCTACGCTCTGGTATGCCCAATCGTTAGGAGTTACATCGGAGAATGGGTTTGCTGCGAATGCAGTAGTTACGCCAAGTACAGCAGTTGCTGCAAAAATAGCTGCAAAACGTTTTTTCATTGTAATTACCCCTTTCGGTAAAAAACAGAAAAAAGAAATAAAATAGCAGATGGCATCTCATTTCATTCTTCATGTTTCTTTACTCATGTAATATACAATGGAGTGTCCATGTTTCCTCACACCTTATTACATTTTCTATCAATCATGAAGCTGTCATGACTACCAATCTATGGACATAATATCACACTTGAATTGAAAATTCAAAGGTTTTAGTTATGACTATTTCGCATAACTATGCATCTACCTTCTAGAAATAGATTCACTTTCATTAAAATTACATCTTACGGATCCTTATTTTATCAGCAACTTCTTAAATATTGATTTTTATAGATATTTAAAGCAACAAAAAAAGACAACTTCCGAAGAAGTTGCCTTTTTTATATTAGAAACTACTCTGTTACAGTATCCGTTGGGATAGATTAGAACTGGTAGTTCAATTCTGCACGGTAGTAGTCCGGTAAGTCAGCGCCGTCTTGGTTTTCAGCGTTGAATGCCCAGTAAGCGGACAAGCCAACGTTTTTAGCCAAAGCGTAATCAACAGTAGCCATCCAAGCTTTGTAGTCGGAGTTTACTGGTTGATTCCAAGTAGAACTGATTACAGGAGCATGTTTAGCCTGGTCGAAGTACTGAACTTTAACGCCCCAAGTACCTTCGTTTTCAATGTCGTAGTTACCTACGCCAACACCGGCTACCCAAGCATCTTTACCGTCGTTCTTTACGCCAGTATTCCAATTTTTGTCCCAAGTAGCATATTCGCCACCGATCCACAATTTGTTGAATTGAAGATCTAAGGAACCGCCATAGATGTCGTTATCTAAGTTATCTAAGCCCCAAGCGTAGAAACCACCGATAGTAGCGTGTTCACCCAAGTTACCTTTAACTTGTGCAAGAGCTACTTTGTAGTTAGTGTCAGCATCTTTGCTGTCGATGGAAATACCATCTTCAACGGAACGGTTGTCGGAACCATAAGCGCTGAACAAGTTACCGGTAATGAAGGAACCGTAACCACCGGTCAATGCGAAGTTGCCGTTATCATAAGTAATAGCAGCACCATCGAATGGATCGTCGTATACTAAACCGTTACCGATAGTGTTATCGAAACGACCGATTACAGCAGTAGTGTCTTTACCGAATTTATGAGCAACATACATGTTGTCGAATTTAACAGTTGCATCATTTTGTGCATCGCCAAATTCTACACCATCATAACCGTTATTGTCGCCAGCTGTAACGATACGAACTACAGCGGAAGTGTTGTCAGCTACATTAGCATTGAACTGAACACGTGCACGGTAGTCGAACTGGGAACGTTTGTTGCTGTTGTCGTCAGTAGCGAACATACCTTTTTTGTCGGAACCTTGGTAACGAAGACGAGCGTCACCGGTTACTTTTACGTTACCAACTTTGTTTTCCAAAGTAGCAACACGAACGCCCAAGTTGTTCAATTCGCTAGCAAATTCATCAGCCAAACGGTTGATTATAGCTTGTTGTTCAGCGTTAGCACGAGCTTCGTTAGCCATAGCTTTAGCTACCATCTGAGCCATTTCGTAACGAGTGATGTTGTTCTGGCCTTTGAAAGTGCCATCCGGGTAACCGTTGATTACACCGGCTGCTGCCAACTGAGCTACGCTCTGGTATGCCCAGTCGTTAGGAGTTACATCAGAGAATGGGTTAGCTGCGAATGCAGTAGTTACGCCAAGTACAGCAGTTGCTGCAAATACGGCTGCAAAACGTTTTTTCATAATAAATTACCTCTTTCCAAAAAAAGATTTAATAATGTTTGAACCAACACTATCTAATCTTCATTTCAGATACTCAGTAATCTTAAATGGAGTGTCCATGTTTCCTCACAAGTGACCGCTTTTCTCATATTAATGAATTTCGATGTCATTCGTTCTGTAATCATTGTATCGCGGTCTTCATGATTTGTAAAGAAAACTCGGAATTTGTCCACGAGTTTTCAAGGAAAAATATGATAATTTTCGATATAATTTCACTTGTAATCCCCATGACTACTTGATTTATCACTCTTTTTCAATTATCACAATATTACACGAATTGTTTATCTAATTTTATAGAGTTTTCTGGATAAACGCAGTAAATATAAGGCTCTATTCTTTTCGCAAAATACAAAAATATCCAATTTAAAAACAACTTGATTTTCATAATTTAATTTATTTGTTTTATAGAGTAATTAAAATAACTTTTATATCAATTTTAAGTTTCTTTTTACTAACTTCCCTTTTATGTCTTTTTGGCTGCTTTAAACTTTACAATTCTTTTACAATATAGCAATTATGACTCACTTGAATACGTAAAAAAGAACCGGCCAACACGAAATTTCGTGTCGACCGGCCCTTACTTTTTGATCAAAAAATAGCTTTTTATGATCATTCAGTACTTAAGTTCTTGCTCTTAATTGATATTGTTTTTCAATTGCTATGGTTCTTATTGAACCACTATATTTTATTCTCTATTATATACTTTATTATATATTAGAATTTGTAGTTCAATTCTGCACGGTAGTAATCGCCTAAGTCGTTACCGCTCTGATCTTCCGCATTGAATGCCCAGTAACCGGAAAGACCTACGTTTTTAGCCAATGCATAATCAACGGATGCCATCCAAGCTTTGTAATCGCTGTTATATGGCTGGTTGAAGGTAGAGCTGATTACAGGAGAGTATTTACCTTCGTCGAAGTACTGAACTTTAATGCCCCAAGTACCTTCTTTAGCGATATCGTAGTCGCCGTAACCAATGCCGGCTACCCATGCGTCTTTATCGTTGGATTGTACCAACGTGCCGTCTTTATCGGAGAAGGTTGCATATTCGCCGCCTAACCAAACTTTACCGTAGTTGAGGTCTAAGGAACCGCCATAGATATCGTTATCTAAGTTTTTGTTACCGAAAGTATAGAAACCGCCAAGAGTTGCATGTTCACCAAGTTTTGCTTTAGCCTGTAACAAGGTTACGGTTGCATTGTCATCAGCGGAAGCACTGCTGAAGTCATGTGCATAGGAGCTCATGCTACCACTATTGAATAAGCCGCCTTCCATGAAAGAGCCGTAAGCAGCCGTTGCGGAGAAGTTACCGTTGTCGTAGTTAATAGCTGCACCGTCGAAAGTATCATCGTATACTAACCCGTTACCTACGAAAGCACCGAAACGACCGGCAACTACTGTAGTATCTTTACCGAATTTGTGAGCTACGTATACGCGATCAAATTCTACATCAGATGTTGTGGAATCACCGAATTCCATATCACCACTGGTTACACGGATAACGGCGGATGTGTTGTCATTTACATTAGCATTGAATTGTACACGACCACGCATATCGAACAAGGATTTTTTATTAGTGTTATCGGAGCTGATTTCACCTTTTTTATCGGAACCTTGGTAACGGAGACGAGCATCACCGGTTACTTTTACATTACCTACTTTGTTTTCCAAGTTAGAAACGCGAACGCCCAAGTTATTCAATTCATCGGAGAATTCGTTAGCCAAACGGTTGATCATAGCTTGTTGTTCAGCGTTGGCACGGGTTTCGTTAGCCATGGCTTTAGCTACCATCTGAGCCATTTCGTAACGAGTGATGTTGTTCTGGCCTTTGAAAGTGCCATCAGGATAACCGTTGATAACACCGGCTGCCGCCAATTGAGCTACACTCTGGTATGCCCAGTCATTAGGAGTTACATCGGAGAATGGATTAGCGGCGAACGCAGAAGTTACGCCAAGTACGGCAGTGGCCGCAAATACAGCTGCAAAACGTTTTTTCATAATTATTACCCCTTTCAGAATAAAACAACTAAAAATATATTTTCGGTTGTCAGCTTCCGAAACAGATGGATTAAGAAATAATAGTTTCGACTGGAGTGTCCATGTTTCCTCACAATGTAATTGTATTATTTCGTTAACTCAGTTGTTTCATCGTCTGAACTAACCTATGGACACATAATACCAATGAAAACTAAAATCAAAATGAAAGTACCACAACTTCATGTTCAAGGAAACCTTGTTTAAATCTATATTTTTAGATTTAAAGATGTATAAGATATGCTATAATCCCGCATGTTTTAAGGTTTTCTATCCTTTTGGATTATTTTCAACTCGTCAACTTCAGAAAACTAAAAAAACTAAAATTAGTTTTTTAGTTTCATCTTATTCATCATCAAACATGAATTCTTCATGTAAAATCAACTATTGTTATGAATTTACCATGAATTTTAACACACAAAAAGGCCTGACCACTTTGATTTTCTTCATAGAGCGTTTAGAAAACTCCATAAAATCATCAAAATGAACAGACCATTTAAATAGAAAATCAAATTTTCCGGTAATTTCCGGGTAAACTTTTAGTATCGACTTAACAATTTCTCAACAATCTTGTTATCTAAGCATATAAAAACACCTGTGAAACACTTTTTATTGCTTCACAGGTGCTAAAAACGTATTAAATTACTTATTGCAAGTTGCCTGTCATTTACATGTCGGCCGCATCAATCCATGTCTGCAATTCGTCTTCCGCGGTTTCAATATCTTCGTCAAAGGCACCACAGAGACTGGGATAACGACCTACTTCAAGCGTGTACACAATGGCTTCATCACGAGCATTGCGAAATGTACCAAGCCAAATACCGGAGAATTGTGTTTCATACCACTCTACCGGCTGATCGGTTTCCGTAAAATTAATGGTAATGTTACCACGCCCCAGCGTTTCCATGACTTCAACTTGTTCTTCCATAGTGAGACCCGTTTTTTCAATATAAATCGTATGAGTCTCCCCCGTTTCACGAAGTCGTTTTAACGCCAATTGCAATTCTCTTAAAATGGCCTGCACATTGCCATAACTTTCTATCATTTCTTATGTACCTCAATTCCCCAAGCGTTTAGTTGCCGAATAACACGCTGTATCACGTCCGGCAAGGCCGCCTGTACAATTTCAGAAGGCTCAAAACCTACTTCAAGACTGGCCGGCTCAACGCCGATAACCATAGCATCTTCCAATGGATCTTCCTGCAAGGCGCGAATGCGTAAAATATCCTGCATACCTACTTCGTGAACGGAGATATTCCCGGTAAAATACTGTTCCGTCTCCTGATGAGGAAACTCATAAATCGTACCGGGCTTTTCACCACCATTAACAGCATCCACCAAGAGCAGTTTTTTCATGCCTCGCATATAGCTGAGGAGCTCCATACCCATGGTGCCGCCGTCAATTATATTTACGGCCGGGCTAAATTCGTACTCTTTTTCTAACTGCTGTACGACATGTACGCCCACCCCTTCATCGGTAAGCAAAATATTACCTACGCCCAACACGGTAATACTATTCTCGTTTACCATATAAATCCTCAATATCTTCCGGATCCTGCGGATAGAACTTCATCCCCGATACCATACTGGATACTTCCCCGGATTCTTCCATTACATCTTCGCGGAAAGCCAAGTACACATGCGCTACCGTGAATAATAAGAAGAACCAAGCAATGTAATGGTGAATGATATGAATCTGATATTCGTTAAACAATAAATTTACCGGGTTGAACACGATGGCCAACCAGCTTTCAGGACGAATCTGCGAATACATGGCAAGGCCCGTACAGATTTCAAAGAACATCATAATATACACAATTAAATAACTGGTACGTGCTAAGGAGTTACGAAGCACACGGTGTTCTTCCTGACGCGGTAACATTAAATAGTGTAAGAAAGTTTGTTTTAAACCGTCCCAGTAGAGGCGTTTGCGGAATTTAGGCAGTAAACGGTCACCGCGATAGCGAATGGCCCCATAAATGCGGAATATGAAAGCAAAAACAAGGATAAACGCAAATCCGAAGTGAATGCGGCGAATCATTTCCATAGAAAACCAGCTGTTAATAGCTTCAGCCGGTTCTTTACCTACGAACATGCTGAAACCGGGGTCACCGATATAGAGACCGGTCCAGAACAGGAACGTAACGCAAAGCACCATGGTCCAGTGGAAAATACGTAACCACAGACTAAATACACGATATGGCTTTTTTTCCGGTTGTTCTAACATATGAATCCCCCCTATTATTTGCACAAAGCATCCGTATTAACAGAGACGATTTTTTCACCTTTCTTATTGTACAAGTGGGTTGCACAAGCAAGGCAAGGGTCAAACGAGTGAATCCCTTTCAAAATTTCGAGCGGTTTATCCGCAATTTTAACGTGCGTATCAATCATGTTAGATTCGTAAGCACCATGTTCATTGGCCATCGTCTTAGGACAAGCATTCCAAGTGGATGGTACGATACACTGATAGTTGTCGATTTTTGCATCTTTAATAACGCTCCAGTGACCGAGGGCACCACGAGGCGCATCAAGAACACCAACGCCTTTGGCTTCTTTCGGCCAAGAGTTAGGATCGAATTTGCTCATATCGGCTACTACTTCGTCGCCGCCTTTAATGTTGGCTACTAATTTATTGAACATGTATTGGCTCATATTAACCGCAACCTGTGCATCGAGGGCACGACAAGCGGTACGGCCTACTGTACTACACATCCATACATGAGCCGAAACGCCCAATACGGAAGAAACGGTATCAATTTGTTTTACAATCATCTGTTCCGCCCAAGACGGGTTACTGATGATGCCTTGTTTAACTTTGGTATACACTACGATATATTTTGCCAAAGGACCAACTTCGCAGGCTTTACCTTTAAATGTTGGGGATTTAATCCACGAATATTTCTTAGTTTCATCAAGGAATTCCCAATGTTCCTTCGTACCTGTCTTAGGACCGGTATAGTTAGGTTTGGTAATCCCTTCAGACGGATGGGCTGTCTTCGTGCCGTTTGGATATTCATACCAGGAATGTTCAACTTCTTCTGATAAGAAGTCAGGATTCATCAAATCAGGGCCATCCATTGGGATAAATTTAGCTTTATCTACGCCGAGGCCGAAATCTTCAACTACACCGTTGGCACGGACTAAGATTTTTTTGAAATAATCGCCGTTGGAAATACCGCTATACGGTTCATCCGGATAATCACCGTAAGCCATGGCGCGTTTCTTGGATAAACCACCACCATCAACCATGCCCGCTTTGGCGTAAATCTGACCAATAGCCAACACGTCAGGTACATAGAAGTAGTTTACCAAATCCTTAGCCAACGAAATGGATTCATCAACTGTTGCAAGGCGCGCCGCATTAACCGGTGCATTCATGTCATCCATGGAGATGGAACAAGGCATACCGCCGATACAGAAATGCGGATGTGGGTTTTTACCGCCAAATACAACATGAGGTGTTACAATATCACGCTGACGGTCCAAAATATTGAGGTAATGAGCTACGCCCATCAAATGAACTTCCGGTGGCAATAATTGATAATCCGGATGATCCCACCACTGCGCGGCAAAAATGCCCAATTGACCGCTGTCTACGATTTTTTTAACTTTCGCTTGAATAGCGGCATAGTAGGTTGCATTGCCTTTAGGAAATTCTTTCGGATACGCTGATGAAGTACTTTGTGTTTCAGCCGGTTCTAAACCGCTCAAGTTGTAGTTTTTAAGTACGGTTTCCTGAAGCGCAGCTGTTTGCACCGGATCGGCTTTTAACGCTTCGATTGGACTAACCCAGTCGAGAGCATGCAAATGATAGAAGTGAACGATATGGTCATGCGCATCTAAACAACTATGCATGATGTTACGAATATAGTTCGCATTTTTAGGAATCTGAATGCCTAAAGCATCTTCAACGGAACGCAAGGATGCAATGGCATGCGTAGATGTACAAACACCGCAAATACGCTGCACAAATGCCCACACATCACGAGGATCACGACCCTTAGCTACCAATTCAATACCACGCCAAGCAGTACCACTGGACAACACGTCTTCTACCTTACCGGTTGCTTCATCTACATTTACCTCAACCCGCAAATGACCTTCAATACGAGTAATCGGATCAACTACTACACGTTTCATTAGTGGTTACCTCCTTCGTTATTCGTCTGCTCAGACGCTGCTTTTTTTGCTTCCTGTTCAGCTATCATTTTCTTTTCCAGCTGAATTGTATCATATTTATGTTTAGCCAAGGTTACGCCACCATGAGCCACGACGGCACCGAAGGCGGTAAGACCGGCAATGGTACCGATAGTGTCAGCCGTGGTAACGGTATTGGCCACCTGTACTTGTGGTAAGCGTTGTGTGAAAACACCGTTATCCCAGAAACCTTTTTCACTACAACCGATACAACCGGAACCGGACTGAATCGGATAGGATAAACCATTCCACCAACGTAAATTACCGCAGGAGTTATAGGTTACCGGGCCACGGCAGCCCATTTTATAGAGACACCAGCCCGCTTTAGCCCCTTCATCATCGTATTTTTCAACGAAAAGACCGGAGTCAAAGAACGGACGACGATAGCATGTATCATGAATGCGATTGCCGTAAAATTGTTTTGGACGACCTTCCACATCGAGTGGCGGAATTTCGCCAAACAATGCATAATGCATGATAACGCCCGTCATAACTTCAGGAATTGGCGGACAGCCCGGTACTTTAATAATTTTTTTACCGGACACTACTTCAGAAACCGATACGGTGTTCGTAGGGTTCGGATTAGCGGCCTGAACACCGCCCCAAGCGGCACAGGAACCGTATTCAATAATAAACGCGGCTCCGGCGGCACATTCTTTGAGCACATCAACGAACGGACGACCGCCTACCATACAATAGGCACCGTTGTCATCCAGTGGCACGCCACCTTCAACGGCTAATACATACTGACCTTTTTTGTCGTTCAACAATTTATGCAAATGAGCTTCAAAAGGAGCACCTGCCGCTGCAGATAGGGTATCATCATATTCCAACGCAATCATATTTAAAACCACATCAGAAGCGAATGGCGACGTAGAGCGGATAAAAGATTCATCGCATCCCGTGCATTCATGACCATGCAACCAAATTACGGTTGGCAATTCTTTCGTATCGGCTGCTTCAACTACTTTATTCAAATAGGTTGGAGGCAGGCCTAAAACGGCGGTCAAAGCCACACATGTTTTCATAAATGTGCGGCGGCTGATTTTACGTTCTCGGAATAACTTCCACAGACTGTTTTTGTTCTCTTTCACAGGTGGACCCCCCTTGCTTGCAATAACTTTACTGTCCTTTAGTAAAACGTTTAAATCTTTATATCTATTAATATAGTAAGTATATCATGTTACATTAATGTTTTCTATAGAATTTTACATGAAATTTGCCATTTTCTTAGCAAAACTTAACTATATTAGTATAAACATTATTTTATAATAGAACGAATTAAGCCTTCTACAACAGCTGCCGGTTTATAACCTGCAATACGATCTTTTTCTTTACCGTTTTTGAAGCAAATTAGGGTCGGAATACCTTGAATATCATACTTCAAAGCAACATCTTTTAAGGCTTCTACGTCAATAGTTACCACTTCAATGTCGTCTTTCATGTCTTCAGCTAACGTTTCCATTTCGGGATTCATTAATTCACAAGGTTTGCACCAAGTAGCCCAAAAATCGGCAACTACCACTTTAGATGATTCTTTTACTAATTTTTCCAATGCTTCTAAGCTTTCAATTTTTGTAACTGACATTACAATCCCTCCTTAATACCTAATCCTCTTAGTATTGTTTCATTATATGTATGAGGTGACAAAGTTTAGTCAAAAAATATTGTTTTCATCTCTTCACATATAAATTTGAATCTTTATATTTACCATTTAATATTTTGACTAAAATAAAACCGCCCCGAAGAGCGGTTTTAAGCAAGCAATCAATAAGCCGAGTTCTGTTCTGTTTGCACAGCGGTGATTATCTTTCTAGGCCTATAATTGCTTATAGGCTCAAGCGGCACAACCCGAAAGGTAGGCGGGCCACCCTTATCCCTTCCCTATTCGGCCTTGCTCCGGATGGGGTTTACCGAGCCAATATATTACTATATTGCTGGTGCGCTCTTACCGACACCGTTCCACCCTTACCGCAAAAGCGGCGGTTTACTTTTCTGTGGCACTATTCCCTATGGTCACCCACGCCGGACGTTATCCGGCATCCTGCCCTATGGAGCTCGGACTTTCCTCGAACTTACGCTCGCAATCACCTTTCATACTTGCTACTTAAAGTCTAGCAGATACAGCCTAGTTGGTCAATTATCTTTTTCTCAATATTTGTATGAAGTAACAGCACATCTAAAGATATCGAATTAGATTATAACCTTCCGTTACCGATGTCGGATAATCCGTCAATAACTGAACTGTCACCGTAATTGAATTTTATCAAATCAGGGATGAATTATTAATTAATACATCAATTTGAGTCTCAATTAATTTACGCGAAGAAAAAATCTTCATGCACATCACTGACAACGACCGGCACGTCGGTCACTTCTTGTTCCTGCATTTGTATTCCGATATGAGCCGCCAACAATTGAGCCGCGCCGATTTCCGTACCGAAATGACCTACATCGGCCACTAAAATACCCAGCTCCTTAGCCATTTGCATGTCGTGATACTTCACATCACCCGTTACATAAGCTTGAGCCCCCATTTTAGCTGCTTTTTTAATAAATTCGGCACCACTGCCGGTGCAAAGCGCCACTTTGGTAACAGCATCCGGTTTAGCCCCACCGAAACGAGCTCGGCCTCTTGGGAAACAAGCTTTAATGAGTTCAATAAAGCCTTCCGTATCCAATGTATCCGCCAATTCGCCGATGCGCCCGATGGTTGCTTCTTCACTCGGCGTCACCAGCTGATGCACTTCATAAGCCGGCACTTCATAAGGATGAGCATCTTTCATAGCCGCAATCACACTGTTCACCAAATTCTTCGGCACGATGGCTTCAATGCGGTCTTCCTTCACAGTAGCCGCTTGCCCCACTTTGCCGATATACGGATTGGCCCCTTCCAGCGGTTTAAATGTACCCGTTCCTTCCGTATAAAAAGCACAGTGACTGTAATTGCCGATTTTACCGGCACCGGCATCTCCCATGGCCTGCATTACGGCATCACGATGCGTAGCCGGTACAAAGGTGATAATTTTACAAAAACCTGTTTGATGAACGGTTTCAAGGCCTTTCACATTGGCTAACCCGATTTGAGCCGCGGCTAAATCATTAAGCCCTCCATTGGCAATATCCAAATTAGTATGGGCACTATATACGGCGATTTTTTTGGAAATCAATTGGATCATTAAGCGCCCCAACGCTGTTTCATCAGTAATCTGTTTCATACCTTTAAAAATCACCGGATGATGACTGACAATCATATTGTAGCCTTTAGCTTCCGCTTCCTCTACGACTTCAGGTGTTACATCAAGCGACGTTAATACTCCGGTTACCGCCATACTGCGTTCGCCTACCAATAGGCCCACATTGTCCCAGTCTTCGCACAAATGCTTAGGGGCTAATTTTTCTACCATAACGGCAATATCTTGCACAGTTGTCATAAGTCTCTCCTTTATACTAATTCTCATTAACCCTTATTCTAACTCTTTGAGTTCTCATACTAACTCTTCGAGCTCTTATACTAACTCTTTGAGCTCTTATACTAACTCTTTAAACTCTTATACTAACTCTTTGAGCTCTTATACTAACTCTTTGAGCTCTTATACTAACTCGTTTAACGCTTATACTAATTCTTTTAACTCGTTAATTTCCGCTGCCAATACTTGATATTTATCCGTATGCGCGAGCGTTTCCGTCATTCCTTCCAAAGCCGCTTCACGCATATGGATTAAATGATGCATGTGTTCTTCCCACAATGCCGGTTTTTCACACTGAACCAAGGCTCCCACCGTCCATAGCATGGATGCATCCGACAAGTTTTCATACGGATCCTTTGCATCGAGCACGGCTTGAATAACAGGACCATCTGCTGTAACGTACGCCGCTTCACGACCTTTTTTAACAGCTAAAAATGCCTGATACAATTTGCCCATGTCGGCCATAATGACTTCGCGCACGATACGATAGCCTTTCGCCACCATATATTGTCGCAATTCTGCCTGACCGTTCTGCGGTTGCAATACATAAAAGTCCAGCATTTCGGGCCCCGCTTCTATAATATCTCTCATCAAAAAACCGCCCATACCGCAAATAACGGCTCCTTCCGGTTCACCGGTTTTCACCACTTGCAATCCGTCACCCAAGCGGCAGTCAACATCCTCAGCCACTTCGGTCGATGCCACATAGGCTTTGGCCGAAGCCAACGGTCCTTTATTCACATCACCGGCAATTGCCTTTTTAGCGCGTCCCCGTGCTACGAGCTCCACTGCCAAATAGCCGTGATCCGTACCGATATCGGCAATCGTTTCAGCCCGGGGAATCAAAGTGAACACCGCTTCTAACCGGTCTGTCATCTTTTTCATTGAGTAATTCCTTTCAATCTATATGTTCTTCGTTAAGCAATTATATTATTTACTATATTAATTATATTGTAACACATAGTACGTATTGTTTCTTGGTACGCATTTAAATAAGAGGAGTTTTCCCTGCCGCTGTCGAAATAAACAACAACAGCCTCTATGATTTTATGTTTGGGCTTTTTAATCACAATCCTTGCGGAGGTGCCCTATGTGGAAAAAAGTTCTTCTGTCTACCGGCCTGCTTGCCTGTCTGACATGTCCCCAATTTACGAGTGATGCTTATACGATTTTAATGCATCAAACAGATACGAATCTGAATCTAACCTATCCGTTGGTCTATTTGGAAAACGAAACGGCTCAAAATAAGGTTAACACGGAAATCGCTGTTTACGTCGATAAAATGCGTGATTTATATTACAACGAAAAAATGTATACGGTAAACTTGAATTATGAAACGACGTATGAAGATGATAATTATTTATCGCTCCTCATTACCAGCGGTTGGTACAACGGCAAAAGTGCCCACGGCTATTACACATCACAAGGGCTCGTTTTTGACAAACATACGGGAAATCTCATTCCGGCCTCCAATTATGTTCACCTTAAAGATGATGAACAATTGTATAAATTAGTTATAGAAGGCATGCTGCCTGTCTTCAGTTCGCGCGAACATCAATTGCAGTACAATGAATTTATGATTCCCGATAAGAAAATTGCAATCCGGTATAACAACTATGTATTACTCGGCGAGGGTAAACTGGCCATGCTCTATCAGCCGTATGAAATCTCTTATTATGCTAACGGCGTGACACGGATTGTATTTACACCGGAAAAGATTGAGTATATTAATAGATTGAATAAATAAAAATATCCCTCACCTGTATAGGTGAGGGAACTATCAAACCGTAATATAAAAGGAGATTCAAATGTTAGATTTAAAAAGTGAAGAAAATATAGAGTTTTTAAATTTCTTAAATGAAGAAAAAGTAATCACAGATGATAATATTAGCTTCCCTTCTTCTGGTGATTCACAAGCCATAAATGTAGAAGGAAAAGTCTCAAATCAACAATTTATCTTAGATATAAATAGAAAATCATTGTTAGTCAGTAGAATTACCTATCAAAATAGAATTCCACAGTCCTTAATATTATTACGTTTAGATATCGATACAAAACCGCACCGTAACCCCAATGGAGAAATAATAAACGGAACTCACCTGCATATATTTGACAAAAATAATAATTCGGGAAGTTGGGCCTTTGAACTAACCGATAGTAGATTAAATACCTATTTTAAGTATTTTAATTTTGAACAGTTTTTAAAAATCGAATCAAAAGATGTAAAAAAATTTTTTCCACTATTTTGTCAACTCAATAATATAACCAACTATCTTAATATTGATTATACCTTATTCTCTTAATTAAAATGCGACAAATTCTTGTTTATACTAGACCATAGACAAGGAACAATATCATAGTTTTCAAAGCCTGTAAGTATTGAATTATCAACTTGTTTTTTATCATTCATGATAACTATTAACTGGCTATCTGCTCTTTTACTATCTTTAATATCATTCCAAGTGAATATGACTCTTTCCATTTCACTTCTACTTGGAGAATTCATCACTTTTGCAAACCGCTCTGGATGATTAATATTTTTTTGAAATAAGAAATCATAAGTATGAACATAACCTGACTTCCCAAGAATCGAAATATCCATACTATAAAATATTTGGTTATCATCAAAAAATGACATTACTTCTTCAAGAAATATTTGTTTTACCGTTGAAGTAGCAAGGTAAAATAAATCATTAACATCTAACATACATTGTAATAAACGGTGCTGTGCTTCTGATATCCCTCTTCGATTTGATAAAACGTATAATTCATTAGTTGCATCATCATACTTTACTCCCTGTCTATCTAAAATCTGATTAAACAGTGATTTTCTTTTAGATGTCGAGTAAATATCTACACCCGACATTATCAAATCATTAATAATATATCCGTCATCCGAAATCTTATATTCATCTCGATCCCGATGAATTAGATATATTTGAGTATAATCATTATGTCTATCTAAAAAAGGAGTTGTTATTTCTGTAATAGACGAAGTAATTTTTCTTTCTGTCATATTAGATTCAAGCCAATTTAAATAATTCTTGACATGTTTCATATAATATGACCCTCTTTCTCCATAATAACTTTTTACCTAATATTTAATAAAATTCCATGAGCAATAAACATAGGGAAAATATTAGAAATTTTAAATTAATACTATATACTATTTTTAAAAAGCCGCCTGCATCATAAAACATGATACAGGCGGCTCATTTATCAAAAATTGGTGGGCCCACCTGGCTTCGAACCAGGGACCGACCGGTTATGAGCCGGTTGCTCTACCCCTGAGCTATAGGCCCATAGGGAAATACAGTAGTATTCCACCAAAATATTATACACAATAAGTGTGATTCACGTCAATATGACGCCGAAAATCTACACTTAAAGTGTGATTCACATCATTAGAATATCGATAGCTAACATACTCTACAAAGATTAAAATCCTTACGACCGTCACTATCAATAACTTATCTTATAAGAAGTCTTTGATCTTATCGCGTTTGCCGCGGTTACGAAGTTTCGTCAAAGCTTTCCCTTCGATCTGACGAATACGTTCACGGGTTACATTAAAGTGCTGACCGACTTCTTCCAAAGTGCGAGGTTTGCCGTCTTTCAAACCGAAACGCAATACCAATACTTGCTGTTCACGATCGGTTAAGCAAGAGAATACGTCTTCGATTTGTTCTTTTAACAAGATATAGCTGGCTGCATCGTCCGGTGCAATCGCATCCTGGTCTTCGATGAAATCGCCCAAATGTGAGTCTTCTTCTTCGCCGATTGGAGTTTCCAAAGAAACCGGTTCCTGTGCGATTTTTTGAATTTCACGAACGCGTTCAACGCTGATGCCCATACCTTCCGCAATTTCTTCCGGTAATGGTTCACGCCCTTTATCCTGCAAGAGCTGACGGGAAATACGAATCAATTTATTGATTGTTTCCACCATATGAACCGGTATACGAATCGTACGAGCCTGGTCGGCAATCGCACGGGTAATGGCCTGACGAATCCACCATGTTGCATAAGTAGAGAATTTGTAACCTTTAGTGTAGTCGAATTTATCAACGGCTTTAATAAGGCCCAAGTTACCTTCCTGGATTAAATCCAAGAACAACATGCCGCGACCTACATAACGTTTGGCAATACTTACTACCAAACGCAAGTTGGCGTCAATCAATTTCTGTTTGGCTTTTTCACCGGCCTTCATTTCTTTGTAAGACGCATCGTCTTTGGCACCGGCTTCGATTTGCTGAGCCAACAAGATTTCTTCGTCAGCGGATAACAAAGGTACTCGACCGATTTCTTTTAAATACATCCGTACAGGGTCGTCAATGTTAACGCCTTCCGGAATACTAAGGTCAAGGCTTACCTCTTTCGCTTCGCGAACTTCGTTACTCTCTTCTTCATCTTCGATGATATCTTCTTCATCATCAGCCGTTTCCACATCATCGGTGATAACATCTATATTACTCTTCTGTAATACTTCATACATATCGTCCAACTGCTCAGCCGTAAGTTCCACTTCTTCGTGAAGAGCATCGGTAATTTCTTTACTCGTTAATGCCCCTGCCTTACGTCCTTTTGCCAGTAATTGTTCTATTATTTCTTCTAACCGTGATTTAGTTTGCTTCTTAGCCACAATGCTCTTCCTTTCTTTCATAGTTTATCGAGACCACTCCTTAATCAATGTTTGTAAATCCTGGCACCTGCGCAATTCCTCAATAAATTTAGGATTGCCTGCCCGATTCAGTTGATCTGCCAAAACACTATGTGTTTTATACTGTTCTCGTAATGACTTCAAGCGCACTGCTCGTATATAGCCATCCACTTGTGCTTCCTTATACTCGCCTTCACCAAGCACCATTAAGCGACCATAAGCGGTCTTTTCATCATCAGTAAGCATTTCTTCCAGCGCCACTGTCGAAAGCGCACCGGTCTTACTGAGAAGTTCTCCGGCTTTGTTAAACAAAGCTTGGTACAAAGGATTGGTTATATCCTCTAACGGTAAATATTGATGAACCCGTTCCCAAGCCGCCGGCCAAACTACGGCCTCGGCCAGTAATCGGTCTTCTTCGGTTGTCACATTTTTCGGCACAACCACACTAGCCGCATCGGTTGGCAAGGTTAGCCCACCTTTGGACAAGTATTGGCGAAACATGCGAAAAATCTGACTGTTATCCAGCCACAATGGCAATGCCAGTGCTTTCAGATAGTTTTCTCGTTCTATCTGACTGCTTGTAGCTCCTATGAGCGGAAACACTTCTTCCAAAATAGCCTGTTTGCCGACCATCGTATTACTGTCATGCCGAATCATGGCACTGTTCAAGTAAAAATCGAATGGCCGCACGGCCTCATCTACGAGTTTTAAGAATGCTTCCGGCCCATGGTTGCGCACATAATCATCAGGGTCTTTGCCGTCCGGCATAGCTACCACGCGCACTTTAAATTCCGTATCTTGTAAAAGCTCAATAGCTCTGCGCGCTGCTTGTTGCCCGGCTCCGTCCATATCATAGGCCAATACGACTTCATCAGCCTGGCGCACTAATAAGCGCCCGTGATCTTTGGTATAAGCCGTCCCCAAAGAAGCGACTACATTAGTAACGCCCCGATTATGAGCACTTATAACATCCATATACCCTTCTACTAAAATGACCTGTTTTTTCTCCCGAATAGTTCGGTATGCTTTGTCAAAAGCAAAGAGCATATGGCCTTTATTGAATAATTGATATTCCGGTGAGTTTAAATATTTAGGCTTACTGTCATCCAGTACCCGTCCGCCGAACGCAACAACACGTCCTTTGCCGTCCATAATGGGAAACATCACCCGATTACGGAAGTAATCATAAGTTTTGCCATTACTCTTACGACAGAGGCCGGTTTCAACCAATATGCGTTCATCTATGCCTCGCTCTTTAAAGGAGCGATATAGTTTGTCCCAATTATCGGGTGCGAAGCCAAGCTGGAACTTTTCAATCGTGTCTCTGGACAAGCCACGATTTTCTAAATAGGCAAGCCCTGCTTTACCCATTTCCGTCTGCATCAGGCAATTATGAAAAAATGTGGCTGCCAAGGCATTTACCTTGTATAACTCTTCCCTATGTGCCTGCCGACGCAACTCTTCATTGGTTAATTCGCGCTGCGGCAACGCAATGCCCGCACGATTTGCCAACCTTTCCAAGGCTTCGGGGAATGACAGGCCGTCATATTTCATTAAAAAGCCAATTGCATTTCCAGATTCGTGACATCCGAAACAATAAAAAAAGCCCTTTTCTGGGTTTACACTGAACGAAGGAGTTTTCTCATTATGAAAGGGACAACAGCCCCAATAATTCCTCCCCTTCTTCTTCAATGTCATATGCTCAGAAATCACTGACACAATGTCATTTGCATCTTTTATCTGTTCAATCAATTCAGCATCGAAGTGTCTACTCATTTCCTCACATCCCTTAATAAACTTCACTGTATATATATTTCTACAAAAGATAATGTTTTTCCTTCTATGTCAAGAAGATTTTTTTTAATATATCCATTTTTTATCTGCAAAATTTTTATGCAATTTGTGCAATTGCCTTCAGGGTATGAAATAGGCTATTATAATTTATTTTGTTCACAAGGATTACTATTATACTTCTTTTCTCAATTAAAAACAAGACGAAAAAAGACCATAATTGTCCACTCCCTCATGACGTTGTCAGGGGAGTGGTAATCATAGTCTTTTTCTTATTAATCTTTTATAAAAAGTTCGTTTTACGTTCTCTTTATTTCAATTATTTTGCGTAATCAACTACGCGGGTTTCACGAATGATAACAACTTTGATCTGACCCGGATATTCCAATTCAGACTCAATGCGTCTAACCATTTCACGTACCAATAAGGTAGCTTCCGCTTCGTCAATCTTTTCAGGTTTAACCATAACACGAATTTCGCGACCGGCTTGAATTGCGAAACATTTTTCAACGCCATCAAAGGACTCGGCAATTTCCTCTAATTTAGTCAAACGTTTCAAGTAGTTTTCAAGGGTTTCACGACGTGCACCCGGACGAGCCGCCGAAATAGCATCAGCAGCTGCCACCAATACAGCTTCAACTGATTTGAATTCTTCATCACCATGATGGGCACCGATACAGTTCTGTACCAATACGCTTTCATGGTATTTCTTAGCTACATCCACACCAATTTGTACGTGGGAGCCTTCCATATCGTGGTCAAGGGCTTTCCCTAAGTCATGGAGCAACCCGCCGCGTTTGGCAAGGGTTACGTCACAACCTAATTCAGCCGCCATCATACCTGCTAAGTGAGCAACTTCGATAGAGTGCTTCAATACATTCTGGCCATAGCTTGTACGGTATTTCAAACGACCCAAAATACGTACGATTTCTGGATGTAAGCCATGAACATCAGCTTCGAAAGTTGCCTGTTCCCCCGCATCTTTAATAACTTGGTCAACCTCTTTACGAGCTTTACCAACCATTTCTTCGATACGAGCCGGATGAATACGACCATCCACAATCAATTTCTCGAGCGCAATACGTGCTACCTCACGGCGAATCGGATCGAAGCCGGAGAGAATAACTGCTTCAGGAGTATCATCAATGATAAGATCTATACCTGTTAAGGTTTCTAGGGCACGAATGTTTCGGCCTTCACGACCGATAATTCGCCCTTTCATTTCATCATTTGGAAGAGCTACTACCGATACGGTAGACTCTGCAACATGATCCGCAGCACAACGCTGAATTGCGGATGCAATAATTTCTCGGGCGTTCTTTTCAGCCTCTTCCTTGGCTTGTTGTTCTAAATCTTTAACAAGAACCGCCGTTTCGTGACGAATTTCTTGTTCTACATTGGAAAGTAAAATTCCTTTCGCTTCCTCAAATGTCATGCCGGAAATACGTTCTAATTCCGCCATCTGTTGGTCGTACAGAGCTTCTGTACGTTCTTTTAAAGTTTTTGTTTCTTGTTCTTTACGATGCAACGCATCTTCTTTTTTCTCTAAGGATTCCAATTTACCGTCGAGATGTTCTTCTTTCTGAAGAATACGTCGTTCTAATCGTTGTAACTCATTGCGTCGATCTCGGTTTTCTTTATCCGCTTCACTGCGAAGTTTATGAATTTCTTCCTTAGCTTCTACTAAGGCTTCTTTTTTCTTAGACTCAGCCAATCGTTCGGCATCGGCTACAATACGAGCCGCTTCAGTTTCAGCACGGTTAAGCTTCCCTTCAGCGATGTTCTTACGCATCATATAGCCTACACCAAGACCGATAAGCACCATTACAACGGCAATAATACTATACTCTAAAATAATGTTCACCTCCTCATATAAAAGTAAGAAGATCTTTCGTCTTCTCCTTAATTGCCGTCTGTTTCATACATATTTGAAATTTGCCCACTACTGTGAGACTACTATAATTGTAGTCTGTCAGCAATACTCTGTCAAGATTAAGTCTATATAGACTACTCATAGCGAGCCGCCATGTCACAGATAGTTCGGATTGTCCCGGCACTGAAACCGCGATTTTTCAAATAGTTAAAAATCTTCTTATACTCAATGCGAGCCTCATCAGGCCAAGGTTCGTCAAACCATTCGGCCTGAGCTGCCGCATCGACGCCCACAAAATGACGAACTACCAGTCTGAGTGCCGGCTCACTTTCATCATACAGTGAAAGTTCATTCCCAATTGCCAAGCCTCGTTGATAAAGCTTGTTACGAATATATTGAACGCTGTATTTAGCCTCACTTATGTATAATTGTAATGCATCATGAGCCAAACGTTCATCATTGATGTAATCAAGTTCTTCCAAACGTTGTAATACTTGATTGATTAAGTCAGACGGCACACCTTTACGCTGTAATTTTTGCGTCAGCTCCAATCGGCTAAGGAAGCGAGGCGCCAAAAAACGCATCGCTTGATCCATGGCCGATGTGAGCGTATATTCTTTCGACAAAGCCATCAGCTTATTCTTCCGTAGTTTCTTCACCGACTACATCAAAGGTTTCAGGTTCTGCCATTAAAGTATCACGAATAATGGTATCAATTTCATGAGCAATTTCAGGGTTTGCGCGTAAATATTCTTTAGCAGCTTCCTTACCTTGGCCCATACGTTCATCATTGTAAGAATACCAAGCACCGGACTTTTTAATGATTTCCATGTTGGTACCGATATCAATCAAAGTGCCTTCATAGGAAACGCCGGTACCATACATCAAATCGAATTCAGCTGTTTTGAATGGCGGTGCCACTTTATTCTTAACAACTTTAACTTTAGTACGGTTACCTACATTTTCATTGTTCTGTTTGATAACTTCCCCTTTACGCACATCGAGGCGAATGGTGGAATAGAATTTCAAAGCACGACCGCCGGTCGTTGTTTCAGGGTTACCGAACATAACCCCCACTTTTTCACGGAGCTGGTTGATAAAAATAACAACCGTGCGGGATTTACTGATAATACCGGTTAATTTACGAAGTGCTTTACTCATTAAACGAGCCTGTAAACCTACGTGAGCGTCGCCCATTTCACCTTCGATTTCGGCTTTCGGAACCAAAGCGGCTACGGAGTCGACTACGATGATATCTACGGCACCGCTGCGAACGAGGGATTCCGTAATTTCAAGAGCCTGTTCCCCATTGTCCGGCTGAGATACCAAGAGATTGTTGATATCTACACCCAAATGACGGGCATATACAGGATCGAGGGCATGTTCCGCATCAATAAATGCGGCAATACCACCACCTTTTTGGGCTTCTGCAATAGCATGTAAAGCTACGGTTGTTTTACCGGATGATTCAGGGCCGTAAATTTCGATAACACGGCCTCGTGGGAAACCGCCTACGCCTACAGCGAGGTCAATGGCCAAACAGCCGGTAGAAATAACTTCAATATTCATGCGGTCCGTAATATCACCGAGGCGCATAATGGCGCCTTTACCATAATCTTTCTCTATTTTTTTCAACGCATTGTCTAAGGCTTGTTCTCTACCTTCCATGTTACTATCCTTTCTGCGTCATACAATCGTATGACTATATAAATATATTAATCTTAAAAATCGATAAGGGATTTTACTTCTTACCGGTTATCGCCTGATACAAGAGATATAAGGCTCTTTCTGCCGTACTCTGACGAATACTTTCCCGGTCACCGATGAAATCATTGCGATAGGCAACCGTACCTTCAGGACCGGAAACACCGATATAGACCAATCCTACCGGTTTTGTTACCATTCCGCCACCCGGTCCGGCAATGCCTGTAGTCGATACACCGTAGGTTGTACCTAAAAGCTTACGCGTGCCGGCCGCCATCGATTTGGCCACCTGTTCACTGACAGCACCATAGGTATCCAATTCGTCTTGCGGTACACCGAGTACCTTATGTTTTACTTCATTGGAATAGGAAATGACACCGCCCTGTACATAAGCACTGCTGCCCGGCATATCGGTGAGACGTTTGCCTACCAAACCACCCGTACAGGATTCAGCCGTAGCTACCGTAGCACCGGCTTCCAATAAAGCATCGGTTACCAATTCCAACATAGATTTTTCCAAACGACGCCCCAAAGAGTCACCGAGGCGTTCACGTAAAATAGCATCCCACGGTGCCAACAGCGTTTCCGCTTCTTCCAGTGTCATCGCTTTGGCGGTTATCCGCAATTCGATATAGCCGCTTTTAATTAAAAAGGCAATCGTCGGATTTTGCTGAGTTTTCACCAAATCCATTAAAGATGCTTCCAGTTCCAACTCACGCAGGCCGTATACGGCATAACGATGGGATTTTACCACGCCTTGACCGCCGAAATATTTTGTCAGATACGGGCGAACAGACTCATCAAATACAGCTTTCATTTCAGCCGGCGGTCCCGGTAACAAAATGTAAGTCGTACCATCGGCTTGAACGGCCACGCCGGGTGCTACGCCGCAACTGTTATTTAACGCTTCGCTGCCAACGGGCAACATCATTTCACGGCGACTCGGATCCGGCATTTCACGGCCTTTGTTTTCAAAAAAGGCTTTAACCATTCGTTCTGCGTCATGATTGAGTTCGAGTTCCAAACCGATGGCTTTCGCCAAGGACGGCCGGGTAATATCCCCCTGAGTCGGTCCCAAGCCGCCGGTACAAACGACTAAATCGGCACGACTCGCGGCCAAGCGGAAACATTCTTCCATACGAGCCGGGTTATCCCCGATAGTACTTTGAAACGCCACCGTATAACCGAGCTTATTCATCTCACGAGCCAACCACGCCACATTTGTATTAATGGTATCGCCTAATAACAATTCTGAACCTGTTGAAATCAATTCTACTATCATCATTTGCCTCAATTCTCCCATTCGGGATACCGGATACCGATTACTTTTTTTATTACTAATTGCGATTTACCGAATTAACTCAAATAACTTAATGATTATTCGATATTTCAGCACTGCAATCTATAATTACATTACTTTGTTTCGCGAACTTCAGCTACCACGTCATAGGCAAAGCCTTGGGCTACCGTAACCGGTACGATTTGCCCCACTTCAAGGCCTTCGCAGTCTTCGATATACATATTACCGTCTACATCCGGTGCCTGCGTTTCCAAACGGCCTTTAGCCAACAAATGACCATGTTCGTCTTCGCTGATTTCTTCAATAATAGCTTCATGCTCGGTGCCTTCCAAATCACGATTGTTTTCTTCGGAAATAGCCGCCTGAATCGCCATTAATGCATGATAGCGTTCTTCTTTAACTTCTTCCGGAACCTGATCCGCCATGGCACCGGCCGGCGTACCGTCTTCTTGTGAATAGGTAAATACACCCATATTATCGAAACGAACTTCTTTTACAAATTCACAAAGTTCTTCAAACTGTTCATCCGTTTCGCCCGGGAAGCCTACGATAAGGGAAGTACGAAGCGTTACATGACTTGCTTTGCTGCGGACTTTTTGTAATAAGGTTACAATATCCGCCTTGCGGTCTTTACGGTTCATTCGACGTAAAATATCGTCATTAATGTGCTGCAACGGCAAGTCGATATAATTACAAATCTTTGGTTCCGCTACGATAAGATCCAATAATTCATCGGTGAAATACTTAGGATATAAGTACAATAAGCGATACCATTCGATGCCGTCTACTTTAACGAGCGCTTTTAATAAGTCCGCCAACATAGGTTTACCGTTGTTAAGATCGGAACCGTAACTCGTTGTATCCTGAGCGATTAAGTTAATTTCTTTAACGCCCATAACTGCCAGACGTTCTACTTCTTCTACGATAGATTCAATAGTACGGCTGCGATAAGCACCGCGCACTTTAGGAATGATACAGAAGGTACAGCCGTTATCACAGCCTTCGGCAATTTTTACATACGCACTATATGTCGGTGTTGTCTGCATACGTGGCATACGTTCGTTATAAATATTGGTAATCGAGTCCATAATACAGATGCGTTTGCCGTCATTAATCGCTTCAATGGCTTCCATAATACGATTCCAAGAACCGGTACCGATGAGTGCATCAATCTCCGGAATTTCCGCAAACAGTTCTTCTTGGTACTGCTGACTTAAACATCCGGCCACAATCAGGCCGCGACAGTTTCCAAACTGCTTATATTCACTCATCTGTAAAATTGTGTTAATTGACTCCTGTTTTGCTTTTTCAATAAACGTACAGGTATTAACTATGATAATCTCAGCTTCGTCCAAGGTTTCCGTGATTTCATAGCCGTTATCTTTAAGGGCACCCAACATAATTTCGGTATCCACCAGGTTTTTGGCACAGCCTAAACTCACATAGCCTAATTTTTTACTCATTATATATCCTTTCTAAAGCGCACTTGGCTAATCCATTTATCTAACAATACTTTTTTGCCGTCTTCCGTGTAACCGCCCTTCGTATCCCAAAGAACCAGTTCACGGCCCAAGGAATCTACCGGATTTGGTAGCTCCGGACTGGTGTACACATAATAAAATCCGTTGTCTTGTAATAATTGTGACACTTGTTTTGACAATAACCATTTAATAACTTGGGTTGCCTCTTCTTCATGGGTTGTTCCCTTCAGCATACCTACGCCGGTTAAATAATACGGCGTACCGTCAGCCGGGAAAATAATCTTCACCGGGTATTTGTGGTTCACATATTGCTGACCATCGGAATAGTTGCCGATACCAAAATCGGTTTCACCCAAGGCCGCCAAACGAATCGGTGTCGATAAAAACTTCGCGTATTGCACAACATGAGGTTTTAAATCTACAAAATAATGCAATCCCTGCTCTTCGCCGTTCATTTCAACAAAACTGTATAAAATATTGGCCGCACTGCGCGAAGCTACAAAATCCGTCATAATGACGCGCCAATCACCGGGGAGAATCAATGAATGCCAGGCTGTTACATAGCGTCCCATGCGATTATAAAAAGAATCGCTTTGAGCAAATACGACCGGATCATACCAAATCCCTACCCAAAGAGCGTCATTGTTTTTAAAACGGTCGGATACTTCATCCACTCCTTCGGTAAGAACTGGTTTTAACTGGTGGTATTTCACGCCGATGTCTAAATTATCACGCGTAGTAATGACTAAGTCGCCTTTTTGATCCGATGCCGGCAATGTCATACGCGTTGCCATCTGTTCTTCCGTAATCGGCAACATGGTGAGGCGTACATGATACTGCATTTCATACTGCTGTGCCAACAATGTTGTCAAATTGGAAGGCAGGTCCGTATAAATCGTCAGTTCCGCCTTAACCGGAATGGCCGTACGCTCTTTTTCTTCATTTTTTTCAAAATATGTTCCCGCTGCAAACATGCCGAGAACAAAGGTTATTAATAATGCGATAGGCCAAAATCGTTTCATGCTCATTGCCCGCCTCCATTATGACACACTAAGGTCGTCTATTGCCAGCCAAACCGCCTCGTTTTGACTGTTTACTTATACTGATTTTGCCACGGTCGTTCATCTTTGCCGTCTGCTGACGACCACTTGATTGCCGTCCCGAAGTCTTATTGGTTGATTGCTGCTTCGATTGTGATTTTGAGCGCCGATTAACACCTTGTTTCGAATGCTGATTACCGACCTTATTTCGCCCGATCGGACGCGGCGGAATCAAACATAAAGGTCCGAATCCGATTAAATCGGTACGCCCAGCCTTAACCAGAGCTTCGCGAACCAAATCATAATTATCAGGGTTCCTATATTGCATAAGGGCTCGTTGCATCGCTTTGTCACGACCCTTTTTAGCCACATAAACGGTTTCACCCGTAAGCGGGTTAATACCGGTATAATACATGGCCGTAGATAAACTGCCCGGTGTCGGTATAAAGTCCTGTACCTGTTCCGGAGTCATCTTCTGATCACGCAAAAATTCCGCCAGCTCAACGGCGTCAGCCAAGGTACAACCGGGATGTGAGCTCATAAAATACGGTACCAAAAACTGCTTTTTACCCAATTGGCGATTCGCCGTTTCAAACCAATCTTTAAATTTAAGGAATACGTTTTTATCCGCTTTCCCCATGATTTCCGTAACAGCTTCCGAAACATGTTCCGGCGCCACTTTAAGTTGACCGCTTACGTGATGTTCGCATAATTCCTTAACGAACTCACGATTATTATCTTCCAGCACATAATCATATCTTAAACCGGAGCGCACAAAAACTTTTTTAACGCCATTAAGTTTACGTAACTTACGCAATATAGCCAAATAATCATCATGGCTGGTATCAAGGTTTTCACAGGCATGTGGGGCCGCACAATTCTTGCCCGGACAAGCACCTTTAGTTCCCTGCTTCTGACAGGCCGTATGACGGAAGTTGGCCGTCGGCCCGCCTACGTCATGAATATAGCCTTTAAAATCAGGCATTGCTATCATTCGTTCCGCTTCAGCTATAAGCGATTCATGGCTGCGGTTTTGAATAATTCGCCCTTGGTGACTCGTAATAGCACAGAACGAACAACTGCCGAAACAGCCGCGATGACTGACCAAGCTGAATTGTACTTCACTCAATGCCGGAACGCCGCCCTTGGCATCATAGCGAGGATGCCAATGCCGTGAAAACGGCAAGCTGTACACCTCATCCATTTCAGCCTGGGTCAAAGGTAACGCCGGACTGTTCTGAATCACGTAGCGGTCGCCGTGCAATTGTGCCACCGTTTTACCGATGAACGGATCTTGTTCATAATATTGCAAACGAAATGCTTCCGCAAATTGACGCTTGTCTTCTTTCACTATTTCATAAGACGAACATTCCACAACTTTACCTTCCGGCAATGTTTTAGACATGTAACAAACGCCCTTAATCGAAGGCAATTTTTCAACAAAACGATTTTCATCCAAAGCTTTGGCCAGTTCTAAAATCTGTTTTTCACCCATACCGTAAATTAAAGCATCCGCTTTGCTGTCAACCAACAAAGAACGGCGCACCGTATTGGACCAATAATCATAATGGGCAAAACGACGTAAACTGGCTTCAATGCCCCCGATAATAACGGGTACATCACGAAAAGCCTCACGCATGCGATTGGCATACACTAATGTAGCACGATCAGGTCTGTGACCGCTTTCACCGCCCGGAGAATAATCATCATTGTGACGGAACTTCTTCGCCGCCGTAAATTTGTTAAGCATAGAGTCTAAATTACCGGCCGTTACCAACGAAGCCAAGCGTGGTTTGCCCAGTATTTTGAAAGCTTCCACATCTTGCCAGTCGGGCTGTGCAATGAGCCCCACCCGATAACCGTGGTGCTCCAACAATCGGCCAATCACACTACCGGCAAAAGAAGGGTGATCCACATAGGCATCACCGGTAATCAGCACAAAATCGAGTTCAGCCCAACCGCGTGCCTCCATCTCTGCCCGTTCCGTAATTAAAAAGTCGCTCACTACACATATCTCCTTGATTCATACTACATACTTGTTTAACTTCACTTGACTTATATAAAGAATAACCAACCCAGGAATACTACTATACAAATACTGATAATAGACACTGCCAAACGTTCCTGTGCCAACGTCTTCTGACGGCGTTGTTGCCTTGACGTATAACTCAATCGTTTGGAATGCGGTACTACAATGTCTACTTCTCGTTCTACATCTTCATGATGAACGAGTTTGCGCGGTTTTACACGACGCAAAGGTACACCCAAAGGCTCGCCGATTAAACTTTTATACCGGTCAATCATACGATGCCGTTCGAGCCCCATTAAATCGGCATAGTTGCCAATAAAGCCTTTCACATACACATCGCCGGGAATAATTTTATAATTATCCTCTTCAATTGCCTCCAAATATGCGGAGCGAATATGTAATACCTGTTCAATATCTTTAATAGTCAGCCCTCGTCGGGTACGTTCGCGTCGCAATTCTTCGCCTATCGTTGACAAGTTCGGCCTCCTTTAATTTCTAACACAATCTACTTGCTATATTTTATATTTGCTGAATTTTTATATTAATAACTTCAGGCTCTGTTTATTACGAGAAGTAACGAGCCTTCGCTTCTTCCGGTGTCATCAAAATATCACGCGGTTTACTGCCGTTAGCCGGTCCGATGATCTTCATCTCTTCCATCGTATCCACCAAGCGGGCCGCTCTTGAATAACCGATTCTGAAACGGCGTTGCAACATCGAAGTCGATGCTTGACCTTCACTCATAACGCGTTCTACGGCACGTTCCAAGAGTTCATCTCGTTCTTCTGCGGGCGCCGAGGATTCTTCCTCAGCACTTTGTTCTGCTTCTTCGGTTATGGATTCATCGTAATCGGGACGCCCCTGTTGTTTAACAAAGGCCACCAATTCTTCCACTTCTTCATCGGAAATAAACGCACCTTGAATACGAATCGGCTTGCTGGCTCCAATCGGATTAAAGAGCATATCCCCTTTGCCCAAGAGCTTTTCAGCCCCCGCCATGTCAAGGATGGTTCGAGAGTCAATCTGCGTAGCCACCGCAAAGGAAATTCGGCTTGGTACATTGGCTTTAATCGTACCGGTAATAACATTGACGGACGGACGCTGAGTAGCCAGAACCATATGAATCCCGGCAGCACGAGCTTTAGCCGCCAAGCGGTTAATTGATTCTTCCACATCAGGTGCTACCAACATAAGGTCGGCCAATTCGTCGATAATGATCAAAATAAGAGGCATAGCCGATTCCGGATGCTGTTCATTATAACCGCTGATGTTGCGCACGCCGGAAGTGGCCATGGTAAGATAACGAGCTTCCATTTCACGAACGGCCCAACGCAATACGGCTGCCGCCTTTTTCATATCCGTTACAACCGGTACCTTTAAGTGCGGAATGCCGTTATAAATGGATAATTCCACCATTTTCGGGTCCACTAAAATTAACTGTACTTCATTCGGTTTACGGCTGAACAAAATACTGGAAATAAGCGTATTCACACATACGGATTTACCGGAACCGGTCGAACCGGCCACGAGTAAATGAGGCATCTTGGCAAGGTCCGTAATGACCGCTTCACCGGCAATATCTTTACCGAGACCTACCGGAATACCGCCGCTGGCTTTACGGAATTTCTCCGTTTCCAATACATCGCGCAAATGAACGGCCGAAGTATGTTTATTCGGTACTTCGATACCTACGGCCGACTTACCCGGAATCGGTGCTTCAATACGAATATCGATGGCAGCCAAGGCCATTTTGAGGTCATCGGACAAGTTTAAAATTTTACTTACTTTTGTACCCGGTGCCGGTTCCAATTCATAGCGGGTAACCGTCGGCCCCTGCGTAGCATTCACTACATGAGCCGATACACCAAAGCTTTTTAAGGTCTCTTCCAATACCGTTACATTGTGCGTAACTTCCTGACTCGTCACCGGATTTGTCTGACCTTTGGCCAGCATAGTCAACGGTGGGAATCGATACGGTAATTCAATGCGACGCGGTTTAGGTTTGCCGTCCACGGTAACCGCTACAGCCGCCGTATCTTCTTCCGTCCCTTTTATGGTCGGCACGGATTGCATATTAGATGTAGCCATCGTGCTGGCCGCAACCGGAACGGCTTCCTGTGCCGGTTCAGTGCTGTTAACATCACCCGTATCGGCATCGACCACTGTATCTTCAGCTACATTGGAAATCTCTTCAGCCGCTGTATCGTCAGCCAAGCCGGCTGTATCCGCCACAGGCATAGCCGTATCGGCCGCTACAGTCGTGCTGACAGCACCGGATGTAATGGTGGTAATCGGTGTTGTACCCGCTCCACGACCGCGTAAAAACGGCGGTACTTCCAATTCATCCTCATCATCAAATTCATCAGTTTGAGGTTCCGTATAATGACTGGCCGCAGCCGTATCGGTTTCATTCGCCGTAGTACCGGCATAGAATTCGGCAGCCTCCGCTTGAGCCGCGTCTATCTGAGCAGCCTGAGCTTTCGTAAGGCCCAGCGATGACGATTCGTCAGGTGTTGCAGCACTATGAGAAGCTTCAGCTTGATTCTGTGCTTTCATACGCTCTTCTTCAGCAATACGAGCCGCTTCCGCTCTCGCTTCAGCTGATACTTGAGCCGCCTGCGAAATCGTTTCGGCAGCCGCACTTTTTGAAAACCGAGTATCTTTTTCTTGATTATAAATGCGCCGTTTTTCAGCCTGTTCTTCTTTCCAATCAGCATAACGTTCTTTCGCATGCTGCACGGTTTCTTCCGTAATAACGCGAGCTTTTTCCAAACCGATGTCGGTTTTAGCCTTCGCCTTATGCAAACCGGTACGCAATGAGATTTGATAGATTAATAAAATCAATCCCAAAACAACAACCACCGTGAAAATAATAGCTCCCACATTGCCGAGCAAGCTGCGTAATAATGTGGCAATTAAGCCCCCTACTACGCCCCCCTGCGTCGCTACTTTGGTAGTCATTAACTCTTCACCGTTACCGGCTGAAACGAGGGTTACAAAGGTAATTGCAAATACATATACCAAAGTTAATAAAAAGCCTCGTCGCGTTATCGAAAAGCCTTTATCGGCGTACAGAATACGCCAACCTATATAGCCTACATAGAGGCATGGAATCAAGCCACCTAAACCGAAACCATATTTAAAAATACCGGCAATAATGTCTACGACCGTGCCGGAAGTAATATTAAACATCCCCAATAATGCTACCAAGGCAAAGAGCATGGTAAAAAGGCCTCGTACTTCTTTACGAATTTTAGGGGCCTTATCGGTTTTATCTTTTTTTACAGTTCGTGACGAAGTCGTCGTCTTGCGTTTAGTCGTTGTTTTACGCGGCGCCGCCTTCGCTCGTTCTTTTTGTTCCGCCATAATCTATCTACACACCTCTACACTTATCAATCCGGTCAAACAATAAACTCATTAGCATTTTATTATACCACAGATTGACTACTTTTTAGAAGTTTTACCGCTTGTACGTTCGTTCCAATCCGCCATTAATTCTTTCTCTTTACCGCGTGCAATTCCTTCATAATAGGTACGCCCTACTAAGGCCGTAGGCAAATATTGTTGTTTCACATAGCCATTGGGATAATCATGAGCATATTTATAACTCACACCATGCCCCAATTTGGCGGCCCCGCTGTAGTGACTGTCCCGTAAATGAGCCGGCACTTCGCCATGCTCATAATGACGTACATCCTGGATAGCCGCGTCAATGGCCATATACGCACTGTTACTCTTTGGTGCCAACGCCACATATAAAGCGGCTTCCGATAAAATGATACGTGCTTCCGGAAAGCCCACCAAATGAGTCGCTTGTGCCGCTGCATTGGCCACTACCAAAGCTTGCGGATCGGCCAGGCCCACATCTTCGGCCGCACAAATGACAATACGCCGTGCAATGAAATTAGGGTCTTCCCCCGCTTCAATCATACGACCCAAATAATATACCACCGCCTGCGGATCGGAACCGCGCATACTTTTAATAAAGGCCGAAATCGTATCGTAATGATTATCGCCCTTTTTGTCATAACTATAAATACGGCGACCTACCACGCGTTCGAGAATATCAAGGGTCAACTCACCGCCGTCAGCCACCATGGCCGCTGCCTGTTCCAAAATATTCAGTGCCATACGGGCATCGCCGTTTACAAACATGCCCACTTCTCGCAATACGGACTCTTCAGCTTTCAAATGTTGCTTTCCAAGTCCCTGCTCCTCATCCGTAAGCGCTCTTTGCAATACCTTAACAATGGCATCCGGCGTAAGGGTTTCCAAAGTAATCAGACGAAGCCGCGACAAGAGCGGTCGATTCACTTCAAAAAACGGATTCTCCGTCGTAGCACCAATCAAAATAATAGTGCCGTCTTCTACACCCGGTAAGAGCACGTCCTGCTGACTCTTATTAAAGCGATGAATTTCATCGAGGAATAGAATCGTCCGCTGTTGCAGATTTTGAATTGTCTTACGTGCTTTTTCAATGATAGCCCGTAACTCACCGATGCCCGCATTGGTGGCATTCAAGACTACAAATTGACTATGTGTCATGGCTGCAATGATACCGGCCAAAGTCGTCTTACCCGTGCCCGACGGCCCGTAAAAGAGTAAAGACGGAATCGTATCACGCTCTATCATGGCTCGCAAAAAGCTGCTCTTCCCCACGACTTTTTCCTGTCCGAAAAAATGATCCAACGAAGTAGGACGTAAACGAACCGCCAACGGTTCAAACCGTTTCGGTTCATATTCGGCAAATAAACTGTCCATAACTGTCTCTCCTAAATCTATCACAATGACGCATTGGCTCATACGCGTTGGCCACAGGTCATGAAGTATATACATGCTAACTTTATTATACCCTAAATTGAGCTTAAATTCGGGATTATCCGGTCCTAAATTCGAGATTATTTATCGCCAAATCAGGAACTGTCAATAACTCAATTTAGGAATGACTCTGTCTAAATTAGGTCTGAATACTCTCTAATTCGAGATAAAAAATAAGCCGCCCTAAGGCGGCTTATAAGATCCCCACCATGCCGTATATGTACCGTGTTTTGATCCTGCGATAGCAGGTGGGTGCCCTCCTTGTAATCTTACTGTCCTTCATCAGGCATAGTGCCAATACAAGAGTCCAGGCTCCCGATGTAATAGTGTTGGCTCAAAGCTACGATACCACACGCACACAGCAGGGGGATTCTTTACTATTATATTAACAAAATCAGCCGTTTATTTCAAGGTCTTGAAACAAACGACTGATATAAATTTAGCATATATCAAGCAGAAGTAGACCAAAAAGTACTAACAGTCATACTTTTTTAACAAAAAACTTGATTTTACACTAACTTTTCTTTTTCCGTATCGGTTTTAATGTGAAGTTCACGCAACTGTTTTGGCGCAACAGTCGAAGGAGCCTGGCTCATAAGGTCAGCTGCACTCTGCGTCTTAGGGAACGCAATTACGTCACGGATGGATTGGCGTTTAGCCATAAGCATTACCAAACGGTCAAGACCGAAGGCACAACCGCCGTGTGGAGGAGCACCGAATTGGAATGCATCCAACATGAAACCGAATTTGCTGCGGCTTTCTTCTTCGCTGAGGCCGATAGCTTTGAATACTTTTTCTTGTACATCGGATTGATAAATACGGATACTGCCGCCACCGATTTCAACGCCGTTCAATACCATATCATAGGCAATCGCTTTAACGGAGGCAGGATCGGATTCCAATTTATCCATATCTTCGGCACGCGGTGAAGTGAACGGATGATGCATAGCTACATAACGTTTTTCTTCTTCATCGTATTCGAACATTGGGAAATCGGTTACCCAGGTGAAAGCCAATTTGTTTTCGTCGATAAGATTCATACGACGACCCATTTCAAGACGAAGTTCGCCCAAAGCTTTGGCTACTACAGCCGGTTTGTCGGCAATCATGAGTACCAAATCGCCAGGTTTTGCCTGCATTTTTTCACCGATAGCACGAATCGTATCTTCACCCAAGAATTTCATGATCTGGGATTTGATAGTGCCGTCTTCGTTGAAGCATGCCCATGCAAGACCTTTAGCGCCGTATTGACCAACATAGTTTACGAGGTCATCAAGTTCACGACGAGGAATACCTGCGTCGCCCGGTACTACAATACCTTTAACCATGCCGCCGTTGTCGATAACGGAACGGAATACTTTAAATTCAGTAGTGCGAACCAAATCTGTTACGTCGGTGAATTCCATACCGAAACGAAGGTCCGGTTTATCGGAACCGTATTTATCCATGGCTTCGTCCCAAGTAATACGAGCCATAGGAATCTGAACATCAATGTCCATAGTCGTTTTAAATACGTGTTTAATCAAACCTTCCAAGATTTCCAAAATTTGTTCCTGATCAATGAAGCTCATTTCCAAGTCGAGCTGAGTAAATTCAGGCTGACGGTCGGCACGCAAGTCTTCATCACGGAAACAACGAACGATTTGGAAGTATTTTTCATAACCGGCTACCATCAAGATTTGTTTAAAAATCTGTGGAGACTGTGGCAATGCATAGAAGGAACCCGGGTTAACACGGGATGGTACTAAGTAGTCACGAGCCCCTTCCGGTGTACTCTTCGTAAGCATAGGTGTTTCAATTTCGAGGAAATCGCGAGAATCCAAGAAGTCACGCATAGCCTTAGTCACACGGTGACGAAGGATTAAGTTGCGTTGCATTTCAGGACGGCGAAGATCCAAATAACGATATTTTAAGCGGATGTTTTCATCCACATCGATATTATCTTGAATGTAGAACGGAGGCGTTTTGGACGCATTGAGTACGCGAAGTTCTTCGCAATACATTTCATAACGACCGGTAGCCAAATTAGGGTTGATAGCTTCGGCATCACGTTCCGTAATTTTACCGCGAACACAAAGCACATATTCACTACGTACATCTTCCGCTTTATGGAAAGATTCTAAATTATGATCAGGGGATGCTACAACCTGAACTACGCCGGAGCGGTCGCGAAGGTCAATAAAAATCAATCCGCCATGGTCACGACGGCGTTCTACCCAGCCGCAAAGGACAACCTCCTTACCTACTTGTTCTTCGCTGATAGTACCGCAACCGTGTGTGCGATGCAATCCTTGCATTGTTTCCATTCTTGTCATCCTTTCACTAGAGAAGTTACTCGTGCCAATACATCCGTAAAGGCTACGGTTTCCTGCTCGCTACTTTCCATGTCGCGAATAATCGCTTCACCGCGAGCTAATTCATCATCACCCAATATAATAACATATTTTGCGTTAATTTTGTTAGCATGTTTCAGCTGACTCTTCATACTTTTACCGTCGCCGTCCATAGCTGCTTTAATATAAGCCTTATGAAGGTCATTTACAAGTTTAAAGCCTTCTACTTGAGCCGCATCGCCTAAAGCAACTACAAAAACAGACGGATCAACGGTTGTTTCCGGCAATAAACCTTGTTTTTCGAGGGCCAATAAGAGTCGTTCGATGCCCATGGCAAAACCGACTGCCGGTGTATGAGGACCATCCAATTCTTCCACGAGACCGTCATAACGGCCGCCGCCGGCTACCGCACTTTGCGAACCGAGCGGAGCATATTGTACTTCAAAGGCTGTCTTCGTATAGTAATCCAAACCGCGTACCAAACGAGGATTTACCACGTAATTTACATTCGCTGCCGTTAAGAATTTCTGCAATTGATCAAAGTGATCGGAACATTCCTGACAAAGATTTTCGTGAATTTCAGGAGCCCCTACAGATAACGCTTTGCAGGTTTCTTCTTTGCAGTCTAAAATACGGAGCGGATTCTTGTACAAGCGTTCCTGACAATCCGGACAGAGCTGATCTTTCTTCGGTTCGAAGAAAGCAATTAATTTCTCACGATAGGCCGGACGGCAGTTAGGACAACCTACGGAGTTAACCTGTACGCTTAAATCCTGAAGGCCGAAGTCGTTAAATAATTGCAATACCATCAAAATAACTTCGGCATCGATTGCCGGGGCCTGAGTGCCCAATACTTCCACCCCGAATTGGTGGAACTGACGGTAACGACCGGCCTGTGGTTTGTCATGACGGAACATCGGTCCGATGTAGAACCATTTTGTCAAACTTTCCTGGCCGTACACTTTGTTTTCTAAATACGCACGTACAGCGGATGCCGTGTTTTCAGGGCGCAAAGTATACGTCTGTTCTTTTTTGTCGCCCGTTGGGAACGAGTACATTTCTTTTTGTACTACGTCGGTTGTTTCACCGATACCGCGCAAAAATAAACCGGTTTCTTCAAACATCGGTGTGCGAATCTCATCAAATCCGTACGCTGCACAAATACGGCGAATTTTGTCTTCCACATAGCGCCAATTACCGATGACGTTCGGCAATAAGTCTTGTGTGCCTCTTGGCTTTTGAATTCCCATATTTTATCCCTCCCAAAATCGTTTGCTTAGTTGACTGCGTTTTTCAAGCAGTGTTGGTAACGTATCAATATATACGGATACATCTTTAGGCATATGCTGTTGTAATTGCCGATATTCAGGTCCTCGCATCCATTTGGAGGAGCTGCCCGGACCAACTGACAAAATACTCTGTCGTTCTTCCATAATCCGAATATTATATTCACATATATGGCCCGGCAAAGTATAGCCGATATTTTCGGTCTGACTCGTCATATATTGCTGGCGATACACATAATACGGCACATAACCGGCCGCTTCCAAACGGTCTTTACTGCGTGCCACCATAGCTTCCACAACAGCCGCCTCCGGCATAGCCTCACGACCTGTACCGTCATAAAGCGGACTGCCCCGCTTCAATGCCAATGTATGAATTGTAACATTTTCAGGCCGTGCCTGACAAACATAATCCAGATTTTCATCCATATGAGCCAATGTCTGATACGGCAAACCGGCAATAAAATCCATATTTACCGCAAAGTCCGTATGCTTTCGCACATAACCGTACAATTCTTTAATCGCTTCAGCCGTATGACCGCGCCCGACAGCTTTTAAAATATTGTCGTGCATACTTTGAGGATTAATGCTGATGCGATTTACGCCTAAGCGAGCCATAGTCTCCAATTTATGCGGTGTTACCGAATCGGGACGACCCGCTTCTACGGTAAATTCGCTGTTTGCACGATGCAATTCTGCCAAAGCTCCAAGAGCCGTTGCAAAATCATCATCATTTAAACTGGTCGGCGTACCGCCGCCCATATACACCGTAGATACGGTTAAGGCATATTCGTCAAGAATCGTCTTCAGCTGCGTTGCATCTTTTACAAAGGCCTTCAAGAAATCAGGAATACGCTTGTAATCCTGAATCAGACCATAGGGAAACGAGCAATACGTACAATGTGTCTGACAAAACGGAATACCGCCGTAAATGCTGATTTCCCGGTCCGCCGTTTCATGCGGTGCCACATAAGGGCGTTGCAAGGTTGCAATATCACGCAATAAATCAATTTTTGACTGACTCACTTCAAAGCGCTCACGCAAAGCCGTAACAGCCTGATCGGCACTATCGGAATTATCCCACAGTTTGTGAAACAATTTGGTAGGTCTCACGCCTACCAAGGTGCCCCACTCACCCAATGGCGAACGCCCCTGTGCCGTTCTGATCAATTTCAATAATTGACCACCGATTTGAAGGCGCCCTTCATTGGATAAGGGCCCTGTTAAATCGGTAACATGAGTTTCTTCATGCCAAACGGCCAAGGTATATGCTTTATCGTTTTCAGACGCATCCAAACGCCAAGTCGGGTCCTCCTTAGTCGTTGTCAGCCCGGCAGCTCCACAATAATGAGCTACCACACTGCCGAGCGGCAAGGGCCCCGTATAACGATAGGGCAAATTACTCACCTTTTTGAGCCGCGGCTTCTTCCGCTTTCATTTTTTCCTGGCAGTCGCCGCAGTAGCCGTAAACTTTCAACTGATGGTCAATTGTTTTAAAGTTAAGTTTTTTGGCAATAATGGATTCCAAAGTTTCAAGCATATCATCTTCGAATTCTTTGACACAACCGCATTTTACACAAATCAAATGATGATGGAAATGAGCGAATTCTTCATCATTGAGTTCATAACGATTACGGCCGTCGCCGAAGTCCAAACGTTTTAACAAATCAAGTTCGGTGAATAAATCGAGGGTACGGTAAATTGTAGCCAAACCGATATCAGGCGCTACCGCTTTTACCAATACATATACATCTTCAGCGCATAAATGCTTTTCTTCCGCATCAATAAACGCTTGTAAAATTGTCTGGCGCTGAGTCGTCAACTTATACTTTTTGTCTTTAATACGTTCTTTCAATTTTTCTAATGTCGTGTTCATACAGTTCCATCCTTCTTGTAAAACGAGTTAAAATACCAAAGTTTTGTAAGCACGATTTGTAACATCGCTGTGAGCGGCACTGCCGTCATCATACCGATGATGCCATAGAAATAACCGCCTACAAAAATTACGGTTAATATAACTAACGGATGCAGCTTGATGACATGCCCCAGAATTTTAGGCATTACAATCTGACCGTCAATTAACTGAATAATGGCATAGGTAATGATAATTTTCACTACCAAGCCGGGCCCCACCAAAGAGGCCAATATAACAGCCGGTATCGCCGCTACAATCGGGCCGATAATCGGAATCCATTCCGCTATGGCCGCGAAAAGCGCCAATACCAAAGGGTAAGGTAATTGAAAAAAATAAGCTACAATAAGCGTCACGCAGAACATATTGGTGGCAAGCAACAACTGACCGCGCAAATAACGCCCCATGGTGCGGTGCATCTGATTCACCACATCCATTAAATATCGATTATAGGGCGATTGAAAAATCGAAATAACTTTACTTTTGATTTGCCGTCCGTCCTTCAATAAATAGAAGGTCATAATCGGTACCAGTAAGCATTCCAGCATGGTCGTAGCCAGTGAAAAAATAGCAAATATACCGCGTTGAGCCAATTCCACGCCATAGGAACTGATTCGCGCCAAGGTTGTCATGACGATGGCATCTATCTGTGGCGGTAATTTTAACCATTCACCGGACGTAATATCCTGCCACAACAAGATTAATTGTGACATTAATACCGGTAAGTTATTCAGCAAACGGGTAAATTCAGCTATGAACGGTAAAATAATAAACTGAATTACCAATAATAAAATGAGAGCTACCAACAAAAATGCCGGTATGATGGCCAGCCATCGCGGAAACCAGGTAAAGCCCAACCGATGTCGCATATAATCTTGAATATTGTTTACTACGGGGAGTAAAATCAGCGTACAGATTAAGGACACGATAAGCGGCCAGAGCACAGGAATAATGGCCCACAGAAAAATTACGGCCAGCACAATCAACACGACGCGCAACCAATACTGTGTTGATTTTTTTAACATTTTCGGTCACCGCCTAACGAACAAACGGATTATAAATCTTTTCATGACCGATTGTCGTTTCAGGCCCGTGGCCCGGATATACGACCGTTTCATCCGGCAAAGCGAATAATTTGGTGCGCACGGCGTCAATCAAATCTTCATAGCTACTGCGTGGGAAGTCCGTACGGCCGATAGACTCTTGGAAAAGCGTATCGCCGGCCAGTACCAGACCTTCCCCGTAGAAACATACGCCGCCCGGTGTATGCCCCGGTGTTTCAATAACGGTAAATGTATGGTCGCCCAAGCTGATTACATCAGCTTCTTTGATGAGGCGAACGTCGCCGGTTACTTTCACCGGTTGACCATAAGTACTGCTCAAATTAAGCTCGCCGTTAGTCAAATATTCTTCATCGCCCTTATTGATGTAAATCGGCACTTTGAATTCATCAACTACGGCCTGTACGCCGCCGATATGATCGCCGTGACCGTGAGTAAGGATAACAGCTTCCGGTTGTAAGCCTTTTTCTTTTAAAAATTCAACAAGGCGGTTACCTTCACTCCCCGGGTCAACTACCAAACAATGCTGATTGCTTTCATCAATGACGATGTAGCAGTTCGTCGCAAATGCCCCTAAAGGCATCCGATATAATTTCATACGCATCACTCTCCATTAACTCTATGCGATAAATTACGAATATATTTTAAATATTATCTTAATCGGCCTTTAAGGCTCGACCAAGATTGCTTAATACCTATTTTAAAACCGATTTAAGCAGTGTCAGAACTGTTTCTGACTGTCCAGCAAAATGGTAACCGGTCCGTCATTGGTAAGGCTTACCATCATATGCGTTCTGAAACGTCCTGTTTCAACCTTGACGCCGGTTTCACGGCAGCGGTTGATGAAAACCTCATACAAGCGTTCCGCTTCATCAGGCGGAGCTGCCTGATCAAAACCGGGACGTCGACCTTTGCGCACATCACCGTACAGGGTAAATTGCGATACGACCAAGATTTCACCATTCACATCTGCGACGGACAGATTCATCTTTTCCTCGGCATCTTCAAAGATACGGAGATTTACAATTTTATCGGCCAAATACACCGCATCGACCTCCGTGTCGCTCTTACCGACGCCCAGCAAAACCATCAGCCCCTTAGGAATGACGCCCGTTGTTTCACCGGCCACGGTTACAGCCGCTTCACTGACTCTTTGAACTACCGCCCGCATCAACTACCTCCATTGGCACGCTGTACCGTGTACACATCACGGATACGTCGTACTTTAGTCATAACAAAATCAAGTTCCGACACGTCGCGAATTTCAATGACTAAGTTAATGTTCGCATTCTTCGTATCATCTACTTTAGCATTAATATTTACAATATTAATTTTCATTTCCGATAAGGTGGCCATAATTTCCATGAGCAAACCGCCACGGTCATAGGCCGTAATTTCAATGGCTACATGGAAGTTTTCCGACGTGCCCGCATCCCACGATACTTCAATCATGCGGTCTACATCTTCCGGTGTATGACCGATATTCGGACAATCCGCCCGGTGAACCGATACACCGCGACCACGCGTGATATAGCCGACCACTTCATCACCCGGTACCGGATTACAGCAACGGGCCATGCGGACCATCACGTCCGGTTCACCATTAACGAGAATCCCCGTACTGCTCTTGCGATGAACACGTTCCGGTGTTTTCAGTTTTTCCAAAAGAGCCATCGTGTCGCGACGATTATCTTCTTTGGCTAAATCACGTTTATATAAATCGACAAAACGAAGTAATACGGAATTTACCGGAATGCCGCCGTAACCCACAGCCGATAACAATTCGGTTTCACTGCCGGCGTTCAACGCTTTCGCAATCTGTTCCATACGACCGGGCTTGTTCAATTCTTTCCATTCGTAGTTGAGTCGTTTCGCTTCTTTTTCAAGAAGTTCACGACCTTTAACGATATTCTCTTCTTTATTTTCTTTTTTGAACCAATTGCGGATTTTACTGCGACTTTCCGTAGAACCGACGATATTCAACCAGTCAAGGCTCGGTTTACCCGTTTTAGACGTAATAATATCCACAATATCGCCGTTTTGCAAAGTGTAATCAAGCGATACAATCTTGCCGTTTACTTTGGCCCCCACACAGTGATGACCTACGTCGGTATGAATGCGATAGGCAAAATCCAACGGAACGGCCCCCTTAGGGAGTTTCAGCACATCGCCGCGCGGCGTAAATACAAACACTTCCCCGGAGAATACGTCCAATTTCAACGCATTAACCAATTCTTTCGGATTGCTGGCATCCTGCCATTCAAGAACTTGGCGAAGCCAACCCACCTTCTGGTCAAAATCTTTGTCGCCACCTTTATTGCCTTCTTTATAACGCCAATGAGCAGCTACCCCGTATTCCGAAACGCGGTGCATTTCCCAAGTACGAATCTGAATTTCTACGGAGTGTCCCATGGTCCCGATAATCGTAGTATGCAAGGATTGATACATGTTCGACTTCGGCATGGCGATGTAATCTTTAAAACGATATGGCAACGGTTTCCACAAATTATGGACAATACCGAGGACTGCATAACAATCCGGAATGGTGTCAACAATTACACGAACCGCGTATAAGTCGTAAATCTGCGACAAATCGCGATTGTCTTTTTTCATCTTTTTATAAATACTGTAAAAATGTTTTGGACGACCTTTTACATCCGCCTTAATATGAGCGTCTTCCAATGCTTTTTTGAGCTGTTCCATGGTATCGTTAACGATTTCCTCACGGACATGACGTTTTTCCTGCATTTGCTCTACTAAGTCATAATATTTATCCGGTTCCAAATAACGGAAGGATAAGTCTTCCAATTCCCATTTAATGTTAAAAATCCCCAACCGATGAGCCAACGGTGCGAAGATTTCCAAGGTTTCCTGAGCAATACGCTTTTGCTTATCACTGCGCATATGCTTCAAGGTCCGCATATTATGCAGACGGTCCCCCAGTTTAATAACTACCACGCGTACATCCTTAGCCATAGCCAGAATCATCTTACGATAGTTTTCCAACTGCTGATCTTCTTTAGTATGATACTGAAATTGATTTAATTTCGTAACACCGTCAACTAAAAACGCCACTTCTTTCCCAAATAACTCTTCAATCTGCGGCAACGTATATTCCGTATCCTCCACAACATCATGGAGCAGTGCGGCGATAACGGTCGTCGCATCGATTTGTAAATTGGCCAATATGGTGGCAACGTCTAAAGGATGTAAGATGTATGGTTCGCCGGATGCTCTTTTTTGCGGTGCATGAGCTTTGTCAGCCACTTCAAATGCACGCATAATCTCTTTACAATCCGCTTCATCCAAGTAGGAGCGAACAATCTCCATGAGATGTGCCAGTTCCACTTCTTTATTAAAAGCCGGTTGATCGACGATTACCTTGCCTTCTTCATTTTCAGCCATAATTTCCACCTCCTCAGGCACTGTATTTTAAAAATGTCAGTGATGTAATTAACTCCAATTTTTCTTTCACATGGCACCAACGATATAAGGCCATGCCGTCATCGGTCACTTCTTCCTGCAAGATGCCGAGTTCTTTAAAAACATCCAATGACAATATGGCTTCTTTATTGGTCTGATTGTCCGGATGACGGTGCAAAACTTCTGATTCCACAATATAGCGCGGTGCCGTGGCACTTCGGAAAATACTGCGTACAATAACATACATTTCACGCAAACCTTCCGCCGTCAACTTAATCGGCTGCTCATCCAAATGAGCCAAATCCTGCACCATTAATTGTGGTGAAACACGACCTTGCCATTCGTTTTTCTGTAATGAAAAAGCCACTTTAACCCGTTCATCGGGGAATACATCCCGGTGATAATCGGCGCCGTGCCAAATAATGGCATCCAACGGGCCAATCTGAGATTGCAGGATAATCTTGCAGTGATTTTTCTGCTGCCCCAACAGGAACACATCCTGTACGGCAATCGGATTGATGGCAAATACCGGTGTGCTGTTCCCCATGCCGTACGGTTCCAAAGTTTCAATCTGATCCACCAATTCCACTGTCACTTCGCCCGGTTCCAGCTTGGAATCGATATCGATAATCGGTACATAATCTTCATTTGTCAAATGTTCTTCGCAGTAAGCCGTTAAACGTTCACGCAAAGCCGGAATTTTTTCCGATTCAATGCTGAAACCCGCAGCCTGTTTATGACCGCCGAATTGCAAGAGCAAATCTTCCGCCGATTTCAACGCATCATAAATATTGCAATTATCTATACTGCGGCAAGACCCCTTGCCTACGCCGTCATGGATGCTGATAACCAGTGACGGTCGATAATATTCTTCTACCAAACGCGAGGCTACAATTCCGATAACACCGGGATGCCAGCCTTCACCAGCCACCACGATAACCTTATGGGCCGACTCACCTTGATTAATCACATCTTGACGAGCCTCTTCGTGAATACCGCGTTCGATTGTCTGTCGTTCCAGATTTGTTTCCTGCAACTCTTCCGCAATCACATTGGCGGTTGAAATATCGGTCGCCGTCAATAACTCTACGGCCCGCGTCGCATGAGTAACACGACCGGCTGCATTGAGTCGCGGTGCCAAGGTAAAACCGATATGTCCGGTCGTCAATTTACGGCCTTCAAGCCCCGCTACGGCAACCAGTGCTTCAATCCCTATATTCGGTGATTCCATCATCTTCTTAAGTCCTTCACGGACAATAATACGATTCTCATCGACTAACGGAACCACATCGGCCACGGTACCAAGAGCCACGATATCCAAATCTTCCAAATAATCATTACCGGTGCGCTCACGCCATACGGCCTGACACACTTTGAAGGCTACGCCCACGCCGGACAAATTCTTATCGGGATACGGGCAATCCGGTTGTTTATGGTTAATAACGGCCGCAGCACGCGGAATTTCCGGCGGTGCCGTATGATGGTCGGTAATAATCATGGTCAAACGGTCGCGTACAGATTCCACAATATCATACGAGCTGATACCGCAGTCTACCGTAATGACAAGTTCCGTCCCCTGTTCAATAATGTGTTCCAAAGCCTCTTCGTTAAGGCCATAGCCTTCACTTTGACGCTCCGGAATATAATAGCTTACATTGGCATTGCATCGTTTTAAAAAGCGATACATCAAAGAGGTAGCCGTAATGCCGTCCACATCATAATCGCCGTAAATAACAATCCGTTTTTGTTTTTCAATGGCCTCCTGAATCAGCGGTACCGCTTCTTTCATGCCTTTCAACAAATAGGGATCCAATAAATCTCCCAGATTGCCGTATAAAAAGTCACGACCGGCTGTTACCGTCGTAATACCGCGATTCACCAATAATTTTGCCACTACCGGATATACACCGAGTTCTCTGACCAGTTCCTGTTCAATTGTTTCATCACCGGGCTCTATGCGCCATCGTTTCGCTTTAGTCTGTCTCATATCTCGTCTCACTTATCATCTGCTTATTATCAATTTATCTGTTTAGCGCATGTATAAAATCACTTAATCGAATATCAATCTCAATTTGTGATTTCCTACTATTAAATACTGTATTATCATTCTCAATTTATTTTATTATACACCATTAACCTGTTAAATTAAACCTCTTTTTCAATTTTCTTGATTATATCCCATAAAAAAAGAAAGAGCGATTATCATTATATAATCACTCTTTCTTTATCATTTTCACTTAATAGCTTATGTTAAATAAACTTTTAAATGACAAATTTCTTATTCAAATATTTTTATTATTGATGACCGTTTTATACAGATTCAAAGATTACAACCGAGATTTGAACGCCCTGATTTTAATCTTCTTTGAAATTGATTCTTATAAAACATCCTAAACAACTGATTCTCGGGAACAAAATCCTCTGAATAATGCCTAGAAACGGAAGTCGCGTTCACCATGTTCCATCTGTTTGATGTACTTGGCGGATGCTTCTTTAACCTTTTCATTACGAATAAGGTCCAACTGTTTTTCAATAACAGCTTCGCCCGTAGCTTTTGTTTCATCCGTTGCATAGTCAATCAGGTATTCGTTAAGCGTCATCAACGCATTAGGCTGGCAGCAGTTGTGAATCTGACCACTCTTAGCCAAGGCCATGAAACGGTCACCCGTACGGCCGGCACAATAGCATGCAGTACAGAAGCTCGGTACATAACCGAGTTCCAACAACCAGTCAACGATTTCATCAAGACTGCGGCGATCGCTGGTATCGAACTGAGCCGAGTTATCTTCCGGCAATTCTTCTTCTTTGTAACCGCCAACGCTGGTACGGGAGCCGCCGCTGATCTGAGAAATACCGAGTGCCAAACCGCGTTCACGCATGCGCTGACTTTCACGAGTAGACATAATCATACCGGTATAAGGTGTGGATACACGGATAAGGGCTACGATTTTTTCAAATGTATCGTCCGGCACAGCATTGCTGAAATCATCAACATCGATGTCATCAGCCGGGCAAATACGCGGCACACTGATTGTATGCGGACCTACACCGAATACGGCTTCCAAGTGTTCCGCATGCATCAACAAACCTACGAAGTCATAACGATAATGTTCAAGACCGTATAAAACGCCGATACCTACGTCATCGATACCGCCCTTCATAGCGCGGTCCATAGCTTCCGTATGGTATGCATAGTTGCTCTTTGGACCATGCGGATGCAAGTTTTCGTAGTTTTCTTTGTTGTAAGTTTCCTGGAACAAAGTATAGGTACCGATACCCGCTTCGTGGAGCTTCTTGTAGTCTTCCACTTCACAAGCAGCAATATTTACATTAACACGACGAATTTCACCGTTTTTATTCTTAATGCTGTAAATTGTTTTAATACATTCCAAAATGTATTCCAACGGATTGTTTACAGGATCTTCCCCGGATTCGATAACGATACGTTTATGACCCATAGCTTCCAAAGCCAATACTTCTTCACGAACCTGTTCCTGGGTCAATTTCTTACGGGTAATGTGACGGTTTTTAGCATGATACGGGCAATATACACAACCGTTAACACAATAGTTGGACAAATATAAAGGGGCAAATAATACAATGCGGTCCCCGTAAATCTTTTGTTTGATTTCTTTGGCCAAGGCAAATAATTTATCTTTATATTCAGGCAACGGGCATTCCAATAAAACAGCCGCTTCACGGTGATTTAAGCCATTCATGGTAGCCGCTTTTGCCAAAATTTGGTCCAAAAGCTCACGATTTTCTTTATTAGCTTCCGCATAGGCCAACGTATCAAGAATCTCTTCGTGGTTAATAAACTCTTCTGCTTTAGAAGATTTTACATCGTACATACTGGTCTCCTTTACTCATACCATAGAGAAGTCCTGTGCCCTCGTCCTTTCCCAAGTACGAGCTCAATGACAGCCCACACTCCGACTGCCTATTCAGGTCAAGCATACTTACTATGCACTTCACTTCTGCTATATTGAATCTCTTGAATATGTCTTATATTATACACCTTTTCTCCACTTTTGAAAATAAAAACACCGCCTAATAAGCCTGTTTTTATCATTATTTGATTGATGTCGGACGCTCATCGAATTTTCTCATTACCATGTCTATTTACCACGTATAAAGTGCTTTTTTAGAGATTACCTACCTATCATATAAAAAGAACACACAAAAAAACCCCCGATATAAATCAGGGGTTCTTGTATATTCGTTTAAGCTTACGCTTCTACCGGGTATACGCTAACTTTACGGTTATAGCGACCGGCACGTTCGAAAGCAACTTTACCAGGAACTAATGCGAATAAAGTATCGTCTTTACCAATACCTACATTAGTGCCAGGATGGAAATGAGTACCACGTTGACGAACGATGATGTTACCGCTTTTTACTACGGAACCATCATGACATTTAACGCCAAGACGTTTGGATTCGCTATCGCGACCATTACGTGTACTGGATACACCTTTCTTATGTGCAAATAATTGCAAATCAAAAGTAAACATTCCGTTCACCTCCTATGTTTCACTAAGTGATACAAAATCATCATATTGGCGAGCAATTTCTTGGAAGCCAAGAACCATGGTTGCCAATATAGCCTGTCCCTTTTCTGTGATGGCCCCTTGTAATTCAATGGTGCATTCACCGGAACTGTTCTCGTAAATACCTTGTTGCTCAGCGACTGACTGTAACCCCAAAATTGCGGTACAAGACAGTACAGAAACGGCGGCACATACAATATCATAGCCATGCTCGTCATAGCCGGCATGTCCGTTAATGGAGCAAGCAACAATTTGTTGTGCCTCATTACGACGAATATGAATCTTAATCATGACTTACGCCTGAATGGATTCAATGCGAACTTTTGTGAACGGCTGACGATGACCTTGGCGACGACGATAGTTGGATTTTGCTTTATATTTGAAAACTAAAATCTTCTTCGCTTTACCATGTTCAAGTACTTTACCTGTTACTTTTGCACCGTCCACAAGTGGAGCGCCTACTTTAACGTCACCGTCGTTAACTACAGTTAAAACTTCGTCAAACGTTACGGATTCTTCAGCAGCTGCTTCCAATTTTTCGATAGTAATTACATCGCCTTCGGCAACGCGGTATTGTTTACCACCGGTTTTAATAATTGCGTACATTGTGACACCTCCTTGTTTTCGAACTCGCTGAATACGGTATTCTCTCATGCCGGAATCGGGATGAGTGAAATTTACACACCTCTCCACGCGGCTGCAATAGCTGGGCGTACCCAAACTATGACTAATTTATTTTACATGATTACGCAACAAAAGTCAATGACTTAAACGAATTGTTTGTCATTGACTTCTTACATGTAAAACCAAATGCATCGCATTATAACTAATGTATTGCGCTGTAGCAATATGTAGCATTGAGTGCGAAAACTTTAAATTTAATTAGAATACATTAACTTATAATCAAATAATCTGCATATGCTGCAATAAAACTTTCAAACCGATTACGATGAGCACAATGCCGCCTAAGACCTCTTCGCGACCGCCCAAGAATCGTTTTAATTGCTGCCCTAAAAATACACCAACCAAAGAGATAATAAAAGCAACCACACCGATTAAACTGCTGGCCACCCAAACATTGACATCCATAAAGGCAAATGTTAAACCGATAGCTAAGGCATCGAGACTGGTAGCAAAAGCCAACATGATGATTTCACGCCAACTTACAAGTTCACAAAAATCTTCATTTTCTTCTTCCGCCGCCTTTTTACTGTTGCGTATCATATTAATCCCCAAATACGCCAGCAGTCCGAAAATAATCCAATGATCATAGCTGTTAATCATGTCTGTCAACTGTGCCCCAACAAACCAACCGATAAGTGGCATAGCCATCTGGAATACACCAAACATGAACGGCATTCCAATTTTTTTACACTATCCTGACCCGTGAAACAATGGCCTTTAGCTACGGAAACTGCAAAGGCATCCATAGCAAGACTCACAGCAATTAACACGAGCTCCCACATCGACATACAGCATGCACCTCACTTAAAAGGTAAAACAAATAACCTGACTATTATATCTAAAAAAATAAGACTTAGCAAGCTAAGTCTTACAAATTTTACATATTATTTTAGTCGTCACCAAGCGCAAGCAAGGAATAGGCTTCGCGACTCATGGACGGTTGCATTTCAACCTTAATAGTTCGTTTACATTCCTCTTCTAAAGCCGATACTACGGATTTAGTGAAGTACTGTTTTACTTCATCATTGACCTCAATGAGCACATTGGATTTTAAACGACCGGCCCGATACAATTCTCGAAGACGACGGATAATCTGTAAATATACCGTTTCCGCCGAAAATAATTGACCTGTACCGCCACATTGGGAACAGGTGTCAAACAGAATACTCTGCAAACCTTGCCGTTCTCGTTTGCGCGTAATTTCTACGAGGCCTAATGAGGTAATACCGCAAACAACGGTTTTCACGCGATCTTCGTGCACCAGTTGAGTTAAATAAGCAAGCAATTCATCACGCTGTGCTTTTTTCGGTAAATCAATAAAATCGCAAACAATGATGCCGCCAATATCGCGCAAGCGTAGTTGCCGTGCAATCATGCGCGCCGCCTCACGGTTCACTTCAAGGGCCACTTCCCCGGCTGTACCGGAACGCCCCGTAAAGTGACCGGAATTGACATCAATAACGGTAAGTGCTTCTGTCGTATCGATTTTCAAAAAACCGCCCGACGGTAATTCAACCGTTGAGTTTAAAAGTGTATCAAGCTGTGATTCCACCTGCCACTCTTTAAAGATAGGTTCTGCCGCCGTATGTTGGCGCAGAGTAACCGCATCAGCCATATTGGTGATACTCAAGAGTTCCTGTAACCGTTCATAGGCACCCTGATCATCCACGATAATTTCGTTCACATCATGCCCCAAATATTCACGAATCACACGGAACCAAAAATCCGCATCACTATAAAGTTCTGTTCCGCCCTTAGCAACCTTATAACGATTTTGCAATTGGTGCCAAGTGCGCCACAAAAACTCCATATCGCCTTGCAATTCTTCAGCCGTCGCTTCCGCAGCCGCCGTACGCAAGATAAAGCCGCAACCGTTGGCTAAGTACGGTGCTGCCATATCAGCCAACTGTGCTCGCAAAATATCATCGGTAATACGTTTCGAAATATGAAGACCTTCCGAATACGGCAGGAGCACCATAAAACGGCCGGCCAAACTGACATCGGCACTGACGCGTGCCCCCTTACCGAGCATTTCTTCTTTAACAACCTGAACGAGTACATTTTGACCCACAAAGAGTTTGCCCATAGCCTTCGTCTGCTTACCTTGTTTTAAATTAAGATACGCATTTTGTTTTAGGCCGATATCCACGAAAGCCGCCGACATGCCGGGTAATACATTGCGCACTACGCCCTTATAAATATGGTTAATGGTTTCGTCACGAGTAGGCCGATAAAAGGCTGTATCTACCAGCTCGTTTTGCTCGTCCAAAACAACCATGCGAATTTCTTCCGCCATCACATTGGCTACGATTCGTTTCATGGCAAACTCCCTTCTCCTAAGACGCGTTGATTCTTACTGCTATTATATAAAATTTTTCAATTTTAAGCGAATTTATTTATATAACAACGAGTCTAGGATTATACAGTCACATCTAACGGTGACAACAACTGGCCTTCCCGCTCAACCATGATTTCATGGCGATGAATAGAATAACCGTCGGTTACGGGCCAGCCGAATTTTTCACTGCCCAGCTGCCACACATCGCCCGGTTTCATAGTTCCTTCCGGATAAATGCCGATTCCCATAGTCAAGGTCACGCGATTACCGTCAAGACATGCCGTAATCGGTTCTTTCACAAAATGCTTCACGTCAATAGTACGTGTCTTCTTCGGTGTTACCTTTTCATACTCAATTTCCGGTGCTTCATTAAAGGATTTCAAAAGTTCATCCCAATTTACATCACCGATTACCGGGCCCGACACTTCATACACGGCATAGTTACAAATAGCCATGAGTTTTTTCACCTTATCCGGCATCTCACGACCGGCCATAACGGTGAGTCCCGGCGGTGCCACGCGGTTCAAACGCTCCATGATGGATTCTACGGTAGCGTCTTCCACAATATCCATATCAAGATATTCCACTTCCGCTGTAATGCCTAAAGCCAAAGCGGAGGAAAAACTGATTTTCATATGAGGATTAAAGCCTTCGGAAAAGGCCATTTTAATCTCGGCACGTCGAATCATACGTTCCACGGCCTGTGCATAATCCAAATGCGATAAAAACCGCATTTCTTCGCCCTTACTTAAGGCCAAACGTAACTTTTTCAACGCGTCCACCCTCCTGATAATCTACAATCGCTGTATTAAGTTCCGGACACACATTACAGCCGTTGCATGGTAAACGGCGGCAATCGCGCGTCAAGGTTGCATCCACGGCACGGTCCCATTCTTGTTTCAAATAAGCTTTGGAAACAGTGTCATCCAAATGATCCCATGGCAACGGTTCGTCAAAATCACGGTCGCGGCGCGCATAGTAATCCGGATCGATGCCCGTATTTTTGAAGGCCTGCATCCATTTGTCAATAGAGAAGAATTCAGTCCAACCGTCAAATTTACAGCCCAATTTCCAAGCTTCTATTAAAGTCTTGCTCAAACGGCGGTCACCGCGAGCAAACACGGCTTCCATATAACCGGTCGCTCCGTCATGATAATGATAGGAAATGTTGCGGTTATTGATGAGTGTTTTTAAATACTGCTGTTTGCGGTGAATTTCTTCTACCGATTGTTGCCCGTACCACTGATATGGTGAATGGCTCTTCGGCACAAAGAAGGACACGCTAACAGTTACTTTACCATTGCGTTTGCCTGTAATTTCACGATGTAAATCAAGCACTTTATACGCCAAATCGGCAATACCCGCTACGTCTTCGTCCGTTTCGGTAGGAAGGCCCATCATGAAATACAATTTAACCGTATTCCAGCCCGATTTAAACGCATTCGTACAAGCGGCTATTAAGTCTTCTTCGCTTACGCCCTTATTGATTACATCACGCATGCGTTGCGAGCCGGCTTCCGGTGCAAAGGTCAAACCGCTCTTACGCACCTGTTGTACTTTTTTGGCAATATCAATAGAGAACGCATCGATACGTAAAGACGGCAAGCTCACACTCACCTGTTTATCTTTAAATTCTTCCATGAGCATGTCAACAAGTTCCGGCAACCGTGAATAGTCGGCCGAGCTCAAGGACATTAAGGAAATCTCGTTATACCCGGTGTTGGCAATAATTTCTTTGGCCAATTGGACCAATTTTTCCGGTGAACGTTCACGAACCGGACGATACAGCATACCGGCCTGACAGAAACGACAGCCGCGCGTACAACCGCGGAATAATTCCAACACGGCCCGGTCATGTACTACATCGATATACGGTACAACCGGTTTGGTCGGATAGAAACAATTATCCATGTCTTCGATAATGCGTTTTTGGATTACCGGTGGAGCTTCTTCGGCGAGCACTTTCATGCCTTTGAAATCGCCTTTTTCGGTATATTGCGGTTCGTATAAAGACGGCACATAGTTGCCCGGAATTTGCGCCATTTTACGCAACAAACCTTCTTTGCCGCCCGGGAATCCGGCAGCTTTTTCCTGACGATAGAGTTCTACCATTTCAACAATGTGTTCTTCCGATTCACCGAGGTTTACGATATCCACGAAATCGGCAATCGGTTCCACATTATACGCACAAGGACCGCCGGCCGTAATCAACGGGAAGGACAAGTCGCGGTCTTTACTGTAGAACGGAATGCCACCCATATCCAACATGTTTAAAATGTTGGTATAGCTCATTTCGTACTGCAACGTGAAGGCCAAGAAATCAAAGTCTTTAACCGGTGTTTTCGTTTCCAAAGAATACAACGGAATATTGCGTTTACGCATTTCCTCTTCCATATCGTGCCACGGTGCACACACGCGCTCCGCCGCCACATATGGTAATTCATTAAGCAAAGAATATAAAATTTTAATACCCAAGTGACTCATAGCCACTTCATAAACGTCGGGAAAACCGAAACACATGGTAACATCCATATCTTTGTGATCTTTCACAACGCTATTCCATTCGCCGCCTGTGTATCGCGCGGGCTTTTGTACATGCTGCAACCAGCTCGCATCTAATTGAACCATAGGACCTCCGATTCAAAATCTATCATTACGGCAACTGACCGCAGTTGCCCTTTTACGCTTGTTAAAACATCATAAACGACATTTGCCGACTTCTAAAAATATCACATCGACCTTTGCCGACTTTTAACATCTTTTCAAAAAAGTCTAATTAATGCCTAGAACATCAATTTCTTGCGGTGCATTGCAATATTCAGCAATAAACCGACACTGATCATATTGGTGGTCAACGCACTGACACCGTAACTGATGAACGGCAACGGAATCCCCGTAACCGGCATAATCCCGGTGGTCATGCCCACGTTAACCAGTACTTGGAACACCAGCATGGAACCGATCCCCGTGGCCAATAACATACCGAACGTATCGTTGGCACTGCGGGCAATCATCACGCTGCGATAAATTAAAAGGAACAATAACAATAATACAATCACACAGCCCACAAAGCCCAATTCTTCACCGATAACGGAGAAAATAAAGTCTGTATGGTTTTCCGGTAAGAAGTTCAACTGACTCTGCGTACCTTCGAAAAGTCCTTTGCCCAGAATCATACCGGACCCTATGGCAATTTTTGACTGAATGATATGATACCCTGCTCCGAACGGATCGATGTTAGGGTTTAAAAATACTAAAATACGTTGTTTTTGGTACTCTTGCAAGGCAAACCACCCAAGCGGTGCCAGTACTACCGCTACGCCTACAATAATTTGCACTAAGCGCATGCGGATACCGCCCACGAAAAGCATGCCGCACATAATAGCCAAATATACTAAGGATGTACCAAGGTCAGGCTGTTTAAATACCAATAAGGTAGGTATCCCTACATATAAAACTATGGGAACCAACGAGCGGAATGTATTCAGCTTGTTCACTCGACTTTCCATCATTTGTGCCATACTGATGATCATGAGTAATTTCGTAAACTCAGACGGCTGAATGGTAATCGGACCGAGCTGAATCCAGCGCTGCGCCCCCAAAGCGGAGGTACCGACAAGCATAACCGCTACCAATAATAAAATCGTAATAAAATACAGCGGTCGTCCCCAGGAACGAAGACGACGATAATCAAACCACTGCATCAAGACGATGACCACTGCATTAATTACAAAAAACATAAGTTGTTTACTCACTAAATCGGTAATGTTGAGCCCATCCCGATTTACATGAGTGGCACTGCCAATAATGACAACACCTACGCTAATAAGCAAGACTGTACAAATAACAACAGTCCAGTCCCATTCGCGCCAGATTCTATGCCACATATATACCTCCTAGCGCATACGGCTACGACCATAGGCTTGAAATGCGTTTCTTAATTGTTTCAAACAAGCCCATTTTCTTCGGCTGTGCCGGTTCTTCTTCTTTTGCTTCAGCCACTGCTTCAACTGCATCTTGTTTTTTTTCGGCCGCTGTTTCAGCTGCGTCAGTCACATTTTCAACAATATCCTCCGCCTTGTCGGACACTGTGTCTGCGGCGGCTTCCGCTTTTTCAGCCGCTGATTCAGCCATTGTTGCCGCTGTATCGGCTACCTCTTCAGCGACAGCTTCCGCTTTATCGGTTGCTGTTTCAACAGTCTCTTTAACCGTAGCTGCCACTTTTTCAGTAGTATCTTTAGCCGCGTCAATGGCAGCCTCAACAGCCGATTTAGCCGATGATGCCACCGGCGCCGACGTTTCGGTGACAGCCGCTTCAACCGTAGACTTCGCTTCTACGGCACTGTCTTCGTCACTTACCTCATCAACTATGTCACTTACAGCCGGAACGGCACCGATTTTAGCTCCGTTATTAACAGATTGATTTTGAGTCGCCACATCACTGTGAGCCGACACAGAATCATGATTAACTTCAACAGTTTCGACCTCAACGCGTTCCCCTTCAACGATTCGATCTACCAAAGGTTCGACCGTCACAGCTTCATTTGCTGTTGCCTCAGCCGGATGCAATTGATACCAACGCTCCATCAATTCTTCTTCCGGCCAAACTTCAGAGGTTTCAATGTATTCGAGGAGCGGCACCATCATGGTGTCCACTTCATCATCACAGAATTCATGAAGTGTCCCGTCTTGAGCCCAACTCATAAGCTTAGTGCTATGAGGTAAAATCGTAGCCAATTGCTCAACTTGCAAAGTTGCCAACGCTTCTTCAATACCGACTGCCACTTCACTGCGCCCCACATTATTTAAAATCAAGGCATAGTTAAACTGGCGTTCTTCATGACAAAGTTGCATAACACGTTGTACGGCACGCAAAGATACCCACATAGGTTCTGCTACAAGCAACAATTGATCGGCCGCTTTAAAAACAGCTTCGTTGCCGCGCCCGATACCCGCCGGAGCGTCGATAATTACGAAATCATAGCTGTCCGCCAAGCTTTTAATCAGTTTGGCATACCCTTTTCGCCCTACATCTTCCCAACGACGAGTTTGAGTTGCCGGTAAAAAGTCAAAATTGTCCGTTAACGGAATGATGGCACTGTCCCTATTGCAGTTATCTTTCCAAATATCTACCGCATCAAAGAAGATATCGTTTTCTTTCCCAATGACTAAATCCAAATCACGCATACCGAAATCGGCATCTGTAATTAACACACGATGACCACGTCGATTTAAAGCGGCCCCAATATAAGCCGTCATTGTTGTTTTGCCAACGCCGCCCTTACCGGACATAATAGCTATAACCTTTCCCATAGCAACTCCTTTCCTTTCTCACTACCATAATACACTACACAATCTTACTAAACACACCTATAGCAGTAAAAAATACACAGAAACATATAATAAATGACACACATTTAATAAAACATAATAAGTAGCAAACCTATCGTTGTTGCGGTCCGGTTACGGTCGTATTCGTTGTATTACCGGACGTATCAGACGAACTGCCGGACGTATTATTACCCGATTGGGCACCTGATGTGCCGTTAGCAGAGCTGTTGGCATTGCCACCGGTCGTTGTATTTCCCGATGTATTGTTTTTAGCATCTGTACCGGCTCCGTTAATATGGAAATATTCAGCCAAAATATCCCTTACAATAGGACCGGCCGAACCGGCACCGAAACTGCCCTGTTCTACCAAAGCGACCACGACAATACGAGGTTTGTCATACGGTGCATACGCAACGAACCAGCCATGGTCACGACCTGTAGCGTTTTCAGCCGTACCGGTTTTACCCGCTACTTCAATCGGCCACCCTTTAAAGAGTGCGCCCGCCGTACCGCCTTCGGCAGTTACGTCACGCAAGGCATTACGAATTAAATCCATAACAGTTTTGGATACTTGTAAAACACCGATTTTTTTAGGGCTGAAAATTTCAGCCGGTGTACCGTCTTTATTGTCAATACGACTCACTACATACGGCTGATAACGAATACCGCCGTTAGCCACTTCCGACATCAAGACCGCCATCTGAATCGGCGTTACTAACGTAAAGGACTGACCGATTGCGGCATCAAAGGTTTCCCCCAAATACCAATCTTGATCAAATACTTTACGCTTATATTCCGGACTTGCCAAGTTACCGCTGGATTCACCGTATAACTTAATACCGGTTTTTTCACCCAAACCGAATAACTTTGCAAAACGATCGAGTTCTTCGATACCTACGCGGTTACCCATTTCATAGAAATATACGTTATCCGACTTAGCCAAGGCCGTATTGAAATCCAACCAGCCTAAAGCTTCGCCTTCCGCATTTCGTTTATCAATCAACCAGTGACGACCGCTATCGTAGATCATCTCATTCGGTGTTACTTCTTTAAGCTCTAATGCTGCCGCACCGGTGACAATCTTAAACGGTGATCCGGGCGGATATTCACCGGAAATAACTTTATTGTCGAACGGATGATTAGGATCCGTATTGAGCTGATTCCATTGAGCCGATGTAATACCGCGGGCAAACCAGTTCGGATTGAAACCCGGAGCACTTACCATGGCTAAAATGGCCCCCGTATTCGGATCCATGGCCACTACGGCTGCGCCTTGAGCCGGAATACCTTGTGAACGCAATGATGCCAATTGATCGGCTACAGCTTTTTCAGCCGCTTTTTGTAACTGCAAATCAATAGTCAAATGGATGTCACGGCCCGGAATCGTATCCTTTCGACCTACTTCCGCCACCGGTCGCCCCGTAGCATCTACTTCCACTTGTTTACCGCCGTCAATACCGCGCAATACATCATCATACATTTTTTCAAGGCCGGAACGACCTAAAATTGTGCCCGGACCTACCGGTGTTTCCGGATTTTCAGCTTTAAGCTCATTCAACTCATCTTCGCTGACTTCACCTACATAACCAAACAGCTGCGAGGCCATGGAATCATACGGATAATAACGAAGCGGTTCCACATCAATGGTTACGCCCGGTAATTCATGGCGATGTTCTTCTATCGTAGTTACACGGTCCATCGTAATATCCGTAGCCAAACGTATCGGTTCATAGCCGCCTTTGTGAGCGGCAATTTTACTCTGAATTACATCCGGCTTAATGTTGAGTATCGTAGCCAAACGATTTAATTCGGTCGGGTCGATATCCTGGCCGGTCGGTACTATAGAGACCGTATAAGCCGGTCTTGATCCCGCTACAATCTGGCCGTTGCGATCATACATAACACCGCGAGCCGCCGTTACCGACACCATGCGCAAACGGTTACCTTCCGCCTTGGTGTGATAATATTCGCCATCCATAATCTGCAGATAAAACAAGCGAATGATAAGAATAATGAATATACCGCTTACTATATACATTAAGGCATCAAAACGGCCTTTTTTATTCTTTTTGTATAATGCTTCAAGCACGCCGATGCCTCCTTACATAACTACCAAATATATTCGTCCTTCTCTTCCATATTCCACAAAAGTTCGTGAATCATAATGCCCAACAGTCCGTTTAACCACCAAACCGGCCATATATGATGCCATAAATACGAACCTATCATAATATCTTCGCGGCCCAGCCACAGCATGGCTATGCGGAAAATAATATCCGCCAAAGTTCCTACGGAAACCCAGGCGAAGGTAATATACCATTGTTCCTCATAGACGCTAAAAGACCAAATGCTGACAATATAGGCTACCGCAATATAAGGGAACAAATGAAGGCCAAAGGCATTGGAAATCAAAATATCATGAACCAAACCGCCCGTAATGGCGGCCATCAACCCGATGCGTCTACCTTTGAGTAAGGACAAAACAATGACCCAAACCAAAATCAAGTTAGGTATCCAGCCCTGACGAAACAAGACAGGCAATACATCGGCTTGAATCAAAAAGGTAAATATACCCATGAGTATGTATATTAAAGTTCTCATTGTTGCGATGCTCCTTTTACCCCTTCTACCTGGTCACGCTGAGTTTGCGGTACCAATTTAGGAGTCAGGCTTGGCTTATCCAATTCGCCTTCACGAGAGCGCAAAATAACAAATACTTCTTCTACATTGCGTAAATCCGCCGACAGTTGAACAACGGCGTTTTTAACAAAACCTTCCGAATCATTATCAATGCGAGTCACATGGCCTACCAACAATCCCTTAGGATATATGCCGCCGTAACCGGAGGTAATCAAGGTATCACCATTCAACACATCGCCGTCACGAGCTACATTAACCAATAAAGGCTCATCCGGATTGCTCCCGTTACCTTTAACAATAGAGGCTACACGAGATTCCGGACGCTGTATGATAACACCGATTGCCGTACGCGGATCAAGAATTGTCTGAACACGAGCCGAGTGGGTATATACATCACTGATGAAGCCCACTACCCCGCCGGGAATCACGACCGCCATATTAACTTCCAAGCCGTCGGCACTGCCGCGATCAATGGTAAATGTATTCGTCCAAGTTCCCACATCGCGCGTCACTACCGATGCAGCCATCATATCAAATTGAGGATGACTGTTTTGAAAAGACAGCAACTGACGTAAACGCATGTTTTCCGCTACTACTTCATCATAATTTGTCACCCGTTGCTGTAATTGTGCATTTTCTTCACGAATGGCATCCATTTCTTTTGTACCGTTAATAGCTGTATCAATTACGGCAATACCGGTATGAATATTCCCTAAAAATCGTGAGGCTCCATAAGTAAACGGCGTTGTAACCTGCTCAAGCGGTACCGTTACATAGGGAATAGCCGTTCGTTGTTTCCACGCATAGCCTAAGAGCGCCAAAAACACACAGCACAACCCTACTACGACAATTAATCGTCGTTCTGATGAAAACATTACGCCCTTCCTTTCCGATTTTTCGATGCAATAATAAAACGATCCATCCGTGCAAATTCTTTAGAGGCCTGGCCTAAACCGACAGCCACGGCAAAGCCGGGTTCCGGAGGCACTTGCACCGGAATTCCCAAATCTTCACTGATACGCTGTCCGAGACCTTCCATGAGTGCCGTAGCACCGGTTAAAGTCATGCCGCGCTCCATTATATCCGCAGCCAATTCAGGCGGCGTCTGTTCCACAACGGATTTAATTTCGTCCACGATCCGTTGTAAAGTATCCTGCATAACCTGATAAACTTCCGATTTACGAATAATAATCCGCTTCATCAGACCATTGGCAATATCACGCCCCATGAAAGACACTTCCAATTCTTCCTGCGGCGGCAACGCCGTACCAAGTTCCAATTTAATCCCCTCCACCGTTTCCACGGCTACCATAACGGAGTAGGTATTTTTAATATATCGTAAAATGGCTTCATTAAAATCATGACCGCCGATACGGGCTGAATGGACAATAACTTTACCGCCCAACGACATAACGCCGATATCGGTCGTACCGCCGCCGATATCTACCGCCATACTGCCACAAGCTTCAAATACAGGCAAATGGCATCCTAACGCGGCTGCCACCGGTGCTTCTACCAAATATGCCTCGCGAGCTCCGGCCTGAATGATAGCATCCGTCATGGCTCTTTTTTCCACATCCGTAATGCCGCATGGTACGGCCATAATAACACGTGTCCGACCTACCATACGTGACGCCTTACTCATAAAATGGCGCAACATGGTAAGCATAACGCGGTAATCTACTATAAATCCATCCCGTAAAGGGCGCATTTCATCCAACATGTCAGGGGTTCTGAGCAAAAGTCGTTCCGCATCGGAGCCGACCGCTACAATACCTTCCTGCTTGGTATCGGTGGCCACCAACGACGGTTCGGACAATACAACGCCACGACCTTGGACATGCACATGCGTATTTACGGTTCCAATATCTATGCCTAAATCTCGTCCCAAAGACGAAAAAATACGAATCATATGTTTAGTCTCCTTACTTTACTCATCCCTATATTATACTATCGGCAGTAAGGATAAATCAACCAAAACGGCGTTCACCCTTCAATTATCATGCTCTGTTCATGCTGTCGGATATACTTACGCCTGCCCTTTTATTATAGCATTTACCGCAAATTCGGTTAGACAATTTTTTCTATATATGACCTTTTTCGCAAAGGCTGGTATACCGTCCGTCCCCAATAATTACATGGTCCAAAACAGGTATCCCCATAAGTTTTCCCGCTTTTACAAATAATTTGGTGATTCCTATATCTTCAGAGCTCGGCTCAGGATCGCCGGACGGATGATTATGAATCAAAATAAGACTTGCCGCATTGGCTTGCATGGCTTGTCGAAATACAGTTCGCTGCTCCGCCAAACTGCCGGTCAAACCGCCGATAGAGATTGTTTCTACATCAATTAATTTGTTTTTACACGTTAAAAATGCCGCACAAAAGTGTTCTTCTTTTTCATAACGCAAGCGCTCCATAATGTAGGATGCCACCGCCTTCGGATTGCCGAAGTCTTCAAAATTTTCTTTTACGCGCAGTTGTCCCAAGCGACGCCCCAATTCAATGGCCGCACAGACCGTAACCGCCTTGTCACGACCAATTCCTTTGATTTTCTGCAAAGCACTGACCGTGGTCTCATTCAAACCGTAAGCGCCGTGACTCACTGTATCCAATACTTCTTTTGCCAGTTCCAGCACAGAAGAACCGCGCCGTCCTGTTCTCAGCAAAATAGCCAACAACTCTACCGTACTTACACCGGCTGCCCCCAAATTCAAAAATTTCTCCCGTGGCTGCTGCCAAGGTTGCCACTCTCTAACAACACCTGTATATGTCTTAATCATATATCCCCCTAAATTTTACTTGCTTAACCAATACACTAAGCCAACACCTAAAATACTACCCGAAAAATATTACCCCAATAATACTGCTCTAAAAAACACGCCGCTTAAAATTCTGCTTTTAGAGAAGCTTTCTTTAAATCGCTGTCTTAAAACACGGCCTTAAAATTTACGTAAATATCTCGCTACCACCTCTACCGGCAAGCCAACCACATTGGTATATGAACCTTCAATCCGTTCTACCAAATAAGCCCCCTGCCCCTGAATGCCATAGGCACCGGCTTTATCAAGCGGTTCTCCGGTTGCCACGTAGGTTTTAATTTCTTCATCGGTGAGCGGATAAAATACCACTTTAGTAACCACATGGAATACTTCCTTAGCCACCAATTGATGTTGTTCATCATATCGGCAAAGAGCTACCCCGGTCACTACTTCATGCGTATCACCGGATAATTCCTTCAGCATTTGAATCGCCTCTGTCGTATCGACCGGTTTTCCTAGAACATGCCCCTTATGTGCCACAATCGTATCAGAACCGATAACAATATATCCTTTACTTTCTGCAGCCGTTGTTGTGTCCGTTGTGTCCGTTGCTTCCGTTGTTTCCGAGTCTGTCGTTACCGGAATAAGAGCCTCCAACGCCTTCCCCAAGGCTTGTGCTTCTACTAACTCATACGGATTCATTGCCTGTTCATTATGTTCTTCATAAGTGCTCGATACAACTTCAAACTCAATATGCAATTGCTCCAATAAATCACGACGCCGCGGTGACGCCGATGCCAAATATAGTTTCATCGTTTATGTTTACCCCCGAATATGCCGTAAACTACAACGCGCAGTACCCCGAAAGGTACTGCGCGAGCAGTGTCATCGTTTAGATTATAAATCTTCAGTCAGACTATTATATTACCAGTTTTTCATTACAAGGCTTGAAGTAATACGTTTTGTATCACGAGCAATCATAATTTCTTCGTTAGTAGGAACTACGAAGATTTTAACTTTGGAACCTTCTACGCTGATTTCAGTTTCTTTACCGCGTACGTTGTTGCGTTCACGATCAAGACGAGTACCGAGGTATTCGAGACCGTTACAGATAGCATCACGGTTACCGATGCCGTTTTCACCGATACCGGCTGTGAATACGATTACGTCTACACCGCCCATAACAGCTGCATAAGCACCGATTGTGGAACGAACTTTGTAGTGGAACATATCAAGTGCCAACTGAGCACGTTTGTTACCTTCTTCAGCAGCTTCTTCAATAACGCGGAAGTCATTGGAAACACCGGAGATACCTAATACACCGGATTTTTTGTTCATGATGGCATCGATTTCATGGTAAGTCATGTCCCATTTGTCCATCAAGAAAGGTACGATAGCAGGGTCAATATCGCCGCAACGAGTACCCATGATCAAACCGGATAATGGTGTGAAGCCCATGGAAGTGTCGATGGAACGACCGGCTTTAATAGCTGACACACTGGAACCGTTACCAAGGTGACAAGAGATAATACGCAAGTCACTCATGTGTTTGCCCATTAATTCAGCTACACGCTGAGCCACATATTTATGGCTGGTGCCGTGGAAGCCGTAACGACGAACACCAAGTTCAGTGTATGCTTCGTATGGCAAACCGTAAAGGAAAGCTTCAGCAGGCATAGTCTGATGGAAAGCCGTATCGAATACAGCTACCTGAGGAACTTTAGGCATGATAGCTTCGCAAGCTTCAATACCTTGGATGTTTGGTGGGTTATGAAGAGGTGCAATCTTAGCACATTCTTCTAAAGCTTCCATAACAGCCGGTGTAATCAACACGGAGTCAGCAAACTTTTCAGCACCATGAACCACACGATGACCAACTGCATCAATTTCATCCATGGAAGAAATTACGCCGAATTCTGCATCAACCAAAATGTCGAGCAAAATTTTAAGCGCTTGTTTGTGGTCCAAAATTGGTTCTACACGTTCCAACTTTTCAGCATCCGGACGTTTGTGAGTGAAGATAGCATCTTCAGCACCGATTTTTTCGAATTGTCCTTTTGCTAATACCGCTTCATTGTCCATGTCAATGAGTTGGTATTTTAAGGAAGAACTACCACAGTTTACTACTAAAACATTCATTACTTATCCCTCTTTCTTAGTAATTTGAATTTTACCTACCACAAGGTCAGAAATCTGAGCTCCCATTGTGCTGTCAACAGGATACTGATAGGTTATATTCCACAATACACCTTTATCGGCAAACGTGTACTGAAAGAAACGAATTTGGATTTGGTTGGCTATAAGTGTAGCCGATGAGGTAAAGGCTGTCACGCCGTCTACCGTTTTCATCTCATCCGACCATGTCAATTTATCGCCGAAGTTTTTTTCATAAAAGCTTCGAGTTTCAGCGCCATAAGCAACCGCTGTCGGTAAAGACTGACCGGCTTTCGGAGAGATAGCTTCAATGGAAACCAGGAAGTTTTTATCGGCCCCTAAATACGTTGTTACGGGATATCCCAACGCATTTTTGGTTGTATTAGGCTGTACGCCTATATCGTAAGGTAAGGCAACGGTAATTTCCGAGTTGCCGCTCTTAATCACTTTGTGACCGAAACTATAAGAATCCAGTGCATTATCACTGCCACAGCCGCTAATCACAAACACCAGCAAAGCCATGCAAAAAACAGTGAACCATTTCTTCATAATATCCCTCGATTCAAAATCTTTGTACAAGCAATCACGTACGTTTAAATTATACCATTCTTTGCGATTACTTGCACGCCTCTTTTTAGACATAATCACTATTATTTTTATACATATATATATTTACTGTAATTTTATTGTAAAAACATCATTTTGTAATGAAAAAACAGCTTTTATATCCCTAAAATATCTATGCTATAATGATACAAACAGATAAAATACTATCAAATTTTCAAAGGAGTCCTATTATGAATTGTATCGGAATTGTTACCGAATATAATCCGTTTCATACGGGTCATGCCTACCAACTGAATACTTTGGCCGAACGCTATCCCGATGCACTTCGTATCGTCGTCATGAGCGGTTCCTTCGTACAACGGGGTGAACCGGCCCTTTTTGACAAATTTACCCGGGCTCGCTGGGCCTTATTAAACGGAGCTCATGCCGTCATTGAACTCCCCACCGTTTATGCTACGGCAAATGCTGAACGTTTTGCCGCCGGTGCTGTCAGATTACTGCATCAACTGGGGGCACGAGCCCTGTCCTTCGGCTCCGAAACAAATAATGCCGCCTTATTACAAAAAATTGCTGCCAAAAGTAGCGACAAAGCTGTTCAAGAAGCCTGTCGCCAAGCCATGAAAAACGGTGAATTCTACGGCACGGCCTTACGCCAAGCCATCATTGCTCAATATCCCGAAGCTGCTCCTATCGTCAATCAACCGAATGCACTCCTGGGGCTGGAGTACACCAAAGCAATTCAAACATACGGGCTTAACATGAACCTCATCCCTGTTAAGCGCGAAGGCGAACATCATAATGATGAGCTGACCACTGATTGGTCTTCAGGTTCGGCCTTACGTCGTCAAATCCGAACTAATGACAATAAAGATCACCTTAGTAAAACACTGGCGCCTTACCTTCCGGCTAATATAATCGCCGACTGCCAAGAAAAAATCTTGTTTAACGATTATACCGAAATAGAACGGTACCACGATTTTATTCTTTATGAAAGTCGTAAACTATCGGCAACACAATTAGCGTCTTTAGCCGACTTCAATGAAGGGCTTCATCAAGTATGGCCGTCGGCCGGTCAAAAGGAATCATGGACGTCAGCCCTTGACTCCTTAAAATCCAAACGCTATTCCTATGCCCGCTTAAATCGCATGGCGACTTATACTGTTCTCGGTATCAGCCGGCGTTTACAGGATGAGGCTCATGAAACGGGCCCGCAATACGGCCGTTTACTTGGCTTCACTGATGCAGCCAGACCATGGCTGCAACGCAAAGAATTTGACGTACCGCTCATTCAAAAATGGGCTCCTTTTGTAAATACCGCTACCGGTCTTACTGCCGAAATGGCTACCCTCGATCAAAAAGCCACGGATATCCAAAAGTTATGTATCAAAAATGCTTCAAATCGAAAAGGCGGCGAAGACTTCTACTTCACTCCTTGGTATATAAAAAAATAACGCTATAGATTTATAGAGCAAAATAAAATTATAGACCAAAATAGGATTATAGGACAAAATGAAGTTATAAACCAGAATAGGGTATAAAACAAAATAAGTTCGAAATTTAACCCCAAATCAAGTGTCCCATAAAAGCCAAAAGGCCATTGCAGTGATTTAAACTGCAATGGCCTTTTATAATTCAGTAATTACGAAATGGTAACGCTGTCTTCCCCGTCCTGCTCTTTAACATTGACGCGTACTGTTTCCATATGAGATGTAGGAATATTTTTGCCCACATAATCGGCACGAATCGGTAATTCACGATGACCGCGGTCAACTAAAACAGCCAATTGAATGGCTCGCGGACGGCCAACTTCCATTAACGCATTAAGGGCGGAACGAATCGTCCGACCCGTATAGAGTACATCATCCACCAGGATAACGAGTTTACCCGTCGTATCCAAAGTAAATGGCGGACCTTCTTTGCCTTTAGTCGTACGATCATCACGATACATGGCTACATTAATTGTCGCTACATCAATATGAACGCCTTCAATCGCTTCAATTTGAGCCTGCAAGCGTTGTGCCAAATAAATACCGCGACGTTCAATCCCTAAAATAAGCGCATTTTCCAGACCTTTATTACGTTCTAAAATTTCATGGCTGATACGTCGAATGGCACGCATCATAGCCTGTTCGTCCATAAGAATCCGTTTTTCCTGCATAGCTGACTCCTTATACATTATGAGTTTTAGCATATTCCAAGCAAGCTAAAAAGTCCTCCGACAACGGTGCTTCAAAGTACAGATCTTGCCCCGAAATCGGATGTTTCAAAGCTAAGCTGAAGGAATGTAAGGCCTGCCCTTCAATTGGGAAATCCATCTTACGATAGCCGTAGAACGGGTCATTAACAACCGGATGGCCGATATGTGCAAAATGCACGCGAATTTGATGAGTACGGCCGGTTTCCAACACACATTGAACCAAAGTATGTTTCCCGAAACGTTCCACAACGGTAAAATGAGTTACCGCTTCCTTGCTGTTTTCAAAAACAACTGCCATTTTCATACGATCTTTCGGATGACGACCGATAGGTGCTTTAATCGTGCCCCGTTCTTCTACGATATTGCCGTGTACCAGAGCATAGTAAGTACGCGTTGCGGAATGTGCCTTTACCTGTTCGGCCAGGCCGATATGAGCCAAATCATTTTTAGCCGCCATCATAACGCCGGATGTATCCTTATCCAAACGATGTACGATACCGGGACGAATTTCACCGTTAATGCCGGACAAATCTCTGCAGTGGAACAATAACGCATTCACGAGCGTACCCGTATAATTCCCTACCGCCGGATGTACCACCATGCCGCGCGGTTTGTTGATAATAATGATATCGTGGTCTTCAAAAAGGATATCAAGTGGAATATCTTCCGGTTTAACTTCTACGGCTTGAGGTTTCGGTACAACTACCATAATTGTAGAGCCCACCGTCAATTTAAGATTACTTTTACCTGTCTTTTGATTGACCGTCACGGCACCGCTTTTTATAAGTTGTTGCACATAACTGCGCGAACCTTCCATAATGGAGGTTAAGTACACATCTAGACGTTCCCCTTCTTTATCGTCGGGAACAGTTAAGGTAATCGTTTTATCGATACCGGTTGTTTCCGCTTCAATATTTTCATTCATATCATCCATGGTATGTAAAGTATCCGAATTCATTTGTTACCTCCTTCATGCGGTGTTCGCCACAAGTGAATCGCCAACAGCACTACACCGACACAAATACCGATATCTGCCACATTAAAAATCGGCCATACTCTGAAGTCAAAGAAATCGACTACAGCGCCCAAATGATATCGGTCCCAGCCATTTCCCAAAGCACCGCTCACCAATAAGGTTGTGCCCAATTTGGTCCAAACATCGCCGTTTAAAATATACCGGCGAAAATACCATAAAGCAATCAGCAATACAGCGACTATACATAAAAAAAACAGACGCTGATTGGCTAAGATACCAAAGGCGGCTCCTTTGTTTAAAATATAAGTTAAATGAAATACATTAGGTATAACCGGCAACGATTCACCCAGCGTGAATGATGCCTGTACCCACTGTTTTGTCAGTTGGTCCAATACGAACCATACAATGCCAATTATAATATACACTATATCCATCCTTTATCGGTTAATTTAGGTTATATACGATTACTATATATCTGCCTTTACTATGTATTATGACATAAAATGCTCGTTTTGGTCTACTCAAACCACCGTATTCCTATCTGCAGTATTAAATTTTAGGTTCTTTAGTACCATAATTTCATACTATTTACAAAAAATGGCAAGAAAAAAAGCCCTCTATCTAGAGGGCTTTGAGCATCCAATGATTATTCAGCTGGATGAATAGTGCCTACAGGGCATACGGATTCGCAAGAACCGCAGTCGATGCAAGTTTCATTGATTTCGTATTTAAGTTCGCCTTCGCTGATAGCGCCAACTGGGCATACAGAAGCACAAGAACCACATTTAATACATTCGTCACCGATTACTCTCATAATTGGACACCTCCACAAAATATACCGGATAATTTCTGAATTATCATTTCTTTAAGGAACTTACCTTAACTTTATATTCTCATTATGGCACGATTTTTTCTTCTTGTCAAACTTATGGAGAATGATTTCTTATTATTTTTATGCAAGTTCAGATGAGTAATTAACATAGTAGGAATGCCACTTCTTAGCTTATTGATACATATTTTCAATATACATTTAAGCATTTTTTGTCCAACTATAGGCAAACTGTGCATTCTCATTTAAGATGTAAATCATGCTCAATTTCAAATGACTAGTATTATCAATTACTTCTTTCGTTTACTTGGATCTTTCGGCATTTTTATTTTTGGATTAGGTACTCCTAATTCATGTGAGGCCAATCTAATTTCTTCATTCAAGTCTTCTACTATGCCACGTAATTTTTGTTTACGTTTAAAACGATTATCGACCGTTATTTTACTGTTATAAAAAACGGCCGCCCCTACCAACATTAATGCAAGACCACCTAAGAACATCGGTTCATAAATACTCGGATGTTCCACCAAGTATACCATAACTGTGCCGGCAGCAATTAAAACAAATCCGATTACGGAAATAGCCAAAGGCGGTCTGTCTGCCAATTGGATTAGTTTTCGCCATTCTTCTAAACGCTCGGTGCGTTCATCGATTAACGCCTTACGTTTTTTAGTTAATTCCTCATGACTCATACTAACGAGCCCCCTCCTCTTTCGAATTTACTATATGCCCAATATTTCCTGCATCCCCTACATTTCCTGTATTGCTTGTATTATCAGTACCTTCTGTATCTGCCGAATCTTCAGAGTCACCGGATAATTTCTTAAAATATTCTTCTACAGATTCATCGTGCATTACGGCATCGCGTCTTGCGTAGGAATACAACATAACATCAGCCTGTGGCGCACAGATTCGATTCGGTACAAATTTGTCAAAAGCTTCAAAAAAAGCCGGTTCTGCTTTTAAAAGAACACGACCGTTTTTAATCTTTTTACCGTTTACAATGGAATATATCAAAGCCCAAATAGGACGATTATCTACGGTTGAACATTTCCGATATTTATAACGCAAACGGAATTTACTGATAAATTCGGTTTTATGTGCATACACACCATCTATCATATTGTATGGAATTTCCATCTTTGTAGTGTAAAAGAAAATTTTTTCTACAATCACCAATTTATCTTCAGTTAAGAGATAGGTATATTGTGCAACAGCGGACTTTAAAATGACAAATAAAGCCACCACTTCAACGAATAATTCATCCAGGATAATAATACCCTTGGCAATACTTCTGGATATTGTCCAGCCCATAGCAATCAATAATAAAATACAGAAGAAGGCTATAACAAAAGCGGCTGTTTTACTCCGTTTCGATTCAGCCTTACCGAAAATTTTCATAATCATAAACTCCCATACAAATTCCGTTCAATAAAATAAAAAATGTTGAAGCAGTACGTAAAGCGCACCGCCTCAACATTAATTATAAAGTATTTTTTAGTATTATCTCAACTAAATATTACTCATAGACCGGTAATTATTTACCAGGGAAGAAAGGCCATACCATTGGGATAATCAAGATACTTACGATGAAGCACACGATAATCAATGGAACACCGGCTTTAACATAGTCCATGAATTTGTATTGACCAGGGCCAAGTACCAATGTGTTTGGAGGCGTACCAACAGGTGTACCGAAAGCACAAGATGCAGCAACGCCGATAGCCATTAATACGGCATGAGGGTCAGCACCCATACCTTTTGCAATTGCGATACCGATAGGAGCAAGCAATGCACAAGATGCGGTATTGGACATGAACTGAGTCATAACACAAGATAATATGAATAATACTGCTGTTGCAAAGTAAGGGCTAGGATCAGCACCCATAACGCCAAGTACTGCATTAGCAATTAATTGACCGGCACCGGATTTATCCATAGCACCTGCTACAGGCATCATACCTGCGAACAAGAAGATTGTTACCCAGTCAATGGAAGTGTAAGCTTGTTTTTCTTTCAAGCAACCGGTAAGTACGCAAGCAATGGCACCTACTACAGCTACTAAGCTTAATGGTAAGTTGATACCGATTTTTTTCAATGGGGCGCCTAAAATCATCAATACGATAACGGCTAAAAGAATTAAACCGGAGTATAATTGTTTCTTAGGATCGTTAGAAACATCTTCAGCAGCTACTTCTTGTTCAACTTCACCGGCATCAGTAATTTCATGTTTAGGCAAGAAATATTTACCGATGAACATCATGAAAGCGATAGCTGCAACTGTCAAAGGAATACCAATCCAAGCAAATTCGAAGAAACCGAATTGTTCGATACCGGCTTTAGATAAAGCACCGTTAACGATAATGTTTGGAGGCGTACCAACCATTGTGATAATACCACCGATACCGGCAGCGAATGCTAACGGCATTAATTGACGGCTGGCAGGAATTTTAGCAACCGCACAGATACCAACTACTACAGGTAATAAAGCAGCAGCTGTACCGGTGTTGGACAAGAATGCGGACATGCCGGCTGTAACAGCCATGATTGCGAACATTAAGCCGTTTTCACTGGTACCGGCTTTGGATACTACGGTTTCCCCAATTTTCTGGGCTAAACCGGTGTAGAATAAAGCACCGCCTACAACGAACATACCGGCAAATAATACTACGGTACTATCGGATAAGCCGGAAAATGCTTCTTTACTACTAATAATCCCCATCAATGCTAAAGCAATGGCACCACCCAAGGAGGTAATGGCGAGCGGGATAATTTCAGTTACAAAGAAAACCGCCATAACAGCGAGTACGATCAACGTTTGTACTGCAGCATCCATGTAAAGTCAACTCCTTTTTAATAATTCAATATTCACTAAATTTATTAGCAAACTCCTTAATTTTAGGAAATGAATCAAATTATTCAATTATATAGTTTCAGTTATCGATTATATATAATTAGAACTATTCTATCTTATACTAAGGCTACACATAATACAGACCGAGAATAACTGCTCCAATCGCAGTTACCATGCCTGCCGTTATAAAAATACCTTCCTTAGTCTTAGGATAACCGAAAAATAAGTGTTCACTAATAAAACCTCGTCGATTAAAGAAGGAATACTTTTTACGACGTTGGAACCATTGAGCTTTGCGCTCAGGTCCGATAATTAAGGCTACAACTAAAAAGACAATAAGTGCCCACGCGAAAGAAATTAAAATTTTCAATTCTATGGAGAACAAGTCTAAATCACCTCTACATTAAATTATAAATGCAATACGATTTATCGATACAAGTCTGTAATATCCCCAAAGAATACTTCGAGCAGAACCTATTGTCAAAGTATCTCTTCACATTACTGTAAATCGACAAGTAAAAAACTAGGCTTGGGGGGGGGAGAATCCCCCCAAGATAGCATTTTAATATTTAATTAGTGTGCACCTAACATGGCAAGCATAGTACCGGCTGCAACTGCAGTACCGATAACGCCGGCTACGTTAGGACCCATAGCATGCATCAACAAGAAGTTAGCAGGGTTTGCTTTAGCACCTACTACCTGAGATACACGAGCTGCCATTGGAACCGCGGATACACCGGCCGAACCAATGAGTGGGTTTGTTTTACCGCCATCCAAGATGTACATAAGTTTACCGAACAATACGCCACCGGCAGTACCAAAGATGAACGCAATTAAACCTAAGATGATAATCTTAATGGTTTCAATTGTTAAGAAGTGTTCAGCATTCATAGTAAGACCGGTACCTGTTGCCAAGAAGATGGTAACAGTATTGATCAATGCGTTTTGAGAAGTATCGGATAAACGTTCAGTTACACCGGATTCACGGAACAAGTTACCTAACATCAACATACCTAACAAGGAAGTGATGGATGGTAATAACAAGGAAATGAAGATAGTGGAAAGGATTGGGAATGCAATTCTTTCAAAACGAGAAACTTCACGAAGCTGTTCCATAACAACTTCACGTTCTTTATGCGTTGTTAACAACTTCATAACCGGTGGTTGGATTAATGGTACTAAGGACATATAAGAATAGGCCGCTACGGCGATAGCACCGAGTAATTCTGGTGCCAATTTAGTAGCCAAGTAAATGGATGTAGGACCATCAGCACCACCAATAATACCAATTGCAGCTGCCTGTGGTGCAGTGAAACCAATCACCATAGAACCGGCTAACGCAACGAAAACACCGATTTGAGCTGCTGCCCCTAAGAACAATGTTTTAGGGTTAGCAATTAAAGGACCGAAGTCAGTCATCGCACCTACACCTAAGAAGATAAGTGGAGGGAAGATTTCATTAGAAACCCCGGCACTGATAAGGGCCATAACCCCTTCTTCAAAACCATTACGCGGGATATTGGCGAGAATACAACCAAAAGCGATTGGAGAGAGCAATAATGGTTCGAATTCTTTAGCAAAGGCCATGTACAATAGTAGTAAACCTACTAAGATCATAACGCCGTTGCCCCAGTTGAAGTTAACGAACCCACTGTCTGTCCAAACGGAAGAGACCGCTACGATAAAGGTATCCATATGTGATCTCCTTTCTCAGAGAACTTAATTAATGATATTATCAACAATTCACTACAAATGTTTTATTAGCCTAAAACTACCATGTCTTCGCCGGTAGCTACAGTCTGGTTAGCGGATACGCGAACTTCAGATACAGTAGCGTCCTGTGGAGCGTAGATTTCGTTCTGCATTTTCATAGCTTCAAGAACTAATAAAAGGTCGCCTTTTTTAACTGCCTGACCGGCGGAAACTGCTACAGATAAGATTTTACCAGGCATTGGAGCTTTAACTGTAGTTGCGCCGGCTGCTACTGGAGCTGCTGCTTTAGGAGCTGGAGCTGCTACAGGTGCTGGAGCTGGAGCTGCTTTAGGTGCAGGAGCTGCTGCTGGTGCTGGAGCTGCTGCGCCGCCAACTTTTACTTCATTAACTTCAACATCATATACAGTACCGTTTACAGTTACGCTAAATTTTTTCATTTTGTTATCCTCCAAACATATAAACTTCAATGCTAATTGCTACTTCTTCATCACAATATTACAATTAACGACTCATGCGCAAACGTCCGTCCAATTTCCAGTTATGGATACTTACGCTTGGACGAATACTGGCAATCTGATTAGCCGAATAACCCATAGCGCTGATAGCACTAGTGATTACTGCAACCACTTCATCATTTACTTTGTTGCTACCGGCTTTAGATTCCGTCTTGCTCATGTTTACACCTCCTAGATTACGTTTGACTAGTATCTACCACTTAGTCTGCCATCTAGTCTCCAGTTCCGACTGGTCGAAGCTGGACGAATTGATGCAATTTGATCTGACGAGTAACCCATAGCCACGATGGCTCCCGTAATAGCGGCTACTACAGGTTCATCATTAGCTACCACTGGCGCTGCTGCAGTCACAGGAGCAGCTGCTGGCGCTACGCTTTTGGCTGGTTCACTAGGCTTTTTTTTTGTAGGGTCAAGTTTATGAGTCAAGACCATGATTGCACCTAATACAGCCAACACGGCAAATACGACAGTCATATTGATTGCCATAAATAGCCACGGGTTCATAGCACTTTCGTTTCCTCCCATAATAAATTCCTCTTTCTATTTAACAACAAAGAACAAGAATTTTGATACTCCAAATCAAAACTAAGTTTTACATTCTAAAAATTATAATGGAATGTTACCATGTTTTTTAGCTGCACGAGATTCACTCTTACTTGCAAGCATAGCGAGTGCATTAATGATTGCAGGACGAGTTACTTTTGGTTCGATTACAGCATCTACGAAACCGCGTTCAGCTGCTTTGTATGGTGTAGCAAATTCTTCAACATATTTGGCAGTTTTTTCATCTTTATCAGCGTCTTTACGGAAGATGATATTAGCTGCACCTGCAGGTCCCATAACTGCGATTTCAGATGTAGGCCATGCATATACTTGATCGGCACCGAGGTCTTGAGAACACATAGCGAGATAAGAACCACCGTATGCTTTTCGAGTAATAACAGTAATCTTAGGTACTGTAGCTTCGGAATAAGCGTATAACATTTTCGCACCATGACGAATGATACCGCCCCATTCTTGGTTAGTACCAGGCAAGAAACCAGGAACGTCTACGAAGTTAACGATTGGAATATTGAATGCATCACAGAAGCGGATAAAGCGAGAAGATTTATCGGATGCATTAATATCAAGACAACCTGCCATTACTTTTGGCTGGTTAGCAATAATACCTACGCTTTGGCCGTTGAAACGAGCGAAGCAAGTAATGATATTAGTTGCATAGAAAGGTTGAACTTCATAGTATTCACCGTTATCTACAACAGCAGAGATTACGTCTAACATATTATAAGGCATATTGCTGTTGTCTGGCAATAATGTGTTAAGTTCTTCAGAGATACGGTTAGGATCATCACCTGTTTCAACAAGAGGTACATCTTCCATATTGTTGCTTGGTAAGAAGCTTAACAAGTAACGAATCTGTTGGATGCAATCATCTTCGTCTTCAGCTGCGAAGTGAGCAACACCGGATACACTGTTGTGAGCCATAGCGCCACCAAGTGCTTCAGCAGTTACATCTTCAGCAGTTACCGATTTAATTACGGCAGGACCGGTGATGAACATCTGAGAAGTGTTTTTAACCATGTAAATGAAGTCAGTCAATGCTGGAGAATATACTGCACCACCGGCACATGGTCCCATGATTACGGAAATCTGAGGGATAACGCCGGATGCATTGGTATTTTCGAAGAAGATTTTACCATAGCCAGCTAATGCGTCAACAGCTTCCTGAATACGAGCTCCGCCGGAATCATTGATACCGATAATAGGAGCGCCCATTTTCATAGCTAAACGTTGTACTTTAACAATTTTAGCAGCGTGCATTTCACCTAAAGAACCACCTTCTACAGTGAAGTCCTGAGCGAATGCATATACCAAGCGACCATCGATAGTACCCCAACCGGTAACTACACCTTCACCCGGTAATTCTTTTTTATCTTGACCGAAGTTTACACAACGATGTTTAACAAATTGATCCAATTCAACGAAGCTACCTTCGTCAAATAACTTAGCGATACGTTCACGGGCCGTCATTTTGCCTTTGTTGTGCTGGGATTCAATACGTTTTTCCCCGCCGCCAAGTTTCACAATTTCCAACTTTTTGTGTAACAACTCAATCTTTTCTTGGACTGTTGCCATTACTACACCTCCATAAAGTTTTATATAAATAAATTATATATCTTAATATTACTTCATTCTCTGGCAAAGTTCAAGAAGAACGCCACCAGTTGCTTTTGGATGAATGAAAGCAATAGCAGATCCGCCAGCACCGTAGCGAGGTTTTTCGTCAATCATACGAATGCCTTTTTCCATCAAGTCAGCGATTGCTGCTTCAATATTATCTACGCGTAAAGCCACGTGTTGGATACCGTTACGGCCACCATTTTTTTCGATGAATTTGCCGATAGGGCCATCAGGAGTAGTGGATTCCAAGAATTCCAATTCAGCGTCGCCACATGGGAAGAAGCTTACTTTTACTTTCTGTTCTTCTACTACTTCATCTTCAGGAAGATGTTGAATACCTAATGCGTTTTTGTAGAATTCTTTTGTTGCTGCTAAATCAGTAACACCAATACCAATGTGATCTACGTTTAATACTTTAAAAGCCATGGTTAAAATCTCCTTTTCAACTGATCGGCCTTAGAAGGCTGGTATCATTTAAATTTTTAAAACATCTGCCAAGACTTTGTTGACCACTGTATAAGGGTCGTTTTGACGCTGGTTTACAGCATCTACTTGGCTGTCAAATTCGTCACTCGCTACCACTACTTCAGCAACGCGACGACCGATTTGTTCATTAATCATAGCGATGATTTCATTTCTTGTTCTGTCTTGACGGCGAACACTTAATTCGTCGCTGTCTTCCAAGAATTCGAAATGTTCATCTAACGCTTCGACTAATTCATCAACACCTTCGTCCTTGCTGGCAATGGTACGTTTAATCGGAGGACGCCACTTAATCTCACGGGAGTCTAAGTCGAGCATCATTTCAATTTCAACGTTCAGCTTATCGCAACCGTCGCGGTCGGCTTTGTTAATGGCGAATACATCGCCGATTTCCAAAATACCGGCTTTGATGGCCTGGATGTCATCACCGAGACCAGGTACAAGTACAACCAAAACGCTATCAGCATTTTTAACGATATCAACTTCTGATTGACCGACACCTACGGTTTCAATAATTACAAGGTCCATACCGAACGCATCCATCAGCTTAACCGCATCAGATGTTTTCTTAGATAATCCGCCTAAGCTGCCTCGAGTCCCCATACTACGAATAAATACGTTTTCGTTTAACGTCAAATCATTCATGCGAATACGGTCACCCAAGATGGCACCACCGGAAAACGGACTGGTCGGATCCACTGCAACAATACCGATTTTTTTACCTTGCTGTAAATATTGTTTAACAATTTTATCTGTCAAGGTACTCTTACCGGCGCCTGGAGCCCCGGTAACCCCTAAAATACGAGCACGACCCGTTTTAGGATAAATCGCTTTCATAATGTCGATTGCTTCATCATATTCACTTTCGACTGCAGTAATGGCTCTTGCCAAGGCCAGTCGGGAACCGTTTAATAGTTCTTTGACTAAATCCATTGGTTGCACCGCCTTCCTATATAGTGACAGGCCCAGACTTGTAAAAATCCGAGCCTGTTACTAAAAAACATCTTATTTTACGTGAGCTTTGATAAATTCGATTACATCGCCTGTAGGCGTGCCAGGAGTAAATACTGCTGCAACACCTGCATCTTTAAGACCAGGGATATCAGCATCAGGAATTACGCCGCCGCCTACTACAAGAACGTCACCCATACCTTTTTCTTTTAACATTTCAACGATTTTAGGGAATAATGTGTTGTGAGCACCGGAAAGAAGGCTCAATGCAACAACATTAACGTCTTCTTGTTCAGCTGCTGCAACAATTTGTTCCGGCGTCTGACGAAGACCAGTATAAATTACTTCAAAACCAGCATCGCGAAGTGCGCGAGCTACAACTTTAGCACCACGGTCATGACCGTCAAGACCTGGTTTTGCTACTAATACACGAATACGTTTTTCTGCCATGATAGATTACCTCCGAACTAATCGTTTGCTTATTATACTTGAGAATTATAACGTGGAGTGAGCTTGGTATTCGCCGAATACTTCACGTAATACGTTACAAATTTCGCCTAATGTTGCATAAGTACGAACTGCATCAAGAATTAATGGCATAAGGTTAACATTTTCATCTTTTGCCCCTTCTTTAAGTGCTGCCAATGCTTTTTCAACTGCAGCGTTGTCACGTTCTGCACGAACTTGCTGAGTTTTCTTAGCCTGGTTAACACCTACGGAAGCGTCTACACGAAGAAGACCTTCAACAGGTTTTTCTTCAACCTGGAATTTGTTAACGCCTACGATAGTGCGGAGACCGGATTCAACTTCCATCTGCCATTTGTATGCAGATTCCTGAATTTCTTTCTGGATGTAACCTTTTTCAATAGCTACTACAGCACCGCCCATTTCGTCGATTTTCTTAATGTATTCGGCAGCTTCATCGTAAATTGCATTAGTCATAGCTTCTACATAGTAGGAACCGCCCAATGGGTCAATTACGTCAGCCAAACCGGATTCATAAGCAACGATCTGTTGAGTACGAAGAGCAACCTGTACGGAAGCTTCTGTAGGAAGTGCCAAAGCTTCGTCACGGGAGTTTGTATGTAAGGATTGAGTACCACCCATTACAGCAGCGGCAGTCTGTAAAGCTACACGAACGATGTTGTTATCAACTTGTTGTGCAGTCAACATGGAACCGGCAGTCTGAGTATGTACACGAAGCATCATGGATTTAGCTTTTTTAGCACCAAAACGTTCTTTCATGATGTGAGCCCATAAACGACGGGACGCACGGAATTTAGCAACTTCTTCAAGTACGTTGTTGTGAGCATTCCAGAAGAAGGATAAACGACCAGCGAAAGCATCAACGTCTAAGCCGGCTTTCAAAGCAGCTTCTACGTAAGCAATACCGTCAGCAATTGTGAATGCGATTTCCTGTGCAGCAGTGGAACCGGCTTCACGAATATGGTAACCGGAAATGGAAATTGTGTTCCATTTTGGTACATTCTGAGAGCAATATTCGAAAATATTGGTAATCAAGCGCATGGATGGTTTTGGTGGGAAAATGTAAGTACCACGAGCGGCATATTCTTTAAGAATATCGTTCTGGATAGTACCCATCAAAGCGGATGCAGGTACGCCCTGTTTTTCAGCTACTGCGATGTACATAGCAAGAAGAACGGATGCAGGAGCATTGATTGTCATGGAAGTGGAAACTTTACCGAGGTCGATACCGTCGAACAAGATTTCCATATCTTTCAAGGAGTCAATTGCTACCCCTACTTTACCAACTTCGCCTTCAGCCATAGCGTCATCGGAGTCATAACCGATCTGAGTTGGCAAGTCAAATGCACAACTAAGGCCGGTAGCACCGGATTCGATAAGGTAACGATAACGTTTGTTGGATTCTTCAGCAGTTGCGAAACCGGCATACATACGCATTGTCCAGAAACGACCACGATACATTGTAGGTTGTACGCCACGAGTATAAGGGTATTCACCAGGGAACCCTAAATCTTTTTCATAGTCAAAACCTTCAATATCAAGTGGAGTGTATAAACGGTTGTACTTCAAGTTTTTACGTTCTGGGAATTTAGCAATCTTTTCTGCAACTTCTGCCTCATATTTGGCGAGATTAGCTTTTAGAGCTTCGTTAGCCATAATTTTCATCATCCTCCTAAATAAACCTTTACTTCTTCATGCTTCCAGTTTCTTGGAAACGTTTATGCCAAGAAAGAGCTTCGTCGAGCAAAATCGGTGTATGGGCGTGTTTTGTCGCTACAATGGCTCTTTCGAGGTAATCTTCTAACATTGGTTTGTAATCCGGATGTGCACAGTTTTTAATGATTAAACGAGCACGTTCTTCCGGAGCCAAACCACGGCAATCAGCAACGCCTTGTTCAGTACAGAATACCATTACATCGTGTTCTGTATGGTCAATGTGGGAACACATTGGAACAACGGAGCTGATAGCACCATCTTTGGCTACTGAATTTGTACAGAAGATAGAGATATAAGCGTTACGAGCGAAGTCGCCGGAACCGCCGATACCGTTCATCATCTTACTACCCATGATATGAGTGGAGTTTACATTACCAAAAATATCAAATTCAATAGCTGTATTCATAGCAATAACGCCGAGGCGTCGAGCTAATTCAGGACTATTGGAAAGTTCTTGCGGCCGAAGAATAATTTTCTTCGAATACAAATCAACGTTATCATAAAAACGTTTTAATCCATCTGGGGATGGCGATAATGCAGTACCGGAACATACTTCAACTTTACCGGCATCAATAAGATCGAACATGCCGTCTTGGATAACTTCGGTAAAGATTGAAAGATTTGTGAACGGACCTTGTGCCAAACCACTAATAACAGCATTTGCTACAGAACCTACACCGGATTGTAACGGTAATAAATTCTTAGGTAAGCGGTCATGTTTAATTTCATTCTGGAAGAATTCGATTAAATGCTGGCTCATTGCTTTTGCATCGTCATCAATAGCTGCCAATGGACGAGTTTTATCGGTAATATCGCATGGTACGATAGCTACGATTTTTTCAGGATCACATGGGATATAAGGTGTACCCACACGGTTACCAGGACCGGTAATAGGTAATGGTTGACGATATGGAGGATCCAATGGTTCGTAGATATCATGCATACCTACTAAGCTCATAGGTTGCGATACATTAACTTCAACAATAACTTTCTTAGCTTTGTGAATGTAGGTTGGAGTGTTGCCTACCGAAGTTGATGGAACAATGCCACCGTCTTCACGGATACATACAGCTTCTACAATTGCTACATCGCAGTCGCCATAGAAACCATAGCGAACATTCTGAGCTACATGGCTGAGATGCATGTCGTTGTAGCGTACTTTCGCGGCGTTCAAAGCCTTACGCATATCACCATTTGTCTGGTAAGGGAAACGACGGGCAATCCCATTAACTCGAACTAAAGCACCATCAGCTTCATCACCAACTGAAGCGCCTGTCCACAAGTCAATCTGGAATGGATCGCTTTCCATTCGTTTTGCTAAGGCCAAAGGAACTGCTTTCGGATAACCGGATGGGGTAAAACCACTAATACCCACATGGTCGCCCGGGTTGATCAACAAAGCTGCTTCTTCAGCTGTAACGATTCTAGCTTGAAGAGCACTGCCTTGCACGCGATCGAGGATGTTAATCATCACTACCATCTCCTTTAAAAAGTTTGAATGACATTAAATTGTACTTCCGCATTCCAATACTAATACATATTCGACAAAAGTTTGAAATATCCTCTTTTTTTGTGAATATTTTTTTGAATTTACTCACATTTTACCGTATCGAAAATCTTCTCTTTCATCGACATAATTAGATGTTGTTTAAAGAATTATACTTCAAACTATGGCTAAGTTTAGAAGAATTATTTTTCTTTGTCAACCAATATGCATAAATGATATTTCATATACAAAAAAGTATAGGTATGATGAATTATTATCATCATACCTATACTTTTTTAGGATATATTGTCAACTGACATCTAAAATTTTCGGTTGGCAATAACTTGTGTTATCAAAATTATTAATCATGTCAGCAATTTCAATATATTCGATATTCTCTTATTATTTATTTAGATTTAGCTCATTCAATAAATTAATTATTTTTTATTTGAATCTGCTCATTTTTCAGATTCATTTTCAAGCTGTTCGACGGACTTATGTTTGTAAGTATATAAAACAGATGAAGCCCAGCCTAACAACTGCCAGAAAATAACCGATACCTGGTGGCTGAACAAATCATGATCAAAGAGACCACTCACCGTTATGCCCACTACAACCGCACCGATACCATACTTTACAATGTTGCTGATAGTCGCTTTCGGTAAGCGCAATGCATAAACAGCATGACCGTAAATAGCCGTAAAATAAAACAGCACACCGGGAATACCGATTTCAGCCAATACATTTAAAAACATGTTATGTGCGTGATAGATTATCACATTAGTGGACTGAATATAGTAATTGTAATGCGGGTATTCGAACCAGAATGCATCCCAACCGATACCGAAAATCGGATAATCCGCAATCATATAGGTTGTACTGTCCCATAAAGCCCATCTGAGTATAGCCGAGGTATCATTGCCGTCAAAGAGCGACCATAATCTCGATGCCACCTCACCATGGTAGCCAAACAACACGATGGGAATAACCAACAACGACAAAAGCAAGCGTCGATCGATAACAATGCCCCAATATACTACCACACAGGCAAAGCTGAGCCAAATAGCACGTGAATATGTCAGAGTCATACAAACCAAGAAAAACAAGGCCATCGGCACCATCCATGCCAAAAGTCGCCAACGTTTTTCTTTGAGCCCCTGAAAAATTCCCGTTCCCGCCATGGACAAGACAATCAATAAATATTCACCGAACAGATTCGGATTCTGTAATGTGGCAAACATACGCCGCTTCAATAGCGGAAAATGAGTCGCATCCACCCACTGTTTTAAAAACTCCATGGACGTCGTCATATACTGATAGACACCGACCAGGCAAACAATAAAGGCGGACCACATAAAAATACGCAAAAAGACACGCCACTGTGCCAGCTCTCGTAAGTAGCGATATGTGAGGAAATAAATTCCGCCGTACATACCTACATTATAGAGCCAGCTCATTGTCGTCCACATCGGTCTGGCTGAGCCGAGGGCAGATAAAAAACTCCACCCCATAAAGCCCAACACGCACCATTGTAACCAGGAAGCCGGCCTGGACAACGGACTATAACGCAACGTATCCCAAACACTGAGTAAAAGTGCAATAATGACCAGTGCATCGCCCAGCCATGGATGTAAAGGCATGACCAAAATAATGGCGTACAGGAGTCGCGTAATATATTGTTTCAGCTGTCGGCCCCCGCCTAAAGATACTGCACCTGTCAATACGTTCTCCTTTACTGAGCGTTTAACCACTCTTCTGCTTCACCAAGAATATATAAGGAACCGGCTACTGCAATGATATCACCGGCCTGAGTTGCTTCCATGGCTTTTTCCATACCTTCGCTAACGGTTGCCGCTGTCTGCGCAACACCCGGTACATATTCGGCCAATTCTTCCGGCGTAGATGTACGCGGTGTCGGAGCCGGCACGGTAATTACAGTATCATATGGGTTTACCAACTGTTCAATAACAGTTTTTACTTCTTTATCTTTCAAGACGGACAGCACAATAGCTTTCTGTCTGTCTTCAAATACTTCTTCATACGTCAAATGGAATGCTTCAGCACCGCCGGCATTATGAGCGCCGTCAAAAACAAACGTACGATCAAGTTTTTTAATAATTTCAAAACGACCGGCCCATTGTGCACGAGCCAAACCTTCACGCAAAGTTTCTTCGCTGATTACTTCATCACATTCCATTAAAACACGCACGGCACGGAAAGCACAAGCCATATTAACAGCTTGATGTACACCTACCATTTTAGTAAAGAGCATGTCTTTATGACCGTCTTTATCTTCTAAAGTAATCATTTGACCATCTTCGGTAACGGTACGGCTGGTAATCTTAAAATCTTCGTTAAAAACATAAATCTTAGAGTTCAGCTCTTTCGCTTTATCTTTAATAACCGCCAAGGCTTCCCCTTGAGCCGCTGTTACCACAGGAAGGCCCGGTTTAATAATGCCCGCCTTATGCGTTGCAATATCATGAATTGTATTACCGCAATATGCCTGATGATCCATGGACACATTGGTAATAACAGATACTTCCGGTGTAATTACATTCGTAGAATCAAGTAAGCCGCCAAGACCCACTTCTATAACTGCATAGTTAACCTGCTGTTCCGCAAAGAACAGGAAGGCAGCAGCCGTTAATACTTCAAACTGAGTCGGCAATTCCAAACCTTTGGCTTCGACTTTGGTTACGGCTTCTTTTACTTTGCCAATCAATTCGCCAAATGCTTCTTCCGTAATATGGCGACCATTGACGGAAATTCGTTCGGTATAACTGATTAAATGTGGCGAAGTAAAACGACCGGAGCGATACCCGCTGGTGGTGAGCACCGAATCGATATACACGGTAACCGAACCTTTACCGTTCGTACCGGTTACATGAATCGTTTTATACGAGCGTTCCGGATGACCTAATTCGTCCAGTAAAGCACGAATTCGATCTAAACCGGGTTTGATGCCAAAAGATACACAACTGTCTAAATAGGCCACTGCCTCTGCGTACGTCATGATTACCTCCTATAAGGTTTTAAGAAATTCTTCACGTTCAATAACAGCTTGTTGTTTCTGCTGATATTCAGCCAATTTGGCTTGTTCTTTTGCAACTACATCTGCCGGTGCTTTGGCCACGAAGCCCGGATTACCTAATTTACCTTCTAAACGAGCAATTTCTTTTTTCAATGTTTCTTTTTCTTTAGTCAAACGTTCCCGTTCTTTGGTTACGTCGATTAAATCTTTGAGTAAGAGATATACTTCAAGACCGTTTACTACGGTTACCGTAGCATTTTCAGGTTTAGCATCGTCGGCGCCTAAAATTGTTACCGATTCAGCCCAACCCAACGTTTTAAAGTAATCTTGATGTTCGCTTACCATAGTGCGGAGCGATTCATCAGTTACAGCCAAAATAACGGCACTGCGTTTACCCATCGGTACATTCATTTCGGCACGCATGTTACGAATGCCTTTAATGGCGTCCATCATAATGTTCATTTGAGCTGCGGCAGTGCTCTGGTCGGCAAACGGTAATGCCGTCGGCCATGGAGCCACTACGATACTTTCGCCTTCATGTGGCAAGTGTTGCCAAATGTGTTCGGTAACGAACGGCATGAACGGATGCAATAATTCGAGCATGTGACGCAAAATAGTAACCAATAAGTATTGAACAACAGCACGGTCACGTCCGCCTTCTTTATTGTAAAGACGCGGTTTGGCCAATTCGATAAACCAATCGCAATAGCTGTTCCAAATGAAGTCGTATACGCCGGCAGCCGCTTCGCCTAATTCGAATTTATCGAGGTTGTTGGTAATTGTGGCCACAGCATTATTGTAGGTATCAATAATCCAGCGATCCGCCAAAGCAAAGTCTTCTTCATTCGGTACAAACTCAGGATCGTAATTATCTAAGTTCATTATAACAAATTTTGCGGCATTCCAAATCTTATTTGCAAAATTTCGATTAGCTTCTACACGTTCCATGTAAAAACGCATATCATTGCCCGGTGTATTACCGGTTACCAAAGTAAAGCGAAGTGCATCGGCACCGTATTCATTGATTACATCAAGCGGGTTGATACCATTGCCCAAGGATTTACTCATTTTACGGCCCTGGCTGTCTCGTACGAGTCCGTGAATGAATACATGTTTGAACGGAATTTCTTTTTCAAATTCAAGGCCCATGAAAATCATACGGGCAACCCAGAAGAAGATAATATCATAACCGGTTACCATTACGCTGGTAGGATACCACTGAGCCAATTCTTTAGTCTGTTCCGGCCAACCCATAGTAGCAAACGGCCATAAAGCGGAACTGAACCAAGTATCAAGTACGTCTTCTTCCTGATGTACGTGACCGCCGCATTTAGGACATACAATAACATCTTCTTTGGATACGATAATTTCACCGCAATCATCGCAATACCAAGCAGGAATGCGATGGCCCCACCATAATTGACGGGAAATACACCAATCACGAATGTTTTCCAACCAATTGGTATAAGTTTTGGTAAAACGTTCCGGTACGAATTCGATATCTTTATCCTTTACTACTTTCAAAGCCGGTTCAGCGAGCGAAGCCATTTTTACAAACCACTGTTTGGATACGAGCGGTTCTACGATGGTGTTACAACGAGAACAATGACCTACACTGTGTTCATGGTCTTCGATTTTTTCAAGAAGCCCCTGTTCTTTAAGTTCAGCTACTACTTGTTTACGAGCCGCTTCGCGAGTCATACCTTCAAAGTGACCGGCTTCACTGTTCATAGTCGCCTCAAGATTCATAACTACGATGGATTCAAGATTATGGCGTTGTCCCATTTCAAAGTCGTTAGGGTCATGAGCCGGTGTAATTTTTACACAACCGGTACCAAAGCTTGGATCTACATAATCATCGGCAATTACCGAAATTTCGCGATTTACGAACGGTAACAACAACGTTTTGCCGATAATATCTTTATAACGATCATCCTCTGGATTTACCGCAACCGCCACGTCACCGAACATAGTTTCCGGACGAGTTGTGGCAACCGTTACAAATCGACCTGCTTCACCAACTACCGGGTATTTAATAAACCATAAATGGCCGGCTTCGTCGCTGTGTTCTACTTCAATATCACTGAGAACCGTGTGACAGCTCGGACACCAGTTGGCAATGCGTTCGCCGCGATAAATAAGACCTTTTTCATATAAACTTACGAATACTTCACGAACAGCTTTGTAATAACCGTCATCCAAAGTAAAGCGTTCACGAGTCCAGTCGCAGGAAGCGCCTAAACTGCGAATCTGTTTTACAATCGTGCTACCGTATTCTTCTTTCCATTTCCATACACGTTTTACAAATTCTTCACGGCCCAGATCATAACGGCTTTTACCTTCAGTTTCCTTAAGGTTCTGTTCTACCTTTACCTGCGTTGCGATACCGGCATGGTCCGTACCCGGCATCCAAAGAACATTGTAACCCTGCATACGTTTGAAACGGATTAAAATATCCTGCAAAGTATTGTCCAATGCATGGCCCATGTGAAGTTGACCTGTTACATTTGGCGGTGGCAATACGATGCTGAACGGTTTCTTAGATTCATCTACTTCTTCGTGGAAGTAACCTTGTTTTTCCCAAAATTCATACCAATTTTTCTCAATTTCCCCCGGATTATAGGTTGTTAAATTTTTGAACTCACTCATGGCAGTTCCTCCTCAATGATATAAAAAAAGCCCTCTCGTCCATTAGGACGAAAGGGCTCAACTTCCGCGGTACCACCTAGATTATTGCCGTTGCAATCACTCTTTACCGTTAACGGGGTTAACCGGACAAAACTACGCACAATCCAAACGATTGCTTCATCAAGTCAGCTCAAAGGCTACCCTCTTCCTTTTACGTACGTTGCTCGCACCTTACCAACGCTCTCTGCCACGCTATGAGAAGATTTTTCCTTATCTCAGCTTTGTTATACAACTATCAATTTAATACGGCTGTAGAAATACGGCAATCAGGCCCTACCTGATATCCAAGAATTTGACACAACTGTATCTCTACTCATAATATCTAAAAATTACGTACCTGTCAATTTTCTTTATCTACCGTTTCATCACCTTGGCCACCATCCACAGACTCAATTCATAGAGAATAATCATAGGCATGGCAATCATAGTTTGTGAAAACATATCCGGTGTCGGCGAAATAAACCCACCGATAACAAATGACAGGAAAATAAATATTTTTCGTTTCGACCGCAAAAATGCCGAAGTAATCAAATTTAGTTTTGCCAAAATAATCATGACAATCGGTAATTCAAAAATAAAACCGAAGGGCAAAACAAAAGCTATGACAAAATCTAAATATTGACCGATAGAAAACAACGGCTGTAATTCATCGGTCGCAAAACCGATAAAGAACTTTATGGCCACCGGCAACACAAGGGTATAGGAAAATACGATACCGATAATAAACAATATGATAGCAAACGGTAAAAACCAATTCGTTAATTTCTTTTCCCGATTCGTTAATGCCGGAATAATAAAGGCCCAGATTTCATAAAGCCAGATTGGCGACGCCCCGATAATACCGGCTACAAAAGACACTTTCATATAGGTAAAGAAAGCTTCGGTAGGCCGCATATAATACAATTTTCCGGCCGGTGCCACAAGCATGTCCATAATATCATCTACGTAATAATAAGCGACACAAAAGCCCACCAAAATAGCGATAGCCGAAATAATAATTCGCTTACGCAGTTCACCTAAATGCCCGACCAAAGACATAGCCTTATTTTCAGCCATAATCTGTTCTTCTAACGGCGTATATTGCGACTCAACCGTAGCCAAATCAACAGTTGCCACCTCACCGGCAGCAGTCTTTGAATCATCAGATAATACTTCATCATTCGTTTCACCGCGGCGAATTTGTTCAGCTGCTTTCAGACGTTCCTTTTGCGCCAAAACACTATTCAAGGAAGGCTTTCGTTTCGGGTCATTAAAATCGCGTACCTGAAACGATTCCATATATTACACCTTTCTATCAGCCAATGAATCTAATACTTCATACAACACTGACTTGCCGGCGAATGCAGGCAGTCCTTCCAATGCCTTGTGAGCATTTTCGCGATAATCGGCTTCCAATTTTTCAGCATTTGCTACGCCGCCTTCGGTTGCCACATAAGCAATCAATTCATCCGGTGCTTTTCCATCCGCAATAGCCTGTACGGCAGCGGTAACTTCAGCTTTATTACTATCGTTGACGATGGATAATAACGGATAGGTAATGAGGCCTTCACGCAAGTCTTTCCCTACCGGTTTTCCCGTTGTTTCCGCCGTAGCACTGTAATCCATAATATCATCCGTGATCTGGAACGCCATGCCCAGACCGTGACCGTATTGCTTTAATAATTGAATGTCAGACTCTGACCATTTGCCGAGAATGCCCCCCAATTCCAAACAAGCCTCAATAAAATCGGCTGTTTTCTTTTGTGTCTTCGTCAAATAACGTTCAATGCCTTGATCTAAACGATATATATCTTCCATTTGCATAAATTCGCCTTCCACCAAAGCGGAAATAATAAAAGAAAATACATGCAAACATTCAACCGAACCTATTTGAGCCACTATATCAAACGCTTTGGCAAATAAATAGTCACCGCTTAAAATGGCCACCTTATTGCCCTTGCTGCAATGAATAGCAGTCGCACCGCGACGCACCGCTGCCTGATCGAGTACATCATCATGGATTAATGTCGCTAAATGCAACATTTCCACGGCAGCTGCGATACGAATACGATCAAATTCTTCGGCTTTACCGGAGCCGGCTATAAGCAAACATAACCGCGCCCGCAAGCGTTTACCGCCGGCCGCCGAAATGGGGCGAATTAAGCGGTTAAAATCTTCAGAACCGGTTTGCAAGGACTCCGCCAAATAGGCTTCCACCTTTACGAGGTCTGCTTTTACTTGTTCAATTAATGCCAGTTCTTTTTCCAAACTCATTCGTCGACCCCCACAATCACTTGATTAATGCGTTGCAACAACAATTCACGGCCCGTATGCTTAAGTGAGCTGTACGGAATAGCCGGTGCTTCACAAGGGAAATTTTCCTTGATGAAACGCATGTTTTGTTGTCGTTCCTTACTGTTCAATTTGTCTACCTTCGTCACCACAATTTGTAACGGTACACCCGCTTCACGAAGCCAGTTAAAGGCTTCCTGATCGATTGGTAATTCCGGATGACGGCCGTCTACCAACAAGCAAAGCAACATCAGTCGTTCTGATTGTAAAATATAATCGGCAATAAAGGAAGACCATATATTTCGATTACTCTTATCAGTTTTAGCGTACCCATACCCCGGCAAATCCACTAAGAACCATTCATAACGGCGTTCTTCAGTCTCACTGATATCTTCCTTGGATGTAATAGTAAAAAAGTTAATAGTCTTCGTTTTACCGGGCTGTCCGCTCACCAAGGCAAGGCCTCGGTGATTGCACAGCGAATTAATCAGTGAAGATTTACCCACATTGGAGCGCCCCAAAAAGGCCACTTCCACCGTATCCCCTTCCGGATATTGGTCGGGGCGTACAGCTGAAGCCACATATTTAGAGGCAATAATGCGCGGCCCCTGCGGTGCTTTACATGTGTATACGGGTTTAGGTTGTCTTGGTGTGTTTTTCTTCTGCTTCATCATTTTACAAATGCTCTTGCCAACACTTCATCCATTGTTTTTACCGGTGTAATCTGAAGGCCTTCAATGACCGATTCAGGCATTTCTTCAAGATCTTTAATGTTACCGTGCGGAATTAATACTTCTTTAATGCCGTAACGCAAAGCGGCCAATAATTTTTCTTTTAAACCGCCGATTGGCAATACGCGACCGCGTAATGTAATTTCACCGGTCATGGCCAAATCAGAACGAACCTTGCGATTTGTTAAGGCCGATACAATAGCCAACGTCATGGTAATACCGGCTGACGGACCATCTTTAGGCGTAGCCCCTTCCGGCAAATGGACGTGAATATCCATCGTTTTGTGGAAATCTTCAGGAATCTTCAAATCTTTGGCATTATGACGAATATAGGATAAGGCTGCCTGACCGGATTCCTGCATAACTTTGCCGAGGCTGCCGGTTAAGGCCAATTTACCGTTGCCGGCCATGGTAGTCGCTTCACAAGGCAATACTACACCGCCTACGGATGTCCAGGCAAGGCCGCATACCAAGCCGACCTGTGCATTCTTCTCACGTTCCTGTTCCAAATAAATCGGGGCACCCAAATAGCGGGACAAGTTTTTAACAGTTACACGCGGCGCAGATTCGGACCCGTTGATAATTTCAAAGGCCAATTTACGGAAAATCTTGGCGATTGTTTTTTCCAAAGTACGAACACCGGCTTCACGGGTATATTCGGAAATAACTTTACGAAGTACAGCATCGGACAATTTTACACTATGACCGGATAAGCCGTTTTTCTTAATTTGTTTCGGTACCAAATAACGTTTGGCAATTTCCAGTTTTTCATCTTCCATGTAGCTGGAAAGTTCAATAACTTCCATACGGTCCATCAAAGGAGCAGGAATGTTACCCGGTACATTGGCCGTAGTAATCCAGAATACATCGGAGAAATCAAACGGAATTTCAATAAAGTGATCGCTGAATGTTTTATTTTGTTCAGGGTCAAGTACTTCGAGTAATGCGGAAGACGGGTCACCTTTATAATCAGATGCCAATTTATCAATTTCATCCAACAAGAATACAGGGTTACGGGTTCCCGCATTTTTAAGGCCTTGAATCATACGGCCCGGCAAAGCACCGATATAGGTACGACGATGACCGCGGATTTCTGCTTCATCACGCACGCCGCCCAAGGACGCACGGATAAATTTACGATTCATAGCTTTGGCAATAGATGTAGCCAAGGATGTTTTACCAACCCCCGGAGGTCCTACCAAGCAAAGAATGGAACCGCTCAAAGAGTCGGATAATTTACGAACCGCCAAAAATTCCAAAATACGTTCTTTTACCTTTTTAAGACCATAGTGATCATGGTCAAGAATAGTAGCTGCTTCACCGATATCCAAACGGTCTTCGCTTACTTTATCCCAAGGCAAGGCAAGTACCCAGTCGAGATAATTGCGCAAAATATTCGCTTCCGGCATCATGGACGGCATACGGCTGTAACGACTGATTTCTTTGTCAATACGTTCGCGTACTTCATCGGATACATTAAGTTTCTTAAGTTCTTCACGCAATTCTTCCGCTTCTTCATCCGGATCGGATTTATCACCCAGCTCGTTATGAATGACACGGATTTTTTCACGCAAGAAATATTCTTTCTGCGCTTTTTCCATTTGTTGGCGCACCTGATTGTTAATGGAATTTTCCAAATCAGAGATTTGAAGCTCCATATTCAATGCACCTACTACCATATTTAAACGACGTAACACGTTTAATTCGCTCAAAAAACTTTGGCGGGTAACGAGTTCTGTCTGTAAGAATTGCACAATCTGGTCAGCCGTTTCCGAAGCGTCGGTGCGTTCCATAACACGGCGAATTTCATCTTCCGTAACCAATTTGGTTTCTTCCGCCCATTTCAAGAAATTGGACTGTGCCAAACGACGATACGCTTCAATTTCCACATGATCGTCATATTGAGAAACCAAAGTTTCCATAGTGGCGCGATAATATACGCCGCTTTCATCTATATCAACCACTTTAGCACGGGCAATACCTTCAACCAAAATGCGAACCAAGCCCCCCGGCAAGCGAAGCATTTGTTTGATTTTGACAATAGTACCCACTTCGGCAATGTCTTTTTGCGTCGGTTTTTCTACTTCGTCATCCAATTGAGCAGACACAGCTAATAAACGTTCATTCGCCATAGCTTCTTCAACGGCCCGGATGGATTTGTCACGACCGATGTCCAGTCGAACTTCTACTTTGGGGAACACTACCATACCGCGTAACGGTACTAAAGGCAGCGAAAAATTCGTCTCACTCATATAGGCTCCTTTTCAAGTTTATATTTACAAAAAGAAACTCATTCCAAAGGAAATGAGTTTCTTAGACTTACAATTAATTCATGCCCTTTACGGCAGACTCATTCTTGAGTACAGGATCCGCAGTGCCTTTTACGGCGTCGCGGGTAATGACACAGCCAGTAATCCCCTTCTGAGAAGGAACATCATACATAACCTGCTTCATTACTTTCTCGATAATGGATCGTAATCCACGAGCCCCTGTATTGCGCTTCATTGCTTCCGCCGCAATTTCCTCTAAAGCATCTTTCTCAAACGTTAAAGTTACATCTTCTAAAGAGAGCATCTTTTCGTATTGTTTCGTTAATGCATTGCGAGGCTCTGTTAAAATGCGAATTAAGCCTTCCTTATCTAAAGGATCGAGCGTTACCATAACCGGTAAACGTCCGATGAATTCAGGAATTAAGCCGAATTTCTGCAAATCTTCCGGAACAACTTCCTTCAAAATAGCAGACACGTCTTTTTCTTCCTGCTTCTGGATATCGGCACCGAATCCCAAAGTCTTCTTAGCCGTACGTTTGGAGATAACCTTTTCAAGGCCGTCAAACGCACCGCCACAGATGAACAAAATATTCGTAGTGTCGATTTGTATTAATTCTTGGTGCGGATGTTTACGTCCTCCTTGCGGTGGAACGGAAGCTACCGTACCTTCTAGTATTTTAAGCAATGCCTGCTGCACACCTTCGCCGGATACATCGCGGGTAATAGACGGATTCTCGGATTTACGAGCAATCTTATCGATTTCGTCAATGTAAACAATGCCTCGCTCAGCTTTGGCCACGTCATAATCGGCAGCCTGAATAAGTTTGAGCAAAATATTTTCCACATCTTCCCCGACATAACCTGCTTCGGTTAAGCTGGTAGCGTCGGCAATGGCAAACGGAACTTCCAGCATTTTAGCCAAAGTCTGTGCCAACAAAGTCTTCCCGCTACCGGTCGGTCCGATAAACAACACATTGGCTTTCTGTAATTCTACATCATCTACCGTATTATTTACCTGTAACCGTTTATAGTGATTATAAACAGCAACGGCCAAGGAGACTTTAGCAGCCTCCTGACCAATTACATATTCATCCAAATAAGCCTTAATTTCATGAGGCGTAGGTACATGTTTCAATGAAAATCCGTCTTCATCGCTTTGACCGAGTTCCTCATCAATAATATTCTGACAAACTTCTACGCATTCGTCACAAATATACACATTAGGACCCGCCACAAGTTTACGAACTTCGTCGCCGGTGCGCCCGCAGAAGCTACAACGCAACGTTTCTTTTTCGTCTTTTTTCAAGCTTAGTCCTCCTAATTATTTGCCTGTTGCCACAGGGCGAGTTAATACCTCATCAATCAAGCCGTATTTAACAGCATCTTCGGCACTCATAAAGTTGTCTCGATCGGTATCGCGAGCGATAACATCAATCGGCTGACCGCTGTGAGAAGCCAATAAGCCGTTTAATTCTTCACGCATGCGTAAAATTTCGCGTGCATGAATTTCAATTTCAGAAGCCTGACCTTGTACGCCGCCAAGCGGTTGGTGAATCATAACGCGGGCATGCGGCAACGCATAGCGTTTGCCTTTGGCACCTGCTGTCAAAAGGACTGCACCCATGCTGGCTGCGGAGCCTACACAAATGGTAGATACATCCGGCTTAATATATTGCATCGTATCATAAATAGCCATGCCGGCTGTTACAACACCGCCGGGGCTGTTAATGTACAAATGAATGTCTTTATCTGGATCTTCCGCTTCTAAAAAGAGTAGTTGTGCAATTACAAGGTTGGCCACATCATCATTAATAGGACCACCCAAGAAGACAATTCGGTCTTTTAACAAACGAGAATAAATATCATAGGAACGTTCACCACGTCCGCTTTGCTCTACAACTACCGGTACATACATAAAATTTTCACCTCATGTGTCCATGTACCTATATAGCCCGTGAATTATTTTTCCTGGGATTCTGCGCCTTTAGCCTGTTCGATAATGAAACGAGCGGCTTTTTTACGAGCTACAGAATTTCTCAACATAGCTACACGGCCTTCTTTAACAATAATATTCATAACTTCTTTTGGATCAGCCCCGAACTGCTGTGCCATCATGTAAATTTCCATGTTCATATCTTCAGGAGTTACTTCAACTTTTTCAGCTTGAGCAATCGCTTCCAATACTAAGTCGGCACGAACGTTTTCAGTCGCATTGGCTTTATATTCTTCGCGAAGGCTTTCCATAGTTTTGTTGGAGAATTTCAAGTAGTCTTCTAATTTCAAACCGCGGCTTTCCAAATTCATAGCCATTTCTTGAATCATCTGTTCAACACGGTCATCAACCATAACTTCAGGAATATCTACGGATGCATTTTTAACTGCTTTTTCGATAAGTTCAGCATTGTAAGCATCAATAGCACGATGTGCAGCATCTTTTTCCATGTTTTTGCGAAGATCGGCTTTTAATTCTTCAATAGTTTCGTAAGAACTTGCTTCTTTAGCGAATTCATCGTTCAATTCAGGCAATTCTTTGCGTTTAATGTCATGAACATGAACTTTGAATACAGCTTCTTTAGTAGCCAATTCTTTAACAAAGTAATCTTCAGGGAAGGTTACCTTAACTTCTACATCATCGCCGGCTGCATGACCGATCAATTGGTCTTCAAAGCCCGGGATGAAACTGCCGGAACCGATTTGGAGCGGATAGGATTTACCTTCGCCACCGTCAAATGGTTTGCCGTCGATAGAACCGGCGAAGTCGATAACAGCAAAGTCATCTTTCTGTAATTTAGCATCTTTATCAGCTACTACCATTTTAGCCTGCTGATTGCGGATATTGTCTAACTGTTCCTGAATCTGTTCATCAGTTACCGTAGCATCCTGTTTTTCAGCTTCAAGACCTTTGTACTCGCCAAGCGTTACTTCAGGGCGTTTAGTAAGGGTTGCTTTGAAAACCAAGTCTTTACCTTCTTCAAAGGTTACGCGTTCGATTTCAGGTTCGCTTACTGGAATGATTTCGTTAGCAGTTAAAGCTTCCTGATAAGCGCGACCGGCGATTACTTCAAAAGCTTCTTCCATAATAGCGTCTTTACCGAAGTTCATTTCTAAAATACGGCGAGGTGCTTTACCTTTACGGAAGCCCGGAATATTTACCTGGCCGGCAATGCGTTTTACAGCTTGCTGAATACCTTTGGTTACGTCTTTAGCAGGTACTTCGATTGTTAAGGTTACCTTATGTTGATCAACAGGGGTTACAGTTGCATTCATGAAAATATGTCCTCCTTGAGGGCTAAATGCCCAAAATTTCTGTTTTATAATATTGCATTCCTTATCTTATCATAAAATTTGAATGTATGCAATTTTATGTGATTAAAGTCGTGATTTTATTTTAATTTTCTTTCGCAATGAGCTCCATTACGTCGTGACGGCTGAATACGCCGATTACAGTCCCCATTTCATCGACTACCGGAACTGACTTCAAATGTTTTTCCAACATGGTGGCTACTACGCTTTCCACTTCTTCTTTCGGCGAACAGGTAATAACTTCGGTAGTCATTAATTCTTCTACATGAGCGGCCAAGAGTTTTTTGAACTGCGCATTATATTCACCGATGCCGCTGTAATAAATGCTGGCGCCCAATACATTCACATAATAAGGGGCATGAGGGCGTACTTTTTTATAAAGTAAATCGCCTTCCGTAATGATACCGACCAACTTATTATCTTCATCAACTACGGACAAAGCGGCTACTTTATATTTAACCAATAATTTAGCAGCTTCATTAATTGACGTTTCTTTAGTTACCGTTGCAGGGTATTTATTCATAGCTTCAGCTATTAACATAGGATTACCTCCCTCACTATAAAATTACTGTTTGTGCCGATTTAAACACTGCTAAGCAGCTTAGTAATATTTAAACTCTTGCACATATTCTGATTACAGTTTATATATATTATCTTTGACAAATTAATCGAAAATTCCTGCTAAATTAATTTATTTTTATCGTTTAAGTACAAAATAAGCAATAACGGCCAATACGATAGCGGCCATTACAATGACAACCTGCCAGCCGCGGCGGTTACCGCCGGTGCCGCCCTCATCAACGCCGATTAAATTGCCATCCTCATCATAACGATTGCGATATTGACCTTCCAAATCATCGTAATCTGTTACATCTTCCACCTTTGCCTTATAGCGTCGCGCCGCAACCTGCCTGGCACGTTCCTGAACATCCTGTTCCATCTTGCTTACTTGGAGTGTTGTCAAATCCTTTTTCAAAGATTCCAAAAGGCCGCTGATAAATACTAATCGACCTTCCAAAATTTTATTGACTTCAAAAGCGTGTTGCAACCAGGATTGATATAAAGCCATCTGCACTTTATGATTTGCGTCTCCCGCATTCCCTTGTTTTTTAATAAGATCCGCCGTTTTACTTTCGCTGATCAACGCATCTAACAAGGTCTGTGCGTAGCGACTAAATTCAACCAAAAGTTTAGTCAAGTCACCGTTTTGCATGCCCAATTCTTCTTTGCGATGCAAAATATACTGTTCCGTAAAACCGCCGGCTTCCAACTTCTGAACCGACACAGCCGCATCAGCGTAGGCACCTAAGGTGGTTTTTACTATACGTGTCGTATTAGCTACTTCTTCCAATGTTTTTTGTAAAAATCCCCACCGTTCCTTCAATTGATCAACCGCTGTATCGGCCTCAACAAACTCGGCCACCGCCACATTTAAAGAACCGGCCTGTTGCATCAATAAATCCAAATTGTTTTGAATAATTGTCTGTGCTGTTTTAGCCGCGGTTATATACATCGAATAAAAGCCATCACTGCCTTTTGTCCGTTGTTCCTGCCAAAGTGTTTCTAAACTTGGCATTCCCGTAAAATTCGCAAGATTGCTGTCAGTTGAATCGGTCGTTTGATTTGCAGTTGTCTGCTGATTCTGCTGAACCTCTTTATTTGTCATATCTGTTTTATCTGTTTTATCTGTTTTATCTGTCACGCTGTTACCTCCATCTGCTCCCTTACCAATGATAAGGTTCATGACGATTAATTTTACAAGCCCGATAAATTTGTTCTACCAACAAAAGGCGCACCATTTGATGAGTAAACGTCATGGGGCTGAATGATAATCTGAAATCGGCCCTTATCCGCAAAGCTTCCGATACGCCGAAAGCACCGCCGATAATAAACGTCATTTCACTGATGCCTTGTACTTCGAGGTCGGCAATCTTTTCAGCCAACGCTTCCGACGACATAGTTTTACCTTTTACATCCAATAAAACAACATAGCTTTTCGGATTCACTTGCTTTAACAGCCGTTCCCCCTCTTCAGCCACAATGGCCTGCCGCTTGCTGTCATCAGCACTGGGCAACTTACTTTCGTTTAATTCTGTAATCGTCACACCGCCATATACAGTAAGGCGCTTAACAAATTCAGCAACCCCATCACGGAGATAGGCCGTTTTAAGTTTGCCTACGGCCAATATAGTAAATTTCATAAATTCGTTTACACCTGCCTCCCCGTTAACAATTTAATCGGCTGCATTCGGCATTGTACCAAGTTCAATGGTAACCGTATGTTCCGCACCATTACTAAGCACGGTGAGTGTCAAAGACTCACCCGGTTTATGACTGTCTAAAATCTGTTTCAACTGCATTAAATTGGTAATAGATTTTTCACCAACCGCCGTAATAATATCGCCTTCGTTAATATCGCTATTGGCTGCCGGACCATCGCTGTAAATACGGGCTACCAACAAACCGTCGGTTTTCAACTGCAAGCCGTATTTAGCTGCCGTGGCTTTGTCCATCAAACCAAGGCCTAAATAAGCACGAACTACTTTGCCTTTTTCAATAAGTTCTTTAACAATCGGTTTTACTTCATTAATAGGAATGGAGAAGCCCATGCCTTCGACGCCTGTTTGCGAAATTTTGGCACTGTTAATACCGATCACATCACCGTCTGCATTAACGAGTGCCCCACCGGAATTCCCCGGATTAATAGCCGCATCCGTCTGAATAAGTGGGAATCGTTGTGATTCCATATTAATCGTACGATGTAAAGCACTGATTACCCCGGCTGTTACGGTGCCTTGGAATTCTAAACCTAACGGATTACCGATGGCAATAGCCGGTTCACCGACTTGCAATTGATCGGAATCACCCAAAGTCGCTACCGGCATTTTTTCAGGCGGATTAATTTTAACAACGGCCAAATCAGTAAGCGGATCCACGCCTACAACCATACCTTCCTGTGAAGATCCGTCACTTAATGATACGGTTACTTTTCGATTATTAGCCTGGGCCACCACATGATAGTTCGTTACAATATAACCGGCTTTATCGATAATAACACCGGAGCCCACGCCTTCACCAACCAATACCTGTTGGTCAAAAATATTTCGGTCATACACTTTAGTCGTAATACCTACGATAGCGGGACCCGCTTTTTTTACGGCCGCTACTATAGCCGTATTGCGATTATCGGAAAGAGGAACCGTTTTTTTGTTACCGTCATTGGTTACTGTCGTTTCCTGAGTCGTACTCTTGGTATTACTGAAAAAATTACCTGTTAAATAACCACCCGCAGCGCCTATAATGATAAGCACTACTGCCAACAGAATAAATAAGCCTCTTTTTTTGCTGTCCATAATAAACCTCCCGACTAAAAATCAGCTACGCACGGATTGATACCATTTCTTTAGGTTGACCGTGATAAATTGTTATATCCTGTTTCATTATCAGCCCTTCGGCTGTTAAAGCCGTTGTTACCGTATCGGTTACTACCGCCTGTTCATTATTCTTCTCTGAACGGTGCGCCATAACTACCTGCAAATGGTCAGGCCGTTTCATCATGAGCAGCGCCTGTGCTGCATGTTCATTGCTTAAATGACCGTATGGACCGGCTACGCGTTTTTTTAAATCAAACGGATAAGGACCGTATTTAAGCATTTGCGGATCATAATTAGCCTCCAAAACGAGCAAATCACTTTCATCCAGGTACTTTAACATAGTATCATCTACGAGTCCCGTATCGGTCATAAACGTCAATTTATGCTGTCCGCTATAGCAACACAATCCCATCGGATCGGCCGCATCATGACTGGTGCGAAAAGTTTCTATTTGGAAATCACCGACAGTAAAATTATTTTTGGTTAAAACACAAAACGCCTTACTGTCAAGATTTTTGCGGTTCACAATTTCGCGCATTGTTCCGGCTTTGGTATAGACCGGCACATCGCACTGTTTCAATAGTTGCGGCAATCCCGCCATATGGTCGGTATGCTCATGGGTTATACAAATGGCACTCAATTTGTCGAGTCCCAACCCCACCGCTTTAAGACCATTTGTAATACGCCGGGCACTGATACCCGCGTCGACTAAAATTGTCGTATTTTTATATGTTATAAGCGTTGCATTGCCTTGACTGCCACTGGCCAATACATGTACCGCAAACGGCGATTCCGAGGATTCCAATCGCTCATAAGCCGCTGCTATGGCACGGTCTCGATCTGTCAATGCATCTGTCACTTTATTGCCTGTCAAAATAACTCCTTCTTACCGTTTAAAACTGACTTAACTTACTGAGTTTCAACTAAACCGCATAATCATTCTGCACATTCTGATGTGCTTCACTATATACCGGTTTACTTAGCCACTTCGCGGTTTAAATTACCGCTCTTAAAACTCTGCAGGTCTACACTGACGTAGGTAAACCCGAATTCTTCAAAAGCTTTACGAATATCTTCGCGTTTTTTATCATCGGCAAACACCTGAAAATCTTCACGACTTACTTCAATACGTGCCATACCTTCATGGTAACGTACGCGCAAGAGCCCGTCAATGAATCGGTGCAAATACTTTTCACCTTTTTCAATCATCGTCAAAGCTTCACCGGTAATCTCATGATTATAAGGAATGCGCGTAGCCAAACAAGGTGAACTTGGTTTATCCCAAACTTCAAGCCCCCAAGCCTTGGCTGCCGCACGAATGTCCTCTTTGGTAAAACCGTTTTCCAGCAAAGGACTTCGCACGGTACCCAACTCTTCAAGTGCACGCATGCCCGGACGATAATCCTTTTTATCATCCAAATTGCCGCCGTCAAGTACACCGTTAAGGCCCTGTTCTTTAGCCCAATCGATTAATTTTTGAAAACGGCTCTTTTTGCAGTAGTAACAACGGTCCGGATCATTACGCGTAAAGTCCGGCATTGCCAATTCGTTAATTTCCACCACTGTATGCTGTATGCCGATGGCTTTTGCAAACCGTTTGGCATCATTAATTTCTTCTTCCGGCAAAGTCGGCGAGCTAACCGTAAAGGCTTGTGCCTTAGCGCCCAACACTTTATGAGCCACGGCGGCCAGAAACGTACTGTCCACACCGCCGGAAAATGCCACTACAGCGCTCCCCATACGCTGTAATGTATCCTCTAAATTACTTAATTTCGTCTGTAAATCAACGCTCAATTCACTTGAACTCATACTCTTCCTTCTCTCTTTGGTAAAACATAGCGATACTCACTTCCGCTATGCTCATTATATATCTGAAAACTTAACTGTGACGGGCCAATAAGTCCACGAATACTTTCATATTAGCCGTTAAATCCGGTCCGCGTCGGAACATATCGCCGCCTACCAAAAACATCGTATCCAAACCATAGATGTCCAGTAATTCCGGCAAGCGTTTCTCCGTAACACCACCGCCCGGTGCCGGACAAGTGGCTTTTAAACCTTCAATCGGCTTCGTGCAATAAGTGGCAATCTGTTGACACTGCTGTGCCGTAAAAGTAAAACGACCGCCATAGGACACAAAAATGGACATATCGGAACCGAACAAACGAGGCAAGAGCCCCATCCACAAATAATCGGCAATTCCCGAAATTCCCGGTAAGACGAAGCCCCCCATCATGGCCGGATGAGTAATGATTGGCAAACCCAGTTCATCATCGGCAGCCAAACGATTGAGCCAGCCGTAACCGATAAGAGCCGGTGCTACCATGAGTGCCGTAGCTCCCATTTCTTTGGCATAATGAGCCCGTTCCAATACGGCTTCGCCGTCAGCCGACACATTGGCTGCATAAAGTGTATGACGCCCCGACTGAGCATTGGCTTCCGCTACAGCAGCCGCACAACGTTTAATACGTTCCTCAAAGGAACAAAACGATTGATTCGTAATGCCGTGATCATCTTTAATCACATCGGCACCACCCATTACATAAGAACGACACATATCAGCCAACGTAGCCGGTGATGTGCCCATCGGTTTAATAACAGCCTGAATCATAGCCCGTTTCGGCGTTCCCACAAGTTCACGCACCCCCAGCAAACCGAAGCGAGGCCCTCTAAATCGTCCAATCAAAGCCGGTGATAATTCAATATCCACAACCCAAATATGCGGTTGTAATGATGAATTACCGAACACTACATTTAAAAACTGTGTTGCTTCAAAAGCCGTACATTCCACGCCATAGGAAATGCGTGCCAAATAATATTTACCATCAGCGGTTGGCTCTAAGGATTCAAGCCTTCCCACGATATCTCGTTTAATATCTTCATCAGTCAAAAAATCATAAGGAAATTCAATGGTTTGTTCCACTTGTACACCCCAAGCAATGGCTTTCGCCGCTTCATAACCGGGTGCTTCTATCTGATAGGTTACCACAAACCGCTCATTACACAAGGTCTCCATGATTGCCTCCTTTTTATATACTTCGCTAAAGTAATATTTTACTATAAATCGGGCATTAATTGTAGCCGTTAAATCAACAAATTACTACTTGTTATAACTATTTTATGATACACTATAAAAAGAGAAAAGAGAGACTCAATGTGATATTGACTATTCAACATTATTGCGTTGAGCTGTAGTTAAGGAGGAACAAACTATGAATTGGAACAATTACATCTCAAAAACATCACAAGAATTACCGGCTTCCGGTATCCGTAAAATTTGGGAAATGGCTCTTGCCATGGAAAATGTGCTGTCCTTAGGCGTTGGCGAACCGGACTATGCACCGCCGCAAAAAGTTCTGGATGCAGCCATCAAAAGTTTAGCAAATAAAGAAACCAATTACACCAGTAATGCCGGCCTATTGCCTTTGCGTACAGCTATTCGTCAATGGTACGGCAAGCGCTACGGTGTTGATTATACGGAAAACGAAATGATGCTTACCGTCGGTGCCAGTGAAGCCATAGATTTGGCTATGCGCGTATTACTTGATGAAGGCGATGAAGTGCTCATTCCCGATCCGTCCTATGTAGCCTATGCGGCCGAAGTAAAGCTCAACCGAGGTGTGGCCGTTATGGTTCCGACTCACCTTGAAGAAGGTTTTAAAGTTACACCACAAGCTCTTGAAAAAGCCATTACACCGAAAACAAAGGTATTGCTCATGGGGTACCCGAGTAATCCGACCGGTGCCATCTTAAGCCGCAAAGATCTTGAAGGCATTGCGGACGTTGTAAAAAAACATGACCTCATCGTCGTGAGCGACGAAATTTATTCTGAATTAACCTATGGTCGCACGCATACAAGTATAGCGGCCTTACCGGGCATGAAAGAGCGTACTCTTATTCTGAACGGTTTTTCCAAAGCCTATGCCATGACCGGTTTACGTATCGGTTTTCTCTTGGCTCCGCCCCCAATCATCGAACAAGCCATTAAAATTCACCAATACAGCATTGTTGCACCGGCTACGCCGATTCAACACGCCGCCATCGTGGCCCTCAACGAATGTGATGACAGCGTTGTGGCTATGCGTGAAGAATATCAGGCTCGCCGCGATTTGATTGTAGCCGGTTTTCAAAAAATGGGCCTCCCTATCGCCGTACCGGAAGGTGCCTTCTATGTATTCCCGGATATTTCAAGTTGCGGTTTAAGTGATTTAGATTTCGCCGTTCAGTTATTGCAGCAGGAACATGTAGCCGTTGTCCCGGGTTCCGCGTTCGGCGAATGCGGTAAAGGACGTATCCGTTGCTCCTATGCATCATCCCGTGAAACAATTCAGGAAGCATTGAATCGAATCGAACGCTTCATTAACGGTTTGAAAAAATAATACTTTCATACAAAAAGGCCGACAGCGCAATGCGTTGTCGGCCTTATATATTTACATAACAAAGACTTTATTATGTACTATTTATTATTATTTTTAAGCGCCTGCCAAAGTTTTACCGCAACCTTCGCAATCTGCCAAAGCAGCGTCGTCAGGAGCACCGAAAACAGGCAAATTGTCAGCCACGATTTCGCCGCCTGCTGCTCTAACGTGATCAGCCCATTCTTCAAGCCAAGTTCCGCCCCAACCGTAGGAACCGAAAAGAATTACTTTTTTACCGGATAATTTTGGTTCCAAAGCTTCGTAGAATGGTTGGAATTCCATTTCTTCCAACTGTTCGGCACCCATATCGGCACAACCTAAAGCCAATTTGTCAAAAGCTGCCGCTTCATCAGCGGAAATTTCAGACACGGATTTTACTACTACTTCTTGACCTGCATCGGCGATGCCTTTGCCGATTGCTTCTGCCATTGCTTGCGTGTTACCTGTACCAGACCAATAAATTACACCAATCATGTGATTACCTCCTACTAGCATGCCGTTACGGCTACTAAAGACTCTAATTGTTTACCATTTAAAAGCTGGGTATGACAGTAATTTCTGCATGCCCGAAAACAGTGAAACGAATGCATGGCGGACATAGGATTGCCATAGACTTTCCATTCGCCGCAAAGCTTATAGCCTGCGCCTTTCATACGAATAAAAGAGCGTACATCGTGCAACGGATAGCCTAAGAACAAACCGATTTCATGAGGAAAATCCATCCGTTCTTCCAAACGACCTTTTAAACGTTCAAACCATGTTTCTAAAGATTCCGTCGGCAAATAACCGTAGAGTTTTAAAAACGCGACATGTTCGGGACGACGTAAATATTCCTCCAACATCCGTTTGCGGAACACCAACAATAATCTTCGCCGATCGCAATGACACAGTTCGTAAAAGAACAAGCCGCGATCATTAAATTTCTCATTATACGCCGACAAAGCCGTTGTCAAATGCAAATCCATATCTCGTGGAATGGCCACAAGATTCGCCACCTTGATTCCCCGTATTGCCGGCGCACAATGATAACCGATAATAGAATCTATTTCGCTTACCATAGTTCACCTTGCCTCTCAATGTTTTCAGGAGAACACTTGCTCTCAAGGCTGTCATACTAGTAAATCCGGATTTATGAACAGTAGCTTTACCAAGCTGCTGTGACTTGGTTTAAAAAATAATTAAGCTAACTATCTTCTTAATTCATCATACAATCAAAGTGCTCTTCTGTCAATATAATTGACAGTTATTTTCAATTATGAATTTTAAGCAAAAAACCTATAGCTTTCACTTAAACGATGTTTATCGATATGCAATATAAACCTACAACCTTTGTAAAAACAAAGAGGATGGGGTTATCTTTATTGTATACCGCATCCTCTCTAAAAACGGTAGCCATGGCTACATTAAGGCTCCATTCGGACAATTATTTTGAGAAAATAACTCAAAATATATTTTAAATTACCATCAAATACCAAACAGTAAATTGATTACTTCAACTTGCTCATGAACTTTTCGTTGTTAATGACAAAGCGTTCATGCGTGCCTTTACCAATGCAAATATCCCCTTCATAGGTGGCTACTTTGTAACTGATTTTACGTCCATCCACAGCCGTAACTTCCGCTTCAGCGCGGATTTGAGCACCCACAGCCGACGCCTTATCATGAGAAATGCTGAGTGAAATTCCTACCGTACCGTCACCGGTCGGTAATTTGCCGGTTAACGCAGCAACAGCCGCCTCTTCCATAAGTGCGCACATAGCCGGCGTAGCAAATACTTCAAGGGCACCGCTCTTCATTGTTTTGGCAATATTCTGCTCATTAACAACAACTGTTGCCTCGCCTTTTAGACCAACCTCTACACTCATATTAAGTCCTCCTATTCCCCTACCTAATCAATGCGTCTAAAAACCAACGTACCAATTTCTAAAATCACAACCGCCACGAAAATTTGACAAATATATCGATAACAACAACTTCCGCCGCGGATACAATTGTGAAATCATATTACAAACAGTATACTACATTTCAAGTGTACCTGCTGAAAATTGTTACTAAAATGCAAAAGGTCGCCCCTTTCGGGACGACCTTTGCAGCGAGTATATAAACTTAACCTTTTTTAATCGCAAATCACTTGTAATCTCAATTAGCAGGAAATGATTAAAGGTTCCGCAATTAAAGGCTCGGTTACCGCCAAATTTTATACGAATGCTTATTTAATAAAGCTTACGTGTTTGTAGATTTCTTCCAATGCTTTTTCTTTGGATTCGTTGTATTCCACTTTCTTCTGTTCGAACCAGTTATTGCCATAGGTATCGATAGATACGATCAAAGGACCGAATTCTTTAACACGGCAAGTCCATAAAGTTTCAGGCATCCCCAATTCTTTCCAGTTAGCCTGTTCGATTTCTTCTACTTCCGTAGCAGCTAAAACGGCATTACCGGCCGGGAATACTAAATGCAAAGCTTTAAATTCCTTACAAGCTTTCTGAGTGCCGGGGCCCATACCGCCTTTACCTACGATAAGGCGAACACCGGTGTGTTTTACGAAATCGTATTCGAATTTTTCCATACGCATACTGGTTGTAGGACCTACGGAAATCATTTCATATTTACCATTCGCTTCGTCGATAGTTTTTACAATCGGGCCGGCGTGCAAAATGGCACCGTTGCGCACGTCAACCGGCAATTCACGACCGTATTCAATCAAACGACGATGAGCTACGTCACGGCAAGTTGTAATAAGACCTGTTAAATAAACGATATCACCGGCTTTAATACCTTCTAAGTCTTCTGCGGAAATTGGTGTAGTTAAGATTTTCTTTTCCATTAGTATTTCACCCCACTATGCGACAAAACAGTACACTTACCATCTTTGGTAAACACTAAATGACCACGACGATGATTCCAGCAACCAACGTTAACGGCTACACTCAACACGGAAGGATGACGAGTACCGTTTTCGATATTAACACCCATTACGGATTTGTCACCGCCCATGCCTTGAGGTCCCAAATGAAGGGCATTGATACCGTCTTCCAACAATTGTTCCATATAGGCTGCGTTTTTATTAGGATTATGAGTACCTACCGGACGCATAATCGCTTTCTTGGAGTATAAAGCTGCTGTTTCGATGGAAGTAGCAATACCTACACCTACCAATAATGGAGGGCAAGCATTCAAACCATAAGAAGTCATCAAATCGAGTACGAATTTAGCAACCCCTTCGTAACCTTCGCCCGGCATTAAAGTTTTACCGCTGCCCGGCAAGGAGCAACCGCCGCCGGCCATGTAAGGATAAATTTCTACATCATCACGATCAGGGATGATATCCCAAAGAATGTACGGAGCCGTTAAGCCGATATTTTTCTTCGTGTTGAATTCGTCAAAAGTTTCTACGCAGTTATGACGTAACGGAGTTTCCTGCGTAGCTTGATAGGTAGCATCACGCAAAATAGTTTCCAATTCGCCAATCAACGGGAAGTTGGCACCGCATTTTACCCAGTATTGCAACACGCCTGTATCCTGACAGGATGGACGGCTCAATTCTTTAGCCAATTCCATATTCTTATGCATCGTGTCATAAATTGTTTTAGCTAACGGATTTTTTTCGTCCGCTGCCAATTCTTTCAATTTAGCTTCAACATCATCCGGCAATACTTTAGAGAAATAGCCCACAAAATTCGCAAGTATTTGAGTCATTTCCTGACTCTGCTGTTTCTTATCCATACATATCCTCCTTTTAAATTACGGGATTTACCGATCCCAAATACAATCTGTACATATAGAATTTATTTATCAAAAACTGTTTTATCATGGATAAAACAGGAAGAAAATCGGTAATAAAATAAGTGAAGTGATCATTGCTAAGATTAAGTAAGGACCACCGACTTTTACATAGTCCATAAAACTGTACCCGGCTACATTATACACCATTGTATTCGGCGGACAACCGATTGGTGTAGCAAAAGCTACCGAACCGCCGATAACAGTGGCCATAAGAACCGCTTTTGGATCGGCACCCACCTGCTGTGCCAACGCTAAACTGATTGGCACTAATAAAGCCGTGGTAGCCGTATTGGACATAAACTGAGTCAATACAGCGGCGATACAGAAAACAACGGCCAAGAGCATAAATGGTGAAGGATTATCACCAAGACTTTGAATAATCGTATCCGCAATCAGGGCTCCGGCACCGGTTTTAACCAAAGCCTGTGCCAAGGCCAAGGAACCTACAAAAAGTAAAATCGTTTTCATATCAATGGCCGTAACCGCTACTTTTTCGGAAATTGTGCGTGTTGCTACAAGGAACAAGGCTCCAATCCAAGCAATAACGTGTAGTTTAATGCCTAACTGCGATTCAAAAATCATACCAAGTACAGTGGCAATCAAGGTGCCGGCGGCGAATACTTTGCGCCACATGGCAACTTTACTGTAATCGGCATCAGTTGTATATTCGGCGGCCGGTGTATGCGTCGGCTCTTCCGGCAATAACTTATGACCGATTAACGCAAAGTATATAATACCTACAATTAATACCGGCAAACCTACTAAGGCGTAGTCAAAGAAGGCGAAGGCCAAATTCTGCTGGGCCAAACCGGATTGAGCAATCATATTGCCCGGTGAACCGATGAGGCTCACATTACCGCCGGCCGATGCTGCAATTGCTAACGGCATCAATAACTTAGTGGCTTTAATGCCGGTTCGTTGCACAAGGCCCATAGCGAGCGGAATCAATACGGCTGTCGTCCCCGTATTGGATAAGAACGTAGACATGAGGCCTGTAATACACATAACGGCTATGATTAATTGACGTTCTGTTTTGGCAAAACGGTTAATTAAACCGCCTACCGCATGGGCCACGCCCGTATCAAAAAAGGCAGCGCCCACTATGAACATAGCCATAAAGAGCAATACATTGGAATCCACAAAACCTAAGAATGCTTCTTTCGGTGTCAAAACACCGGTCAAGGTCAAGCAAACGGCTACCGTCATAGCGGTTATGGACAATGGGATTTTTTCCCACACGAACATGATAATGGCAAAAACTAAAAGAACTAGGGTTACAATAACACCCTCCATACTTGTCTCCTCTCATACACTACTTCGTATTGGTGATACTGTGAATGCATTCGTTACTTTCATTATACGTATCTGCCATAAATCAGCTATCCAAATTACGCTATGAAAATTATTATCAACTATCTGTATTTTCTACACTTTGTTATATGCTGTTATTGCATTTGATATAAAAAAACGACCGAACTCCTATAAACAAGAGTCGGTCGTATAAAGCATTCAGTGCAATATTCTAATTAATATTTTAATTCAAAAATATAAAATAACACCCAATCCCACTTTTTTTAGATAGCCTATTTTATTTGTCCAAAACATCATCAAGCACAGCCAAAGCAATCCGTAATTGCTCACGTGCAGCCTGCAGTTCATCTGTATCAGTGTTTACACCCAATTCACCGGCCGGTGCTTTTTTATCGGCAGCATTCGTCGTATCACCATCAGATGCTGCCGTATTTACAGCTGTATAGACGGCCAGACGTTCGTTAATGCCCGCATCATCCACGGCAATATATTCCTTCCAATTATCTATCATCGTCTGACGCTCCACCTTACCGGCAATGCGACGATATTCGGTAGGTGTCGTATGAAAATGTTTACGGAAAGCCATATTAAAAGCCTTTACGTCAGAGAAGCCGCATTCATTGGCAATATCTACGATTTGCTGCTTCGTATTGACCAATTGAACAGCCGCTTCACGGAGCCTCATACGAAGTACATAAGACTTGAAGGATATGCCTAACTGCCGTTTAAAAAATTGTGATGCATAACTTTCCGTATATCCACCAATGGCAGCAATTTCGCCCAGCGTCAACTGTTCTTTGTAATGATTGTCGATATAAGTAATCATCTTTTCAAATGTAGCCGCCTGTTGCAAAGCCACCGGATTGCCTTGCGGTATATAAGCCACGGGCTTTAAAATCTCAATTAAACGATGTAATATGTCTAAAAAAATAGTTTCCACGCCTAAATCCGGCTCATCGACGACCGTAATTTTCTCTGCATTACTCGCATCATGTTTGGCCAACTGCCGCATCAATTCACTGAGTCGCTTACGCAGATTGTCATACACCGAATCGTGCCGAGTCACATCATCAGTGGCCAAAAAGAAAGACGACTGCCGAAACACGCGATCATATTGCGCCAGCATTTGCGGATGTAAATGTAAAACCATGGCTATCGTATCAGGTTCCAACGCTAAGGTAGCATGACCGCATTGCGGCGGCAACATGATAATATCATCGGGGCCCAAATTCGTATATTCACTGTCATGGCACACTTCCACCCCACCCTGTAACACCATAAGCACTTCAATTTCAGGATGCCAATTATAATGATAGGTGCCGATACGATAAATGTATTGGCTGAAGGCTATGTGCCCATGTTGATATAAAAAGTTATAAAACTGCACGGTACCTCCTACTTCGTTAATCGTTCATAACAAGGACAAGTTATAATATGGTCATTAATCATACCGATAGCCTGCAAAAAGGAATACACAATTGTAGGACCTACAAAAGTAAATCCCCGTTTTTTCAAGTCCTTACTGATCTGTTCCGCCAACGGTGTCATGGCCGGCACATCCGCCTCAGTCTGCCAATGACCGACTATGCTCGCTCCATTGGTGTACGCCCTAATATAAGCATCAAAAGAACCGAACTCAGCCTGGATTTGCTTAAAAGCCACAGCATTTTTTCTAAGAGATGCTATCTTAAGTCGATTACGAATAATATTCGGATTCTCCAAAAGTTTAGCTTCTTTGACCGGCGTATAAGCTGCCAACGTATTAATATCAAAGCCGTCAAACGCTTCACGCATGGCTTCGCGTCGTTTTAATACTAAAGTCCAACTGAGACCGGCCTGCATAGTTTCCAGAATTAAAAATTCAAATAAGATACTATCCTCATGAGTCGGTACGCCCCACTCCGTATCGTGATACAGTTGCTCTTCCGGACTGCGAGCAGCCCAAGCACATTGCCTTACTTCGGTCATTCTTATGTCTCCCTATGAAAAACAGCACATTATATACATAATTGCAAATACGCAATTTATATATTTAATTGAAAACGTTCATAACATATGTGAAATTAGCATAGTTAAAATAATATTTTATCATTTAAATATGGCATTTTTTTCGAATTTAGCCTATAGTAATATTATACCATGTTATATAGTAGTGGGGTATTTCTTACGGAGGTGTTACCTATGATGCAATTGACAGGTGGTATTATTGTAATCATCGCTTTTGCCGCCATCATTAGAAAGTATGAAACTCGCACCGTATTACTCATAGCCGGCGCGCTTATGTGTTTCATCGGTGGCGTAATGGGTCAATTCATGGACTCATTTGTAAAAACCATGATTCACGGCTCCTTAGTTCCAACTATTTGTACCGTAATGGGCTTTGCCTTCGTTATGAAGCATACGGAATGCGACCAACATTTAGTGCATGCATTATCAGGCCTTATTTCTAAAAGCCATGCCATTATCATTCCGTTGGCTATGCTCGTAACTTGGTGGCTCAACATCGCTGTTACCAGTGCGGCCGGTGCCGCCGCTGCCATCGGCAGTATCTTAATTCCTGCTTTAATCGCCGCCGGGGTCCATCCTGCTATGGCCGGTGCCGCTATTCTAGCCGGCACTTGGGGTAGTGCCATCAGCCCGGGCAATACACACGTAGCGTTCATTTCTAAAATGGCTAACGTAGATGTAATGTTCGTTGTGCTTGAAACAGCTTTACCGGCTATTATCGCTTCCCTCGTGGTAGCTGTAGTTCTTACCGTTATGGCTGCGATTCGTAAAGAAGGACCTAGCAGAGCTCGTCAAGAAGCACTTGCTGAACAAGGTACCGCTTCTATCGTAGGCCAATTTAAAGTAAACGGCCTTAAAGCACTGGCTCCGATTGTGCCACTCGTTATCTTAGTTGTTACTAATCTTAATATTGCAGCACTCAAAGACTTGGGTATTGCTAAAGTAAGTGTACCGGCCGCTATGATTATCGGCTGTGTGGTGGCTCTTATTATTGCTCGTGCTAATCCACAAGAAGTAACCAAAGACGTCTTCAAAGGGATGGGCGAGGCGTATGGCAGCATCATCGGTCTTATCATCGCCGCTGCCGTATTCACTAAGGGCATGCAGGCTATGGGGCTCACTGATGCCTTATTGACCTATATGAAAGACTCCCAATCCGTTGCTAAACTGGCCGGTAGTTTCGGACCGTTTATCATCGCCATCTTAAGTGGTTCCGGCGACGCAGCAGCTCTTGCCTTCAACGGTGCCATTACACCGCATGCAGCCAGCTTCGGTATGAATATGGTTGACCTTGGTTCGTTAGCACAGATTTCCGGCGCCATCGGTCGTTCTACTTCCCCGGTAGCCGGCGCGGCCATCATTTGTGCAACCTTAGCCAATGTTGGTCCTATGGAACTTGCTAAACGTAATATCGTGCCAATGTTGGCCGGTGTTATTACATTCCTTATTTTATTCTAAGTTGAAAACGCCCCCTTTTTACTATATAAACCCGGTACTATTTAATTATTCTTTTTTGCTCTCACAATTAATTTCTTAATTTTATTCTCTCATTTTTTCTATTCTTATTTTAGGAGGTTCTCATGATCCAAGAAAAGCGTATCCTTGATGAATTCTTAGAATTGATTCAAATCCCTTGCTCCACTCTTAAAGAACGTGAAATTGCCGACTTACTCACTAAACGTTTGGAAGATCTTGGCTTCACGGTTGAAGAAGACAATGCCGGTGAAAAATTAGGCGGCAATGCGGGCAACTTGGTGGCTACACGCAAGGGTAATGTACCGTCGGCCCCCATGATTATGCTGACGGCTCACATGGACTGCGTAGAACCTTGCACAAATATTAAACCGCAAATCAAAGACGGCCTCATCACCTCTGACGGCACCACGATTCTCGGCGGTGACGATAAAGCCGGCGTAGTAGCTATCTTGGAAGCTTTGCGCGTCGTTAAAGAAGATAATATTCCTCACGGCGATATGCAAGTTGTATTTACCATTGCCGAAGAAGGCGGTGTAAACGGATCCAAAAACATGGACTTCTCCTTACTCAAAGCTAAATTGGGCTATACCTTTGATACATCCGGAGCACCGGGGCGCATCGTACATAAAGCACCGGGGCAAAACAAAGTGCGTGCAACTATTACCGGTAAAGCTGCCCATGCCGGCAATGCGCCCGAAAAAGGCATCAACGCCATCGTAGCAGCCGGTCATATTTTGACAAAATTACCGCAAGGCCGTATCGATGAAGAAACAACGTGCAACATCGGTACTATCAGCGGCGGTCGAGCTACCAATATTGTAGCGGAAGAAGCGGTTATTTTCATGGAAACCCGCAGCCGCAACAAAGAAAAATTAGCCAAATTAACCGACGAAGTAGTAGCTATTTTTGAACAAGGTGCCAAAGATACCAATACGTCCATTAAAATAGAAGTATTACCGGCGTACGATCCTTTTGATGTACCGGTTGATTCTGAAACGATTCGCGCGGCTTCCGATGCAGCCAAAGAGTTAAACTTCGCCGTTAATGTCGTAGAATCCGGTGGCGGCAGTGATGCCAGCTTCTTCAATGCCAATGGTGTGCCGACAGCCGTACTCGGTGTAGGCATGACGAATGTTCATACCAAGGAAGAATGCATTAAGGAAGAAGATTTGTATAACTCTGCTCGTTTAGCCTTGCAAATTATCAAAGAAGCCGCTAAACAATAAGAGCCATATAATTTATAACAAAGTGCCTCGGTCTTTTTAGGCCGAGGTATTTTTATGGACATTCGTCCAATAGCCATGCCTATAGACTTTTTAGTCGTTCTATGTTAAAGTTAAATATATAGTTCAATTAATTATAATTTAAATTTGGTAATAATTATCTTACCCGGTGTCACCGGATACGGGTAAGCAGCATCAATGCATCTATCGTAGGTCTTAGAAGATAGATACTTTGGTGCTTTTTTTGAGGTATCATCGCATGGAACAACATCTTTATACTACTTTATTCAGTAAAATAAAACATTTCGTCGCCTTGACTATACCCATTATCTTGACTCAATTTGCTATTACGGGCGGCTCTTTCGTCTCGGTCGTATTAACCGGCCAATACAGCACCGTAGATCTGGCGGGTATGTCCGTAGGCTTTAATCTATGGACCGCCTGTTATTTCGGCATTCTGGGCATTCATTTAGGCATATCGCCCATCATCGCTCAACTCTTGGGAGCCAATCGGAAAAAAAATATTCCGACCATTATCTATCACGGCTTAATTTTGAGTGTATCGTTTTTCCTACTTCTCATTTTCTTGGGCACCACGATTCTGGACCCGATTCTCCTCAGCCTAAATTTGGAACCGAAAGCTTACGAAGTCTGTTGGCAATATTTAAAAGCCATCTCTTGGGGGCTCTTGCCGCTCATTTTGACTTGTGTATTACGTAATACCGTCGACTGTCACGGTTATACACGTTACACCATGTATATCATCATGTGTGGGCTGGTCATTCACATCTTCCTCGATTACAGTCTGATTCTCGGCTATTTCGGCTTCCCTGCTATGGGTGCTCTCGGCGCCGGTATCGCTACTGTCGTTGCCTATTGGTTTAATTTTATAGCTTTCGTCACTGTTTTAATATTCGGTAAAACTTTTAAAAACTATCACTTATTCCGTAATCCTTTCAAGTTTGATTTCTATTATATCCGTGAACAATTGCGCCTCGGTATTCCTATCGGCCTTGCTATTTTTGCAGAAAGTAGTATCTTCAGCCTCGCCGGCATCGCTGCTACGGCCTACGGTACTAAAATCATTGCAGCTCATCAGGCGGCTATAAGTTTCACCTCCCTATTTTACGGTGTGCCGCTGAGTATCGGGATTGCCGCGACCATTACGGTCGGTTATGCCGTCGGTGCCAAAGATTTACACATGGCCAAAACCTATTCCTACATAGCCCGTGGTCTGGCCGTTGTATTGGCACTCAGTATTTGTCTTTACACATTTACCAATTTGCCTAGAATCGCCGGCTATTATACGAATGACCCGAGCATGGTCGACTTAATCGGCAGTTTCCTCAGTTATGCCGTATTTTTCACGGTTATCGACGCCCTGGGTACCCCGATTCAAGGTATTCTACGCGGTTACAAAGATGTACGCATCATTTCAATCATCGCTTTGGCCAGCTTCTGCGGTACCAGTATTCCCATTGCCGCCTTCTTCACCTTTGTCCTTAACTACGGCCCGTACGCCATCTGGATTGGTCTCTTAGGCAGTACTACTATTGCAGCCTTCCTCTTTACCTGGCGCGTTTGGTACATCCAAAATAAAAAGTTTAAGATTATAAACGCTTAGTCTGTTACTTTTGAAAAAGTGCCTCAGCACGCTTTCCCCACAATTACATATAAATAAAAAGCCTCAGCCCATCGGTTTTTACCCGATGGGCTGAGGCTTTTTATTTATTTAGTTTTACAAATCAATTTTGAGCTACGACAAATCACCGCAGGACAAACTCAATTGCATGTAAAAATTATCTTATTTACTACCTTGCAAATAGGATTCCACCAGGGCACCAGTGAAAGCAATGCCGTTAATCATATCCTTTTCGTCAATATCAAACTTAGGATTATGGTGTGGCGCCGGAATAGCTGAGCCTAAAATCATGTAGGTCGCGCGTCCGCCTTTACCGATTACCCGTTCCAAGAAATAAGCACAGTCTTCACTGCCGCCCCCTTCGTTGACTAATGGTACATCTTTAAAAATGCCCAAATCTTTGGCAATCACTTGTACTGCTTTGGCTAAATCTTCCGAATTGATACAAGCCGGTGCACTGCCCATTTCCTTGATTTCAACTTCATTTTCGTACATAGCGGCTGCCCCGTTCAATACTTCATAAGCTCGTTTGCAAATGTAGTCATTGACTTCGCCGGTAGCACCGCGTGTTTCAATCTGTAAGTAAGCTCGGTCCGGAATAACATTGCGACCGGTACCGGATTCCAACACACCCACGTTAATACAGGAATTGCCCTTGGAATGGCGAGAAATAGCTTGCAAATTCAATGCTGCCGTACAAGCGGCCAATAAAGCATTTTTACCGAGTTCCGGTGAACCGCCTGCATGAGAGGAATAACCTTTAAAAGTCACGTCCATTTTAGTGGTAGCCAAGAAACCGTTATTTAAACAAGCGAGGCAGCCCGCAATATCCTTATTGATACCGATGTGCATACCGAAGAAAATATCTACATCATCAACTACGCCGGCATCCGCCATAGATTTGGCACCACGTACCCCTTCTTCAGCAGGCTGTAAAATTAATTTAAAGGTACCGTGCAGGCCGTCTTTATGTGTTGCAATATATTCGGCCAAGCCTAAAGCCATCGTCAAATGAGCGTCATGACCGCAAGCATGCATCGCTTTTGCATGTTGCGATACAAATCCTTCTTTTACAGGTAAATGATTGTCGTCTTGTGATTCCATTACATCATTAGAGTCTATATCAGCTCGAAAGGCTACTGTAGGGCCTTTATTGTCAAAATGTAAAGTCGCCACCATACCGGTAAAACCATAACCCATGGCTTCGACCCATTTGGGATTAGCTCCCTCTTTAAGGGCCCGATCCATAGCCGCTTTCATAACGGCTTCGTCAGGCAGACCCATACGGGAATCGGCTTTAACTACCTCTTTACCCACTTTAAGGTCATAACCAAGCGCCGTCAAACGATCGGCCGCCATAGCGGCCGTACGATATTCCAGCCAACCGGGTTCCGGATGCTGATGCAAATCACGCCGCATAGCTATAAATTTTTCCCGATTATCATTGGCAAAGTCAATACTCTTATACTTACTCATACAGACCCCTCCTCCTAATACCATAACTTGAATATTTTCAACTACTTACTTCTATATTACCACACTTAGAGGACATTTGTAATATTATAATGAAATTTAACCGGGCATATAGTCACTCAAATGCAAACAGACAAAAAAGAAAAGCGCACCTTGCGGTACGCTTTTCATCATCCTTATTACAAAACTCAATTCGCTAATAAGGTTACTATTTAATTAATAGTGTAAATCGTCAGGGCTTACACGATGACGGAATGTCCAGTAAGTCCAACCTTGGTAGATTAATACGATTGGTACGAAGATAAGAGCAACAATCGTCATTAACGTTAACGTATATTCGGAAGAAGATGCGTTTTTAATCGTTAAGCTCCAAGCAGGATTTAAGCTGGAAACCATGATACGTGGGAACAAGCCTGCAAAGTAAGCAGCTGTTACGGAGATAATGCTCAAGCAGCTGAATACGAAGCCCATACCCGGACGACGTACGCGAGTAAAGCCCCAAGAGATCAAGAAGAATACGATGCAAAGTGCAAACGCAACTGTCGCGATCATGCTGTTAAACAAATCAGTGAAGTAGTAAGTAGCGCCTACTAATACAAGCGCGCCTACAGCTGTAATAACGCCTTCTACCAAAGCGGTAGCACGAGCGCGTTCAGAGATAGGGCCGGTCGTTTTAATAGCCGTATACAAAGCACCATGGTAAACGAATACCAAAATGAATGCCAAACCGCAAAGGATTGTATAAGGGCTGAGTAAATCGAAGAAACCGCCTACGAAGTTCATCTGACCATCGATTGGTGTACCTTGAATCAAGTTACCTACAGTAACGCCCCAAAGAAGAGCAGGAATCAAAGAACCGAAGAAAATGCAATAGTCAAATGTTTTACGCCAAGTCAAAGATTTGTCTTTGCTGCGGAATTCGAAAGCAACACCACGAGCAATTAAAGCTGCCAACATTAAGAATAACGCTAAGTAGAAACCACTGAATAAAGTAGCATATACATGTGGGAAAGATGCAAATGTTGCACCACCGGCCGTAATCATCCATACCTGGTTACCGTCCCATACAGGACCTACGGTATTAATCATTTGGCGACGTTCCACATCAGTTTTACCTAAGAAAGGAAGTAAGATGCCTACGCCGTAGTCAAATCCTTCCAGTGTGAAAAATCCTGCGAATAATACGCAAACGAGGATGAACCACACTACGTCTAAGTTTTGTAAAATTACTTCCATAATGCTGCCTCCTCTCCAACGTCATGAGATGGATTGCCTTCAGGACCTTTTTTGATGTGTTTTACAGCTAAGTAAATAGCTGCGATTGCTGCTAATACATATACAGCAGAGAAGCCGATAATTGTAGTCCAAACTTCGCCGGCTGTTACGGTGCTCGATACACCGTCAGCTGTTTTCTGTAAACCGTAAACGATCCATGGTTGACGGCCCATTTCAGCTACATACCAACCGGTTGCATTAGCAATGTAAGGGAACGGCAACATCCAGAACACGAGGTTCAACATGCCGCGAGATTGTTCCAATTTACCGGCGCGGTTCATAGCAAATGCGATGATTGCTACCAACAATACTAAGCTGCCGGAGAATACCATGGCACGGAAAGACCAGTACATAGAAGTTACATGTGGTACATAGTCCCCAGGACCATATTTCTGTTCATCAGCTTTTTGAAGGTCTTTCATACCTTTCATTTCGCCGTTGAAATCATCAGTCGCTACGAAGCTGAGCAAGCCAGGGATTTCGATAGCACTGTGAGTAACCTGATTTTTTTCATCAATAGTTGCAAATAAGCTGAATGGAGCGCCTTTAGTAGTATCCCAAAGACCTTCAACAGATGCAATTTTCATAGGTTGAACTTTAGTTACATATTGACCGTGTAAATGACCGGCACCGGCAACCAAAATACCACCGATAATGGTGAAAACCAAACCCCATTTAATAGAGCGTTTGTAGAAATCCAACGCATTGTTGCGAAGAATGTGCCAAGCACTGATAGAGGCGATAATTACGCCGGCAGTCATAAGACCGTCAAAGAAAATATGGCTGTATTGGCCCGGTACATAACCGTTGCTTAAAATCATGCTGAAATCTTGCATTTCCGCACGACCGTTACGGATAACATAGCCAACCGGATGTTGCATAAAGGAGCTGGCAACCAAAATCCAGAAAGCGGATAAGTTGGTACCGATAGCTACCAATACGGCTACAACCGCATGAGCTTTAGCGGACAATTTGTCCCAGCCAAAAATCCAAGCACCCATAAAAGTGGATTCAAGGAAGAAAGCCGTCAAGGCTTCCAAAGCAAGTGGTGCGCCGAAGATATCGCCCATGAAACGGGAATATTCAGCCCAGTTCATACCGAAGTGGAACTCCTGTACGATACCGGTTACAACACCCATGGCAAAATTGATTAAAAATAATTTCCCCCAGAACTTTGCCATTTTTTTGTAAACTTCATTGTTTGTCGATACATAGGCAATTTCCATAACTGCAACGACAACTGTCATCCCGAGAGTTACCGGAACGAACAGCCAGTGATAGATCGATGTCAAGGCAAATTGCCATCGAGCTAACATTAATGCTTCCATCATACGTAAAACCTCCTCACTTATAAATCGCGCGCTTGCGCCTTCGATGGACAAACTCTCTGTAAATGTATTTCTCGTTCACGTTTTGCCAAGGTTTCAAAATCAACGGCTTTCAGTTCTTGAACTAAATGACCTTGAATATGACAAAATTGTTCTTGTACCGAACAATTACCGTAACAACCACGGGAACAAGTTTCACTATCGTATAAACAACGCTGCAAATACGTAGCACCCTCTACAGCTTCTATAACATCTAATAAGGTGATATCTTTAGGTTTACGTGCTAAGGCAAAACCGCCATCCACACCGCGGAACGATTGCATAATATTGCCTGATATTAGATTTCTCATAATTTTGAGAAGAAACCGATCCGGAATTTTCTGCGCTTTGGCGAGCTCTCCGCCGGTGATTCTAGTCCCATTGGGCAGGAGCGACATATGCAAAACCATTCGGAATGCATAATCAGTTGCTTGGTTAAGTTTCATTGTGACCCCCTAAATCCTAATTCGAATCATTATCCCTATAATTCGCTTTTCCTTTTTCAAGACTGAACAATACAATCTTAGTATACATTGAGTTCACAAAAAAATGCCCGTAATCAGAGCATTTTTTCTATTACCTACATTATAGTAAATACAGTGTGGAATTGCAATATCATATACCATTTAAATTTAAAAGATATATATTCAAATTTATATAATTTTTATAGTATTTGACGAATCCCGTCAATCACCAAATAAGCGATACCGGATACAATTGCACTTAACGGAATGGTCACAAACCAAGCCAGCACCATGGAACGCGCCACGCCCCAGTTCACCGCTTTTACACGTTTAGCCGTCCCTACCCCCATAATCGAACCGCTTACTACGTGCGTGGTCGATACCGGTAAATGTAAAAAGGTAGCCGTAAAAATCGTGATAGCAGAGTTTAAGTCAGCCGCAAAACCATTAATACTTTCTAATTTAAAAATCTTAGTACCCATGGTACTGATAATACGCCAGCCGCCGGCTGCCGTACCTAATGCCATAGCCGTTGCACAGGCTACTTTTACCCAAGTCGGAACGTCTAAGGTATCGATGTAGCCGCCGCTGAGCAAAGTCAAGGTAATAATCCCCATTGCCTTCTGTGCGTCATTGGACCCGTGTGAGAAAGCCATTAGCGTGGCCGATAATAATTGCATATTACGGAAACGGTCATTCAAGGCAATCGGTGAAAAGCTGCCGAACATGAACAACAAGATGTGCATGATAATATAGCCTAAAATCATGGCAATAATCGGTGATAAAATAAGGGACAAGAAAATTTTCCCGATACCGTTAAAATTGAGTGCCTCATGGCCTACGGCGACCATAACGGCCCCGATAACACCGCCGATAAGCGCGTGTGACGAAGAACTTGGAATTCCGTACCACCAGGTTACCAAATTCCACACGATGGCGCCTAATAAGGCCGCACTGATAACTTCCGCATTAATTAAATTGGCGGACATAACGAGGTCACCGCCGATAGTTTTAGCTACGCCGGTGCTGACGAGCGCCCCCACAAAATTGAGTACCGCCGTCATCATAACTGCTTTTTTAGGGGAAATAGCCCGCGTCGATACGGATGTGGCAATAGCATTGGCCGTATCATGGAACCCGTTAATATAGTCAAAAGCCAATGCTAAGAGCACTACTATCCATACAAACCAATGATCAAGCATACTTTAACACAACCCGGCGGAATGTACCTACCAAATCCTCACAGCCGTCAATAACGGCTTCCATTGAATTAAGGATTTCCTTCCATTTGATAATCTCAATCGGATCTTTGCAATCACGGAATAAGATGGCCATTTCTTCGTGATATACAGCATCTGCTTCTTCTTCTAAACGAAGAACTTCAAGTACACGACCTTCTACGCGTACATGGTTTTTCTTGAGACTGTTCATATAAGAAATGGATTTAGTAATATGTTTTAAACATTTCTGTACAATTTCAATTAAGCGAATGGCCCCTTTTGTAGGCTGACCTACGTTGTACATGCACATTTTATCCATAATGTCTTTCATACTGTCCAATGTAATATCCAATTGTTCAATAAGTTGTTGGATATCTTCACGATCCATTGGGGTAATAAAGGTAGAACGCAATTGCTCGATTGTCTGGTTCACCAATTGATCGGCTTCTTTTTCTTTCTGATTGATTACGCGGAGTGCTTCTTCTTTAGGTAATTCATTTTTAAATGCTTGCTCCATAACAACGGCTGCGTCATGGCACAGCGTAACATGATTGTTTAAAATGTTGAAAAATTTTTCTTCCTTGCCTTTTAAATGAAAAGCCATAATATCCTCCATAACTTATGATTTACGGTGTTATTTATTGATTTCAAAAACTAAATGACGAATTTCGGGCAATACTAATTTAGTTATACCGAGGGTAACTGCACCAACCGAACCGGGCAAAGAAATTAGCAATACATCGGAACTTACACCGGCTGTTGCTCGCGACGCAATAGCTCTGGTTCCGATATCTTCGGTAAAACTTAAATATCTGAATAATTCACCAAATCCCGGAATAATTTTTGTACACAGTGACTTCACTGCTTCAATCGATACATCGCATTTGGCTATGCCTGTACCACCGGTTAAAATTACGGCATCCAAATTTTCAATGGCAATCCAACGTTGCAATACTTCGGAAATTCTTGTAAAATCATCAGGTACAATCGTCCTGACTTTTACAATATGACCTCCTTCCTCAACTAGTTGAACAACCGTGTCACCACCCTTATCGGTTTCCGGCGTACGGGTATCCGATACGGTCAAAACGCCTAGTACAAGGGGACGTTCTGAGACTTCTTGTAAGGACATGTTCGACTCCTCCACACAAAAACATTTTACACTTTCTTGATAATTTACAAAGCCTTTACTCTTAGTATAACACGAATTGGCAATTAGGGTTAACAGCATAATACTTTTAATTTGTAAAGTTTATGTAAAAATTCGGTTTTTGTAAATCTGAGATGAACTATTGTCAATAAAACATAAAAGAGCCTACATCTGAGGTGTACATTTCCTCTGATGCAGGCTCTTTTCGTTCGTTTTTTTACAAACTATAAATCAATATTTTATGAAAAACACTAACCGGTTTTACATTATTTTTTTACACGAACACGTTCAATTGTCGGATTACCGTTTTGTCCGTACGAATATTTAAGAGTAACCATATTACGTCGCTCGCTGCTGCCAAGGATACGATATGATGGTTCTATGTACTGTAATGGGGTAAGCCTCTATTGATTTAGGAGTTCTCCACATTGCTTCGCTCGCTGCGGTTTGTGTTAATTAGTCATGCTGAGTATGTTCGCTCTAATCAGCGACTACCTATCATTCTCGCTATCGCTCGAAAGAAAGTGATGCAATACGATTTGTGCGTCGCTTTGCTCCTTCAAATCGTTTGCCCTACTTTTCCCATGGCCAAGGCCTGGTCGGATAGGTAGTCAATAGAATAAAAAAGACACACCTTTCGGTGTGTCCTTTAAGTCAATCAGCGACTACCTATGTGTTCGGGCCTGTGGATTTTGCAAAGCAAAATCTTACGTCCCGAACTACGCGATGCTCTATGTTTTATGCGTCGCTACGCTCCTTTAAAACATGAGCCCTGCGTATCCCACGCCGCTATTGTACCTTGTACTTCCTGCACACCTCTACAATGTTGGCTGGAAGCTGGCCTGATGAGGCACGTAGTGACTCATCAGTAAAAAAAAGACGGCCATACCATTCGGTATGACCGTCTTTTCTTATTAATCAGCGACTACCTATCCTCCCAGGCCGC
>NZ_RQUZ01000004.1 GCF_003992065.1 Veillonella seminalis
CAGCTTTAGCTGATGGAGAACGCAATGTTACATAAGCTCGTGTTTTACGTTCCAATAGGGAAATAATCACTTCATCATGTTTATCTTTAATACCACGGACAGTATCAAGTTCCCAATGACCAAATTCTTCACGAGTCAGAATAGACTCATCGCGTAGATCAATAGATTTACCAAGGTTTTTCTTGTGTTTACGCGTATTAGATTTACGCGTAGAACGACGTAATACTAACGGTAAATCCATGGGCTTAATACGGAGAAGACCTTCATGTAGATAGTTATATAAAGTTTTAGTAGACACCATTTCATTACGTACAAACAAGCACTTACGTAAGGCGTAGCCTACGGCAGCATCAAGTGACCATTTATGGACTAATACCTGCTCTTCTACCCACGTAAGAAACGGTGAAATAATACCGGCTTTACGAGTATTGAAAGAGCCTTGACGGGTTTTCTCATAGTTAAGTTGTCCATAATCTGCTAAGTACATTAAAACTCGTTTACCGGCTTTAATTTGTTCTACAGAACCGCGCTGTATCTCGCTTTGAATCGTTGTACGAGAACGGCCTAATGCATTAGCAATCGCTGTTTTTGAAACACCTGCCTGTAATTGCTTTTCAATAAAAAAGCGTTCTTCGTAAGATAAGTGTTTGTTTGTACGTAATGATGTGTTATGATTAATAGAGTCCATAGTGATATCGATACCTCGTGTATAAGATTTGGTTTAGCGACATTAATCATAACACAAATCGGTATTCACTATGGATTTTTTATATGTTCAATTTCAGTTTACAATTAACCTCTGAATAAAAGGTTTTTCCAATACAGATATAATTGTCGTTTGTTGTAATCGTATTACAGCCGCTATCGTACCAGCCGCCAAAACAAAGGAGGGCATTATCATATGAGTTATGTCGCCATATCCACTTGATGGCAATATGTGAAGTTCCTCGGAAAAAATCAACATAAAAATGATTGCTAACCAAAAGCTGGGAACTGATATAAAAAGCAATATAAAAATTCGTACTAAAAATTCAGATTTTTTATTTTTATATCTGGCAGACCATACACCAAAAGGAATACCCAAAAACAATACCCATGCCATTGCCCATAAGGATAAATGAAAGGTAACCGGGAATCGTCTCAAAATCTCAGCTAACACCGGCTTTTGAGTTAAATAAGATATGCCGAAATCACCTTTTAATGCATGAATAAGCCAGTTTAAATATTGTTGCCATATAGGCTGATCTAACCCCAATAAATGACGCATAGCCGCCAAATCTTCAACAGTTGGTTCCGTTGAACCATCCATTGTCAATAATGTTAATGCCGGATCACCGGGAGCAATAATGCCAAGCAAAAAAGAAATGATAGAGAGACCTATAAGAAACGGCAAAATTATAAGAAGCCTTTTTGCTGCATAAACGAAAAAAGCAATCATTTCACATCTCCCTCTCCTACCCAAGATACTTTATCTAATGTAATACCATATACGACAGCATCATATCCGGATAACTTTTTATTGCTCACAGCCAGGTTTTGATCTTCAAAAAGCGGTACTACCGCGGGATGTTCAACTAACTGATTCAAAATATCGGTATATATTTGAGCACGGTCTTCAATATTATATGTACCAACTAACTTTTCAAAATCCGCATCTATTTGAGGATTGGAATATCCGAAACTACTAGCTTTATTAGTAGGGCCTTTAGTATCAAAAAATTCATACAATAAAGAGGTTGGATCAAGATTCCCCAAACCTCTGGTTCCTATTGATAAATCATAATTTCCCATAGCCATAGCCTTACGGGCTGTCATTCCATCCATCAAAACAATCTCAGTATCTAACCCCAATACCTTTAATTCTGCCTGAATAAATTCAGAAATAACCTTATACGGATATCTTGCGGCGCCATATTGCGGAATTAAAAAGACTATCTTTTGACGCTTTCCTTGTAATACCTCATCCACTAATTTTTTTGCTTCTTCTAAATTTTTTTCAGGCGGATAAACTTTTGAAAAAGGATCAGTGCTATTCAAAAAATTCCTCGTTGGTGTGCCATAGCCTCTAAAATAATGACGAACAATTTGTTCTCGATCAATCACTAAATTTAGAGCCATTCTCATACGTTCATCAGTAAAAGGATATCTGGTTCCATTTACTGATAGATAATGTGATATTGTTGATTTTGCACTATTTACTTGAAAACGACCGTCACGCATAAGATCTTCAGCCATTATAGGCGTGACGCCACCTAAATCCAATACACCAAAAATCTCTTCTGATTTTAATGCCGAATATCTGGCTTCCGGCGAAGTTATTACGCGAACCCGTATACGTTTTGCCTTAGCCTTTTCACCATAATACTCATCAAATCGTTCCAATACAGTATAATTATCTGCTTTTCTTTCAACAATCTTAAACGGTCCGGTTCCCTTAGCTATATCAATAAAATCGCCACTTTCTTTATCAAAAGAAGAAGGGCTGAACATACAACTCCCCCATCCCGCCATTCGATATATTAACATAGGAACCGGTTTTTCAAAATATAAATGAACCGTATACGCATCATCGGCTTCATATTTAATTAATCCCGGATAAATGCGACTAACCTGATAGCCATAAAACGTTGAAGGCTTATAGCCCATATGAGTGATTCGATAAAAATTCGCTAATACAGCTTCCGCATTAAAATCACTTCCATCGTGGAATTTTACCCCTTTTTTCAGATGAAAAATCCATTCGGTCTTACTTTCGTTAGACTCCCAAGATTCTGCAAGCATAGGTTTTATTTTTCCATCATCCGAAATACCTACCAAAGATTCCCACGTTTTTAAAATAACACTTGAATAATACGGAGCCTTATTTCCCGGAGCCAGATCTCTTGCGGCAGCCAATACAATTTCAGGTTCTTCTGTCGATTGTTGATTACCACACCCGCTTAGTATAAACCCTATACATAAAAGGACGCACAACAACAGATACATTCTGTTTATTAACCGTTTCAAAAAATCACCTCCGGGAATAACAGTTTATTATATTTCTACCGTAGCAGATAACATAAATGTACGCGGCATAGATAAGCCAAAAGTGGTTGAACTACCTCGTCCAATCCAATAGTCTCTATTAGTAACATTATAAACCATAGCTTTAAATGTAACCGGAACATCAGAAATAACAGTGCTGTAATCAACGCCCAAGTCCAATACTGCATATGACGGGATTCTGGTAGCTCCGGTCGGTGATTTACTATTATCAATAAAAGCTTCGCCAACCCAATTCAAACGACTGATTATATTCCACTGCTCATTAGGTGCGTAAGTGGCACCAATAACCCCACTCCATTTAGCGGCACCGTTAATAAATTTTCCGTCAGCCGTACCACCATTAGTTTTTTCTCGTTTACCATTCATATATAAAAGCCCGCCGGTAACGGTCCATTTATCGGCCGGTTGACCATTAACAGTCCATTCCCAACCTTTGTAATTATCACGGCCATCGGCAACTCGATGATATAAGCCATTGTCCAATTCTTTATCAATCAAGCTTTCAGTGTCAATATCAAAATAAGCAAGTGTCGTAAAGATATTTTCGAAATTATATTTTATCCCTATTTCACGCTGCTTGCTGGTAGATGGAGCCAAGGTATCCCCCGCATTATCATAAATTCGTGACCCATTTACAACCACGGCACCTCGCGACAAACTTTCAGTTTGGCTAGCATAAATTGCAATATCATTATTTGGTTTATAAGTCACGCCAAAAGTAGGTAGCCAATCATCATTTTTAATATCTTGCCCTGTTCTCAATTTATTTTGGAAATTTTCATGCTTATGAGAAGCTGCTAACAATACATCCCACTTACCATAACTAAGCGAGTCTGCAATAGTAACACCGGTATTTATTTCATTCCACGATAATTTTGCATAACGTAATGCAGGTATTGCAAAGTTTGGTGAATAAATTGTTCCGGTATAAATATTACCACCGATTGTTCCTCTTGTTCCATTGTTTGAATCATTCCAATATTTCGCCCAAGAACGGTCAATCGCTATTGAGGCTTGATGTTTTACTACTCCGGTTTCAAAGTTACCTCTAATACCTGTTTGGAAATAAGTATTCAATCCACTTTCATTTTGAGCATTAGCTACGTTAGACGACAAGAAATTCCCCTTTTCATCAAAGCTTAGAGCTGAACTGGAATTATATTTATTGCCACTTCTTAATGAATGACCTATATTAGTGAACCAACTAACGTCTTTATTGATTTGCTTCTCATGATTGAAGGTATACATCCAACCATGCATCCATTTAGTTGTACCTTTATAATCATAAGGAATATTCGAATCCGGAGCACTTGGTAACTCAGTACCATTACCACCATATGTAAACCATCGTTGTCCCTCATTAATACGAAGGTCAAAATGCCCAATAAAAAGATTCGTAAAACTTGTCTTTCCTTGTCTATCTAAATTAAGAAAAATATTCTTTTCATTTTTCTCGGCACCTTTTAGTGATAATTCACCGGTCATATACTCGCCCATAACTCGGACGCCCCATTCATTATTATTGCCAAATCTACGGCCAATATCAATAAATTCACCAAGGTTACTTCTGCCGGAAAAGGTCTGCGTATAACTTACTTTAGGTTTATCTGTAGCTCTTTTGGTAACAATATTAATAGTGCCCGGAGCTGGTGTCGCACCACTATTAGTACCGTTATTTGACATACTAACACCATTGACGGCTGCATTTGGGCCTGAGGTTATATCAATCCGATCAATATAGTGAGTAATAGGTCCGTTAAATTGATAAAACAAACTTGGAACTCCATTCAACATCATATGATTACCGTTCATATTAATACCGCGCATAGAAAAGTCAGTATACATCGGCGATGTCGTGCTTGTTCTGATAGAAGGATTATTTAAAAGTACATTGGCAAGCGGCTGAGTCGGATCGTCAAACTTTTTTAACATTTTTTCAGTCATAGACATTTCACTATACGGAATGTCCATAAGACTTTGTTTACCCAAAATCCCTAACTTTGCATTTTCATTAACAAGACCACCCGGTAATGCATCTTCATTATTACTATTTTTAGAAGCAATTACATAAACGGTATCCAATGGAGAATCGCTTTCGGCTGCTATCGCCGTAGGCATAATTGAACCGATAAAACCCAATGCAAGCAAACCTGACACTGATTTATGAATAGTTTTTTTCATTAGTAGTATCTCCCTAAAATTACTAGTCCGAATATTAGAAAAGCAAGGAATTTAATAAAATTCCATGCTTTTCAAAAATCTATACCTTTTCTTAGAAATGAAGTTTAGCTGTAAATGTTAATGTTCTCGGCAAGGAGAGGTATACCTGATTACCTCGAGAAACTTGCCAGTAATCTTTATTAAACACGTTATTAACCATTAAGGATAATTCTGCCGGAACTTCACCGAAATGAGTTTTGTAAGTAGCGCCTACATCAAATATTGTATAGCCGCCGGCCCAAATTTTTTCATTCATAACAGGTGATCTACCTGTATAAATCCCACGACCTACAAAGCTCCAGAATTCATTAGGATTGTATTCCGCACCAAAAACAGCAGTCCATTCACTGGTACCATTAACACGTACACCATCTAAAGTACCATTTGTAGTTTTTTCTTGTTTCGCACTCATTCTGGAAATACCACCGAATAGATTCCACTTATCAGCCAACTTACCGTTAACAGCCAATTCAAGCCCTTTATGGCGAGCTTGTCCGTCTTTAGATTGGAACGGTTTACTATAGCCGGTTTTATACACACTAATCAAATTATCTTGTTTGATATCATAGTATGCTAAAGTCCATAATAAATCATCTTTTAAATATTTAAACCCGATTTCATTTTGTTTGGTCTTTAATGGCGGTAATACATCCCCATAGTTTTCAAAAGTAGTATTAACGCCACTACCGGCATCAAAGTTTTCTGTATGACTCGCATAAATCGAAGAATTGTCATTTGGATGATAGATAAAACCATAAGTAGGACTTGTTGCATCAGTTTTAATCGTATCAATAGAAGACCAATTACTTGCATTTCCTGAGTATTTATAAGACTTAGATGTTGCCTCATGTTTATGGAACCCAAAAATGACATTCCATTTTTCATAAGTCATATAATCAATAATCGAGAAACTTTCAACGCGAGTTTTATTGCTCCAACGAGTATCAAATTTAGTCGGTGCCGGTAATATTTGATTAATGCCATCATATAGACTACCGGAACCAATGGTAGCCAAAGAGCCATTATTATACGCTGTTTTTCTGTTACGCCAAGCCTGATTATATGACAACGTAATATCATGGTTTATATCACCGGTATTATAATGCGCCGTAGTGCCTAATTGCCAATAATAATATTCTTGCGGTGTTCCACCCGGTCTAGCAGTTACAGGGAATGTTCCGTCTTCCTTGAGCACGTAACCACTGCCACCATTGGCCATAACATTTCGATCCAAATCATTTCTCTGCATACCAAAGTTAGCAAAACCATCCCAATGTTCATTAAATTTTTGCTCATGATTATATGTCATTAACCAACCGTGAGTTGATTTAACCATACCGTCAAAGCTATAATCATTGGATCCTTTTGGCACACCAGGGAGTTTAGTCACAGAACTGTCTAAAATAAACCAACGCAAGCCGTCTTGGATATCTAAATTACGATACCCAATAAATAAATTATCTTTTGATTTTTCTGACTGGTGGTCGATATTGGCAAAAATACCTTGCCCGTTAATTTTTGTACCTTTTACCGAGCTTCGGCCATTAAGATTTTCAGTGGTAATTCGAATACCCCATTCTTTATTTTTACCAAAACGTTCACCATAATCTAAATATTCACCAAACAAACCTCTACCGGAAATAGTCTGAGTAAAATCAAATACTCGATTATCAGGAGCAACTTTAGTCTTAACGCTAATAATCCCCCCCGGATTAGTTGTTTCATACTGTACACCGGTACCGTAAATACCAACATTAGGCCCGGAAATCATTTCTAAAGACTCGATAGGATATAAAGGCGTATTAAATTGAGTAAATACTCCTGGCACATTATTTACATAAAAGTTAGTACCGTTAGTTCTAAATCCACGGAAGAAAAAGTCTCCGTGTAAAATTGAACCGCTTTGTCGGATTGATGGCGAATTAGCCAATAATGAGTCCATTGGTTTATCCGGACCGGTAAACATCTCCATCGATTTTTCAGTGAAATTTGTTTGTGTAAACGGAATATCAAGCGTATCTTTACCACTTAAAAAGCCGGTTTGTGACTTAGTATACACAAAGTCCCCCGGTAATACTTCACGCTCTTTATTACGATCCCCAATTACGACAATATCCGGTAATTTTTCAATTTCTTCGGCAGCAGCGTATGGTTTATCTCTTTTTACTGCATCCCCATTACTTTCATCTGCCGCATAAACACTCCCCAGTACTGAGGTTGTTAATGCCATCATAATAAGTGCCGATAAAAGTTTCTTATTCGTCATACAAATCTCTCCTTATAAAACATCGACGACTAATAATTTATTTTCATTTTTACCGATATTTCCTTGTTTCCATGGCAAAAAATAAAAATTAAGGTTATAATCATTTCCCACTTCTTACAATGAAAAATGACTACCATCTTTGAATGAATATATGATTTCTATAATCTGCTCCGATATATAAGTAAATCCATTTTCACCTTTTACTGCTTTTTGAAGAAATCTGTCACTAAGCTCGTCTTTATACTGTAAATATTTATCTTCACCAATATCGTCTATCATCTGACCTTCTATATCATTCCATGCCTGAAAAGAAATAGGCCGTCCATATCGCGTATACTGAACATTTGCTGATATGCCCATATTCCAAAGCATCATGGGCATAAACATATAATCACTATTTGTTTTATACTCTATACGTAATTCATCAAAAATTTCATGCAAATAGGGTTTATATACTGTACGAATTATAAAAAAACCTTGCTTGCCGTATTCTGAAATTTTCTTCAATGCCGTCTCCATATAACGAACTCGATATAAAGAGTTAACCGACACAACAAAATCTGCATCATAAGGTTCTTCAAATTCTTCCCATTTACTATGATGCATTCGTATATTTTCTATATTTTCATATTCAATATTTTTTAGTAATTCATTTAGCATGGCCGGCGAAAAATCCACAGCTAATATTTCCTTACTGTATTTAGAAAAAGGTATGGTAAAATTTCCAACTCCACACCCGACTTCAAGCAACCTTTTATTATTACCAATTTTTTGATGAAGCCATTCACCTAAACCCGGTACATCTCGATATAGATTAAATTTTTCTGAATATCTCGGTGCTAAATCTTCCCAAAACTTCAACTCTACACAATCATTATATTTACGTTCTGAAAGTCTATAATTAAGCCATTCCTGTTCTTTTTCCCATATTTCATTTAAATTGATATTTTTTAATTTTCTCAATTTATCAACTCTTCTCATATAGTTTAAATAATGAAATCCTCTTATTTTAGTGTTAATATATTACAACTTCTAAAGAAATAATCATATAAATTCATTCAGTTTTATAGATTAAACTTCTCAAATTTCATAAATATTCTATGAAGAAATTATATTTAAAAGATCTTAAAATCGTCAATAAATTATGAATTATTCTCATAACTAAGCTTTATTTTTTGAATCATTAAATAGGTGGTATAAACAAAAAATGCAATGAATCCTGTTTAAACTTAAGATTCATTGCATTTTCTATTTAAAATTAATATGGATTTAATAAACTAAACTCTATTAACGTAGGATTTAATTTCATACCTACGGTTTTCCTATACAGTTTTCACCACATCGGCCAATAATTTATACGAATATGCTTGTGCAGTTTGATCGTAAATTAAGCTCTGCGCCATAATTTCTTCAAACGTTACACGCTTTTGCAAGTCCTGTAACTGTTTAGCCGCCGTAGCCGGACTGCCTATCAACGAAACGGAGGTCATCTGTCTTACTACCGCTTGTTCTCTGAAAGCAATGTCCTCGGCTCTAAAGGAAATAGGACCAAAATGAGGTGCTCGTTTGGCTTCCACATAATTATCCCAAAGTTCAGCTTCTGATTCTACCGGTGGCTGTAAGCCTTGATTCCTACCGGTGATAATATCAATAAAGCGTTGCGTCTGCGTTGTCGCCAATCGTTTAGCCTCTTCATCGGTATCTGCCAATACGGCATTCAAACCTAAGATAACATATGGTTTTGACAACACTTTGGACGGTTTAAAACGTTCCCGATAAATAGCTACGGCTTCTTCCATCATTGCCGGTGCAAAATGAGAGGCAAAGGAATATGGCAAGCCTAATTCAGACGCCAAATACGCACTGTCCGTACTGGAGCCTAATATGTAAAACGGCACTTGAAGTCCGGCTGCCGGATAAGCATGAACACCATTCGTATCATCAAAATAGCCTTTTAATTCACGCAACTCTTCGGCAAAATCAGTATATAGATTATTTGTGCGTCGAAGTGCACGTGCGGTTACCTGATCAGTACCCGGAGCGCGACCTAAGCCCAAATCTAAGCGGTTAGGATATAAAGTTTCTAATGTACCATATTGTTCTGCTACCAAGTACGGACTCTGATTCGGTAACATAACACCACCGGAGCCGACACGAATTGTTTTAGTATTAGCCAAAGTATGTTGAATCAAAAGTTGAGTCGCACTACTCCCCAAGGATTTCATATTATGGTGCTCGGCAATCCAATAACGCTCATAACCGTAACTTTCTACGGCCTGAGCCAAGGTAATCATATCTTTATAGGCATCAAGATATGTCTGACCTGCTCGCAAAGGCACCAAATTTAACATAGACACCTTTAGGCTTGCTTGTGTTTTATTTACATCTTGCTTATTTTCTTCCATCATATATATCTCCTTATATTTGATTATTTTCTCGGAGTCACCGCTTCATCTTCTTCAACGAAGGACTCCTTAGTTTTTATCAAATCTATATTTCGTGATATAAATATATATCATGGAATTATTATATGTTTTATTTTATTCGATGTCAACGATACATTTAAATATTCCTATGTAGTTATTTATCTTATCTCAGATAATCCCCCATCGGCGCGGATTTATTTACTTCCTACATAAGATTAGACAACGACCTCATAATGAGATCCACATCTTGATTTTCAAGCTCTTGGATAATATGCAAATATGTCTTCTGAGTTGTAGTCATACTGGCATGCCCAAGCCGCCTGGCAACACTGGCAATGGAAACTCCGGCAAACAACAAAATCGATGCGTGAGTATGACGCAAACCATGAACTGAAATCACAGGAATATCCAGCTTTCGGCAGCACCGTTCAAGCAAGTCATTTACAGTCGAGTTATATACCTTGTCCTTGCGTATAAAAATTGGTTTATCCGGTGGCAAATCTTTGACTAAAAAGGCAAATTGCATGATAACCTGCCAATCAATCTGAATTTTGCGAACCGACGACTTATTCTTCGTTGGTGAAAAACCACCACCGTTTTTGTAATCCCATGTCTTACTAACCGATAGGGTTTGATGGGCAAAATCAAAATCGGCCGGTGTAATAGCCAATGCTTCTGAAAAACGCATGCCCGTCTTAGCTATCAGCAAAATAAACCAGTCCCAGTTAACTTCATCACCGAGATCAAGACTTTTTAGCAAGGTGTGTAACTCAAACTGATTCAAATATTTAATCTTCTTTTGCGCTTGTGCTTTCCCTTTGATAATAACCTTGCGTGTCGGGTCTCGAGGAATCAGACCTTCATCAACCGCATCAAGGATGGCTCCCTTCAACTGATGATGAAAATCCATAGTCGTTTGCCGCTCATGTTCCTTAGCATACTCATTGATGATTTGCTGATACGTCACGCGCGTCACATCACAAAGCCTGAGCTCCGGAGCCAGTCGTTGCAACCAAGCAAGACTCATATGATACTTAGATAACGTAACATTACGAATAGCGCCTTCTTTATAAACCGCTACCCAATTACGATAATAGTCCGTTAAATAATCCGTTGCTTTATTTACAATTGACATAAGTGCCTCCTTCCTACGCCGACGAAGGATTGGAGGCACTATTTTTATACAGTCTTATTTTTCTTTTACATTTAGAGCTTATCGCCGATAGCATTTCACTCTTTTGTATCGTTTTACTCGCCAACTTTTTCTACGTTGTCTTCTTCATCCGGATCTTGAATATCAAATCCACCTTCAAGCACAAATTTTGTAAGCAACTCATCTACGCGATTATTTACGCGGAATGGCGGCAACTTCTTCTTATCTACTTTTGTAAAATATTCTTGTGCTTTTTCTCTAACAACCGTAGCTTTAAGCGCATCAAAACGGCCATATTCATTCAGATTATCTTTAGTTACATGAGCATCCATTAAGTTGGTCAAAAGCGTTTCATCAATCCCAAGATAGGTTGAAATCTTTTTATTTTGTTGATTCTTAGCAGCCGTCACATACTCGGTCACATACTCTCTGAATGTTTTGCCCGGTACAAGGCTTACATCACCGGTCTGTATATCATGAAGGAAAATATTGGCATACTTCTGTTCTTCTTGTGAAAGGAAGGCAAAGGATTTGTGCAAATCGGTCAACGTTTCCTCTATCATAGCCGGGTCGGAATTTGGGTCATCTAATTGTTTGCGCCATTTTTCAAAACGCGAATTCATATAGTCATTGTCAATGACACCGGTATTCTGTTCCGTAAGATATGGATCAATCGGGAATGTAATTTCCTCAGGGCCATCATCCGTCGGTGAATCACCAGGCTTTCGCAATTCTTTATAACGTTGATCAAGAATCAGATAGTCATCTTCCGTAGGTATCAAGTAAATGATTTCTTCCACACTGGTATCTTCAACATCAACTAATGAGGAATATTCCCTTTTATCCCATGAAAAACCTTGAAGTCTAGCTGCTTGCATATAAGTTGAAAATTCGCGGAATAATTTTGCAAACTTAGCTTTAGATGGTATATCCTCCGGTAATCTATCCAAATCAGGCACGCCGGCACTTTTAAAAATAGCCACCATTTCGTTAAATGTCGCATTCATATGGCGCACATTATCCGGCAAATGATCGGCAAAAAGGCCTTGCGGACGGTCACCAGAGTAAAGCTGCACAGCATCTTCAATATTCCGCTTCATCGTGTGAGGCATACGATAATAACGAATTGAGCCAAATGGTTTTTCATTAATGTTAAAAAGACGGTTCGTTCGTGAAAAAGCCTGAATTAAGTTCTGATAAACCATCACTTTATCCAGATACAAAACATTAATCCACTTTGAGTCAAAACCTGTCAGCATCTGATTCACTACAATCAAAAGCTCCAGCTGAAATTCACGGTTTACCCGTTCATATGGTTTCTTATGAGCTAAACGAGCCGACACATCTTTTTTATACTTAGCATAGCCGCCAATATCAAAGTTCTGACCAAAAATAGAATTATAGTCCTCAAGCATAATCTTTAAGCCATCTTCTTTAAAAAGTGAGCGGTCCCCGCCCTTATTATCAATTGTCGGATCAAAAAGACCGGCCACCTTTAAATCAGGATATCGTTCTCTAAATTTACGATAATAGCGAACGGCTTCCGGAATGCTGCTAGTGGCAAATATGGCATGAAATTGATTATTCCGCGATAGAGTCAGCCAGTTTTCAGCAATATCTTCAACCACAGCCCATTCATAGTCATCATTCGTCCAAGCTTCTTCGCCTAAATAATCTTCAATACCCTTTTGGTATTTCCCATCATCCAGTTGTTTGCCTGCCATAGGAACTTCATTCGGTGACATAAAGTGATAGTATTTTTTACTCATAACTGGATCTTCGATAGCTTCTTCGAGCGATTGAGCCCCCGATTCCTTCACAGCCACCCGCTGGCGTAATTCCTTGTCTTTATACACCATGACCATAGTCGGGTCGAAGCCCAACACGTTTTTATCACGAATACCATCAGCAATACTGTAACGATGCAGCTCATCGCCAAAAATATCCGCCGTTGTCGTCATAACTTGTTCGTTTTCACGGAACACCGGCGTGCCGGTAAAACCAAAGAAGAGTGCATTCGGGAACGTAGCCTTAATCGTGGAGAGCATGTCGCCAAACGTAGAGCGGTGACATTCGTCAATAATAAACACAAGTCGCTTCGACTTCATATCTTCAAGGTCTTTGGCCCTCATTTTGCTGACCGCATCCTCTTTAATGTTGCTCATTTTTTGAATCGAAGACACAATCAAAGTATTTTTCGGATCAGAACTCTTCAACTTACTAATAAGCATGATGGTATCTTCCGTTTCCTGCACATCATCCGCATTATCCGCAAACGCCCGATACTCCTTGAGTGACTGCGTCCCCAATTCGATGCGGTCCATCAAGAAAATAACCTTATCCGCATCTTTTGAATTTGCAATAAGCTGCGCCGATTTAAAAGACGTCATCGTCTTACCGGAGCCCGTAGTATGCCAAATATAACCGCCCAGCTGATTCCCTTCATGCCAGTTATTTTTAGACACACGGTCAGAAATCTTATTCGACGCATAGTACTGATAACTACGCATTACTTTTAAAACTCCGTCGGAATCATCGGCAACCGTGTAAAAACCTACCAATTGATGTGCCATTGGAATGGATAATAACCGTTCTGCCACTATTTTCCAGTCATTGATTGGGTCATTATTCAAGTCAGCCCAATGGAAGTAAAAGTCAGAGTTAAAACGCCCATCAGGTCCCGGATTGGCAAAGTATAAGGCTTCAGACGGATTCATAGCCACGAAGATTTGAATTAATGAGAAAATCCCAGAAAACAGCCCTTCATGTGCATACTTTTCAATCTGATTAGCCGCTTCAATGACAGGTACACCGGACTTTTTCAGTTCAATGTGAAAAACCGGCATACCATTGATAAGGAGCATCAAATCACCGCGTCTATCCTGCAACACCTTTTCACGACGGTCAAAACGAGGCTGTTGTACGATTTGGTAACGACTTTGACCGGCTGCAATTTCCATACGGTCATAAATTTTAAGACTTACTTCCTTGCCGTAATGCAAAGTATCATCCGGATTTTTGCGAATAATACTTACCGTTTTACCGTTAATAAAGCCATTTAAAGCTAAAGGAGTGCGAAGTCGGCGGATTTGTTCCAAAAGGTCATCCATTTCTTCCTTAATAAGCGGATAATCCCCCAGACGATCGATGTCACGGTTATTTTCAAAGAGAATATTAGCCCAGTTTTGAAGCAAATCTTCTTCAGTCGGATTTTTAAGAACGTCTTTTTCCCAGCCATAACGCTGCAACGCAGTAATCAGAGCCGCTTCAAAATCTGATTCTTTGTTAAAATTATCCATAACTTTACTCCTTTTCTTACAAATTTCCATAAATTTTGCTGTCGTTGATGAAGGGTGATGAGGCGATCTAAACGTCTAAAATACTCTCCAATGTTCTTTTGTTCATTCTCATTACTTGGTATTGTTAAAGTTGTTTCAAAAAAATCTACTGGAGCAATATTCAATAATCCATGATTTCGTGCCCCCTCAGCAGCAACTTCACGTACCCCTTTATGCCATAAATTTGTAACATAATAAGAAACGATATAATCTGAATTTACCTTATTTTCATCTAGAATTCTAAACATAATATAAAGTGTCGATAAAACCCCATTGTCATAATGTTCAAGACGTTTTATCGCTCCCCATGGAGCATCCATTGACGTACTTTTATTATATGCAAATTCACCTTTACGAATAAGATAATAATGACTAATATTTTTGCTTGCAATTCGTTTATCAAAAAATTCATCTTGAGCAATTAAACCAAATTGAGCTGATATAGTCAAAGGAAGTTTAGATTCTAAATTTTCATTTTTTCTTACAACTCGAGTTACAATATCGCCCAACTTACGCTGTTCCCAAACTATACCCAACAAAAATTTTGGCGCACTTTTTAGGATATTTAACTTTCGCTGATGAAGGGTGATGAGGTTGTCGAGCCCCTCTAAATAAATCCCGATTTTTCTCTGTTCTTTAAGTGAAGGAACAGGAATTTCGATTTTTAAGAAATCTGACTCATGTATTCTCCATTGACCGTAGATAACTCCTTGACGCCATTTGACCATTGTGTTTATAAAATCTTTTCTAACCAATCTTCGTCCTAAAAAATCCGAATCAGCAATTCCAGTAGGTTGAAAAATGCTGTAAACGGAAGAAATACAAGCTTTTCCGTACTTGTTAAGTCCTATTGAACCGGTTTCAAGATTATTCGAGCTATAAATAAAATCTCCAAATTCAGTTCTTTTGTATAGCTTATTCTCAGTGTCTGTTACAAGTGAACTTCGGTCATATCGCTCACCTTTGGGCGCAACACCTTCATTAGCAATAAACGCCATCAGTGGATATTCTATACTCATTGGTGCTTGTTCATTACGCTCTATAAGCAGTTCTCCAACCTTACGCTGTTCCCAGACAACTTTATAAAAAATGCAAATTTTATAGCTAAATTTTATCCTTCTATTTCAAAATGACACATTAAACGCTTTACGCTACAATTAAACATTAGTCTATTTATTCTTCCAACTATTTTTAGCAGCCCAAACTTATATAAAATCTATACAAACATTCTTTCCAGCAGAGCTTTCTTTATTTTCTGTAATTTTTCTAACTTACTCTGATGAAGGGTGATAAGGTGGTCGAGGTTACGGAAATAATCGCCAATCTTTTTTTGTTCCTCAAATGAAGAGATTGCAATTTCTTGCGTTGTAAGAAGCGATTGATTTATGCTCGCTTGACTTACTGCTTGATTTGCCCTTGTTTTTGCCCAATTTCTGCATTTTTCTGTGTTGAGCAAGTATAGTAAAAAATCAGAATTTATATTATTTTCGAGTTGCAATCTCAGAAGGTTAATTCCGTGATAAAGTGGTGAATTTCCTTGATATTTTGCAACTTTACCCATATGAGAAATTGAGTTGATATTGCTATACAGAATATCTCCGTGTTTCAGCAAATACATATCATCAGGTTTTTCATTTAAATAACCAACACGATTTTCATCAACTATCCCATCTGCGATAGTTTCAATCCTTGTCAAGTGATACTTACCATCCGATAATAAGGAGTCACCCATAAAACCCGAAGTAATCCCAACAACCTCCCCTAGCTTACGCTGTTCCCAATCATTAGTAAAACCAGAAAATCTAATTTGAGGCACTTTTTCTCCATTTTTCGGGAAACAATTTTCAAGCATGGATTTTTTTATAATTTTTAACTTTTCAAGCTTACGCTGATGAAGGGTGATAAGGTGGTCGAGGTTAGAAAAATATTTTCTAATCTTCTGTTGTTCTTTATAGGAAGGATAAGGAAAGTCAATTTTGGCTAAATCTAGATTATGCAAATGTACAACTGATTTTCCCTGTGCCATCTTCGCCATATCGTTATGTGGTTTGCCATTTGAAATACTGATTGCTAAAAATGCCGAATCAATACCATTTGCTGGTGTAATAACATTCAAGTCTCCACCAAGCAAAACTCCTGATTTTTCAACAACTGAAGCGATTGATATATCTTCGGTTGTCTCACCTGATGCGGGAACAATAACTTCTCCGCCTTTACTATAAACTGAGTTTTCTTTTGCATCGGCAAATGTGTCTACATCTGAAATGACTGTTTCATATTTTGTATAAAGTCTTCCATACAAAATAATCGGAGTTCCATTTTCTTTCAAATCACCTTTCGAATAACCAGCCCCCTTAGAAAAAGCAACTAGTTTTCCCAACTTACGCTGTTCCCAATCATCACTGAAGCCTTTGAACCTAATTCGCGGGGTTTTTCTTTTTTCCATCTCATTAGCCCCCTATTAATTTCTGCAATTCACGAATACCGGCCATATCAGCTTCCGAGCCGGTAAGTTCTGAAAGCATCGCAGACAATTCTTTTTCAGTTTTTCTGATTTCTTCTTCGATATCGTTCATTGTTTCAGCATATTTTTTAGATAATACTTCAACACGTTTCGTGAAGTCATTAAGCATAGCTTCAGCGAGCGCTAAGGTACCTTCTACAATCGGAGTTGCCCATTTTGCATGGAGAAGTTTACGAACATCTTCATCTGAAAGGTTCATAATTGTATCTTTTGTCAAAAGATGCAAGTCAGTTTCTTCCGTCTTAATTTGACTCTTGAGTTTCTTTTCTTTGTCATTCAAGCTTTGCGCATCTTTAAGTGTCTGAATTAAGGTTTTATTTTCAGCAGCATCCTTCTTAAGTTCCGTAATCACGCTCTTAATATTTTTCACGACAAATGCATCATTAGTGTCATTTAAAGCCTCTGAAATGGTTTCCTTATCTTCCTCACTCAAAGACTCGAGTAATTCCTCATAAGACCCCGGAATTTCAGAAAGTTCCTCATTTTTCTTCGTCAATGCATCCAATTGTTCAGATAAACAAAGTCGCTGAACCAAGTCAAAATCCAAAATATGACCTTTCCAGCCGTCCTGAACTTCTACATCTTTATTATTCTTTTTCTTTACGACCATATTGGGATCAACAACTCTGACAGCATCCATCCCTTCCGTCTGAATGAGTTCCAAATCGCCGGAAATTTCACCGTATTTTTCTTCAAAAATCTCATACGCTTGATATGGATCTAGCAATGGAATGCCTGCAAAATGCCCAAATAAATCAGTGGTCAGAGATTCTTCTTTTTTAGGAATAGAAAGTTCCAACGCATCATCAATCAGTTCACGGTCTAAGCTATCGCCTAAATCGGCAAAACGGTTGCGGAATTGTGTCAAAAACGCCTGCACATCCTTATTCGCTAAGATGGCGGCTTTAATATCTTCGGTATTAACCGAAACATATTCGTCACCGGTGAAAAGTTCATTTTTCAAAGATGGAAATACCTTCCAGTACTCATTAAAGTCTTCCAATTCGGCCGCAGGAATACCGCCGAACATGGTAGCATAAATATCGTAGGTTTCCGCATTTTCAGAAGAATCCACATAACGAGGAATATTCAAGTTATAATCATTGGCACGAATTTCCTCACGTGTAACGACACGAGAATATTTGTCCTGAGTCAATCGGCCCTTCACCGTATCTACAATACGACGAATATCGGAAGCACGAAGTTTATTATTTTTACCTTCTTTAGCAAAACCTTTTGACGCATCAATGATAAGAACATCCGTATTTTCTCTTTTTTGACGAAGCACCATAATAATCGTCGGAATACCGGTACCGAAGAAAATATTTGCCGGAAGCCCGATAATCGCATCAATATTATTCTGCTCAATCAGATTTTTACGAATTTGACCTTCTTCACCGCCACGAAACAATACGCCGTGAGGCAAAACAATCGTCATAATGCCATCCGGTTTTAAATGGAATAAGTCATGTAATAAAAAAGCGTAGTCTGCTTTAGATTTAGGAGCCAATCCATAACGAGCATAGCGCGGGTCGTTTTCTTTACCGGATGGCTCCCAACGCTGCGAATACGGTGGATTAGAAACTACCGCATCCACATATAATGGTTCATAAGTACCGGCTGGATCAGATTCGTCAAAATACGGCCAATCTTCTTCCAGAGTGTCCCCATTACGCGTCATAATATTATCCGGCAAAATGCCGCGCATAACCAAATTCATTCGCGTCAAATTATAGGTATTAGACTTTAACTCCTGCGCATAGTAGCGAATGCTGTTTTTATCATCCATATATTTTGCCGTCGTTTGACCAATATTGATGAGCAAGCTACCCGAACCACTGGTTGGGTCTCAAAGGTGTCTGTATTTGATACAATCGAACGATAGCAGGGATTTTGAACACCCCCGTGTTCACTTCAATCGTTGTTGTACTGATTGGCTATCTTCTTGAGCAGAAGTGCTTTTTCCATGAACCAGTCAAAGTAAGTTTTATATTCTTTTCTATCAAACGCCGCATCAAGCTCCTTGGTCAAAAGCATACGTCCATCTTTTTCACCTTCTGACCACTCAATGGAAGCGCCTAATTCCTTTTCTATCGTATCTTGATTATCTTTCAGCTGCCTATACCAATCCTTCCCCTTGGCAACATACAAGCCCGCTGTCGCCCGATGGCGGGATGTGTTGATTGTAAATTCTACCACCACAGATGATACGCCGGTACTTAGGTTGTACCAATTGGTCGCGAAAGCCTTTCTGCATGAGAAGCTCTTGCTGAACTTACTGTCTTTATCGAAGGCATAATCACAGAACTGCTGCCAAAAGTTCAATTGGAATTTCCGCAGTGGCGTCAAGGTTTCTGCAGCTTTTACCGTTTTTGCCCATTCGTTGGGACGTTCTACAACATTAAACCGTGGTGCCGGCAATGAATCCCCAATGCGCCAGAGTTCAATTTCAATCAGGAAAAAACCAATATTTTCATCCGTATGCTGATTCAGCCATCCGATAGCCTGTTCATGCTCATCACGAGCCCTTTTGACAATCCAGACTATAATTTCAGCGTCTTTCCCTGCCGCATACATAATGATTTTTCCCAAATGATCATGGTCGGTATCTTCCAGCTGATTCTCGATGATAATCCCACGGGAACTCCCGCTTTCGCGGGCGTAGATGTCTACACTGAAACTTCCTACTGGAGATTCCGTTTTCTCAAGCTCCAGGTCAATTTCAATGGCATCACTCAGCTGTTCCAGATTTTCTTTTTGGGCAAGCCATTTTGAAAAATCCTGTTCCTCATGCGGCCAGATAGACCGCAAGTCATCAATCCGTTTCATGCACCCTAGTTTTTCCATATATGTCACTTTGCTTCCCGATGCTTTAGAAATGCTTCTCCTCTGCCGCCTTGAAATTATAGACTGGTTTCATCACGTCGATAACGTCCACGGTGTCACCGATGACATCCAAGATATCATCAAGGGATTTATAGGCCATAGGAGCTTCGTCGATGGTGCCTTCGTTTACCGATGTCGTATATATGCCTGCCATCTCCTGCTGGTATTCCTTGAGGGAAAGCTCTTTGATTGCCTGTGTACGGGACATGATGCGGCCTGCGCCGTGCGGGGCAGAGTAATTCCATTCAGCATTGCCTTTGCCAATGGCCAGGATGCTTCCGTCACGCATGTTGATGGGAATAAGGACCTTTTCACCCTTATGTGCGGCGATGGCTCCTTTTCTGAGGATCATCTCATCGACATCGATGTAGTTGTGGATGGTATGGAAGGCTTCGCCGGGCTGAAGGCCAGCTCTTTCCAGCAGTTTTTTGGCAATCTGCTCCCGGTTCAGTCTAGCAAACTGCTGGCAAAGAGCCACATCATGCAGATACTGCCTCAGGTATTTTCCGGAGACAAAGCAAAGATCTTCCGGCAGCTTTTCCCTGCGTTGTTCTGACTTCGCCTGCTGGATGGCCTCCTGGATCTCTTTTTGCCGTCCTGCCGCCTTGTATTCTGCTATGATATGCTAGAGCCGTTCTTCCAGTGTTTCATCATGGGCATTCAGCTCAACGGCCATGCGCTGATAAATCTCCGCCACCTGTTTTCCCAGGTTCCGGCTTCCTGTATGGATGACGAGATAATGTCGGCCATCATGGGTTTTATCGACCTCGATGAAATGATTCCCGCCGCCCAGAGTGCCGATACTGCAGGCAATCCAGGACAGATTCTTCAGCTTGTCATAGCAGTAGAGTTGCTGCAAATCAAAGTCAGCCTGCTTCTCGAGCCAGACATTCATCCCGGAAGGCACGATGTAAGCCGCTTCATCGAGTCTGGCAAAATCAATCGGCTGCTTGTCAAGAGCAATCGTATACATGCCACAGCCGATGTCCACGCCGACGATGTTCGGTACTGCCTTGTCTGTGATTGTCATCGTCGTACCAATCGTACAGCCTTTCCCGGCATGGACGTCCGGCATAATCCGCACCCGGCTCCCCTTCGTCAGCTCATAGCTGCACATGCGGCGGATTTGTTCCCTCGCTTTCTCATCGATACTCTTGGCATACGATATTGCCGTTGTAACTGTTCCTTCAATCCGTTCCATTGTCGCTTCACCTGCCGTCCCTGAGTTCCATAATTTTCTACTATTATACAACAGTTTACAGCTTTTAAGCCGCTTGCTCATCGCCCCAAGCCAATGCTTGCAAAGCCTTGAGCAATGTGCTTGAATTTATGCTACTTTGGGCTTTGGACACCAAAGTGGCGAAAAATACTTCCTTGTGGATCTGCTGGCTTAGCGCGTGCCGCAGCTCTTGCGGGCTCTTGTCCCGGTAGGTGTTCAGCCGCTCGTCCTCATACGGCAGGATCTTCATGAGAGCGTGCCCGGAATTCGTTAGGTTCAGCAGATGCTCAATCGCAGTCTTTGTGCGAACTTTGTAGCTGCCGAGCTCCCAGAACATCTTCTGCTCGTAGTAGTTCGTCTCAATGCCCCAGCGGAGCTTGTAGAGCTTGAGCGGGTAAATCGCCATATGCTTGGAGCTGGTGTTGCGGAGCCCTTTGTTCTCCTGCCAAGCAATGCTCATGTGCAGCGCCATCGGATCTATGGTGCTGAAAAAGAGACGGTACGAGCCACTCTTGCTCAGCGTCACATAGGCATGGACGGTATGGTCGCCAAAGATGCGCGTTTTCACCAGACGGTGAGCAACAAAATAGTTGTCCATCCGGCAAAGGTAATTCGTGAGATCATTGGCAATCTCGTCCAGCATCAAGCGTTTACCGTACTTTGGTGGACGGCCGCGACGGCCTGCCGTCGAATCCGGCAACTCGAACATGGCCGTATCGTGGCGTGCATTGCAGGTCACATTGAGATTCGGATAGCTGAGAGCATGTGCGAGCAACTCGCGCTTGGCGTACCAGCTATCGAAGAGCAGGATGACCTGGCGTTTTTCAAGGATTGGCATGACTTCATCGAGAAGCTGGCAGGCAAGTGTCAGCTTCGAGGCTTCGCCGTTGCTCATGACGTAGCCAATCGGCACCGCGATATAACGGATCTGCTGCTTGCCTGCGGTCTCATGGAGGACCGGCACGCTCATCGTCAGGCTGACGAAGGCATGCCCATTGAAATAGGACTTGCCATCGTGTTTGGCGTGGTCGTACAGGATGCCTACACCGTCGAAGTGCTTGCCCCACTTGGCAATGGACGTGTCGTCCACGCTGAGCAGGATAGGCTCCTGCCGCAGTGCCTCTGGCACTATGGCAAGCGCCTGCAGCGCCAAGGCCTGGCGAATGGATGCATCCGTGACGAGGCCGTTGCCAAGGGCGCGGTAATAGCTGTTGAGCGATGCGTCCGTCTGCTTCGATAGGAACTGCCGGAACAGGCAGCGCACCGACGGCGCCGACTCCAGAGCCAGTTGAGCAATGAGTAACCACGCCAGCAGATGGCGCGTCCGTCTCGTCGCAGATGGGAACAAGGAAGAAAAAGTCGTCAGGAGTCTGTTAACTGTCGGCTGACTGGTGTATAATTGAGACATCACGTAGCACCTCTCGTGTTTGGTTTGTGGTGAATCTTGAAGTGGTAAACTAAAATTGGACACGGAGGGGGTAATTTTTGGACATACGGTGTATACTGTACGGATAGTACGAAATTAATTATCGGACAGAAATTCTCCCTCACAGGACAGGAGGTTTGCCGTGAAGTACACAAAAGAACAGAGATTGGACATTGGCCGCCGCATTTACGACGGCGAAATCAGCCGGTATGAAGCTGCAGAGGAATACGTTATCAATGAGCAGACGGCACGGAATTACATGAGAATGTACCGGGATGCCAACCAGTTGCCGCCCAAGCAGGGACGAAGAAGCATCTGTGCGCCCTCGTTCAAGAAAGCTCCGGCAGAGCTGGATGAACTGAAGGCGATGACAAAGGAAGAACTTATCCAGGAACTAATCAAGGCCAAGATAACCGAGGCACGGCTAAAAAAAGGCTACGAGGTGAAGGGGGATGGTACTGTAATTCTGTACGGCAACAAGATTATCAAGTAATCATGGAACTATCCGGAGAAATTCCGGTGAAGCTTCTTTGCAAGACAATGGGCATCCAGAGGAGCAGTTTCTACGCTTGGAAAAAACATCTTTCTCAGCCGTCGGGCAAAGAAAAGCGCCTTTTGAGCAACGTCCTGCTGTTCCAGGAGTACCATTGGAAGTATCCATCGCACGGCTATCGCTGGCTGAACGCCAAGATACGGTTGGACAAAGAGATTGTCCTGTCCGATCCCTATGCCCACAAATGCTGTAGGATTGCGGGAATCAAGAGCAAATCCAAGCACTACAGGTACAAGAAGGCTGGCGATCCAGCGCGGATATTTCCCAACCTGCTCATGTCTGAAATGCAGATCGATGGGCCAATGCAGTGCATCGTGAGTGATATGACCGCTTTTTATGTGAAAGGCATCTACCATGAACTGACTCTTTATATGGATCTATGGAACAATGAGATTGTCAGTCATTCCCTCTCTGCAAAACGCGGTGATCGCATGACTTACATCAGCGGACTGGAAAATCTGATTGAGTGGCAAAAACGGCATCCGGAGCACCAAATGGTTCTCCATTCTGACCAGGGATCGGTCTACGCCTCCAAAGCCTACAACGAGCTATTGCCCATGTACGGCATCACCCGATCCATGTCACGTGCCGGGACCCCCACAGACAATGCCGCTATGGAGTCCATCAATGGATGGATCAAGGCGGAGCTGTTCATGGACTTGCATGTGACCGGCGAGAAACCGGTCAAGGAGGAGGTGGATGACTACATTCTTTTCTTCAATGAACAGAGGCCAGCCTATTCCTTAGGCTACCTGACGCCGAAGCAGTATCGGGAACGTCACACGCCCATCTGCTGATCTCGTCTGCATTATCGATGGCATGGTTTGTCTAACAAGCTTGAAGGATGTCAGAAAAGTTGATGAATCTTGTACATCGATTCGTTTTTATGCCTGATTTTTTTAGTTTTGTGTCCAATTTTTGTTGACAAGTGCAAGTGACTGCATCTTTGATTGTATGAAGTGATGTATTAGTAATGGCAATAAGAGTGCTAATTGCTGATGATCACGCTCTATTGAGCCAATACGACCCGTTGAATTTGGCGGGTCGTTCAACAGATAGTAGGAGGTTATTATGAAGAAATTTTGTTTTTTGTTTTTGATAATCTGTGGCTTGATGGTTTTCTGCCTTCAGGATTGTCAAGCGCGGCAGAAATTAAATCTTGCTGATCTGGAAAATAAATATAACGCCGTGATTGGTGTTTACGCCGTTGACATGGAGAATGGAAAAAAAATTTGCTACAAACCTGATACGCGTTTTTCCTACTGCTCGACACACAAAGTTTTTACGGCTGCAGAATTGCTAAGACAAAAAAATACCTCCGATTTGAATGAAATTCGTAAGTTTTCGGCGGAAGATATTTTGTCCTACGCGCCAATCACCAAAGACCATGTTGCTGATGGCATGACGCTGGCGGAAATTTGTTCGGCATCGCTCAAGTGGAGTGACAACACGGCGGCAAATTTAATTTTGCAGGAGATCGGCGGCGTGGAAAATTTCAAGGTGGCACTTAAAAATATTGGCGACAAAACTACCAAACCTGCGCGAAATGAACCTGAACTTAATCTTTTCAATCCAAAAGATAATCGTGATACTAGCACGCCGAGACAGATGGTAAAAAATTTGCAAGTCTATATATTCGGCGATATTTTGAGCGACGACAAGAAAAAACTGCTGATTGATTGGATGAGCGACAATTCCATAACCGACACGCTTATCAAGGCAGAAACTCCGCAAGGTTGGAAAGTTATCGACAAGAGCGGTTCAGGCGATTATGGGGCGCGGAATGATATTGCCGTGATTTATCCGCCCAATCGCAAACCCATTGTCATGGCGATAATGTCGCGCCGCACGGAAAAAAATGCAAAATCTGACGACGCTATGATTGCGGAGGCGGCAAAACGAATTTTTGATAATTTAGTATTTTAAAGGGGCTTGATAGCATCGGTATTGCCGATGGGCAGAGAGGGCCATCACGCAAAAATATTTCGCCAAACATTTATATCTCACTCAAACTTCGCACACCTGAAACCCTTACTATTATATCATATTCCGATTTTCTTCATCAAAAATACGGCAGAGAATCCTGCGTTTCCTCTTGGATTCTCTGCCGTAATCCTTTTTTCCTGCTTATGCTCTGATTTCCGTCCCGTCCTTGAAGGTCACCCGGATATCGTCTTTGCTGTACACTGTGATGAAATCCACCAGGCTGCCCCACAGCCGGGCATCGAACTCCTTAATGAGATCCTGATTCCTAAGCTCCTTGATGAAGCTGTCCATCTGACGGCTCCGGGCCTTGCGATACTGGATGGCTTCACAGGTCTTGTCGTACTGCGTCTTCGCTGCTTCATACCGACTGACCAGTTCGTTGTAGTTCCGGTCATAATCATCCTGGTTCTGCGCGACCCTGGCGTTCTCGGCTATGAGCTGCTGTATCTTGTCGGCCAGCAGGTTCAAATCTGTGCTTATCCTGTCCCGCTCCTCTTCCAAGTCTTCTGTGTCAGTGAGCCGTTCCTTCAGCAGTGTGATGCTGTCAAGTACGTCCGCTTTGTTTTCGATGAGCTGATTGACGGCCCGGACGAAGGCTTCCTTGATATCATCCTCTGTCAGATGTGGTGTCTTGCAATGGCTCTTGAACTTATCGTTGCATCGGTAGATGGTTCTGCGGTACTTGTCGGTCGAATGCCAGACCTTGGCCCCGTACCAGCCTCCGCACTGGCCGCACTTGATTTTGCTGGAGAAGATGGATACGCCGCTGTAACGTCCCCTGCCTTCACGCCGCCGCTTGATTTCTTCCTGTACCCAGTCGAAGACCTGCGGGCTGATGATGGCTTCGTGGTTATTTTCCACATAGTACTGCGGCACTTCCCCTTCATTCGCTTTCGTTTCTTTGGTCAGGAAGTTGACGGTGAACCGCTTCTGCAGCAGGGCATCGCCCTTGTATTTCTCATTTGTCAGGATGCTCTCTACCGTCCCCGGATACCAGCGTTTCTTTCTTGCCGGAGTTTCCAGCCCTCTGGAAGTCAGCTCCCTGGCAATGGAGTGGAAGGTATACCCGTCCAGGAACAAGCGGTAAATCAGTTTCACCGTCTTGGCCTGTTCCCGGTTGACGACCAGATTCCCGTCAGGCCCTTTGTCATAGCCGAGAAAATGCCTGTAGGGAACACTCACCTTGCCATCAGCGAACCGCTTCCGATGACCCCAGGTGACGTTTTCCGAAATGCTCCGGCTTTCTTCCTGCGCCAGGGAACTCATGATGGTGATGAGGAGTTCGCCCTTGGCATCGAGCGTCCAGATGTTTTCCTTCTCGAAATAAATCTCGATGCCCTTATCCTTGAGCTTGCGTACCGTTGTCAGGCTGTCTACGGTATTTCTGGCAAAGCGGCTGACTGATTTTGTGACGATGAGGTCGATTTTCCCATCCATGGCATCCCTGACCATCCGCTTGAAACCATTGCGGTGACGCGTGTTGGTCGCCGAGATGCCTTCATCGGTGTAGATGCCGACAAATTCCCAGTCATCCCGTTCCCTGATATAGTTCGTATAATAATCGACCTGTGCTTCATAGCTGCTGATCTGGTCATCATGGTCCGTGGAAACCCTGGCATAGCCCGCTACTCTCCGCTTCTTCCGGCTGTTAATCGGAGCCGCCGTATAACGGCTGATGGTGGCCGGGATGGCCCTTACTGTCTTTGCCACTTTTCTCCGCTCTCCTTTCTCCGTGCCTTGGGACGCCGCTTGGATGGCGTAGGCGTATAAGAAATCTCTTCTGTTCTCCCACTCTTGAAATGGACAGTCAGGCAGTCTGGCTTTCCGGCTTCGATAGATTCCACTTTCCCCCGGAATCTATCCTCATCAAAGTCCTCTAACCCCATGGTCTCTGCGGCCACACGCTTCAGGTCATCTTCCCGGATGCTGACCGATTCACATTTGCCGCCTTTGCTGCATCGCCAATAAACAGGCCTGTCATGCTTCGTTTTACACCGCCGGAAAGAGGATCCGCACAAGGCGCACCGGATGCGGGTCGTAAAGACGGAGAACCGTGTTCCCTTGCCATTGGCCATGTAGTTTTTCATCCATGCCCTCTGACGATCCTTATACTCATCGGTCCAGCAATCCTTCTTCGCCGTTGATACCCAGTGCCGGATAAGTTTCTGTCCGTTTTTCATACAGAAAACCATCACATGGTATTCTGGCACTACTATCTTTTCGACCCGGTCAAGAAACGCCTGCTCATCGAAATCATCCAGGCCTAGGACTTCTGTACTCTCCTTCACGAGGACTGCATGCGGGATACTGCCTTTTGCGCCGCAATTCCGGCCTTTCAGTTTATGGGAGCCGCAATCCCAGAATTCTTCAAAGCCCCGGTCTGTGCGGCGATTGTGCATATAACTCCGACCGCAGATGCCGCATTTGATTTTTCCCGTGAAGCAGGTCGTGTTCAAGGACTTATTGGCCAGCGCCCCCAGTTCCTTTCGCCGCGCCATCTCCTGCTGCACGTAATCAAAGGTTTCCTTGTCGATGATAGGCTCATGCGTATTTTCAACATAATACCTAGGAAGTTCGCCCCGGTTCTTCTTCCGCTTCTTGAGGATTGGATCCGTCACATATTCCTTCTGGAAAAGCATATTGCCAGTATAGGTAACATTGGTCAGGACAACCCTGATGTTGGAATCCATCCAGCGGCAGCCATTCCGGGTCGTGATGCCTTCGGCAGCAAATTCCCGTTCGGTTTCAAGACGTGACTTGCCATCAAGGAAATTCTGGAAGATGCGCCTGACAACAGCTGCTTCCTCGGGAACTACCACCAGGTTATCCCCTTCCCAGCGATACCCGTAAACACGGAACCGCCCGTTAGGATTCCCCTGCTCAAATTGTTTCTTGATGCGCCACCGGATATTTTCACTAATGGAACGGCTTTCCTCCTGGGCAAAAGATGCCAGGATGGTCATCATAAGCTCGCCGTCCCCGCTCATGGTATGGATATTCTCTTTTTCAAACCAAACTTCGATGCCCAGCTCTTTCAGATGCCGGACGGTACGCAGAAGGTCTACGGTGTTGCGTGCGAAGCGCTGGATGGACTTGGTCAGGATGCTGTCTATCTTCCCGGCTTCGGCATCTTCCAGCATCCGCAGGAATTCCTGCCTCTTCTTCATCCCCGTCCCAGAGATGCCATAGTCGGCATAGACCCCGGCGTATTCCCAGTCCGGGTTCTTCTGGATGAGGCTGCTGTAATAACTGACCTGCGCCGAAAGGGAATGGTGCATCCGCTCCGATTCCATGGATACGCGGGCATAGGCTGCGACTTTCTTTCTTTGCTTCAAATTTGGTATGCGTCGTTCAATCTTACGGATAGTCCGCATAGAATCAGCTCCTTTCGACACTATATATCACTCTGTTTGATACAATTATCAAGTGTATAAGTCCCCGGAAAAAGGCTGATAGCGGCGAAGCATCTCCTGCTCGAAGTCCCGGTACTCCTTCCCGGTGATGAGCTTTTCGGCCAGCATCCGCCTTGCCAGATACATCGCCATCTGGAAGGCTGTTTCATTTTGAAACGACCTCTTATCCATGGCGGACACCTCCGAACCGGTATGCAATATAGCATGCGTGGGAGCAGAACTTCCGATGGCTGTTGCCGTAGACAGTGAATTTCTTCCCGCAAGCCGGACAGGTATAGTTGTAGACTGCCTTCCGCTTCACCAGCTCCAGATGTGCGTTCCACCACTTATTCCGGCAGGCATCGCAGCAGAACCGTTTCCGCTTCCGTCCCGTATTCTGCTCAATCGGCTTTCCGCACTGCTCGCAAACTGAGGCTGCCGACTTCGCCGCCAGGCTGTGCCGCCGGCAGAACGACTTCACTGTATTGATGGAAATCTGGAGCCGCGCCGCTATCCTGCCATATCCTGCCCCATCCCGGCGCATGGCAATGATCTGTTGTTTCTGTTCGTCCGTCATGATGGACACCTCCTGAAAATTTAGCTTTCAGGAGTAATAGGACAGAACAGCTATCGTTAAGTACTTCAAAAGAAGATTCAACAGGACTTATCTATTTTTAGATATAGTCTTTTCAGTTTTATCTAAAGCTTGACATTATAGTCATATGATGACTATAATAAACCTACCTCAGAAAGGGAGATTATACTATGTCATATAATCGTTACAAAAATACGCAAAAAAGAAAAAATTATCTATTAATCCATAATAAGGAAAAGTATGATAGAGTATCTATCATACTTCCAAAAGGAACAAAAGAAAAAATAAAAAGGCTAGATATTAAATCTAGCCTGAATCATTTTATCAATATGGCCATATACGAAAAAATTAAACGAATGGAACAGGATGGTAAAAATGACTTATAAATTAATCAATGATAATTGTTTCGATTGGATGAAGAATCGAGAAGAAAATTCTATTACTGCAATAGTTACAGACCCGCCATACGGTGTAAAAGAATACACGGAAGAAGAGTTGAAAAAAAAGAGAAATGCATCTGGAGGTATATGGCGAATTCCTCCAGCCTTTGATGGCCGAAAAAGAAGTCCATTGCCAAGATTTTCTGTTATCAATGACAGTCCATTGGAAAGAGACAATGTATATAATTTTTTTATTGATTGGGGCAGGCTTGCCTTTAAGGTTCTCGTTCCTGGTGGACATATTTTTATTGCATCTACACCTTTATTATCTGACATAGTTAGTCGGGCTTTACGAGATGCTGGTTTAGAACGACGCGGAGAGATTGTCAGAGTCGTAAAAACTTTTCGAGGTGGAGATCGCCCCAAAGGCGCAGAAAAAGAGTTTTCTATGACAACAGTTATTCCTCGTGGTTGTTGGGAACCGTGGGGGCTTTACAGGAAACCGCTTTCCGAAAGGACTGTTGCAAAAAACTTAAAACGGTGGAAGGCTGGCGCTTTACATCGAAAATCAATTGATACGCCATTTTGTGATTTGATTGAAAGTGGAAAGACTCCCCAATGTGAACGTAAAATTTCAAATCATCCTAGTTTAAAACCGCAAGATTTTATGAGGATTCTTGTATCGGCTGCTTTACCTTTGCAAGAAGGGATCATATTAGATCCATTCTGCGGTGGGGGCTCCACTATCGCGGCAGCGGAAGCACTTGGCTTTAATAGCATAGGCGTCGAGCAAGACAAAGACTTCTATCAAATGGCTAAGAATGCTGTACCTAAATTATCTCAACTTTATCCACAAAGCGAAAAGTTATTATTCGAAGAAGGGTGAGTACGGGGGTATCGGCAAAATGTCTTTAAGTTTATTACGTGCACTTTTTAGTTGCTTACTATATTGAATTATGTCAGTATTTATGTAGACAGCTCCATCGCGTAATTTATTAGTTCCAATTGAATTAGTAACATAAGTTTCGGTACGCTGACTATTATTACTATTTCTTTTACTCTTGCAATACACCCAATCTGAAATACCCTCTCCCATTTCATATCCATTAATATTTGCAATCAAAGCCTGTATAAATTCAATGTTCCCATCGTCCAGGATTGTATAGCAAACTATAATATGCCATCCTGTATGTCCATTGTGGCTTTCTCCACCTTTTTTATAATTAATACATGCCTTCACTTCAAGTCCTATATTTTTTTCTGCGTACATTAAATCTGGATATTCTTGGTCACTATATGGCTTGTAAAGACTATGTTCACCCATGTAATGAGTAAATAGATTTGAAACTACGCCACTAAAATTATTTTTTTGTATTAGTTGGGATAATTTTATTCCGGTCTTACTATTTATTGTCTTAAAAAAATTCTGAGTATCTTTCATTGCTAAAAAAATGCTTTCTTTTGTTAAGTTTTCCGGTAATAAGACATCTCTTAAATACTTTCTATCGAGCATATGCTAATCTCCTATCTAATGATTCTTATAATATGACTTTAGTATAACACAAAAAGCCGGTATGGAACATCTCCCCGATGCTCCATACCGGCTTTTCTCATGCAATCTTCTGTTTTACATCAGCCACGATAGCTTTGACCGCCTGCTGCATCAGGGTGATATACAGCCTGTTCCGAATCTTCACCCACCAGCTGGTAGTGGTCTGGATTTCCGCTTCCAGCGGGTCTGTGAGGTTCTTCATCTGGGCTTCCACCATCTTCTGGACGTCATCCAGGTCGATGGACTTGATGGCTGCTTCGGCTTCGCTCCTGGCAAAGGATACGACGGCATCGGCGACAGCTTTTCTGATTTCTTCACGGTTCATGGTCATTCACCTCCTAAAATCAGCTGTTCATAATCTGTCACGCCCCTGGCCACGGCTCTGGCCAGGGCATCCTGGGCATTGGCCAGGATTTCTTCATCACTAGGATTGGTGATGAAGGCCAGTTCGACCAGGACAGCGGGCATGTCCGTGTTCGTGAGGACATACAGGCCGTTGACGCCGGGCGTGGCAATCTTCACGCCCCGGTCTGTCGTATCCAGGGCATCGACAATCTGGTTCTGGATGCAACTCGCCAGCATGCTGCCACGGTAACTGCCGGCACAGGCCCAGGTTTCCGTGCCGTTGGCTTCTTCGGCTTCGGCGGCATTGCAGTGGATGGACACGAAGATGTCGGCATCACTGGCATTGGCGGCTTCGCAGATTTCCTCCAGGCTGTCAGACTGGAGCAGTTCTGTTGCTACTCCTGCCGCATTCAGGTAACTTTCCGCAGATTGACCGACTGCCAAAGCGACATCGCACTCACGCAGACCGCTTTCACTATTGACAGCTCCCGGGTCGGGATGGCCGCCCGGCGCATGACCGGGATTCAGGAATACTTTCATGGTTTTTCTTCTCCTTTCTGATGAACGGCGGACTTCACAGTACCGCCGATGTAACCGAGAAGCCCTGACGCAATAGACATGGCCAGCTCGTTCAAGGCATAAAAAATCGCCAGGATCAGTGCTGTGACCAGCCCGATGATGACGATACAGTCGGGGATATTCACTTTCTCAAACATGCCTTACACCGCCTTCGGTGTGACGGTCACCCTGCCATCCTTGCGGACGATATTGAAATCCTCCATGGGCAGGATGCGGTCAGCTGCTGATTTCCAGTGGCTGTCTGCCTTATATGCATCCAAAGCAGCTCTGGGAACCAGGATTTTTGCCGATGCGGGCACCCCTTTGTCTGCATCGGCGGCATCCTGCATGACAAAATCCACATTCACATTATCAATGATGAGATATTCTAAGCTGCTGCAGGGAGCAAACATGTGATAGGTATTGATAGTTTTATTCTTGCTGTTGGATAATGTATCGATATAGACACATTTCAAGCTCGAACAAAAGGCGCACATGCTGTACATGGCTGTCACATTGCCAAAGCCGCTCAAATCCAGGGATTCCAGCTTCTGATTTCCAGCAAAGGCCACTCCCAGATCAGTAATCGCCCCTTTTTCCACATTGCTGAAATCAATGACAGATTCCGCCAGGGTTCCTTCAGCAAAACTTACCTTAGATGGATTGAACATACCGTTCATGCTCGTTGTATTTTTTGTAATATCAACGATGAACAGTTTAGCGCCATCTTTGACCAAGGATTTATTATTGAATTTTCCCTGCAAGTCCTTGTCCATGTACAAGCAGCCATCGGATAAATAAAGGGGAATATATCCGACGGGCATCCTGAGTCCGGATGCATCTTCTATTGCCTCTGTGGCACTGATAACTACGTCCCCGCAAATCAGGCCGTTCTTCAAAGCCCCAGAAATGGTTGGATTGCCTTTAATCCAGCCAGAGTCGGCTATGACTTCTGCATCAAAGGCATAGGAAAGGGCCAGATTGGCCTCGCTCGTGAGTTCGGCAGACTGGCTTCCCGACTTCTTGAATCCCGTCAGGTTTCCCGTAACTTGTGGCGTAAAAGTTACCTCGATAGTCTGATGCGGCACCTGTTGGATGGTGACTCTGTATGGTGCCGCTTCTGCCGCTGTGCCGCCGCTTCCCGTACGGGTTCCTTCCGTATAGTTCCCGTCTGCATCATAGAAGGTCTTGCCCTGGGCCACATCGGAGGCTTTCGCCGTCGTATCCGACACTTCGCAGAAACGGGCCTTCCCGCCGCTTTTCAGCGGAATCAGGACGGACGGTACCCCACTGTAGCTGTTCCCGGCCATTTTCACATCTACCTTCATGTCATCACCCCTTTACTCGATGGTCAGCACCTTGGTCAGACTGTCCTGGGATACGGTCACGGTTGTCAGGCTCCCGGTCACTTTGGTGCCATTGACGTAGGCCGTCTTGCCGCTGATGATAGTGCCGGCTGCCGCTGTGGCATCGCCCGTATCGACGACACTGGATTTGCCGGACACGCCGAGGATGGTCACGCCAGCCTTGATATTCCCGCTGACCAGTTTGGCCTGTTCCTCGCTGCTGATGCGGACTGCCCCTTTGCCGTTATGGAACCCGGCCGGGATGGCATACGTGCCATCGGCCTTGCTGATACTGCCGCTGACGGCTCCGTTATTGGGCATGGAACCCGCGACGAAGCCATTCCCGATAAAAGCGGATTTTCCCGTCAGGATATCCCCCGATGCCGCCGTGGCCCCGGTCGTATCATAAAAGACAGCCGTCCCCTGTCCTTCAGCCAGAGGAATGGAAACCTGCGGCACTTCCGCATACACGACCGAATTGATTTTTACATTTTTCGCCATGTTGATTGCTCCTTTACTCGACTTTCAACTCATAGCCATTAAAGCTGATTCTGCCATAGTTCGACGGGATGGCAGCTACCGTCACCCGGGAAAGGGCCGCATGACCGCTGTCAGCGGTGACGACCTGTTCCTCATCGGATGGGATGATGCATTTTTCCTGATAGTCCCCGGACGGGGCCTGGGGCATGGAAAGGATGCCGATGAGGCTGTTTTCCTTATGCGCCATCGTCCGTCACACCCCTTTCCAGGAAAAAAGGGCGGGGCGGGATAAGGGTATCGGTGTATCCGTTCTCCCGCACCAGCTCTACATCATAGATATAGCGGCCGCAGGGAAGGCTCCGCGTATCGTCCGGCCAGAAAACCAGGAAGCACTCCGCCCCTTCCTGCCGGATGCCCTGTTCCAGTGTCTTGGTCAGGACAGGTCTTTCATCGGGGAGACTGCGCTTCAGCGTGAACGTCAACTCATCGCGCTTTCCAGGGATGAAAGGTTCCCCCGTCACCCGGTCGCAGATGACCAGGCGGATTTCTGCCGAATCGCCCCTCACCAGGCGGATCCGGTTCTGCACCACGGAGAAGCTCATTTCCATCCCCCCTGTTCCGGCTGCCGCTGTTCCATGGCATCCAGCCTGCGGTGGGCATGTTCTGCCAGGGCTTCCACCCGGGACAGCCGTTCCGCCATCTTCTGCCGCTTGGCTTCCGTATCCGACAGCTGGCGGCGAAGTTCTGCGATACAGTCCCGGAGGCTCCGCACCGATTCATTCAGCGGCTTGATGACGCTGAAATTAAAGATGACGCCGCAGAGCATCAGGACCGATACCAAGGATGCGGCCATCTGTAACCATTCAGCCATATTCCTCACCTCCTAGCCTGTCCGCTGGAACATGTACACGACGATGGACGGCTGCATGTTGTTGTGCGGCTGGCCACCACCCGTCCGGGAAAGGCTGTGGGAATGATTCCCATCCCAGGAGGTATGCCCGTCCACCTGATTCCCATGCCAGCAACCGTCGCCATAACCTACGGCAACAGGTGCATCATTGCCTTCACAGGCATCCCACTGGAAGTTGCGCGGCAATGACCCGCAGGACCAGTGACGATGATTTCCGCTGTCTCCGACTGTATGGCCATGAGCCGGAGTTTCTGGAATCGTAAGGTTGTGCTTCTCCTCACCCAGCTTGTCCCCGGCCTTGTACATGGTTCCGCTGTCTGCTGCTCCGGCCCCGATCAGGCAACGTCCCATGGCAAAGGCCACCCAGGTCGTCCCGGGCCAGTATGTCGCGGGATTCTTCCCGTCCGTAGAAATGTAGATGGCATTGACAGGGAACGGGCATGCCTGGATCTTGGCCACGGCTTCCTCGTCCATATCGGCGTAGGTGACCTTGCCCCAGCTGCCGTTGCTGTGCAGGACGGTATTCAGCTTCCCAGCAGAAGGTGACGGGACCATACCGCTCTGGCCTGCCGTCTTTTCGCCGCAGCCGCTGAAATCTGGCAGTGTAATATCCTTCGTGCCATCAAAGACAACCCGGTGAATCTTCCGCCCCGTCTGCAGCTTCGACGCACTGGCCGCATTGCCGCTGATGCCAGTCGCGTGGGCATTGGCGTCCGTCAGATGGGCATTGATGTCAGCTGCCGTAGCGGAAATCCGCTCATAGAGCCGGGCATCATTGCTGACCAGCTGGGACACAGTCTTGTTCTGCTGGTTGAATACAACCGGGTCTTCCGAAAGATACTGTGGGAAAAGCACATCATAATCCAGCGTATTCTCCACAGCTTCTGTGGGCCGGACTTCCTGTCCGGCACGGTCCGGGAAGTCGGCAGACCATTTCTCTTTGCTGTAATCATCCATTTGTCATCACTCCTTTCTTGGATACGATGGTCGCCGTCGAGAAGGTAGCTTCCCCGTTCCAGTGAATCTTGCCATTCCAGGAATAACCCAGGTAGATGGCGTATCCCAGATGGGCCGGCTTGTAGATGTTGAGCTGCGTGATGAGCTTCTGCAAGGTCGTGGTATCTTTGCCGTTCATGATGCAGTACACCTTGAAGTAGTATTCCTCATTGACTTCCTCGATATGGCCGACACTGTAGAGATTGATGATGGAGTTCATGAAATCTTTTGTAGACACATCCACGTGCTGCAGCTTGAAGAAAATCCGCTGCCAGCGGAATTCGTCACTATCTCCGTCACTGGGCTTGATGCCCAGGAACGATTCATAAAGCGGCAGCGCCCAGGTGGCGGTGTTCACGAAGAAGTTGTCCGCCAGATCCTGCAGAGCCAGGCGCAGACGGTCATGTTCCTCATTGCAGGTTTCTGCCGCGCAGTGGAACATCGGGTCTTTGGATAAGAAATTCGGCAAATACTTCAGGATATCCATCCGGCTCTGCCGCATCCAGTCATTGGCTGACAAGGTTCAGCACCACCTTCCCTGCCACGGGGATCTGCTCGTTCGTCAGTTCCACGTTGGCCGCTTTTCCATTAAGCTTCAAATCCTTATAATCCGTAATGCCACTGATGGAAAGGAGGAGTTTCCCCATCTGGGCCAGGCTGACATAAGAAAGCGTGAAGCCCGTCTGCTTGAGATAGGCTGTCATGGCTGCCTTTACGGCATCGGGGCTGGCTGTGCCATAGACATCTGCCGTCAAATCAATGGATAATGGCGCCGGCGAAACGACGGTCACGGTCGCACCGATAGGCCGCTGGCTTTCGATGTAGTCATAGACCTCCTGGATCAGTTCAGCCGATGCCGATTCATTCTCTGCCGTGACGATGATGACCTTCACCGTGCCATTGCCCTGCCAGAGCGGGATGACTTTGCAGTTCCCGACGCCATCGACAGACATGGCCCAGTCACGATAATGATTGGCATTGCCCGAGGTGATAGGCTGGCGCACCCGGAACAGGAGCCGGGCAAGGAGTGCGTCATCCGTTTCTTCATCCGCCCCATCGGTGCATTTCTTATGGTTAACGACTGCCGAGATATTCGGGATGGAATAGGGGATTTCTGTAATCGTTCCTTCGGCCACATTGCCACTCGCCCCGGCATCGGCAGCTTCCACGGGAATCGTAACCTCAGCGGCATCGGCAGGAATGGTGGCCGACTCCAGGGTATAAAATCGCTGGCCGTCTTTTGTCTGGAAGAGACTGCTGCGAATGATGTAGGCTCCTGCCATCCCCGTCACCGTAACTTCTCCTTTGGCCTTGACGGCTTTCTTGCGATCGACGCCAAATTCCGCTGCCCGCAGCGTCAGGTAGTCGCCCCAGGACGTTTCGGCAAAGGCCGCGTCGCGCAACATGGCCATCTCGGCATAGCTGCTCTCAAATTCCACGGCATTGGCGTCGATCAGGTCGCGGGCAAAGGTGCCTTCCATGGTACTTTGCTCTTTTTCCGTAATGGTGTGCAGGGTTTGGGCCATGCGGCTCTCAATCACATCTTTGGTTTGTGCATCAAATAAATTGCTCATGCCTCGCTCCTTCCTGCCGTCACGGTCAATGATTCGTCACTGTAAATGGAAGTGACGTCAACCGTAATGGCCAAATCATCCCGTTCCCGCTTCTCCACCTCGATATGGTTAATGCGGGCAATGTACGGATTCACCATCAATCCCTCACGGATATTCTGGCAAATCCTGTCTGCCGTATACTGGCTGTTTGGCGCTCTCCCCTGATACGGCTCGATGGTAATGCCATAGCTGTCATCATAGGCCAAGTAGCGATACCGCTCGGTGAGGATTGCCTTATAAATCCAGACCTTGAGGGCTTCATTTTCTGTCACCATCAGGTTCTGGCCTTTTTCATCGTAGCGGAAGCACTGCTTATCAAAGTCATAGCCGTATTCTACGAAAAGAGGCAGCGACTCATTCCGGTTCGCTGCCTGGATGCTGTTCATTGCTACAAAAGGATCAGCCATGGCCATCAATCCTCACAATCTCATCCAAAATAATGTACTGCTGAATCCGGTCGTTGATGAGCATGGGCATGATGGCCACGTACATGCCGGGCTTCAGCGTATCCGTATAGATGACGGAATCGGTGTAGGCATTATCGATATCATGATTATGGGACTGGTAAGCCGCATCGCCGCTGCCGCCGGCACGGTTCTGTGTCGCCGATACCAGATGGCCTTTAGCCGTGCGGCCATAACCTGCCAGGAGATAATGGGAAATCCACAGCTCCTCTTTCGTCAGGATGATGCCGTTGTAACGGACTTTAATCTCTGGCGGCGAAGCAAGGATCTGCCCGATTTGAATGTCCGGGCTATTGCTGCTGCGGCTGACCTGCTCCATCAGATTCAGCAGGCTGATATACGGATTTTTCTGCATCTCCTGTCACCCCCTCGATGTCTTGATGATGGTCGCCGGATAATAGTCGCTCCCCATATCGATGCTGCCTTCGTAGTGATGAAAACAGCCATAGACATTGGAGCTGTTGCCCCAGCAGCCGCCGCTTCCGTCATAGACGACGACATGCCAGTTCGGGTCCGGCTTGCTGTAGCGGTTGTACATGATGATGTCGCCCTTTTCGAGCTGCGACGGGTCATAAGGGATAGCCATACCCTGCGCTTCGGCATCGGCGCGCAGCTGGTCGCAGCCTTTCACGCCATTGTTATATTCCTGCGCTGCAAAAGGGGAATAGCCCGCTGCAGCGATGGTCGCCCGGTCGACACAGCCTTCTGAGCCATAGGGAGAAACGGTACCCTCGAAATTGGCCATGCACGCATCGACCACACTGCTGCCAGCGATAGCGCCACCTGCAGGAACAGAAGATGTCGATTCCGTTTCCGCTGGCGGCACATAGTCTGGGTTGGCATTGTACGATGTACTGTCCAGTTCCTGTTTCTGCTCATCCAGCAGTTTGTTGAATACCAGATGCAGCTCCATCAGGTGCTTGTTGCCTTCGATTTTATGGCTGTCCGACTTGATGAAGAACTGGCCCTTGAGCTGTTCTTCCTGGACTGAGACAGAAAGCCCAGCGATGCACTGGATATGACCGATGGCCCGGATGGACATGTCATGGGCGACGGTCTTCAGCATGGCCCTTGCCTGCGAGGCATCGTCCTGCTTAGGGTCGGCCTTGCAAATGGCCTGGATGAGACCAAATTTCTGGATGTCTGTAGTATTGGGCAGCTCCCCCTTCGTCTGTCCCGTACTGTCAACGACGACCACTTTCGATACCATGTCTTCCACCGATTCAGAAACAGACGCGCCCGTCAGATTCGTCACATCGCTGATCAGGAAGTCCTCCACCACCTGGTCATTCATGCAGACCACGTTGAGCTTCCCTTCGGTCATGTAGATATGGTATCCCTTGCCATCCTGTGCAGACTGATAGGATAATGCCTGCTTGATAGCCTCCGTAGCCGAGATATCATCGGCAATGAAATTGCAGGTGACGGACAGGTCGGGAATAGTCCCAGCCGGAATAGAAAAGTCATTGATGGTCTGGCGGATGGCGTCGGCCACTGTGACGTTCGTGTACTTCTTGGTTATGCGGGACTTGGCCAGATAGACGATATTGTCAAAGGCTGTAAAATGCATCACGGAAGAGCCGCTCTCCCGGCTGCGGCCAAAAATACGTCCCTGGAACAGGTGGACAGTCTGCTGCGTCTTATCGTCAATGTGGATAAACAGCACCTCGTCCCCCAGTTCCAGTTCCGGATTCTGCCAAGATTTATCCCGCGTCGTATAGGCCAGATCGAATTCCAGCCTGCGTCCGGCCTGTTCGACGTCCCCGGACCAAGTTGCACAAATCAGCCAGCCCGTAAGGTCTGCGTTCTCGGGCTTTTTCTGGCCTTCCGTCTGAGCATCCTCGGTATTGGTTTTCTTATTGATTCTTTGCAACTGGAACATTTTCATCATTCCTTTTGAGGTTCATCGTCGTCAGGCGGATGATATCCCCGGGCGAAAGACCGCCGTTACGGACGATGCTGCGATAGATCTGGAACTTCGAGAACTGCTCATTGTTGAGCGTCACCGATTTCCCCACGGCCCGGCCGATGACGTTCCCGATACTGTCACCGGGATAATAGGTGATGTTCTTCTTCATCTTCGACCAGAACGATTCCGGCCGCTTCTTCAGCCCTGTCGCAGCATCGGTCTTTCCCGTCTCCGGTGCTGTGACGTAGCGGTACTCTGTCAGGCCCAGCTCGTAATAGACATCGCCGCTGCCGTCCTTTTCACCAAACTTGAAGGACGAAATCAGGCAGGGCATGGAAAGCGGCGTATCCGACACCGTCAGCTGACAGACGCTGTCACCGGTACGCATCGTTTCCAGTTGGGCGATGTATGTATAAGGCGCAAGGCCCATCATGGCAAAGGGATAATCCTGTGCTGGGAAAAATCCGGAAAGGGTCAGTGTCCTGAGTCCCGTCTTTCCCATCATGAGGTAGTCGCCGAAGTTATTGATGTTCACCGTGCCATGATTCGTATTGACAGATACCATCAGCTCCGAAGGCAGGACGGGAAAGACCACCGCTGCCGATTCAGAAGAGAGAGAAATTGTGAGGGAAGATGCAGCCTGGCCGATGGCGTTCAACAGGGATGCTAAGAAAGAACTCATCAGAGGGTCGCTCCTTTCATGCGGTTCATGCCGTACAGTCTCATTTTTTCGACGAGTTTTTCAGCGACGGCGTCGATGTCCTGCTCGCTGCGAACGTTCATCGTATCAATGCAGATGGTGATGCCGCCGCTGCCGGCGTTCATGGCCTGACGGATGCTTTCATCATGAGGTATGACCGTACTGCCGTTGGGCAGGTGTACCAACTCGCCCCGGCGGTCTTCATTGATGACGGCAAAGCCGCCACGAAAGTTCTCGACACCGCTTTCAAAGTGGCTGATACTTGGGATATCAAATCCCACATGGGTCGGCGCCCCTCCCGTCAGGGACGGAATGTCGATAGACAGGCCGTTGATGCTGGAAATCAGGCCGTTCACCTGGTCGATGACCCAGTTCACACCGCTGCGAAAGGTGTCCTTGATGCTTTCCCAGATACTGGAGGCCGTCTCGCTGATGCCGTTCATGGCTCCGTCCCAGGCAGAACTGATCCAGTTCATCCCTGCATCGACGGCGTCCGATACAGCCTGTATAGCCTGTTCGATATAATGCGACACGGTATCCCAGTTCCTCCACAGAAGGTACAAGGCAGCAATAATCGCGGCAATGATGATAATGATGGGATTGGCCATGGCTGCGGCGCCTACGGCGCGGATGATGGTGATCATCATGCGTCCGGCAGTCAGAAAGGTACTGCCCATGCCCCTGGCCACGATGGCAATGCCCCGGCAGACCGGAATGAGTCCTTTGAACTGGGTCGAGAGATACTTCGAGACACTGCCGGCTTTGCTAATGCCCGTGGCAATAGAGTTGAAAGTACCAAAAGCCCTGCCGCCGACCGTCAGCACCCGCCCCAGGGTGGAACCGAAGAGCTGGAAGGTCACGATGCCAAAAGCCACCTGGCCAATCAGCGTTTTCTGTTCCGGTGTAAGCGCACGGAACCAGGCAGCCAGTTCCTTGACGCGCATCGACATGGCCTTGAAGTACGGCGTAAACGACACCGCTAAATCCATGCCGGCATTCTTCAGCTGGTTCATGGCAATCTGCATCTGCTCCGACGGGGTCAGCATCTTCTCATAGGCTTCCCGGGTCATGCCGGCAGACTGGGCCATCTGGTCCATGACCTTATCGAAGTCCCCGGCTCCCTTGCCCGTCAGGACCAGGATGCTGTTCAGGCCCTCGACAGAGCCAAAGAGCTGGGCCATCTGTTCGGCATCGCCGCCTGTCGCCCGCTTCACTTCGTCCAGGAACTTCACCCAGCCCACGCTCTGCAGATGAGCCGCATTGAACTCAAGGCCAAGGGACTGAGCCAGTTTCGCCGCTTCGGCAGACGGCTTCAGGATGTTGCTGTAAGCCGCCTTGAGTCCGGTAATGGCCTCGCTGGTCCGGATACCGTTCTTGGTCAGGACGGCGATGGAACCGAACAGTTCCTGGGTACTGACATTGAGCTGTGCCGCAATGGGGATGACATTGCCCATGGACTGGGCCATCTCGCCAAAGGATGTCTTGCCGAAGTTCTGTGCCAGGAGCATCTGGTCCGTCACCGCCGTGGCTTCTTCTGCCGATTTTCCATAGGCATTGAGGACCGTGGTCACACCGTTAACGGCAGTCGTCGTGTCGGTGAAGCCGGCTTTCGCAGCAATTGTCATGTCTTTGACAAAGCCCACGGCATGGGCCGCATCGACACCAGCGGAAATGGCCTGGTAGACCGATTCCGAAAGATCAGCGACACCTGCGCCCGTTTCATCGCTGACAGCACGAATCTCATCACTGACCTTCTGCATGGAAACGACCGTCGTGTCGACCAAAGTCGAAATCTTGGCGATACCGTTGGCAAAGTCGCTGTGCAGCTTGAAGCCTGCCGTTGCGGCTGCCAGGAGGGGGGCTGACAGCAGGGCCATCTTGTCTGATAAGCCGGAAATCTTGCTTCCCGTCTGCTCGATGCTCTTCGCCGTCCGTTTCTGGATGCGCTCATGCTCCGTCAGCTTGTCCGACAGTCCGCTGACCGATTGTTTCGCCGCCGCCATCTGGGTCTTCATGGTCCCCAGGCTGGCATTGACGCTACGCACGGTCGGCGTGAACAAATCCCGCAGCCGGATGGCGGCATCGATGACATTATTGGCCATGCTGTTTCACCTCTCAATGTTGTTACAGATATTAAAAATATAGTAAGATAAAAGAAGTCTATCGTTACGGAGGAATTCCAATGCGCTATTTCAATGAAACAGAAAAAAGATTAGCTGAACGATATCACCATATGGAGCTTGGTACTTGCAAAATCTGTGAAGAATGTCACAAGAAAGAACATTTATCCTTACCGATTGGCTGCTGGTGCGTAGGTTCCGATTTTAATAAAACTTCCAAGAGAATTCTATTTGTCGGTAAAAATGCCAGAAACAATCCCGGCACGATTGAAGACGGCTTTCGCAATCCCTTTCAATATACCCGTGAATCTCTGTGGAACAAAAGCTGGCCATATTGGAGCTATACTCGTGCTATCACTCAGAGAATATTCGGTGACGATTCTATAGAACACATCGCATTTACCAATATTGTCAAATGCAACAATTCCGGAGGAAAGGATACTACCTCAGATTTTGTAAAATCCAACTGTATCCTAAACCTAAAAGTCCTTCAGCAGGAATTAAAGGTAATACATCCTACTCATATCATTTTTTATACAGCTTGGTATTATGACGATTACATACCTAACGTTTTTGACCGTTATAATATTCATTACAACGGTTCTAAAGACATCGGGAAAAGAAAAATGCCCTGGCAGGAAGCCATTTCCACTCTGGGCAATCAAACCTTTCATGTACTACGTGTCGGCCACCCACAATGCAAGAAAAAAAGCGACTTCGTCTATGAAATATCTAAGTGGCTTGAGCCTGCCTTATGACTTTATGGCAGATAGCCGTATTTTCAGCAGTTAATCCGATAATGCTGAAGATACTTTTTTATCGCGTTCTTCCATCTCATAGCGGATAAAAGCATACAGCACCTGCCGTTCGCCGTATCCCAGTTTCATGACCGCTGACGGCAGCAGGTGATGCTCCCGGAACAATAGATACATCGCCTGCACCTCGCCATCGGTCCGAATCAGTTTTTTACGGCTTTGTCCGCCTTTTCCTGGGTCGTATAGCCGTTAAGTTCTGTAATCTGTGCCGTAAGGTCGGCAATCTCGCCTGCCAGGAAGAGCTTGCGGATGATGTCACCAGGAAGTACGGCCCCGAATTTTTCCAGCAGATCCTTATTCTTGAGGTCCGGATCGGCAATCCCCGCCAGGAGCGTCTGGGTCTGCATCTGATAAATGTCGATATTGTCGGCGCTGCCGTTGGTGAAGTCCACGGCCATCTTCTGGATATCGGCGTAGCGTTCCGGGTCGATGGCCCGGAGCGTGATGATAAAATCGAATCCGAACAGCTTCGAGAGCCGTTCCATCTTCACTTTCTTTTCAGGCCGTTCGGCCAGCTTGTTCACTATATCTGCTTTCAGCAGTCGGTCTACCATATTCATGTGCTTGTTCTCCTTATGCTAAATCCAAGAGATCCCAATCCGAAAAGGTGAAGCTGTAGCTTTCCTCGCCCATCTTGTCCACTTCCCAGTCGGCCAGGATCAGGCTGTCAAAGGTCGCATCCTTGATGACGATGCGTTCGCTGCCAATGGCGTCCTTATCGTCAAGGACGGATACGATGGTCACGACGGTCTGCTTGCCCGCTTTGATGTTGTCGTTCATCTTCTTGATCATGTAGCTCGAGACTTTATGGAGCTTCAGCTGCCCTTTGCAGTCATAGCCTGTGACCTTGTAGCCCTTGCCGACATGACGGAGCATCTTCACTTCTTCCTTGGTCAGCGTGACCTCGGCCTTGAAAGCCGTGGCTTCGGCCATGAGGTCGCCGTCGATATAGAGGTCGGCATACTTGCCGTTCATCACCCGTTTGGCTTCCATGCTGTTCACTGTACCTCACCTCCTCAGATATTGACGGCAATCGTGACATCTTCCATGGCATCCAGGAGCGAAGCATCTACGGCTATAAAGACATTGCTGCCGATATTGGCCATCTTGATGTCCATTTCCGACATATCCGCCAGTTCCTCTTTCGTATACTTGCCATTGGATTCCAGCCAGATCTTTGTGGATTCCACATCGATATAAGCCGTATTCTGCCCCTGCTCCAGCAGGCCCTCCTGGGCCAGCTGGTCAAGATACCCCTGGATAGCCGTCACCAGGAGGCATCGGTTGGCATAGCTGTTGGCATACTTGCCAAGGTAATGATCCTGGGCTGTGGTGCGGATATCGTCATACATCATGTCCATCAAATCGACGAGCTTGATTTTCTGGAACGATACCCCTTTGCCCTGGACCGTCGTGACCAGGGAGTTGATGCCGCGGCCCAGCTTGACCTTTTCCCCGTCAAAGAAGAAGAACAATTTGCCGGCATCCGTCATAGTATCCATTTCTTCCTTCGTCCAGACGTCGCAGCCAATGACTTCCGGCAGCGGCGCATACGTACAGGCAATGGTCATCGGCGTTCCTGCGATGATACCCGCGATGCGCCCGCAGTACTGGGCCGTCGTGTAGGTCTTCGTTTTCGTGCGGATGACTTGATTGACGAAGTTGATGACTCCTTCCGTATCCGCTGTGCAGTCCGGCAGGACGGCCTTGATGCGCTTATTCTTATTCGTCCGCATCCCCTTGATCCAGGTCGCGATGGTGTCGATGTGGTTTTCTTCGATGTCCGGGATGACCAGGTAATCGAAGCGCTTGTTCTCGATGGCCTTGAGGACATCGGTATAATCTTCTGCATCCTTGCTGATGATTTCGGCGATGACCTTCTTCGGACTGTTCACGTAGCCGCGAAGGGTCAGTTCCAGCTGCTCACGGTTGCTGTCTGAGAGTTCTTTGGGAATGTCATCTGCCGTATACAGGTTCACTTCCGTCTGGGACGGCAGTGTCTCTTCTTTCAGAATCAGAAGGACAATACCGCGTTCGCTGCGTTCGACGGCACTGATGCCTTTTTCTTTGAACGCGATATTGATGGATGGCATTTTCATGGGTTACGTCTCCTTTCCCTGGTACCGCTGATGCAATACCTTCATGATTTCTGCCGTTTCTTCTTTTTCCCGGACGTCATAGTACTGGAAGGTCAGCGTCAGACGCCCGCCGTCATTGTCCGTCCCCATCAGCTCCTCACTCATAGACACGACAGGGAGATAACGGTTGCCGACTTTCAGTCCGTCCCGGAATAAATTTTCCGCAGCAAAAAGCACGGCGTAGATGGCCGTGCTTTTTTCCTGCTTCTTCGGCAGATACGTAATGTAGAGGTCCGTATCCCGGTAGACCTCGTTTTCTTTCTGCGGCGTCGCTACAGTCATTGTCTTCAGGAAAAAGGCCGGCGGCGCAAAGCCTTCCTTGACTTCCTGCAGGTAGACGGGATACGGGAACCGCTCTTTGAATTTCTGCTGCACCGCCTGCAGAATATCGAGATCATGGATCATGTGCCGCCTGCTTTCTTGAGGAGCTTCTTCGTGAGTCTCTCCAGTCCCGGCTGCAAGTCGCTGGCTTCGAAGACCTTGACGGATTTCTCCGTATAGTGCCGGCCTTCATAATAGCCCACGGTCCTGCCGCCCGGCGTTTTCTTGACATGGCCGTTATTCAAGAGGTGATGGACCGGATGCCTGTTGACCAGTTCATAGGTCAGCTCCGAGCCGTTATACCCTTCCACCTTATGCTTCCAGCCTTTCTTCAGCTTGCCCGTGCTGCCTTCCGGCGTGTTTTTTACGCACTCCTTTTTGAGCTTGTTGCCAAGCGTCACCAGGCCCTTCTCGGCAGTGCCGGGAAACTCTTCAATAGCAGAAAGCAGTTTTTCTGAAAGGTCATCCAATCCTTTGACCTCAAAGTCACTTCCGCTCATTGCCCGTCCCCCTCACTTCTTCCGTGCAGTACAGTTCCAGTGCTTCATGGCGCATGTACGGGTCGACGATGGTGTCGATGTCGTAGAAGTGATCCTGATACTTCACCTTCATATCATGGGTGATATGGGGACGCCAGCGGATAGTGATCTTGCTGTACTCCGTGTCCGCCTTGCGTTCCATCTCATAGAACACTTTGCCCCGGGCAGGCTCGATGGATGCCCAGCAGCGATATACTACGACGTCAGCCTGGGTATCGAAACCATATTCATCCGTCACGGCCTGCTTTCCCAGAATCTCAATCCGTTTGTTCAAAAGCCCCGTCTTCATGGGCATCCCCCCTTTTTCAAAAACAGCTCCGCCGGACCCCGAACAGCAGCCAGCGCAGACGTTTCAAAAGTCCTGCGTAGTCCGCTTCCTCACGGTGTTCATACAAAAAAGCCGCAGCATAGAGGATGGCTTCATGGAACACGACGGGATTCTCTTCGGCATCCGCTTCCTCGCAGCGGGCCAAGTCCAGGCAGAGGGCCTGGGCTGTTTCCAGGGAAGACTGGATGACGTCATCATTACTCGTGTCATCTTCATCAATCCGCAGGTATTCCCTGGCTTCTTCCAGCGTCACAATCATGGCTTATCCCTTCGCTTTCATCTCCAGGGCCTTGACCGCTTCCTTGAGCATCAGCATGCCATCGACGCGCTGGCTGGCAAGGAAGCCGATCTGGCCGTTGGCGGCATACAATTCGTTAAGCCGCTTGAAGGAGCGGTATTCCCTATCGGCAATCCAGTAGTAGCTGAAGTCCCCGAAGAGCATGGGACGGCTGCCCGCCGCCAGTTCCGGTGCAAAGGAAGTGCAGTAGCAGGGACGGTTCAGGATAGTATCCGGCGTACCGGCCGTGACAGACGGCTGCCAGATGTAGTTGCCGTTGTTGTCCTTCACCTTGCGCAAGGCCTTAATGGTTGCATCGTTCAGGAGCCATACGGCCTTGCGGCGGTACGGGATGCGCAGGGAGTGATACAGGTCGATGACATCATCAAAGGTGATGGATGCGCCATTGGCTGTCACGCCCAGCTCCGCGGACGGGAACAAGCCAGTCGGCTTGTTCTTCCCGTCACCGGTGAGGAAGGCTTCTTCTTCCTTCGTGCCGATACGGCGGGCAAATTCACCGGCAATGTAGCTTTCCAGGTCGAAAGCGCTGTCGTTCAGCAGTTCTTCCGACACACGGATAGCCGTCCCCAGCTTGTACGCCCCGATGGACTGCTGGCCGAAGGTATCCTGGCTGTCCGGGTAGAGGCCGTTCTCTTCCATCCAGGACGCTTCGCCATGACCCGTCACGATGGGAATCTTGCGGTCGCCGCTGGTGTGGATGACCGTGGCCAGGCCGCGGAAGAAATTCTCTTCCTGGAGCTTGTCGATGAGCTGGTGTTCGAATTCGTCCGGTACCAGATAGCCACCATCAGCATCGGTGCCTGCACTCAGGGCGTTCTGTACATCAATGAAGTTCTTATGGCGGATGCTGTCCCAGAAAGCCTTACGATAGGCATCAGACGCACGGCCTTTCTTTTCTGCTCCATTCTGGCCTGCGCCAGGGAGTTCAGTAATCGGTGTAGTAGTGGGCTGGGCAAGCTGGGCGTCGAGCTGCTGCTGGCGTTCCAGGCGGTCGATTTCTTTGCCGAGATTTACTACATCCGCTTCCATCTTGTCGTAGCGAGCCGCATCTTCTGCAGAGACCATGCCATTTTCATCACGGACGGTATCCAGAAAATTCTTGGCGGCATCCCAGAGGTTCTTGCGTTTCTCACGCAGTGCTAAAATCGTATCCATTGTTGTCCTCCTTAATGAATGAGCAATGCCAGCCGTTTTTCTAAGGATGCGGCTGGCACTTTATGAATCGGTTCATGGGGCTTCAGTTTTTGTACCAACGAATTGGTAACAGTTACTGGCGTATAAATCATGGCTTCCGGCTGCTCTCCATTGTCCTTCTTCTGGTCGAACAGGATTTCATCGGCAAAGCCAAGTTCTACCGCCTTCTTTGCATTGAGCCAGGTTTCGTCATCCATCATGTGAGAAATCTTCGTGCGGGCCAGGCCGCTCTTGATTTCGTAGGCGTTGATGATGCTTTCCTTGACTTCGCTCAGCATGCCGATGGTCTTTTCCATCTCTGACTGGTCACCATAGGCCAGGGTCGCCGGATTATGGATCATCAGCATGGCCACTGGCGACATACAGACCTTGGTCCCGGCCATGGCGATGACAGAGGCCGCCGAAGCAGCCAGTCCGTCAATCTTAACGGTGACGTTCCCCGGATATTCCATGAGCATGTTATAAATCTGGGCAGCGGCAAAGCAGTCACCGCCCGGACTGTTGATCCAGAGGGTGATATCGCCGCTGCCCGCATTCAGTTCTTCCTTGAACGCCTTCGGCGTTACCTCATCGCCCCACCAGGTCTCGTCCGAGATCTGGCCGTCCAGGTACAGCGTCCGTTCACTGCCGAAGGCATCGGGGGCCGCATTGGTCACCCACTTCCAAAATTTATGTTTCATTCGTTTCTCCCTTCCGGGCAAAGGCCCCGGCATCTTTGAGCTTGGTCATGCTGCCGTTCACCAGGTACAGATTACCGCCTTCCTCATCGGGGACGGGATTCATGTCTTCCATCTCCCGGATATCGTTGGCGGACAGCCAGCCGTTCTGCCGGCCGATGCTGTACCCGGTCATGCGGCTCTCGTAGTCGCCGCGCATGAGGCCGTTCACGTTGAACTTCAGGAAATACTGCTTCTTCTCTTCCGGCAGGAATAGGGCTTTCTGCATGGCCTGCTCCCAGCGGATGACCCATGGGTCTAACGTGTATTTCACGAATTCCATGGACTGCTGCTCGATGTTATTGAAGGAACTTTTCTCTAGGTCGCCAATCATGTGTGGCGGGATGCGGTAGAGCCGGGCAATCTCATCGAGCTGGAACTTCCGTGTTTCCAGGAACTGTGCTTCTTCCGGCGGGATGCCGATCTGCTGGTACTTCATGCCTTCTTCCAGCACAGCCACCTTGTGGGCATTGCCCGTCCCCCGGTAGACGGCATTCCACGAATCCCGGACTTTGGCCGGATCCTTCAGAACGCCTGGATGTTCCAGCACCCCGCTGGGGCTGGCCCCGTTCGCAAAGAAAGAGGCACCGTATTCCTCGCAGGCCATGGTCATGCCCACGGCATTGCGGGCCATGGCAATCGGCGAATAACCGACCAGGCCGTCAAACCCAAGGCCGGGGATATGCAGCACTTCTTCCTTCTGCAGGGCCACCTGACCATACGGCTTGATGTTCGGATTCTCATCTCCCGTCTTGGTATACAGATAAAAAATCTTTCCCCGGTCATCCCGGCAGACGGTCATCTTGTCCGGCCTGAGCGGGTATAGTCCCTGTACCCGCCCTAATCGGTCGCGGATGATCTGGGCGTAAGCATTGCCCCAGATGAGCAGGTGGCTCATGAGCGTTTCCCGGAAGATAAACGAAGTCATCTCCGGATTCGGCTCATCATGGAGTAGATGGTACAGCGGATGGTCATAGACCCGCTCCTTGCCGCCAGGCGTGTAACGGTACAGCTGGAGCGGCAGGGCTGCCAGAGTTTCCGCCAGGATGCGGACGCAGGCATACACTGCCGTCGTCTGCATAGCCGTGAACTCGTTCACCGTCTTGCCACTGGCAGAGGGGCCGAACAGATAACGGAAATCCGTGCCGATATAATAGTTCTGAGGCTTGTCCCGGGTACGGAACAGGCTGGATAAAAAAGGGATGTGCATGGAAACCTCCTATTGCTCTATCGACAAATTTATGATATTTTCAAATTACGAAAGGAATGATGCCCAATGAAAAAATATCTATCTTATCTTGCCGTATTTTTTATCTTTTGCTTTTCACTTTGGCTTTTCCCACAATCTGCCGAAGCCACTGACATCTGGGCATATACTGCCGCTCCTCAGGATGGTAACTACCAAGCCTATGTTGTCAGTGAATCAATTCAATGGAACAACGACTATTCAAAAATAACTTGTGCTGTAAAACAAGTAAAAGATGGTTCTGTCCAAAAAGTAGTGTTCTGGAATTTTGACAGGCTATCTGATGAATGGCGATATCAAACCTCTACAATGCAAAAGCCCAATTCATTCGGTCATACCAATCGTGTATATCCTAATAGCTGGGGAGCCTATATCCTTAAAATCTGCATAGATTATTTACGTTAATCAAAATGCAATAACGCCCCGTTCATCATAGACGCTGCCGCTGCCAGTCCCGTTGCGGACGCAGCGGTCCAGTGCCATGATGGACGCCACGATTCCGTCGATCTTTTCGACGGATTTTTCTTTGTCCGGCTTGATGTTCCCCGCAGGGTCTTGGCGCATGACGACGTTGCCGGCCATCCATTTGAGGACGGGATTGCCGCCATGGTTGATATTCCCTTCCATCAGAAGCTTGAACAGCTCCTTCGACGGCGGCGACATATCCTTGAACCCCTGGCCGAAAGGCACCATGGTAAAGCCCATGTCCTCAAGATTCTGCACCATCTGGGTGGCGTTCCAGCGGTCATAGGCGATTTCCCGGATGTAGTACGTTTCCCCCAGGCGTTCGATGAACTTCTCGATAAAGCCGTAATGGATGACGTTTCCTTCCGTCGTCTGGATGAAGCCCTGCTTCTGCCAGACGTCGTAGAGGACATGGTCACGTCGGCAGCGAAGTTCCAGTGTGTCTTCCGGCAGCCAGAAGAATGGCAGCAGGATATATTTTTCCTCTTCCGTCCGGGGCGGGAAGGCCAGTACCAGGGCCGTGATATCCGATGTGCTGGACAAGTCCAGCCCGCCGTAGCACATCCGCCCCCGCAGGGAATCCAGGTCAATGGGGAGATTCCCCTTATCGTAGACCTGTTCCGGTATCCAGCGGATGCTGGCCGAAGTCCAGATATTCAATCTGAGTTGTTTGAACACATTCTCCTCGGCCGGATTCTCGATAGCGTTCTGGTACGCTTCCCGGACGCGGTCGATCTGGATGGTGTGGCCAAGGGAAGGATTCGCTTTGTACCAGTTGGCTTCATCTGTCCAGTCCGCTTCCCCTTCCAGGCCATAGACAACGGGGTAAAAGGTGTAGTCTTTCTTTCGGCCCGCCATCAAGTGAAGGGCCTTTGTGTGCAGCTCATAGCAGATACTGTTCTTGTCGTTGCCCGCCGTCGTGATGATGAAGAAGAGCGGCTGCTCCCGGGCATCGCCGGAGCCTTTGGTCAGGACATCATAGAGCTTGCGGTTCGGCTGGGCGTGGATTTCGTCAAAGACCAGGCCCGACACATTGAGTCCGTGTTTGGTCCCGGTTTCCGCCGACAGCACCTGGTAGAACCCGGCGTTGCGATAATTGATGATGCGCTTGCCCGCCGTCCGTATCTTGGAGCGGCGCATCAGGGCCGGACTCATCTCGACCATCTGCCGTGCCACATCAAAGACAATGGACGCCTGGTTTCGGTCACAGGCCGCACCATACACTTCGGCACTCGGTTCGTTATCGGCATAAAGAAGGTACAAAGCGATAGCGGCAGCCAGCTCGCTCTTTCCGTTCTTCTTTGGAACTTCTATATAGGCCGTCAGGAACTGCCGCTTGCCGTTTTCCTTGACGATGCCGAAGAGATCACGCACAATCTGTTCCTGCCACGGCAGGAGCAGGAACGGCTGCCCGGCCCATTTGCCTTTGGTATGACAGAGATGCTCGATGAAGGCAACCGCCCTGTCGGCCTTGTCCTTGTTGTAATGGGAATCCGGCAGCATGAACGCTGACGGCCTATATACAAACGCCAAACCACTCACCCCCTTAGAATCAATTCCATTTCATCCACTTCCCGTTCGCCGCCCGTGTCTTCTCCAATCATGCGGCTCCGGGCAGACGGCGTCAGGCCGAACTGCTCGCAGAACTTCAGCATGATCTTGAGGTTCGTTTGGGCGATGGACACCTGCGGTACCTGCTGCAGGTAGCCGTTCGGCGTCCGTACCATGTCGCCGTGCTGGGTAATGAATTCCTCAGCCCCTTTCCAGCGGGCGTAGGCCTGACAGTAACCGGCGAAAGCGGCACGATCGATTTCCGTCAGCATCCCCATCTCGGCGAGGACTTTTCCCAGCCGCTTCCATTCTTTCTTGGCGTCATCTTCCAGCCACTCCGGGCAGCGCGGCAGTTTGCCTTTGGGCATGGGTTCTTTCTTATTGAGCGGCCGATGGCCGGGATTGCCCTCCAATACTTTGAGGGCTGTCGGTTTCGGCTTCCTTCCTCGTACTGCCAAGCCATACACCTCCTTTCTGTAATAAAAAACAGCCCCGCAGGGCTGTTTGTGTGTTAAGTTAGAAATCTTCCAGTTCGTCCGCCACACTTTCCAGCCAGGGGCCGACTTCTTCAAGACTGCTAAATTCGGCTCTGGGAAAATCGTAAGGGCTGTCCATGGTGCCGTTTCCAAATTCTGTAAGCCAGAGGCTTTCGTCGGTGATGATGTACTTCCCAAGGTAATGGAAAAGGTAAGCAGTGTCATCCAGGTAACCCAAAGCTTCTTTCGCCTTTTCGGAAAGGTCTTCCGGCCAGTCCATCGCTACTGCGGTGGCTCCGTATGCTCCGTCCAGGTTCTGTTTGTCGATTGCGTTCAAGTCTTTCATGTTTTTCCTCGCTTTCATGTGCTTTTCCTTTGTGGGTGTTCCCATTTGGTATGTATATATATCACTCTAAAGGCACATAATAGTGAGCTTTATATTGAGAATTTATGCATTTTCTTGAGGAGCTTGATGAGAAAAGAGGGCTGATTCCCAGCCCTCTTTTGGCGCCTGCTTCTTAGCAGAAGCTGATGGTCAGCATCCCTTTCCCCATCCACCAGCTGTTTTCGACCCATGGATCTTCCATGAAGGTCTGTTTCGCTTCCTTAATTTTTCTTTCCATGTCTTCCTTGCCGAACTGTTCACAGGCGGCTTTCTTGCTGATTTTCTTTCCATCCAAGGTAATGATTGTTCTCATCGTTATTTCCCCGCTTTCTTATGCTTTGAGTGTTTTCCTTTCGGTATGTATATATATCACTCTAAATGCATAATATAGCAAGTCATTTCTGATAGATTAGTTGAGGATTTTCCATTCATCGACTCCCGGCACCAGACCAAGGCTGCAGCCCGTATCCCATGCCACGTGGATGGTCCCTATATCGTCGATGAACTGGACGGTGCCTTCCGTCCCCAGTGCCGGTGCCTGCGGGTCCTCCATATAGATTAGCTTCACCCGCATCCCGGCCATGCCTGCTTTACTGGCTTCCAGTGCTTTTTTCAGGATGACGCGGTCGAAGCCGAATTTCCGGTAATCCCGTTCCATCTGCTCATAATACCAAGGGAATGGCATCCCGCAGTGACGGTCTTCATGCATGATGTAGACCAGCCCTGTAATCGCCCCATCTTTCATCTGCACTTCGATATCCTTCTTGTAGTAGAACGTCGGGAAGCCTTCGTAACGGTCCAGCCGCTTCTCGTCGGCCTTGGAGATGGCCCAGACCGTGACGGGAACAGTGCTTTCTTCCTTGGGTTCGATGGTGGCGTAGCAGCCTGTCAGCGAGCCTTTGAAAAGCAGCTCGTATCCCTGAATGAATCCTGTCCCCACAAGGCCGGCGTCGCGGCACCGTACGGCCATCTGCTGTTCGTCCATATTGCTTCCGTAAGCGATGTAGTATTTCTTCATATTGCTCATCCTTTCTGAAGGGAATGTCCTTCTACCCCCTTAAGGGCAGCCGGGGCTGCCCTGTGTGTAGTTTATCGTTCCCTTCAGGCGGCTGCGTGTCTCCATGCGGCGTTGCCCGTCAGGTTCTTCAAAAGGTGATGGCGGCAGGTCTTGAACTCGTCGCCAATCAGGCCAAGCCGGAGCATCCAGCAGCGGAAGGCGTATTTTTCATTGTCCGTTTCCGTTTTCCGTGCCGAGGCTTTCTTCTGGGTCAGGGCCTGGTGGGTCATGGCAAGGCAGAACTGGATGTAGGCTTTGATTTCGCCGGCGTGGAGGGTGCCGTTGAAAAGGCGGAACTCGACGGTGCCTTTGGTGAAGGTGGCGTGGATGTTCAGGCCGTGGTAGCGGCTGCTGTTGTAATGCATGTTCCGTCCGCAGGGGGCTTCCATGTACCAGAGGTCTGCGAATTTCGCCATCGTCGCCGGCCGTTTCTTATTCAGCTCCCTGAGAAACTTTTCATTGGTCTTGCGGCAGTAGCGGTGTTCCCTGCCCGGGTTGATGCTCAGTGCGCGGTAGATCAGATCTTCCTTGCTGTAAAAGACGTTCACCAGATTCCGCAGTGTCTTCGGCGTGAACCGTTCCGCCCCCACATGGATGTGGATGCCGCAGGAGCTGTTGGCGAAAGCGCCGGCCTTGCGCAGGGTGCGGATGAGTTCCTGCAGGCTCGGGATGTCGTCGTAGGAAAGGATGGGGCTGACCACTTCGGTGCGGTAGTTTGTCGAGGCTTCAACAGTGCGTCCGCCGACCTTCTTTTCGGGAACCAGGCTGGAATCGTTCATGGCTTTCCATTTCCGTCCCTGTCCGTCTTCTGCGATGTAGGTGTCGTAGGCGCCGCCTTCGTGGTATTTGCGTTCCGTCCCGAAGAAGGTGGCCATCAGGCTGGCCGCCTTGCTGCGGGTAATCCCTGTCATTTCGATTTCGATGCCAAAGTGCTGTGTTTTCATAATTCTCTCTGTCCTTTCTATGTGTGCGTGTGTCCTCTCGGTACATCATATATCACTCTAAAGGCACACAATAGCAAGTCATTTTGAGAATAATTATGGATTAATTTTACCGGTTCCGGTGTGCTTTCACCCGCTCTGCATGACGCTTTGCTTCTTCTTCCGTGCGGAAAGCACTCCAGCCGTTGAGGTCCTTCATCAGGGCCATGCGGGATTCATGGCTGGCCTTGGTCCCCATGCCGATGCGCAGGAGCCAGCTCCTGAAATAGTACTTTTCGTTCTCCGGTTTCTTCACCGCAGGCTGTACCCGCTTTGCTTTGCGGGCCGCGCTAATCAGGAAGGCGAAAAGTTCCACCATGGCCCGGTTCTTTACGGCGTTCCCCTTGTCGGCAAAGCAGAAGGTCGCCGATTCTTCATTCAGACGGATACCCTTATTGCCGCTTAGGCAAGTACCGTACACCTTGAAGAAGGAAGCAGCGTCAGTAAGTGCGGCTTCTTTCAGGGCCGTCACGCAGTCTTCTGTAATATGGAAGTTCTCGGAGCCTGCTGCGCGGTTCAGCAGGTACTGCTGGGCGCTGAGGGTGAAGATCAGGCTGCGGAGATGGATGCCGTCCATCCCGTCAATGGGAACACCGACTTCGATGGTTTCTGTTTCGGCTTCTGCTTCCGGTTCCACCAGCCCTTCCTCTTCGAGGAAGCGGCGCAGGGCCTGCTGCGTCTTTTCGTCATCACATTCGATTTCTCCGCTTCGGAGGATGCGGAAGCCGCAGCCTTCAAAAGCAAAGGTCGGAGTTCCTGCATAGTGCAGTTTTTCGTTATGGTTGAAGGGAATCAGGTGTTTCGCCAGTTCCTTGCGGTCGTCCAGATTGGTTTTGATGGTCATATGTATGTACCTCCTTTTTTTGTTAGTACATATATCACTCTGAACTCCGATAATAGCAAGTTATTCTGCATCTTTGGGAGAAACTATTCATCTGTTTCAGGTGCAATATCACCATAGGGGATTTTTTCATCCCCGCGCAGGATAAACACACCCGCGTCCCCATATTCACTGATGTAGCGCCTGACGATGACGTCGACGAACTTCTCGTCCAGCTCGATGCCGTAACAGATGCGGCCCGTCTGCTGGCAGGCCATGAGCGTAGAACCGGAACCGAGGAACGGGTCCAGGATGATGCAGTGGCTCATGGATGAATTCTGTATAGGATAGGCCATGAGAGCTACAGGCTTCATGGTGGGATGCTCTTTGCTGGCTTTCGGCCGGTCGTATTCCCAGATGGTCGTCTGCTTGCGGTCGGAATACCATTGATGCCTGCCGTTCAGCTTCCAGCCAAAAAGGCACGGCTCGTGCTGCCATTGGTACGGGCTGCGGCCCAGCACCAGGGCGTTCTTCTTCCAGATGCAGCAGCCGGACAGGTAAAAGCCTGCGTCCTTGAATGCCTTGCGGAAGTTCAGCCCCTGGGTATCTGCGTGGAATACATAGATGGAAGCATCCTGCTCCATGTTCTGTTCCATATTGACGAAGGCCGCGAAAAGGAACTGGTAGAACTTGTCATCCGGCATATTGTCGTTCTTAATCTTGCCGGCCGTTTCTTCGACATCGACGTTATACGGCGGATCCGTCAGCACCATGTTGGCCTTCTTCCCCACCATCAGCCGTTCATAGGTTTCCGGCAGCGTCGCATCGCCACAGATGACGCGGTGGTCACCCAGGAACCAGATATCTCCCGCCCGGGCGACGGTCGGCTTTGCCAGTTCACCGTCGACATCAAAGTCATCTTCTTTCACTTTCTTGTTGTGGACTTTGGAAAAGAGCTGTTCCACTTCCGGTGCCTCAAAGCCCGTCAGGTCGACGTTGAAGTCGACGCTCTGCAAATCGACGATGAGGTCGGCCAGGAGCTGTTCGTTCCAAGCACCCGTGATTTTATTGAGTGCGATGTTGAGCGCCTTGACCTTATGCTCATCCTCGATATGGACAACGACACACTGGACTTCTTCGTAGCCCAGATTCTTCAGTACGGTCAGGCGCTGATGCCCGCCGATGACCGTCATGTCGTAATTGACGATGATGGGTTCCACATAGCCAAACTCCTGAATGGACTTCTTGATTTTCTCGTATTCCTTGTCGCCAGGCTTCAGCTGCTTCCTGGGGTTATATGCCGCAGGCTTCAGCTGGCCGATGGGCATCATCTTCCATTCCATATCCGATGTCTTCACACGCTTGCTCCTCTCTGAAGGCAGCCGCCACCGCTCTGCCGTAACCGGCGAGGTGGTGCCACCTGCAATAATTCCGTACGCTGTCCCGTGACAGCTTGGTCTTCCTGGCGATGGCTTTGTAGCCCATCCCCTGCTTCCGCATGGCTTCTATCTGCCGACGCTGGCAGTCGTTCATGACAGGCTCCTTTCACACAACAAAAAAGCTCCGGGCCAAATAGCCTGGAGCAGATGATTCGATTTTAGATGCCGGGTATCCCCCCTTATGAATTTCGCGTTTTTTCACGTTTGAGGGGGCGGCGGTCATGGACGGAAGGGTCACAGAGATTTGCATCCCCCCGCCCTACGGACGGATTCAGTACTTGTACTCGATGTTCCGGTCTTCGGTCATCGTCTTATGGTCATGACAGCTCTTGCAAAGGGGCTGCCAGTTCGTTTCGTCCCAGAACAGTTTCTCATCACCGCGATGCGGTTTGATATGGTCAACGACCGTTGCCGGGACGAGACGGCCTTTTGCTTTGCAGCGAATGCACCAGGGATGGCGTTTCAGGAAAAACTTTCTAGCCTTCTGCCACTCCCATCCGTAACCACGTGTCTCTGCACTGGCCCGGTCGCCCTGGCACTGCCGTTCATGTTCCTCACAATATTTTCTTCCATACGGCACCAGCCTGGGGCAGCCCGGATATTTGCAAGGCGTATTCGGTCTTCTGGGCATTTACATCATCTCCGGCATCAAAAAAGGACCGATAGCGTTCAAACCTCGGTCCTTCATTCTTTTCTTGCTGATTATAGTATATCTTACAGAAGCCTGTGACATCAAGTGCTGCTTTAGTGACATTCAGTGACATTCGCCAGGAATCTCGATGTGTTTCAGGGCTTCGTCATGCAGGCGGTACACCTGGCGGACATGAAGTCCGAGGGCATCGGCAATGGATGCCCAGTCTTTAAAGGCCAAGTAGCGGAGTTCCAGGATGACCCGTTCCCGGGCATCCGGAATCCGGCTGATGGCTTTCATGATATCTGCCTTGAGTTCGATCAGGCCGTCGATGGCTTCATCCACTTCATGCTCCATATCCATCATGCGGGCAATGGTTTCTTCCAGTCGGTGCGGGTTAGGCGTCCCGCTCGGCGGCACCGGGCTGAGTGTCGATGACGCCTTGATGGCCAGCTGCCGCAAAGACGATACCTGCTCCAGCTTGCTGTCTATCTGTATGTTGATGTTCCGTGCCTGTTCCAGGTACGCCTTGGCTTCCATACGCTTTTCTTCTCCTTCTGTTTCCTGCTTCATAGTATACCCCCATTTCCTGTTTCCGTCATGCCCAGGTCAGCCTTTACGGCATCAATCAAAGCCGCCTGGGTTCCGTCTTTGTGTTTCAAGACGTTCAGGATGCGTTCATCAATCGTGTCCTTGGCTACGATGTGCTGTATGATGACCGTCTTGTCCGCCTGCCCCTGCCGCCAGAGCCGGGCGTTGGTCTGCTGGTACAGCTCCAGGCTCCAAGTCAGGCCGAACCAGATCAGGATGGAACCACCCTTCTGCAGGTTCAGGCCGTGTCCGGCAGAAGCTGGATGGATGAGGGCCACAGGAATCTTTCCTGCGTTCCAGTCGGCGAAATCCTGCGGCTCCTTCAGTTCCCTGGCTTCCATCCGCTCCCGGATGCGGTCCTTATCGTGCTTGAACCAGTACGCCACCAGGACAGACTTCCCGTTGGCACTTTCTACTAGGTCTTCCAGGGCCTCCAGTTTACGGTCATGGATATTCACGACGTTCTTGTCATCTGTGTAAATGGCGCCGTTCGCCATCTGCGAAAGCTTCAGGGTAAGCGATGCAGCATTAGCAGAGGTGACCTCGCCGCCTGGAAGCTCCAGTACCAGGGACTTCTTCAGCTCATCGTACCGTTTCTTTTCCGTTTCACTCAAGCGGACCTCTTTCGCTACGCTCACCAGTTCCGGCATCTCCAGATAATCTGTTGCCTTCATGGACATGGTGATGTCGGAAATCTGGTGATAGATGGCTTCTTCCGCTCCCGGCAGGGGCTTGTAGGAATACACCACCATGCCGTTGCGCTTATCCGGCTTGAAGTATAAGTTACGGTACTGGCTGATATATCTTCCCAGCCGCTCCCCCATATCCAGGATACGGAACTCGGCCCAGAGATCCATCAAGCCGTTCCCGGTTGGTGTCCCCGTCAGCCCTACGATGCGTTTCACCTTCGGCCGCATGGCCTTCATGGCCCGGAACCGCTTCGACTGGTGGTTCTTGAAACTCGACAGCTCGTCCAGGACGACCATATCGAAATCCAGGCGGCTGTTCTCATAGAGCCAGGCCAGGTTCTCGCGGTTCACGATATAGATATCCGCATCCTGCTGCAAAGCCCGCCGCCGTTCTGCCACGGTTCCCACGACCACACTGCAGGTCAGCTCTTTCAGGTGATTCCACTTCCTGAGTTCATCCGGCCAGGTGTCTCTCGCCACCCGCAGAGGAGCTACCACCAGCACCCGCTTAACTTCAAAGGCATCATACATGAGGTCACGGATGGCTGTCAGCGTTGTCACCGTCTTGCCAAGGCCCATGTCTAGGAACAGGGCTGTAATGGGATGGGACTTGATGTATTCGATGGCGTATTTCTGATAATCATGCGGCATGAACTTCATGCACCTCCGCCCCCTTTCCCATCAGGCATGTGGGCGATAGCCTTCAGGACTGCGGGAATATCCTCCATGGCATCCAGGACGAATACCTGGTAGCCCAGCCGTCGCAACATGGCATGGCGCTTCAGCTGCAGCGGCCTTGGCTTCTGCCCCGGCGCCTTTACTTCCACAAAGCCCATCTTCCCATCAGCCAATAGAATCAAGCGGTCCGGCATACCTGCAAATGATGGCGAAACAAGCTTCACTGCCTTACCGCCAGCCTTCTCCGTTTCCATCACCAGGTGGTGTTCGATTACTTTCTCTCGCATATTACTCACCCCTTTTTTATAGGGGTGCAGGTCGGTGAAGGTCGTTTCATAAACTTCCCTTAAAGACATTTTTTCTATTTTTCAGCCCTAAAGGGGGTTTATATATTGACCTGCACCGACCTGCACCCTTCCCTTTTTCTTACAGGAAATCTGTGACTTTCAGCTTCAGCCCATAAATGAAATACCCGGCTTTCCGCTTACGCCTGTCAAACCCAGTTTTCTCTAATGCTCCGTAAAAATCCGTCGTACTGCGGGTATACTCGTTCATCTGCTGGCAGTACAGCCGATAGGCCGTATAAAGTTCCCCGGACTTCTCGCTGAAAGAGGCATCTTCTTCACAGCAGTCATCCAGGAAATGCCGAAGCCAGTCATTCTGCCCGCGGTATTCATTGATGGCAGATGCGACGCAATCAGGCGTATCCAGGTGATAGTTCTTGGCAATGACCCTCTCCGCCCCTTCGATAATCCACTGCAGGATGGCAGGACCGGCTTTCTCCACCAGGTAGTCTGCGTAGTTCTTGATGTCGCTCTTCCCTTCGAACTGGGCCTTGAAGGGCATGACGATAAGACGCCGCCATGTCCCTTCGTCATTGGCGCCTACCCTGGGCAGGTGGTTCGTATAGAGGACCAGCGTGTGTGTCGGTACGAACTTGAAAGGATCCTTATACTTCTTTTCGCCGCTCACTTCATCCGTCGAGCAGAGCTGTTTCAGGATGGACGTAGATAGCCGGACACCTTCTTCCATTTCGGCGGCAATGATCATGCGCTTCCCCTTCAGCTCCGCCATTTCCGGACGGACGTTCCGCTTGCAGCCTGCCGTCAGGGCATCGGCAGAGATGCCGCCGCAGTAGCTGCCAAGGACGCGGGCCAGGGAATTCCAGTAGGTCGACTTGCCGTTGCGGCCGTCGCCGTATGCGATGACCAGGGCTTCTACATAGACTTTGCCGATAGCCATGAGACCGCTGATTTCCTGGGCGTAGTCGATGAGCGCCGTATCGCCGGTAAAGAACTGCCGGACGGCCTGTTCCCAAATAGCTTTCCCTTCGATGCCCGGGTCTACAGAGGTACATTTCGTGATGAAGTCCGTCGCTCGGTGTTCCTGCCGTCCCCGCATCCCTTTCCGCAGATCATATGTATAAGACGGGGTGTTCAGCAGGAATTCATCTGCATCCAGTGACTGGATAGGCATCTGGACCATGGGTTTCAGTGCCTGCAGGGCCGACAGGATATAGCGCATATCGCGGCGTTTCAGGACAAACTTCCGGTACGCTTCTGCGGCAAGGTAGGCGGCGTAGACTTTGGTCTGCTTTTCCTCGATCATCTTCTCCAGGTTCCGTCCGCCCTTACGGATGATATCTTCCGAAATCCCTGTCCCTGCTAATTCCATGAGTGCCTGCTCGGACTGTTCATTAGCATCAGCCAGCTGCAAATCCAGGAATTCTTCCGCTGCACCGACCGCTGCCTGCCGCGATTCTTCCCAGCAGATGCCATCGTAGCGGATGAAATCCGTGCTGTCGGTGTAGCGCAGCTCGTTGCCGTATTCTCTGGCGATGACCTTGGCCTGGCCGATATCCGAATAATCCTCCGGCCGCAAGGAGTCCCGGGTGCCGAAATCGTTGTTGTATTCATCCGGGCTGACGTAACCTTCCTGCTTTGCGATGCGCTTGCCGAACCGTACGGCACTGCCCCAGATAGTGTTCAGCTCGGTGTCGGGAAGCGGCGGGTCGCACTTTTCCGCTTCGTCGAGGAAAATCTGGTACGCCTTTTCCGTCGCCCCGTAACGTTTGATGACGCGGCCGGCAAAACGGCTCATGGTGCTGTTCCGGCGTCCGGCCGGGATACTGCGTGACTCGGTATCTCCCACTTTGAGTACCTGGTCGATTGTCGTTTCCCCGTCCTGCCACAATACTTTCTCGACAGGGCAGCCATAAATGAACCGGGCTGCATCGAGAGCCGCTTCATCAAAGAAGGGATAGGCACGGTGGATTGCCCGCTTCAGTTCTGCATAGTGCTGTTCATCCGTGATATCCGGAATCCCGAAATAGGCATGGAAGCGTGGTCTGGCACACTTGCCGTCCTTGGGTTTCATGTGATTCCTTGACGGCACGATGGCCACCGAGACTTTTGGCAGCATGGCCAGGAGGTTTTCCATGGTAATCCAGTCAGCAGGATTCTCCGAGTGAGTGTTGTCACAATCCATGACCAGGACGTCGGCGGAGAGAAAATTCTCCCGCTTCCGATAACAATCTTCGAAGGCTACGCAGACATGATCGAAGGCGGCTGCCGCCTTCAGGTCCTCGGCACAGCTGATTTTCTGCTGCCTGGGATAGCGGCAATTCGCTTCCACGCCAGCAAAGTCTGACCTATAAAGTGTAAAATCCATCTTATTTCACCTCGTTAATATACCGAATTGGTTTTCCTTTTCTTTGGGCGTACTGGATTTCTTTTTCCATTCCCGCCGAAATCACATCGCCAAAGACCCAGAGTTCGACGCAACGGGACAATAGTGCAATATCCATAAAGAGTGCCAGTTCCCGTTCCGATTCTTCGTCGAGGAACTGCGGTAGATACAGATGCGGTGCCAGAGGGATATATCCCTGGTCTACCGTATAGCGGCAGTAGGCACAGGCTTTCCGGATATTTTCTTCCACATCCCCGGCATAGGGCGAACACACGTACACAACAGGCATGAACGGGAACCTTTGTGGTTCCACGTTCCTGATTGCCTGATACGCTGTCGGGTCCGGATAGTACTCTGCATTACGTTTCGGATTGTTTTCCATGCAGTTCCATCCACCCCTCCGCACATTCATCGCACAATACTGCCGTTCCCACCAGGTCAGCGTCACTGTCTGACAGGACATCCTTCAGATTGACAGGTACTTCCCTGCCACAGACCGGGCAACGGCAGAAAACGTTTTCGTCATTGATTTCGACCGTCACATCGACACCATCCTTAAGTGGTTCTTTTACGTAAAACATGTTTCATCCTTCCAGTTCCGTCTTGTAATAGGTCATGAGCATCTGCTTGCGCTGCTGGAAATCCGGGCAGGAATACAGCAGGCCGTAATCCAGGTGCTGCAGCCGGTCCAGAGCATGGATCTGCTGTGCAGTCAGATAAGGCCGGATGCTCTGCCCTTTTTCGATGCCGTTGGCCAGCCGGAACTGCTTGGCAGACATCCCCAGCACGATGCGGTTCAACATGTCACATTCATTGCTGAAGTGGTACGGCTTCGGACTTTCATGCAGGCGGCAGATCATGTCCGTCAGCATCGGGAATTCCTGCCGGGCAGACAGGAGCGACCGGATGCACTGCTCCATCTCATTGAAGCGATGGATATAGAGTTCCTTGAAATGCATCGCCTTCGAGCCTGTGTAGCCCATGACCAGCATGGTGAACCCATCGCGGGTCAGTAGGTAACGTGGCAGTTTTCTTCCCCTGGCATCACGATATGTATTGCCCTCAAAATTGAGTGCAATGAATTCTGGGCTTAATCCAGAATTGGATGCAGTGATTCGTCCGATATCACGCAGAACGTTATAATGCTGTTTTTCAAAAGTCGCTGCAACAAACAGGCTGTCGACCCTTGGTACACCTCTCTGATCAGCAAACACGCCAAATTCATCTTCCGGAATCAAAAACTTCATAGCGAATCCCGCCTTTCTTAAAATAAACATCCGAGGAAATTCCCTCTGATAGTGAAAGGACAGGAATCACTATGTTAAGTACCGGGAAATCAATCTTTTTTATAAAATTCGCACTCATACCCGTCTGCCCGGAGCAATAGCCCTTCAGCCCACGACGGCGTCCGGCCCATCTGCTCACAGATGGCATCGACGCTAGTGTCTTTGGGACACTCGATAATCAGTTCATCATGGACATGGCCGACGATGGCGCAGCATCGCAGCGTCTGCATGGCATAGCAGAGGATGTCCCGGCTGATGCCCTGGACGATGTTCTCCACGAACTTCGGGCCATAGCTTTCGAGCCGTTCCCACTTCTTCGTTGCGCCGATGCCTTCATAGGTGACGGATTCCCCACCGAAGCGGTTCTCGCCTATCCGGGGCTTTACGTAGGAAAGCCGCCGTCCACTGGGGAGCTGTATGAACAGCATGCCGCTCTGATACAGAAAGCGGATGCAGCCAGTCCGCATGGGGATACGTTCCTTGATGGCTGTCTTCACGGCGGCGTCCACCTGCCACCAGAAATCGACGATGTGCAGATTGGCCGACCGCCAGGACTGCACCAGAGGATACAGCTCATCTTCCGAAAGTCCCATGTCCAGGGCACCCATGGCCTTCAGCGCTCCTACGGAGCCGCCATAGCCAAGGGCCAGTTCTGCGATTTTCCCTTTCTGCCTGAGATGCCCGTTGACACCATGCTTTTCCACGGGAACGCCGAACATGGAGCTGGCCGAGGCGCAGTAAATGTCGCCGTTCCTGGCAAAGACATCCGAACGCCATGTTTCTCCTGCCAGCCATGAAAGCACCCTGGCTTCAATGGCCGAAAAGTCAGATACCACAAACTTCAGCCCCTGCCGTGGTACAAAGGCGGTGCGAATGAGCTGGGAAAGGACATCGGGGATGGAATCATACAGGAGTTCCAGGGCTTCATAATTTCCCTGGCGTACCAGTTCCCTGGCTTCCGAGAGGTCCGGCAGATGATTCTGGGGCAGATTCTGCAGCTGGATGTGCCGGCCGGCAAACCGCCCGGTCCGGTTGGCTCCATAGAATTGGAACATGCCTCTGGCCCGGCTATCCTCGCAGGCCGTCATTTCCATGGCCTGGTATTTTTTGACCGAGGCTTTGGCCAGCTTCTGCCGGAGCAGCAGTACACTGCGCAGCGGTTCTTCTGCCGTCTTCAGCAGTTCCTGCACCTGCTTCTTTCCCAAAGAATCGGTCTTCATCCCATGCTGTTCCAGCCAGCCGATCATCTGGATAACGGAGTTCGGATTCTCCAGGCCCGTCTTTCCCTTCAGTACAGCCATCAGGCTGTCCCGGCTGCGGGCATCGATGACGATGGCATTTTCAGCCAGCGTCCGGTCAATGGCGATGCCCCGGTCGTTGATTTCCTGGTCGAGATGATATTCATCCCATATCGGTTCCGGTACGGGATACTTCTTCAGCCGCTCTTGGATAGCCATTTCCACTTCCACATCCCGTTTGTTGTAGGACTTGAACAAGATCCATTTGTCTAAATCATGCTGAGGAAGGTTCCTCGTCCTGCCGCCGTTCGACTTGGTTTCCTTGCAGGGAACACAGAAATAGCGGATCAGGTCTTTGCCTTCCTTCATCTTCTGGCTGTCCAGCCTCAGCACGGCCCCCACGCCTTCCAGAGAAAGGGGCAGCCCCATGTAAGCCGACCAGATCATGGAACATTTCCATCCTGCCGAATTGAGGAATCTGGCACAATCCCGGGAAAGCGGATGATGGTCATGGAACGGATCCAGGCTCATCCCCAGGTCACGCAGATACCGTGACAGGCAGACCCGTTCGAAGCTGGCATTGAACGCCCACTTGGTAACGGATTCATCGGTCAGGGCATCCAGGATAGCATCCGGGATGCGCTCTCCCTGCGTCAAGTCAACGACCTGTACCTCGCCGCCGTCCACAGCATACCCGAAGAGGAGGATTTCAAAGGCTGGCGATTCTGCGTATTTGTACACGCCGCATTTCGCCAGATTGACATCGCTGAATGTCTCAATATCGATACTGATTGTTTTCATACTCTTCACCTCGAAAAAGCGGCGAGGCACAAGGCCCCGCCGCCGCTATTCACTACTACTTGTTCCGGAAGGATTCCATCTGCTTGCGATGATATTCTTCTTCCCGGTGCCGGGCCATTTCTTCATCCCGCTGGTCTTTTTTGATATCCGTATAAATCATAGACACGAAGAATCCACAAGCGCACAGCGCAAGCAGGCAGTACAGGCACTCCAGAATCAGCTTCATTAGTGTTTCCATCATCACGCCTCCTTATGCCAGGAAATCATCATCGTCAGCTGTAGCAAAATCATCTTCTGCACGGGATTTGCCACCGAGGGGTTCGCCATCACGGATTTTCTGCAGATTGTTCAGTCCGCAGGCAATGCCTTTATTGCCGTTGCTGTTAAATGCATAGAAGTTGATGGACGCACGGCCATAGACGCCGGAGTATACTTCAGAGCGTTCCAGGATATGCTGGCAGTCGGCATCGACGATGCCCGGCTTGGTCGCCGAGTTGGCATTGACGAAGAAGCTGTCTTTATAGGCATCATCGCCCGGGCGTTCCAGGTCACCGTCACGGAGCGGCGTCTTGATGGCTTCGAGAGCCGGTACAGCGCGGCCATTGCCCTTGAGCTTGCTTTCGCCTTCTTCGTAGGCAGCCTTGATGGCGGCGCGGATTTTTTCTACGGTCTTCGTATCCGACTTGGGGATGATCAGGCTGACGCTGTACTTTGGCGTACCGCCATTGATGGACTTCGGTTCCCAGACGTTGGCATAAGACCATCTGGTGTTGACTCCGGTAATCACTTTGCACGGATTGACATAATGCTTGGACATAACAAGTTCCTCCTTATTTTTCATCATTGAATTCATCTGCCGCGGTGTACATGGCCGGACGCTTATCCGATGCCGGCACCAGGACTGGCTTGCCCTGCGGCTTTTCCACTAAATCTGACAGCAGTTCTTCGAACCGCTTCTTGCCGAGCTGTTTCGTCATCGCCGTGATGCCGAGCAGCTTCTTTTCATACGGGTTGAACCCTGCCTTTTCTACAGCTTCTGCTACCGCTTCTTCATTTACGTAGCGGCGGTTCGACCGGCCTTCGACCAGTTTCCATCCGTCCCACTGCTTGCCGGAAAGAGCCTGCTGCAAAGCATATTCCTTGACATCCCCGGCCCAGTTCACCAGTTCATCGGCCCTCTCCAGGACGGCTTCGATTTCTTCATCCTGCAGCGTGGACGGGACGGCGAAATCATACCGGGCCAGTTCCAGATTGTACTCGGCCCGCTTGCGGCAGGTTGCCTTGATCTTGCAGAAGCGGCAGTGGTCACCGGCTTTATATTCGCCCTCACCTTTCGCCGCCAGTTCTGCCGCAGGCTTCAGCACCGTTTCGGCCCACTGGAGCAGTTCTTCCTTGCTCATGGTGCAGGTGCTGACGTTGTCCCGGCGGGGCTGGAAGATCGTCATGGACACCTGGCGGATATCATAGATGCCATCAAACAGGTTCAGCGCACCGAGGGCATAGCACATCATCTGCGGATTCTTCTCGGAATCCACCAGGACTCCCAAGCCATGCTTGTAATCGATGACTGTCAGGGTATCGTCGGCTACGATGAGGCAGTCGCCTGTTCCAAACCCGCCTGGCACCCACTGGGAAAAGTCCAGCCGCTGTTCGATCATGATCAGCGGGTCCTTGCAGGATGCTTTGGCTGTGGCCAGGCATTCCATGACAAACTGCGCGTATTCATCAGTGCATTCCGCCATCTCCTCATCAAAGAACGTGAGTCCCTTCGTCGGGTTTTCCAGTTTCTGGCCCAAGGCCGTCTTCACCTTGAATTCACAGAGCGTATGGGCATCCGTCCCCTGCCGGGCGAATTCACTGGAGGTATCCGGCAGCTTGGCACATTCCTTTGCAGATGGTGGGCAGGCCAGCCAGCGGTAGCAGGAAGATGCGGACAGCACCGCGTGTTTATCCGGCATGTCCAATCACCTCCAGTTCCTTCAGGAAGGCTTCGTACTGCGCCGCATCAATGCCGGAGAGCTTGTCCGCCCCGTACTTCTGAATAAGGCTGCGGACTTCTTCCGTGAATCCCTTGCGGGCCTTGTCGGCAGCGACTTTGCGGACATCTTCCAGTGCCAGCGGCTTTTCCGCTTTTTTTGATTTCGCTTCCGAAGCTGTCGGATTATCTTCTTTCACCGCCATGACTTCGGAAATCTTCAGCAGCGCCTTGCCGCAATCGCCCAGGGCTGCTGCCAGTTTCTGCAGTTCATCGTTTTTCATGTGGATTGACTCCTTTCACATGTCTTTGCATTGATAAGAGATAGATGTTCCTGGCAATACTGCGGGTCGTGACGCTGATGGACATCAGCACCGCCGCCAGTTCCCGGTCCAGCTTTTGCTGCTGAGCCAGTTTTTCAGGTGTCTGTGTGTACATCATCTTGAGTTCCTCCTTCCTGAATGGCTTCTTCGTTCGCCCTTCACCAGTAATAGGACAGCCGCGTCATCGTTAAGTACCGATTCCGAAAAAAATCCGGCCACATTTTTTGTGACCGGATCTTTTTCTTCTTAACGGAAGTCTTTGAGATGTTCCTTCAGGAGTGCATACAGCTTGTGTTTGCGCTTATTCACCGCTTTCTGGCTCAAGCCGACGGCCTTCCCGGTTGCCGCTTCGCTGGCACCGTCGGCAATCATCAGTAAGATGGTCCGGTCGATATCCTGCAAGGCCGCCAGTTCATGGCGCAGTGCTGCCAGCAACTCTTTCTTCACGACTTCTTCCTCTAAGTTGAAGTCATCAGGCACCTCCAGCTCGTAGTCATCCCGCACTTTGTCCGCCGATACTTCATCGGCACCATGCCGCTGCTGGCGCTTATCTTCCCGCCAGAGCGGACGCATGTATTCACGATACTGTTCTTCAGTTGCCGGAATCAGGACAGTACGAACCTTACGGCAGCCGATTTTTGACCAGCGGACTTCACAGTCCTTGTATTCCTCGGTGATGACGGTTTCTGGAGTGCGTTCCAGAGGAATGTAGTATTGCTTCTGTTTGTTTGTCTGTAGATTGGCCATGCGCGATCTCCTTCGCATAATGCGAAGCGAGAATCCACGCAGGCAGCCTGTCGAAATTGACCATAAGATGCATCCTCGCTTCTATGGCCAACCATCCCAGTAGGCTGACGTGATTAACTTTCCAGACCGTCTCTCGGCTCTGGGCACACCCGCGTCCGGGAGTGAACGTTGAGACGGAAATTTCATTCAAATGTCTTTATAAGCTCATCTATTTCCCCAAGGTATGATAAAATATAAGTAATTCATGGTGTTTCCTTGGTTGTCCAGATGCTTGCTCATTGGTTCTGCCTTAATTCTAGCAATTCCCTCTCGTCAAAAATCGGACTGGATGGACAGCCTCGGACAATTTCGGACAGCATCAATCGGTTAAAGGGAGGTATATGATTTGAACTTTTCAGAATTTGCAACCGGGTTGTTTCCTTTTTGCTCTGGTCACCTAGGCAAAGAACAATACTTTAATGAAATTATTGGAAATTTTATTCAGGATTCCGCCATGGATTCATGTCCGATTCTTGAGAAGAAGCCTGACACTAAATATCGTTATTTAAGCGGCAAACGTGTTATTCCACTTAAAGAGGCTAAATACATTTATAATCATCGTGATAAGAAAAATTTTTCCCAATGGATTGCAACTCAAACCGATGAATTTGATTCATATGACGGTGTAGTAGGCTGGTTAAAAAGCAATGGTATAAATGATACTTATGCAGACGATGCTTGTGCCGATTTATTCGAGCAGATTTTATGTGATATTGTTTCTTCATCAAAAAATAAGCGCTCTCTTAAACCACCAATATCAAAGCTATTATCAGGCAGAGACTTAGAGCATCTTGATAAATTTATGAACGATTTTAACGAAATTCTGAAATTTTGTATTAGCACAGATCCTACAATTGAACCTATGCCACTTGAACTTCCAACACAATTCGATATGTTATATGAAATGTGGAAATATAGAGATACCGATTTTAAAAATGCGAAGCTCAATTCACTAAAATATGATATTATTAATAATCTCTACGATTATTTTTCTTATTGGGGACTTTTGATGTCATATGATACAGTTAGCGGCTATTGTGTATATAAAAAGCCACTTTATCCAAGAAGTGAAGAAGTTAAAAAATCCCATCAAAAAAAGATGCTTGCTTTTAGAAAGATATTTGCTAATTTGCATGAAAATCTATGTGAATTCGTTAATAATGCCGATTTGCCGATACAATAAAAAAAGAGCTATCTACATGACCTTTCAGTCAATATAGATAGCTCCATTTTACAGCTCCGCATAAAACACATCGGGCTATTGAGGTAACTTCTACTTTATCTTAGTAAGCTTATATCTTTTGCTGCATCCACCTGGGATACAACATCTTCCCAAGGGATCTGCACAAGTTTTCTTTGACTAGTCTTAATTTCGAGTATGACTTTATCTCCTTCAACGATAGCATCAAAAACTCGTTGTCCATTAAGAGTTGTATCGTGCAAATTTCTAATCTGTTTCCTAATTTTCACCATATACACTGCCTCCTCTTTTAAAATGGAATTTCTTCATCAAACTGTTGTGGCGGATCATCCTCATTTTCACCTTTCATGAAAGAATCAATGATATACCTGAATTCCTGCTTTACTTTTGGATGCTTTGTATTTTCAGCCACTGCTGCATAAAGGTTGTTAATGAACTCTGCCAGTTTGGAATCGCCATGATCACTGCACAGATATTGCGGTTCTTGTCCCGGTATGCTCATCCATATCTCTTTTGCAAAGACCTCCGAGTCATTGGTACGATACACACTCTTAGAAATATTCATGAGGTGCAAGTAGGCTCCATTCTTTAACCTCAATTCGAAACAATCCCCATGAATCGAAGTATGAACACCGAACGAATTTGAAACAAATACGACTCTTGAAACCTCTTCCGGGTACTCGCTCTCTCCCTCTTCATAGAAACGATGAAAATCAAATAATGGATGATTTGTAATACCATTCTGATCCGTTTCCATGTTGTTTAAACTTTCTGCCGAAACTCTTTCCCAGGCTAACAAATCATGAACTGTATCATGTTCCAACTTTTTCAAAAATGATATTAAATATCGTTCCGTCGGTGTGAGCGAAGATATATCCACTTTCAAAAGAGTATCGATACTAACATGGAGTACTTTTGCTATATTCATAATGAAATCAATACCTGGCCGACTTCCACCGTCCTTGCTAGTTCTAGATATATATCCGGCGCTGACACCTGCATCACTTTCAACCTCACCAATTTTCCGGTTCTCACTTTTTATTAAGAAGTCAACATTGTCAAACAGTACCTTAGGATTGAACTGTTCCGTCATATCTATCATTCCTCCTTTGATTATATGTAAATAATATCATGTTTTTACCTATACGTCAATATTTTAAAAAAGTTGATTTATAGGCCAATTATTCCGCAGTTCTGGTATCTTATTGAACTTAAGGATTTTCCCAGCGGTCATCCTCTACGGCAGTAACGATAAAAAGCTATCGTTACTGCCGTATTCTTATTGCCGTCTTTTTCTTCGCCTTTGCCTTAAGGCCACTCCCCTATTTCCAGGCACAAAAAAAGCCGGCCATCTGCCGACGTTTGCCAAGCCCCCGCTATATATGGACTTTTCCACTATGCACACCGTCCCCAATATTGTATCAATCCCAAGCATCTTTGCTCATATATCTTAATGTTTTCCTTGCCACGCAAATGGTTCGCCACCACTTCCGACATGAGGAGCGACACTTCATGAGGTGTGTAAAATTCCCCTGCTTTTTTACCGGCATTAGCGGCAAAATTGGAAATCAAATATTCATAGATAAAACCGATCACATCATAGTCCTGTTTTTTATGCATCGGAATCTCATCAATAAGCTGTGCCAAATCACGAACAGCCTTTGTCTGCGAATTTGTGTTTTCACCTAACTTGGAAAGCCCTGTTTCAAGAGTATTAAAAACACCGTCAAATACTTTTTTATGCGATGGTGAAATTAAACGAGTGAAGGAAGATAAGGCGGTACGAACATTATCCACCGAAAAGTCTGAGCCCATCTCAATCCATGTAGAAAAAAGATCTTTATACGCAATAAAATAGCCTAAGTTCTTCTGAACCGTACGCACGGTTTCAGCGTCATCCTCATTTACGTATTCTTTAATATCTTCCGGCGTATATTCTTGAGATAAAAGCCATTGTTCTTCTTTATCCGACAAATATTTATAAAAAATAAACCCAAGAATATAATCCTTGTACTCATTGGCTTCAATTTTAGACCGCATGCGGTTCGCAGATTCCCAGATCTTGGCAGCAAGCTGATGTTTGTTCATAAATACATCCTCCAGATAATCCCCTTTAAGCTGAAAAAGGCAAAAAATTTTTATTTTACGCTAATATCAAGCGTAAGTCTATATGAATATATTATATGAAATATCAGCTAAGAATCAATAGAAAAAAAATGTAGTAGCAACACCGAAGAACGCCGAAGAGCTTCTAACACCACCTTAATGCAATAATTTTCTGTCATTGAACTCTCCCCCTTTAATATCCTATCCACTTTTTTACAGCCCTTTTAATCAAACAATCACTCTTAATTAATACCATTGACTCAAACATCTATTCGATGTATTATTTTAGTAAAGAAGGTATTACGTAAAAAGGAGGTGCCATTATGGGCTATATTAACTACGACTTGGAACCCCGCTCAGACATTGCGTTCATCGACATGAAGTCATTTTACGCCAGTGTCGAATGTATCGAACGCGGTTTAAATCCCCTCACAACTTCATTATGTGTCATGAGCCGGGCTGATAATTCCAAAGGCCTGATTTTGGCGTCCTCCCCAACGTTTAAACGCGTCTTCGGCAAGCAAAACGTAAGTCGCTCCTATGATTTACCCTTCGATATCGAAACCCGAAAGTTTAATTTACGCCGTGCCCTCAAAGAAGGCTTACCCATTACGCCAAAATACATTAATTACATTGAAAACTGGGCCAAACGCACTCTGATTGTGCCGCCGCGCATGGGGCTTTATATTATAAAAAACATCGAGATTCAACGGATTCTTCGTGAATATGCTGCCAACGAAGATATTTGCCCCTATTCTATCGACGAAGGCTTTGTGGATCTGACCCGCTCTTTAAAATATTTTGTTCCTAATCCCCATTTAAGCCGTCGTGAAAAACTGGATATTCTATCTGCCAAAATCCAGCATGATATTCGTCAACGAACCGGCATTTTCTCCACGGTAGGTATGTCAAATGCGAACCCTCTACTCGCTAAACTCGCCTTAGACAATGAAGCTAAAACAACATCCACCATGCGTGCCAACTGGTCGTATGAAGATGTGTCCACTAAGGTGTGGCAGATTCCAAAACTGACTAACTTCTGGGGCATCGGCAGTCGTATGGCACGCCGTTTAAATAATCTTGGCATTCATTCCATTAAAGAACTGGCTAACAGTAACCCGGATGTTCTTCAAAAAGATTTAGGCATCATCGGCGTACAGCTCTGGTTTCACGCCAACGGCGTTGACGAAAGTAATGTACGTGAACCATATACGCCACAATCCAAAGGTCTAGGCAACTCACAAATCTTACCTCGTAACTATACAAAGCAAGATGAAATTGAGCTCTTGCTCAGCGAGATGGCGGAACAAGTGGCTATCCGTCTACGCCGCAGCCATCAGCAAACACGCTGTGTGTCCGTTTATATCGGTTTTGTCAAAGAAAGCTATTTCGAACAACAATCCCGTGGTTCTTTCCAAGCACAGATGAAGATTGAACCGACTCAACTGACCGATGAACTAACACGGCATATAATAAAATTATTTCGCAAACATTACAAAGGTGAAGCCGTCCGTCAAATTGGCGTTCAGTACAGCCAGTTTATTCCGGAAGCCTTACAATCTATTTCTCTTTTTGACAATCCGGATACAGTTCGCAAAACTCATAGCCTGCAACATACCATTGATGATATTCGCCGCCTACACGGCTTTCTGGCTATTCAAAAGGGCTCTTTTTTATTGGATTCATCGCGTGCCATCGCGCGCAGCAAACTCATTGGCGGTCATGCAGCCGGCGGTGCCGGCGGTTTGGACGGACTCCTATGATTGACCGTTCCTATTTGCCATTCAAATCCGCCCGTACCTACAAAGACCGTAAAATGGCCAAATGGATGGGCTTCTTTTTATCCGACCACCAAACGGCCTTACTCCAATCGCACATGAAGCTTGAAATCGATGAATCTATGAGTCTTGAGGAACGACTAACTTGGCTAGGCAGGCTCTATGCCGGACAATATACGGCTAACTTTGAAGTACGCGTGCAGCATAAAGGTCAACCTGTTACCACACATAACATCACAGGCAAAGTATATGATCTCAGCTTGACCGGAGTAACGATTAAACACCCGGATGATAGCTTTACAACCTTAACTATAGATACTATTAATCGCATTACAACCGAGGAGATGGCAAACGATGGAATCTAGAGAATTTCAACGTAACCAATTGCAATTTTCATACTTTTCACCGAATTATTTAAAGTTTGAAGAAGACTTCTATGAATATTCAGCCCTGGATACACCCCTAACCTTTTTAACCGATGATATTTTACAAAGTATGGCCCGTTCACAGCAAAATTATTTCAAGCTCAACAAAGAAAACGCAAAAGATAACCGCAACCATTATTTTTACTTTAAAATCCATGCCGTCGAAGGCAAACGCCTCATCCGGCAATATATTTATGACGGCCATTCGTTAACTAAAAGATAAACTACACTGTTATAAATAAGTTAGCTATATAAGAAAAAATTCTTAGTATTCGGCTTCAAATTTTAAAGGGGGCGAATTCGACCCCTTTAAATCAGAGATTTCGATATACTGTAAATAATTTAGAAAAATATCAAAAATCACCATCAACAAAAAAGCAACCAAAGGCATTTTCACCTTTAGTTGCTTTTTGCTTTATTGATTATGTTACTTAACTTAAAATCAGATGGTTACTTAACCAAGTATTATACTGTTACTTAACTAAATCTCCTATTGCCCACTTAGGCACCTTATTTTCTAAACACCGTAAATTTATCCAAAGCTTTTACTTCTTGCCATTGTCCCGGCATATCAGCTTTAAATTCTTTTAAGCGGCGATTATCTACGATGGCAACAACGTCATCACGTGTTGCCACGGTTTCTTCCGCAATGAACGGCATTACGTTTTTTGTATTCCAATTCATAGCCGACGGTTCAAGACCCGGAATATCAGCGGCTTTTTCCACCCGATAAATCAACTGATTACTGTAGAAGCCGGCCGATGTCTGATAACGACCATAGCTTACGACCATATCTCCCGGTTTTACCGTTTGGGCCACCACGTTCCCCACATCTTTAGAGGAATAAGCGTTGCAATACGGAATCGCTACGGCAAAGGTAAGCACGGAGTACAGTACGATATTGGCAATCACAGTGTATTTCACCAATTTCAAATGGTTTACCATCACACGAGCCGCCAAAATAGCGATTGGCAACAAATACGGGAAGGTATATGTCGTATATTTGGTCGCCATCAATTGATAGAATACGGCAATCGTAAATGCCCAAATCAACAAGAAAATTGTGGTCTGATCAAAGCGCATCATGCCACGAAGTGTTGCTCGCCAACCAGCCGTCCCCTCACTACCGGAATTGGTAGCGTATTGTGCATGGAGAACGGCACCGCCACTGTTCACAGAACCGATATTCATAACCAGCGAATCGAAACGATTATCATCAGTTTTATTGGCTCCCCCCACACCTATATTCGCACCGGAAGCCATGGCCGTCTGCAAACGCTGACGCTGTGCCTGAAAACGACGTTTAAAGAGGTACGGTAAGGTAAACACCCACGGGAAGAACCCGATAATAAACATGCCAAAGTAGTAATACCACACATTATCGCGCGGATGTTCCGAAACGGTGGCACGCAATACATTGTGAACACCCAAGAAGGTATCGATAAAATCCATGCCGTGCACGCTGTACATGTAGTAATACCAAGGACCGGCCGTCAAGACAAATATGGCAATCCCGCCGAGCCATTTCATATGAAGCAATTCTTTGTAATCGCGCTGTGAAACTAAGAATAACACAACGATTAAGCCCGGTAACAACAAGCCGATAGGACCTTTTGTCAAAACAGCTAAGCCTGCAAAGAAATACGCCCCGTAATAGTAATTACGCTGTTTAAAATAATAACCCAAATAAAACGAAATCAACGCCGCGTTAAAGAACACGAATAAAGTCATATCGGTAATGACAGTTTTAGAAATGAGCCAATATTCTAAAGAAGTTCCCAAAACAACCGTAGCTACAAGCGCGGTCAGACGGTTAAAGAGTTTTTGTGTGAACCAATAGGTCATCAAAAGCCCGATAATCCCGAAGACAGCTGGGAAAAAACGCGCCACCCATTCATTGACGCCGAATAGTTTAAACGCAGCAATCACTTCCCAATAAAAGAAAATCGGTTTGTCATACCAATAATTACCGTAAATCTGAGGCGATAAATAATTACCGGCTGCTAACATCTCTTTTGACGTTAAAGCATAGTTAGACTCTACCGGATCCGTGATGGCAATGCCCCAATTGCCCAAGAAAAATAGATACACACCTAACAGTAAAATCCAACCGAGATATTTTCTTGACTCACTCATGATGGGCACTCTCCTCAATCTGCGTATAGGATAACTCAAAATCTGAACGGGATTTTTCAGCAGCGATGGAATGACGCTGTGCATATTTTTTGGCAAAATAACGCCAACCATATACACTGACCATACCTATAATCACCCCGAATATACCACCCATAATAACATCCGACGGATAATGTACATATAAATAAATTCTCGAAAAACTGATAAGTAATGCTACGCCTAAGGCCACATAACGGCCCGGAATTTTATTCATAAATAAAATCGTAACTGTAGCCAAAGCTGACCAAGCATGGCCGGATGGGAACGAATAATCCCACGGTTCATGGATTAACAGCTGCACGGCCGGTTGCAGTTCAAACGGTCTGGGCCGAGCCACCAGCGGTTTAACGCCCAAGTTCAAAAGGACGAATCCGATGACCATAGCCGTAAGTATCATATAACCGACTTTTCGGTATTTCTTTTGAAACATCAATACTATGCCGAGAGCAATCCAGATTATGCCGGCATTACCTAAATCGGTGGCTTCTTCCATAAGAATATCCAGCCAATGTGTATGTCCATATAACCATATATAATTCAAAATTGAAAAATCATATTGTTGTATGAGACTAAAAAATTGTTCCATCAATGTAATAGCCCCCTTTCTTCTAATTTACAGTCTTAGTATACAAAAGGGTTTTAAACAAGATTTACACCAAATATAAACAAAATTTAAACTTTTATTTCAAATCAATAAATCAAAATTTTTACAATAAAAAAATAGCTGTCGGACGGGATTTTTCCTATCAGACAGCTATAAAGCTTACTGTTATATTCTATTTTGCCTGTGCTACATTTTGACCTGCTATTTTTCGTAAACTATATGTATCGTAAGCTACATTTTAAACCGATAGCCGGCACCCCACACGGTTTCAATATAACGCGGGTTGCTCGGATCATCTTCAATTTTTTCACGCAAACGATTGATATGAACGGCTACAGTTGCCACGTCGCCAATGGCTTCGAGCCCCCAAATGCGCTCATACAAGGTTTCTTTATCGAATACCAAGTCACCGTTACGAACTAAGAATAAAAGCAATTCATATTCCTTGTTTTTCAAGTTCACTTCTTCATTGTGCACAAATACACGATGAGAGCCCGGTTGGATTAGTAAATGACCGACCTGAATATCCGCTTCCCCTTTATTGGTACTTTGCCCTTTGCGTAAGCGTTCATATTGAGCAATATTGGCCTTCACACGAGCCACCAAAATACTTGGCGAGAACGGCTTTTCAATATAATCGTCGGCACCTAAACCGAGGCCGCGGATTTTATCGATATCTTCCTGTTTAGCCGTTACCATCAAAATCGGAATATCCAAGGTTTCTCTTAATTTCTTTAAAATACTGAAACCGTCAACGGTCGGTAACATAACATCCAACAAAATCAAATCAAATGCCTCATTTAAGGCAAGCTCCAACCCTTTACCGCCATCATTAGCTAAGGTTACTTCAAATTGGCTCAGTTCTAAATAATCTCGTTCAATTTCAGCAATTGCCTGGTCGTCTTCAATAATTAAAATTCGTTTCGCCACTGCATTAACCTCCATATTTCGGGAACTTCATGATAATACTCAACCCTTCGCCGGCAGCACTCTTCGCTTCAATGGTACCGCCCATTTGCTGCACCATCTTTTTGACAATCGCCAGCCCCAAACCGCTTCCCTTATGAGGATTACTGCGAGCCGCATCACTGCGATAGAATACGTTAAAAAGCCGATCCAAACTGGCTTCATTGGCACCGGGTCCGTCATCTTGCAAAATAAGCTCTACCGTATCCGCCTGATTTTGACAGGAAATATATAAATTACCGGTCTCATGCACTTTATATTTTACACTGTTATCGGCAATATTGGCTATAATATTTCGAATTTGAAACGGATCGGCCCAAATCAAAGAGCCGAACTCAATCGCTTCTCGATGTAAGATTAAGCCTTTATTCTTATAGGCTTCCCCTTCATCACGGATAAACATATCCAAATGCGTGCCTAAATCCATTTTTTCAGGATAACTTGGGTATTCTTCCAAATCCATTTTAGAAAACGTGAAAAGATTACTGATCATGTGCTCCATTTCATCCGCTTTCGTTTGAATCATACGGACATACTTAGCCTGTAATTCAGGGGTTGTCGCAATACCATCCTGCAGGCCTTCCGCATAGGCTTTAATGGACGTCAACGGAGATCGTAAATCATGAGAAATACCGGCCAGTAATTCTTTACGATTTTGTTCCTGCTTTTGAATCAAGGTTACGGATTCTTCCAAACGGCGAGCCATATCATTAAAGTCTTCGCAAATCGGCGCAAACTCGTCTTTACCGTCATAGGTGAGCTTAATCTTTAAATTGCCGTCGCGAATCTGGCGCACTCCCGATGCCAATAAATCCAAGGCACTGCGAATACGTTGGAATACAAAGCGAGTTAAAAATTTATTCGCTACAATAATGCCTATGATAAATATTACAAAGAGGAAAATCAGCGACCATTTAACCGTGTTTTTAGCCGGCCAAGTACGTGTCTTAATTTCCGAACCGTAAATGTATACACGATATTCCCCCGACTTAGTCACTACATTGCGCATTGCTATGGCGTGATCACCGTTTGAAATGATGCCGTCACCACTTAATTGATCCGCTGCATCTTGCAGTTTAAGAGACTCCGCATCCGGAGCATCGCCCCAAGTCCACAGTTCACCGGTAGACCCTTCCACGCGCACCGTATATCCCGTAACTTGGCGTAATGCGGCTGATACATCCGAAATCTTCGGCTCCCGACCGGCTGCTGCCGTTTCCTGAAGCTTACCTTCCACCTGCGTCAGCATAAACGTACCGGTTCGTTCAAAATCTTCCAAATCACGAACCCCGATGTTATTTCGTTGTACGCTTGGTATCCAAATAGCAGCTAAGCTGACAAATACAATCAACAGTGCCACTATCGTCGGAATAGCAATCATCAAAATATTAGAGATTGCCAACCGTTTTTTTATCAACATTCCTTACTTTGCCTCCCCTTGTCCTTCTATAATAGGATCTGTTTCCGGTTCCAATAATCGTTTATAAAAATAATCCATCCCAAATGCCCCGATTGGCGATGTAATTAAAATGGCCATAGCCGATGCGGCCAACACTAACGGGCCGCTGTCTAAACCAAGTGCCAACGGAATTCCCCCGATAGCCGCTTGTACCGTAGCTTTCGGCGCAAACGAAATCGCACAATAAAGGCTCTCTTTGGTAGATAAAACCGTTTTCATCAAGGATATACCGACACCAAACATGCGGGCAATCAAACCCAAAGCTATAATACCGATCAAAATACCGCTCATGCTGAGCATATACGTCGTATCGATGGCGGCCCCTACAAGCACGAATAAGATGATTTCAATCGGAATCCACAGTTGATTGATTTGACGGTTTAAGGCCTGCCCCAATTCATAGGACACCTGCCCTTTGACAACACTGGACATAATCATGACCGCCAAAAGCCCCGAAACAGCGGCATACGGTTTAAACCAGTTGCCGATAGCTACCATCACAAAGGAAGCGGCAATTAAAATCGTCAAAATCAAAGTGACCGTCCCCGGCAATAATTCATCACCCTTGCTCATTCGTTTGGCAATGAATGATAAAATAAAACCGCCTATAAAGCCCAGTACAATACCACTAATCAGCGCCATCGGCACTTGACCGCCAATAGCTAAGGCACTTAGCCCTTCCGGTGTTGCCACATGCGCTTCCACTAAGGCCAATACTAAGGAGAATATAACCACAACCACAATGTCTTCTAACGACGAGGCTACCATAATAAGCTGAGGAATTTTCTTCTTCGTCCCATAGCGCAATTCAATGAGTCGAATCATGCGAAATACTACAACCGCCGGTGATACGGCACAAACCGCCGTAGCTAAGAGTAAAGCCTCTAAGCCATGTAATCCAAAAACAGCAAGCCCCAAATAGGTAAGTAAACTTAATTCCAATAACATCGGAACGGTCGACATCATTAAGAGTGGGCGACCGAGGCCCCAAATATCACGCAGATTAATGGCCAAGCCTGCCTTTACGAGAATGACAATAAGTGCCATTTGTCGTAAATCCGGTGAAATGGTAAGCATAGTCGTATCCAGCCAATTACCGCCTTGCGGCCCCAGCAATAACCCTGCCAACATAAGACCTACAATCGTAGGTAACTGTATTTTTCGACATACGGCCGCTAAAGCAGCACCGCCTAATATGACAAATCCTAATGATGTTAACATCCTTCAAAACCTCCCGGGACCACCAATCTGTCAGTCACGATATATATCCGTCGCTTCCAAGTCGGGGGCCACATCCGTAGCCGGATTAAACTTTCTAATTACTTTTTTAATTTTATGTAACGGATACGGCGCTCTATCCGGCTGATGATACTCGACCCGTTGCACCTGAACTTTTTCCGTCGTATTGAATTCGCCTACCGGCACCAGCGCCCAATCCCCGGCTTTTACCGAGTCATCTTCACATACATAGGCGTAATCACGTCCATAATCTGAAAATTGCACAATCACGAAACAATAATCGTTAAGCAAGCGTACTTCCCTATTATAGTACGTTTCATCAAACAGTTCACCCAAACGAAGCTGTTTTTCAAAATATTTTTTAAAAAGCACAACAAAATCTTCCCAGTCTTCCGGGATATGATAACGATCAAAACTATCTTCACACATATACGTTTTGCCCTGCTTGGTTCGTGTATCAATGCGATAAGAAATTTCCAAGGCCGGCTTAGCATCAGGTGCCAATGTGACCGGTTCCTGACGTTCCACCAAGCATTCATCGCCTAATTCATTCAAAAGTGTGAAAATTTGCTTATCATCTTCTAAAATTTGTTGGTAACGCCGTCCCTGTGCATCCAAAACGGTATATATAATTCGTTTGGCATCACGATCGATTTGCAGACGTTCTTTTTTAGAATACGCCTCAGAATCGATAATCTTATGGCTGTATTCAATATCTATAAAATCCAACCGGTCCATATTGCCGTCGAAGAGCAATAAATCAGGGATGCCTAGTAAATCACGAATAATATCGCAAACAGGCTCTTCGTTGTAACAAATGATTTCTTCATTGTGAAACAACGGGCCCGATACGGGCGTACGATGGCCGCGGCTATTTGTTATAAACAGATTCCAATAACCCACGTCCGTCACCAAAAGTTGACCGGAGTCCATTTGTAAATAATAACCGATATAGTCAAAGAGATCCATCATCTTTTGCGAAGAAACAGAAAACGAACGATTTTCTGTTTCAGTATATTGATTAATTCCATTACCAAAAACAAATCGTTTAAGCGTAACCGTACCATCGCGTTTCAATGTGAGGCGTTGCTCCACTTCATCATCCGGCTCCGGCATGACCATAGTCAGTGCATCCGATACAATTTCTATTTCACGAATATTATCATCCCATAGTGAAAACATATGCACCATACTATCACTCCTTAAAGAGTATACGTGCTCAATTACCGTATTCCTTTCTTACATGTGTGACATGGTCACCATCAAAATACCGTCGCCCACCTTTACATGAACCGTATCATGCCAAACATTGCTTACGCCTACCGGATTTGTATTGTGTAAAGTAGCATTTTTTAATGCATACTTAGCACCGGTAATCGTCACATTATGGCATTCATCGGATAAAGCCAGTACCGTCAGCGAGTAATCCATGCGTGGTTCTAAAGTAATATCGCCATGGCTAAATAAATAACTATCCGTATCCTGACTGACCATGCGCACAACAGCCCCCTGCGATACGGCGTACATAGCGGCCTGCACATTTCCCATTAAATGGTCAAAACGACCGCCAAAAGCGCAATATAAAGTCAAGTCTTTATAATCATGATCTAAGGCATAACGAATAGCCGCCATAGTATCGGTATCATCTTTTTCCGTCGGCAAATTAAGAATCTCAATTCCCTTTGTAATCTGCCCGTGAAACGAATCAAAATCCCCTACGAACAAATCCGGTTCCAAATCGTATTCACGAATATAGGCATAGCCTTTGTCACAAGCGATAATAAAATCGGCTGTTTCAATTCCGTCCATTGGTGAAAAAATTCCACCAAGTACTATTGCACAATGTTTTCTCATAGTTACTCCCACCGCTTCACAGTTTAATATATGATTTAACTATACACCATATAACAGGATAAAGGAACACCAAAAGCGGGGTATACATCAAAAGAAGCATTATAGTTCAAATCAGGAACAGGGTTAAAAGCTAAATAATAAGAACCAAGTTGGACCCAATCATAGCATCTTACTCAGGGGCTAATGAAAGAATCTTATTTAAAATACATTTACAGCAACAAAAAGAGCTCCTCTAAAGGAGCTCTCACTAGTTTTATTGCTTAATATTCAGTTCTTGATACTTTATATTTAATTTCTATCTATTACTCAGTTCTTATTTATGAGCCCATTTGTAGTCAAAGCTGAAACGACCGGGACCTGCAATGAAGAGCATAATAGCACCGAACATCATCTGAGACGGATAATCCCATTTGAAGAAACCGTGACCTAATTCTAATACAGTAGCTACGAATAAAGTACCGACAATCATTAATGTACCTAAACGAGTAGCAAGGCCCAAGATAACCAATAAACCACCGATTAATTCAGCACTGGCTGCCATAACACCTAACATATAATAGCCACCGGTAATACCAAATACGCCCAACATACTGCCTACGCCGGTCAACATCTGTTCACCGCCGGCAAATTTAAAATAGCCGTGAGCCATCATGGATAAACCGAAAACGATACGATAAAATAATAAGCCTTGATCTTGGTAACGGAATAAGTTTTTCAATAAAATGTTCATGTCTGTCACTCTCTTTCATTCTGTCTAAACACACTAACTGCATTAAAAAGTTAACGCAAACTCTTCAACACAAGAGCATTAACCTCTCACAATAGGCTTAATGCTTTACTAGCTATAACTAGTAATAATTATGATTACATGCAACATTATATAGTTCTTTGCCGACCTTGCCAACAATTATATTTATATTTTTCTATATTTCATTATAAGAACTAATTTCAATTAAATTACCGTCAAAATCTCTTAAATATATACTTTGCATAGCCCCTTGGGCACCGTGACGAAGCACCGGCCCGTCTTCGATAGGATACTTCTTCGACGTAATTTCGTTTACAATTTCATTAATCGGTACATCCACAACAAGACACAAATCAAGACTGCCATATGTCGGGTTTTGAGCAGCCGGCAAAAATTCAGCTTTACGCGTATGGATATTAAATTTACTATTGCCAAACCGTAAAGCATAGCGATGATTCGACTCATCGAGCTCCATCCCTAAAATACCGACATAAAACGCTAAACATGTATCTAAATCAGCTGTTGTAATCCCAAGATGATCTATGGCTTTAATTTTCATTCTTATCACTTGCTCCCTGTTCTAAAATAGATTGTTTCACATACGAAATAAACTGCTTCATTACCGGTGAAGCCTCATTCATGCTCGGCAATGCCAAACCCAGTTCAATGTATTGTGCCGGTTTAAATGATAATACCGTCACTTTACCGGTCCAATCACGGGCAATTAACTGTTGATTAAAACTAACACCCAAATCAGCCTCCACCATTTTATAGGTAGCATAGGCATCCTTGGTACTGAAATGAATATCCGCTTCAATGCCTAAATCATGAAGCACCCTATCGATATCGGTATCATTGTCCGGTTGGGTAATAATAAAGGGATATTTTTCCAAATCTTTTACCGGAAATGAATCGCCATAGTTGGAACCATACCGTTCCGGTAACCAGGCCATCAATTCATCGGTCAATACCGGAATCCAATCAAACTCATCTTTCATCGAAGGCTTCGCTGAGAAAGAAAGATCAATGACACCTTCTTGAAGCCACTTGGCCAATTCCACATTAGTGCCTTCTTTTAAATAGATCGTAATATTAGGATAATCCGCCAAAAATGATTTTAAAATGTACGGTAATGGTCAATGCATGTAAACCCCCGCCGTTACGGCCGGTTAAACTTTGCCCGTAATACGAAATTGGTGCCATCACCGCTTCGGCATTATGATCCAAATTTAAAATCTCATTCAATTCATCACTGATAGCCGAATGGCCTGTCGGTTTACCCGATACGTCTTTAGTAACTAATATACCATTAGGCTTGCCTTCAGAGCCTCCTTCTTTTTCGAGTATGCCTTCAGGAAAAATCTTCCGATAAAATGTCTTAGCATCTACTTCTTCATAGTGCTGGTTTTCCACATATTGCAATAAATCTTCATATAACTGACTGGCTTCCATGTTATGTCTCCTTTATTAAGTTTAATTCTCAAAAATAACAGGTTGATAAGATCTTACTAAACAAAGGCTAACTTTAGCCAATTATAATAAAATGCTTCAAACATTAGTCATTATCAATAATTTCAGGGCTACAACAGATTGCCCCGGCTAAATTATTTTACAGTCTTATACATCTAATTATACAAAATTATCAATACCATTTGAAGATTCAAAAGTATATTCTGATGCACTAACTAACGCAAATGCCCTTATTTGACACGCAACACCAAAAGTAATACAATAAGAACATATTTCATGCGGTTGTGGCGGAATGGCAGACGCGCTGTCTTCAGGCGGCAGTGCCTTCGGGTGTGCGGGTTCGACTCCCGCCAACCGCACCACAAAAAAAGAAGTTAACCCATCATGTCGCCTTTGAGCGATTTGGGTTGACTTCTTTTTTATTTAATATAATCTTTGGCATATAGAATAAAATGACCTAATCGTTAAGTAACGACTAGGCCATTTCTCAATTTTCCATTTTCCACAGAGATGAGCCTAGCGCTACGAAACACTATGACGGCTCATCTTATGTATATGTTAACGTAATAATATATAAGCGTCAAGTATGTACTTTTTAGATAGATACTACCTAAAAGGAAGTATCCCCCCATTCGTCAACCCTTTCTCTCGCATTTATGTTGTTATGTTTTGTTGTTTGTTATATTTTGTTGTTTTTTTGTATTGTAAAATATACTAAATCTATTTAAACTACACCGGTCAAATTATTTACTTCTCCACCAACCCATAGCTCTCATCAATTAATTTCTGCACTAGCTTCATATCAACCAAATGATCTAATAAAATAGAAATCCAATATTTCTTAATTTCCGTAACAAAGGGACCGTCGCTGCTTACCACCTCGAATAACTCGTAGGGTTCTCTGTCAGGTAACGTTAAGACTCTTATATTGCATTGTTGCTTACCAATAACAACAGTCAGTATTAAGTCATACCCTTCAAGAAGCGTTTCCCATTCATAGCAATCTTCCTGATTCATTTTAAAGCCGAATTTTTCAGCTTTAACCGGATTAAATATTTGAGTGTCAAAAATTTGATTATAATTTATCACTAATCACTTCTTACTTTTATTAAATACTACGAATATTACTAACAGTTCCTTATATAGAGTAATTAAACACCTGATGGTAAATAGTGCCTTTAATAATAAAACTCTTGGTATCAAAAATGCCAAGAGTTTTTACTTAAAAACTTATATATATTTACTTCTTAATTGTCCCCAAAATTTCACGCATTTGAGCCGTGCCTTCGTCATCCTGCTGTTTCCAAGTAAGAGCTACCACAGTAACTTTTCCTTCTTTAATAGACGCTACGTCAGTCGGCGTTGCTTCCGGTTCAAAAGCTAATTTACCGCCAATCCAATAATATTTACGGCCCTTGCGATCTTCACGAGGATCGATAATATCGTAATACATCTGCATACCTTGATCGAGGATTTCACAATTTTCCCAACCTACCGGTCCTTCTTTGGCAAAGTTCATGTTCAAAAGGCCTTTAAATTGCTGTTTTTCAAAAACTTCACCTACGAATTCACGAATGAACGGCATAATTTCCGCACTGCGCTTCTTACTGTAGCATTCAACAGACACAGCTAACGCCGGAACACGATAGAACATGGCTTCCATAGCGGCACTGACTGTCCCAGAATAAAGTGCATCGGATCCTAAATTAAACCCATTATTAACACCGGATACTACAAGATCCGGCATATTATTTTTCAAAAAATGAGACAACGCAAATTTCATGCAATCTGTCGGCGTCCCCGTTACGGCAAAGCGTCTCGGATTATCTTCCTCATCAGAAAAACGGCGCAACCGTACCGGCATCTGAATGGTAATGGCATGTGATTTGGCACTCTGTTCCACTTCCGGCGCAATAACCGTTACGCGGTGCTCTTTAGCAAGTTCCGCACCTAAATCTAATATCCCGTTGGCCCATACGCCGTCATCATTTGTTAATAAAATGTGCATAGTCGTTTATAGATCCTTTCTTTTCACCATAAAACAGGCTACTCACTTTATAAGATAATAGCCATCTATCTTTAATTATATAGATATTTCTAATACAAGTCCACCCAAAGCTTGAACAATCGATGTGTAAGTAGGAATAATAACTCGTTTCCTCTTTTTTCAAGGAATATTAAAAAGAAAATTCTTTTTATAATTTTCGCAATATATATACAAAAAAGTGCCTATAACCAGGCACTTTTTTGTTTTATGTCTTACATTTTATTTTTTTATTGATTTATCCGCATCGCCCATACGAGTTAATTTCACTTCGCCCAGCGAAACACCACGTGTATGTTGGGTATGCGCCCACACTTTATCATGTCGATTCAAGTAGCCCAAGAAGGTTACCGGAACCCAACTGTACATGAAAAGCGGATATACCAAATAATACAACCAAACTTTAGGCGGTACCTTAATCGTAGCCAATACGATGAGCGGGAATAAATATTGCCCAATACCGATGATAGTCCACACAGTAACCGGTAAAATCTGATAAATAATATTCGTATAAATCGGTACATACGCATTAATATAGGTCATAATCAGATAGAATGTCGATACCAATAAGAAATATGGCTGACTGATCTGAATAATACCGTCTAAAATACGTAAGTTACCTTGCTTAATTCCTTCAACAAACAGTTGAGGAATATAGCGTTCGCCACAATCAAAATGCCCTTGTGCCCAACGCTTACGCTGCCGCCATGATTGCATGAAGGTCAACGGTTTTTCATCATACACAATAGCATCATGAGCCCACGTTGTTTTCACCCCATGAATCAAAAGCTTCATGGAAAATTCCATGTCTTCGGTCAAACAATTACAATCCCAACCATAGGTTTTAATAATGTCCGTACGGATACACATACCCGTACCACCGAGAGCAGTCGACAAACCAAGGTTATATTTAGCTAAATGCCACATGTGATTCACTTGCCAGAAAGCAATCGCAAATGTGCCTGCCACCCATGTATCAGTCGGGTTTTTGGCATTTAAATAGCCTTGAATAACCGGCTCTCCCAATTCCAAGTGGTAATTCATTTCAGCTAAGAAATGAGGATGTACCAGATTATCAGCGTCAAAAATTACAAAGGCATCATATTTTCTGTCCATTTCATAGATGCGGTTAAACATCCACCCCATGGCATACCCCTTGCCCACTTCTTCTTTATTTTCACGCTCATGTACAATTGCACCGGCTTCACGAGCAATTTCAGCCGTCCTGTCGGTACAATTATCAGCTACTACAAATATATCGTACAGCTCTTTAGGATAGTCAAGAATCTTCAAATTCTCTACCAATTGACCGACAACGGCCTCCTCGTTATGAGCACATACAATAATGGCAAATGAGTTCTTAGGCGTATAATTCTTTTTTTCTTTCCTTCGCCACATACCCGCTACGGCTAACACAAAGTAATAAATCGTATAAAATACGATAATTACCTGTAGCGGAATCATGACAAGGTCAAGAATATAGTCCATTTACGTCCTTCACCTCACCGTTTTACAAGATTAATAATAGTATTACTGATACCGAATACAGCGTATAAAGCAAAGATAAGAACCGGCCATGAATGCCAATCCCAAACTAATGCCAAAACGCCCAAAATCGCAACAATAATTAATGCCAAATTATTTACCGGATCGGCACCTTTGCCTTTGAAATCCGGATGATGAACACGGCTAACCATTAAATAACCGACTACAACCATCAAGATCATCAACAACCATTCCGGTAAACGAATACCGGACAATACATAGGTGGCCGCCATACAGCCGGCTGCCGGAATCGGTAAACCTAAGAAGTAACCATGTACTTCATCAGTCATGATATTGAAACGAGCCAAGCGGAAAGCACCGAGTACGGAAAATGCCAATAAAGGCACATAGCCGAGCCAACCGGTGTAACTTAACTGATACATATATAACATATATGCCGGTGCGACCCCGAAACCTACCACATCCGCCAAAGAGTCTAATTCACGACCCATAGGACCGGATACGCCAAGTGCCCGAGCCACACGACCGTCACAGCCGTCAGCCAATAAGGATAACAACACACAAATTGCCGCTAATGTAAATTCTCCATTGGCCGCGAAAGTAATGCCTACGACGCCAAAGGATAGATTAGCAGCCGTAAACAAATTTGGAAATATAGATTTATCCATGTTTTTGCAGCCTCCCGATAATCGATTCTCCGCCACGTACATAATCGCCTTTTTTAACAGTAATGTCCACTGATTTAGGCACGAAAACTTCTGTACAGGAACCGAATTTAATCATCCCGTACAGTTGTCCTTTAGCTAAGTTGTTACCTAAGTCAGTCCACGATATAATACGCCGAGCTAATAATCCTGCGATTTGTGTAACTAAAATTTCAATTCGTCCATTGTCAATGCCAATGGAGTGACGTTCATTTTCAAAGCCGACCGTATCTTTATAAGCCGGTAAAAAGCCGCCACATGTATATTGTCGGAACGTAATTTTCCCTTCCATCGGTGCCCGGTTTACGTGCACGTCAAAAACCGAAAGAAAAATCGTAACCTTCTTACATTCAGTATTTAAAAATAAATCTTCATATACTTCGCTTACTTCCATTACCTTACCGTCAGCCGGTGACACTAAGACATCCGGATCGGTCGGAATAACCCGTTTCGGATTTCTAAAAAAGAAGGTAAAAAAGCAAGCCAATATAAATGGTATTATCGCCACATACGGGGAGATAAAATATCCCACCAGCAATGCTATAAGAAAAGTTACACCAATAAACGGGTAACCATCTTTAACAATAAACCCTGTGGGCATCTCGCACCACCTCTCTATTTTTTTAATTGCTTCACCGCCCACATAAATTTAGGTAACGCCATCATACGACCGATGCGTTGCGGTTGATTCAACAATCGATATAACCATTCTAAACGATTTCGTTGCATCCATTGCGGTGCTCTTTTTACAGTGCCCGCCATTACATCAAAGGAACCGCCCAAGCCGATAGCGACTACTTTATCTAAATGAGACAGCTTAGAAGTTATCCATTTCTCCTGTTTAGGCACACCCAGTGCCACAAGGACAAGTTTTGCACCGCCATCTTCAATGGCTTTAATAATGTTAACTTCTTCTTGCTCATCAAAAAAGCCGGAGTGGATACCGACTACCTGTAAAGGACCAATGAGAGCCTCCATATTCTTCACGGCTTGCTCTGCCACACCGGGTTCAGCGCCGAAAAAATACACAGGCGTTTTATGTTGTGAAGCTTCCTGCAATAAGGCCACTGCCAAATCACAACCGGCAACACGTTCGGGAATGTGCTGCCCTAATTGCTCGGCAGCCCATAGCACACCGGCCCCATCGGGGACGGCCATATCTGCTTGTTTTAAAATTTGGTGCAATTCTTTATCGTGACGGGCGCGCATAACCATTTCAGCGTTAACCGTGACTACAGTATGTAGCCCCGGCTCAGAATATAAATTCTGTACACGCTGAACAGCTTCTTTCATGGTTATGACATCAACCGGCACATCGAGAATGCTCAATTGATTTCGCAAAACAAATACACCTCAATAATCAGCCGCTATAGTTAGGAGCTTCTACCGTGATGCTAACATCATGCGGATGGCTTTCTTTAAGACCTGCGGCAGTAATTTGGATAAACTGAGTATCATTAATCATTTCTTGGATATTATGACAACCACAATACCCCATGCTGGCACGTAAACCGCCTACCATTTGGAAAATAGTATCGGCTAACATACCTTTGTAAGGTACACGACCTTCAATGCCTTCCGGAACTAATTTCTTAGCTTCCGACTGGAAGTAACGGTCTTTACTACCCAATTTCATAGCACCCAAGCTACCCATACCGCGGTATACTTTATAGCTACGGCCTTGGTAAATAACCGTTTCGCCCGGACTTTCATCAGTACCGGCTAAGATATTACCCATCATAACAACATTACCACCGGCTGCAATAGCTTTGGCAATATCACCGGAGTATTTAATACCACCGTCGGCGATGATAGGAATATTATAACGACGACCTACAGCGGCACATTCGTAAACAGCTGTGATCTGTGGTACACCGATACCGGCGATAACACGAGTCGTACAAATGGAACCAGGTCCGATACCTACTTTAACTGCATCAGCACCGGCTTCAATCAAAGCTTCCGTACCGGCTGCCGTTGCTACGTTACCGGCAATTACAGGCATAAATGGGAATGTTTTCTTGATTTCTTTAAGCGTACGCAATACGCCGGCAGAATGACCGTGAGCCGTATCAACAATGATTACGTCAGCTTTAGCCGCTACCAAAGCTTCCATACGATCATATAAATCCTTGCTTACGCCAACGGCTGCGCCTACAAGCAAACGACCGCTGCTGTCTTTAGCAGAATTAGGATATTTCGTCGCTTTTTCAATATCCTTAATGGTAATTAAACCTTTTAAATAGCCGTTGTCATCAACTAACGGCAATTTTTCAATACGATGGCGACGCAAGATGGCTTTGGCTTCTTCCAAAGAAGTACCTACCGGTGCTGTTACCAAGTTTTCCTTAGTCATTACTTCACCGATTGGTTTGCTTAATTCATTTTCAAAACGCATATCACGATTTGTAATGATACCGACTAATTTGCCATCTACGGTAATAGGTACGCCGGAAATAGCGTATTTGCGCATTAATTCTTCCGCATCAGATAATAAATTCTGTGGGCTCAAGTAAATCGGATCAACGATGATACCATGTTCTGAACGCTTTACTTTGTCCACCTCATGAGCTTGTTCCTCAATGGACATATTTTTGTGAATAACACCCATCCCACCTTCACGAGCCATGGCAATAGCCATGCGGGATTCCGTAACCGTATCCATACCGGAACTAATCATTGGAATATTGAGCTTAATATCACGAGTCAGGTTTGTAGTAATATCTACTTCATGCGGTAACACATCCGAAGCCGCCGGAACTAATAATACGTCATCAAATGTTAATCCGCGTAAACCAAACTTATCTTCTCTCATGGTAACGTCCTTTCTCCTTAATTTCTGTTTCCTTAGCAAGACATGTTTTAAAAACTTGAAAAAAGTCTAAAATTCTAAAATTGTTAATTTACAATCTGAAATTTCATTATGAAATTGAACAATGTCTAAAATTTCAAAAATTTCTAAAATAATTAAATACTTGTCTTATTTCTCAGAGCGCATTACGCCTGCTTCCATAAAGTTATCTTTTTTCATATCCACGAAGATAACTTTAACAGCTTCTTTAGGCACTTTCACAATGTCTACCGTTGCGTTGGTAATAGCTTCACCCAATTGTTTCTTCTGTTCAAAGGTACGACCTTCAACTAGCTCCACATGAATAATTGGCATTCTTCTCAACCTCCATCATCGTAAAACGAGTTTGTACAATATAGAAACGACTTTATCTATACTAGACTTTTCTATCATATTATTATACTTTAAAAGACCTATTCTGTACATGCTTAAATACAGGTTTTTCTCAAATTCACAGCTTCAATTGCTAATTGAAAAGCAAAATCAAATATCACATTTAATTAACTGTACAGAATTCGCTGAAAACTTTCACCAAAACGTCGTAACAACTCCGGTTTCATCAGTTTTACGGCCTCATCAAAGCCTATCTTCGCCAACCACATTTTAGCATCCTGACGTGCCGCTACCAGTAAATCAATATCTTTTAGAATATTGGCAATTCGTAAATCCGGTAAGCCCGATTGAGCTAAACCGAATAATTGACCGGAACCGCGAAGCAATAAATCCTGCTCCGCCACCACAAAACCATCCTGCGTACTTGTCATAACCGCCAGCCGTTGCTTACTGTCCTCACTGTGGCTGTCACTCACCAAAATACAATAGGATTGCGTACTGCCACGCCCCACACGCCCTCTGAGCTGATGCAATTGTGACAAGCCGAATCGTTCGGCCCCTTCTACGCACATAATCGTTGCATTCGGCACATTAACACCAACCTCAATAACTGTAGTGGACACCAAGAGCTTAATCGTCCCTTTATAATAGGCCTCCATGATGGCTTCTTTATCGGCCGTGCTCATACGCCCATGAACAAGACCTACACCGAATTTGCGTTGATATTTTTCAGCCAACTCTTCATATAATTGCTCCGCAGCAACCAAATCCAGTTTTTCAGACTCTTCAACGAGCGGACACACCACATATACCTGATGGCCGGCTGACATTTCTTTTTCAAAAAAACGATGCAGTCGTTCTTTATAAGACGAGTCAACCGCATACGTCAAAACCGGCTTACGGCCCGGAGGCATCTCCTTAATCAGACTGACTTCCAAATCACCGTAAATAGACAGGGTCATAGTCCGCGGAATCGGTGTCGCCGTCATAACGAGCATATGCGGATGATGGCCCTTGCGTTGTAACGTTGCCCTCTGTTCCACGCCAAAGCGATGCTGTTCATCAATAATCACGAGCGCCAACTTTTTAAATTCCACCTGCTCCTGAATAAGAGCATGCGTACCGATAACAATATCAATAGTGCCGTCGGCCAAACCTTCATAAATAATCTGCCGTTCGCCCGGTTTTGTGGAACCCGTCAAAAGTGCCAACTTAACCCTACCTAAACCGGCCATCAAATCCGTTAACCCTTCATAATGCTGCTGTGCCAAAATTTCCGTTGGTGCCATCAAGGCACCTTGATACCCGTTTTCTACGGCTTTTAACAAAGATAAAGCGCCCACCACAGTTTTACCGGAGCCTACATCTCCTTGCAACAGGCGCCGCATAGGGCGTTCCTCTTGCATATCATTGGCAATCTCATTAAATGCTTTTCGCTGATCCCCGGTTAAAGCAAACGGCAACTCTTTTAAGAACGCCGGTACCAAATCGCCATCTGGCTGCATTTTAATACCGATCTCCGCCTGCTCCCGTTCACGTAGCAGCAATAATCCCGCTTGCATAATGAACAATTCTTCATACGCCAATTGTTTGCGAGCCAATCCGTAGCGCTCTACCGTGAGCGGATTGTGCATCTCTTTAAAGGCTTCATAACGCGTCATAAAATTATGCTCTTTCGTTATGTCGGGCGGCAATAATTCGGGCAAAGCATCGTTAGCTGCAAACCAATTGCTTACGGCATGACGAATAACAAATTGACTCACGCCGTCAACGAGCGGATATACCGGTACAATACCGGCCTCCGCCACCTGCCCCTCACGAAGCATTTCAATATGAGGCGTATTCATCTGCAAAGAACCATAAGCAAACTCAACTTTGCCGTACACGTGTAAACGCTGACCAACCTTATAAAAATTCTTCTTATACCCTTGATTGAATAAAACAATTTTCAAACGTCCCGTCGCATCGCCGATGAAAATCTCTAAAATAGACAATCCGCGACGTGGCTTTTTTTCTTGAACATTCAAAACAGTGCCTTCCGTAGCACCGACCGCGCCTTGTTTTAAGGCTCCAATAAGGTAACTTACACTGCGGTCTTCATATGTTCTCGGGAAATAAGTCAATAACGACGATACATCCGTAATGCCCAGTTTATTTAATTGTTTCACACGCCCCGGTCCTACGCCCTTTATCGTCAATAATGATTCTTCCATACACATACGATCCTTCCAACCATTTTATAAAAACAAGTTTGCCCTACTGTGCTATAATAATATTATATCTTAAAATTAAGATATAGTGTAACATAGTAGTAAAAACAGAGTAAAACAATTTAACCGCTTTGGTCTTTTGACTCTGGTGAAGACAATTCCACTGATACTCTTGTCTTCATTACTTCAAAAACGGCGTCACTTCGGTATAAAACCCCGAAAACATGCGCCCCAAAACCGGTATCTGATGCAAATTATTTTACCCTAAATTACTACTTGCTTTATTCTATCCCCTTGTGATAAAATATATATGTTATGTTGTAAATTATGCTTGGAGGTGGAAAATATGGCAAACCTTTGCGAAGTATGTGGCAAAACCACCGCTAGCGGTATGAACGTGAGTCACTCTCACATCCGCACGAAAAGGACCTGGAAGCCAAACATCCAGAGAGTACGAGCAATTGTAGACGGCGAAACCAAAAAGGTAAATGTATGCACTCGCTGCCTTCGTTCCGATAAAATTACACGCGCGTAAAAAATAAGAAGGTACATGTACTCTAAAAGAGGCGGCCCCGAAAGGGCCGCCTCTTTTTTTTATATTCACTCCATCTACCTTCACACACACATTGCTCACCCTTCTAATTCAGAGCGCCCCCCAAAAACACATCCCCCTCTTCCCCCCCTTTAAGGAAACATATATTCCAATCTTCTCCGCCGGCCAATTTAGACTGCGTTGGCACCGAAAAGTACTTAGAACCAAAAACTAAAAAATATATCCTTAGAGCGGAATACAGGAAGCAAAAAAATCTATCCTCGGAACAAACTTTTCGAGCTTGACTCGCCAGTTTGTGAGAGGATAGATTTTTTGCTTATTCTAGGATATATTTTTTAGTTTGCACTAAGCATTTTTTAGATCACGCATCTAATTGGCCGGATCCCAGATCTTTGGAATATATATCTCCTTAAACAACTTTATTGCAAACTGATCCGTCAATCCCGCCACATAGTCTACAATATCGGTCAGCGTAATAATTCTATCTGGTGATACGCCCTGTCTCACTACTTCATGACGAAGCAATTCCGGATTATCCAAATAGTACAAAAATAAATATTTTACTACATGGGCCGCCCGATTACGATCAGGAATTAAAGACGGTGCCCGGTACACAGCGTCAAACATAAAACGGCGAAACTCATTCATAACAGCCGTAACTTCTTCCGACATGTTAATCTCCGGTTTATCCATAGATTCACATACCATATCCATAACCATGGTAGTAATCATCTGCGATGGAGTTGTCCCCAAAACAGAGCGAACCGACTTTGGTAAATCATCGCTCGACAACATACCGGCACGCTGTGCATCATCAAAATCGTGGCATAAATAGGCAATTCTGTCCGTAATACGAATAATCTGCCCTTCTAAAGTATATGGAATATGCGTTCCCGTATGTCCCAAAATACCGTCACGCACTTCCTTTGTTAAGTTAAGACCTAATCCGTCTTTTTCAAGAACTTCCAAGGTTCTTAAACTCTGTTCATTATGATTAAAATGGCCAACCATATCACGCAACGCATACTCACCGACATGGCCAAACGGTGTATGTCCCACATCGTGTCCCATAGCAATGGCTTCTACCAAATCTTCATTAAGACGCAAGGCACGTGCGATGGTACGCCCAATCTGCCCCACTTCCAAAGTATGCGTCATCCGAGTACGATAATGATCCCCCGGTGCAATATACACCTGTGTTTTATGCTTCAAACGACGAAAACATTTACTGTGAATAATGCGATCGCGATCACGTTGAAACGACGTACGTAAAAAGTCCGGTGCTTCCTCACGGTCTCGCAAGGCAAATTTACTTTTCGCCGCATACGGGGATAAAATTAATTCTTCTCTCGCTTCAATTTCTTCTCGGATTGTCATATAGCCTCCTGTTGCCATATTAATTTTATTATTTAATGCAATAATACGGCATAACGTATTCAAACGTCAATGCCGTATTGTATTACCGATTCGATTCCTGCTGCTTATTGCGTTCAATAATTTGCATTACAAAAGATGCCGTTTCTTCAATAGATTTATTGGATACATCAAGAACAGGACAATGAACACGGCGCATAACAGCCTTCGCATAAGCCAATTCTTCTTCAATACGGGCAATATTGGCATAATTTGCTTCACCGTCAAGGCCCATAGTACGCAAGCGTTCACTTCGGATATTATTCAGTTTATATGGATCAATAACAAGCCCAACCACCTTTTTAGGCGGAATTTTAAACAATTCTTCCGGCAACGGTACTTCCGGTACCAGCGGCAAATTGGCTGCTTTGATTTTCTTATAGGCTAAAAACATGGATAGTGGCGTTTTACTTGTTCGAGAAACACCAATAATGACGATATCGGCTTTTTCAAAACCGGACGGGTTTTTACCATCATCATATTTAACCGCAAATTCAATCGCTTCCACTTTTTTAAAATATTCCTGGTCAAGCTTATGAATCATACCAGCCGTCAAACGAGGTTTCGTGTCGGCAACAGTCCCTACCGCATCAAGGACCGGTCCCATAATATCTACCGCCTCAATGCCCATGTTTTGTGCTTCTTTATGTAAATATTGGCGCAATGTAGGCGACACAATCGTATGACAAATAATACTTTGTTCCTTCGCTGCCTCACTAATTACATCATCAATTTGGCTTTCCTGGCTGATATAAGGAATGCGGATAATATCTATATTCTCCTTGTCGAATTGGCTCGCCGACGCTCGTGCTACGGCTTCGGCTGTTTCGCCCAAGGAGTCTGAAATTGCAAAAATAACTTTATTGTTCTCCATGCCACACCTCAATTAAATGTATTAAAACTACGGCAAATGTATTTATTGCCCAAAGATTTTATCGGATTGAGTAATCAAATTTTCTTTTCACTTTTTATTTTAATATGTCTTTTCACAATGTGCAATATTACTTCACACCGCAATCTAAAAATAATTTGGTAACTGTCGTTTTAGACACGCGCCCTAAGACCTTATAGCGACGCCGACTGTCTTCTTCAACTCGTTCCACAACCGGCAGACAATCCACTTCATAATCAATCATGCGCTGTGCCGCTTCTACGACACTGTCGTCAGCGGTACAGGAAATCATCTTACTCACCGGTGTCATAATCATAGAGATTGGCATTGTTTTCGGATCATTTTGACCGATAGCGGCCCGTAATAAATCTTTACGGGAAACGAGGCCCAATAAAAAACCGTCATCACAAATAAGAACAGTCCCCACGTCTTCAGTAAACATGGTCACTATAGTATCATACAAATTCGTATCTGCCGTAACAGCCACAGCCTGTGCCATGACCTGCCCTACCGTAAATTGACGAATTTCATTGGCAATCGGGCTGACACCTTGTTGCCCTACGTAATAATAACCAACTTTAGGACGTGCATCGAGAAGCCCCATCATGGTTAAAACGGTTAAATCCGAACGTAAAGCAGATCTGGTCAAATCCAATTTACCGGCAATGGCTTTCCCCGTAATCGGGCCTTCTTCTTTTACAATATGTACAATTTGGTCTTGCCGTTTAGTTAATTGCAAAACAGCCCCTCCTTTTTTATAAAAAACAGGAGGCTACACGTAGCCTCCTGTTCGTATCACACAGTAGTATTACCACTCTAATTCATTGCCAAGATTCCGGCCGCGACCGGTCACAGCGTCCAGCATAATACGTTGTTCCAATTGAGCCACCATTTTTTTAGTTGCTTTTACTGCATCAGGATTTACCGAAATGGAATCGATACCGCTGCGTACCAAGAATTCACAGAAATCAGGATATACGCTAGGAGCCTGACCGCAGATAGACACCGTTTTACCATCGCGATGTGCCACTTCGATTAAGTGATGAATAGCACGACGGATAGCCAAATTACGTTCATCATAAATATGTTGAACTGTTTCATTATCACGATCACAACCGAGGATTAACATCGTCAAATCATTGGAACCGATGGAATAACCGTCAACATATTGATTGAATTGATCAGCCAAGATGATGTTGGAAGGAATTTCAGCCATGAGCCAGATTTTGAAATCGACACTGCGAGCCAAACCGTTTTCAGCCATAACGTGCGTAACTTCAGCAGCTTCCTGTACCGTACGGCAGAATGGAATCATAACCTGTAAGTTTTTGAAACCGTATTCTTCGCGTACTTTTTTAATAGCTTGCAATTCCAATTGGAAGGCAGGCGCATATTTAGGATCATAATAACGGGAAGCCCCACGCCAGCCGAGTAAAGCACTGGATTCATGCGGTTCATGTTTGTCGCCGCCCTTAAGATCACGATATTCGCTGGATTTGAAATCGCTTAAACGAAGAACTACCTGACGAGGTGCCAATGCCTGACAAACTTTACGCATACCTTCAGCCAAAGTATCGATAGCAAACTGACTGCGACCTGTTTCGATTAAATGTAACGGATGTTCATGAATGAACGTAGTCCAGATGAATTCTTCACGCATAAGGCCGATGCCGTCGCAAGGAAGCACGCCGTATTTTTCAGCCAAGTCAGGATCACCCAAGTTCATATAAACTTTGGTGCCGGTTACCGGGATATATTCACTCACAACCTGTGCGGCTGTTTCTTCTTTAGGTTTTACCGCATCTTCCAACATGCCGTCATATACAATACCGTTAGTGGCATCAACCGTAATGAGCTGGCCGTCTTGAATACGATGAGTTGCTTCTTCACTGCGGCTCTTTGTACCAACGATACAAGGAATACCCAATTCACGGCTTACGATGGATGCATGGCAAGTCATACCGCCCGCATCGGTAACAATGGCTTTCGCTTTTTTCATAGCCGGAACCCAGTCAGGTGCGGTCATAGTCGTTACAAGGATTTCGCCTTCTTTAAAGCTGTCAATATCGGCAGGATCAAGAATTACATGTGCTTTACCGGCCGCTTTACCCGGACTTGCAGGTAAACCTTTAACTACGATTTCACGAGTTGTTGTAGTCGGAGCCTGAGATGCCGATTCAACCGGTTTCACTTCTTTATTTTTACGAGACCATACAGTTTCCGGACGGGCTTGCAAAATCCAAATCTTGTTGTCGCGTTCGTCTACGCCCCATTCCATATCCATATAGCAACCGTAGTGTTTTTCAATAGCTTTAGCATACGAAGCCAATTCCAACACTTGTTCATCCGTAATAACCTGTGTTCTCGCCTGGTCTTCAGGAATTACGATTTCGGCGCAATCGCCGTCAGGATTACGAACTAGCGCAATGTTTTTATCATTAATCATACGGTTAACAATTTTCATATCTTTTTTGCTTACCGTAAAGTTATCCGGAGTTACCGTTCCTTGAACTACATATTCACCAAGGCCCCAAGAACCTTCAATCAAGATGCTTTCATCGTTACCGGTTACCAAATCAACAGTAAACATAACGCCGGCTGCTTTGGAGAATACCATCATTTGAACAGCCGCACTTAAAGCAACCGTCATGTGGTCAAAACCCTGTTTTACACGATAGTAAGTAGCACGATCGGTAAACGTGGAGGCGTAACATTCTTTTACTTTCTGAATGATAGTATCCGCACCGCGAACATTAAGGTAAGTATCTTGCTGACCGGCAAAGCTGGCATCCGGTAAATCTTCGGCTGTCGCACTGGAACGAACCGCAACAAACGGATTTTCTTCTTTTACTTTTTCGCCCAATTCCGCATAAGCTTTTTCAATAGCATCAGCTAATTCTTGCGGCATTTCAGCATCACAAATTAATTTACGGATATTGGCACAAATTTCACGAAGTAAAGCAGAATTTTCAACATCATCTAATTTATCAAGTTCTGCTTTGATTTTTTCTTCTAAACCGGTCTGCTCCATAAAGAACCGATAGCCATGAGCCGTTGTAGCAAAACCATACGGTACCGGCACATTGGTAGAGGACGTCATTTCCCCTAAAGACGATGATTTACCGCCTACTAACGCCACATCTTCACGTTTCAATTCGTCAAACCAAAGTACATATGCATTTTCACGATTCATTATATGAAACCTCCTGAATAAAAGAAATACATCAACTAGTTAAATAGTACAACACATTTAAATATATGTCAATCATTTTTTAAGTATCTGATGCACTATATAGAATATTTAATCAGTAGTATATCATATAAAAGAAATAGGCAAAACAAAAGAGCAACCCTTTGAGAATGCATATTCTATCTAAGAGTTGCCCTTTATTTTGCCTATTTGTAATAGTCGATTTACTTTTCTTCATTCACAAGTAATTAGTGCAACACATTTATATAATACATACAGTGTAACACATTAAATCCATACTTGATGCTGCTTCTGAGAAATCACTATTACTGTTTATGAGCTTAGTTAAATTTAATTTTGATAAATTTACGTTTACCTACCTGAAGCACCATATCTTCAGACAATTCGATATTTTCATCGGAACATTTTTCACCGTTGATTTTAAAAGCTCCGGCTTTAATGGAACGACGAGCTTCACTGTTGCTGGCGGTAAGACCTGCATCAGTCAATAACTGTGGTACATATACCGGTTCAGTCGGTTTTGCTATAGCATATTCGGGAATATCTGTCGGTAAATCATGTTTCTGGAATACGCGGATAAATTGTTCCTGTGCTTCATTGGCTGCTTCTTCACCATGGTACAAGCGTACGATGGTGTGAGCCAATTTCATTTTGGTATCGCGCGGATGAGCCGTACCGTTTTCTAAAGCAGCCGCCAATTCTTCCTGTTCTTCGATGGACATATCCGTAACGAGCATGAAGTAACGCATCATGAGCTCATCCGGAATCGACATAGCTTTACCGTACATTTCGGTAGCCGGTTCGCTGATACCGATGTAGTTGCCCAAAGATTTACTCATCTTTTGAACACCGTCAAGACCTTCCAAAATTGGCATGGTAATGATGGTTTGTGGTTCTTGACCGTATTCTTCCTGTAAATGACGACCCATCAACAAGTTGAATGTCTGATCGGTACCGCCGAATTCAATATCAGCGTGCAACGCAACGGAATCATAGCCCTGCATCAACGGATACATGAATTCGTGAACGCCGATGGCACGACCTTCGCTATAACGTTTTTGGAAGTCATCGCGTTCCAACATACGGGCTACCGTATATTTGGCCGCCAGTTTTAACACATCTTCAAAAGATAATTTGCTGAGCCATTCGCTGTTGTACACAACTTTAGTTTTGGATTCATCAAGTACTTTGAAAATCTGTTCTTTATACGTAGCCGCATTGTGTGCTACCGCCGCTTCATCCAATGGCGGGCGGGTAGCACTTTTACCGGTAGGGTCACCGATGCGAGCTGTAAAATCACCAATTAAAATTACGATTTGATGACCTAAATCTTGGAAGGTTTTTAATTTGCGCAATACAACCGTATGGCCTAAATGAATATCAGGTGCTGTCGGGTCAAGGCCCAATTTAATCGTTAACGGTTTATTTTCAGCAATGGATTTTGCCAACTTCTTCTTAAAATCTTCTTCAGGAAGTAAATTCTCCACGCCGTGTTTAATCAGACGCAATTGTTCTTCCAATGTCTTCATCAATCTTCCTCCTCGAACTGTCTTTATATATTATGTTTATTCTTAATTATTCACTTTTACCGGACCTGGATGAACCGCCACCGGAACCGCCTTTGCTCGATCCCGCCGGTTTACTGCCTGAATCGGAGCTGTTATCAGAGGAGTTATCATTGCTTTCCACCTGACTACCGTCCTTATCCTTGTTATCCTGCTTATCCTTATCTTTGTTTTTATCTTTAGGATCAGCCTTTGGTGCCGGTGCTGCATAACCTTGGTTAGCTATTGCGGCAGCTCCCGGAGGAACTGTAAAGTCGCTGGCCGGAATTTCCACGGCATTTAACGCGCCGGACATAAAGTCACGCCATATAGCAGCCGGAACTGTACCACCGGTAATACCATCCAGTGTTTCCACACCATAGTCATCACCCATCCATACAGCTGCTACCAAATCAGGCGTATAACCTACGAACCAGGCATCTTTCGATTCATCGGTAGTCCCTGTTTTACCTGCAGCCGGGCGTCCGATAGCCGCACCGCCGCCGGTACCGCCGGACACAACCGATTCAAGCATGTTCGTAATTACATACGCATCCTTGGCATCAACTACACGTTGTTCTTCTGTGCTGTTTTCTTCCACCACTTGACCGTTGCGATCCACAATCTTCGTAATGGCTACCGGTTTAACTTTAACCCCGCCATTAGCCAATGTACCGTAAGCCACAGCCATATCAATCGGTTTAACACCTGACGTTAAACCGCCCAAGGCAGCCGCCAAGTTATTATCCTTGGATTTATCGAGTGTGGAAATACCCAAGTTAGTTGCTAAATCAAGAACTTTACGCATGCCCACTTTATCGGCCAACTGTACAGCGATCGTATTAACCGAATGCTGCAACGCATAACGCAATGTCATTTGACCGGAATAAGTACCTTCATAGTTCTTAGGACTCCAACCGTTAAATTCGATTTTCTTATCATCCATAACCGTTCCCGGTGTCATACCGTCTTGGATAGCTGCCAAATAAACGAACGGTTTGAAAGCAGAACCCGGTTGACGTTCAGCCAATGCGGCACGGTTAAAGGAATCATCACCGCGACCGCCTACCATGGCTACAATATAACCATTGTGCGGATTAATAGCTACAAGCGCCCCTTGCGGTTGCGTTAAGCCTTTATCATCCGTATAGAAGTTAGGCAAATCACGCATTGCTTTAACAGCGGCATCCTGTGCCTTCATATCAATTGTTGTGTAAATCTTCAAACCATCTTTATAAATGGCATCATCACCGTATTTTTCGGCAATTTCAGAAATAACATAATCAATAAAGTACGATGCATTATTATCGCTATGTGCGGCTTCGGCTTTTTCACGCAAGCCCAAATCTGCATCTTTCGCCTTATCAGCCGTAGCTTGGTCAATATAATCATACTTAACCATCTGCCCCAAAACGACAGCCTGACGAGCTTTGCCAGCTTTATAGTTGGTAAGCGGTGAATAATAGTTAGGACTTTGCGGTAAACCGGCCAGCATAGCCGATTGTGCCAAATCCAAATCCTGTACGTTTTTGCCAAAATATACATGTGCAGCGGCCTGTACACCATACGCACCTTGACCGAAATATATCTGATTCAAATACATTTCCAAAATTTCTTGTTTCGTATAGTACTGTTCAATACGAATAGCCAACAATGCTTCCATAATTTTACGTTTTAACGTACGGTCTTGTGTCAAAAACGCATTACGAGCCAACTGCTGCGTAATCGTACTACCGCCTTCGGCCACGCCGTCATGAGCAATATTTACCCAAATAGCACGCAAAATACCGATAGGGTCAACCCCATGATGACTATAGAAACGATTATCTTCAGTCGCAATAAACGCATTTTGTAAATCTTTCGGTACCTGAGATAATTTCACGGGCAACCTATTTTCAGTGGCATGCACTGTGGTAATCAAATTACCGTGCACATCGTAGATCTGTGACGACGCAGCCGGTTTAACATTGGCCACATCCGGTAAATCGGACATAGTGGCACCGATGAAGCCGCAACCGGCTCCGGCTACTATCAAGAAAACTAAAATACCCACAATCCATAAAAATCGACGCAATGGTGATTTCTTCTTTGGCGGTTTGGGCGTTTTAGTCGCCGTCGTTCTACGTCTTGTCTGTCGCCCATTTTGAGACGAACCTTGTAAACTCATACGACACCTCTCATTACGAATAATAAGTCATATAGCTTATTATAGCATACCTATGCTATATATGGTATCAGTAAAGCGTGCTACTTCAAATACACGAGCGTAGCACCGGCACCGCCTTCATCATAACCGGCAATTTCGTAACGGCTGATATGCGGCAATGTTTTCAAATATTGATGAATACCGGCTCTTAAAGCACCGGTTCCTTTGCCATGTACAATGCGTACCGGCGAAATTCCGGCCATTAAAGCCTGATCAATGAAGTGACTCACATTTTGATTGGCTTCATCCACGGTCTGACCGATAACATTGAGCTCTGTTGTAGCATGTTTCTGACGTTCCACAGCGGAACCGCCGGCACGTTTGCGCGGCTTCGGCTGAACGGCCGTTTCCTTACGGCGCAAGTTATTGGTTTCCTCACGACTGGCCACAGCCAAATCGGCTGCTTTCACATTGGCGGTCAAGCCGTTTACCGCTACCTGAATTCGTTTCCCCTGCACGGCCGTAACCGTACCGACCGCATTGAGTGATACCACAAATACGGTCTGACCTTCTTTTAATTCTTTTACATTAACAGGAGTTCGTTCATCGCGTTCCAATTCGGGCACATTAACACCGGATATATCTTTTCGAGCTTTCGTAATGGCATTTTGACGCTTATCTTTATCCGCTTCGGAGAACTGCGATTTCAATTCTTTAATGATTTGTTCGCCTTCTACGCGAATGGACTGTTTAAGCTGTTGCGCTTCGTTTTGAGCTTTTGCCAAAATCTGCTTGCGACGTTCATTGAGTTGTTTCTTCTCACGTTCCGCCTGCGTGCGCATACGGCGAGCTTCGTCCAATTCCTTCTTAAGAATTCGTTCCCGCTCCTGATTCTTACGAAGCTGTTCGTTCAAATCACTGAGCACCGTTTCCATATCACGATTTGCCGAGCCTTCGTGAGCTTGTTTAGCATAGTCGATAACTTCACGCGGCACACCGAGACGGGCGGCAATACTCAAGGCATGACTGCTGCCGGCCACCCCGATATGAAGCCGATAAGTCGGCCTCAAAGTGCGTTCATCAAACTCTACGTGGCCGTTTTCAATACCATCCGTATGGTATGCATATCGCTTCAATTCATTGTAGTGAGTACTTACCATCATGAGAGGTCCCCGTTTGCGGAAGTATTCAAGTAAAGCTACAGCAAGAGCGCTCCCTTCTTCCGGATCGGTCCCCGAGCCCAATTCATCGAGGAGAACCAAATCTTTGGCACCGGCCACTTTCAAGATTTTTACGACCTGCGTCATGTGAGCCGAGAAAGTACTTAAGCTTGCTTCAATGCTCTGCTCATCGCCGATATCGGCATAAATATTGTTAAAAACAGGTAAAATAGAGCCTGTATCGACAGGGATAAATAATCCGGCCTGATTCATAAGGCTCAAGAGCCCCAATGTCTTCATGGCTACCGTTTTACCACCCGTATTGGAACCGGTGATAAGCAAAATTCGATAATTCGTCCCCAATGTAATAGTCGTCGGTACTACCACATTAACGGGAATCAGCGGATGACGGGCATTTAAAAGTTTTACTTCCCGTGTGCCGCTAAGCTCTGCAGGAACAGCTTTCATCTTAATAGCCAAATTAGCTTTACCGTATACAAATTCCACGTGAGATACTCGATCACAAGCATCCATCAAGGTGTTACTGTCTTTGCGAACCGCCAAGGATAACTCTCGGTAAATACGGCGTACTTCTTCTTCTTCAGCCAACTCCGCTTCTTGCAAATCATTATTCAAATTTACAAGCCGCATCGGTTCAATATATAAAGTGGCCCCTGTAGATGAACGGTCATGAATCAAACCTTCAAAAGCATAGCGATATTCCTGTTTAACCGGAATTACGTAGCGATTATTACGCTGTGTAACAATAGCTTCCTGAAAATACTTTTGGTTGTTGGGATCATGCATAATCGCCTGCAAATCCGACTTAATGCGCTCCTTCGTACGCACGATGCTAGAGCGCAAATGCTGTAATTTAGGCGATGCAGAATCCATGAGATTGCCTTTTTTGTCAAAAACGCGTTCAAACTTACGTTCTAAACCGTCATGACGCGGCATATCCTGAATCCACAATGATAATAGCGGATAATGTGCATATTTATTGTAAAAAAACGTGTACATCCGCTTATACGCACTTAAAGTGGTATATAAATCCCATAATTCTTCATGCGTTAAAATAATTTCTTTACGACTTTTGGCACAAGCATCGCGAATATCGCGGGTGCCGCCAATCGGTTGTTCGATTTCCGTATGGAGCGAATTAACCGCCTCCACCGTTTCATCGAGAGCCGTTTTAATGGCGATAGGATCTGTTAGCGTTTCCAACTCCATAGCCATTTCCTTGGCCACTTTAGAGCTGCATTCAGCGGCCAAACGTTCTCGAATCACATCAAAATCCAACAGTTTTTCACTGTTCATAGGTAATACAATCCCTCCTATGTCAAAATCTCTCTTTACTACTATTTAAATTCTAAATCTCGCTAAAACTTTTCTAAGCTGACATTTAAAAACAATTCAAAATCCGACTTTTGAAAACTTAGTCGACATCTGTCAAAAAATTCCTTTAAAATAATGACCTCGCGTAATCGGCAAAGATTCATTCTTAGGCGGTACCGGCGAAGTATGTGCCAAAATACCGCGATACGCTTCAATCGTATCACGAAGCCATTCCTTTGATTGCTGACGACCGTCAATACGTAAAACGGCAATCCCCCGTTTCACCAAATCAGGAATATACGCCCGCATATCCAGCATACGACTGTTCATAATATGCATGCGGCAATACGGATCCGTGCGAAGCGGAAACTCCTCGCCCATACGATCACGTAAACGATAAGAATCCTTAAGACATGGTGCCGGGCAATTCGTTTTACAGCCTGTGCCGGCAAAACTGCTGATAACACAGTATTCGGAAATCATAAGTTCCGTAAGACCATGGACCACACATTCCACCGGAATTTGACTATGACGAATAATCCCACTAATTTGATGCAACGTCGCCTCTTGGGACACAACCACACTGCTGAGTCCCAAGTCCGTTACTTGACGAACCGCTTCTTTATTGAAAAGCTGTAAGCTGCTGTCACCTTCTACGGCACCTTTATAGCCCAACATTTGGAGCCATTCCAAAGCACCTAAAAAGTGAATGCTGATGGCATCCGGCTTAGCGGCGATTATAGCTTCCAAGGTAGGACGATACGCTTCAAACTCACTCTCGCGCACAATACGCGGCGTTAATAAAACACAAGGCACCTTATGAGCATGGCAAAGCTCAACTACACGATTATATATAGACAAATCATACGGTTTACGCTGTAAACGATCGCCGCCGAAAATAATCTTCTGAGCACCTGCTTCAATAGCTGCTATTACCTGCCACTCTTCATCAAGCTGCACCGACACGAGAGGTACGGCCGGCTGATTCCCGGTACGCTGAGCGATAGCCTTACCGGCTGTCTCAGCATCATCCGTCATCATACTCTTATAACTTGGTCTATCCTTAATCTCATCGGCAATGGCACCTTCAATACGACTTAATACGGTAGCCATGGCCTTGGCATGTTTTTCCAATAATATATCTTCTAAGCGGGCAATGCCGTCGCGTCGAATCTGGTTAAGCACACTGGATGGCCACATAAACGGTTCTTCCGGCATATAAACAGACGCCAAACGGAAAACGGTGGTACCCAAACGGCCTAATTGTTCCCACACTTTTTCATGACTCGTCGGTGTCTTATGAGCTCGTTGCACCACATAATCACCGCTGACAGTAACGGTAGTACCATCATCCATCAAGAGTGTCAAAGTCGGTGCCGCCCCTTCCTGACCATCCAAATAGGCATGCACATCATATTTACGGGAGAATTCCTGTAAATTCTGCCAATCCGTCTTCTTCGGGCCGTCATCAGAAGGTCCGATACGCTTACCGCGATTACCTGGCGCCACGGCCGTAATCATTTCACGACTAGAACGATTTTCCAAATAGGCCGTAGAAAAACCGCGGTTAAAACCGGCCGCCAAATGTTCTTGGTCTTCCTCAATAGTTTGGCCGGCTCTATCGATAATTTGCCGATAGGTGCCGATAACTTCTTTTACGTAGGACGCTTTTTTCATGCGCCCTTCCACTTTAAAAGAGGCCACGCCTGCTTCCATGAGTTCAGCCATGTGTTCACTGTAATTAAGGTCCTTCGGACTCATAATATATGCTTCGTCTTCAGCATTTATAACCTTACCCTCGCCGTTAATGAGTTCATACGGCAAACGACACGGCTGGGCACAAGCACCCCGATTACCGCTGCGACCGCCGATAAAACTGCTCATGAGGCATTGTCCGGAGTAACATACACAAAGTGCACCGTGAACAAACACTTCAATTTCGGCTTTGGCTTCACGGCAAATTGTCTTAATCTCATCAAGACTCATTTCACGTGCCAATACAACCCGTGAAAAGCCCATGCGTTCCAAGAAACGCACAGTTCCCATATTGGTGGCCGTCAACTGCGTGCTGGCGTGCAAATGGAGCTTCGGTGCCACTCGTTTCGCCAATTCGGCCACCGCCAAATCCTGTACGATAATGGCATCTACATTGATTCGCTCCAACTCACGCAAATATTCTTTTAAATCCTTCAATTCGGCATCGCCGATCAATATATTTACCGTTACAAAAACGGATACATCCAACAAATGAGCCAAGCGAACCGCTTCAGCTAATTCTTCAATATCAAAATTGTCTGCATTCGCTCTCGCATTAAAAGCCTTGCCGCCTAAATAAATCGCATCAGCTCCGGCTTCTAAAGCTGCTAAAAAATTTTCCGACGTGCCTGCCGGTGCCAATAATTCCATACGCCCTCCTTAAGGACACTCATCGCCATATTTCTATATAAAATTATATCACATTCCTTAAAATATATGGCAAAATAAGCCGTTATACTGTGCGGTCGCACAATATAGCGGCTTATCTGTTATTTAATCAGTTAATGTATTTTACTACTAATTGACATATTTTGCAACCTTACGAGGTCCCCCCAATCTGTTTTAGCAATCAAAATCGGCGGATGACCTATAACGTTTGCTTGAATTAGCGTAATTTGCAACCTAATTCAGCTAAGGCAGCCAAAATGTCGTCAATCGTCGGCTGAATATCTTCATCCGTCAATGTACCTTCATTGCTGCGGAAGGATAAATTGTAGGCCAAGCTGCGATGGCCTTCTTCAATGTGAGCCCCTTCATACACGTCAAATACGAATGCGCGTTCCAAATATTGACCGCCTTTTTCATAAATGACTTGGCTGATAGCTTCGGAAGACACCGTCTTAGGTGCTACGATAGCAAGGTCACGGCTGGTGCCTGGGAATTTACTGATTCCTTGATAACGAAGCTGACCGCGAGTCAATTCCAAGATAGCCGTTACATCGATATCAAAGAGATAAGCTTTACCCGGTAAATCATAGGCTTTCATTACTTGCGGATGAACCTCACCCAACGTAGCAATAACCGTACCGTCTACAACATACTGAGCACTTACGCCCGGATGGAGATACGTTTCTTTGGAGCGTTCAATCTCAGCTTCAATGCGAAGTTCCTTAAGAACCGCTTCCAACACACCTTTCACATCGTAGAAATCAGTTTCACGCTGTGGCTGTGCCCATTGCAATTCCGTCGTTTTGCCCATCATAAAACCGCTTACATGGTATTTTTCAACCGGTAATTCAGTAATTGGCAAAGCTTTCGGTTCGTAAATCGCACCGGCTTCGAATAACCACAAATCATGGTTCTTTTGAGCCAAGTTACGAGCCGCCGTATCAAGCATACTAGGAATCAACGTAGTACGCATTACCGGAAATTCTTCCGTAATCGGATTCAAAATAGGTACTGCCTGATAACGGCTGTCTGTTTCCGGAATGAGTAATTTTTTAAGGCTGTCCGTATGCATGAAGCTGAACGTAATAATTTCGCTGAGACCTTGTGTTACCAAAGTCTGACGAATTGCTTTAGCAAGCAATTTTTTATCACTCATGGTACCGCTGTTAAGATTAGCCCATGGCGTTGTATTCGGAATGAAATCGTAACCGTAAATACGTGCTACTTCTTCGGCAATATCCGGCATAACCGTTACGTCACCGCGCCAGGACGGTACACCTACGGTAATTACATCCCCATCTTGAGACCAAGTGAAAGACAAGGTAGTCAAAATTTCCTGCATACGTTCCACAGAAATATCGGTACCCAAGTAGCTGTTAACAGCTGCTACGGTGAAGGATACGGTATGAGCTTCAGCCGGAGCCGGATATACATCCACCACACCTTTAGCTACCGTAATATCTTCCGTCAATTCCTGCAACAACTGAGCTGCACGATTAAGTGCCACCGGTGTATATTCAGCATTCACGCCGCGTTCAAAACGGCCTGATGCTTCACTGCGCATACCGAGCGCACGAGCAGTACGACGAATGGAAGAACCTTTAAATACAGCGGCTTCCAGGATAATCGTAGTAGTTGCGTCGGTTACTTCGCTATCGAGTCCGCCCATAACGCCGGCAACCCCTACAGGGCCGTTCGCATCGGCAATAACGAGCATATCCGTTGTTAATTCACGATCAGTACCGTCCAAAGTTTTTAACGCTTCTCCGGCTTTAGCGGCACGGGCCGTCAATTGATGACCGGCTACTTTATCATAATCATAAGCATGCATCGGTTGGCCGTATTCGAGCATAACGTAGTTCGTTACGTCCACTACATTATTGATTGGGCGAATACCGCCGTTACGCAAACGGTTCTGGAGCCATAACGGAGATGGACCTACTTTAACATTGCTGATAACACGCGCCATGAAACGGCTGCACAATTCAGCATCATCAATGCCGATTTTCACCATATCATTCACAGCACTGCCATTTTCATTTACTTTAACAGTCGGTTCCGTATTCTGAGATTTTGTCAAAACCGCAAATTCACGACTCAAACCAATCATGGAGAAGCAGTCCGCACGGTTCGGGGTCAATTCGAATTCATATACGATGTCATTGAGCATAACTGCATCACGAATATCCATGCCGATTGGCGTACCTTCCGGCAAAATGTAGATGCCTTCCCCTTCGCCCGGCATAACCATATCTTTAGGAATACCCAATTCTGCTACGGAACAGAACATACCGTCAGATACTTCACCGCGAAGTTTGCCTTTTTTAATTTCCGTACCGTCAGCCAAACGGGATTTATGGTACGCAACCGGTACCACCTGACCAACAGCCACATTTGTTGCAGCCGTTACGATTTGTTTTGTAATTTCTTCGCCCGTTTTGTCATCGAGACAAGCTACCTGGCAAACCTGTAATTTATCGGCATCCGGATGTTTTGTAATTTCAATAATTTTACCGGTAAAAATCTTTTTCAAACCAGGATCCATCGAGATAACATCTTCTACCGGAATCCCTGCCTGCGTTAATACATCGGCCAGTTCCTGAGCCGGTTTCGTTGTGTCTACAGGAACATAGTCCTTCATCCATGTTAAACTAGCTTTCATCGTCGTACCTCCTAGAACTGCTTCAAGAAACGCATATCATTATCATAGAATAAACGTAAATCGCCGATACCGTACAAGAGCATCGCAATACGTTCAACACCCATACCGAAGGCAAAACCCTGCACTTCGTTCGGATCGTAGCCGTTCATGGTCAACACGTTCGGATGAACCATGCCGCAGCCGAGGATTTCGAGCCAGCCGGTGTGAGAGCATACACGGCAACCTTCGCCGCCGCACATGCAACAGGAGATATCAACTTCCGCACTCGGTTCCGTGAACGGGAAGAAGCTGGTACGGAAACGAACTTTCGTTTCTTCACCGAACATGTGGCGTAAGAACAGTTCCAAAGTACCTTTCAAATCGGCAAAGGTAATGCCTTTGTCCACTACAAGGCCTTCTACTTGATGGAATACCGGGGAGTGAGTGGCGTCATAGTCCCAACGATAAACTTTGCCCGGTGCAATCATGCGTACAGGGCTATTCGGTTCCTGACTCTGAAGAGTACGAGCCTGTATCGGCGAAGTATGTGTACGGAGCAATACGGAATCGGTAATGTAGAAGGAATCCTGCATATCGCGAGCCGGATGATCGGCCGGTAAATTCAAGCATTCAAAGTTGAAGTAATCGCTTTCAATTTCAGGACCTTCCGCAACGGTATAGCCCATTTTCATGAAAAAGCGTTCAATTTCATCATTAACAGCCGTGAGCGGATGCACATGACCTTGGCGAGTAGCGCGGCCCGGTAAGGTAATATCGATTTCTTCCGCACCGAGTTTAGCAGCCAACACTTCGGCTTCAAGTTTTGCCTGTACATCGTCAATCATGGCTTCCAATTCTTGACGTACCGTATTTACCAACGCACCCATGCGTGGGCGTTCTTCGGCGGATAATTTGCCGAGGCCTTTTAATAATGCGGTCACTTCGCCCTTTTTACCTAAAAATTTAACGCGGGCATCTTGTAAAGCTTGCAAATCGGTAGCTTTTTGAATAAGCTCCGCCGCTTGCGCTTTCAGGGATTTTAATAATTCTTCCATCCGTCACAACCTCCTAAAACAAAAAAACCTCCGCCCCGGCAAGGGGCGAAGGTATAACATTCGCGGTACCACCCTAATTAGTACTCAATAACCTTAACGCGGTCACACGATGAATCTACTGTAGTTCAATCCATGGCTCCAAAAGGAAAGGCTTTCCGCATCGTATTTATGAAACTCGCACCATTGCTTCACTCTCTGAAAAACACCTATGCGGCGCCGATTTTGTCATCGCCGTAATATCTACTCATCATGCCGACACATCTGTCAAACCTCAAAGAGAGCTTTGAAAAACGCCGGTACGACTGAGTTTTTTATTAATCTATGTGTTAGTATATCAACTCTCACGCATTCTGTCAAAAAGATTTACGCTTTAAAACGCTTTATACACGCCAAGGTAAATCAGGCATTTCAAATTTATCGATTACGTAGAAAGTACCGGTGCTCATATACACAAGGTCACCCACCGTATTATACAAACGGCCCGTTGTGACCATAGTGTGATTGCCGTTGTGCTCCACATTTCCTACAGCACGCAACTTTTCACCGGCTTTAACAGCTTTTACGAAATTGCCTTTCATCTCGAGTGTTACCACCCGTTTCCCCAATGTAAAGCAAGATACGCCCATAACTGTATCGGCGAGACTCATATAAACGCCACCGTGCACATTACCGATAAAATTACCGTGTTTTACCTTATCTGTGTCAAACATCATTTCCAAATGACCCGGATCGCCACCGGTTACATGGGTATACTTCGACCAATCAAAGGTATGTTGATTACACATATTGTCAAAAAAATCGACCAGTGTACGCATTTCTTGTTTTTTACTCACAACTACACTCCCTTCCCTTATAACCTTATAATACAACGCGTATATGCTAAGTTACCATATACGCGCTTATTATATAATATTTGTTACATCAATTAAGATTTGCAATACGTCTAATATATGCAATGCGTCATTATTCGTAATGCAATGCGTCAATCGGATTCAATTTAGCAGCCTTACGGGCCGGATATAATCCAAATATGAGCCCGATAGCCATGGAGAAACCGAAGGATAAAAGAATCGGTCCCATAGAAATAACCGTCTTCATACTTGTTAATGCCCCGATTAGCTTCGATGCTCCGATACCAACCAAGATACCGATGGCACCACCGACCAAGCTGATTACAACAGCTTCAATGAGGAACTGCATAACAATAACGCGATAGGTCGCCCCTAATGCTTTACGAACCCCAATTTCACGGGTACGTTCCGTAACGGATACGAGCATGATGTTCATGATGCCGATACCGCCGACAATGAGCGAAATGGCAGCTACGGCACCTAAGAACAAGGTCATAGTGGCCGTGGTTTCTTCAACCGTTGCCATGATAGTAGCCATATTACGAACGTTAAAATCATCAAGTTCCGGATTCTTAATATTGTGACGAACACGCAAAATATTTTCTACGTCTGTTTGCAAGCGATTAAGGTCTACGCCGTCTTTCGCTTTAATATAAATCATACGCAGATAGTTAACACCTTGCAAACGTTCCATACCCGTTGTATACGGAATATAGATAACATCGTCCTGATCATTACCGAAACTGCCGGACCCCTTGCTTTCGAGCACGCCGATAACCTTATACGGGTTATTTTTAATACGAATATCTTTACCTACCGGATCTTCCGTGCCGAACAAATTCGTCGCTACCGTATTACCGATAACCGCTACACGTTCACGACGTTCTACTTGCGAAGCCGTAATGAAACGGCCGGATTTTACAGTCCAGTTGTTAATGTACTGAAAATCGGCGTTTACGCCATTAACACTGGTAGTCCAGTTTTTATTCGTATAAATTACAACGTACGAGCTCCCGGCTGAAACCGGTGATGCCATATCCACATCTTGTAAATGGGAAATCGTCGTGTAATCTTCAAGCTTTAACGTTTTCTGGGAGTCTGCAGTCGGACGAACACCCGGTGTACGCGGAGCCCCCGGATATACCATGAGCAAATTACTCCCTAAGCTGGAGATGGAATCTTGAATTTGGCTACGCACCCCATAACCGATGGATACAAGGGCAATTACAGCCGCTACCCCGATAATAATCCCCAACATAGTAAGGAGGGAACGCATCTTATTAGCTACCAGGGAGGCCCACGCCATTAAAAATCCTTCTTTATACATGAGGCTCCCCTCCTTTTCCCGGCTTTACCGCTTTTTGAGCCGTTGCTTCCGACACAGCTACCGATTCGGTAGGAACCTGCACCGGCTGAATCGGCTGAGCCGATGGTACCGGTTGTAAACCGGCCATATTCGGATTTTGTTTATCTTCCACAATATAGCCGTCACGAAGCACGATATTACGACTCGCATACGTCGCAATATCCGGTTCATGAGTAACCAAAATAATGGTACGCCCTTCATTATATAAATTTGTAAAAATATTCATAACATCGACACTGGATTTGGAATCCAAGTTACCGGTCGGTTCGTCCGCCATGATAATAGACGGATCGTTCGCCAACGCACGGGCAATAGCTACACGCTGACGCTGACCACCAGATAGTTCGGACGGCAAATGGTCGAGACGATCGCCGAGCCCCAAAGAGTCCAACAAATAAGCGGCCCGTTCATTACGTTCCTTCTTAGGCACGCCCGCATATACCATAGGCAAAGCCACATTATCCTGAGCCGTCAATTTCGGCAACAGGTTAAAACTCTGGAACACAAACCCGATACGTTTATTACGGACAAAAGCGAGCTCATCATCGCTCAAAGTAGCTACTTCTTCGCCGTCCAATTTATACGAGCCGGACGTAGGTCGATCAAGGCAGCCCAAAATGTTCATGAACGTAGATTTACCCGAACCGGACGGCCCCATGATAGACGTAAACTCTCCTTCATAAATATTGAGGTCAATGCCGTGTAATACAGGCACCACGAGCTTACCGTTAACATAGGTTTTGGTAATTCCTTCCAGTGAAATGACTGCTTGTTTCATCTGCATTCCTCCTAGAACATCGACCCGCCGGAGTTAGTCTTCTTCGTATTTGTAGAGCCTACATCACCACTGACAACAATTTCGTCGCCTTCGTTCAAGCCTTTAACGATTTCAATCGTCGTTTCACCGGTAATACCGGTCGTTACGCTGGTTCGTTCCGGCTGACCGTTTTTAATTACATATACATATTCGCCCACTTTGTCGGTACGTACGGCAGCCAATGGCACAACCAATACATTGCTGCGTTCATCACCGTAAATCGTAGCACGGGCCGTCATAGTCGGGAAGAAGTTAGCTGCATCACTCGGTGAAATAGCTACTTTAACCGTATAGTACACTACACTGCTGCTGGTGGTACCCATATTACCTTTAGTACCTAACGCAATATCGCTGACATAACCGGTAAATGTTTTGCCCGGATGAGCGTCAACCGTGAAATCTACACGGGCCCCTTTTTTAACACTGCCGATATCCGTTTCGTCAACTGTTAAATAAATTTCAAGATTGCTCAAATCCGCTACTGTTGCGATAATCATCTGTGTAGAAATACCGGTACTGATGGTCTGACCCGCTTTTAACGGCGTACCGATAACCGTACCGTCCATAGGCGACGTAATCGTCGTATCGGATAAGTTGGCCACAGCACGATCATAGGCAGCCAGTGCTTTTTGGTAATTCATAAGCGCTGTATCGTAAGTCTGTTGCGGAATAGCGCCCTGGTTTACCAAGGTACTGTAACGATCTAAATCGTTCTTGGAATTTTCTAACGTTGCTTTCGCATCGTCGGCTACAGCCTGTAACTGGCGAGCGTCGATAGTCGCAATGACCTGACCTTGCGTTACATGGTCATTTTCTTTAACCAATACTTTTTCCAACGTACCGGCCACGTTAGTGGAAATATCTACATAATTTGTCGGGTTGATGGTACCCGTCGAAGTAATAACCTGGGCAATATTCCCCCGCTCTACCATCCCCGTTGTATACGAGGTCTGCTGCGTGTTACCTTTTGATTTAAAATAATAAAAGGCACCACCCAATATCAGCAATATCAGGATGAGTATCCCCCAAAACTTTTTTGTCCGCCACATGTGCTTAACTCCTTTACTTAAAGACTGGATAATACGTTCTCTCAAAGCTTCATACAATATAAAATGCCCTTCTCGACTATACAGTAAAGAAGGGCTTATCAGCTTGTATGTATAATCGATAATAATTATAGATTTCACTAATAAGCAATTTATGAAAATTACCGAGCTAATACAGAAATAAGTTCATATTCCGCTTCACTAATCGGATAACAACGAGTGCAGCCTTCTTCATACGGCACCATTTCAATTTTACCGTTCAAAACAGCCGTCAGGCAATTACTCTTGCCTTCCAGGAGAGCATCAATTGCTTTTTCACTCATGAGAGCCGCCATAGCCGCATCACGAGCCGATGGTGAGCCGCCGCGTTGCAAATAGCCAAGCACGGTAACACTCGGCGAAATGTTGAGATGTTTGTTAATATAGCCGCACACCTCAAAACTGTGATACGCCCCTTCAGCCACCATGATGATGCTGTTTGTTTTACCCGCATTATGGGAAATGCGAAGCTGATCGCACACTTCATCAAGACTCATCGGCTTTTCGGGAATAAGCACCATTTCGGCGCCGCAAGCAAGACCGGCACGCACCGCCAAATGACCGGCACTGCGCCCCATTACTTCAACGATGGCCACACGATCATGCGCCGTTGTGGTATCACGAATCTTACTGACAGCGTCAACAACCGTATTAAGCGCCGTGTCAAAACCAATGGTATACTCCGTACCGCACATATCATTATCAATAGTGCCCGGAATCGTAATCGTCGGAATTCCCTGCTTAGCAAGTGCCATAGCACCGGCCATGGAACCGTCACCGCCGATAACAACCAACGCATCTATTTCACGGTCACGTAAAATCTGAGCTGCTTTTTGCTGGTTTTCAAGCTCTTTAAACTTCGTGCAACGAGCCGTCTTGAGCATGGTACCGCCACGATTGACGATAGCCCCTACATCACGACGATTCAAAGATTCAAAATCATTTTTTAAAAGCCCTTCATAGCCGCGGCTAATGCCATATACGTGTAAACCTTCGTAAATCCCCTTACGTACTAAGGCACGCACCGCCGCATTCATGCCCGGCGCATCACCGCCGCTCGTTAGAATTGCAATATTTTTCATGTTGCTCTACCCCCATAGGACGTCTTTTTTTGAATTTCACGCCATCTCGTTTTAACGTTTCGTGGATTGAATCAATTAAATTTTCAGTGCGACCATAAGTAGTGTCTATGACACAATCGCACTTCTTATACACCGGTTTCCAGCGTTGCATCATCGTTTCTACAAAACCGGCCACATCGTTATAATCCATGGTCGGCCGTTTACCAATACGACGATTCACCCGCTTCACTATGCGGTACTCGGCTGCCCGAATACCGATAATATACGCATACCGCTGTAAATATCGTACCGTCCGTACATCAAGGGGAAAATTACCGCCTACGGAAATAATACACTCATGATACATGCAAACTTTCTTTAAAATTTCTCGTTCCGCCGAGCGAAACATCTTCTCGCCGAGCTTCTCATAAATTTCGGCTATGGGCAAATTATAGCGCCGCTCCAAAAGCCGATCCGTATCAACGAACTGCCAACCTTTGGCTTCTGCCAAGTTGCGTCCCAAATGACTTTTGCCGCTCCCCATAGTACCGATTAAAATTATATTTCGTTTCATTACTTAATCCCGCCTATTACAGATTGTGTCATACATAATCACAAACGGTTACCTATTACCGTCTCTTCATCATGTATGATACCCATTTGATTTTATTTTACTACATCACAGCATTTAGTAAAAGTACAAAACGAATAGGATTTAAAGAAGTTAAGAAAATGTTTAGGATTTGGATGAAAAGCGTATTAAAAAAAGCCATGACAAAAGTCACGGCTTTAAGTTAAGAGCTGATAGTAAATTGGATATGAAGTTGATTATTTTGTTTATTCAGTTGCTTTGGCTCTATTTTTAATTGAGGGTTATCGGCACTGATTTCTTCTGCCACAGTAAAATACTCGCGTAAATCACCAACCACTTCTACGGCAAGTATATTCCTTTTTTTATTCTCCGACTCTTCTATAGCAACAATTGTTAATACTTTACCGCTTATATATTTCATGAGCTTATCTTTGATAGCTTCTTCCGTAATTTCTTTCTTGTCTGTTGCCATAATTAATTCATAGGCCGGACTACTTACAACGATTTGCTCTGCTTCATTCTTTAAACGCTGATTTTCCTTCATAGCCAACAAACCGGATTGTTCATGATGAAACCAAATTACAAGTCCCGCACCCAATAAAGTACAAATAATATAACTACTTATAATTCGTTGTACATATTTAGGATTGAGATTTATTCTTTTCATACTTTCCAGATAATTGAAATGTATGTATTTTACGATTTGCATCAATTCCTTGTTTTGCATTAATAGTAACTCCTTTCAACGTATTTTTGATTTTCTGACTAAAAGCTAATGCAATCTCCGGCTTAGTACACATACCTGTTATAGTAAAACCATCATCTGTAAAAACAATCGTATCCAAAATAATTTCTGAACCTGCAGAATCTACAATATGTAACAAAATACTTTGTGTTATACTATGTTTCATTTCCTTTTTCAATCTTATTTTTAAAATTTTATCATAATTTTGAGCGGCTATATGATTAGCCTTACCTGCGTTTTCCAATTGGCCTATCTCATCGCTTAAAATTTTATTATCATGATACCAATAGATTGCTATTAACCAAAAAGACATTGTTAAAGCAGAAAAAATAAGACTAATAATAATTATTAGACTTTTATAATGCTTATAATAATACTCACATCGAAATGGCAATAACATAAAATTCATATCGTATCACCTGCCATCAATTGAATGTTACACTCATTTCTAAATCTTGTATATTAACCCCTTTTTAATTTTTTCTTTTATTATTCCCCGATAAGCCAAACCTATGGCCATATCAACTAAAAACGGATCAGACCTTTCAATCATTGAAGATTCTCGTAACTCTACTTCTTCAATTTTTTCAAATGGAATACTTGTAAGCTTACTATATTTTTCAAAAACAGCTAAACGATCATCTTCACTTAATTGCCACTGTAATTTTTCATAAAAATAAACACCTGCAATCCCACTAACCCCATAGCTAAATAAAGTCATTTCAATTTCTTCTAATTCTTTCATTATATCAATATCAACAAAAGAAACATTTTTAGTACAAAGACACACACAATTATACCAGCCGGTTAATTCCAAAGTGTCTTGATGAACAATTCCAATAACGGCCCCTTCTTTTTCAACAAAACGATGTGCTATAGGCCCAGGTGCATAATCAATAATTTTAAGATTACCACCGCCCTTTAAAACTCCTGTAGCTAATTCTGCAATCTGTTCCTTTTTTAATGCCACCACATATATTAATTTATCTCTGCCTGAAATTCTCTCTTGATTAGGCAAATCTATAGATACAAAATCAAAATAATATGATCCTTCCGGCCATGTAACAAATTCCGGCACCGACCAATGTAACATCTGTTTTATCTCCAAACGAGATAGTGATGGAGTTACTATAACTTTTTCTTGCCGTTCACTTACAGCAGTAATTCCTATAGGTATTTCTTCCAAAGAATATGTACTTACTAACCGCTTACAATCATTTAATAAAGAATCTTGACGTTTTTCAACAATAATATCATTAATAATTATTCCCTGCTTAGTCTTTGTCATACCAATAGCAACTGTCTGCTTATTTCCCATAGCAATTCCGATAAAGCCTGAGCTCATTCCCTAACAACCCCTTTTTAATACCTTACTGTAAACGACTTACTCTTTCCACTTTAATAGATTTAGGCCATGGTCCCGGTGTTTCACTAAATCGTACTGAATATGATACGCGCTGACCAGTAACTGTATTTCTGTATTGAACAGTAAAATCACCAACATTACTATAGTTTCCCGGCCGATTTAATATATACGTTACCGTATTAACACCTTCATTTTCATATACTACTTCATGTTGTACAGGCATTATATCACCTTTTTCACTATATTCCCTTAATAAACAGCCAATAATACCTTCCGCTCTATAATTTATAGCGGTTAAAGCTATTTCATCATGTGTTATTCCTACGATAACATTTATTTCATCACTCATAGCTGACCAAAATAATAGTAAAACAGTCCCTATAATAAGCCCTATATATGTAAAAAAGCCTCCATTATGATAAGCATTCGTTCTTGTTTTCTTCATAAACCAAGAAGAACAGTATTTACATTTATCAATTATCAATTTTTTTGTCAATATATCGACTCCTCGGCGGTGAAAATTGAAAGTAGCTTAAATTTGGAAAAACTGTAATATCCGTCATCATTTCAAACTGATTACCATTTCTTTTATTAGCTGCACCTACAACTTTAAATAACCATTTCATATGAACAGGACTATCTGGTGAAGTTTGCTCAAACGGCTTACACCCATTGACAGGCTCTACCATTAAGAGCCCCCAACTCGGACTAATTGTATTAGAAGATAACGCCTGTTTTTGCCCATCGCTTAAAACTCGCCTTGCTTCAAGTTCCTCAATACCAAACCACCGAAACCCATCATATAAAATATAGTTCCCTGTACGACCTACCGTGATAGGCTTATCTGACTGTTTAGCAAAATTAGCTATTGTCAATCGTGTTGTCATACTATCTAATAAGACCTCATTTTCAATTTGCCATTGTTGTACCCACTGTACAGAGGTAATCATTAAACTAAGCAATGTGCCTAGTGCTACACAAATAATCATAGTACTAATTAATAATTCAACCAGTAAAAAACCTGATTCATTCTTCTTCCTTATTAGGTAACAATCCCGGCCAAATATATGTGGAAAAATGAAGTATTTCTTGATTGTCATAATAACCTGTTACCTCTAATTCTTTTACAATCATGTTGTGTACCTGCTTAGAATTAATAACACGAACCAACTTATAAGGTTCTTGTACCAATGGTAATTCTCCTAACTGTCCAAATCGTTGATAGTTATATTTTCCTTCCTCCATAGCAGTAATAGCAACTTGCACAATCACCTGTGCCTGTTTAGCACTTCTCCACTGAAGAATTGCAGTTCCTATCATTACTGTAATAGTCAAAATAAATATAGCTATAATTATAGTCCCACCTAAGGCCTCAGCATATAAATACCCCTTAGAATGTTCCTTCAATCCATCGAATCCTAGGCGTTTGTTGCGAAAAAATATACTTACGATATTTTCGTAATACATAGTCATAAATTTCATAGCTATATACATTATTCTGCCCATCATAACTCCCCAAATACATCTCCTGTTTTGTTTGCGAATTATTCACTAATTTCATAGAATCAGGCAATACAATAATTTGATTTCCCCATAGAGTTGCATATAGATTTTCCTTATATTCTGACTCATTTACATAAATTGTATTTAATGGTGATATTAATGAACCGGCACTACCATTAAATGAAAGCAACTGTGTTCTCTTAATAGTGTAATAAAATAATCGACTAACTCGATCAAATTGCAAAGATTCGCTCATAGTCTTTGATATAGCAATCTGTGCCATACTTATTAATAAAATTAAAAGTGTACTATATATTAAAACTTCGATTAGCAAAAAACCGCTTCTACAATTATTAGTTACACTATCAGTGCCTTTTCTAGAAGTAATATATCTCATAAAATTAGTCATAGACTTTCTAAAAAATACATAATAGCCGCTGCACCACATAAAAAAGGACCAAATGGTAGTATACGTAGCATTCGCCCTGAATATAGGTAGTAGAAAATAACCCAACCGGTTCCCCCAACAAAAGCCAATAAAACAGTTTGATATAACGCAAAAGGAGATAACCATAATGCAAATACACTACACCACTTTACATCTCCAAGCCCCAAACCATTATGAGTTAATTTACTGAACAAATAACCTCCCACTAATATAATTCCAGCCACTTTAACAGCTTGTAATAATGAAATGTCCAATAACCATATTCGAGTTAAACCACATATGAGCAAAAAAACAGCACCCTCATCAGGAAGAATCAGGAAATACTTATCGATGGTAGCACCCATAAAGAGAGTAAAACCGAAGATAATAGTTAATAAAATTTCAATTATATCCGTCATTAAATGACTACAAATTAATCCGCAAAAAGCTCCTATCAAAATATAAATTAACATTATTAATTTAGAACGCCGTTCTCGTCCTATATCAAATTCTTTCAAGAGATAGAATCCGGTAAAACCGGCCAACGCACCACTTAAACTGCCTATACTGCTGAGCAACCACATATACTAACCATTATGCCCCTTTTAATGCACTAAATACACGTAATTATATAAATATTTATAAAACTAGTTTGCATTATTAGTACTATCAGTTGCCGTTACTACAATATGAGTTCCGGTACCACCTGCATTATTCTCAAAAGTAACGGCATACTCACCACCTTTAGGTGTTTTTACTAATTCAGACAAATAGCCGGCTTTATATAAATCATCTACGGACGGAACTTCATCAGTCGCCTTATCTACCATATAAAGTTGAGCCGCATTTGCAATTGTCTGTGTATCCGCCTTAATTTTTGCATCACGCGCCTTATCTCCGGCAGATAAAAATTGAGGCATTGCCACAGCTGCCAAAATAGCTATAATAGCCACAACAACCATTAACTCAACTAGCGTAAAGCCGCCTTCTTTGTTACGTTTATCACGTAAAGCTTTATGATATGATACCAACCACTGTTTAACTCTTTCTTTAATAGACATAATTGATACATTTTCCACTCCAAACATCCTCCTAACACTCAATTACTAAACATGTTGCATCGCTGTAACGGCATTAAACATAGGCAACATAACAGCAATAACTAATATAGCTACCCCTATCCCCATAAGAGATACCATAATCGGCTCTAATAATTGTTGTACCTTAGTCATATATCGAGTGGTTAATTGATCATAATAGGTAGCTCCATGATTTAACATATCCACCATGTCACCTGTTTCTTCTCCAATAGTAATTAATTCCCAAAGAAACCTATTCCCTAAATTAGATTTTTCCAAAGCATTTGCAAAAGAAGTCCCTTTAGACAATAAATCCAATACTTGAGTTTGCAATAAAGTAGCATAAGTATTACCCCATAATGATTTAGTTAATACCAGCGTATCAGTTATTGTTAAGCCACTTTCTAATAAAATTGCCCACACTTTTGTAATTCTGGCCAGAAAAAAGCAATCAAACCACTCATGCCCACATCCATGTTGCCAAATATATTTTAATACAACCAAACGAAAATCTTTTTGGTGCCACAGACACCAACTCCCAAACACTAACCCTAAAGATAATGCAATGCATAAATATAAATGTGCCGTAACTAAATCACCAAAATTAAAGAGTATTCTGGTTATAAATGGTAACGGTACTTGCATCGAATTAAAAACCTTTTTAAATGTTGGCAATATAAAAGTAACTGTAACACCTATAAATATCAACATAAGCATCAAAAGAAAAACCGGGTATGCAGCCGCACCACTCAACTGTCGTCGCCATGCCCATTGTTTTTCATAATACTCTTTGATTTGTTTAAAGCTATATCCTAGCGTTCCTGCAGCCTCACCAGCTTGTAATAAGGCACAACCTATACTAGGAAATCCAAAGCTCCTTAAAACCTGAGAAAGAGAATTTCCTCTCTGTACCGCTTCATTAATTGCTGAATAAGGGATATGTTTTATCGGCTTTGCGCTCAAAAATTGCATAACCCGGCGTATAGAAATACCGGCCTCCAATAATAAAGACATACGATACGAAAACTCTATAATATCTTTATAACGCCACTTTGACAAATCTTTTGCAGAACACTTTATAGGTATAATACCAATAATTTGACACCCCTGATATTGTAGCTTTTGCACAATTTCTTCACTCGAATCAGCCCATATGGTATCTTCTTGTATCACCCCCTTTGCATCGAATGCTCTATATTTATATTGCTTCATAAGACTGCTCTAATACCTCCTTAAATTCACTACGGTTTCCCCATTTACTCTTTAGTGCTGCCACCGCCATTTCCATAGTCTGCATTGGTGGCTGAGTCTCTTGAATTGAAACAATTTGAGGCTCCTTACGTTGCCGTATCAAATTTGCTACGGCCGGTGTATTCAATAAAATATCACGTACTACGACAAAATTCTTATCAAACCTTAATAAGCGTTGACATAATACTGCCCTTAACACTTGAGATAATTGAGCTCTTACTTCTTCCTGTTGAGACGCAGGAAAAACTGATATCATCCGGTTAATAGCCATTACTGCTCGTTGTGTATGTAAAGTAGCAAATACTAAATGACCTGTTTCAGCAGCATGTAATGCCGCTTCTAAAGTCTCACGGTCGCGCAACTCTCCAATCATAATCACATCCGGATCTTCACGTAATGCATCACGAACTCCTGCTGCCATGGATTCCATATCCTGACCTAATTGCCTCTGATGAATTAAGCTTTGCTTATTTTCAAAAGAAAACTCAATAGGATCCTCTAATGTAATAATATGTTTATGACTCTCTTCATTAATACATTGTAAACAAGTAGCCAAGGTATAACTTTTACCTGATCCTGTAGGCCCGGTAACAAGAACTAATCCTTCTTGCAAATGAACAATACGATGTAGCAGTTTTCCGGCTTCCCCATCCGGCATAGCTAAGGACTGATTATATAAAATACGTAACGTACCACAACGCTGTTGTTTAGCACGATATAAATGAACCCTTACTCTAATATTTTGAAATGAAAATGCACTATCTTTTGAAAAAGTTTTATATAATTTACGGGTATCAGCTACTTGGTCCAATGATACTTCTCCTATTTCCTGTTTTCCCGTACATATATTTAACTGCTTATTATCCCCATTTTTCACATTCCAATAGCCTCGTTCACTTGCCGTAATAATTTCTGAAAATAAAGTATCTGACACTTTAACCCCTTCATGTCTAACTAAATCATTACCTAAGCGAAAATAAGGCTCCTGGTTACTTTCAAGATGAATATCTGTTGCACCTTCAGCAATTGCTTTTAACAATAAAGCACTCAAACCCATAAAAAATCACCCGCTATATTTGAATCCCCTTTATTTCGATACCACTTCGTCTTATTTCATCTTCTGTTGTTAATCCTTCTCTTACAGCACGTTCTGCAGATCTTCTCAATGTCGGATTTACATATTGTTCACAATTTTGCCAGTCAATTGCTTTATTTGGTAACGCCAATAATTCATATATTGCCATACGTCCACAAATCCCCGAGCTAGTTATTCGCCGCACTAAACGTTGTGCTATAGCACCCAACAAAGTAGCTCGTACTAAATAATCTTCTATTCCCATATCAAGCAATCTTTCTCTTACCCCTAGTGCAGTATTAGTGTGAATAGTTGCCAAAACACGATGTCCTGTTAAAGCTGCTTGAACTGCCAATTCAGCGGTCTCACGATCACGAATTTCTCCGACCATAATCGTATCCGGATCTTGTCTCAAAACAGCTCGTAATGCCTTAGGAAAAGTTAACCCTGCTTTAGGATTTATTTGTACCTGTATTGCCCCCGGTATATCCGCTTCTACAGGATTTTCCAAAGATATTACATTATCTGTCACTGTATTTAGCATCCTAAGCAATGCATATAAAGTACTCGTTTTACCGGAACCGGTTGGTCCTGAAATTAATAATAAGCCATACGGTCTATGTAATAATTCAGTTACAGTTTGAATCATCTCATCAGCCATCCCAAGTTCTGATAAACTTTTGTAGCAATTTTCATTTCCCACTATACGACATACAATAGTCTCCCCATAGACTGAGGATAGTGATGAAACACGAAGCATGATCTCCTTTTTATTTTTATCTTGCCAACACCAACGGCCATCTTGTGGCAGACGCTTTTCACTGATATCCATACCACTTAAAATTTTTATTCGATTGATTAACTTATCTGCAATATTCTTTTCTATTTGCTCAAATACATTGAGCACTCCATCAATTCGAAAACGAATTAAGGCACCTTCTTTAGTAGCATCAAAGTGAATATCACTGGCCTTCTCCCTAACAGCCTGACCAATCAATCGGTCTAACTCTAATTCAACATGAAACATAATCGCCTCCTTTATACCCTGCTACAAGAGAAGATTTCTTTTTTTTAAATATAATTCCTGCTTAAATCCACCAATGGTGCTCATTGGCACTGACAGTATGACTGAGCACACAAAAAACACCCTTTAATCGCCTTTATCGTAGCCAACCTGACATATTGGCTATCAAAAACGACTAAAGAGTGTTTTAAACGAGGTATAAACATGTATGAAGAAGTTTGAAGTTTTATTTGAAGTTTAATTGTTAAAGGCTATGTTGTTCTTACGCCTGGTGAACGACTTTACCTTTTTTAATTACCGTTTCTACAATATTCACGCCCGTATGGTACGGCAAGAATTTGTAGGATGGGTATTGAAGGATAACAAGGTCTGCTTGTTTACCTTCTTCAATGGAGCCGATTTTATCCGCACGTCCAACAGCGGCAGCCCCATTTAAGGTAAGAGCCGTAATGGCTTCTTCGGCAGTCATGCCCATATAGATAACACCGAGAGCAATCATAAGAGGTACAGAGTTGGTAAAACCGCTGCCCGGATTGAAGTCGGTAGCGAGTGCTACGGCACAACCGGCATCAATCATTTTGCGATCCGGTGCAAACGGTTCTTTGAGGCAAAATGCGGTGGTCGGTAACAAAGTGGCTACCGTATCGCTATTTGCCAATGCTTTAATACCTTCATCGGATGCATGTAATAAGTGATCGGCCGAGGTACAGCCAAGTTCGGCACCCAGTTCGGCACCGCCCAAGGTTACAATTTCATCGGCATGAATCTTTAAGTCAAAGCCCATATCTTTGGCTTGTTGCAAGAATTTGCGACTTTCTTCAATGGAGAAAACGCCTTTTTCACAGAAGATATCACAGAATTGAGCGAGATCTGCTTTTTTAACGTCCGGCATAACTTCTTTAATAAGGAATTCCAAGAATTCTTCGTTACGACCTTTATATTCCGGCGGAATGGAGTGCGCCCCCAAAAAGGTGCGCACAATTTCTACGGGCTGGCGCTTTTCCAATTCTTTCATGACTTCCAGCTGTTTGAGCTCCGTATCGTGGTCCATACCGTAACCACTCTTACCTTCCACCGTGGTAATACCAAAAGCGAGCATTTTTTTCAAAATATCCATGCTGTGATCAATCAACTCTTCCCCGGAGGCTTCGCGAGTCGCCTTCATGGTGTTGTTGATACCGCCGCCCCGTTCCATGATTTCCATATACGTCATGCCTTCCATGCGCCATAGAAATTCATCGGCACGGTAACCGCCGAATACGAAGTGGGTATGAGAATCTACGAAACCCGGCAATACGGTTTTACCGGTAGCATCGATTTGTTTATCTGCCGGAACCGTTTTTGCCCATTCCGTCTCGTCACCGACGGCCGTAATGCGGCCGTCTTCGATGAGAACAGAGGCGTTTTCATAGATTTTGATATCTTTCATAGCTGCCCCTTTAAGTGCCGTATGACCTACCGGTGTTACGACTTGAGCAGCATTTTTTATAAGCAATTGGTCTCCCATATTCAGCTCCTTTCGATTAGTATTAATGTTCTATTAGTTAATATCTGTACTTCTATTATACGCCTTTATGCGGAGTATTTAGTACCCCTATTTGCTTTAATCTTTAATGACTTTAGCAGTCGGATATACTTTGGCAACCGCAGCTTTTACTTTGGCATCGTCGGCTACGAACGGAATCGTAATATGACCAACGCCGGCACGGGATTTGTTGAATTCAACAGCCGTTTCCATAGCATGTTCATTACGAGCCCAAGAACGACGAGCTACACCTCCGATAACGTCCCAGGATAAAGCAGAACGAATGATTTCATCCACACGATGACTGCCGTCAAGTACGAGGCCGAAACCGCCGTTGATGGCTTTACCGATACCGGTACCGCCGCCGTTATGAAGCGCAATTAAGCTCATACCGCGAGCCGCATTCCCTGCATAGGTTTGGATAGCCATATCGGCCATAACATTGGAACCGTCTTTAATATTGGATGTTTCACGGAACGGCGAGTCTGTACCGGATACGTCATGATGGTCACGACCGAGCATAACCGGTCCGATTTCGCCTAAACGAACGAGTTCGTTAAAGCGAAGTGCAATGCGTACACGACCTACTTCGTCTTGGTACAAGATACGAGCCTGCGTGCCGACTACCATCTTATTCTTTTCAGCATCGCGAATCCAGTTATAGTTATCGCGGTCTTGGTAACGACGATCTACTTCAATACATTCCATGGCTGCCTGGTCGGTTTTGTGCAAATCTTCCGGTTTACCGCTGAGGCATACCCAACGGAACGGACCATAGCCGTAATCGAAAAGATGTGGACCCATAATATCTTCTACATAACTTGGCCAAATGAAACCGTCTTTTTCATCGATTCCGTTTTTCGAAATTTCTTTAACGCCTGCATCATACACGGCTTTCATGAAGGAGTTGCCATAGTCGAAGAAGTAAATGCCTTTAGCCGTTAATTTTTTAAGAGCTACAAAGTGAGCTTTCAAAGTTTCATTAACAAGACCATGGAATTTAGCAGGATCTTCAGCCAACATTTGAGTACGTTCTTCGAAGGTAATGCCTTTCGGACAATAACCGCCGTCATATACATTATGACAGGAAGTCTGATCGGAAATCAAATCAACGTGAACGTCATGTTCAGCGATGTATTCGAGGAGATCAACGATGTTGCCATGGTAAGCATAGGCTTTACCTTCTTTGGCAGCCATGGAATCTTGCGCCATTTTAATAACTTCAGGAATGGAGTCGGACACACCGGAAATCCAGCCTTGATCCAAACGAGTTTTGATGCGGGAATAGTCTACTTCGGCAATGATTGCTACACAGTTGGCAATTTCAGCTGCTTTACCTTGAGCACCGCTCATGCCGCCCAAGCCGGACGTAACGAATAATTTACCGCTTAAATCGCCGTCTACCGGAATACCGAGTTTCATACGACCGGCATTCAAAATTGTATTAAAGGTACCGTGTACGATACCTTGCGGTCCGATGTACATCCAACCGCCGGCTGTCATTTGACCATAGTTAGCAACGCCCATTTCTTCGGCGATTTCCCAGTCTTTTAAATTATCAAACAAGCCAACCATCATACCGTTTGTAATGATTACGCGCGGAGCTTCCGGTTTGGAGCGGAATAACCCTACCGGATGACCGGATGCCACAACGAGGGTCTGATCTTGAGTCAATTCTTCCAAATAGCGTTTAATGAGCAAATATTGCATCCAGTCATGACATACGCTACCGGTTTCACCATAAGTAACGAGTTCATACGGATAAAGAGCTACAGCAAAGTCCAAGTTGTTGTCGATCATAACTTGGAACGCTTTCCCTTCCACACATTTACCTTTATATTCGTCGATTGGTTTGCCATGTAAATTGCCTTCAGGGCGAAAACGGTAACCATAGATACGACCGCGTGTGGTCAATTCTTCCAAGAATTCAGGAATCAATTCATCATGATATTCTTCCGGAATATAGCGTAACGCATTTTTAAGTGCTACTTCGGTTTGTTCCGGAGTCAAACGAAAACCGCGGTCAGGTGCCCGACGAATGCCTTCTTGGAAGGTTTTCTTTGGCGGTAAGCCCTTGGAGAAGTCAAGTTTGATTGTCATTGCAGATTGTACAGTTGCGTTATTCATAGGTCCACCCCTTTTGCAAAATTACGACTGACAAATTCCATTTGTCGGTTCATACACTTGGTACATACAATTACACTTATGCGTATATTTACTACCTTCTTACTTGTATTTTAAATAATTCTAATCTGAAAAACGTCCAAGAAAATCCAACATAATTTGAATTATAATTTTGATTAATTCTAAGCTTTTTTAGTAATTTATCCGTAAATCACTAAAAATTTGACAAAATAACTGTGAATCATCTTGAAAATAATAAAAGCAGTTTCTAAGTCACATGGTCACAAAGTTGTACAACTTATAAGTAACCGAACTTAGAAACTGCTTTTTTACATTTTATTTTGTTTTTAGCCTACTGTATATCTGTGAGCTAATATAATCCGCATGTAATCCGTCTGCCGATTATTTGGACAAATACTCATCAATGGCACTCGCAGCCTGTTTACCGGCACCCATAGCCAAAATAACGGTAGCTGCCCCGGTTACCGCATCACCGCCGGCAAAAACGCCCGGTCTGGTGGTAGCACCTTTTTCATCGGCAATAATACCGCCCCAAGCCTCGGTATCAAGGCCTTTGGTGGTAGAGCGAATCAATGGGTTCGGATTGGTACCGAGTGACATAATAACCGTATCACAAGGAATAACGAATTCGGAGCCGGCGATTTCCTTTGGACGACGACGACCGGATGCATCCGGTTCACCTAATTCCATTTTGATACATTTAACGCCGGTTACCCAACCTTTATCATCGTGAAGAATTTCAATCGGATTGGTCAATAAATTGAATTCAACTCCTTCTTCCTTAGCGTGATGGACTTCTTCGGCACGAGCCGGAATTTCTTCTTCACTGCGACGATATACAATCTTAGATTCGGATCCCAAACGAAGAGCCGTACGAGCCGCATCCATAGCCACATTACCGGCCCCAACCGTTACGCACACTTTACCGATGGCAATCGGTGTATCATACGTATCGTCATAAGATTTCATAAGGTTGGCACGAGTCAAAAATTCATTGGCCGATAAAACACCGTTTGATGATTCGCCCGGAATGTGCATGAATTTAGGAAGCCCCGCACCGGAACCGATGAATACCGCTTTGAAGTCTTCTTTATCCATCAAATGATCAATTGTTACAGTACGACCGATGATAACGTCAGTTTCAAACTTAACGCCCAAATTCTTGATGTTTTCAACTTCTTTATTTACGATGCGATCTTTCGGCAAACGGAATTCAGGAATGCCATACGCCAATACGCCGCCCAATTTGTGAAGCGATTCAAATACGGTTACATCATAGCCTTTTTTAGCAAGGTCACCGGCACAGCTGAGACCGGCAGGACCGGAACCGATAACGGCAACTTTAATGCCCTTAGAAGGTTCTTTTTCACCGAACACCACGCCATTAGCCAAGTTTGTATCGGCTACAAAGCGTTCCAATTTACCGATGGCCACCGCTTCGTTACGAATCCCCATAACGCAAGCACCTTCACACTGTTCTTCCTGCGGGCAAACACGACCGCAAATAGCCGGTAAGGCACTTTGTTCTGCAATAATACGACCGGCTTCTTCAATATCCCCTGCTTTTAACGCTTGAATAAATCCCGGAATATTGATATGTACCGGACAGGCTTCAACGCAACGCGGCACTTTACAGTTCAAGCAACGTTGAGCTTCGAGCATTGCTTCTGTCTGACTGTAACCGTAGCAAACTTCTTCAAAATTGGTAGCACGTACAGCCGGATCTTGTTCACGAACCGGAATACGTTTTGCCTTATCTGTAAGTTCTGTCGTTTCAGCACTTTCTTCGGAACGACAAGTGCAATCAGGGTTCGGATGAGCTTTATCCATTTCACGAATTAATTTACGACCTTCTTCGCACTTGTACATAGTCTGACGCTGCATAGCATTGTCAAAATCTACCAAATAGCCGTCAAATTCAGGACCGTCAACGCAAGTAAATTTAACTTCATTACCGATGGTAACACGGCAAGCACCGCACATGCCGGTACCGTCAACCATGATGGAGTTCAAAGATACAACGATTGGAATGTTCAATTCTTTAGCCGCAATGGTAGCAAATTTCATCATAATCATCGGACCGATAGCCACAATGTGATTATATTCTTTATCGTTAGCGATTAAGTCTTTCATGCAGGCTACTACATTACCATGGAATCCGGTGGAGCCGTCATCGGTAGCCAAGTACAAATTACCGGCTACGGAACGCATCTGTTCTTCGTAAATAATTAAATCTTTATTACGGGCCCCAATGATAACATCGGCAGCACAACCGCGAGATTTTAAGTATTTAACCTGCGGATAAACCGGTGCTGTACCCACACCACCGCATAAGAATAAAATTTTCTTACTTTGCAATTCTTCATCAGACAATTCCGCTAAGTCAGTCGGATTTCCTAAAGGGCCTACAAAGTCTGTCAAAAAGTCGCCTTCTTCCAATTTGGCAAGTTTTTGCGTAGAGTCACCCAATGTTTGGAAAACGATGCTTACCGTACCGGCTTCACGGTCATAATCCGTAATAGTAAGCGGTACACGTTCACCGTATTCGCCGTGTTTCACAATTACAAATTGCCCCGGCAAAGCCGATTCGGCTAAACGTGGGGCTAAAATATCATACTGGTACATATTCGCATGTAATATGATTTTTCTTACAATTTTGAACAAGAGAACTCACTCCTTTGCGAGACTAAATACCTACAGACCGGTTTTAATGCCGACAGCAACTGTACAGCGTTTCTTTTTCCCTATACCGATCCTGTTACCTAACACTTTTGATTCTACCAATCCTACATGAATTTTGTGTACATCATAATACTTATTCTACACCCAAAAGAGTAATATAAAAAATTACATTTTTGCATATTCAAGTATCTATCTGTCATAATTTTCGAAAAAAACAGAGCAGTTTTCCTAAAAACTGCTCTGTTTATTCACATTTTAAAGCTTTTCATCAGGTTAAAGGTTTTACAATCCCCATGACATCAAGTATCAAGTCATTGTGTATATTTTTAATTATGAAAAGCTTACAAATTTACTTTTTGTAATAAGCCTTGTTCTTTAGCATCGATGGCTTCTTCAATGCTTGCCATTTTCTGATTCATATCGGCTACAAAAGCTTCATCTTTAATACTGCCTAAATTGATCTTTACATTTAAGAAAGCACCATGTACGGCTGTTCTGGCATTCATAGTAGCCACGGCACCGTCGGTAACGGCATTCTGGTTGCCTTTTTCAATAACGGCTTCAGCTAACGGCAATAATTGATTAGCCAATTCACCGATTTTAAAAGGTACCAAAGCAGCGCCTTTAGTAGCTTCTTGAATAGCCGCGGAACGAGCTTTTTTATCTTCGTCCGTTTCTTTCGGCAATTTGAAAGCAGCCATAATTTTATTGAATGCGGCACTATCTTCATCAATGAAAGCCAAGAATTGAGCTTTCATGTCGTGAGCTTTAGCCTGAATATCTTTCATTTCAACTTCCACAGCGGCATATTTTTCCTTGCCGATAGTAAGGGACGCCACCATTTCAATCAAAGCTGCACCGGCTGCCCCGTTAAGAGCCGCAATACTGCCACCGCCCGGAGCCGGAGAATCAGAGCCGGTTTCATTAATAAACGCTTCTACGGATAAAGCTTTTAATTCCATTATGTATCCTCCCAAGTGAGTATATTATGCGTAAACATTACTTGCCAAAACCCGATAATCATACATTTGACGCGTAAATTCAATATGCACTGTATTTACCGTATTTAAGTAAACCGAAATTTAGAATAAACCGGTAATCTTACCGTCCGCATCAATATCCATGTTCAAAGCAGCCGGTTTCTTAGGTAAGCCCGGCATAACCATGATATTGCTGGTTTGGCAAACGATAAAGCCTGCACCGTTAGCTACGCGTACGTCTTGTACGGTAATGTTGAAGTCTTTCGGTGCGCCCAATAAGGCCGGATTATCGCTCAAAGAATATTGTGTTTTGGCGATACAAACAGGTAATTTATCAAGGCCCCAATCTTCTAATTGTTTAATTTGCTTTTTAGCATTGGTCGTAAATTCAACGCCGTCACCGCCGTAAATTTTTTGTACAATTTTCGTTAATTTTTCAGGAATGGTGTCTTCCTTATCATACATAGTCTTAGGTGTAATGTTGGTACCTTCTACCATAGCGGCAATTTGTTTAGCCATGTCGATACCACCGTCACCGCCTTTTTCCCAACATTCGTTAAGGCTTACATCCACACCGTAACTGTCGCATTTCTGCAACAATTTTTCAATTTCAGCCGGTGTATCGGACGAGAATTTATTAATGGCTACCAATACAGGCAAACCAAAAGCACGAATGTTTTCAACCTGTTTAGCAAGGTTTACAAAACCGGCATTAACGGCTTCTATGTTTTCTTCGTTTAAGTCGGCTTTTTTCACACCGCCATGCATTTTGAGCGCACGAATTGTCGCTACGATAATAACGGCATGTGGGAATAAGTTGCCGTACGGACATTTAATGTCGAGGAATTTTTCAGCCCCAAGATCGGCACCGAAACCGGCTTCCGTAATTACGATATCACCCAATTTAAGGGCCATTTTAGTTGCCAAAATGGAGTTACAGCCGTGTGCAATATTGGCAAACGGACCGCCATGAACGATAGCCGGGGTATGTTCCAATGTCTGTACCAAGTTAGGTTTGATAGCATCTTTCATGAGCATAGCCATGGCGCCTTCACAACCGAGCTGATGTACATAAACTGGTTTATCATCATAGGTGCTGCCGATAACAATACGACCAAAGCGTTCTTTTAAGTCTTGAAGACTTGTTGCCAAACATAAGGCAGCCATAATTTCAGACGCTACGGTAATCATGAAATGGTCTTCGCGTGGGAAGCCGCATACTTTACCGCCCATTCCCACAACAACATTGCGAAGAGCACGGTCGTTCATATCCATAACGCGTTTCCATGAAATCTGACGCACATCAATATTTAATTCATTACCTTGATGAACATGATTGTCAATCATAGCAGACAACAAGTTATTGGCCGCCGTAATGGCATGCATATCACCGGTAAAGTGAAGATTAATATCATCCATCGGTACAACTTGAGCATAACCGCCGCCGGCAGCGCCGCCCTTAATACCGAATACCGGTCCCAAAGAAGGTTCACGCAAAGCAACAACGGTCTTCTTACCGATTTTATTCAAAGCTTGTGCCAAACCGATACTGGTCGTGGATTTACCTTCACCGGCCGGGGTTGGCGTGATTGCTGTAACAAGAACTAATTTACCATCCGGTTTATCTTCCAAACGTTTTAATACATCGAGAGATATTTTAGCTTTATAATGACCGTATTGTTCCAATTCTTGTGGCAAAATGCCGCAATCTTCGGCAATTTTGGTAATCGGTTCCATCTGATTCGCTTGCGCAATTTCAATATCGCTGAACATAAATGCACCTCCTGTAGGGCTGTTATACTTTGAAAAATAACTTTATACCCTCTAATTTACACTAAATATGGACTTTTTTCAACTCTCATTGCACAGCGACACGCAATTTCATATTAAAAACTTAGTTACTGAAACATTATTTGACGGCAATTAGTCCAACAACTGTTTTTCCAAAATCTGGTTCATATCGAAGTTTTCAACTTGGAGATAGTATTCAGCAGCCATCATTAAAGCAGCCATAGGAACCGTACCGATGATTTCACTGCCTACAATGGACACGCCATAGCGTTTGGCTTCCATTTTAATCATTTCAAAAGCTTGATATACGGAGGATTTATGATAGTTAACAAGGTTCATCGAAACCTGTACCTGATTGCGTTCTTCAAGCATTACGCCCATGGCTTTAACATAGCGTAAACCGCCGCCGATATGACGAATCTTCTTAGCGATGGCATCGGCTACCGCAAGATCACTGGTATTTAAGTTAACATTGAAGGCAACGAGCGATACACGAGCACCGACAGCGGAGCAACCGGATTTTTCATTCATTTCGGCAGGACCGTAATCAGGAACCCAGTTAGGATCTTTGATTTTTTCAAAGAAACCTTCATATTGTCCTTTACGAACGGAGGCTAAATTGCGGCGATCTTCTTTAGTGCAGGCATCTTCATAGAGGTATACAGGAATACCCATTTCACCATAAGCTTTACCCACTGTATTGGCAATGGCTACACATTCTTCCATGGTTACTTCGGAAATCGGTGTAAAAGGAACTACGTCAACGGCACCAAAGCGCGGATGAGCCCCTTCATGAGTTCGCATGTCGATGAGTTCAATCGCTACTTTAGCCATATTGATGGCTGCTTCTGTTACGGCTTCAGGGGAACCGATTAGGGTAACTACGGAGCGATTGTGATCGGCATCACTGGAATAATCAAGAATCTTCAAATCTTTAATTTTACGTGCTTCATCAACGATTTTTTCTACTTTTGCCTTATCGCGACCTTCACTAAAATTTGGAACGAATTCTACTAACTTAGCCATATGATTGCCTCCATTCAAAAAACAAAATTTATTCCTCACATATATCAGGAACGTAGTATTTCTACGTCCAATATACATCAACTATAGCCTAAAAAATATCAAATTTTCAAGTTTTAAAAAAAGTTTTGAATTTTGACACTTTTTAGACGTAACTAACTTATAGTGTATGTAGCGAATAGATGAAAAGCCTATAGGAGGCCTTATGGAAATTACAGCGATTACTCGTGAGCAAGCGACCACATCAAATTGGTCCGGCGGCTCGACAACGGAGTTTTATATTTATCCCCCACAAAGCTCTTATAGCCAGAGAGACTTTACAATTCGGATAAGTTCAGCTACGGTGGACGTAGAATCGTCTGAATTTACTTTGCTTCCGGGCTATCAACGTCTAATAACTCCGCTAAACAATCAGTTATACCTATCTTTTAAAGAAACAGCAGACACATATCTATTAAAACCTTACGAGGTATGTTACTTCGATGGTGCTTATCACACCTTTTCAGAGGGGAAAGCAACAGATTTTAATGTTATGGTCCGACAAGGGATGAAGGTTAACTACTCTGTGTTAACTTCTTCTTCTCAACTTAATCCTCTCGAACATAGCTTCCTCTATGTTCCGAATTTACCGTTTGATCCCTCTGCCAAGGCTCAAATAGGTAACCTCCAAATACAACCGGACACACTTTATGTCTTGTCCGCTTGCACGGAGTCGATTCCTTTATTCCTTGAGGATGCTGCTGTTACTACTCTCTTCGTCAATATATCCTCATAGGATAGTCTATACAAACTTCATCTTCTTCACAAAACGGCAAAAGCCCTGAGTCTCCACGCTTAGGGCTTTTGTTATATATTTTTCATTTTAAATTCCTATAAAAATTGTATAATATGCTTAGGTCATGTATAATATAGTAATCAAGTACATTCTCACCGGCATATTGTCTATGCAGTACGAATCATCTAAGGAGGTTTGTCATGTATTCTCTATCAGACACTAATAACCACAACTGTATCTCCTATCAAAAAGGCAAAGGGGCTGTCGAAGAACAGCTTAATATTTCTGACGAAGTGGCCTACAAACTTTTTATTGAAAACAAGCGCATTACTACCCTTATCGCCTCACCTCATGATTTTCGTGACTTAATTATCGGCTACTGCCTGATGGAAAATCACATTAGCCAATTAGAAGATATCGCTCACATTGAAATGGATACCGAAACTCATCGAATCGATGTAACTTTAAACCACAGTACCGGTTATTTTAATGAATCGATGCCGGTAACACCGCCTGCCACCAAAGCAAACATAAGAATAAATGCCGACGAAATTTGTAACTATGGCGGTTTGCTGGACTCTATCACGAAGGCTCACCATACCTCTCATGGTGTTCACGAAGGCGCACTAGTCAAAGACGGTCAAGTCATTGCCTATGCCGAAGATGTGGGCCGTCATAATGTGCTCAATCGCCTAATGGGTATTATTACCGTCCAAAACATTGACACCTCCGATAAAATTCTAATATTCAGCGGCCGTGTTCCGCAGTCAGTCATAAAAAAAGTACATCGTATCGGCGTACCGATTTTCTGTTCGCGTGCCATGCCGACGGAACTGGGCATTGAGTTGGCACAGAAATATAACATTACCTTATGCAATGTGCTTCGCCCCGATTCCTTTAAATGTATGGCCAATCCGCAGCGTATTACAGGACTTATCCCCGAAGACAATAAATAACAATCTCAATTCGAGCAAACATTAATAAGCAACCTCGTGCCAAAAGGCCGTACATAATAGCATACAAACAAAAACTCTACCGCAAGGTCGCCTCATGGCAATGCAACACTTGCAGTAGAGTTTTTTATTAGAGGTTTAAAATTTATCCTGTACGATCTCACAAATTCATCAAGCTTAATTACGCAAAGTCCTCACGTTTTTGCAAAACTCTGGCTTTGATTGTTTCGTCAGTCATTAAGGTTAAGGCCTTCTTAGGACAACCTTTGACACAAGCCGGTGTACCCGCCTTCGTATCAATGCATAAATCACATTTAGTAGCCACCATGCGGCCATCCGTTACCGGTGCCATCTGCACGGCCCCAAACGGACACGCTAAAACGCATTCACGGCAACCGATGCAAAGACTTTCGTCAATAAAAATCATCATATCATCCCGTTTGCTGATAGCACCTACGGGACAAGCCGCCATACAGGATGCGTTTTCACATTGCTTACAATGAACAGCCGCTTTAAGTTCCGGCTGACGATAGGTTTTACAACGAGCTCGTTGCAACGGATCATTAAGTTTTACTTCCGTCATACCCAAGTCGTAATGAGACATAATACATTGACGTTCACACATACCGCAACCGATGCAAAGGTTCACATCGCAATATACGAACTGATTCATACCTGTCCCTCCTTTACAGCCCATGCATTTAATGCTGTTTGGAGATTTTTCTTATCGACTATATTTTGCACACTGTCTATTTCATAAAACGTCAGTGCTTCTGTCGGACAATGACTGACACAGGCCGGCGCGCCTTCTTCTGTATTGGCACAAAGGTCACATTTATTGGCAACTACGCGAACATTGCCTTCCCCTGCTACCGATTTCATTTGAATGGCACCGAACGGACAAGCCAGGGTGCATTGTTTACAACCGATACAGCGTTCTTCGTGAAGTAGTATACTGTCGGTACCTTTTTCCAAAGCCCCTACCGGACACACTTTAACGCAAGGTGCGTTTTCACAATGATGACATTGAACCGTCATGGTCTTAGTCTTTGTTTTTACCACATGTATACGGGGATTAAAATTTTCACTGTCAGGGTCCGTCGTGAAAATCCCGTTACCGCGATGGGCCACAACACAGGCAACCATACAAGTACGGCAGCCTATACAAAATAAAGGATTTCCTTTTACAAATCGATTCATGCGTTGGCACCTGCCTTTTCTATACCCATTTTAGCCCGGATTAAGGCGTATTGTGATTGTACATACGCTTCTGCTTCAGCCTGATCATCCAATTTTTCAACACGGCAGGCACAATATTTGTATTCCGGCGTTTTGCTCTTAGGATCGAGAGCCGTGTTCGTCAATTCGTTACAAGCACCAATCCACCATTGATAGGTCATATAAGTAGAGCCCGGTTTTACTCGTTCAGTCGGCAAACAACGGGTAATGAGGCTACCTCGCCGTGAACGGACACGAACCAAATCGCCTTGTACAACACCCAAGTTTTCACAATCTTCAGGGTTCATAGCCACCCAGCCCGGTTCATCCTCGAGTTTTGCCAGCATACGACAATTGCCTGTCATGGTGCGTGCCGAATAATGACCTACTTCGCGAACCGTACAGAAAGACATTGGGTATTCTTCATCAACCTCTTCTTTAACAGGTTCGTAATCCGTGAAAATTAAGTTACCGCGACCGTCCGGTGTAGCAAAGTGACCGCCTTCATGAAGGAACACGGTACCTTTGTCATCCATACTTTCATCATAACAAGGCCACTGTACGCCGCCCAGTGCGTCGATTTTTTCATAAGTAGCACCGGTAAATTTAGGTGATAATTTACGCATTTCATCCCAAATTTCCTTCGTATTATGATAATGCATCGGATAACCCATGGCCGTAGCCAAAAGACTTTGGATTTCCCAATCCGGTTTTACCCCTTCCGGCGGTTCAATTACCTTACGAACTCGCTGAAAACCGCGGTCACAGCAGGTATAAATGGCATCATGTTCACCCCAAGCCGTAGCCGGCAAAAGAACATCGGCATATTCCGACGTGCGATTCATAAAGATATCCTGTACAATAACTAAATCTATTTGCTTCAAGGTTTCACGAATTTCTTCCAAATTAGGATCCGATTGAGCCGGATCTTCGCCGATAATATAGTACGCGTGAATCCGCTTTTTAATGTCCGGTTCGCCCAATACTCGGTCCGGTACCTGCGTCAATTTAAGACCTACCTCAGACGGCAAGGAAACGCCCCAAGCTTTTTCAAATTTTTCACGCATCGCATCATCCGTCACCGACTGATAGCCCGGATATACATCCGGCAAAATACCCATATCACAAGTGCCCTGTACGTTATTCTGACCGCGCACCGGACCTACACCGGTCGCATAATGGCCGTAATTGCCGGTCAAAAGAGCCAAATTGGAGCAAGCAGCTACACTGTCAACACCTTGAGAGAACTGAGTGATCCCCATACCCCAGAGGATGACGGAGTGTTTGGACGATGCATAGAGCCGTGCCGCTTCACGAATGGCCAAAGCACTGACGCCGATTTCAGCAGCCACCGCTTCCGGTGCATATTTCGCCAGCTTAGGTACAAACTCTTCATAGCCGTTCACATGAGCCTTGATGAATTCGTCATCTGTCAGATGTTCATCAATGATCGTATAAGCCAGCGCATTGAGGAGCAATAAATTAGTGCCCCCTTTTTGCTGCAAATGAATATCCGCAATACGGGCCGTTTCCGAAATCTGAGGGTCCGCACAAATAATCTTCGCCCCTTTAGCTTTCGCTTTAATAATGCGACGAGCTACAATCGGATGCGATGTGGCACCATTATAACCGATGTTAAAAATAACTTCCGCATCTTCAATTTCCGGCACACTGACGGACATGGCACCCTCACCGATTGACTGCTTCAAACCGGCTACGGACGCTGCATGGCAAATACGGGCACAATGGTCAACATTATTGGTGCCTACCACAGCACGCATAAATTTTTGCGTAATATAACCCGCTTCATTACCCGGGCCGCGAGCGGAACCGGCCCCCATAACAGAGTCAGGCCCATACTCCTTAATAATCGCCTTTAAGCGTTCTGCTGCATACGCTATGGCCTCATCCCAACTAACCGGTTCCAACGGGCTGCCTTTACCGCCTTTACGAATCATCGGACTCGTAATACGCCGCGTTAAAATCTGCGGGTCATTTAGGTAATCCCAACCGTAAAACCCCTTCAAACAAAGGCGCCCCTCGTTGGTACGACCCGGAGCGCCTTTTGCAGATATAATGCGGTTAGCCTTTTTATCGACTGTAAACTCGATTTGGCAACCGGAACCGCAATACGAACAAACCGAAACAACTTTATCATACGTAGTCTGCATAGTATAGCCTCACATTCACTTGAATCCCTAATAATGTCTAAACTAACAGGTAACAAAAGTTCTACATGTAAATTCTTCGTTTTAATTGCAAATTCCTTTTTTCAATTATGCCAATTTAACATAATTAATAATTCACATAATTCAATTATTGAATGTTCACAATTTGTTTATGTATATTCTGTTAATTTCCATTTTATTTGCAAATATGTTCAAAAATATATTGCAAAGCTTCTTTTGCTTGCTGGTATCGTTCCTCAGTACCACTCAAAATAACACTGTTTTCACTGCCGCGTTCGGCTTTATCACTGCCTACACTCAAAGGGCTGTTAGCGGTTTCAAATTCAATATACCCATTTAATAAAGTCGATTTCAACTTAGCCTGTATAGCTACAATCGATTTAAACGGAATAACTTTAAAATTATTGTCGCCTAAATTCCATAAACCGCCCCCGGTCTTATCAATAACAACGGCCCTTTCATGTACATAAAGATTGGCCCCACGACAATCAATAGCATATAACTCCTGTCCCAGAAACTCCCTTACCGGACTTGGCCGCATCTCATGTTTATCGGAAGAATTACTGCTTTTAATCGAATCTAAAAATCCCATAATCATATGCCCCTTTCTTCATATATCTAATATAATCGGACCTCTTTAATGCTGTCATCATCATAATTTTATTCTATCACAAATTTAATTCATCATTTATAACTATTCAACAATTTCAAGATACTAATATGCCAATCCGATATCCCCCACTTTCCCGTCTCCACCTTAAATATGAATACACCGGAAGTAATTGTAAAAAGGCCTATCGTATTAAAGTTTTCCGTATCGTAATGAATACCTATGAAAACTACGCATAAATCCCCCTACCTATCTAGCGACCATTGCTCGCTTCGAGCCTGTGAGCGAATAGGTAGGGGGATTTTAAGTGCCCACCGTATTAGTACAATACCTATGAGAAACACGAAAAAAATCCCCCCTACCTATCTAGCGACCTTTGCTCGCTTCGAGCCTGGGAGCAGATAGGTAGGGGGGATTTATGAGTCTCATAGTATTATAACAACCAGCAAATAAATATACGGTAGCCATTTACCTCATCGACAACTATTTTATTTTGTAAATTCAAGTGACTCCAATTCCTCTTCACTAAACGGTTCTTTCATTCGTTTAGCCAAGTCTTCCGCGGAGATTTCGTTTTCCCAACGAGCTACAACGGCAGCTACTACACAGTTACCGGTTACGTTACAGAAAGTCCGAGCCATATCAAGAATACGGTCAACACCAAGAATAATGGCAATGCCTTCCACCGGTAAGCCAAAAGCGGCAGCGGTGCCGGCGATAACGATTAAGGAAGCACCCGGCACGGCTGCTATACCTTTCGTAGACAACATCAAGGTAACAAGCATTAATAATTGCAATTCCAATGGGAACGGAATGCCATATACCTGAGAAATAAAGACAACTGCGAGTGCACTGTATAAAGTGGAGCCGTCCAAGTTAAAGGTATAACCAAGCGGTAATACAAAACTTACAATGTGCTTTGGCAAGCCGGCCCGTTCCAATTTTTCCATAGCAATCGGTAAAGCTGCTTCACTGGCTGCCGTGGAGAATGCCAATACCAACGGTTCTCGAAGCACTTTTAAAAGTGGGAACAAATTCGTTTTTGTCAAAAACGAAGCAATGGAAATCACGATAACCAAGAATAAAATCAACGCCAAGTATAAGCAGAGAACGAGCTTCAAGAGCGGCAATAACATGCCGAGACCGAATTCACCTACCGTATAGGCGATGGCACCAAAAATACCGATTGGCGATACATACATGATATAATGAGTAACTTTGAACATAATATGTGCCAAATCTTTGGATAAGTCGATAATCTGACGGCCGTCTTTACCGGTACTCGCTGCTGCAATAGCAAATAAACAGCTGAAGAAGATAATTTGGAGCATATCGCCGCGCCCCATAGCATCCACGATGTTCGTCGGTACGATGTTAACAAGCATTTCGATGTGATCGATTCCGTGAGCAGACGCCGCTTTATTTACAACTTCGGAAGCGCCGTTTTGCGTTAAGGCTACGCCAACGCCCGGTTCCATAACATTAACGGCAAACAAGCCGACGATTAATGCCAGACTGGTAGCAAATTCAAACCATAAAATTGCCTTACCGCCTAAACGTCCGAGTTTTTTGAAATCACCGGTTCCGGCAATCCCCATTACCAAGGAGCTGAAAATCAGCGGAACCACGATCATTTTAATCATACGAATAAATACATCGCCCAACGGTTTAAGACTTTTAGCAAATTCAGGGGCAACCCCACCAACAATAACGCCTGCCAATAAGCCGATAACAATCCACGAAGCCAGACTTAATTTTTTTAACATAGCCAATGCAATCACTTCCTTTTTCGTATACATATAAATAATTACAAAATTCCTCACATTAATTCAAGGGTAATTCGTCTTGTGAAGAACGGAATGTAACTCACATTTTAGAATAAGGCGGAAATAAAAAAAGAGTTATAAACCATTGGTTTTACTTCTTCCAACGGATTATAACCACATCTGAAACACCCTTGAATTAACACGAAGCTTTTCCATTATATCAAAAATATTCGTTTCGTGCAAACTTCCTATAGAATGATAAATTATACGTTTTTATAATAGTTTATACAAAAAGGACATCTGTCGCGTGCTCATAGCACGGAAGAGGTCCTTTAAATACGTACTTATTCGTGTGCCTTCAGCAGTGAAACGGCTACTAAATCGCCCACTTCATAGCTATGTTGACCCTGTTCGAGTTTGGCCATACCGTTGGCATGCGCCAGCCCCAATAAGGCACTGGATGTGAAAACACGATTCGGCATAAAAACGGCTTCGCCCGATTCACAAGTAATTGCCCCTTGCACATAGCGGTCGAACGGATTTTTCTTATGAATGGCACTGCCCAGTTTTAACATAACAACCGGTAATAGAATATCACGACGCCCCTGCAAACTGCGTAATACCGGAAACACAAGCAAATGATACGTGTTATAAGCGGCTGTCGGGTTACCAGAAAGCCCCAAGCAGAATGTAAACGCCCCGTTTTCACGACGAATTACCCCGCCATACGAAGCGGCACCGGGCCACATAAAGAGACGATCATAAAGCTTTTCAGCCCCCAATGCTTCGTAAATAGCCGGCATGGAATCAAAAAGCCCTACAGACACACCGCCGGTGCTGATAATTAATTCTGCATCAGCAGCCAATTCACGAATCGTTTCAATTTCTTCATCGAGCTTTTCAGGATCGTCACTCACATGATGCGTTTTAAATGAGGTAACGCCTTGCTCCTGCAATAAACCTTGGAGCATATAAAGATTCGAGTTATAAATTTGAGACCCTTGCAAGGTTTCCGTAAGTGGCACTACTTCTCGGCCCGACGTGAGTACAACAACCTTAGGCTGTTTATACACGGCTAGTTCTCTATGTCCGAGCCCGGCGGCTACGGATAGGCGACCGGCGTCCAAAACAACGCCCGCTTCCATCAAACGGTCGCCTGCAACACACTCTTCCCCTTCAGGAATAATATTTTCACCTTTTTGAATAACGCCGTTTACCAGAATATCGTAACCGAACGGATCCATCACGTCACGCACTTGGGATTGTTGCAAAGGAATACCGTCGTCAGAGCACAATCGCCATCGTTCCTGCATAATGATGGTATCACAATCATCCGGAACCGGCGCCCCTGTCATAATGCGTACCGCTTCCCCTTCAAGGACCTTGCCTTCGTATCGTTCACCGGCACCGATTGTAGCCACAATAGTAAACTGCGAACGGCCTTCACTGTGTACAATCGCATAACCGTCATAAGGAGCCTTACGAAACGGTGGAATACTTGTCTTAGCCGTCAGCTCAGTGCCCAATACACGTCCTAACGCTTTTTCCAACGGGATTTGTTCTATCTCTCTGGCCGGTACTTGTGCTACCAAGTCCAACAACTTTGTTCTCGCCGCTTCTACCGTAATGCCTTCCATACGGTCACCTCCTCAGCCTGTTATAGGCTGTCTTAATTAAAAAATACCTCCGTCACCAGCCATTTTGCCAATGACTCTATATCAGCCAATGAATATACAGCTACGCCATTTACAGCTTGTGAATTCTGCTTTGATGATGCCTCACTGCTTTCACTCGCAGCTACTGATTCGTTATCAACCTTCAAATACTCAGTATCGCTATTTCCGTTCATATACACGACAGACAATAAATTATCAACCGGCGTAATACAATTTTCAAAATCAGCCGGATAATCTGTAACTACTTCAATAATCGGCTCAACACCGCGACTGCGTGTTTCCAAAACGGCTATATCCACCGGCAATTGTTCTGCCAATGTCATTAAATCCGTCTTTTGGCCCGTGTGGCTTAAAATAGCATACCCTTCCGGACCGGCAATCGCAACCGCTTTTGCCCCCGCCTTATCGGCCTTCCAAGTATCGGTACCTTCCGTATCCATGGTAAAACCGTGGCCGTCGCTTTTCACATACCCCACTTCATAGCCGAGTTTTTGTAAAGCATCAATTAAACGAGTACTCACCTCGGTTTTGCCGGTCTTCGACTGCTTGGCTACAACGGAAATAACAGGCTTTTTACGCGTACTGTTATAGAACAAAGCCCGAATCGCTTTATATTCGTTGTACGTATTGATATTTTTATAGGCATACGCTTTATCCGTCACATCCACATATTCCGTTTCACAATGGTCATAAATGGCACGCAGACGGCGCTCACCTTTACGCAATAATTTTATGATAACCGGCAAACAACGCGTACTATATAAAGCCCCCAGCGGTTCCAAGCGCCCGTTAATAGTCGGCACAATGCAATCTACGGCCTTCTGCCCCAACCTGGTGCGTAACTTTGTTACATCGCCAAAATCAAAATTATCAAACAAAGGCATATCCACTGATACGGCCAGATACGCATCACAAGGGCCTTCACTGAGACCGGCTGCCAAACCGCCTAACGGTCCGCAAGGCTCTCCTTGATCGGCCGTCAAATAAATTGACAACGTCCGTTCTTCTTCAACCACCCATTCAAGTCGATGAATCTGATGAGGCTCCACGGCAGTCAGCTCTTCTTCAGTGAGTCGCACACGCCCACTTCTATCTGACAAAGGATGCATAGCATATAACTCGCCCGGCAATGTTCGCAAATCTACCGGTTGATTACCGGCAATTACAATATGTGAAAAAGCAAAGGACCTCGCCCGAATCATGAGCGAGGTCAAAAGTGTGCCTTCTTGCCAAGGCAACGCTGCTTTGTCACGTCCCATGCGAGTACTTTGACCGCCGCATACTATGAGTAGCCCCATATCATGTAAACGGTTTATATCTGTACGTTCTAATAAAAGACGTTTCATAAATAACTCCATTAATTCATTCGTGGCCGATTTAACTGTGCGTTGAACGAATTCCTCTCATAATGCGGTTATAGAACAATACAATAACCAACATATTAATAATTAATTCCGGCACCATGTAACTGGCATTATAAATCATAGAATACATCCATGGATTTTGACCGGCCGGTGCATATGATGCGAATACGACGGCTCCCGATATAACGGTGAAAACCCAGCGCAATACACACCCGGCAGTAACGCCCCAAACGGCTCCGGCCCGACTGTTACCAAAGAAACCGGCAACCCCGATGGCACCGTAGCCTAAAATATAATCCAATAAGATGCTCAAATAGTGAAGCGAAAATTTGAAGCCCAGTAAAAAGTCGATTATGCCGTAAGCCATACAGGTAATGACGCCCCATTTACCACCCCAACGAATGGCAAAAATAATAAGCGGTACCAAATTGGCTGCATTCACCGAACCGCCTTGCGGCATTTGAAACAGGACTACAAAATGCAGTACATATGCGATTGCAATTGATAAACCCGCTTCCACCAACATTCTTGTACGTTGTTTTTGTTCCATAAATATCCTCCCGACCTTCGGCCGTTATTACAACAACTGTAAAGATATAGTTTGCGTTCTCCTTAAGCTTTTTTACCCAATTGCTTGCAAATATAGTTTAATTATACCGCTTGACCGTTCTATAAATCAACTCAATCGACTTTTTTACAAATAGTCGATACTTCATTTACAAAACCCGAACATTAAAATGCTATATAAATTATACCGTTCGAGTTAGGCTTGCAAAAGCACCATCTTTCCTATATAATGTCTAATGGATTTTTATGTTATGACAAGGAGGCCTTCCATGATTAATACAACAAACATTTTTGATTATGAAGACATTCAGTTAATCCCGAATAAATGTATTGTTAACAGCCGCAGTGAATGTGATACTTCAGTAAAACTCGGCAATCGCACATTCCGTTTACCGGTTGTACCGGCCAACATGCAGACGATTATTGATGAAGAATTGGCTGAAAAATTAGCCCGCAACAATTATTTCTACATCATGCACCGTTTTGCCCCGCACACTCGTCTTGATTTTATTAAACGTATGAAAGAGCAAGGCTTATTTGCATCTATCAGTATTGGTGTAAAAAAAGAAGAGTTTGATTTCGTCGATGAAATTAAAGCAGCCGGTCTTTCCCCTGAATATATCACTATCGATATTGCTCACGGTCATTCCAACTCCGTAATTGAAATGATTCAGCATATTAAGAAACAGTTACCTGAAAGCTTCGTTATTGCCGGTAACGTTGGTACCCCTGAAGCTGTTCGTGAACTTGAAAACGCCGGCGCTGACGCTACTAAAGTAGGTATCGGACCCGGTAAAGTATGTATCACTAAATTAAAAACCGGTTTTGGTACCGGCGGTTGGCAATTATCCGCTGTTCGTTGGTGCACCAAAGCGGCTACTAAACCTGTTATCGCTGACGGCGGTATCCGCGACCATGGCGACATTGCTAAATCTATTCGTTTCGGTGCCACTTTTGTTATGATCGGTTCCCTTTTCGCAGGTCATACCGAATCTCCGGGTAAAGAAGTTGAAATCGATGGCAAACCATACAAAGAATACTTTGGTTCTGCTTCCGAATCTCAAAAAGGTGAACGTAAAAACGTTGAAGGTAAAAAAATGTACATTCCTTCCAAAGGCAGCCTTTTCGATACCTTAACTGAAATGGAACAAGACTTACAGTCCTCTATCTCCTATGCCGGCGGTAATAACTTGACCGCGATTAGAAAAGTGGACTATGTAATCGTTAAGAACTCGATATTTAATGGGGATCGCTAAGTCACAATAGGCGAAGCCCTACTGTAGCCTGATGCTACATACATAAAATTAGGACTGGCCGCATCAAGACTTACGCCTCAACGTTTCTAGTCAATAATTCTTCTAGCATACGCGTATCATAGTGGCTCATAAACACTGTTGTGTCTCTATCAATGGTTTTAATGGCCGCCATATCTTCTTCGGTAAGGTTAAAGTCAAATACGTCAAGGTTCTGTGCCATGCGTTTAGGGCTGGAGCTCTTGGCGAGACACACAATGCCGCGCTGCAACTGCCAACGAATCATGATTTGAGCCGTTGATTTGTTATATTTTTTACCGATTTCTTCCAAGATAGGATTCGTAAAAATACCATCTTTACCGCGCACAAAAGCGGCCCAAGATTCCGTCTGCACCCCATGAGCTTCCATATTGGCACGAGCAAATTCCTGTTGAAAATACGGATGGATTTCTATCTGATCGACTTGCGGCTTAATTTCATTAAATGCAATGAGGTCGTTTAAACGATCCGGATAAAAATTACTTACCCCGATAGCACGCAATTTACCGGCCTTATATGCTTCTTCCAAAGCACGGTAAGCGCCGTAATAATCATTATATGGCTGATGGAGAAGCATAAGATCAAGATAGTCAAGCTTCATACGTTTTAACGTATCATCAATGGCTGCTTTGGCTTTTTCATAGCCATAGTTATTGAACCAAATCTTTGTAGTCACGAAAACTTCGTCACGTGGTACCGATGTAGCATTCACAGCTTCGCCCACTTCGTTTTCATTTCCATACAAACGAGCCGTATCAATGTGACGATAACCCGCATCAAGGGCATCCAATACGGCTTGTTTCGTGTCTTGCCTTCGGAATTAAATAGGTCCCGAAGGCAAGAATTGGCATTTTTACACCATTATTTGAGATTACATGATCTTTTACATTGTTACTTTCCATGTTCTCTCACTCCTATCGCTAAAAAAATTATTATGCTTAAATAGTTGCTATATATTACCTATATATAGTATTACGCTTACAAATGAAAATATTCAAGTGTTTTGTAAAAAATAAAGGCTATTTAATTTAGTCAAATTAAATAGCCCCTCAATTAATGCCTTATTTACCCTGGAAGTTAGGACGACGGCGTTCTGCAAAGGCACGTACACCTTCTTTGAAGTCTTCCGAGAAGCCCAAGGTTGTTTGTAAATGAACTTCCAACTTAGCATACTCATCCCAACCGCTGAATACGCTGGCCCACATCATTTCTTTCATCGCCTTAAAAGATAATTCAGGACCTTTAGCCAAGCGGGCACACAGACGATCTGTCGTTTTTATCAATAATTCCGGTTCGCACACTTTGTAGACAAAACCGTAATCTTTAGCTTTTTCTGCAGTTACCGCTTCACCGGTCATGGCAAGTTGCATAGCACGATTCATACCAATAGCACGAGTCAACAAGAACATACCGCCCGCATCGGGAGCAAGACCTACGTTAACGAAAGCCTGGATAAAACGGCTGTTGGTAGAAGCTACACACATGTCGGCAGCCAAAACCATGTTAAAGGCTGCACCGGCTACAGCGCCGTCCGTACTCATAACAACCGGTTTTGACATTTTTTTCATAGCAAAGGAAATTTGCATAACCAATTCGGCAATAGCCACCAAAGACTGTTGGTCGTTTTCTTCTACGGCACGTTTCATTTCCGACAAATCGCCACCGACGGAAAACACCTTACCAACCGCATTGATTAAGAGTACGCGTGCTTCCGGATCCGCTTCGGTTCGTTCAATGGCATCGAGGATTTCATTACACATAGGAATGTTAAATCCGTTCTGCACTTCCGGACGATTAAAGGTAATTGTTGCGATTTTGTTAGTTACTGAATACAAAATATTGGTATATTCCATTGATTACTCCATTTCTAATACTCGGAAACAAAAGCCTTCCTTATATTACCTAAATTACAGGATTCTAAAAAGTGCCCTCTCAAACTTTATCTACTACTTTGTTATTAGTATACCGAATTTATTCGATAATGAAAAGAGGCAAAGTCACGGCATATTTACGTTTCCGCCATTTTTATATAAACATTTCGTTGATTTTTCATTAATAATAACTATTTAATTATTAGTACATCTTTTCTTGATAGTTGACCCGGCTTTCCAAGATTTTTCTATTTTCCCCAGAAATACAGACTATTATTTCGCATTATAGATTCATACACGAATAAATCATAAATAATATCATATTAATGATTATTGCTCGTATTTTTCCTTCAAATATGACAATTAATTTTATTATTACAATTCTTTTACAAATACTTTACCGCCTTTTTTCTGTATCTTTTTTTAGCACTTTGTTAGGATAAAGAGAGCAGAAGTTCATTTTTATTTGATACATTAGGAGGTATTTTCATGAACGGAAAGCAGCATTTACGTAAAATGGTATTTTTTGCTTTAGCAGGTGCCTTAGCGTTCGGTCTTAGTACGCCCGCAGTACAAGCAGCAGCTCCTGCAGTAACTGTAAGTTCTCAAGCAAACTTACCTAGCACGGCTGTGACAAATAACGCAATTAAAGTAATGCCTATTAACCAAGCAAAATTCTGGCAGGGTCAACGTTTTGACTTTGAAGTGGAATTACCACTCACTACCAAAGAAGTAGCTGTAACAGTTAACGGTGAAGACGCTAGCAAAGTTTTCAAACAAGACGCTACAATTACTCAATACGCTGATCACATTTCCTATCGCATCAACGATGTATCTTTCAAAGATACCGGCGACAAACGCGTTAACGTAGTAGCTAATACAGCACAAGGCGCTATCAAACAAACAGCTAACTACAAAGTCGTTAATGAAAAAGCTCAAAAGAAAGCTAAAAACGTTATCCTCTTCATTGGCGACGGCATGAGCATGCAAGCCAAAGAAGTAGCTCGTATCCTTTCCAAAGGCATGAGCGACGGTAAATTCAACGACGTATTAGCTATGGAAAAAATGCCAAACATGGCTCTCATCACTACTTCCGGCTATGACTCTATCGTTACTGACTCCGCAAATAGTGCATCCGCTTATAACACAGGTAATAAATCTGTTGTTAACGCTATGGGCGTTTATGAAAACAGCACTCCGGATCCATTGGACGATCCAAAAGTAGAAAATATTTCTGAAATTCTTTCTCGCGCGAAAGATATGTCCTACGGTATGGTAACAACTGCGGCTGTAACTGACGCAACTCCTGCAGCCGTAACTGCACATACTCGTCGTCGTGGCGAACAGAACTTCATTGCAACGGACTTCTTAAATCGTAAAAACCCACCGGCCGTTGTATTGGGCGGCGGTGCTCAATTCTTCTTACCATTGGATACCCCGGGCTCCAAACGTAAAGATAACGTAAACGTAATTCAAGAATTCAAGAACAAAGGTTACCAATTTGCCGGTACCAAAACTGAATTGGCTCAAACTACAGCTGACAAACCAATCCTCGGTTTATTCACTATGAATACCATGAACGTTTACATGGACCGTGCATTCTTACCTCAGAACCCAACCGTTCTTAAAGGTTTCAATGATCAGCCAGGTCTTTTAGATATGACTAAAAAAGCGGTAGACGTATTAGAAAAGAACCCTAACGGTTTCTTCCTTATGTCCGAAGCTGGCTCCATTGACAAACAATTACATACAATGGATTGGCAACGTTCCGCTTATGACACTATCGAATTTGACCAAACCATCAAATGGGCTCAGGACTACTCCAAAGCTCACGGCGACAATACTTTAATTATCGTAGTAGCTGACCATGCTCACGGTATCAGTATTACCGGTACTTATAGCGAAAAAGACGGCAAAGTGGGTCGTGAAGCAGTTCGTGTATACGGTGACGCAGGCTGGCCTACATTCGTCGATGCTAACCGCGACGGCTTCCCTGATAACCCTGATGCTGATGTAACCTTGGCCGTTCAATACGCTAACTCCCCAGATCATTATGAAAACTATCGTTTCCAAAATACGCCAACCGATCCTGCTACGGCCGGTAAAGATGGTCTTGTAATCGCTAACCCTAAACGTGCTCCACAGGGTGCTCGCTTAGTACAAGGCGACTTGCCTACAACTACCGGTGAAACCAGCGAAGTTCACTCCGCTGACGATGTAGTACTCATGGCTCAAGGCCCTGGTTCCGAATACTTCCACGGCGTTATGGATAACACTGAAGTATTCTTCGGTATCCTCCGTGCCCTTGGCGTTGACGGCAACAAAGATAACACTAAATAATTTCTAACAAGGATGTGACTAGGAACAATGATGCGATTAAAACAGTGGCTACGCCCTTTATTACTTGGCCTCGCAGTACAGCTTTTTGTCACCATGATGCCCAATACGGCTTTGGCGTCTTGGCTGAATTTTGGAGACATGTATGCAGGCGCAACTTCAGAAGGGCTTATTCTATCAGATAGCTTATTGTCATTAAACGGGCAAAGTGTAACGATGCAAGGTTATATGGCTCCACCTTTAAAACCGAGCATCAACTTCTTTGTACTCACCGAAACACCTATGTCCATCTGTCCCTTCTGCTCGACTGATGCAGATTGGCCTAGTGATATTGTAGTCGTTTATATGGACGATTCCGTAACGGCCTTACCTTATGATCAGGATATTACCGTAACGGGACAATTGGAAGTAGGCAGCTACGTTGACGGCGAAACAGGCTTTGTAAGTCTTGTTCGACTCCGCGGTGCTGAGGTTAATTAGTATGTTGACGATTCAAAATCTGACCCGTCAATTCCCCGACGGCGACACCATGATTACCGTATTGGACTTACCTGCCTTTGAAGCGCCTACCGGTAGTCAATGGTGCCTGACCGGGGTTAGCGGCAGTGGCAAATCCACCTTACTCCAGTGCATAGCCGGACTCCTACAACCGACTACGGGCACAATTCAGGCGGATGATGTCAATTTGATCGAAATCAGCTCAAAAGAACTCGATCATTGGCGTGGTCAACAAGTTGGTTATATTTTTCAAGACTTCAATCTGCTCAGTTTTTTAACAGCCGAAGAAAATATTATAAGCGGTGCCTTCTTTGCCAATCGTTTTACGCACAAAGAGATGACGGACGAAGCAGTAAAGCTCATGGATATCATGGGCCTTACCAATCTCCGCCACAAAAAGCCGACCCAATTGAGTAAAGGTGAGCAACAACGCGTGGCTATCGCCCGTGCGCTTATAAAAAAACCTTCCCTACTGTTAGCCGATGAACCGACAGCCAGTCTTGATGCTGCCAACAGTGCCATCGTTATTGACTTACTGCGCAACTACAGCACGGAAGCTAATGCCACTTTACTGATTGCCAGTCATGAAACGACTATTATTTCTCAGTTCACTAATCAATTACATTTTACAAAGCGAGGTTCTCATGATTCGTAAAATAGCCTGGCAGCAACTCTGGTCCAAACCTCTAACCACGTCGCTCCTGCTTCTTGTCATGGCCTTGGCAGTTGCATTAAGTGTATTGGTAGTTTCTTTGGGTAGCGGATTGCAGCGTGGACTCATCGCCGCGACCGAACCATTTACCCTACTCGTAGGCTCTCCCGGAAGCAGCCAACAATTTGTACTTAACACAGTCTTTCTCCAAGACAAACCACTGGCCAACATCAGTTACCAAGAGGTTACTCAATTACGTGCCAATTCAAAATTAGTAAAACAAGCCATACCTTTAGCTTTTGGCGATAGTGTAAAAGGATATCGTCTGGTTGGTACCGAACCTGAAATTTTTACCGTACGAGCAGATAACACTAAACCGGAATGGTTGCGCCTCTCATCGGGCCGCCCGCTCCAAACCCCTTTTGAAGCAGTTATCGGCCAAGATGTGGCAAAACAATTAGGTCTCAACCTCGGTGATACCTTCAAATCTACACATGGCACCTTAGCCAAAGGTAAAGAACATCCGGAGGAATCGTTTACGGTCGTCGGTATATTAGCCGATACCGGCGGCCCTTATAATCAAGCGATTCTGACTCCCATCGAAAGTATTTGGCAACTCCATGCACACGGTAAAGACCTTTCTGAGAAAGGCGATGTTACCGCTATCATGGTAGAACCGGTAGGATTCGGACAAGCCTACACCTTAGCCGCCCAATTTGTCAAACGTAAAGATGCCCAACTCGTATTCCCCGCCCAAGTCATTACCCAACTCTTCAACCTCATGGGGCGCGGTGAAAAAGTTTGGCAGCCTATCGGTTACTTATTAATCGGACTTGCCATGGCCGTTGTTTTGGTAACTGCCTATTTGGCAACGGTGAATCGACTCCGCGATTACGCCATCTTAAAAGCGCTCGGCACAACACAAAAACAGCTGTACAGTATTTTGATTCAGCAAACGTCCTACGTTATAGGCCTGGGCGCACTCTTTGGCTGGCTCATGGGCTTCGGTGCTTACATCGGCCTCGCCCATGCATTAAATACCAGTTCAGCAGTCATTATGCCGCTGGCTATCTCCTCAGCGTCTGTGCAACTCACCCTCCTTTGCATAGTCGTAGGCCTTGCGGTCAGCCTCTTACCGGTGTACGCATTCCACCGGAAGGCAAAACAATTACACGATGTAATGAATTAACACACGTTTTACACAATCTCACCTACGCAGAAAGGGATATATCACGAGAACCGGCCGTTCGTCGTTGATATATCCCTTTTGTATTACAAAAAATTTTCAGCAAAAAAGGGCGTTACTTTAGCGCCCTTTTGTATGCATAAGATCTTATTTATTTTCTAAAAGCTTATTTTTCTGCATGTATTAAACTTTTATTTTACTACTACAAAAGCACCGCTGCTTACGAGTTCAGCCAAAGCCGGTAAAACTAAGGCTTCATACGTTTCCGGTTCCTGAGTCATCGTAAATACAACCTGACGATTATTGCGCACCAGACCTTCAAATAAACGCAATAAACCGCGTTGCACTGTTTCGTCCGCTTCACGCACTACATAGTCAAATTCGCTGACTAAGAGCATATCGATACGCACAAATTCTTCCATAAAATCAGCTACATAGCCATAAGTTACACTATCGATATAGGCCTCAGCCAAGCCCTGACCGGTAAACTCTTTAATTACCAAATTAGGAGTGATGTCCAACGATTCACGTTTTACGATCTCCCCTACATTTTCCATCTTCTCGACAGTGCCTACTACAACGAGCGGGTTGTGTTCTTCCGCACCTAATGCCGTAGCTACCGTGTCAAAGGTATGACGGGCATCAGCCTTAACGATAGTATCGGTTTTCTTTAAAATATCAGTATGTATTGTTTCTTTCATTCTATATCTCCTTGCATATTCTATCATAAATTATATAGTTATCTTTATTGTGAATTATTATCACTACTGTATATTATAACAGAAAATTCCGTTTCTTTATAACAATAAAAAATGAGTCTGTCTCATAATTGAAAAAAACATTCAAAATAATAACACTCACACTTATCTGAACACAGAAAAATCGGCAACCGAAAACTATTCGGTTGCCGATAGTCCTTATACCTATCCATTACATTGTCTAGGAAAATTAGAAGTAGGAATAACAATCTGCTTATCTAATAACATACCGATGAGCAAATATGTTCGGACTCTCCCCAGTCCTTAACTGACACTACTTAATTTTTGCTGCTAAAGCCGCTGCTTCAGTACGTTTACGAATTGCGTCAATTAAAGGCTTAACTTCCAAAAATTCTGCATCCGTTAAACGGAATGTACGACCCTTGCGGTCGAATAATGATTTTTTGCGACCTGCGCCAGCGCGTTTGCCGCCCCACTTGTTACTTTTCATCATAACGATCCTCCCTTGAGAAATGCGTAACACTGCCATGCAAAAAAATAACTATTCTTCTCTGTTTCTAGTATATACTATTCAAGCGACAAAATTCAATATTTTATTTCATGTATACCTTAAACTTTTTCAAATTGTTTATATCTTTCAAAGGTATAAATCAAATTTCTTGTTTATACGGCGTATTTTATCAAAATAAGCCGAATGGAGTATCCAAAAAATAAATTATTTTTAATTATGTCCGAATTCCAAAGTATTATAATTTTATTTTATAAAAATTTAATACCTTAAAATCGAAGGTATTACTATAAAAATTATAACATCATTTTTTTAGTATCGCCTGATTTAAATCTTTTTTATAGTATCACTCGCCAAAATTAATTTTATATTAAACTTCGACACAATCGATTTTTATGTTACCGCTCAGCGAGCATTAACCACCGTTCTGTTTTAGCATCCAATTTGGCAGCTACATCAGCTCGTTCCGCCATCGTCTTTGACATGGCTTCGTAATCGCCGCCCGCCTGATTAAGCATAGCGTCATAAGCTTTTAATAAGCCTTCCAGCTCCGAAATATCAAGCTCCAATTGAGCAAGCTCCGCCTGTTCCGCCTTTGTAAGCGGTTTAGATGCGGTCGGAGCCCCTTCTGCTTCAATATGAGTATCATTAGTCGTCTTAGAGCTCTGAACGCCCTCAGAGGCAATTTTCGCCGTTTCTTTTGACGATTCAGGCTGCGCGTCGGTTGCTTGATGACCGACTGCACCGCTATTTAATTTACCGCCGGCCAACACACCGATGCCATTTTGTGCTTCCGTTTCATCCAACATATCGCGATATTCCGAATAAGCGCCATGGACGATTTCAATTTGCCCGTTCCCCTTAAACACGAATAATTTATCCACAACGCGGTCCAAGAAGTAACGATCATGGCAAACCGTAATGACAATGCCGCTGAAGGAATCTAAAAAGTCTTCCAGGACTTCCAAGGTAGGAATATCCAAATCATTGGTCGGTTCGTCTAATAAGAGCACATTAGGGGCACTCATGAGGAGTTTTAACAAATAGAGGCGTCGTTTTTCACCGCCCGATAATTTGCGAATCGGCACGCCGTGTAATTCCGGCGTAAAGAGGAAACGTTCCAAAATCTGGCCGGCACTCAATGTGCTGCCATCGGCCAACACCATGTAGCGATGGTCTTCACGAATGTAGTCCAATACCCGTTGGTCCTCATCAAATACGGGTAATTCTTGCGTAAAATGCGCTATCCGGACCGTTTCACCGCGTCCGAGGGTTCCTGCATCCGGTTCAAACTGTCCGTCCAATAAGCCCATAAATGTGGATTTGCCGATACCGTTCGGTCCCACGATACCGATGCGGTCATGTCGCACCACATGGTAGGTGAAATCTTTAACAATCGGAATATCGCCGCGACTGAATGTCAGATGCTCTATGTCAAAAATCGTCTTGCCCAAACGACTCTTAAGGGCAATCGGATCTAACGTATCGGTGCGTCGCGCCACATCTTGCGCTTTTAACGTTTCATAACGCTGCAAACGGGCTTTTTGCTTCGTCGAACGTGCTTGTGCTCCGCGACGTACCCAAGCGAGTTCTCGTTTTAAGAACTGATGACGTTTTTCCGCCGTAGCCGCTTCCCGCTCTTCTCGATCCGCCTTTAAAGTTAAGAACGTTTCATACGTCCCTTCATAGCTGTAAAAATGACGGTCGGACAATTCTAAAATTTCATCGCTCAAAGCGTCCAGAAAATAGCGGTCATGCGTACTGATTACAAGACCGCCTTTGCGGCCTAAGAGATATTTTTCAAGCCATTCGATACTGGCTTCGTCCAAATGGTTAGTCGGTTCATCGAGAAGCAGTAAATCACTGGGATATAACAAGGCCTGACCTAAGGCCAAACGGCGTCGTTGACCACCGCTTAACTCTTTAGCCGGCCGCATCAAATCGGTGAATCCCAATTTTGTCAAAATTGTGCGGGCTTGCTGCTCAACCTGCCAGCCCCCTTCCGTATCCATACGGCTCAATAATTTCAAATGCTCGGGACTACCCGGATTCTGTTGGTCAATGCGTTCATATTCACGGACTAATTTTAAAACCGGATGGTCCGCCAAAAATATATTTTCCAATAAGGATGCGTCTTCGTCAAATTCCGGTGCTTGCGGCAAATAATATACCGACGCCTTGCCATTACGCAAAATCGTCCCTTTTTCCGGCTCGATAAGGCCCGCCAGCATGCGCATGAAGGTGGACTTACCGGTGCCGTTAACGCCAATTAAACCGATGCGTTTATTATCGGTAAAGGTCATGTTGGCATCTTCAAATAAGCGCCGCGTACCGTACGATTGGCTTACATCCTGCAGTGTTAACACGTTCATATCGTTCTAATCCTTTTCAATAATCATGGCAACTGTTATTAACTTCTATATAACTCAGTTGCGCCAATGATTTTCATCAATATTAATTCATCTTAATTGTCTATGCTTATTATACCGCATACAGCCCGCTTTACCAAACATCCCCGGTATGACCTACCGCTTTGATTATGATTAAATGCCGATTATCTTCCTCTACCGATTGTTATTTTAATTATGAAAAAAAAATAATGATTCCCATTATTGACATTGGTAATTTTATCAGTTATGATAAGAATAATATGAATGCATTTTTAGTATGAAAGCATTCACATTAGGTATTAGGTATTTTTAGTATTTTTTAAGGAGTGTGTTCTATGATTCGAAGTAAATTAGTTAAAGCCACCGCCTCATTATGTGCCGCCGCTCTTTTAACAACTGCTGCGGTAAGTGTTACCTCGGCCCACGGCCTTTGGGTGGGTCCCCGCCTTGACCAAATCCAGTTAATTCTCGGCGAAGGCCCTGTAGACAATGCGTATCAGCCAAGTATGGTTGAATCTTTAATCGGCTACACTAAGGATTACCAACCGGTAGCGATTCCGCAACAAAATTTTGCCGACCATGTGACTATTTCGCCAAGTGAAAATACAAGCGTAGCGGTTGTTGTCTTCGATTACGGCTATTGGTCCGTGGACAGTCAGAAAAAAGTACATAATGCCCCAATGAAGGATGTGCCGGGTGCTATTAAAGGAACCCATGCCATTAAATACAGCATTAACTACCTGGGTAAAGTGGGAACCCCTAAAGCTATTCCGAATATTCCATATCAAATCGTGCCCTTAGTGGATCCTACGCAACTCAATGTCGGTGATATTTTACCGGTTCAAGTATTGCATGAAGGACGGCCAATGCCAAATGTGGAAATTATTCCGGATTTAATTAATCACCATACCGTCGTTGAAAAAACCGACGTAGACGGCAAAGCCTACTTACCTGTCCGCAACGGCAGCGTGAATGTTATCGGCGTTGAACTCGCCTTCCCATATCCTCAATCGGACGGTCTTGCTACGCAGGATAAAATCTTTACCAGCCTAAGCTTCACCTTGTATCCGCAAGAAGACTAAGTCTATTATTTGCTGTCACGACAAATAATGGCAATGGTAGACAACATGTAATACTGCTTTCTGCTACCCTCCTCAACAAAAATGGACTGTAACTGAAATATGAGTCAAAACGCTCAATTTCGTTACAGTCCATTTTTAATTACTTGATTATATTTCGGGCTACAGACTTATACATTTAAACCCGCTTTGGATTAGTTTAGGCTATCGTCATAACGAGCCATATTTTCTTGCCGAATATCTTTCAACACCGCAAGTAATTCGTCCGTATCTTCTACGCGAGTAAACAATTCACCAAAGTATTCAGAATCTTCTACTGTCACACTCCACTGAAACGAATCAATTTCATCATATAGGTTAAAAATAATCGGTTCCTTCAACGAAGTCGGCACACCACCGTCTTCATCGGTAATGGTAGCATAATCACCATCATCATCAATCTGATAAAATAATGTTTCCCGATCGTCAATCTCAACTAATTCAAAACCTAAATTCTCATAAAACGATTCCAGCGCGTCGCCGTCCATACGAATCCTCCTTTAATACAAAACCTCAATCCCTTTCGGGATGTTTAGTCCATTGTACAAAAATTTCTAAAGCTTCGCAAGAGACTTTTTAACATCGCCAACAGACATATTAACATCACCGACAGGCTTCTTACGCTCATCTAACAACCCCTGAACTGCTCTGACAATATTGGCTGCCCCATCCAGTTTCCAATGCAATTCCTCGCGTGACATCTCATGCAGCCGTTCCGGATTACTTAATAAACCGGTCACTACACCATGCAAATCATGAATGTCTCGCACCCAACGGGCAAAGCCCTGTTGTTCAAAAAAGGCTGCATTCCCTTCTTCTTGTCCCGGAATAGCGCTGAAGAAAACCATCGGTACGCCAACCGTAACGGCTTCCATACAGGTTAAGCCGCCCGGTTTGGTAACCAACATGGCCGCTTCCCGCATCAATTTGGCAACTTCCAAGGTATAGCCGTATATCGTCGTAGGGGTGCGCAAGTTTTTACGCATGCTCATAAGCCCTTCGTAAAGCTCCGCATTGCGCCCGGTAATAACGATGAGCTCATCAATACCGGATACTTCGTCTAAATGTTGCAGTGCCGATTCTACACAACCGAGGCCGAGACCACCGCCCATAATAAGAACCTTAACCGGATACGCATGTTTATACTCGGTTAAACGATGTTCATAAAAAGTACGGCGAACCGGAATTCCCGTAATCGTAATCTTATTTGCCGGAATGCCGGCCTTACATAATTCATCCACCATCGAAGTGGTACCTACAAAATAGGCATCAATCTGTTTATACACCCAGAATTGATGTACTTGAAAATCCGTAATTACAGCTACCAAAGGTACATCAATTAAATGCTGGCGTTTTAAAATACAAGCCGCCCCACAGGGAAAAGGATGCGTAAAGATAATAATATCCGGTTTTTCCCGATTAATCAGTTTTAACATACGACGTTTCAACATCCACGACAACGCCGTCTGTGCGGTGCTGCCTTTTTTATCCCCTTGTGACATACGATAAATAACATCATACATCATAGGGAACACATCAATCATTTTAATATACGTTTCTTTAATCAAATTATCAAAAGAAAAACTGTTTGTATTTAAAAAATCTACATGGGTAATAATGGCATCAGGATTTTTCTGTGCCCAATACTCTTCAATGGCCCTGGCCGCTTGCGTATGACCGGTCCCGATTGAAGCTGATACTATGAGTATTCGATCTGGCTTGCTCATAAATGTCTCCTTCCCTGTTGTTTTAATTATATCATATTTTCCTTGATGAACAGCGGGAAAGAATGTAATTTTTGCATTAAAAAAAGAGACCCCCTTTTTACCTTAAGGTAACAGCTGCAGCCGTCTATTCAGACTCTGAAGCATCATGGGCGGTCTCTTTTAAAACCGGGCAAATTATTTTTTGCGAGGTTTAACTTTAGTTTGTACGTTTACTAATTCTTTTAACTGTTTGCCGGCTTTGAATGCAGGGGATTTGGAAGCTGCAATAGTGATAGCTTTGCCGGTCTGTGGGTTGCGGCCTTCACGAGCGGAACGTTCGCGAACTTCAAAAGTACCGAAACCGATTACTTGAACTTTTTCGCCTTTTGCTAATTCTTCAGCTACTGTGTCGAACACAGCTTTAACTGCTTTTTCAGCATCCTTTTTAGTTAATTCGGCTTTCTGAGCAACGCTTGCGATTAATTCTGTTTTATTCATGACAGAACCTCCTTAAAAAATAGAATGTATCCATTCATTGTTACTAACTTGTTAGAGTATATCACGCTTAACAAATCATTTCAATGAATGTTTTTGTTCAGACACTTTAGCCGATTCCCAAAATAAGTCCAATTCTTCTAATGAAAAGTCCTTCCACGATTTTCCGCTGTCTTTAACACATCGTTCTACATGGGCAAAACGATGTCGGAACTTATTATTGGTGCGGTTTAGTGCATTTTCACTGCCTATTTTATACCATCTTAGAAGATTAATCAAGGAAAAAAGCACGTCACCGCCCTCTAATTCTGCATTTTCATAGTCTTTTTGGGCAATCGCCTCTTTAAATTCAGCAATTTCTTCCTTAAATTTAGCCCACACCGGAGGCTCAGAATCCCAGTCAAAACCTACCTTCGCGGCCTTTTCTTGTAATTTTTGCGCTCCCAACAAAGCCGGCAAGCCTTTAGATATGCCACCAAGCAAAGTTTTTTTGTCATGCCCCGGCTCTTGAGACTTTAAAGCTTCCCAATTTAACTGGGTTTCAGCTAATTCTTTCGATGTAGCCTTAGCAAACACATGCGGATGACGGCGTATCATTTTGGCCGTTATATCATCAATAATATCTTGAACCGTAAACAGCCCCTGCTCTTCCGCAAGTCTTGCATGGAATACAATTTGTAACAACACATCGCCTAATTCTTCACGAAGATTATTCGTATCCCGGTTATCAATCGCTTCAAGTACTTCGTACACTTCTTCCAAAAGATATCGGCGTAGCGTACTGTGAGTTTGCAATCGATCCCAAGAGCAGCCGTCAGGTGCTCTTAAAGCAGCTACTACGTCGATTAACGGCTGTAAAGTAAAGGCACTGCCAATCGCCGCTTCAGATACGTCCGGTTGGTACATTAATACCCAATCCAACTCTTTAGTCGACAAGGCTTGCTGTTTCGCCATATAAGCCGCTCCATCCGCTCCTAACGAATGTATGGCGATGGTTTCCTGCGTCGCTATTATATCCGTAGCGGTAATCCCAAACAAGCTGATATGATTTTTAGCTCCGAACCGTGTAGCCAGCACATTACCAAGGTTTGTCAAAAGTTCGTGTTCTTCTGTCAAATCGGCCACTAACAAGGTGCCGTTCAAGTCGAACGGAATGTCTTCACTTCGTTCTGCTCCGATAACAAACAAACCTTGCGTAATGTCCAATTCCAATTCGTCAAGCAGACGACTGATATTTTGAATCGACATACAATCTCCTTTTAATTCTTTTGCCTCTGTTCAATTTCCTTAAAAATTTCGTTATTGGTACTTGTTTCTGCTGTTCTATTTTAAATACCGACATTATTTGGACTTGCGGCGGAGTTTTGCCAATCGTTTTCCGATGAACGGCATAACAGCCCATTCATCGTCTTTTACAGCCTTAGTAATCAAAAGACCGGCACCATAAATAACAATAGCCACTATAATAGCCCCTAAAACCGCTAAATTACCGCCTAAGAGCGGTTCAAAGAACGAGTAGGTCATAACGGTCGCACCGCCCATAGCAAACGCGGCCAAGGATATTTTACTCAATTCCAACCACGGCACCTTATACTTAATGTAACGGCGCACAAAAATCATATTTAATAAAGCGGCCAAACCGAAATCTATATTGGTTGACCATGCAGCCCCGTTAATGCCCCATTCGGGGAGTGCCGTCAAATACCAGCTGAGCGGAATTTTGATCAGCGTACTGACAAATAAATTCACCATTGGAATCGCCGTATGACCAAGACCTTGGAGAATCCCCGTACTCACTTGTTGAACCCCCAACAAAAAGATGCTGAGGCTCATAACGGCAATCGGACCGCCCGCATTCGGGGTCGCATATAAGAGTTCCGAAATCGGCGTTGCCAACACATATAAACCGACAAAGGCCGGCACGGTAATCAATGTGGTAATTTTGAGTGCTACATGGCTGCGATTCTGAATCTCAAGCGTATCCCGTTTCGTATACGCTTCGGATATCGCCGGTACCAAACTGGCTGCCAAGGAAGTCGTTAAAATAATCGGCAAATTAACCAACGATGTGGCCATGCCTGTTAAATACCCAAACAAAGTGGTCGCTTCGCGAACCGAATAGCCCGCATCAATGAGACGCTGCGGGACTACCCCGAGGTCAATCCCCGACACAATCGGCATCATAATATTGGCCATAGAAACAGGAATCGCCAAAATAAACAAGCGTTTCATAATTTGCCATGAGCTTTCCGGGATGATATCCGCAGCCTGTTCAGCCAAAAGTTTAGCCCGTAAATGGCGTTGCCGGCGATAGAAATACAAGAGCACCAATACGCCGCCCACAACGCCCGGAAAGGTCGCAAGCGTCGCGCCGGCCGCTGCCATAGGCAAACCAAACGGTAATAAGAACAGCGCAAAGCCAACCATGCAAGCTACGCGCAAAGATTGTTCCACAACCTGCGAAGCACCGGTCGGCAACATATCCTGAAAACCTTGGAAATAACCGCGTAAACAGCTCAATATGGTCACTACCACGATAGCCGGTGCCAACGCCATGAGTGCATAACTGCTACGCGGATCCGTCAGCCATTCCGATTCGACAAGCCACGGCACGGATAAGAATAAAGCCACACTGAAAAAGGCACCCAACGCAAATAATACGGTGGCCGATACGCGGAAAATTTTGGATGCCCCGCGGATATCTTTATATGCCAATTTATCGGCAATCATAATCGATATGGCCACCGGCAATCCTGCCGTAGCAAGGCTTACGATAATCTGATATATGGGATAGGCCATCTGGTATAAGCCGATGCCTTCACCGCCTAAAATACGTGCCAACAGGACCTTACTGAAGGCCCCTATAATTTTCACAATGATGCCCGCTAAGGTAAGAATCATAGCCCCTTTTAAAAATCGATTCATACGGTTCCTCCTAAAGCTTACTGAGATTGTAATTGAGGGTCACGTTTTTCCAATTCCCCCATTAACACCTCAACTGTGGTCAATACGGAAGTTCCCGCTTCAATAGGGCTGTAACGTAACACATTATTTTTATCTATTTTAACATGTTGCCAAACCTTTGTCGCCACTAAACCGGGATCCCAGCCGCCCATCTTTTCAAGGTCGGCCCAGTGAATAATCAAAACGCCTTCACGGATAACCATACTCTTGATGCCGATGGCTCTTGCCCGTTCTTTAATGCGTGCCAGTTTTAAAAGGCGTTCCACCGGCGGTGTGGGCGTGCCGAAGCGGTCAATCAATTCGTCGGTGAATTCGTCAAAATCTTCCAATTTCCGAATCTGCAATAAGCGCTGATAAATCGTAATCTTACGAGCCGTATCATTGATATAGGCCTCATCGATAAAGGCATCGATGCCAAGGTCGATAACCGGATCCACTTCCACCGTCTTGGTAATCGTCTTATGCTGGGCTTTTGCAATCGCTTCTTCCAACATGGAACAATAGAGGGCAAACCCGACGGACGCAATATTTCCGTGCTGCTGTGAGCCCAATAAATTACCGGCCCCACGAATTTCAAGGTCGCGCATAGCCAGTTTAAAGCCGGCGCCCAATTCGGTGAATTCTTCAATCGCTTTCAAGCGTTTCTCCGCTGTTTCACTAAGCATTTTATCCGGGCGATACAAGAAGTACGCATAGGCACGACGACGAGAGCGTCCCACGCGGCCGCGCATCTGATATAACTGCGATAAGCCCAAACGATCTGCATCGTACACGATAATCGTATTGGCATTCGGAATATCAAGTCCTGTTTCAATAATACTGGTACAAAGCAATAAATCATAATGCCCTTCATAGAAATCAACCATAATGGCTTCCATTTCACTGCCCACCATCTGCCCGTGGGCAATGGCAAAGCGCAAATCAGGCATGGCTGCTTCCAATAATTCACCCATATGCTCAATGGAAGCTACGCGATTATAAACAAAATAAACTTGTCCGCCACGTTGAATTTCACGGCGAATGGCTTCCGCAATGAGTTTCATATCGTATTCCACCACATAGGTTTGTACCGGCAAACGGTCTTCCGGCGGCGTGTTGATAACACTCATTTCACGCACCCCGACAAGCGACATGTGCAAGGTTCGCGGAATCGGCGTAGCACTCAAGGTAAGGACGTCGATATTGTTGGCCCAGCTCTTCCATTTTTCTTTCTGCGCCACACCAAAACGTTGTTCTTCGTCCACCACGAGGAGCCCCAAGTCTTTGAAGGCCACTTTTTTATTTAAAAGCGCATGGGTCCCGATTAAGACATCAACCGTCTTATTGGCAACACGCTTAATAATATCCCGTTTTTCACCGGCCGAGCGGAAACGATTGAGTACTTCTACCCGCACGCCGAAGGCCCCTAAACGGTCCGTAAAGGTCTGAAAATGTTGCTGCGCCAACACTGTTGTCGGCACTAACACGGCTACCTGTTTGCCGCTTTTCACGGCTTTAAAAATAGCACGCATAGCCACTTCCGTTTTGCCAAAACCTACATCACCGCAAAGTAATCGGTCCATGGGATGAGGCAGTTCCATGGAAGCCTTAATTTCCTGAGAGGCTTGCAATTGGTCTTCCGTTTCTTCATAAGGGAAGGCCTCTTCGAATTCCATCTGGAAGGTATCGTCCGGTTCAAAGGCGAACCCGTCCACTACTTCACGCTGCGCATAGAGTTCTACCAGCTTTTCCGCCAAATCATCGATGGATTTCTGCGCTTTTTGACGCACCTTGCCCCATTCGCGACCGCCCATCTTGTGAATGCGCGGCACATCTCCTTCATTCCCGATATATTTCTGCAATTGATCGAGATTATCGGCGGGCAAGAATAATTTATCGGTGCCCGCATAGGCGATTTCGATGTAATCCTTGTGAATGCCTTCCGTTTCAATCGTTTTGAGGCCTACATACTTACCGATACCGTGTAGGGCATGGACTACATAGTCCCCCGGCGTCAAATCGGTAAAATACGTGATTTCTTGGCTCTTCGGCACTTTTTTACGAAGCTTACGCTTCTGTTGCCCAAAAATATTACCTTCCGTTACCACTACAAGATTACAAAGGGGTAATTCAAAGCCTTCCGATAAAAGGCCGCTCACTATGAGTACGGCATCTTTAGTCGCTTTCAGGCCATCGCTCACTTCATAAGCGATATTCGCTTCGCTTAAAGCTCGTTCCAAGCCTTCGCGACGCTGTAAATTATTCATGACGAGCACTACTTGACGTCCTTGGGTAAGCCATACGTCGATTTCATCGATTAAGAGCGGCATTTGCCGTTCAAAGGACATCATAGACTTGCTTTGAAGCCCAATACTGTCAAAACCGGCTAACCCTGATACGCGTTGCTGCAGGAAGTTAAAAGCAATTTCACTCTTTACGGCATTCGTGTTCATGAGCTCTGACCAAGTAAAATGCTGTTGACGATGAATGGCATCTTCTTTTAAAAAGCCCTTCAAGGCATCTTGTAGCCGATTCGGTTCGTCATACAAAAGCAAGGCATTTTTGCCATAACTCAACAAGGATCCTTCTTCCGAGGTATCATTCATATGGAATGGCATAACCGTCATATGATTAACTGATTCGATGGAGCGCTGTGTATCTAAGGCAAAAGTACGAATGGTATCGATTTCATCATCAAAAAACTCAATACGATACGGGTTATCGCTATTTACCGGGAATACGTCGATAATATCGCCGCGCACGCTAAAATGACCACGTTGTTCCACCTGGTCTGTTCGTTCATAGCCTAAGGTTACTAACTTTTCGAGCATAATTTCTCGCTCTACAATATCACCTGTGGCTAAATGTATAACACTTTCTTTTAATTCTTCCGGCGTCAAAATGCGCTGCGTCGCTTCATCAATGGTAGCGATAACTACAACCGGCTCATCGTGCAATAAGGCACCTAAGGCTCGCATCTGCAGCCCCTGGTTTTCTAAGCTGCGCGCCGCCGTAATAAATGTGACTTTTTCGGTAATAGGAAACGGCATAACGTCCACATCCGGCAAAAAGAATGCCAAATCTCGTTCCCATTGTTCTTTATGATTCTTATCATGGACCAAAACAATGGTAGGCCGCTGTTCTTTAGCCTTCATGGCCGTGCTGTAAATAAACGGTTTTTGGGAGCCCCCGAGTCCTGATATTACATGCTTGCCCTTTTTACTAAAAAGTCCTTCCGCCTCTTTATAGGCAGGATATTTATATAATAATTCCTGTAATGTTTCCATTGGATTTTCTATTACCTTCTTCTTACTCTCATATAGCAACGACAAAACGGGCTTTAGCAACGCCAAAGCCCCTTGTTATTACAAAGTATATGTCTAGTTTACCATAGGCGGCATACAACATCAATATGAATTGGTCTTTGTTCGTATTCAGCCTCGAGGTGAGTACGCTGCCTAGAATAAAATGTATTGATACCCCCATTTCGACTTTACAAATTTTACATTTATCTATTGACGATATAGCTTTTTGTATGATAATATATCTTTGTTGCGGGAGTGGCGGAATTGGCAGACGCACCAGACTTAGGATCTGGCGCCCTCGGGCGTGGGGGTTCAAGTCCCTTCTCCCGCACCAGCTACGAACTTTAAGCCCTTTGGGGCTTTTTTTATTGCCTAAAATTTGAAATATAATGTTTATAAGAGTGGTGCTTTGCATCACTCTTTTTATTTTGTCCTCGATTGCTATTGGAGTTATAGAGTTATAGGACAAAAAGTGTGTGTAAAAAGTGCTGTGGACCTATATAAATATGTTGTTTGCGCTCTTTTATCTTTTTGCCCATACGCTGCTATTGCGGCTTACAAATGTATATTAAAGGTCAAAGGCTCTACAAAATACCCATCACAGTATTTTGTAGAGCCTTCGATTAGGAGATGATGAAAATGTACGCCCATACATTATCATGACAATATATTAACACTTGCGTGATAATACCAAATATCCATAGCCATGACCGGTACGGGTGTCACATGCATCATCAATGTAGGCAATAAAAAAGCCTTTCTCGACGCATGCGAAAAAGGATATATGATTCTCCTCCCTATCGCTCGTAGGTCAAATGGTGAATGATGAATAGGCAGTTCTCCTGACTTAGCTTCACCGCTCCTCTCGCCTTCCCAGTGTTACCCAGTGACTTAAATGAGATTCGCTCAGCCTTACAGTGACGGGATCGTGTCGGACTTGCACCGACTTCTCTATTATGCATTTCTGCACCTATTCCCAACTATGTATTTTGTTTATTGTTTACTTTCTATACACGTATAGTAACATGATTTTTATGCATTGTCAATAAACTATTGTCATTATTTCTCATTATAATTTGAATTGTATAAAAACATAATAAAATCGCTCTTTTGGGGATATATATTAATTATTCTGCCCCTCTAAATGCTATACTGAATTTATAGAAAAACCCAACTTTCCAATACCTTTAAAAGGAGACTATCATGAAAGACACAACAAATAAAGTTAATTTTGAAAATCCAATGTTGCTAAAGGAAGCAATTGATCGTAATTTAGCTGTCAGAGAGTCCTATCATAAATTAGAAGACACCATTAACGGCAAGCGTTGGACCATAGAGGAAGATGCCTTAGGCTTCTTAACCGATGCCGCTCTTATAGGCAGAATGGCCATGGCTTATGAAAAGACATGGCCTACCGAAAATACGGCTAAAGATTTAGAAACATTGTTACCACATAAATTGGGTGAGTGTGTTTGGTGGCTTGCTGCGTTAGCCGATCGTATGGGGGTGGATTTTGAAAAGGCTATTGTGGACTTTATTGAGACGAAAGAAAAAGAGTTACCGTAAAGATAAATTTATGACTCCCCTTTTACGGTATACGCCCAAATTAAAATTAAATTATTATAGTCCGGCATAAAGACAGAAGTATAGGTCCCTGAATCTATTGCTCCTCTAATTTTTTGCTTAAACCACGGTAATGCTATTGTCCCATCAGAAAGTGATTGAGGACCGTTACCTACATATCCCATAAATACTAGTCTTGTATTTTGATTAGAGTATAAAAGTTTCATTTGTTTTAATTCGCCATTTTTTATAGTAAAGAAACGATAATCTACAAAACCTCCGCCTGTCGTCTGCACAGCAGACACTAAAATATCCGGTTGTCCATTATTCCCTTTAATTACATACACTCCACCTGTATAAGTAGGGCCAGTCACATTTATATATTCATCATTTATCTTATCGCCAAAGAGTTTAACATTCTGTTGAGATGCAATTATATCATTTAAATCTGAAATATAAGGCATATAGGATTTTGCTTTATATATTAAATCACCTCTGCTACTCCGAGCCCAAGGCGCCGTAGCTCCGGCATACTTTTCACCTTCGCCTACAATATAAACATTATAACTACTCCCCTCAACACTTCGCATAATAAAGGACACTCTACTTTTTTCAGCTGCAAAATCACTTGTCATAGTGTAAGAATAAGCTGCAATAGACTGTATGGCAATACCTATTAATAAAGCAATAGAAAACATGAATCTGATAACAATCCCCTTCATGATAAACCTCCTATAACCCGAATTTTAAAAGTCTCATTAAATAAGAAAAAGTTTTATCATAACCCTCAATAAATAAAAACTATATAACGATTCTACAAACTCTACCTAATTATTTATATAATTCTTCTTATAAATAATCTTATAATTTTATTATTTCTTTTTCAAGCCCCTATGATATATTAAAAGCTTATTAATCAGCGACTACCTATCATTCTCGCTATCGCTCGAAAGAAAGTGATGCAATACGATTTGTGCGTCGCACTCACTTCAATCAGCGACTACCTATGTGTTCGGGCCTGTGGATTTTGCAAAGCAAAATCTTACGTCCCGAACTACGCGATG
>NZ_RQUZ01000005.1 GCF_003992065.1 Veillonella seminalis
CAGCTTTAGCTGATGGAGAACGCAATGTTACATAAGCTCGTGTTTTACGTTCCAATAGGGAAATAATCACTTCATTATGTTTATCTTTAATACCACGGACAGTATCAAGTTTCCATCGACTGATATAATGGGCCGGTTGGTTTTAGCAAGAAACTAATTGAGGTTTAATCGTTAAAAATTAATTGTTACAATTATATATAGTAAATAAGGAGGCGGTTTGTCAGATAAAATTTTGACAAGCCGTCTTTTTATTCAAGTGGTAAATACAGATATACCTTAAGCATCAAATATTAAAATATGGATTTTTCAGTAGTAAAATATGATTTCATCTTAACTATAATTCTAAACAATGGATAAAATTATGGCAGAAAGGGTACCTATAAGCATCTAATCTATGGTAAAATACAAGTAAATAGTAAATTTCGAAATATTTCGAAATGATATAAATTGATTTAATTTGTAGAATTTAGTTTGTAAATATATAAGTATATATTGATTATATGTATTCTAAAATTGGTATGAGGGTACTGAATGAAAGCAGAAACAAAAGTTAAAGTATTGGTCGGTGTGTTGGCCGTAGTTTTATTGGCTAGTTTGGAATTGATTGTACCGGGTTTTTATGGCGACATGGTCGATTTATTAGGCACCGGCGATGTTCATCATATTGCCGAAGTCTTGCAAAGTTATGGGGCCTGGGCCTGGGTCATCAGCTTTGTGCTTGATGTAATCATAAATATTGCGGGCTTTTTGCCGTCTATATTCTTTTCAACCGCCAACGGTTTGATTTTCGGTTTAATTCCGGGGATTATTATTTCGTGGCTTGCTGAAACAGTGGGCGTTATTATCAGCTTCTTGCTCATGCGTTATATTTTGCGCGATTCTGCTGAAAAACTCATTCAGAAGAATAAGTTTTTGCTTAAAGTGGATGATTTCAGTAGCAAGAACGGCTTGGCTGTTATGCTTTTTGCCCGCACAATTCCGTATTTCCCATCCGGGATTATTACCGCTTTAGGTGCTATCAGCCGCATTAGTTTGCGTGATTATGCCATTGCTAACTTAATCGGTAAATTCCCGTCAACCGCACTCGAAGTAGTAGTAGGGCATGATGCGGTGATGTTCCATCAGCATCTGGATCGCTTAACGATTATTGTAGTCATTGCTACTGTTGTTTATATAGCTGCTTGGTATGGCTATAAACATTGGATGAAAAAGCGAGAACAGTCGCAGGGTGAGTAATTAAACATACAAGTATAGAATAGTGGTCAAATTCATCGTATTATAGTAAAATAAGAAACAAATCATATGAGCGTACCTCGAGGGGGACGCTTATATGCTGTCCGAAATGTTTTTGCCGGAGATATTTTAGGCAATAACAAGTAGTTTGGTAGTGCAGTAGTTGAAGGAGAGAGTTTTATGAGTTTTACATTTCAGATTCCGGACAGAGCCGTAATGAAAGGGCCTAATTTTATCCGTAAAGTATTCGAACGTGGTGCCGGCATTCCCGGTTTTATCAGTTTTGGTATCGGAAATCCCGCTTCGGAAGCCATTCCTGTAGAACAAATTCAGGAAGCATTCGATCATGTGGTACATACTAATCCGATTGAAATATTACAGTACGGCCCAATGGCCGGTGATGCCCATTTAGCAGAACAAACTGTTGAACGCCTTGTTAAAGTACGTCATATGCCGACGAAAGGTCAACAAATTTTGATTTCCATCGGTGCCGGTCAGGATTTGGGGCTTGTACCGCGTACTTTGTGTGAACCGGGCGATGAAGTATTCATGGATGCTTATTCTTTTACCAGCGGTATTAATGCGGTTCGCAATGTAGGGGCTGAAGCTGTGGGCATCGCCATGGATGATTTCGGTATGATTCCGGAAGCGCTTGAAGAAGCAGCTAAAAAGGGTAAGGGGAAATATATCTATTTAATCCCTAATTTCCAAAATCCTACAGGTATTACAATGCCTTTGGAGCGTCGTAAAGCGATTTATGCTATTGCAGCTAAATATAATCTCTTTATTTATGAAGACGATCCGTACGGTGAAATTCGCTTTACGGATACGATTGTGCCGACGTTTAAAGAAATGGATACGGACAATCGCGTTATCTATGCAGGCTCTTACTCTAAAACTTTATCGGCCGGTCTTCGTGTAGGGTTCTTATATGGTCCGAAACAGGCTATTGATGCCATTCAGGCTTTGAAAAACAACCAAGACGGCCAAATGCCGCTCGTTACACAGCGAGTTATATCTCGTTTGCTCGATGTAATCGATTATGATGCACAGATTAAGAAGGTATCAACCGTTTACAAAGAAAAAGCCGATTTGATGATGGCGACGCTTCGGGCCCACGGCAGTGACAAGGTTCATTTTGTAGAACCGACGGGTGGCATGTTCTTATGGCTAACCATGCCTGACGGTGTTGATTGTGATGCTTTCTTCGAAGCTTGTATGGAACATAAAGTGGGTATTGTGCCGGGGGCTGCATTTGCTGCTGACGGCGTACCGGCCGGTCAATCGTTCCGCTTCAGTTTTACCTTCCCAAGTAAAGAACAAATAGTGCAGGGGATGAGTATCGTAGGTGAATTGACTAAAACATTTATCAAATAATCATGTTTTTTGATTTATTAGTTTTTACAATTACAACATAATTTCGTATAATTACAAATCATCAGAGTGCATTGGCATAACAGACTATCATGTTTGCCATGCACTCTCTTATATTGATAAAAGCTGATTTATATGCTACACTTTAAAGGAAGAAAGAATTCTTCAATTAATTAAATAATTATATCGGTCAGAACCGATTGAAAGTAGGTGTATTTTATGGCATGTGGCAGTTCAGGCGGCTGCAGCGGTTGCTCTTCGGCATCCTCTTGCGGCAGTGCTCAACAGACCCCGCCGGATTTGACGGCAAAGCTTAATGAATTAAGTAGTGTAAAACATGTTATCGGCGTAGTCAGCGGTAAGGGTGGCGTAGGTAAATCCCTCGTTACATCTTTATTAGCTATTACTATGGCGCGTCGCGGTTTTAAAGTAGGGATTCTTGACGGTGATATTACCGGTCCTTCTATCCCTAAAGTTTTCGGTATTAACGGTAAAGCTCATGTTGATGAATTAGGTATGTATCCGATTCAATCCAAAGGCGGTATCGATGTAATGTCGGTTAACCTTTTACTCGAAAACGAAAGTGACCCGGTGTTATGGCGTGGTCCGATCGTAGGCAATGTTGTTAAGCAGTTTTACACGGATGTAATTTGGAAAGATTTGGATTATTTATTTGTGGATATGCCGCCGGGAACCGGTGATGTAGCCATTACGGTATTCCAGTCTTTGTCCTTGGACGGTATTGTAGTTGTAACCTCACCGCAGGATTTGGTATCTATGATTGTTGAGAAAGCCGTTAAGATGGCTGAACTCATGCAAATTCCGATTATCGGGGTTGTAGAAAACTTCTCGTATTTCCACTGCCCGGATAACGGCAAAGATTATAAGATTTTCGGTGACAGTCATATTGATGATGTACTTGAACGTTATAATTTATTATTGTTAGGTCGTTTACCAATTGATCCAAACGTAGCAGCTCTTTGTGATGCCGGCAAGTTAGAAGACATTGAACAAACGAACTTAGAATCTGTAGAATTACCTCAGTAGCATTACAAAAGGTATTAAACACAGGCTGCTTACTCTTTTTTATAAAGAGGCGTAGCCTGTGTTTTTTATGTGTAGGATATTATTCAAGCTAACTAAGTTGTTAAAAGGGAGGAACATTACGTGAAAAAGTATATGTCATGGATTATTCCCATCTTAGTAGGTGTCATTATCTGGTTTATGCCGGTACCGGAAGGGCTTAAACCGCAAGCGTGGCACTTATGCGCTATTTTTGCCGGTACTATTTTAGGGTTTATTTTACAGCCACTGCCAATCGGGGCCTTATCGATTATCAGTATTGTAATTACGGCTGTAACTAATACCTTAAAAATTGGCGACGGCTTAGCCGGTTTTGCTAATACAGCAATCTGGTTAATCGTTGCGGCTTTCTTATTCTCTCGCGGTTTTATCAAAACCGGTTTGGGTAAACGTATTGCTTACACTATGATTACAGCAGTAGGCAGTAACTCTTTGAAATTATCGTATGCTCTTGTTATCAGTGATTTAATTTTATCGCCGGCTACACCATCTAATACGGCTCGTGCAGGCGGGGTTATTTATCCGATTACTAAATCGTTGGCATCTGCTTTCGGTTCTGAACCGGGCGGTACAGCTCGTAAAATCGGTGCTTATTTGATTCAAACCATTTATCAAGGGAATACCATTACATCCGCCATGTTTATGACTTCCATGGCCGGTAACACCTTGGTAGCATCTTTAATCGCTGCATCTTTCGGTTACACCATTACTTGGGGTGACTGGGCTATTGCCGCTATCGTACCGGGCCTTGTAGCGCTTATTGTAATGCCATTGGTTTTATACTTTATTTATCCGCCGGAATTAAAAGATACTCGTGAAATTCAGGCTCATATTGCTCAGGAGTTAAAAGAACTCGGTTCTATGAGTTTTGCTGAAAAAGTAATGCTCGGCGTATTTATTTTGTCCCTTATTTTGTGGGCAACCGGTCAATTTACCGGCCTTAACGCAACCACTGTTGCATTATTGGGTGTAAGTATTCTCCTTATTACTAAAGTATTAACCTGGTCCGACGTGACGGAAGAAAAAGGCGGCTGGGATACTTTAATCTGGATGGGTACTATGATGGCCTTGGCATCTCAGTTGAATAAATTAGGTTTTATTCCTTGGTTTGCAAAAATCGTAGGTGACCAAGTAGCCGGTATTGACTGGATCATGGCTTTCATGATTTTGATTTTGATTTATACCTATTCACATTATCTTTTCGCAAGTCTTACCGTACATATTACGGCTATGTATGTAGTGTTCGTAGCGGTTGCTATCAGCGCCGGTACACCTCCATACTTGGCAATGCTTGCGTTCGCATTCTTCTCTAACTTATGTATGTCCCTCACTCACTATGCAGCCGGTCCTTCGCCAATCTTGTTTAACTCGGGCTATGTACCGCAGAATACCTGGTGGCGTTTAGGTTTTATCGCTTCCGTTGTCAACCTTGTTATTTGGCTCGGTGTCGGTTCCATGTGGTGGAAAGTCTTGGGACTTTGGTAATTTAGAGTTAATTTATTTCATAGAATAATATCCAACCTTAAAAGAGAAAGTTCGGTCGCTATTGCGACCGGCTTTCTCTTTTTTGTTTTATCCTCAATTGTGATATAATATTCAGTATGATTAAACAAAATGAGGTGTACTATGAACACAGTAGCACGATTATTAGATTTTATAGATAATAGTACGTCCCCGTATCATACGGTTAAAACCGGTGCCAAAGAATTAAAAGATAAAGGGTTTACGGAGCTCTTTCTTGATGATGTTTGGGCACTTGGTGAAGGGGATTACTTTGTAAAGGTCTATGATTCCACCTTGGTGGCCTTTCATATCGGCTCGAATCTTCGCCATTCCATGCGCATTGCTTCGGCCCATACGGATTTCCCGGCCATTCGCATTAAACCGAATCCGTTGGTGGACACAAAGGGGTATGGTGAGCTTAATGTAGAGACCTACGGCGGTCTGATTTTAAATACATGGCTTGATCGTCCTTTATCTATGGCCGGTGCAGTGGTGACGCGAACGGAGGATCCGTTTCATCCGGAAGTTCACTATGTAGATGTAGCGAGACCGCTGTTGACCATTCCTAATTTAGCCATTCATATGAATCGCCAGATTAATGATGGGGTGGCCTTGGATAAGCAAAAGCATATGTTGCCGCTTTTCATGATGTGTAATGATTCCGTTAACAATGATAGTGAATGGCGTACCTTCTTAGGTGAGCTTGTGAAGCGCCCGGCTGATGATATTTTATCTTATGAGTTGACACTCTATCCGGTTGAAGGCGGTACGACATTCGGCCGTTACGATGAATTTATCAGTTCACCGCGTATCGATAATTTGACATCTTGTGTGGCTTGCTTGGAAGGTATTTATGAAGCACAAACCACTGAGGCTGACGGCTTACGCATGGTTGTCCTTTTCGACAATGAGGAAGTGGGCAGTCGTACGAAACAGGGCGGTGCATCCACTATCTTGTCACAATTGGTTGAGCGGATTTATATGGCTACCGGTTTTACGAAAGCGGAATGCTATGCCGATATTGCAGCGGGCTTTATGATTTCTGCCGATGTGGCACATGGTTATCATCCAAATTATCCCGAGAAAAATGATATTACCAACTATCCGATTTTGAATAAGGGTGTTGTTTTAAAAATGGCATCCAGTCAGTCTTATGCCGGTGATGCTTGGGCAATCGCAACGGTGAAAACTTTATGTGAACAAAATTCGATTCCGTATCAGCTGTATGTGAACCGCTCTAATATTCCGGGCGGCTCCACCGTGGGCTCTATTACATCTGCTATGCTGGCTATGCGTACGATGGATGTAGGTGTTCCGATTTTGGCCATGCATTCGGCCCGTGAAACGATGGGCTCCGCCGATCAGGAAGCGTTGGATAATTTAATGAGGGCGTTTTTAAGGTAGGTATTTATGCTGACTGCGTATACAGTGCTTATCACGGACATTTTGAATACGCCCTACGGTAAGCTTATATTAATTGTATTAATTTTCTTGGCCGGCATGGGGATGTCGTTGGTACCGGAAACGGTGGCTACGATATTACCGCGTTTAGCCGGATATATATATAAACGTATTTATTTTGCCATTGGCATGACCGCTTCGATTATTGTAGTCGGTGTTATCGGCTCGCGAGTTTTAGGCCCCGATAGTATCGGTGGCAGCTCATACATTATTTGGGGTGTTTTACTCATTGCCATGTCGTTACAGGCCTTTGAATGGGTGGCTTTTATTCATCCGGCTCCGCTTAAGGGGCGTGATGAACGCCGCATTGAGCGGGCTCGCACACCGGGGCGGCGTACTTTGGCCATTGTAAAACAAGGCCTTTTGGTCGGTCTGTCTTGGCGTTATGACCGTTTGCCGATTTATATTTGGCTGGTTGCAACGATTGCCGTAGCCGGTTGGAAACTGGCATCGGTTATGATTATTTCGTTTATTATAGGTTATTTAATTCCTGTATTTTGGCTCACCAATCGTTTGGAACGTCTGGCTAAATTGGTGATACAGCCAAATTATCGGACAGGTATTTTTTGGTTCAAGCGACTCATGGGAGTTGTTATGTGGCTGGAAGCGTTATATTTTATAGGGCTTTTAGTGACATATTAATTATGGTTATCTCATGTATGTATTGTGTATACATGTTAAATAAAGGTTGTATTCCTTAGTGAATGCTCCTAAAATGTAGAGAGGTAACAAGTTGAGGAGGAAGTCTCATGAAAGAAATTAAATCTGTGTTGGTTGCCAACCGAGGAGAAATTGCTATTCGTGTATTCCGTGCGTGTAACGAAATGGGTATTCGCACAATAGCAATCTACTCTAAAGAAGATTCGCTTTCTTTACATCGTAATCAAGCGGATGAAGCGTACTTAGTAGGACGCGGTAAAAAACCGGTCGATGCGTATTTGGATATCGAAGATATCATCCGCATCGCTCATGAACATGATGTAGATGCCATCCATCCGGGCTACGGCTTCTTGGCAGAGAATGCCCGTTTTGCCAAACGATGCGAAGAAGAAGGTATTACATTCATCGGACCTCGTCTGGAACATTTGGAAATGTTCGGGGACAAGGTAAACGCCCGTATTCAGGCTAAATTAGCCGGCATTCCTATGATTCCGGGGAGTGACGGACCTCTTAACAATTTTGAAGAACTTGAAGAGTTTGCCAAAACTCACGGTTTCCCATTGATGATCAAAGCCGTTAACGGTGGCGGCGGTCGCGGTATGCGTGCCGTTGAATCTATGGGTGAACTTCGTGAAGCCTATGATCGTGCTAAATCCGAAGCTAAAATGGCATTTGGCGACGATGATGTATATGTTGAAAAATTAATCGTTGAACCTAAACATATAGAAGTACAAATCATGGGGGATACCCATGGTAATGTTGTTCATTTATACGAACGTGACTGCTCCGTACAGCGTCGTCACCAAAAAGTTGTCGAAATGGCACCTGCCTTTGCATTGCCTTTAGAAACTCGTCAACGTATTTGTGATGCAGCCGTTCAAATTATGAAAAATGTAAAATACGTAGGGGCCGGTACCGTCGAATTCTTAGTTACCAATGACGGCAATTTCTACTTCATTGAAGTAAACCCTCGTATCCAGGTAGAACATACCATTACCGAATTAATTACCGGTATTGATATTGTTAAAACACAAATTCGTGTAGCGGAAGGTTATGCTTTATCCGATAAAGAAGTAGGCATCCCTGCACAAGAAGATATTGAATGTAACGGTCAAGCTATTCAGTGCCGTATTACGACTGAAGATCCAAGCAATAACTTCATGCCTGATACCGGTAAATTGGTAGCTTATCGTTCCAGCGGCGGTTTCGGCATTCGTCTTGACGGCGGTAACGCTTTCACCGGGTCCGTTATTACGCCATACTATGATTCTTTGCTCGTAAAAGCTTCGTCTTGGGCTTTAACTCCGGAAGAATCAATCATGAAGATGCTTCGTTGTTTGCGCGAATTCCGTATTCGTGGCGTAAAAACGAATATTCACTTCTTGATCAATGTATTGGAAAGTCCCGAATTTATGTCCGGTACTTGCAATGTTAACTTCATTGATGAACACCCTGAATTGTTCATCTTCAAACAAGTTCGTGACCGCGGTACCAAGATGTTACGCTACATTGCCGATGTAACGGTTAACGGCTATCAGGGCTTAGGTCATCAGGAAGTGCCTGATTTTGAACCGATTCAGATGCCGCCATTGCTTCCGGGTCAACCTCAAACCGGCACCAAACAGAAATTTGATGAATTGGGACCTGAAGGTTTCTCCAAATGGTTAAGTGAACAGAAGAAAGTATTCTTTACCGATACAACTTGGCGTGATGCGCATCAGTCCTTGTTTGCAACTCGTTTGCGTACGGTAGATATGGCACGTGTTGCCGGTGAAGCGGCTCGTGGCGTACCTAATTTATTCTCTTTGGAATGCTGGGGCGGTGCTACATTCGACGTAGCATATCGTTTCTTGCATGAAGATCCATGGGAACGCTTACGCATGTTCCGCAAAGAAGTTCCAAACGTTCTTTTACAGATGTTACTTCGCGGTGCCAATGCGGTTGGTTACACCAGCTATCCTGATAATGTAGTTCGTCAGTTCATTAAATTGGCAGCCGATAACGGCGTCGATGTATTCCGTGTATTTGACAGCTTGAACAGTCTTGACAATATGCAGGTTGCCATCGATGAAGTTCGTAATCAGAATAAGATTGCTGAAGTATCCTTGTGCTACACCGGTGATATTCTCGATTCAAGCCGCACAAAATATAATTTGGACTACTATGTAAGTATGGCTAAGGAAGTTGCCAAAGCCGGTGCTAACATTATCGCCATCAAAGATATGGCCGGTCTTTTGAAACCGCAGGCAGCTTACAACTTGGTATCTGCTTTGAAAGATGCAGTTGATTTGCCAATTCATTTACATACTCATGAAGGGGCAGGCAATGCTATTTATACTTATGGTCGTGCTATTGATGCCGGCGTTGACGTAGTTGACGTTGCATACTCCGCATTTGCCAACGGTACCAGCCAGCCAAGCATGAACTCCTTGTATTACGGCTTATCCGGTCATGACCGTCAACCTGATATGGATGCGGACTACATGGAACAGATGTCCCATTACTTCGCCTCGATTCGCCCATACTACAAAGGCGTTGATAAAACTAATCCATATCCTAGCACCGAAGTATACCAGCATGAAATGCCGGGCGGCCAGTTCTCCAACTTGCAGCAGCAGGCTAAGAGTGTAGGCCTTGGCGAACGCTGGGATGAAGTTAAAAAAGTATATCATCAGGTAAGCATGATGTTTGGCGATATCATCAAAGTAACGCCATCCTCTAAAGTAGTTGGTGATATGACATTGTTTATGGTTCAAAACGGCCTTACTGAACAAGACATCTACGATAAAGGTGAAACACTTGATTTCCCTCAATCCGTAGTTGAATTCTTCCAAGGTTATTTAGGTGTACCGTACCAAGGTTTCCCTAAGAAATTACAGAAAATTATTTTGAAGGGTAAAAAACAACTTAAAGGTCGTCCCGGGGCTTACTTAGAACCTGTTGATTTTGAAGATGTACGTAAACATTTGGTGGATTTGGGCTCTCCGGCTACTGATGAAGATGTAATCGCTTATTGCTTGTATCCTAAAGTTTACAGCGACTATGTTGAATTCAACAGCGATTATGATGATATTTCCGTATTGGATACACCAACATTCTTCTTTGGCATGCGTCGCGGTGAATCTATCCATGTAACCATTGAAAAAGGTAAAATGCTCATTATCAAATTGATCCACGTCAGCGAAGTGGATGAAGACGGTAATCGTATTGTAAGCTTTGAATTCAATGGTCAGCCTCGTGATATTAAGATCCGTGACAAACACGTTAAAACTACGGGTGTTGTTCGTCATAAAGTTGATAAAACACAACCTAGTGAAGTTGGTGCGACCTTGTCCGGCTCCGTTGTTAAGGTTATCGTTAAGACAGGTCAAAGCGTCTTGAAGGGTGAACCGCTTATCGTAACCGAAGCTATGAAGATGGAAACAACAATTACCTCGCCAATCGATGGTATCGTCGGGGAAATATATGTTCGTGAAGGCAGCCGAATTGAAAGCGGCGATTGCTTGCTCAAGATTCAGGACCGTTCCAACTCTTAATAGTTTTATAACTCTATATTGATTTTATGAATCCTCGAATAGTGTGACTCAGGTTATACTGTTCGAGGATTTTTTATTGTAAAAACACTCACTTAGAACTATTTGTACAAATTTCCGCCATATATATTGACTTTGATAGTCCTTTTCGGAAATTCGTGTTACAATAGATTAGAAACCCTTTACCATATAGGGAGTTTCATTTCACAATCAGATACAATATATTGAAAATTAAGATAGTATGAAGTAATTGGTAAACAGCGTGTATTTTTTAATTTAATACATAATCGGCAAATATGTCGGGCTGTTTATGAGCAACGATTAAGGAGTGTAGGTATGTTTGCATATGGGAAAAAACAGTGGGCGTTGGGTCGCTCTATTTATGGCTTCAGAACTTGGCGCGAGAAGCGACGCATAACTTTGTTTGTGGGCCGTTCCTTTAAGAATAAGAAACAATTAGCTGAATTGGAAGAATACTTTGCACAGTATAAACCATTGCCTAATTTGTTGGAACGTCATGAAGGTATTTATGAAGTAATCAATCGTGTGTTTTTATTTAAAAACTCATCGGCTCAGCAACGTTTGGATGCGATTAAAGAGCATTTTGATATGTTGCCTGATTATTTTACGCAGGAAGCCATTACGGAGATGTACAATCCCGATGAAAGTCATGCCGTAGTGATTTGGCAGAATGAAGAACTTAACTTAAAAGCACAACTTTGGTTCCACACGGGCCAGCGTAAGGAAGGCTTCTTAAGTTTATTCCTTATGTATGACGGGGAAGGTGTTTATCATATCAACTTCCGTTTGGGTCACGGTTTTAACGGGGAACCTTGCATTTGGATCGGTACGATTCAGGGCTTAAAAAACGGTCTTGAGAAATCCAAACAAATTACGAAGAAGATGTTCAGTTATCGTCCGAAGAACTTTATGTTTTTCTTGATGCGTCAATTGGCAACGCAAATGGGGATTAACTCTTTGTACGCCATATCCGATGCCGGTTTCTACACGAACAGTCATCTGATTCGCGGCAACCGTTCCAAAAAGGTTCAGTTTAATCCGTTCTGGCAGGAATTAGGCGGTACACCTTGTGCTGAAGATGATAAATATTATCGCATTCCAATTGAAGAAGAACGTAAAACCTATGAAACGGCTAAAACGCATAAACGCAATATGTACCGCAAGCGTTATGAAATGTTGGATCGTTTTATTGAAGAAATTGCCGAAAACAGCAATACTTACTTGAAGAAATAAGTTGTTTATTGGGCGCAGTTACATATCTGTCGCTTATGGCGTTCATGTATGTAATAGCTGAATATATTAGAATTTACAGTAGTTTTAGAGATTGTAATAACAAATTAATTTGAAATGAGGTGAACTCATGAGATGTCCTTATTGTAAACATACAGAAAATAAAGTAACGGATTCGCGGGCTACCGATGATGATAACAGCATCCGTCGGCGTCGTGAATGCTTGTCTTGCGGACGCCGTTTTACTACTTATGAAGTCATTGAAGATGTGCCGATTATGGTTATTAAATCAAGCGGCAGTTATGAAATGTTTGACCGCAGTAAGTTATTGAATGGGATTTTGCGCTCTTGTAACAAACGTAACATTCCACGCGAAACTTTGGAAAATGTAGTAAAAAATGTAGAGGATACGATTCGCAATCGCTCGCAGCAGGAAATCAAATCTTCGGAAATCGGCGATTTAGTATTGGCCGAATTAAAAGAAATTGACGAAGTGGCGTATGTTCGCTTTGCCTCGGTGTATCGTAATTTTGAAGACGTACAAGCCTTTGTGGCCGTTTTGAAGGATTTGCGCGATCATGAGGATAGCAAATGATAGATTTACATTGTGATACCATAATGATGCTCATTGATAATCCCGACAAGGGGGATTTAGGGCAGAATCCGTGGAAAATAGATTTACAAAAGTTAAAAAAGGGCGGCTATACACTGCAAGATTTTGCTCTATTTGTGGAGCTTGATCAGGAAACAGATCCGTACGGACGTTATGAAGCCATGCGTGAGCTTTTCATGTCTGAAATGGCGAAATACAAGGGCGACATTGTGCATGTCCGTTCGTATGAAGAATTCAAAATAGCTCGCGAAGCGGGTAAAATCAATGCCTTGCTTTCGGTAGAAGAAGGTGGCGTATTTGAAGGTGATTTGAAGCGACTTAAAAAAGCCTACGATGATGGCGTACGCCTCATTACCATCAGTTGGAATTTCCCGAACGGTTTATCCTATCCGAACGGCGCGGAGCACGAAGGTAAGGGCTTGACACCGAAGGGTATTGAGTTCGTACAATATATGGAAGAGTTGGGCATGATTGTGGATTGTTCTCACTTAAATGATGCGGGAACCTTCCAATTGGACGAAATTTTAACAAAACCTTTCATTGCATCTCATTCCAATGCGAGAGCATTGACCAATCATCGCCGTAATCTGACGGATGATCAGATTCGAATGATTGCCAATAAAGGCGGCGTTATCGGTCTTAATTTTGCACAGTCATTTTTGGGAACATCCCGTATAAGCCGTATTGAAGATATTGTTCGTCACGGTCTGTATATTCGTAATGTGGGCGGCAGTGATGTGGTTGCTTTAGGTACCGATTTTGACGGTATCAGACCGGATACTGAAATTGAAGATGCCGGTGAAATGATGCGATTATATGATGCATTCCGTAAAGCGGGCCTTAGTGAGTGCGATACGGATAAAATATTTAATAATAACGCAGAGCGTTTATTACAAACCATATTGTAAATAGTGCGTACAAATTAAATTGTACGCGTTGAGCATACGAAGTCTTACAATATGTGTATAGTTTTAGGAGGCTATATGGAATTTCAAGGAGAATTGAATCCTATTATTGCAGAGCGATTTACCGACCATTTGGATGTGTTCGGGAAGACCATGGAGCAAATGGATGTCATTCAATTGATGGCAGAGCGTTGTAAAGAAGCACTTAAATCAGGGAATAAAGTCTTGTTTTGCGGTAACGGCGGCTCGGCAGCGGATGCGCAGCATTTAGCAGCTGAATTGATCGGGCGTTTTCAGAAAGAACGCCGTTCTTTGGCAAGCGTAGCGTTAACGACGGATACGTCTATTTTGACAGCTGTAGCCAATGATTACGGCTATGATGAAGTGTTTGCCCGTCAGGTGGAAGGCTTAGGCCGCTCCGGGGATGTATTAATCGGTATTTCTACATCCGGCAACAGTGCGAATGTAGTGAAAGCAGCTTTGAAAGCACGTGATACGGGGATGCATACCATTGCGTTCACCGGTGAGGGCGGCGGCAAGTTAAAGGATATTTGTGATATTACGTTTGCCGTACCATCCAAAGTTACGGCTCGTATCCAAGAAATGCATATCATGGTAGGCCATATTATTTGTGAACTGGTGGAAGAAGAATATGATAAGTAAAACAATTCATGAGTTTTTAAATAATAAATTACCTAAACTGCGAATTGCCGTTATCGGTGATATTATGGTGGATCGCTATGTATTTGGCGATGTAAGTCGTATTTCACCGGAGGCACCTGTCCCTGTTAACCGCGTGACGGAAGTGCGCGAAGTATTGGGCGGTGCGGCCAATGTGGCGTCCAATTTGGCAAATCTTGATTGTCAAGTATTTTTGGGCGGCGTGGCCGGTGAAGATACACATGGCAATTTATTGACCGATTTATTGGAAGTGGAGAACATCAATTATTCCGGTATTATGCACGTAGCCTCACGTCAGACTACGACTAAAATGCGTATTCTGGGCGGTCGACAACAAATGATGCGACTGGATTTTGAAGAACCTGAACCGGTCAATGAGAAGGAAGCTGCGTTTCTGTTAAACTGGATTAAAGAGTTGGCAGAGCATGGTCTCGATGGGATTGTAATTTCCGATTACGGTAAAGGTGTATGTTCGCCGCAGGTATTGGCTGAAGTTCTTAAAATAGCTAATGAAAAAGGTATCAAAACTATCGTTGATCCGAAAGGCAATGATTGGTCTAAATACAATGGGGCCACTTTCATTACACCGAATGTAAAAGAATTAAGTGAATATATCGGCAGAAACTTGCCGAATACGGATGAAGCCATTGTTCAAGCAGCTAAAGAAACATTGGCGGCTGTTGATTTTGATTACGTGGTGGCTACGCGCTCCGCCAAGGGTATTACTATTGTGAGTCGCCAAGGTCAAATTTGGCATAATCCGGCTACACAGCAAGATGTTTTTGATGTAAGCGGTGCCGGTGATACGGTGGTGGCCATGATTATTACGGCCATGGCAGCAGGCCTTACGGTGCGCGGTACTTTACATGTAGCCAATGCGGCAGCCGGTGTGGTTGTATCAAAGGTCGGTACATATCCGATTCATCGTCAGGAATTACTGGATTTATGGGCGACGATTCGTCAACGTCAGCGTCAAGCAGATCCGATTATCGGTTACAGCCGTGAAGAAATGGCAGCCAAGATCCGTCAGTGGCAGAATGAAGGCCATACCGTTGTGTTTACCAACGGTTGCTTTGACATTCTTCACAGCGGTCATTTATCCTATTTGCGCGATGCGGCACGTTTAGGTGACCATTTAATTGTGGGCCTTAACTCCGATGCATCAGTTAAACGCCTTAAAGGTGTAGCCAGACCAATCAATTCAGAAAGCTCTCGGGCTGAATTAATGGGCGCGTTGGGCTTTGTAGACGGGGTAGTTGTATTTGAAGAAGATACGCCGGCTGAATTATTAAGTGCTTTGCGTCCGAATATTTTGGTTAAAGGCGGCGATTATAAACCGGAAGATGTTATCGGTCGTGAATACGTGGATAAGGTAATGATTTTACCGTTTAAAAACGGCTACTCTACGACGGGTATTATAGAGAAGATTAAGTCCTTGGTGCAGGAGGGATTATTATGATTATAGTTACAGGCGGTGCCGGTTTTATCGGCAGTAACATTGTTAAACAGCTGAATGAACGCGGTCGTAATGATATTTTGATCGTTGATGATTTGACGGATGGCAGTAAAATTCGCAATTTGCAGATGCTTGATTATTACGATTATGTAGACTGCATTGATTTTGATGATGCAGTAGCCAATAACACCTTTGATATCGGTCCGATTGAAGTTGTATTCCATCAAGGTGCCTGTGCCGATACAATGAATTATGACGGCCGTTATATGATGCATAACAATTTTGAAGGTACTAAGAATTTATTCCACTATTGCCAGGAACGTCGGGTGCCGTTTATTTATGCGTCGTCGGCGTCTACTTATGGTCATGGCAAAAACGGTTTTACTGAAAAACCTGAATGCGAAGAAGCTTTAAATCCATACGCTTACTCCAAATTATTCTTCGACCGTTACTTACGTCGTTTTGAAAAGGACTTGCAATCTCAGGTCGTAGGTCTTCGTTATTTCAACGTATTCGGTCCGAATGAAAACCATAAGGGCAATATGGCTTCTTTAGTTCGTCAAATGTTCTACAAACTCCGTGAAACCGGTGAAATTACCTTGTTTGAAGGTACCGACGGTTACGGTGACGGTGAACAGGTGCGTGACTTTATTTACGTAAAAGACGTAGTTAATGTGAATTTCTTCTTCTGGGAACATCCGGAAATCAGCGGTATTTTTAACTGCGGTACGGGCGAAGCTAAAAGCTTCAATCGTTTCATGAAAGCTGTTATTGATTACAATGGTTCCGGTAATTTGCGCTACATTCCCTTCCCTGAAGTATTAAAAGGTAAATATCAGAGCTTTACGGAAGCTGACACCACTAAATTAATGGCTGCCGGTTACGATAAAGGCTTTACCAAATTGGAAGATGCAGTTGCTGAATACTGCGAGTTATTAGATCATAACGAAGGTTATGTCCGCTAAGGAGAAACCTATGCGCAAAGTATTGTTTTTAGATCGGGACGGCGTTATCAATGTAGAAGTAAACTATTTATATCGCATTGAAGACTTTAAGTTTGTGCCGGGGGCACCGGAAGCACTGGCAGCCGCGGTACAGGCCGGTTATGATTTAATCGTCGTTACCAATCAAAGCGGTATTGCCAGGGGCTATTATACGGTAGCAGATATGGAGCGCCTTCACTCTTACATCAATGAAGAATTGACGAAGGTAAAGGCGCCTATCCTTAAATTTTACTATTGCCCGCATCATACCAAGGGATCGGTGGCGGCTTATACCAAAGATTGTGATTGTCGTAAACCGAAGCCAGGTATGCTGTTACAAGCCATGAAGGACTTTGACATTGATAAGCAGAACAGCCTGCTTGTCGGTGATAAACCGTCCGATATTGAGGCGGCTGAAGCGGCGGGGATTCAAGGCTATTTATTTAATGGCGACAATCTAGCGGATTTTTTATTGCCTATCTTAGCAGCCAAGCAGAAAGGACAGACCCATGAAGGAGTATAAGCGTATACTGATTGTCAAAATGAGCTCGCTTGGTGATGTGATTCATGCGTTGCCCACCTTATATGCGATTCGTAAGAATTGGCCGAATGCGCATATTACCTGGGCAGTGCATGAACAGTTCAGCGGTCCTTTGCCGGGGAAACCGTGGCTGGATGATGTATTATTCATTGATAAGAAGAAACTGAAATCACTGTCGTACTTATGGACATTGCGTCGCATTTTGCACGAACGAGATTTTGATATGTGCCTTGATTTGCAATGTCTGGCTAAAAGCGCCATCGTTTCGTTTTTATCGGGAGCCAAAGAAAAATATGGTTATTGGGAATTGCGTGAAGGCAGTAATCTCGTCAATAAAGCTTTGGTGGGGCCCAATAAATACGGTCATGTTATAGAACGTTATTTAGATACAGTGCGTGCTTTGGGCGGTACGGTGGATACCATCGAGTTTCCTATGCATGAATCGGCGGAAGCGGCTAAAGCTTGTGAGGCCAAGTTGGCAGTCCAAGGTTTACCGGACGGTACGGACTATGCAGTAATAGCTCCGGGAGCCCGTTGGATTGTGAAAGAATGGCCTATAGCACATTTCGGTGAACTTTGTAAACGTTTGGCGGCTAAGAAGCAATATGTAGTGTTGGTGGGGGCACCGTCAGATAAGGAAAAAGCCGATGAAATTCAAAAGTTGGCGGCCAGTCCGTATGTACTTAATTTGACCGGCCAAACTTCACTGGAAGAATTAGTGGAATTAATACGACGTTGTAAACTTTACATCAGTGCCGATACGGGACCGCTTCATATTGCGAATGCTTTGAAACGCCCGCTTATCGGTTTATACGGCACTACGTCACCGGAACGGACAGGTCCTTACGGCGGCGATTATGTGCATATTATTGTTTCGCCTACATCGAAAGCCACGCCGGAAGCACCGCTGGTGGATGACCCCGATTGTATGGCGCAGATTACGGTGGATACCGTATGGGAAGCGGTGCAAACACTGCTTTAAAAAAGGAGTTAACATTTTATGAACTTGAATCATAAACGAATTGTAGTCACCTTTTTGATGCATTTGGGGGACGTTATTTTGACAACGCCTTTTTTACATGTGTTGCGACAGGCGGCACCCGATAGCCACATTACGTTTGTAATGGATGAAAAATTAAGAGAGGTTATGCAATATAACCCTAATATAGACAGTATTGTGACGATTGATAAAAAAGGCCGCGACAACAGCATCAGCGCTTTGCGTCGTATAGCCGGCGAATTGCGCGACCGTGAGGGCCGTCCAGATGTGGTTATTAATATCCATCCAAATGAGCGTACCAGTTTTTTTGCTTGGGCTTTACACGGCAAAATTACAGTGGGCATGAGTCATTTTTTATTCCGTCCGTTTATGACAAAATATACACGGCTTGATCGCAAAACACGTCACGCCGCCGATATGTATATAAATGTGTTGGAACAGTTGGGCGTGAAAGATACGTCTAATAAAGGACTTGAAATTTATACTTGTCCGGAATGGGAACAGAAAGTTACTGAGTTTTATGAATCTCACGGTATCAGCGAAGTGGATACGGTTATCGGTTTTAACGTAGGCAGTGCGGTGCCTGAGAAACGTTGGCCTAAAGAACGCTTCGCGGCGGTGGCCGATTATTTTGCCGACCACGGTTATAAAGTAGTGTTCTTCGGCGGTCCTATGGATGAAGAGATGGTCGCTGAGGTAGTGGGGCAAATGAAGCACCGTCCGATTGTGGCCACGGGTAAATTCAGTTTAGGTGAATTAGCGGCTGCTATTCATCGTTGCAGTTTATTTATTACCAATGATTCGGGACCGATGCATGTAGCGGTTAGTCAACATGTGCCGCTCGTAGCTTTATACGGACCGTCCAATCCTAAATTTTACGGTCCTTACACGCAGAACTGCGTCGTGTTGGAATCAATGGAAGAGTATGAAGAAGGCAAAAGCATGAAACAGATCATCAAGGAAGGTAATTATAAAGGCGTATCTGTTATATCTACCGAAGCCGTTATTGAAGCGGCTCAATCGCTTCTTGTCGAACCGGGAAGCGAGGAAGCCTGATGACCTATGTAATATTTGATTTGGAATGGAATCAGCCGTTTGCCAATGATATCAGTTTTATGAAACGTACAGGCTTGCCTGTATCGGGTGAAATTATTCAAATTGGCGCCATTAAACTGGATGATAATTTGGAATTGACAGATACTTTCAGCACCTTTGTAAAACCGCAATATTTGACGCGTATGCATAAGCACGTGGAAAAATTGACTCATATATCGGCCAATGATTTGGCTATGGGTGTTTCCTTTGTACAGGCTTATCAAAATTTTGAAGATTGGTGCGGTAAAGAGGCCGTTTTTTTGACTTGGGGCTCCGATGATATCGTAATGCTCCGTGAAAATCTTAAATTATTCGGCCTGCCGGGAACAATTAAACATACCTGGTATGATGCGCAACTTATCTTTGCTTATTTGCAGCATGGCAATACGCAGCAGGTGGCGCTCAGCAAAGCAATGGAAGAACTGAATATAACCCAGGATGAATTGACGGCTCATGATGCTTTAAACGATTCCATTTTTACCGGGTATGTATGTAAAGCAATTCCGTTGGCTCGAGGTATTGCTCAATATGAACAAATTACGAAAAATACTTATTCACAGGCTTATTTTCCGGAACCGATCAGCTTTTTTATTTATGAAAATTTCCATGATAAGCGCAAGGTTTTGCATGATAATAAAGTGCGCCGTGCTCACTGTCCGGAATGTCAGTCACTTTTGACAACCAATAAGATACAGCGTTTAAGCGGAGATAAGTTTTTGAGTATCGGCCGATGTCCTCATCATGGTTTATTCGGTGTGCATTGGCGTATCGGTAAATACATGAAACGGAACAGAGAGTTAAGTTACTATGTGACAAAGACGCTGACAGCGGCACCGGAAGAGCTGCAGACACTTTATGAAGAGCGGGCCGAAACCAATCGCAAGAAGGAAGAAGCTTATTTGGCTCGTATGGCGGCCAAGCAGGCAGAGGAAGACGCGAAACAAGAGTTCTTCAATAACAACGATAAAATTAAATGAAAACAGTTTACACTTGAGATGTAGATTTTTATCAGTTGATGTATAATATAATCAGCTTATAAGTGCTTATAGGCGGGACAAAGGGCTTGTCTATAAGCGTTAATAATTTAAAGTAGGAAGGATGATATTATGGAACGTAAATATGCTTGGCATGAATATACTGATGCCGATACACAGGCTATGGAAGCTTTATGTAAAGACTATCGTGACTTTTTGGATAACGGTAAAACGGAACGCGAATGCATTGAACAGACAATTGCTAAAGCGGAAGCCGTAGGCTATAAAAATTTAAAAGATTTGCTCACAGCAGGTCAGCCGATTAAAGCAGGCGATAAAGTATATGCCGTACATATGAATAAAATCATCGCTTTATTTAATATCGGTACGGATTCATTGGAACAGGGCTTTAATATTTTAGGTGCGCATATTGATTCACCACGTCTTGATGTAAAACAGAATCCGTTCTATGAAGATAAAAATTTGGCCTTTTTTGACACACATTATTACGGCGGTATCAAAAAGTACCAGTGGGTGGCTATGCCACTTGCTTTACACGGCGTAATTGTTAAAAAAGACGGCACTAAGGTGACGCTTTCCATCGGTGAAAAAGACACCGATCCGGTATTCTGCGTGACCGACTTATTGCCACATTTGGGGCAGGAACAAATGGAGAAAAAAGCCGCTAAAGTTATTGAAGGTGAAAACCTTGATTTGCTCATCGGCAGTCAACCTGTTAAGGGTGAACTCAAAGAAGGCGTAACAAAATTCTTGAATGATATTTTTGAAAAAGAATATGGTTTCACCGAAGAAGATTTATTGTCGGCTGAACTTGAAATCGTACCGGCCGGTCGTGCTCGTGAAATGGGTTTTGACCGCAGCATGATTTTAGCATACGGTCAGGACGACCGCGTTTGTGCTTACACCTCTTTAGCCGCTATGCTTGAAGTGGACAAAGTAAAACGCACGACTTGTACTTTGTTGGTAGATAAAGAAGAAATCGGTTCCGTAGGTGCTACGGGTATGCAATCCCGTTGGTTTGAAAACATGGTAGCAGAGCTCTTGGCCATGGCCGGTGAAAAATCGCCGTTAGCCGTGCGTCGTACTTTAGAACGAAGCCGCATGTTGTCTTCCGATGTAAGTGCGGGTTTTGATCCATTGTATGCATCCGCTTTTGAAGCTAAAAATGCTGCTTTCCTCGGTAAAGGTGTAGTATTTAATAAATTCACCGGTGCCCGCGGTAAATCCGGTTCCAATGATGCCAATGCGGAATATATGGGCTTTATTCGTCGTATTATGGACGACAATAAGGTTAATTTCCAGACGGCCGAACTCGGTAAGGTTGACCTTGGCGGCGGCGGTACCATTGCGTACATCATGGCGTTATACGGCATGAATGTTATTGACTGCGGTGTGGCAGTGCTCAGCATGCATGCGCCTTGGGAAGTAACGAGCAAAGCCGATGTTTATGAAGCTAAGAAATGTTATGTAGCCTTTTTAAAAGCCGATAGTGCAGAAAGCGGTCTATAATGGGTAATATCAGTCAAGGTAAGACCAGTAAACCAACGGTGCGTATTGATATTTTTGATATTGAAGAAGATCAGGCACAGCAGTATTTGAAGGACCGTGAAGAATGTGCGACGGCTGCAGAGGCTGTAATGGCTAAATATTGTCAAACCGTTAAACGTGAAACCTTGGATCCAGAAGAAGGACAAGGCGTGGTAGGTTATTATAAAACCGGCGAAATTCTCATGACGGTGTTACTTGATCCGTTTGAAATTCCTGTCATGAAAGTAGCCATCGGTCGCGGTAAATTGGAAGATTATATTTTGGCGGCCAACAGCTTAACCCATGAAATGCTGGATCAGCTTGCAAAGGAGGACGAAAACTAATGTTATTGGTACAATATCCGACTTGCACAACTTGTAAGAAGGCTAAAAAATATTTAGAAAGTCATAACATCAGCTTTGACGATCGTAATATTAAGGAAGAAAATCCGACGGCTGAAGAACTTGGTCTCTGGCAGCCGAAGAGCGGTAAAGATGTTAAGGCGTTTTTCAATACATCCGGTCAGGTTTATCGCAGTGAAAATATTAAAGATAAATTACCGGCCATGAGTGATGAAGAAAAATTGGCTTTACTCGCTACGAACGGTATGCTTGTAAAACGTCCTTTATTAATTCTTGATGATGAAGTGCTGGTAGGTTTTAAAGAAGCAGAATGGGAAGCGGCACTTAAACGTAAAGGCTATTTGAAATAACAGATAAAATTGGTTGCAAGGATTTATGGACTTGTTTGATGAAATTTCTTTCATTTTCCTATTGAATTAGGCAAAGAAACAGGCTATAATGATTGCAATATCCCGTGTAGCTGGATATGTGTAGAATGGTAGAAGGGAGCATTTAATCATGTGGAAGAAACGTGTAGTAGTGGCAGCGGCAGCAGCTTTGATGGCTGTAGGTTTATTGGCCGGCTGCGGCAGTGACAGTAGTAATGGTAGCGGTGCGAATAAGACGTACAAAGTAGGGGTGATTCAACTTGTTGAACATCCGGCGCTTGATGCGGCCAACAAAGGTTTTGTTGACGGTTTGGCGTCCAAAGGGTTTAAAGATAATGTAAAAATCGATCAGCAGAATGCGCAGGCGGATCAGTCGAATTTGAACAGTATTGCCCAGCGTTTTGTAGCAGATAGAGATGATTTGGTATTGGCTATCGCAACGCCGGCTGCTCAGGCTATGGCGAATGCAACCAAAGATATTCCGATTTTAGGCACAGCTATTACAGATTATGTACAGGCTAAATTGGTACAAAGTAATGAAAAGCCGGGCACAAATGTGAGCGGTACAACCGATATGAATCCGGTAGAAAAACAAGTGGACTTAATCACTCGTATTTTACCGAATGCCAAGAAAATCGGCCTTATTTACAGTGCCAGCGAAGTTAATTCCCAATTGCAGGCAGCGCGCATGAAAGCACATGCTAAGGAAAAAGGCCTTGAAGTTGTGGAAATGACGGTTCAAAATGTGAATGACATTCAGCAGGTAGCTCAGAACTTGGTAACGCAAGGTGTTCAGGCAATTTACCTGCCAACCGATAATGTAGTTGTATCGGCTATGCCTAATTTGGTTAAGATTACCGATGCCGCTAAAATTCCGGTATTCCCGGGCGAAGACAATGTAGTAAAAATGGGTGGTTTAGCTACTTACTCCGTTGATTACTACCAATTGGGCTTCCAAACCGGTGTAATGGGTGCTAAAATCCTTTCCGGTGAAGCTAAAATCAGCGATATGCCGATTGAAAGTCAAAAAGAATTTAAATTGGTTGTCAACCAAGACGTTGCCAATCGTTTAGGCATTACAATTCCGGCCGATGTTTTGCAAGAAGCCGGTAAATAACCTAATACACAAAAGAAAAGGGCTTCGGCCTTTTTCTTTTTATTGATGGAGGAACACATGGAAAACCTGATTATTTCTACTTTGGGCCAAGGCCTCTTATGGTCCCTATTGGCCATCGGCGTATTTATTACGTTCCGCGTGTTGGATATTGCCGATTTGACCGTTGAAGGTAGTTTCCCTTTGGGAGCCGCCATTTCCGTTACGCTGATTGTAGCCGGCGTGAATCCGATTGTATCAATCTTAGCGGCTGCCGTGGGCGGCATGCTCGCCGGTGTGGTTACCGGTTGGGTACATACTAAGTTAAAAATTCCTGCTTTATTAGCCGGTATTTTAACCATGATTGCTTTATATTCGGTGAATCTTCATGTTATGGGGAAAGCGAATGTTTCTTTATTGCGCATGAACACGGTATATACGTACCTGGAAACAATGAATATTTCAGCCACCTGGGCTTTGGCTATTGTGGGCCTTGTAGTTGCCGTTTTGGCTTGTGTTTTCTTATTCTGGTTCTTCGGAACGGAAATTGGGGCCGCCATTCGTGCGACCGGCGTGAATCCGCAAATGATTCGTGCGCAGGGCGTCAATACGGATACCATGATTGTACTCGGTTTACTTTTATCTAACGCTTTTGTAGCAGTTGCGGGGGCACTCGTAGCGCAGGGGAACGGTTATGCCGATGTGGGCATGGGCGTAGGTACCATCGTTATCGGTTTGGCGTCGGTTATTATTGGTGAAGTTCTCTTCGGTACCCGTTCATTCGTACAAAATTTAACGGCTGTTGTGCTCGGTTCGGTTGTGTACCGTATCGTAATTGCCGTCGTATTATACTTAGGTATGCCGCCAAATGATTTGAAATTATTTACGGCCGTATTGGTTGCCATCGCCTTGTCCTTGCCGACATTGAAGGCTAAATGGCAGAGTCGCTAAGGAGGGCTTACCTATGTTAGAAGTGAAACAGATTGTAAAAACATTCTTTAAAGGTACAGTCAATGAAAAAGTAGCTCTTCACGGCGTTGATTTGCGCTTGGAATCCGGTGATTTTGCTACCGTTATCGGCGGCAATGGGGCCGGTAAAAGTACCTTATTGAATTCCATTGCCGGTGTTTTTCCTATCGACTCCGGTTCGATTCACATTAATGATACGGATATTACGAAAATGCCGGAATATAAACGGGCTGCTTTCATCGGCCGCGTGTTCCAAGATCCGATGCTTGGCACGGCGGGGAATATGCAGATTGAAGAAAACTTGCTCTTAGCCTTGCGCCGCGGTAAGCGCATGGGTCTTAAATGGGCGTTCGTGCCGAAAGAACGGGAATTATTCCGTGAACGTTTATCGCTTTTAGGTTTGGGCCTTGAAGATCGCTTAACGGCTCGTATGGGCTTATTGAGCGGCGGTCAACGTCAGTCCATTACACTTTTAATGGCGACCATGCTTCGCCCTGAGCTTTTACTGCTCGATGAACATACGGCGGCACTTGATCCTAAGACGGCTGAAAACGTGTTAAATTTGACGGATAAACTCGTTAAAGAGCATAATTTGACAACGCTCATGATTACCCATAATATGCGTGACGCATTGCGTTTCGGCAATCGTTTGATTATGATGAATAACGGTCAAATTATTTTTGATGTACGCGGTGAAGAAAAGAAGAAATTAACGGTTCAAGATTTATTGGAACGCTTTGAAGTAGCCGGTGATGCTGTCAGCGACCGCATGATGTTGGGGTCGTAAGACAATTTAATAAGCAAGGATAGAAGGGGGATTTTTGTAAATCCCCCTTTACAATTGCAGGTGCTTATAGTATACTCATTAAAGTGATATACGCACTGTTAACGCAAGCGAAGTATTCGAATCTCCAACGTTTACTTTGGCTTGACGAGATTTTTTCGTAGTATAGGAGGACATAATAATGTTAACTACAGAAGCTAAACAAGCTATTATCAAAGAATTTGCTGTTCATGAAGGCGACACCGGATCTCCGGAAGTTCAAATCGCGATTTTAACTAACCGTATCGTATACCTTACTGAACATTTGAAAGAACACAAAAAGGATCATCACTCCCGTCGTGGTCTTTTGAAATTGGTTGGTCAACGCCGTAACATGCTTGACTACCTTCGTCGTAAAGATATTGAACGTTACCGTGCAATTCTTGAAAAATTAAACTTACGTAAATAATTTCGTTTCGCGCGTCAATTTGCGTAACTTAAAAAGCGGCCTTGGCCGCTTTTTTTATATAATAACTAATAAAAGACTTTTATTTTATGAGATAATCCTTTACAATAAGAGAGAATGTAAAAATTGTAGAAGAGTAACTCAGAGGAGGAATCGGAATGGAACAATTCCAAATGGACCTTGCCGGTCGTACCCTAACTATTGAAACAGGGGAATTGGCAAAACAAGCAGGCGGTGCTGCCTTAGTACGTTATGGTGATACGGTTGTATTGGTAACGGCTACGGCATCCAAAGAAGCCAAAGATATTGACTTCTTCCCATTGACCGTAGATTATGAAGAAAAAATGTATGCAGTAGGCCGTATTCCGGGTGGCTTCGTAAAACGTGAAGGTCGTCCGCCGGAAACAGCTATTTTGCACAGCCGTTTGATTGACCGTCCGATTCGTCCGTTGTTCGACAAAGGTTGCCGTAATGAAGTACATGTTTGTGCTACCGTATTGTCCGTAGATCAGGATAATGCACCTGAAATTTGCGGTATGATTGGTGCGTCCGCAGCATTAGCTTTGTCTGATATTCCTTGGGCAGGTCCTATCGCCGGTGTGCGTATCGGCCGTGTAAACGGTTCTTTTGTAATTAACCCGACGGTAGCTCAGCTTGAAGCTACTGATTTAAATGTTGTGGTAGCCGGCACCAAAGATGCTATCTTGATGGTAGAAGGCGGCGCTCAAGAAGTAGCGGAAGATGTACTTTTGGATGCTATTATGACGGCTCACGAAGAAATTAAACGCATTGTTTCTTTCCAAGAAGAAATGGTAGCCGTAGCCGGCAAAGAAAAGCGTGTATTGCCAACTCATACTTTGGATGAAGACGTTTTGGCAGCTGTTAAAGAATATGCTCATGATGCACTCGACAAAGCTGTACGTTGTGCCGATAAACAACAACGCGATGCTCAGCAGGATGAAGTATATGCCGATACACGCGTTCATTTTGAAGAAATCTATCCTGATAACATGGATGATGTAAATATGGCGCTCGAAAAAATGACGAAAGAAATCGTTCGTCATATGATTACTGTTGAAAAAATTCGTCCGGACGGCCGTCAGTTGGATGAAGTTCGTCCAATCAGCGTACGTGTAGGCGTATTACCGCGCACTCACGGTTCCGGTTTATTCACTCGTGGTCAAACTCAGGTGCTCAATATCTGTACATTAGCTCCATTGTCTGAAAAACAGACTATCGACGGTATCGGTATTGAAACTGAAAAACGTTATATTCACCACTACAATTTCCCATCCTACTCCGTAGGGGAAGCTCGTTCCTCCCGCGGTCCGGGACGTCGTGAAATCGGTCACGGTGCTTTGGCTGAACGCGCTTTATTAGCCGTTTTACCAAGTGAAGAAGAATTCCCATATGCTATGCGTTTGGTATCCGAAGTATTGGAATCCAACGGTTCCAGCTCCATGGCCAGTGTTTGCGGCAGTACCTTGTCCTTAATGGACGCCGGTGTGCCTATTAAAGCACCGGTAGCCGGTATCGCTATGGGTCTTGTAACTCAAGGTGAACATTACACGATTTTAACTGATATTCAAGGCATGGAAGATGCTTTGGGCGATATGGACTTCAAAGTAGCCGGTACTGCTAAAGGTGTTACCGCTATTCAGATGGATATTAAAATTTCCGGTTTATCCCGTGAAATCTTAAAAGAGGCGTTGGAACAGGCTCATAAAGGCCGTATGCACATTATGGGCAAAATGCTTGCCGTTATTGATGCTCCACGCGACAACATGTCCCCATGGGCTCCGCGCATCATTACCATGAACATCGACCCTGACAAGATTCGTGACGTAATCGGTCAAGGCGGTAAAGTAATTCGCGGTATCATTGAAGAAACCGGTGCTAAAATCGATATTGAAGATGATGGTACTATCTTTATCGCTGCTGTAGAAGAAGCTGCGGCCAATAAAGCGATTGAAATTATTACCAACTTAACTAAAGAAGTTGAAGTGGGCGAAGTTTACCTCGGTAAAGTAACCCGTCTCATGAACTTTGGCGCTTTTGTTGAAGTATTACCGGGTAAAGAAGGTTTGGTACATATTTCCAAATTAGCTAAAGAACGTGTTGAAAATGTTGAAGATGTTGTTAATGTGGGCGACGAAATTATGGTTAAAGTTATCGAAATTGATAAACAAGGCCGTATCAACTTGTCCCGCAAAGATTGCTTGAAATAACTATCACTTGAAAGAGGAGTCGTTAGATGGATATACGTGGATTTGAAGTTGTATCACAGTTTGAAGATAAAGATATAGCTTTACCAAGACGGAAAACAACGGAAAGCGCGGGCTACGATATTGAATGTGCGGAAGCCGTAACAATTGCGCCCGGCGAAATGAAGTTGGTGGCTACAGGCCTCAAAGCGTTTATGAATTACGATGAATATTTGGCAATTCATATTCGTTCCAGCATGGCTATTAAACGGCACCTTATGCTCGTGAATAGTACCGGCATTATTGACAGTGATTATTATAATAATGAAGAAAATGAAGGTCATATTCTGATTGCGCTCATTAATATGGGCAAAGAAGAAGTTCAGCTTGAAAAGGGTGAACGTGTGGCACAGGGCATTTTCTCTAAATATTTAATCGCCACTGATGACGATGCAACCGGTATTCGTACCGGCGGTATCGGCAGTACCGGTAATAATTAGGTAATTAAAAACTCCATGACGCTGCACTCAAAGTTTGTTGAGTGCAGTTGTCATGGAGTTTTTTGTTCACGCTTTACCTTTAGGTGTAGTGTGATACAATAAATAGAGAATGTATTTCAATGAAAAAGTCAATCAGATAGGAGAAGACATATGAGTTTGCACAGAGAAAAACAAGTATCATCGGAAATGAAATTTGATGGTCGCTTGATTAAAGTAACTTTTGACGTAGCCGATGTAAACGGCAAGGAAGCCTGGCGTGAAGTCGTGCACCATCCCGGTGCGAGTGCGATTGTAGTTATCGACGATAAAGGATGTATCGTTATGGAACGTCAGTTTCGCTACGCTTTAGACCGCGGTTTATTGGAAATTCCGGCCGGTAAATTGGATGGTGCCGAAGATCCTTTGCACTGTGCCAAACGCGAATTGGAAGAAGAAACAGGCTATAAAGCATCGGAATGGATTCCTTTGGGGACCATTGCTACAAGTCCCGGTTTCTGTAATGAATTGATTCATCTTTATGTAGCTAAAGGTCTCAGCAAAGGTGAAACCAACTGGGATGATGATGAATATGTGGAACTCGAATACTATACCTTTGAAGAGTTGATGGACGCTATCCGTAAGGAAGAAATCAAAGATGCCAAAACATTGGCAGCATTGGCATTGGCAATGCCGTATTTGAAATAGGAGTTCTGTTTCAATCTCAATTGAGAGAATAGAGGCGTATTATGTTTAAACGAGTTATATTATTAGTCATGGACAGTGTAGGTATCGGTCATGCGACAGATGCGGCTGCCTTTGGCGATGAAGGCGCTAATACAGTCGGACATATTGAATCGGCCGGCGGAACTTTGCGTTGTCCTAATTTAAAACGGTTGGGGCTTGCCAATATTGCGGATATTAAAGGGGATGACGAACCGGTAACCGGCTTATATGGGCGTCTCCATGAAATCAGCCGGGGTAAAGATACTACGAGCGGTCATTGGGAGCTTCTCGGTCATCCTGTAGATGTGCCGTTTCCCACATTTTATGACGGTTTTCCAAAAGAAGTGATGGATGCCTTTACCCGTGAAACAGGCTATGGTTATTTAGGTAATGAAGTGGCATCCGGTACGGAAATTATTGAACGTTTGGGCGAAGAACATATGAAAACGGGTAAACCGATTGTATATACTTCGGCTGATTCCGTATTCCAGATTGCCGCCCACGAAGATGTGATTCCGCTTGAAGAATTATATCGTATTTGTAAGATTACCCGTGAAAAAGTCTGTATCGGCGATTATTATGTAGGCCGCATCATTGCCCGACCTTTTGTGGGCGAATTAGGGCATTTTAAACGGACAGCCAATCGCCATGATTACAGTCGTATGCCTGAAAAAACTTTGTATTGGGAAATTTTACAGCAACATAATTTGCAAACTATCGGTGTGGGTAAAATCGGTGATATTTATGCTCGTGTCGGTATCAGTGAATCCTATCCGACTAAGTCGAACAGTCACGGTATGAACGAGGCAGCAAGGCTTATGGGAGGCACCTTTAAAGAAGGACTCATGATGATTAACCTTGTTGAATTTGACAGTATGTACGGTCATCGCCGTAATGTGCCGGGTTATAAACGTGCTTTGGAAGATTTCGACTATCAGCTTGGCGGTTTCTTGGATTTATTGACCAATGATGATTTATTGCTAATTACGGCAGACCATGGTAACGATCCGACTTGGACAGGTACGGATCATACTCGGGAACTCGTACCGTTATTGGGGTATTGGCAAGGCTTAAATAAGTCGGTAGCTTTGGGCAATCGTGATACTTTTGCCGATGTGGGGCAAACTATACTGGATAATTTCGGCTTTAAAGGCGATGTAGGCACAAGTTTCTTAGAAATATTAAAGGAGAATAGATAATGAGTTGTACACATGCAAAACGTCCGGTTCCAACGGATCCGGTTGAAAAAGCCCGTTATTATTGGGCTAAAAGACAGACTGCCGTGGCGCAGGAACAAGGGATGGGCAGTGATGAAATCCATGCCTTATTTAAATACATCATGGAAATGGATATCGATGCGATAGAAAAATCCGGCACGGAAGAAACCTACGAAACCTTTCGTCGCGCAATCGGTCAGGCTACGACTGCTTTGGATGAAGGAAAGCCGGTGGCCGTAGCATTGAATTTATTCCGCACTATCATGCATGGAGATCTTAAATAGAAACGAAGAGCCCACTCTATAGGCGAAGACTATTTCAAATATAAGCTGTTAAAACTATCTCAAAAGTAAAAAAATTTCTCCCCATCGCAGGCTTGGTTTTGCATTCGCAAAAAGACCCTACGATTGGGGAGAATTTTTTTGACTTTATAACGCTAGTATAAACTACGGTTGCAGCTTTACTCTTTGAGATAGTTTTTCTCTGCTAAAGAGTGTGGCGCTTCGTTTCTAATGAGGGGGAGGAGAGTTTTTAGACATAAAAAAAGCGCCGTAACTAGGTTACAACGCTTTTAAGCCTTAGATTAAAGGGCGTTTACTTTAGCCGTTAAGTTAGATTTCTTGCGGGCTGCTGTGTTTTTATGAAGAACGCCTTTGGAGGCCGCTTTATCAATTACGCTAGTAGCTTGAACAAGTGCTTTTTTAGCATCTTCTACTGCGCCTGCTTCTACAGCTTCAACCGTTTTGCGTGTAGCTGTACGAATTTGAGATTTCACAGCGGAGTTTTTCGCACGACGTTCAGCGTCCGTTTTTACGCTTCTAATACTGGATTTGATATTTGGCAATTGAGTCACCTCCTTATGATTACAATAATATACCTGAATAATTATAGCATAGTGCGTATTGTTGTGCAATACCTTATAAAGATTAGTTTTGACTTATATTTATGATATAATAGGTTCAGACATATTAAACAGTAGTTTAGGCTATATATTATAGCATAAAATATGAAATTCGTAATGGATGGTAAAGAGGTGTTTTATGAAAAAGTTAATGATCATAGATGGCAGCAGTTTGTTGTACCGTGCTTTTTTTGCGTTACCGCCGCTCAGCAATGCCCTTGGTGTGCCCACTAATGCAGTGTACGGTTTTTTGACGATGCTTGTTAAATTATATAATGATCTTCAGCCTGATTATGTGGCAGTTGCTTTTGATAAAGGTAAAGAAACATTCCGTACTGAATTGTATGCCGATTATAAAGGTAATCGCCCGAATGCACCGGATGATTTACGCCCTCAGTTCGGTCTTATTCGCGAAGTGTTGGAGGCTCTCGGTATTACCGTAATCGAAGAAGAAGGTTACGAAGGGGACGATATTATCGGCTCTTTAAGTAAAAAACTGGGCAACAAAGATACGGCCGTTTATATCATTACCGGTGATCGAGACAGCTTACAGCTCGTTGATGAACACAGTACAGTGTATTTAACGAAAAAAGGTATCAGTGATATGCTTGAAGTCCGCCCGGACAATATGGCGGACGAATACGGTTACGGCCCTGAACAGGTTATTGATATGAAGGCCCTCATGGGTGATAGCTCGGATAATATTCCGGGCGTACCGGGCGTTGGTGAAAAAACGGCGCTCAAGTTACTTAATGAATACGGAACTTTGGAAGGTGTATACGATAATATTGACTCCATTAAAGGTAAATTAAAAGAAAAATTGGTCGATAATAAAGACTTGGCCTTTTTGTCACGCACATTGGCAACCATTAAAACCGATATGGACTTAGATTATAAAGCAACGGATTTTGTAACATCGGCTCATGAAACGGAAATTGTGCCGCTTTTTGATCGTTTAGGCTTTCACAGTGTAACGCCGCGACTCATTAAGGCTATGGGGATTACGGCACCGACACCGGTGGACAGTGATTCATTATTTGCCGATTTTGCCGAGTCACCGACAGCAGCTAAATTAGAAATAGCCGGTGTAGAAGCTGTTACACCTGCTTTCTATAAAAATAAAGATTTAGGTATCGTTGTAAGAGCCGGTGGAGCTCATCCGTTCCGTACTATTGATGAGTTGTTTGTAGCTAACGGTGAAACTGTGGTTCGCTTGGATGGCGGTCATGCTAATGTTGATGAATTATTGCCGTCAATGCTGAATGAAGCTGCGACGATTGCTACAGAAGACAGTAAGCTTTTATTGGAAGTTACCGGCCGGGACAAACCGGGTGATATGCCATTATTTACGGCTAACGGGGAACCTAGAATTTGGGATTTAACTTTGATGGCGTATTTGGCTGATCCTACCCGTACAAATTACGGTATATCTTATTTAAGTGAACGCTTTAGCGCCCCGTCGGTACCGGCAACCGGTGATGCTCATGAATTTGCCACTACGGCTCAAGCCTTGATTACTATGCAAGCGACGGCTCAAGAGGTACTCAAGGACAACGGCCTTTGGGATTTGTATAAAACGATTGAATTGCCGCTTGTTCATACCTTGCTGGTTATGGAAAAGAACGGTATTTATATTGATAAAGCGGCTTTAGAAAAAACACAGACTCGCTTCCGGGCTGAAGCTGATGAATTGCGCGATGCCATTTATGAAGCAGCCGGTGAAGAGTTTAATATCAACTCGCCGAAACAGTTAGGCGTTATTCTCTTTGAAAAATTAAATTTACCTGTTTTGAAAAAAACGAAAACAGGTTATTCGACTAATGCGGAAGTATTGGATATGCTTCGTAACGATCATCCGATTATTGAACTCATTTTGAAATATCGCACGGTAGTAAAATTGATTTCCACATATTTGGAAGGATTAAAACCGTTAATTGATGGAAAAACAGATCGTATTCACAGTACGTTCAATCAAATGGTAACGGCAACGGGCCGACTCAGCAGTTCCGATCCGAACCTTCAGAATATTCCGGTTCGCACCGAAAAAGGTCGTGAGATCAGGGCTTTATTCCTACCGGGTGAAGGGTATGACACTTTGGTGAGTGCCGACTATTCGCAAATTGAACTTCGTATTTTGGCTCACTTATCGGAAGACCCGGCTCTTATTAAAGCCTTTATGGACGGCGAAGATATTCACCGCTTTACGGCCGCTGAAGTGCTCGGTAAATCTATTGAAGATGTTACGCCAACTGAACGTTCTCATGCTAAAGCCGTTAACTTCGGCATCATTTACGGCATCAGTGATTTCGGCTTATCCCGTGATTTAGGCATTACACGGGGCGAAGCAAAAGATTATATTGAATTATATTTCCATCGTTATCCTAAAGTTAAAGAATATATGGATAATATGGTGGCGGAAGCTCACGAAACCGGTATGGTTCGCACTATGTTCGGTCGTGTTCGTTCGTTGCCGGATATTAACAGTCGCAATTTTAATCGTCGTTCTTTTGCGGAACGTACGGCTATGAATACACCGATTCAGGGCAGTGCGGCGGATATTATCAAATTAGCCATGAATCAGGTAGAACAGCGCTTGGAAGCAGACGGCTTTAAGTCACGCCTCTTATTGCAGGTGCATGACGAATTGGTGTTGGAAGTTGTCAAAGAAGAAGAAGCTTCGGTTATGAAATTGTTGGCAGATATTATGGACAGTGTCGTAGAATTAAAGGTACCGCTTATTGTTGATGTACATAGTGCTACGAATTGGGCTGATGTAAAATAATAGCCAATTCTAACAAAATCGGAGCCAAATCATGTGCTTAAACGTTTATATAGTATAGAAGTTAAGAGGTGACATGCATGCCGGAATTACCGGAAGTGGAATTGATAAAAGAATATATCCATGAACAGGCGGCCGGCAAAACTGTTGCTTCGGTTGACTCTTTATTGCCGCGTATGTGGCGTAATTGTCCGGCAGATGTGGCGGAAACGCTGATTACCGGACAGACTATCGAAGCAGTAAAGCGGCGCGGTAAGTATTTAATCATTACCTGGCAAAATTCAACATTACAGCTGATTATTCATTTGAAGCTGACAGGGCGATTAATTTATCGGGCAAGCGATGAAGTAGAGCGCTTTGACCGTATTCTGTTCCATTTTACGGACGGTACCATGCTGTCATACGGTGATGTTCGTACTCTTGGTGCTTTATATGTTTTTGAATCGCCCAAGGCTATTGATTTAAAAGCATATCTTAATATGGGGGTAGAACCGTTGAGTCATGCGTTTACAAGTGGTAAACTATATGAGTTGACACGCCGGAGCGGCATGCCCATAAAACCGTTTTTATTAAGTCAGAAATATGTGGCGGGTATCGGCAATATTTACGCCGATGAAGCTTTGTTTTTGGCTCATATTATGCCAACGAGACCGGCTGATTCATTGACTGAAGCAGAGACGAAAGCCTTACACCGTACGCTGCGTAAAGTATTGCGTGAAAGTTTGGCCAATGGTGGCACGAGTTTCCGTGATTATAAAAACGGAGCCGGCGGCAAAGGGCAGAACCAAGACCATTTATTGGTATACGGTCGTGGCGGTAAACCCTGTGTTCGCTGTAAACAGACATTGCAGGATATGACCTTGCGAGGCAGACATACCGTGTTTTGCGGTCATTGCCAACATTAAGATTTGTAACACTGACTTATTTTTTTCAGATTGACGTCCAGTCGACTGAATTCTTTTATGAACATTAGCGTTAAGTATACTTAACTTAACTTTAATTTACATTGAGAGTTTTATTTCATATTATCGGGAGTAACGATGTATAAGATTGGTTTAACCGGGGGGATTGCGTCCGGTAAAAGCACAGTGTCCAATTGGCTTCGGGATAAAGGAGCACCCATTATTGATGCGGATATAGTAGCCCGTGAAGTTGTAGAGCCGGGGACACCGGGTCTGGCGGCTTTGGCTGCTGAATTCGGCGATGAAATTATTACGCAGGAAGGAATACTTGATCGTCCTAAATTAGGCAGTATAATTTTTAACGATGAAGCCAAACGTAAACGGACGAATGAGATTCTACACAGTTACATTAAACAGCGTATTGATGAATTGGCTCATAATTTTGCCGATGAAGGCTATAAGGCGGTTATTTATGATATTCCTTTGCTGATTGAAACCGGTTGGCATAAGGAAATGGACGAAGTGTGGCTGGTCGCTATTGAAGAATCGGTGCAGACGATCCGTTTGTGTGAACGTAACGGCTATACCGTGGAAGAAGCGAAAGCCCGTATTGCCAGTCAAATGCCGTTGACAGAGAAGCGGAAGCACAGTCAGGTTGTGATTGATAATAATGGAACTTTGGCTGATTTGGAGACGCAGTTAAATCATCTTTGGCAGGCAAAGGGACATGTATTTACTAAGGAGGATGTATGAAGGGATCTACATTCTTAGCATGGTGTATGATTATTTTGGGGTGGTATTATTTTGCCGTAGGTGAACCGTACTTAGCCCGTACCTATGCGTATCCTTTAGAACATAGCGCTACCGTATACGCAGCGGCTCAAGCAAATAAAGTGCCTTACTCCTTGGTAGCCGGTGTTATTTTGGCGGAAAGCAAATTCAATGAACATGCGGAATCGGCGCCGGGAGCTTTGGGGCTGATGCAACTCATGCCGGAAACGGCGCATTGGATTGCGGAACAAATGAATGAGCCTAAGCTGACCGATAATGATATAAAAGAACCGGACACAAATATTAAATTGGGTACCTGGTATTTGGCGTATTTATTGAATGAATTTAAGGGTAATAAAGTGTTGGCCTTAGCCGCTTATAATGCGGGACGCGGTCATGTGGAAGAATGGATGACGCAATACGGTTGGGGCGATGATTTCGACAATATTGAAGATATCCCGTTTGCCGAGACTCGTGAATATGTGACGGCTGTTTTAAAAAATCAAGAAAAATATGAATCGCTGTATGCCGGGGATGCCGCACAACAATAGCGTTGAGATTGATATTGTTCTGTAATGATTGCAAGCGAATAATGATAACAATCGCTGATAACGGTGTAAGATACAGATATAACCTGTATAGGGAATAGAGAAAGGATAATTCAGATGGCAGATGTAATTGCAGAATGTAAAGAACGTACCTATGATTTTTCATGGCTACCGGCTACACTGGGTGACTTTAAGCTTGTGATTGATACCACCGCCGATGGTTTGTATTATCGCTTTTTTCATTATGAAAATGAATTGGGGTGGCGCTGGGAAGCTTTATATGATGAAGAAGTTAATGACTATACCGTACATGTAGTTATGCCGCTTTTTTCGTTTACGGATATTAACTTTATCCGTAATTCATGGGAAGAGTTTGAATCAATTCTTAAAGATAGAGCTGTGAAAGGCCTGACAGACCGTTTAATTGAAGCACATAATATGTTTTCTTATGCGTACAAAGAAAAAGGTTTGGTTGATTGGTCGTATGAAGAATTTTTACCGGCAAAAATCGGAAACTTTGTGCGTGATATAACGCCGAGTAATGCGGTTTGCATGATTAACGGATCTTACATTATTGCGGAATATCGGTTGATGGACGATACATCGGGGCTGTTGCTTTTCTACAATGTACTTCGTAATGAGTTTTTCGTAGAACTTCGTCGTCATAACTATCCGGAGATAAACCATGACCTCGATGCTAAGGATCTTCGGGAATTGGAAAGTAAGCTCGAAACTGAATTGACAAGAGTGCTTGAGGACCTGCAAAATCGTTTATAGTATTTGTGTTTTGCCAGTGTTCATGATATAATATATGTGATTCGAAATAAGCTTTTTTAAAAGAGTGGGCCTTGGCTCACTCTTTACTTTATAGTAAAACACTATGCAAGCGTAAAAAAACAGGCAGGGGCTTGGCGGATACGGTGCTCGTAATATTACAAGTGTTACATCAAAATGAAGGAGGCGATAACCATGAAAAGAGAAGCCGTGGAAGAATTTGTGTCCTCAGTGGTAGAAGGTATTTTAGAGGGGACAGAGATGGAACTGGTGGATGTGGAGTATGTGCGCGAACGTGATTGGTATTTGCGTGTATACCTGGATAAGCCGGGCGGAGTCGATCTTGATGATTGTCAGATTGTCAGCGAGAAGCTGAGCGAAGTGTTGGATGCTGAAGATCCTATTAAAGAAAATTATTTATTGGAAGTTTCTTCGCCGGGACTGGATCGTGTTTTGAAAAAAGATAAAGACTTTGTTCGCTATCAAGGCGCCGATGTTGATGTACAGTTGTTTAAACCGGTAGACGGTAAAAAACAATTTACCGGTGCATTGGGCGAGTTTACCGACACGACGATTACCATTCAAGTGGATGAAACACCGCTTGTGTTGGAACGGAGCGCTATTGCTCAGATTCGTTTGCATTTTGAATTTTAAAAAATAAAAATAAAACAGAAAAATATTGGAGGAATAATAAGTGAGTCAAGAATTAGTACAGGCAGTTATGGTGTTAACAAAGCAGAAGGGTGTATCGCCGGAAGTGGTGTTTGAGTCCTTGGAGGCATCATTGCTGCAGGCTTACCGTAAAGAGCCGGGTTCCAATCAGGACGCCTATGTAGAATTAAACCGTGAGAACGGTGAATATAAGGTTTTTGCGAAGAAAACCGTAGTTGATGAAGTTGAGGATGCAGAGAAAGAGATTTCTCTCGCTGAAGCACAACAACGTGATATGCGTTTTGAAGTGGGCGATATTGTAGAAGTTGATGTAACGCCTAAGAACTTTGGTCGCAGTGCCGCTCATACGGCTAAGCAAATGTTGATTCAACGTCTTAAAGAAGCGGAACGCAGCATTGTGTACGAAGAATATTTCAGCCGTGAAGGCGATATTATTACCGGTCTCGTACAGCGTGTAGAAGGCCGTAATGTATTTGTGGATCTCGGTAAAACAGAAGCAATTTTACCGCCGGCTGAACAGATTCCGACTGAATCCTATAAAGCGGGCGATCGCATTAAATGCTATATCGTAGAAGTTAAAAAGACGACCAAAGGGCCTCAGATTATGATTAGCCGCACCCATCCGGGCCTGTTGAAACGCCTCTTCGAATTGGAAGTACCTGAAATTTATGAAGGTGTTATTGAATTAAAATCCGTAGCTCGCGAACCGGGCATGCGTTCTAAAATCGCCGTCGTATCTCGTGATGAAACGATTGATGCGGTAGGTGCTTGTGTAGGTCCTAAGGGGCAACGCGTTCAAAATATTGTTGATGAATTGAATGATGAAAAAATCGATATCGTAAAATGGGATGAAGATCCGGCTGTATATATTGCCAACTCCTTGAGTCCGGCGAAGGTTGTCTCCGTTGATGTGAATGAAGAAGAAAAAACATCCCGCGTTATTGTACCGGATTACCAATTGTCCTTGGCAATCGGCAAAGCCGGCCAGAATGCTCGTTTAGCAGCTAAATTGACAAACTGGAAAATCGATATTAAGAGTGAAACACAAGCAGATGAAGTAGAACCGGAAGCGGTTGCTGATGAATTGCTTGAAGGTGACGGTGAAGCGTAATGAAGAAAAAAACACCTCCTATGCGTATCTGTGTAGGTTGTGGCGAGTTGTGTAATAAGAAAGAGATGCTACGCATTGTAGCCTCACCGGAAGGTACGATTGCTATAGACCGAACCGGCAAAGCAGCCGGCCGTGGTGCTTATATCGAACCGAAAGCAGAATGCTTTGAAACCGCTTATAAAGCGAAGCGCTTGGAGCGCTCCTTGAAACGAGCCGTATCAGCTGATATTTATGAAAATTTAAAGGCTGAGTTAGGACTTAATGAGGCTGAATAAGCAAATGAACGAAACTAAATTTAAGAATTTATTAGGCATGGCGCAGCGGGCCGGTAAGCTGTTATCTGGCGATTTTGTGGCTGAGAAAGCAATTAAACGTGGTACAATTCCCTTAGCCTTGCTGGCAACTGATTGTGCTAAGAATAATGCGGAGAAATATATATGGTTAACTCAGCAATATGAAGTTCCGCTAAGAAGTGTTTTGACAAAAGCGGAACTGGGTCATGCCATCGGCAAAGAACAAAGAGCGATTGTCCTCGTCAACGATGAGGGATTTGCGAAGGCAATGCTCAAAGAAATAGATAATTGATTTGAGGGGGCATGCAGATGTCAAAAAAAAGAATACGTGATTTAAGTAAAGAACTAAATGTAGAGAATAAGCAAATTATTGATTTTCTGAGTCGTAACGGCTATGAATCAAAAACACCGGCCAGCGGTTTGGATGATGCGGGTATTGAATTGGTAACTAAACATTTCAAAGGACATGGTACCCAGGCTCCTAAGGCTGCAGAGACGGCTGTTAAAGCAACTAAACCGGCTTCTAAAGAAAATCATAAAAATGCGGAACCTAAGAAAGCAGACGCTCATAAAAACGAAGCCCCTAAAGGTGAAGTAAAAAAATCTGACGGACATAAATCGGCTCATAAACAGGAAGCCGTTAAAAGCGAAAATTCCGGTCAGAAACAAAATGCCAACCGAGGCAATAGCGGTCACAAGAATAATGACGGTAAACAGGATTCCCGTAACCAAAATAATCAGAAACACGGTAATCGTCCGGAACAGCGTCAAGATAACCGCAATCAGGACAATCGTCGTCAAGACAATAAGGGTCAAGACCGTAACGACCGCAATAACCGTCATGGCGAAAAGAAAAACGAAGGCGCTCCGCGTAATGAACATCAAGATCGTAACCGCAACGATCACAATGATCGTAAAAATAATCGCGATAACCGTGACAATCGCAACAACAGTAAAGAAGGTCGCAACAATCGTGACGGTGGCCGCGATAATAACAATAATGACCGTCGCAACAAGAAGGACAAGAAAAACCGTGGCGGCAACCGTCCGCAGTCTTTATTGTCCACATCCTTGGCGAAGAGCAAAAATCGCGTAAAACAGCGTAATGAACAGAATCGCCAGCATAAAGAAGAAGAGAAACGTAAAGCAGAAGCTATGATTGCTACTCATATTGAAATCGGCCAGACTTTAACGGTTAAAGAATTGGCTGAGGCTATGGGCCGTGAAGTGAGTGAAATCATCAAAAAATTAATGCTTTTAGGAGTTATGGCTACCATTAACCAGGAAATCGACTTTGAAACGGCGGCTATCGTGGCGGAAGAGTTCGGTGTTACTGTTTCCGAAGCAGCTCCTGAAGAAGATCCTACAGAAATCGTAGAAATCGAAGATTCGCCGGAAAGCTTACAGCCTCGTCCACCGGTTGTTACTATTATGGGTCACGTTGACCATGGTAAAACTTCCTTGTTGGACGTAATTCGTCAGACTAATGTAACGGCATCCGAAGCAGGCGGTATTACGCAACATATCGGTGCGTACATGGTTCGTTATAAAGGCAACAAGATTACATTCTTGGATACACCGGGCCATGAAGCGTTTACAGCTATGCGTTTGCGCGGTGCGCAGTCTACGGATATTGCCGTATTGGTAGTTGCTGCCGATGACGGTGTAATGCCGCAGACAATCGAAGCGATTAACCATGCGAAATCTGCTAATGTACCTATTATCGTTGCCATCAACAAGATGGATAAACCGGGTGCCAACCCTGACCATGTTAAACAGCAGTTGGCGGAACACGGCTTATTGCCTGAAGAATGGGGCGGCGATGTAATTATGGTTCCTGTATCCGCCAAACAGCGCCAAGGTATTGATGACTTGCTCGAAAATATCTTGCTTGTAGCGGAAGTTATGGAATTAAAAGCTAACCCTAACCGTAATGCTCAAGGCGTTGTTATCGAAGCCAAACTCGATAAAGGTCGCGGTCCTGTATGTACCGTATTGGTACAAAAAGGCAGCCTTCGTGTCGGCGATAATATCATTGCCGGTGTAGCCTACGGTAAAGTTCGTGCCATGACAAATGAACGCGGTGAAAAAGTAAAAGTAGCCCGTCCGTCCATGCCGGTGGAAGTACTCGGCTTATCCGATGTTCCACAGGCTGGTGAAATCATGAACGCCGTTGATGATAACGAAGCTCGTGCAATCGCCGAAAAACGTGTTGAAAAACAGCGCTTGGCCGAAATGGGTACCAGCCATAAAGTTACTTTGGATGATATTTTTAACCAAATTCAACAGGGCGAATTAAAAGACTTAAATATTATTATTAAAGCAGACGTACAAGGTTCGGTGGAAGCATTGCGTCAGTCTTTGGAAGCTATTAAGAATTCGGAAGTTCGTATCGTTATTGTTCACTCTGCCGTAGGGGCTATTAATGAATCCGACGTTATGCTCGCATCCGCTTCGAATGCGATTATCATTGGCTTCAACGTACGTCCTGATGCTGTAGTTCGTAAAGCAGCTGAAAAAGAAAGCGTAGACCTTCGTACGTATCGCGTTATTTATGACGCTATTAACGACGTAGAAAGCGCTATGCGCGGTATGTTGACACCTGAATTTAAAGAAGTTATCTTGGGCCGTGCGGAAGTGCGTCAGGTTATTTCCACACCGAAAGCGATTGTTGCCGGTTCTTATGTAACGGAAGGCGTGATTACGAATAAATCCGAAATTCGCTTAATTCGTGACGGTGTAGTTGTTCATGAAGGTCATGTAGACTCTTTACGTCGCTTTAAAGATGAAGTAAAAGAAGTGAAGAGTAGTTTTGAATGTGGTATTTCCATTGAACGTTACCGTGATATTAAAGAAGGCGATATCATTGAAGCCTTTACGATGGAAGAAATTAAGCCACAGATTTAGGAGGCGTCTATGAGTGACGTTCGTGTACGTAAGTTACAAGAATTTATAAAACAAGAAGTAAGCGGTATGTTGATGCGTGGTCTTAAAGACCCGCGCATCGGCTTCGTTACCGTTACTGAAGTAGAAGTAACGGGGGATTTACGTCAGGCTACTATTTATGTAAGCCTGTTCGGTAAAGACGAAGAGAAAAAAGCTTCGCTACAGGCATTGCGTCATGCCGCCGGTCATATTCGCAGTGAATTAGGCAAGGTGTTGCATTTGCGCTATACGCCTGAAATTTTCTTCGATGCCGACACTTCGTTAGATTACAGCATGCATATTGAGTCTTTGCTCAATGACATCAAAAAGGATGAGGCCAAACATGGTGATGATAAATAAAAAGGCACTAAAGACAGCCTTGGATAAAGTCCAAAATATCATATTGACGGTTCATGTCCATCCGGACGGCGATGCTTTGGGGTCACTCTTGGCTTTTTATGAAGCTTTGACGGCACAAGGTAAGATCGTTACTATGGTAGTGGATGATATCATTCCTGAAAAATATAATTTTCTGGCTCATGTAGATGAAATACGTTCGGTTGATACAATGACTGATTGGACAACGGACATGTTGCTTGTTTTGGATGCAAGCACGTTTGAGCGAATCGGTCGCGTCGGTGAATTATGTAAAGCACCGATTTATAATATCGATCATCATATTTCCAACAGTCATTTTGCCGATGGACTATATTTGCAACCGGAATTTGCCGCTACCGGTGAAATATTGACGGATTTGTGCAATAGTTGGGATTGGCCGATTACGGAAACAATGGCCAATGCTTTATATATGGCTATTGCAACGGACTGTGGTTTTTTCCGTTTCAGCAATACGACGGAGAATACGTTGAATATGGCAGCTCTTTGTGTTAAAAACGGAGCTAAACCGAATGTCATTTCCGAACATGTGGAAGTGACAACTGTGGCTCGTATTGAAGTCATGAAAGAAGCTTTGCAAACGATTCGTTTTTATAAAAACGGTAAAGTCGCCGTACTCGCACTTGATGAGGCTTTAATGGCTAAAGTTGGCGATGATACGGATGGCTATGTAGATTTGATTCGCAATGTGGATACGGTGGATATTGCCATCTTGTTAAAAGCAGTTGATGTGAATGTTACTCGTGTCAGTTTGCGTGCCAAGGTAACCGATGTGAATAAAATTGCCGGCCATTTCGGCGGCGGCGGTCATGTAAAAGCTGCGGGATGTACCATTCAGGCGAATATTGATGGTGCTATCGAACAATTATTGGCGGTGATTCCTTGATGGATGGCGTATTTCCTTTTTTAAAACCACCGGGGATTACCAGTCATGACGCAGTCGGTATTTGTCGACGTCTTTTGAAAGAGCGTCGCATTGGTCACAGCGGTACGTTGGATCCGTTAGCCTATGGAGTTTTGCCTATTTTTGTAGGTAAGGCAACGCGAATTATTGAATATACTGAGTCTATGACTAAGACTTATGTGGCGGAAGGCCGTTTCGGTTTTGGTACAGATACAGAAGATATTACGGGGAATCCGCTACAAGCGGAAGTGACACCGAGTACTATTCCTACATGGGAAGTGTTAGCGGCGACAGTAGCGTCGTTTACAGGCAAGCAAGATCAAACACCGTCAATTTACTCGGCCATTAAAATTAACGGACGCAGAGCTTATGAATTGGCTCGTGAAGGTGTGGAATTTACCTTGCCGGCTCGTTCTATAGAGATTTCAGAATGCAGCCTTTTGGCCTACTCATATCCGTATTTTACCATTCGCGTTACTTCTTCCGCAGGTACTTATATTCGTGCGTTATTGCGCGATATAGCGGCCAAAATAGGTATTCCCGCTACGATGACTCAGTTGGCTCGTACAGCCGTGGGTGAATATACTATCGATAAGGCGGTTACTGCGGAAGAATTAGCTGAAAAAGGTGAAGGGGCCGTAGGCACAACCGATTCGGCGTTAATGCATTTGCCTATGGTAATTGTTTCAGAAAATGGATTTACAGCCTTGAAACAAGGTAAGCAATGGCCTTATACTAATATAGACGGCTTTAATGGTGAAATTAATCAAATGTATCGTGCTTACAGTGATACCGGATTTTTCGGTATCGTAACCGGTACGGCAACAGGTTTAAAAGTAGTTAAGAATATTTTTTAATAGGATTAATGTATGAAGATTTTAACATCCTTTGCAGAGTTAGAACAATTACAATCAAATATTGTGTATGCATTAGGAACCTTTGACGGACTTCATAAAGGTCATCAAACTGTAATACAAAGGGCGGTAGCCGAGGCAAGGGAACAGGCGGCCTGCACCGTTGTGGTCACATTTGATCATCATCCGCTCTATATTTTAAACCCGGAGCGTTGTCCCGGTTCTTTATTGCAACCCGAATTAAAGGCTAAGGTCTTGATAGATTTGGGCGTTGATTTTGTGTTACGACTGCCTATGACTAAAGAGTTGCTTGCTATGACGGCGGATGACTTTGTAGCGGCCTTAACTGTTCATAATGAGGTCAAGGCATTTGTTGTCGGTCAGAACTTTACGTTCGGTGCCGGCGGTTTGGGAACGCCTGATTTGATTAAAGCTTTAGTTGAACCTAAGGGAATCAATGTGTATGCTTTATCATTGGCACAATGCCCTGAAGTTCAGGAGCATGTGTCCAGTACATTAATTCGTGAAGCCGTTAAAGTGGGTCATTTAGAATTGGTTCACAGTTTATTGGGCCGTCCGTTTATGTTTAAAGGTACTGTCATTAAAGGAGATCAACGAGGTCGCATTCTAGGATTTCCAACGTTGAATTTTCTATATCCAAAGGAAATGACATTACCGCCTGACGGCGTCTATGTAAATCGTGTATTTATCGATGGCAATTGGTGTGAAGGTGTCGGTAATTTAGGAGATAATCCTACATTTGAAAACCAGTATCATCGCTTCGAAGTTCATTTATTTAATTTTGATAAAATGGTCTACGGTTATGAGGCGACCATTGAATTTTGGAAATTGTTACGGCCGGAGAAACGTTTTGATTCACTTGATGAATTAATAAAACAGATGAAAATTGATGAACAAGCTGCCAAAGATTTTTTCAAACAAAAATAGATTTCTTATAAACACCATTGAAGATTAGAGCTTTAATGGTGTTTTTTATATTTTGGGTGTTATATCTGCATTTTTTTAGATGTTTGAGAAGTAGTATAAAACTATATTTTTTAGTTATTAATATTTTAAATACAATTCATTAGAAAATATCCGCACTGAAAAAACTCTTGTATTCTTTTAGTTGACACTTTGCTGTGATGAGAGTATGATAAAAACCACAATATTTTAAGGAGGTTATATTATGGCTATACGTTTTTCAGAACCGGTTAATGCAATCAAACATTCAGATACAGGAGATATATTAAAACTCATCGCGCAGCCTGATATGATTTCCTTTGCCGGCGGCTTACCGGCGGAAGAATCATTCCCTGCCGATGAAATTAAAAAAGCTACCGAAATCGTACTCAACGGAGATGCCGGCAAGGCTTTGCAGTACGGACCTTCATTAGGTTATGAACCGCTTCGTGAAAGCATTGCAAAGCGTATGAATCGAATTGTAAAAACACAATATACTAAAGATAATATTTTAATTACTTGCGGTTCCCAACAGGGACTTGATATGTTATGCCGTTTATTCTGTAATAAAGGGGATACCGTTATTGTAGAAAAACCATCATATTTGGGCGCTATTACGGCCTTTAATTTGACCCAGGTTAATTTCGTTGAAATTCCCGGTGACGGTAAAGGCATGATTATTTCTGAATTACGTAAAGCCTTGGAAACTCACGATGTACGTTTAATTTATATTGTTACAGATTTCCAAAACCCTACGGGGATTACTTGGACACGTGAACGCCGTGCCGAATTTATGCAAGTAGTGGATGAATTTGAGGTACCGGTTATCGAAGACAATCCGTATGGCGAACTTCGTTATGAAGGTGAATATTTACCATCCTTAACGACTTTTGATACGAAGAATCTTGTTTGCTCTTTGGGCACATTTTCCAAAACATTTGCACCCGGTTTCCGTCTCGGCTGGATTGCGGCCAATCCGTTATTTATTGAGAAGTTGGATCTGTTAAAACAAAATATGGATTTATCCACGGCACCGTTTTCACAACGCGTATGTGAAACTTGGCTTGAAAACTTTGATTTTGATGCACATGTAAAATCGATTATTAAATTGTATAAGAGTCGTCGCGATGCCATGTTGAAGGCTATTGATGAATTTTTCCCGAAGGAAGTAACCCATACCTATCCTGAAGGAGGCTTGTTCATTTGGTGCACCTTGCCTGAACAACTTAAATCGCGTGATATTTTAAAACAATGTATCGAACGTAAAGTAGCGTTCGTACCGGGCGAAGCCTTTTTCACATCGGAAGGTAATACTAATTTCTTCCGTTTAAATTACTCCTGTAATGATGAAGCTACAATCCGTGACGGGATTAAACGTATTGCTGATGTATTGAAAGAAAACTTAAAATAAGGTATTGGCGATCGTATTGATTGTAGTACAATTTAATATCGCTAATGTAAGGAATTTATAAATTAAGACCTGAATATCTTTGGTGGCGATAAGTCATTTGAAGATATTTAGGTCTTTTTTATCAAATATACCAGCCGATTATGATAAAGAATAAATACATCGTTTATCTTGGCCGCAATGGGAAATTAACGGCAAACGCTACAACTATATAAGGGAATATGGTAAAATAGAAGGGCATGAGAGGATACAAATGTTCTTCTCTGAATATAACCCAATACTTATTGGATAAAGCTATATGAGAAGCGAGGTTATTATGAATTTACAAGAAGCACGTCAGAAGATTGATGAATTAGATAAAGTCCTCATTACGACCTTTGAACAACGATTAAAGGTAATATTGGAAATCGCTAAAATTAAAGAAAAAGAAAACCTTGGAATTTACGAACCGGAACGGGAACAGGAAGTATTGGCCAAGACACTTAGTTATGTACAAGCCGGTGATTTAAAAGGCTATGTAAATAATTTCGTAAACTCCATTCTGGATATCAGCAAAACCTGTCAAAAACAACATATGCAGCAACATATTTTTTTGATTGGTATGCCGGGTGCCGGTAAAACTACTGTAGGTAAGGCATTAGCTCAACATCAGGGAATGGAATTTTATGATTTGGATGCGGTTATTCAGGAAAAAACCGGTAAGTCCATTCAAAACATTATTATTTATGATGGTGAAGAAGCGTTCCGCCATGATGAATTTGAAGCAATTACAGACATTGTAAATCACAAAATGCCGGCTGTTATTGCTACCGGCGGCGGTACCGTATTATCCGAAGACACGGTGAAACTTATGCGTGAATCCGGTTTTGTTGTGTTTATCCATCGTGATGTAACACAAATTCTTGACGATTTAGATATGGAGATTCGTCCGTTATTGAAAGAAAGTATTGAATATATTTTCCGCCTTTACGAAGAACGTTATCCTTTATATGAAAAGGTCAGCCATGTAAAAGTTCAGAATGCCAGCACCATTGCCGATGCAGTGGATCAAATCGTCGAAGCGTTACCTAAAGTGGTTCGCTAATGGAAACGCTCCGAGGTATTGTGCAACGGCTCATTTATCAAAATGAAACCAATACCTACTGCGTGTTTTTATTGGAAGATTATAATGAAGAACGAACGGTTTGCACAGCTAATTTAGAAGCCCCTAAAGAAGGGGATGATTTGGAACTTTCGGGTCGTTATATTACACATAAAAAGTATGGCCGCCAATTTGAGGCGGCCACATTGGAGCGATTAAAACCGGATACTCTGTATGGGGCTAAACAATATTTGCTTAACCTGGGGGTAAAAGGCTTAGGCGAGAAATCTATCGATAAAATCATCGCTTATTTTGAAGAAGCGTTACTTACTATTTTACGCTCTGAAGATCCGGCTGAATTATTGGAAGTTCCGAACTTACGAAAAAGTGTAAAAGAAGAACTGTATAATGTAATGCGTGGCGAAGGTTTGCTTCAGGAAATCAATCGATTTCTCGAAAAAGCAGGCCTTACTTCACGTTGGAGCCGTCTTTTATATACAACCTATGGCGGCGCTACCATCGACGTACTTAGAGACAATCCGTTCCGTTTGCTGGATATAGACGGAGCCATTACTTTTTCTATGTGTGATACATTACGGAATTCTTTAGGCATCGAACCGAATGATGAACGTCGTATTGAAGCTGCAATTATATATACTTTGAGGAACATCGGTGATAACGGTCACAGTTGTATGCCGGCTGATGAATTAATCGGTATAGTTTTTGATATGTTGGGCGGTTTTGCTGATGAAATTGCGGCTCGGTTAGAAGAACTATTGGACTATGGTCAGATTGTCGCTACAGATTATGAAGGTTTGCTCTATATTTATTCGCCGAGTATTTATAATGCGGAGTCAGAAGCGGCTTATTTGACGCAGAATTTAATGGCGGATTCCGATGTGATCAGCCTTGATCTAGAGTCCTTTGTTGAAGCCTTCGAGGCAAAAAAAGACCTGCATTTGGGCGATGCTCAAAAAGAAGCCATTGGTTTGGCCTTACAGAACAAAATATCTTTAATTACCGGCGGACCGGGTACAGGGAAGACAACAATTATTCAGGCGTTGGTGGAAGCTTTTCAACAGACACCTCAAAATCGAATTCTCTTATGTGCACCTACGGGGCGTGCGGCTAAGCGATTGACTGAAGCTACCGGTTATGAAGCAACTACGATTCATCGTATGTTGATGCCCGTGCAAGGCAGTGATTCTTATGAATTTACTAAAAATGAAGATGATTTATTAGAAGCGGATGTAATTATTGTAGATGAAGCATCTATGCTTAATGTTCAGCTCTATTACTCTTTGATGGCAGCTATTCCCGAAAATGCCTATGTAGTTATCGTTGGAGATGTGGATCAGTTGCCGCCAATCGGAGCTGGTTTTATTTTACGTGATTTATTGGACAGTCAAATTATTCCGTCCGTCCGTTTGAACACGATTTTCCGTCAAAAAGAAGGAAACCGTATCGTTACCAATGCTCACGATATTAATAAAGGTGACATGCCTAAGCTGACGGCACAGGGGGAATTTAGCTTTATTGAAGTTCATAGTGTAACCGATATGATGCATCGTGTTGTTGCTTTATATAAAGAAGCGTTAGCGCAGAGTGATGATGAACTGGATGTACAGATTATTTCGCCGATGCGCCGTGGTGTAGCCGGCAGTTTGGCTATATCAAAAACGATTCAACAAGCCATTAATCCGGCTGCATCAACACGTTCGGAGGTTAAGCTTAACGGACAGATTTATCGTGTCGGTGACAAGGTAATTCAAGTACTTAATAATTATGATTTGGAAGTATTTAACGGTGAAATCGGCGTTATTTTTTCCATTTCGAAAACAGAAGTGTGCATACGTTTTATGGATAAAGAAGTTCATGTACCGATGGAAGATATGAGTTCTTTTATGCTGGCTTATGCCATTACGGTGCATAAGAGCCAGGGTAGCGAATACGGTACGGTCATTATTCCGTTTATTCCGACTTATAGACAGATGTTACAGCGTAATTTATTGTATACGGCTGTAACAAGAGCTCGAAACAAGGTGATTCTTGTAGGGACAAAATCGGCAGTTCAGAAGGCTGTCAGCACTCAAAGCGGGACTACTCGTTATACATTATTTAAAGAGCGCTTGCAGGGCTTGGTATAAGAAATTTATCATAGTACTATTATCCGTGTAACAAAGGGGAAGTGAATATTGATGCATTGGAGTGAATTTGTATTTCCGCCCACTTGTCCGGGGTGCGGTACGGAAGTTTGGCACCAAGGGGAATGGTGTCAAACTTGTTTTGATGAACTTTATGATGTACGTCGAATCACTGATTTAGATGGATTGGCGCTGCGTGAAGTGTATGTAATCGGACATTATGACAAAGGCTTAAAAAGCATATTGGGTGATATAAAATTTCATGGAAAAAAGGAGCGGGCCAAATGGGCCGCTCCTTTTTTTTATTCGTTTATGGTTGACTCGGTTCATAAGCTTCCAATAAAACCGGATTATGTAGTGCCCATACCTGTGAGCCCTAAAAAACGGCTTGTGAGAGGGTATAATCAGGTAGATGTACTTTTTAAAGAATGGGCTCACTGGCTCGGCTGGTCATGGTTGGATTGTTTACAAAAAATTGATTCTACGCAGGCCATGTTTTCGCTAGGGCGTACCGAGCGTAAAGCAAATATGATAAATGCCTTTAAATCTTTGCCAAAGATAGCCGAACAAGGGTTTTTGGAAGGACGATCTATTTTATTAGTTGATGATATATTTACAACCGGCGCTACTTTGGAGTCAGCAGCAACTGTGCTCAAAGAAGCTTATAATGTGAAGGCGATTGTAGGGGTGACATTGGCAGGAGGACATTAAGGTTATTAACGTTTACATATGCATATTGATGATGTTGTAAGTTGTTGCGTATTGAATAGGTATGACAATAAAAAATTCCGTGAATCATTATATGTTCACGGAATTTTTGTTTTAAGAAAAACTTAATTTAATTAATTGAGATTTTCTTAAATGGTTGTCTTTATTTTATTGAATATTACTAGTTGCTTTGACGTACAAACGGATAGCCGCCATCGGTGAACTCAAAACGATTGATATTTGTGAAGTTTAATGTATCAGGTGTAAGAGATTTATTTGTTTCTTTGTTGGTCATCTCAATCCGTAATGAGCCGGTTCCGTTTGAATTAATATTTACGTTACTTACTGTATAGTAATAGCTGGAATTTTTACCTTTTGGTCGAAGAATTTCCATGGTTCCATCAGTATGAACTACCCAAGTATATGTATAATTCGTTGTCGCCGTTTTAATTGTAGTAATAAATTCTTTCTATTTTTCCTTTATTCTCGCCGTCTTGAGCGATTTTGTAGCGAGCCGATGATTCGCCGTTTATCCCACGACCTTTATCGCCATCTACTTTTTCATAGGATTCTTTGATATAGCCTTCTTGGCTATAGTCAACAGTAACCTTACTCATTTCGGCTATAGATTCATTGCCTTCGGCATTTTTCCAATGAATATCAATAGGGATGCCGCCGTTGGTTGCCGTAATACTGGTTATTTTATCTTTGGTAGCACCGTCTTTACCGATTTCAACATAGAAATATGTATCACCTTTTTTTGCTTTGTCATCCTCTATTTTATTCTTGACAACAAATTCGCCATTGGCTCGAATACCAACATCTTTGTAGTAGCCTGTTGTAAGCGTATCGCTGCCAAAATCACAGCCGACTAACGCCAGGGAAGAGAGGCATACCAATAATAATCCCTTACAGTACTTCGCGTATCTACCCATAAATTTCATATTCCTTTCTTTTATTGACGTATGAGATAAGGTATATTATGTCTTAATATTATCATGTTGAAATATGCCGGTTAACATGACAATTATTAGAATATTAACGTTTATTCAGTGCCAAAAAAGAAAATATATATTCTTTTATTCTTAATTTAATTACTTAATCTTTATAATTTATATAATAAGAAAACACCGCGAATTTTTTTGTTCACGGTGTTTTCATTTAATCGGTACTGAGTTTATAGTATTGTATTATATAGTAATAGGAGTGATAGTATAATTTCAGTACATGATTTAAAATTGATTTAAGCTGAGGGATTATAATTATTGAAATTAAAGTGATGAAAACTTTAGGAAATCAGCACATTCGCTAAATTTTTCAGAGTTCATTTCCTTGTGAGTCAAGATAATATGTAGGAACATATTTATTATCTACGAAATTAAATTTGACACCGTAATATTGAAGGTTACCTCTACGTGTAGTTCTATATGTAGGAGCTCCGTTTTTATCGAAATATCTTACCTCTGTTACATGTCGCTGCTCATCAAATTGAAAACTAATAGAAGCAACAGCTGTTTCATCCTCTCTTTGATAACGATAGGATCTAGGAATAGGTTCACCGTTTTTAAAAAAGGAAATTTTAATTATATTTGCTTTATTGTCATATTCCATTTTTATTTCGTCGGGCTCACTTTTTCTATCGGTATCGGGAGAGATACTTAGGCCGTTGGTCCCAATGAGTTTTAAGCTGGTAATGTTATCATTTTCGTCATAGGTTATGTTGAAAGCGGCGACTCCTCTTAGCCCGCTTTCAAGAGTGGTTGGTAAGCCATCGATACCAAAGAAGCCAATTTTCACCGGTCCTCTATGTTTATCATCATATGTATATCTAATTTCAGGTCCGCTGGTGAATAAACCCTGTTTGATATTTGAAGTTAGTAATGTGAGTGTGTTTGTATCACTAATGTCATATAAAGAACTTTTCGGAGCATTACCATCAAGCTCTCCATTTTTGTTTAATGCTTTAGTTGTAATAACATGACCCGCGTTATCATATTCATAGGTGACACGAGAAAACCCCCATCTATTATTAATTGGAGTGCCATTATGATCTCTAATCTCTAAGGCGGTAAGCACTTCCGGTTTTTCTTTTTCGTAAATAAATCCTAATTTATTGGCTTCCAATCTATTTGTGGATTTATCCCCATTTTTATCCAGATAAGTAATTTCATTAATTTGACCGTTTTTATTATATGAAATAGTAGCTTGGGCTAATTTATTAGTTACTTCATTATCACCTTAGTCATTATAGAAATAAATTCTTTCTATTTTTCCTTTATTTTCACCATCTTGGGAAATTTTATAACGTACCGATGATTCTCCGTCGACTCCAAGTCCTTTTTTACCGTCTTCCATTTCATAGGTTTCTTTTATATAGCCCTCTTGACCGTAATCAATGGAAATTTTGCTCATTAGGGCAAAAGGTTCGTTCCTTTGGGCACTTTTCCACATGATATCGATAGGGATCCCGCCGGCCTTTGCAGTAATACTTGTTACTTTGTCTTTGGAGGCACCGTCTTTACCGACTTCAACATAGTAATATATACCGCCTTTTTTGCTAGTTCATCATCTACTTTATCTTTGATGATAAATTCGCCGTTGGCCTTAATAGACACATCCTTGTAGTAGCCGGTAGTAATTGTATCACTGCCAAGTCCGCAACCAAACAAGAACAGGGAAGTGAGATATATTAAGAAGAATCCTTTACAGTATTTTAAGTATTTATTCATTGATTTCATGCTCCCTTCTTTTTAACAAATATATAAGATACTGCTCTTTATAGCTTTATGTTATCATTTTGATATATGAGGGTTAATATAATAATTGATATAAAACTCATTTTTAATTCATATGACGGGATGGTATAACGTTATATTTGAATTGAGTATATCACAAACAGAAATTAAGAAAAGAGTGTATAGGAGAGAATGCTATGAGATTGTTTTAAAAATGAACAGTATAAAATTACTTAAAACCTAACTCAATAAAGTTTTGTATATTTAACTATATAATGTTAAATATATATAAGCTGAAAATAAGTACAAAAAAACAGCCAATTGCTTGGCTGTTTTCTTTTGCTGCGAGGGCAGCTGTTTGTCATTGGGCTTATATTATATGAACGATCATGTAGGCGTATTTTGTGTATTAGCCGATAATTTCAATAAAGGCTTTGACTAAGTCAGGGTCGAAGTAAATACCGGAGCCGCTGAACAATTCCTGTTTTGCGGTTTTTTTACTTTTCGACCAAGATTCCGTTGACGGATTAATTGCGGAATCATAATAATCGGCAATTGCAATAATGCGAGCACCTAACGGAATATTACTGCCGCATAAGTGTTTAGGAAATCCCGAACCATCCCAACGTTCATGATGGTAGCGGATGTAGGGGATAATCGATTGACAACAAGGATAATTTTCAATCATGTTTGCCCCGTTTGCCGGATGTTGACGATATTTAGATAATTCCTGACGATTAAAGAACGGCGCTTTTTTTAAAACAGTAGAGGGCATCATAATAAGACCCAAGTCGTGCAATAATGCGCCATGTCTGATTTGTTCTATTTCGTTGGCCGGTAGTCCCAATTTTGCTGCAATGCTGACAGAATAGTTCGCCACATTAATGGAATGTGTATATAGCTCGTAGCTTTTCATACGAATCATCTGCAGTAGTTGGGCACTGATAGCCTCAAGGCTATCTTTCTCCAATTCATATAAGCCCGATGGCTGCATTAAAGATAACATAAACATAATACTGAGTCCTTCCCTTTATGTCCCCATTTAACAAGTAAACACATTATACAATATTCTGCGATTTTTTGGTATAGGTTGATGTTGCTATCTATGTATAGTTAATTGTTGAAAAATTGAAAGATGTATGATTGCTTTTTGATAATATAAAAGAGAATACGGTAAGTAAAGGAATTGTAAAGATAGAATACTTTCGTTATCTAAAGTATCAAGGAAAATAAAAAAAATTGTCATATCATTTTTGTATAGACAAAGTAATTTTCTTTGCGTATAATTTCTTCATACGGGTCTGTGGTTGAAAGTCGAGGCCAGTCGCAGGCAAAACGATCCACGTAAGTAGTGCAACGACATTATGAGCATGGTGCGGCTTAGATGTAAGACCTACCGATAAAATCGAGAGGAGTAGTAGTGGGGAGCCACGGGCTTAGGAGCGAACCTTCCAGTAGGCGAGTGTGGGGGCAAAGACCAGGTCAGCCGTATATATAAAGACAGCTTTCGGGCTGTCTTTATTTTTATACAAAAAAATCTGAATTTTTATGCATTTTCCTATTGACTATTTATGCAAGGTTATGTATAATCATGTCATACCAGTTAGAGAAACTCAGTTGAGAGAGAGTTTGAATTCATGATTATACAAGAAGAAGAGTAGGAGCTGGAATTATGTTTACGCAGAAGATGAAGAAAATTATGTTAACGGGTATGGCGGTTTTGGCCATGGGGGCTTTGGTAGCCGGTTGCGGCAGTGATTCGAACAGCGGTCAAGCTGTTAATGGCAAACAAGTTATTAAAGTAGGTACTAATGCAACATTCGTACCGTTTGAATTCAAGGACGAAAGTTCTCAGGATTTAACCGGTTTCGATATCGATATGGTAAAAGCAATTGTTAAAAAGATGAACGCTGATGTGCAGTTCAAAAACGTAGCATTTGATGCGTTGATTCCCAGTCTTGGTAACAAAGATATCGACATGGCAGTATCCGGTATGACGATTACCAAAGCAAGATCTGAAAAAGTATTGTTTACAGCTCCTTACTATGAATCCGGTATAGCTGTAGTAGTTAAAGGCAACTCGCCAATTAATACCTTAGAAGACTTACAAAGTAAAAATATTTCCGTTCAGATGGGCACAACCGGTGCTGATTTAGCTGCCAAGATTGCCAATGCAAAGTTAAAACAGTTTGATCACAGCAGTGATGCTTTATTAGAACTTAATAAAGGCGGCGTAGACGCAGCTGTTCTTGATTTACCGGTAGCGCAATATTATGCATCTAAACATCAAGGCGATGTAAAAGTAATTCCATATCCTAATACGAAAGAATATTTTGGTTTCGCATTTGCTAAAAATAATAAACAATTACAGGAAGCTGTAAATAAAGCATTGGCCGAAATGAAAAAAGATGGCGAATTGAATGCGATTTACCAGAAATGGTTTAAAACTGATGCACCAGCCGATATGCCGACTGAATGGCCCGGTAACTGATTGAAATCAGATTAATTCGCAGATAGTATATATGGCTCTAATTAACCTTAGCTAATAGATTTGAGCAACAGGAAGTACTATGATAAAATGTTTAGCAATACTGAAGCAAACATATTTAGCATAGTACTTTTTGTATATAATTACAGATAAGTCGAAACGATTGCCAAAATCTTAGAAGAATGAAATAGCGGTGATATTCGTAATAGTCTTGGAAGTCATTTTTAAAATAGTAGTATTAAATTGTTATGTAACATGATAGTATAAAAATGTACTGTTACAGTAGTTTGTAAATGGTTTCTAGAATGAGGAGGAACATTATGAATTGGAAAAAAGGGTTAACCCTAGTAATGGCAGTGGGCATTGCGGCTGGTGTTTTAGCGGGTTGCGGAAGTGACACAAGTTCTGACAAAAAAGTTTTGACGTTTGGTGCGGAAACGACCTATCCGCCGTTTGAATATGCTGAAGATCATACGTATAAAGGTTTTGATGTAGATTTAAGTAATGCGTTAGCCAAAGAAATGGGCTATGAAGCAAAGTTCGTAAGCCTTCCGTTTGACGGTTTAATTCCTGCTTTACAAAGTAAACAGATTGATGCTATTACCTCCGGTCTTGTAGTGACCAAAGAGCGAGAAGCTAAAGTTAATTTTACGGAACCGTATTATCATGTGAAACTCGTTATGGTTGTCCGTCAAGACACCAATAATGTAAACGGTGAATCGGATATTGCCGGAAAAACGGTTGGTGCTCAAATCGGTACTACCGGCGCCATGTTAGCTCAGAGCAAACAAGGTACTACGGTTAAAGAGTTTGACGCTATTTCTACAATGTTACAAGATTTAGAAGGTGGTAATATTCAAATTGCTATGCTTGATGAACCGGTAGCAAAATATTATATCCAGAAACTGAATATGAAAGATTTAAAAATTGTACCGGTTGGCTTGCAAGATCATACTGTTGCTATTGCTGTGCGTAATGATGATAAAGAGTTGCTCGATAAGATGAATGCTGCTTTTGAAAAATTAAAAGCTAACGGCGAATATGATAAATTGCAGCAAAAATGGTTCGGTGATATTCAGTAATATAATATGACATTATATATAGACAGGTGATAAAAATGGATTTTTCAACATTATATGCGAAACGGGCGTTACAATTAGAGCGTTCTGCCATTGCCGCGTTAAAAGATGAGGCTAAAGCAGTACCGGGCATTTTATCACTCGGTGAAGGAGTACCGGCACCGGAATTATTTCCTGTTGATGAATTGAGTCATGTGGCGGCACAAGTATTTAAAGCTGAAGGCCGTGATGTATTGCAATACGGCGATAGTTTAGGCGGTTTTGGTTTGCGTCAACATCTGAGTCAAATCATGACTAAATACGGCATTCAAATTTCGCCGGATGCTATTCAAGTTACCAGCGGCTCTATGCAGTCGCTGGATATGGCGGCTCGTTTGTTTTTGGAAACGGGTGATACTGTTTTGGTGGAAGATCCTACCTTTATTGATGCCAAAAACTGCTTAACTATGACAGGCGCCACTCTAAAAGGCATTCCTTGTGATGACGAAGGCATGGATCTGGATTTATTGGCGAAAGCACTTCAAGAAGACTCATCAATTAAAGCAGTTTACGTAATTCCCGATTATCAGAATCCGACGGGGCTTTGTTGGTCAGATCAACGACGCCGACAGTTTATGGAATTAGTCTCTCAATATAATGTAATTATATTAGAGGATAATCCATATGGTGAAATTACGTATACCGGTGAATATCATAAAGCATTGGCCTCTTATGATACGAAGGGGCAAGTTCTTTTCATGGGGAGCCTTTCCAAAACGTTAAGCCCGGGCCTTCGTATCGGCTGGGTAGCAACTCAGCAAACCATTATTACGCAATTGTCACTCGTTAAGGAGTGCGCCGATATTCACAGTTCTTTACCGGATCATGCAATAGCAGCCGGTTTTATGAATATATATTCTTACGATGACCATGTGTCGTCAATGAATAAGGTTTATAAAGAACGTCGTGATACTTTGGTAAAGGGATTGCAAAATAAATTGCCGGATTTTACATTTACTGTACCGGAAGGGGGCTTTTTCTTATGGCTTGCTTTGCCGGCCGGTTTGAATGAGTATGAATTTTTCCAATATGCTATTAAAGCAGGTGTTTTAGCGATTCCGGGAACACCGTTTTTTGTAAAACCGCAGAAACAAGGTTTCGTGCGACTCAACTTTACGGGGCTTAAGCCGGACGAATTAACGGAGGCCGTTTCACGATTGGCCGATGCTTACCAAAATATGATTAAATAACTATTGACATTGTATAAAAATACATCTATAATAGCGTAAGCATATAAAACAGTATAAATATTACTCGGTAATATATGGTGCTTTAGAGTATACAGTGATTGGTAAGTATTAGTAATAAGGAAAGGGTTAGTTATGAGTTTCGATTGGAGTTTAATTTGGGATAATATACCGATTCTCTTACAAGGGGCGGTCATTACGATTCAAATTACGGTAATGGCAGTAGGTTGCGGTTTCTTCATTGGTATGATTGCCGCGTTGGCCAATTTGTCACGTTTTAGAATTGTTCGCTTATTGGTTAAATGTTATGTAGAATTATTCCGCGGTACACCGCTGTTGGTTCAGATTTTTATGATTTATTTTGCATTGCCAATGGTTATCGGTCAGTCCATCAATCCGTATGTAGCAGCTGTTACGGCTTGTAGTATTAACTCCGGTGCTTATGTTTCCGAAATCTTCCGTGCCGGGATTCAATCGATTGATAAAGGGCAGATGGAAGCGGGCCGTTCCTTAGGCCTCACTTGGGGGCAAACGATGCGTTATATCGTAATGCCGCAAGCATTTAAAGCGATTATTCCGCCGCTCGGTAACGAATTCATTGCCATGATGAAAGATACTTCCTTGGTATCGGTTATCGGTTTTGAAGAATTGACTCGTCGCGGTCAGTTGATTATTGCCAGAACTTACGGCTCCTTTGAAATTTGGACAGCCGTTGCGATTATTTATTTAATTATGACATTAAGTATTTCGCAATTAGTTGCATTCCTTGAAAGGAGATATAATATCAAATGATTAAGATGATTGATGTTTATAAAAGTTTTGGGAAAAACGATGTCCTTAAAGGGATTAATCTTCATGTGGAACGTGGAGAAGTGGTTGTTATTATCGGACCGTCCGGTTCCGGTAAAAGTACCGTTTTGCGTTGCATGAATTATTTGGAAGAACCGACCTCCGGTGATGTTATCGTAGACGGTATGAATTTAAATGTAAAAGAGAACATTAATAATGTGCGTGCCGAAGTAGGCATGGTGTTCCAACGTTTTAATTTATTTCCGCATATGACGGTGCTTGATAATATTACCTTGGCACCGCAGAAAATTCGTAAAATTTCTAAGGCCGAAGCGGAAGAAATTGCCCTTGAGTTATTGGCCAAAGTCGGTTTGCGAGATAAAGCCGATTCATATCCGCAACAATTATCCGGCGGTCAACAGCAACGTGTAGCTATTGCTCGTGCTTTGGCGATGAAACCTAAAGTGATGCTCTTTGACGAACCAACCTCGGCACTTGATCCGGAAATGGTAAGCGAAGTACTTGATGTTATGAAAAGTCTTGCTAAAGAGGGCATGACCATGGTTGTGGTAACTCATGAAATGGGTTTTGCCAAAGAAGTGGGGACTCGCGTGTTATTTGTAGATGAAGGCAAGATTCTTGAAGCAGGTACGCCGGCAGAAGTGTTTGAGCATCCGAAAAATGAACGAACTCAGTTATTCTTGTCGAAAATTTTATAACTATATTATAACGCCCTTAATTAAGGGCGTTATTTAATGAGTTCTGCGATGAATAAATTTTAATAATTTATGACTAAATAGCAGTGAGTTTTAAAATTTATCAAATCAGAAATATAATCTATGAGTATTTGATTTTTAAAATTTAAAATCGTGATAAATCTAGTCTGTATGGGTATTTCTCACTCATTATTAGTTAAAAATCTTTACTAAATAATTAACAAGATGTTTACTTTTGCATAATGGAGCCATAAATAATTGTATGTATACTTATAATGCATATACAGCATAATAAACTTGTTTTTTAATACTCTCTGTGCTAACCTTATTGAAGGGTATCATAAGTACTCTAATGCAGGGATTTTTTAGGAGGAATTTTTTATGCTCGGTAAAGTTAAGTGGTTCAGTGCAGAAAAAGGTTATGGATTTATTGAAAGAGAAGACGGTGGCGATGTATTCGTACATTTCTCCGCGATTCAGGAAGATGGTTTCAAATCCTTGAACGAAGGTCAAGAAGTAAACTTTGAAATCGTTGACGGACCTCGCGGCCCACAGGCTACGAATGTCACTAAAGCATAAATAACTACACTGAGAGATCGGCTTCGGCCGGTCTTTTTTATTTGCCTGCATTATGACAGATATTTTACGAGAATGTTTTGATCTGTACCTTTATTCGATTTGCCTGATATTGAAAAGATAGAGAAATGCAGTATTTATCGATGCTATCGAAGTTTGTAAAAATTTAATAAAAAATTTAAAAATTTTTCAAAAAATAAAGAGGACTTTTGTACACCTACGGAGAATTATATAAACATAGAAACAAGTTCGAAGTTTAGAACTTGGGAAGAAAGGGTGTTTCATATGAAAGTAACAGTAAGAGGTAAGAATTTAGAAGTAACTGCGGCTCTTCGTGAGTATTTGGAAAAACGTGTAGATAAGCTTGCTCGTTATTTCGATGCACCATTTGATGTACAAGCTGTGCTCTCAGTAGAAAAAGAAAATCGTGTAGTTGAATTAACTTGTTTCGTTGAAGGTATTGTACTTCGCGGTGTAGCATCGAATACAGATATGTATGCATCTATCGATTTAGTAGTCGATAAGATTGTTCGTCAGATTCATAAATATAAAACTCGTTTGGCACGTCGATTCAAGAAAGAAGCAGGCTTCAAACCGGATGCTTATGTACCGGAAGTACCTGTTCAAGAAGAAGAAATCAGCGTTGTTCGCCGCAAACATTTTGCTATTCGACCTATGAGTGTGGAAGAAGCTATTATGCAAATGAATTTGGTTGGTCATGACTTCTTTATGTTCTACAATGCAGAAACTGAAGTTATGAATGTAGTATATCGCCGTAAAAACGGTTCCTATGGTTTAATTGAGCCGGAGGTTTAATGGTCACTCCTTAGGGAGAACACCATAGGACGTTTAGATAACTGAATATATAATGAGCTGTAGCAGATTGTGAGTTCATGATCTGCTACAGCTTTTTGTTTATCTGGAGATTTTGTTTAAGACTGAATGTCAGAAGGTTCTGATTTATAGGATTCGGTATAGAGCTATCTTTATTATGATTTTTACTAATCGTCAGTTATTTTTATATGAGTTTTTAATAAAATTGGACTTGACAACAGTTCACTTAATACCTATTATAACAGTATTCTTTAGATTATGAGTTAAATGCATATATAAACACGATGATCAAAACAAGTACGTTCAATGAACCGAACAGAGAGATAAACCTTGGTTGAGAGTTGATTACGGTGTAGTTGGCACGAAATGCCTTTGTGAGTGGGAATGCTGAAATAATTGTAGGTGTTCACGTTGAACCGTCGTTATGGTATTTGAGTGCAATCGATAATGCATTTTATAATTATACGGTTGTAAACAGAGTGTAACCGCGGGCCACCGCCTCTGTCATGGAGGCGGTAGGCCTTTTTTTATACAATAGGGGGGATTTTATGATTGAACTCAGACATATTGATAAAGAGTTTGTGATAAAAAAGCAACATGTCCGAGCCTTACAAGATGTATCATTAACAGTTCAAGACGGTGATATCTTCGGGATTGTCGGCTTTAGCGGAGCCGGGAAGTCAACATTATTGCGTATGGTAAATGCATTGGAAGAACCGACCGCCGGTGAAGTTCTCATTGACGGTGTTAACATTAATGAATTGTCGCATAATGAGTTACGCAAAGTTCGTAAAGGCATCGGTATGATTTTCTAGTCCTTTAATTTGTTGAACTCTAAGACAGTGTATGACAATATTGCCATTCCGTTACGTTTGAATAAAGTGTCGGAAGATGAGATCGAAAAACGCGTTAAAGAGTTATTGGAGTTTGTAAACTTACCGGACCGAGCCAATGCGTATCCGACACAATTATCGGGCGGTCAGAAGCAACGTGTCGGGATTGCCCGTGCGCTGGCTACCAATCCGTCAATCTTACTTTGCGATGAAGCAACCAGTGCGTTGGATCCGGAAACAATGGAAGCCATCTTGAAGTTGTTAAAACGAATCAACAAAGAATTTAACATTACCATTTTATTGGTAACGCACGAAATAAACGTAATTCAGAAAATTTGTAATCGGGTAGCCGTCATGGAACATGGTTGTGTTGTTGAAACGGGCACGGTGCTCGATGTATTCAGTCATCAGACCCAAAGTATGACCAAACGTTTTGTGCAGACGGTTATTCCGGAACGTATTCCGGATAATATCGTAGCTCAGCTAAAAGCCGAAACAAGACCATATGAGTTGGTGAAGTTACGCTTTTTAGGTGACATGGTGACTAAAAATGTTATTTACGAAGTGAATCATAAATTTAATGTTGAAACCAATATCGTTTTTGCATCGGTTAATCAGTTACAGGATTCTGCATTGGGGATTTTTATTTTACAGATAACCGGGGCTCCCGAAGAAATTGGGGCAACTAAAAAATATATGTGTGACGCAGGACTTGAATGTGAGGTGATTACATTATGATGCCTGATTTGGGAGTACCTAATGAACAGATTATCTTGGCGGCTCAAGAAACCTTGTATATGGTATTTGTGTCGCTCATAATCGGATCCATTATCGGTCTTATCTTAGCCGTCATCTTAGTTTTGATAAATAAGGACGGTATTCTAAGAAATAATTATGTGTTTGCTGTTGTTAATACGATAGTGAACGTTATTCGCAGTGTGCCTTTTATCATTTTGATGGTATTTATCTTGCCGTTAACGAAATTGTTAATCGGCACCCGTATCGGTACGACGGCCGCGTTAGTTCCGCTCGTTATTTTTATTGCACCGTATTTAACGCGTTTATTTGAAAATTCGTTACTCAATGTAGACAAGGGGATTATCGAAGCCGCACAAGCCATGGGTGCTTCAAACTTTGAGCTTGTTTGGTATTTTATTTTGCCGGAAGCAAAAGCATCCTTAATTTTATCGGTTACGACCGGGACAATCGGTCTTATCGGAGCTACGGCGATGGCCGGGGCTATCGGTGCCGGCGGGGTTGGTGATTTGGCGCTTACTTACGGGTATGAACGCTTAAATTTCCCACTCATGTTGTTTCCTGTAGTTGTGCTTGTTATTTTTGTTCAGATTATTCAAACTGTGGGTAATCATTTCGCATTTAAGATGCGTAATCGTTGAGAAAAGAAAGCAGGGGTATTATGAATTTAAAACGTTTTAAGAAAATTGGTGTGTTGTTGGCGGCCACTGTATTAGGCGCCGTATTATTAGCCGGTTGCGGTAATGATTCCTCATCGGCAGACAAAAAAGATTTGGTATTCAGTAAATCGCAGGGCCCTTATTCGGAGCTTTTTGAACAAGCTGTTAAACCAATTATGGAAAAGAAAGGGTATAAAATTACAGCTCGTGACATGTCCGACTTGTTTCAGGCCGACGTAGCCTTAAATGACGGGGAAGTTGACTTCAACGTTGAACAGCATACGGCGTACATGGACAACTTCAATAAAAAACAAAACGGTCATTTGGTAGCTTTGACTCCGATTCCGACTGTACCGGCCGGTATTTATCCTGGCTCCAAAACTCAGTTGAGCCAAGTGGCCGACGGCGATAGCATTGCTGTTCCGAATGATGCTTCCAATACGGCTCGTGCGTATGCTTTGCTCCAAAAAGCAGGTCTTATCAAGCTTGATCCTAATAAAGATTTAGCTACGGTAACCAAAGCCGATATTATCGAAAATCCGCATCATCTTAATTTTGTAGAAATGAAATCCTTAACGATTCCGTCCGTTCGTACCGACTTTGCGTACATTGTAATTACTGGCGCTATCGTATATAATGCCAAGATTGATCCTTCCACTGCTTTGATGAAAGAAGATATTTTACCATACTTGCTCTTACAGCTTGTTGTATTGGACAAAAACAAAGATACCCAGTGGGCTAAAGATTTGAAAGATGCGTACAATTCTCCTGAATTCAAAGAATACATGAAGACACATAATAACGGTTTATGGTACGTGCCCGAAAACAAATAAAAAGTCATAATTACACAATGAAAATTGTCGAATAGAATAATAATGACCCTTTCAGTTGAGAGGGTTATTATTATTTTTAAAGCTTAATTACCTTGGATCCTGTACCGGGTATTTTCAGTTGAAACAGATGTTTTGAAAATATGTATATATTTAGTCATACTTAGGTATATAATATGTAAAAAGCTTATGACTTCAATTGTATATTTTGGTTTTTTTAGAAACTTTGTGATATAATTAATTGAATATGTATATAAGAGAATATACAGACCTAAGGAGTTGAGATATTTGTTTGATTTTATACAACGATTAATTGGTAATAACAGTGCACGCGAGATTAAAAAAATGCGTACCATCGTGGACGAAATTAATGGCTTGGAGCCAAGTTTTAGCAGTTTGAGCGACAGTTCGTTGGCTGCAAAAACACAGGAGTTTAAGAAACGCTTAGCTGACGGTGAAACATTGGATGATATTTTACCGGAAGCTTTTGCGGTTGTTCGTGAAGCTTCGAAGCGCGTGCTCGGCATGCGCCATTTTGATGTGCAACTTATCGGCGGTATTACTTTGCATCGCGGTAATATTGCAGAAATGCGTACCGGTGAAGGTAAAACTTTGGTGGCTACATTGCCGGTTTATTTGAACGCATTAACCGGTAAAGGCGTACATGTTGTTACGGTCAATGATTATTTGGCTAAGCGTGACAGCGAGTGGATGGGTAAATTATATCGGGCTCTTGGCTTAAGCGTTGGTCTTATTGTAGCCAATCTCGATTATAACCAACGTAAATTGGCCTATGCTTCTGATATTACGTATGGTACTAACAATGAATTCGGTTTTGACTATTTGCGTGATAACATGGTTATCCATGCAGAGCAGATGGTACAGCGGCCATTGAATTATGCAATTGTCGATGAAGTTGACTCCATCCTCATCGATGAAGCACGTACACCGCTCATCATTTCCGGTCCGGGGGAACGCTCCACGGACAGCTATTATACGTTAGCCAAGGTAGTACCGCAATTGGTAGCCGGCGAAGATTATACGATTGATGAAAAGCAAAAAACTATTGCACCTACGGAATCGGGGATTGCAAAGGTCGAAAAAATGCTTAAAATCGAAAACTTATATGATTCGGCTAACTTGGAATTGAATCACTTGTTAAATGCTTCGTTGCGTGCGTATGCTATGATGCATCGTGACAAAGATTATGTAGTAAAAGACGGTCAGGTTGTTATTGTCGATGAATTTACCGGCCGTTTGATGTTCGGCCGTCGTTATTCTGATGGCTTGCATCAAGCTATCGAAGCTAAGGAAGGTCTCAAAGTTGAACGCGAAAGTCAGACTTTGGCATCCATTACCTTCCAGAACTATTTCCGTATGTATGATAAATTAGCCGGTATGACAGGTACAGCTAAGACGGAAGAACAGGAATTTAACAACATTTACGGTTTGGAAGTATATGAAATTCCGCCAAATCGTCCGTTGTTACGTAAAGATTTGCCTGATTTAATTTTCAAAACTAAGAAGGCTAAATATAAGGCGGTTGTTAAAGATGTAGTAGAACGCCATAAGAAAGGACAACCTGTATTGGTAGGTACTACTTCGATTACACAATCCGAACAATTGAGTGACATGCTTCTTAAGAGCGGAGTGCCACACAATGTATTGAATGCCAAACATCATGAAAAAGAAGCGGAAATTGTAGCCAATGCCGGTCAACGCGGTATGGTAACTATCGCTACCAATATGGCCGGTCGCGGTACGGATATTTCCTTAGGTGAAGGCGTGGCAGAACTTGGTGGTCTCCATATCTTGGGTACAGAACGTCATGAAAGCCGCCGTATCGACAATCAGTTGCGCGGTCGTTCCGGTCGTCAAGGCGATCCGGGCTCCAGTCAGTTTTTCTTATCCTTGGAAGACGACTTGATGCGTATTTTCGGTGCCGATAATATTTCCGGCATGATGGACAAACTCGGCATGGAAGAGGATGAACCGATTGAACATTCCTTGATTACCAAATCCATTGAACGAGCTCAGAAGAAGGTAGAAAATCATAACTTCAATATTCGTAAATATATCTTGGAATATGACGATGTTATGAACCAGCAGCGTGAAGTATTATATGACCAACGCCGCAAAATTTTGGGCAATGATTCTTTGCGTGATACCATTATGGAAATGGTTGATTCATTAGCAATTAAAGCTATGAATCAATATGCCGATGAAAAATTATATCCGGAAGAATGGGATTATGAAGGTCTATTGAAACATTTAGAGCTTTTCTTCTTAGAACCGGGACAGCTTACAGTGGCTGAAATGGAAGATTTGGGCCGCGGTGAATTGCAAGAACGATTACTTGATATTGCGCATGAAGAATATAATAAACGAGAACAGCTTATTGGTGAAGCCAATATGCGTGAACTCGAAAAAGCAGTAATGCTTAAAGTTGTGGATAGCAAATGGATGGAACATCTTGATTCGATGGATATGTTGCGTGAAGGTATCGGCCTTCGTGCATACGGTCAGAAAAATCCGCTTGTTGAATACAAATTTGAAGCTTATGATATGTTTGAAGCTATGATTGAAGCCATTCAGGAAGATACGATTATGTATCTCTATCGCATTCGTATTGAATTGAATGACAATGTGATTGAAGAAGAATCAGCTGCCGATCCCCTGGCCAATGCGCAAACCCATCATGATGATGTGTTGGAACCACAAAATGTAGATTAGAAAACGCAGAATGGTTCGTCGCCGGGAGATATTTCGGCACGGCCATTTTCTGCTTTTGGTAAGAAATATTAGAAAGAGGTGAATAGATTGTTAGAGGATTTAAAAGGCCCTATTGACAATTTAGAGGAGCGAATTTATGGAATGAGGGATTCACTTTAACATCGCTCAGAAGGAAGATCGTATATTTACGTTAGATGTTAAAATGAGTGACCCCGAGTTTTGGAATGATCCCGATTCGGCAAAAGAAATATCTCAAGAAGCAACTCAGCTTAAAGATGCGGTAGAAGGCTATAAAGCGTTGGTCAGCGAAATTGAAGACTTAAAGCTTATGCTGGAAATGGCTATTGATGAGCAGGATGTTTCTATGGAATCGGAACTCAAGACTTCGGTAGAGCATATTACGGAAGAAGTGGAACGGCGTGAAGTATTACTCCTCTTAAGCGGTGAGTATGATACAAATAACGCGATTTTAACATTCCACGCCGGTGCGGGCGGTACAGAAGCTCAAGACTGGGTATCCATGTTGATTCGTATGTATTTGCGTTGGGCGGAACAGCACGGTTTTGCCATTACTATGATGGATGAACAACCGGGCGATGAAGCCGGTATTAAAAGCGCTACATTCCTTATTAAGGGTGAAAATGCCTTCGGGTATTTGAAGTCTGAAAAAGGGGTACATCGTCTGGTCCGTATTTCTCCGTTTGATGCGAATGCAAGACGTCATACATCCTTTGCGGCGGTTGATGTTATGCCGGAAATTGACGATACGGTAGATATTCATCTTGATATGAAGGATGTACGTGTCGATACGTATCGTGCCAGCGGTGCCGGCGGTCAGCATATTAATAAAACCGATTCGGCTATCCGTATGACGCATATTCCAACCGGTGTCGTAGTACAATGTCAGAGCGAACGTTCTCAAATTCAGAACCGTGAACAGGCTTTGAAATTATTACGAGCCAAATTGTTTGAGTTGGAATTGGAAAAGCAAGCTGAGTTAAAAGAAAAAATCGGCGGTACCTATCAAGCTATTGAATGGGGCAGTCAAATTCGTTCCTATGTATTCCATCCGTATAATTTGGTCAAAGATCATCGTACCGGTGTGGAAACGGGGAATATTCAGTCCGTTATGGACGGTAATTTAGATGCCTTTATGGAAGGTTATTTGAAAAAAGAAGCTAATTTGAAAATATAGGAGACGATTACACAGATGAAAAAGTTTATCGCCTTTTTGGTTATTGTCATAGTAGCTGTGGTAGTAGCGGCACAATTCTTTTTGCCGGGCTTTGTGGCAAACAAACTGGAACGAGAAATCAGTAATAAATTACATCCGGAAACTATTTCGTTACGCATTGAATCTTCACCGGCTATTGCCATGGTTGGCGGTCGTGTTGATCTTATGCGCGGTGTCTTAGAAAATGTTAAATTGGGCAACTTGAATTTTGCCGATGTTCATATGGACGTAAATAATTTAGAATTCAGCCCGGTTGCTTTATTTATGAATCAAACCATGGAAATTCAGCAGATGGGTAAGGGTGAAATCGAAGGTACGGTAACGTCTGCCGATTTAAAAACCTTTATGGAACAAGCTGTCAAAGGTTTATCTATTAAAGATGTTGTGATTAATTCCGACGGTATTGAAGTTATCGGTTCCGTAGATATGGGCTTTGTCAGAGGCACTGCGAATATTAAAGGCAAATTGGAAATTAAAAACAATGCACTCGTATTTTCACCGCAGCGCTTTGAAATTAACGGTGCCGGCATCGGTGGCTTGAATGCCTCTGTATTAAAACAAATTACTGTTTATGACTTTGCGGAATTCCCAATTCCTGTGAAAGCCGATCGCATTGAAACAGAAAATGGAGAACTTCATTTGTTTGTCAATCCGATAAGTAAGTAAGAAAGGTGTTACTGTGAAGGAAACTAATAGAAAAGAGAGAAAACATTCTTTAGTCCTTATTGCGATTATTATTATCGGTTTGTTGGCCGGATTATTTCTGGTACAACAGCGTCATGCTGTGGAGCAAGCACAGAATCAGATTGAAAATATAGTCGACTATGATGCTGTATTGAGAGCTTCTTCGTTTGAAAAAAGAAGTACTGAGGATGCCCTTAAAGCTTTGAAAGAAGCGGGTGTTACAGGGATGGCCATTTATGACAGAACCCTTGCCAAAGCACGTGATGCCGGTGAAGTTTTGGTGTATCCCGGTGAAGAAGCATTTATTCTTCAATTCTACGGTCCTCAACCTCAGCCGGGTTACACATATATAGTAGCGGATCCGGGTAAAGAAGGTTACTTCAAAGAAATTCACGAAGATTTGGTACAACGTTTAGGTAAGGACAAAGTAGGCGTTATGTATTCGAATCGCGGCCCTGTATTGGCATTGGCACAGCCATACGAGGCGCTGATGGATATGAATTTAAGCATCTCACGTTTACAAGCTGAAGAAGTAAGTCGCCAGGGTTTTGATGTTATTGTACGACCTACTAATTTTAAGCAGGTGACGAAAGAAAATGTAGATCTTGTGTTTAGTCGCTTAGACGGTATTCCCAATATAACAGGCATGGTTTTTGTTGGTAAAGAGGCCCTTGGCTATCCTAATTATATCGGCCTTACTAATGAATATTTGCATAATTTGCGTATTCCGATTGTAGGGATTGAAGCCGTAAACCAGTTACAGTATGAAAATCAGGTCGGGTTTAATAATGACTTGGCTGTAGCCGATGAATACAGTGTAGGACGCTTGTATACGATTGCTAAGGATGAATTCAAAAAATTACCGCCTGAAGAAGTATCGCAGCGTTTTTATATCAGTGATATTGAACGTAATATTCGTTTCAATTTATTGCCGATTTACGAAGAAGGCGTTGACAATCAAACGGCCTTGGAATCAAGCATTACTTATATGAAGTCGCTCAAAGAAAAACTTGAAGATCGCGGCTTTACCTTTGGCAGAGCTTCTGTGTATCCGCCATACTCGCCAAGTCCTATAGCTGTTGTGTTGACTATGGCCGGAGCAGTAGCGCTCTTTACGTTTATGGTTAATTTATTCTTGCCTATGCGTACGCATCGTCAGCTGGTATTAAACTTTACCTTGCTTTTGATTACGGTTGTATTGTATACGGTAACCGGCGGTACCTTAATTACGCAGATTTGGGCATTAAGTACAGCCATAGCGGCTCCGGTAGTGGCAATCATACTTATTATGGATTGCTGGCTTCGTCGGGCTGCAGGTCCTAAAGTGGGACCATGGCGTGCCACTTTGGATGCAGGCATTTATCTTGTCGGTGCGGCTCTGATCGCCGCTATCGGCGGTATCTTAATCGCCGCTATGCTTGGCAATACACGTTTCTTTATGGAATTTGCCTTATTCCGAGGCGTTAAGTTGGTATTCGTGGCACCAATCATATTAACAGTTATCGCCTATATGCAACGATTTCCGCTTTGGCAGGGACGAACTGTTGATTCTTGGCCTGAATGTCGTGACTTCATGAAATCTTTCTTAATCTTGGATGTTAAGATTTATATGATTATTGTGTTTGGTCTCTTAGGTATGGTTGCTTGGGTCTTCGTAGGACGCAGCGGTCATACGGCGGGAGTTCCGGTGCCCGGCTTTGAAATTGCTTTGCGTCGTTTCTTAGAGAACACATTGTATGCACGTCCGCGTGAAAAAGAATTTTTAATCGGTCATCCGGCTTTGATGTTGGCTTCCTTTGCACTCTTACGTCGCTGGCCGATGGTCTTACATTTTGTGTTTACTATTGCCGGCGTTATCGGTATTGGTTCTTTGGTAGAAACTTTCTGTCATTTACGAACACCTGTTATGATGTCGATTGCCCGCGGTTATGACGGCCTTTGGTTGGGCTTGATTTTCGGCGTTCTGGCAATTTTAGTATTCCGCTTTTTAGCCTACATTATTTCTTGGGCACAAAAACGGGAGGTAGCCAATGACTAGACTTGTTATCTCCGGTTATTACGGGTTCGGGAATGCAGGTGATGAAGCCATGTTGGCCGCCATTTTGGAGGCTATTCTGGAAGTAGTACCGGATGCGGATATTACCGTTATTTCCGGAAATCCGGCACATACCGCAGCGAATCACGGCGTAAAGGCCATCGGACGTTTTGATATGTTCGGTATTTTAAATGCCATTGGTCGTTGTGATTTACTGATCAGCGGTGGTGGCAGTTTATTGCAGGATGTAACGAGTAAACGTAGCTTATATTATTATTTAAGTATTATTACGTTGGCAACCAGCTTCGGCAAGCGGGTTATGCTCTATGCACAGGGCATCGGTCCGTTGCGTCGTAAGCGCGCCCGCCAGATTGTCGGTCAGGTTTTGAATAAGGTGACTATGATTACGGTTCGGGACGAGCGTTCTAAAGCAGAATTACTCGACATGGGTGTAACCAAAGTGCCGATTCAGGTGACTGCCGACGCAGTTCTTGCCATGCATCCTGTTGATAAAACTATCGGCAAACGATTGCTCAAACCGTATCAGTTATCCGGTGTACGTTATCGGGTAGGGGTGTCGGTTCGCAATTGGAAGCATTCTGTAGCATATCGCAATGAACTGGCTAAAGCATTAGATCGCTTACACGAGGAGTTGGGAGCCCAAGTAGTCTTTATTCCGATGCAGCATCCGGCGGATACGCAAGAGGCTTTGGCTATTAAGAGTTTAATGAAAAGCGAGCCGGTGGTACTGGAGCGCATGTACAACACAACAGAGCTTCTTTCGTTGGAAGGCTGTATGGATGTTTTAATTGGCGTTCGTTTACATGCTTTGGTGTTTGCGTCCTTAATGGAGAAGCCGGTTGTAGGAATTTCGTATGATCCTAAGATTACTAATTTCTTACATATGATCGGTCAAGAGCCGGTAGGAACTTTAGACGAAGTAAGCAGTGATACCATCTATGAATCAACGGCAAGTTTCCTTGAAAACTCCGCGTTACAGCAACAGGTGGTACAACGCATTGTTAAGCTTCGTGAGGAATCTCTTAAAAACGCTCATATTGCTTTATCCTTGCTGGATACGCCTAAATAAAAGTCTAATATAGAAGCCGTAGCTGTGCTATGCTTCGGGCAATACTGGCAATTACTGTGTTAAAGGTTTACAATAATAATTGTTTTATATCGATTATTTCGTTTAGAATATAAAATCTGCGTTACTTATTTTCCTAAAAGGAATGGAGGGTCTTTATGACAACATTAACAGCTGAGCAGAAGTCGTTGGTTCAAGAAAAGGCGACTGCAATTCGCGTAAGCATTCTCAAAGCCGTAACCGCCGCTAAATCGGGTCATCCGGGTGGTTCTTTATCCATTGCGGACCTCATGGCGTTATTGTATTACGTAGAAATGAATGTGGATCCGAAGAATCCTAAAGACGGTAATCGTGACCGCTTTGTATTATCAAAAGGTCATGCGGCACCGGCCTTATACGCTACTTTAGCTGAAAAAGGATTTTTTGACAAAGCTGAATTGGAAAATTTGCGTAAAATTGATTGCATGTTACAAGGCCATCCCGATATGAAACATACACCGGGCGTTGATATGTCCACCGGCTCTTTGGGTCAAGGCATCAGTGCGGCTTGCGGCATGGCGTTGGCCGGTCGTATTGATAAAAAAGACTATCGCGTATTTGCCGTTCTCGGTGACGGTGAATTGGAAGAAGGTCAGGTTTGGGAAGCCGCTATGTTTGCCGGTTTCTATAAACTTAACAATCTTACTGCTTTTATCGATTTCAACGGTCTTCAAATTGACGGCGACATTCGTGAAGTAATGTCTCCATTACCGATCGCACCTAAATTTGAAGCATTCAACTGGAATGTAATTGAAGTTAACGGCCATGACCTTGATGAATTACATAATGCCATTGAAGCAGCTAAAGCTTGTACCGATAAACCGACGGCTGTTGTTATGAACACCGTTAAAGGTAAGGGCATTAAGGAAATGGAAGGCCAGGCCGGTTGGCACGGTAAAGCACCGTCCGCTGAAGAATATGAAAAATTCGTAGCCGAATTGTTGGAGGTGTAAGATGGGTAAAGCAACACGTGAAGCATATGGTAATGCCTTGGTGGCTGTTGGTGCCGCTAATAAAAATATAGTCGTATTGGATGCGGATTTATCTAAATCCACTAAAACGGATAACTTTAAAAAAGCCTATCCGGATCGTTTCTTTAACGTTGGGATTGCGGAACAGAATTTAATCAGCGTCGGAGCCGGTTTGGCAGCGGCCGGTAAAATTCCGTTCGTATCTTCATTCTCTATGTTTGCTACAGGCCGTGCTTTTGAACAAGTGCGTAATGCTGTATGTTATCCTAAATTAAATGTAAAAATTTGTGCCACTCATGCCGGTATTACCGTTGGCGAAGACGGTGCGACTCACCAAAGTCTTGAAGATATTGCCTGCATGCGTGCCATTCCTAATTTGAAGGTTGTAGTTCCTGCCGATGAAGCTGAAACAACAGCCGTTATCAAATGGGCAGCTGATTATGAAGGCCCTGTATATGTACGTTTAGGCCGTGCCGGTGTTGATGATGTGACACCGGAAGGTTATGAATTTACACCGGGTAAAGCTGCACAATTGGTTGAAGGTACTGATGTTACCATCATTGCTTGCGGGGCTTTGGTAGGTCCTGCTGTGCAGGCTGCTAAATTATTGGCTGAACAAAATGTTAAAGCTCGCGTATTAAACATGGCCTCCATCAAACCGATTGATGCAGATGCTATCGTTAAAGCGGCCAAAGAAACCGGTGCTATTGTAACGGCTGAAGAACATAATATTTATGGCGGTTTAGGTGCTGCCGTAGCCGAAGTAGTAACAGAATTCGCACCTGTACCTGTTATTCGTATAGGCACTAAAGATACATTCGGTGAATCCGGTACACCTAAAGAGTTGATGGCCAAATACGGCCTTACTGCTGAAGATATCGTGAGTGCTGCAAAAACAGCAATTGAACGAAAATAGTAAAGGAAGTTAATCAATGATTCAATTTAACCATGTCAACAAAGTGTACGACAATGGCTCGCTGGCTTTGGATGACGTAACTATACATATTGAGAAGGGTGAGTTTGTACTTATCTGTGGTCCTAGTGGGGCTGGGAAATCCACGTTTATCAAACTATTATCACATGAAGTAGTACCTGATTCGGGAACCGTTATCGTAAATGACATGGAAGTATCTCATTTGAAGAAACGGAAAATTCCGTATTTACGTCGCCGTTTAGGCATCGTATTCCAGGATTTCCGCCTTTTACCGAATAAAACGGTAGCGGAAAATATCGCCTTTGCTCTTGAAGTAATTGAAGAAAAACCGAGTGTTATTAAAGAACGGGTTGCCTCCGTACTCGATATGGTCGGGCTAGGCCATAAGGCTAATGATTTACCGCAGGATTTGAGTGGCGGTGAACAACAGCGTGTCGCCATTGCCCGTGCCATCGTTAACAAACCGTTAGTGCTTATTGCCGACGAACCGACTGGTAACTTGGACCCTAATACCAGTAAGGGTATTGTTGAGTTGTTCAAAACGATTAATAATTCGGGCACAACCATTGTTATGGTAACGCATGACATGGAAATGGTTAAATATTTAAATAAGCGGGTTATTGCATTGGAAGATGGCCGCGTAATCAGTGATAGAATGCGAGGTGCTGAATTCAATGAAGCTTAGAACGTTCAGATACTTTGTGAAAGAGGCGCTCAAGTCTATGAGCCGCAACGGTCTCATGACGTTAGCGTCAATTTCCACAGTAGCATTATCTTTATTTATTCTGGGTGTATTTACTACCGGCGTTGTTAATCTTAACAACTTGGCTTCCAATTTGGAAAGTCAGGTAGAAATCAGTATTTACATGAAAGATGGTTTGACTACCAATCAGGTTATGGAAGTAGGTAAGAAGTTAAAAGCCTTGCCTGATATCAAGAAAATCGAGTTCGTCAATAAGGACGAAGCCATGAAGCGTTTTAAAGAACGTCTTGGCGATCAACAAGGTTTGGTAGCCGCTTTGGATGGTAATAATCCGTTGCCGTCTGCTTATGTGATTACATTTGAAAACCCGGAAGAAGTTAAAAATACGGCTAAATTAGTAGCTACGTTCCCTGAAGTGGAAAGTGCTCATTATGGGCAGGATGTAATTGAACAAATCTTCAAAATGACGCAAGTTATTCGTATCGGTGGTATTGCTTTAATTGCGTTCTTGGCAGGGGCAACCTTGTTTATTATCTCCAATACGATTCGACTTACCGTATTCGCGCGTCGTAAAGAAATCGGTATCATGAAATATGTAGGGGCCACTAACTGGTTTATTCGTTGGCCGTTCCTCATTGAAGGTATGTTACTCGGTTTTATCGGCGGGGCGATTGCGACGGCCTGTGTTTGGGAATTTTATCATTTCATTACACTTGAAGTGGAAAACTCCTTAGCCTTTTTACCGTTGGTTCCTATGTTCCCGTTCTTCTATGACTTAAGCGCTATTTTATTAGGCGTCGGTGTATTGGTAGGGGCAATCGGTTCCACTATTTCGTTGAAACAGTATATGAAGGTATAAGAGAAGGGTTGGTATGGCAAATAATAAATTATCCATGCGCATTGCGGCCGTTCTTTTAAGTACCACCATGTTAGCATCCGTACCGCTTACGACCATTTATGCCGAAGACGAGGATTTAAATAATCAGCTCAGCGGCATTCAACAGCAGATGGAAGAAGCAGGCAATAAAAAAGCCAATGCGGAAGTTACGATTACGAATGTGTCTGAACAATTACATCAGATTCAGGTGGAATTGGATCAGGCCACGGCTAATCTGAAAAACTACGAACAGCAGCGTATGGCTGTAGAAAATGAAATTGTTAAAAATGAAAAATTATTAGCAGAGGCACAGGCCCGCTTGTCTAAACGGGAAGGTGTTTTCAATAAACGTGTTCGTGATATTTATATTAACGGCCGTCTCAGCTATTTGGAAGTTATTATCGGAGCAAAAGATTTCAGCGATTTTGCCAATCGAGTAGAAATGTTGAAACGTATTATTGATGCCGATATTAAACTAATCAGCAGTATTAAGACGGAACGTGAAGAAATTTCACAACGTAAGGCTACCTTGGAAGCGGATCGTGCTAAAGTTGTAGAGCTTGAAAATAAAGCACGTGAAGCACAAGCGGTTATTCAGAAGAAGAAAGACGAACAGTCAGCAATCTTAGCACAGGCTCAAAATGATAAAGCCGTAGCGGAACAGATGCAGGCTGATTTACAGGCATCATCCGATGCAATTCGTGCTATGTTGCAACAACGTGCCGCTGAAAGAGCAGCCGCTGCGGCAGCAGCTGCACAAGCCGCTCAATCAAGCGGTGGCGGCAGTGATTACACGTATGTACAGGGCACAGGCCAATTGGCTTGGCCGGTATCCGGTGTTATTACGTCTGGTTTCGGTTGGCGTGAACATCCTATTTTCGGTCGTCAAATTTTTCACTCCGGTATTGATATCGGGGTTGATGAAGGTACGCCGGTACATGCGGCCGACTCCGGTACGGTTGTATATTCCGGTTGGATGGACGGTTACGGTTATGCCGTTGTTATCGACCATGGTAATGGTATTTCTACTTTATGTGCTCATAACTCCGACCTCGCTGTTTCGGAAGGTCAATCCGTAAGTAAAGGTACTGTTATTGCTTATGCAGGCAGTACGGGTAACGCTACGGGACCTCACGTTCACTTTGAAGTCCGTGTAAACGGTGATCCTGTAAATCCGTTAGGGTATTTATAAGATGAGCAGAGACTTTTTCAAACGGTGGTTGCCGGATTCCCTGTGGTCCGGCATCCGATTTGCCGTTAAATTTACACTGGCGGGCATCGTTTTTATGTGGCTCGTATTTTGGTATATTTCAGGGTCTCCGGTAGGAGCCGTAAAATTTTTCTTTACTTATTTTGTAGCCAGCCATTTTTATATGGATCCGGTGTCAAAAGCTTCTTTATTTGAAGGTTCTTTGGACGGCATGATTGATTCATTGGGAGAACCACATAGTCAGTATCTTAATGAAAAAGAATACAACGATATTTACATGCAAACATCGGGCAGTTACAGCGGTGTCGGCATAGTACTCGGTCAGGATAAAGAAGGTATCATGAAAGTAGCTACTGCCATTGAAGGGCAACCGGCTGCCGAGGCGGGGATTAAATCCGGCGACATTATTGTAGAGATTGATGGTGTGAATACATCCACTTTATCGATGGAAGAAGCGTCGAAGATGATTCGCGGTGAAGAAGGAACCACAGTCGTTCTTACAGTGATGCGTGATAATGAAATAAAGGATTATACTATCACACGTAAACAAATTACGTTACCTACAGTTAAGGGCAAAATGTTGGAAGATCATATCGGCTATATCCGAATCAGCCAATTTGCAGAGCCTACAGGTCCTGATTTTGCCAAAACATATAAGGAATTAAAAGATCAAGGCATGACGAAACTTGTGCTTGATTTGCGCGATAACCCGGGCGGTTTATTGACAACGGCTCAGGAAGTGGCCAATTATATTTTACCGGCCGGTCCTATTGTTACGATTCAGGATCGTTCCGGACAGGTAGAGTCGTATGACTCTGAAGGATTAGAGCCTGCCATTCCGATGGTTGTGCTTATTAACCAAGGATCTGCCAGTGCATCGGAAATTATTGCCGGTGCGGTGCAGGATGAAAAGGTTGGTACCATCGTAGGTATCAATAGCTATGGTAAAGGGACAGTTCAGACTATTTTGGGCGTACCGGGCAATGAAGGTATTAAGATTACCATTGCCAAATACCATACACCGAATGACAGGGTAATTGACGGCATCGGCATCAAACCTGATGTGGAAGTGGAATTACCTGACAATGCCAAGAGTGAAAGTGATGATACACAATTGCAGAAAGCATTGGAAATTTTAAAGACAAAATAATAGTGAGGCGGTAGCTGATTTGAGTTACCGCCCATATTACTATCAGTAAAGGATGAAAACTATGTTTATCGATCGTGCACGAATTTTTGTGAAAGCCGGTGACGGCGGCAACGGGATGAGTAGTTTCCGACGCGAAAAGTATGTTCCTAACGGCGGCCCTAACGGCGGCGATGGCGGTAAAGGAGCGGACATCATTTTAAAAGCGGACAGAAATATCAATACTCTCGTTGATTTCAGATATAAGAGACAGTTTAAAGGACCGGCCGGTGAAGGCGGTCAGAGCAGTAATAAATACGGCCGTGGTGCCGATAATATGATTATTCCCGTACCGTTGGGTACGACTGTAAAAGACGAAGAAAGCGGTAAATTAATGGCTGACCTTGTCGAAGACGGTCAGACCTATGTGGTGGCCAAAGGCGGTCGCGGCGGTCGCGGCAATGCTCATTTCCATACCAGTGCCAATCGTGCGCCTACATTTGCCGAAAAAGGCGAACCGGGTGAAGAACGTTGGTTGCAATTGGAACTTAAAGTATTGGCCGATGTAGGTTTATTGGGATATCCGAGCGTGGGTAAATCCAGTATTATTCGTAAAGTATCTTCTGCCAAACCGGAAGTGGCGGCCTATCACTTTACCACATTGACTCCGGTACTCGGCGTTGTGTCGGTAGCGGAAGGTCAAAGCTTTGTTATGGCCGATATTCCGGGACTTATTGAAGGGGCCAGTGAAGGGGTAGGCCTTGGTCATTCCTTCTTACGCCATGTGGAACGAAGCAATATCTTAATACATGTTCTTGATGTGTCGGGCATGGAAGGACGTGATCCGATTGAGGATTTCCATACCATTAACAAAGAACTTGCCAAATACAGCGAAAAATTAAGCAAAAAGCCTCAATTAATTGCTTTGAATAAGATTGATATGTTACAAGATGAAGAAACATTGCCACGCGTTACCAAGTATTTTAAAGATCAAGGTTATGAAGTATTTCCTGTTAATGCTTTGACCGGTGAAGGTTTACCGGATTTGGTAAATCGTGCTTGGTATTATGTTGAAAACTATGTACCGGAACCGGAAGCGGTGGATGATACCGTAATTTACGAAGCAAAACCGGATACGGACTTTACGATTACGCGTGGCGACGATGCATCGTTTATTATCAGTGGTGCCCGTATTGAAAAATTAGTAGCTATGACTAATTTGGAAGACGAACAAGGGTTACGACGTTTTCAGAAAATTTGGTCCTATATGGATTTGGACCGTCGTTTAAAAGAACGTGGCTGTAAGGACGGCGATGAAGTGGTAATCGGTGAACAACGTTTTACATTCCACGATTTATAAGGAAGGATTGGGTAGACTATGACTGGTAAACAAAAACGATTTTTGCGTGCATTAGCCAGTACTATGCCGGCTGTAGTTATGATTGGTAAAGGCGGTTTGGAAGATGCTGTTATCGACAGTGCACGTGCGGCCATTACGGCACGTGAGTTGATTAAGGTAAAAGTATTGAATAATGCGCCTGTTGATCCTGAAGAAACGTTTGAAGAATTGGCCGATATGCTTGGTGCCGAGTTGGTACAGGTTATCGGACACAATGGTGTTTTATATAAAGCTAAAAAAGACCCCAAAATCATATTGCCGCGTTAGTCAGCTGAATTAATCGCATAATGCATTAGTTTTGCTGACTTATAGGAATGTTAATCCGGTAATTTGATGATGAGGAGATATAACTATGAGCGAAAGAGAGTCTATTGATAATAATACAGTGAATCGGAATTCCCGTGAATTATTGACTAAGGCTAAACGTATTGTGGTCAAAGTGGGAACCAGTACGTTAACGTATGATACGGGTCGATTAAATTTGCGACGTATTGAAGCCATTGTTAAACAATTGGCTGATCTGGCGAATCAGGGCAAGGAAATTATTTTGGTCAGCTCCGGTGCGGTAGGTGCCGGTTTGGCCCCCTTGGGATTCAAAGAAAAACCGAAAGATCTTGTTATGAAACAGGCCGCTGCCTCCGTAGGGCAAGGGGTTTTGCTTCACATGTATGAAAAGCTTTTCAGAGAATACGGTCATACGGTAGGTCAAATTTTGTTAACTCGTGAAGACAGCACGAATCGCTCGCGTTATATCAACTTGCGCAATACATTATATGCGCTGATTTCTTTAGGCGTTATACCTATCCTTAATGAAAATGATGTAGTATCCATTGATGAATTTAAAATCGGTGACAACGATACTTTATCGGCTATTATTGCCAGTACGGTGGAAGCTGATTTATTGATTATCTTATCAGATATTGAAGGATTATATACGGCTAATCCGCAAACGAATCCTGATGCGGAATTAATCAGTGAAGTGGAGGCCATTACGCCTCATATTTATGAAATATCCGGCGGTGCCGGTACTGCGCGCGGTACAGGCGGCATGTATACTAAAATTGAAGCAGCCAATATTGCCGTTAATTCCGGGGTTCATATGGTGGTAGCATCCGGTGCTCATAATGACTCCATTGAAGTTATCGCGGCCGGCGGATTACGCGGTACCCATTTTGTGGCACGTGATACGAAGCCGCATATGAAAAAACGCTGGATGGCCTTCGGTACCAGACTTAAAGGGTCTGTTTCAGTTGATGCGGGTTGTGCCAATGCTTTGTTGAAAAAAGGGTCCAGCCTGTTACCGGTTGGTATCATCGGTGTGAGCGGTAATTTCCAAGAAGGTGAAACAATCAGTATCCTATTTAACGGTGAAGAAATCGCCCGTGGTATGGTGAACTTCTCGTCACAGGATATTGAACAGATTAAAGGTTGTAATTCTCACGAAATCATCAAACGCCTTCAGGTAGAGAATGCTCACACGGAAGTAATACACCGTGACAATTTAGTAATCCTCAGATAGGAGTCTTAGTATGACAGAGTATGCAACATATTTCGAAACTATGGGCCGTAAAGCTCGTGTGGCTTCGACCGCTATGCAATTAGCCGATACGGCTGCAAAAAATACATTATTACTTACCGTAGCCGATGTATTGGAATCACATATTCCGGCCATTTTAGAGGCCAATGATTTTGATATGAGCCAAGCCGGCCAATATAATTTGCCGAAAATTATGTATGACCGTTTACGCCTTACGAAAGAGCGTATCGAACAGATGGCTCTCGGTGTTCGCCAACTTGTTGACTTGCCAGATCCTATCGGAGAAGTTATGGAATCTTCTACGCGCCCGAACGGCATGAAAATTTCAAAAGTACGGGTACCGATGGGTGTTATTGCCATGTTTTACGAGGCAAGACCAAATGTAACGGTAGATGCGGCTGCCTTATGCATGAAAACGGGCAATGCCGTTATTCTGAGAGGCGGTAAAGAGGCATTTCACACTAATGAATGTTTGGTTAATTTACTGCGTGATGCTTTATCGGCAGTTAACTTGCCGGCTGATGCGGTACAGTTAGTGACTATAACCGATCGGGCAGCTGTGTCGGATTTGTTGCGGCAAAGAGAATATATCGATGTGGTAATACCTCGCGGCGGTGCCGGACTTATTAAACGCATTGTAGAAGAAAGCCGTATTCCTGTTATTGAAACAGGCAGCGGTGTAGTTCATGTGTATGTGGATAAGGATTGTGATGAATCAAAGATTGTTCCGATTGTCATTAATGCAAAAGTACAACGGCCATCGGTTTGCAATTCGGCGGAAACTTTGCTTATTCACGAAGCGGTAGCACCTAAATTATTACCGGTTATTGCTAAGGCGTTGACGGATAATCATGTGGAAATACGTGGCGATGATGCCTCTCGTACTATTGTTGAAAATATCAACGCAGCAGACGACACTGCATGGGCTACGGAATATAATGATTTAATTATGAATGTAAAAGTTGTGCCTTCGGCTGAAGCCGCTATTGCACATATTAATCATTTTGGAACTAAACATTCGGAATGTATTATTACTGAAAATAAAGAGACTGCTCAAGCCTTTTTACAGCAGGTGGATGCTTCTACGGTGTATGTAAATGTCTCGACTCGATTTACGGATGGATTCGAGTTCGGGTTGGGTGCCGAAATCGGAATCAGTACTCAGAAATTACACGCCCGCGGACCTATGGGGCTTTTGGCACTGACTTCGTATAAATATTATGTGCAGGGAGATGGCCAAATTCGTTCATGAAACAGTGGTTACGCATTATACGAGCCTATGGTTCGTATATAAAAACACCGAAAGGACGCTATGAATGGCAATCCTATATTAAAGCTTTAATATTGTGGCTTGTATTATCATTATTGGTTATGGGGATATTGTACTGCTTATGAAACTTACAGGAAGAATCGGCATCATCGGAGGTACTTTTAATCCTATTCATCTGGGACACCTGATGATTGCCGAAATGGCACAGGAAACCTATGAATTGGATCGCGTAATTTTTGTACCGGCGTATCATCCGCCTCATAAGCATGACGACGTTATCGATGCGCAATACCGATATGAAATGACGGCGGCGGCTGTCATGGATAATCCTAAATTTACAATTTCGGATGTTGAATTTAAAAGGGAAGGCCCATCCTATACGGTGGATACCATAAAATATTTCCGCTCACAATACGGTGAAGATAAGGAATACTATTTCATAGCCGGTACCGATACGATTCAAGACCTGCCGAATTGGAAATACATTCATGAGCTGCTCAGCTTGTGTCATTTTATCGGAGCCGTTCGACCTGACGGTTCGGCGGCAATCGAAAAAATTATCGAATACTTTGGCGATTTGGGCCGTGAGCGAATCCATTTGTTGGAAGTGCCGCTCATGCAACTGTCAGCCACTGATTTACGTCAGCGTTTGCGTACTAAACGCAGTGTTCGGTACATGATTCCTAAAGCCGTAGTTCAATATATTGCACAGCATGATATTTATAAAAAGTGAGGCAAAAAATAGTATGTTTGAAGAAATTATTAATGATTTACAGCAACGACTCAGTCCTAAACGATTTGCACATACCTTGGGTGTTGCTCGAGCTGCAGTCGGCTTAGCTCAACGTTATGGGGCTGAGCCGGAAGAGGCTTATATTGCAGGGCTTTTACATGACTGTGCTAAAGAGGTTCCTTTGTCTGAGATGCAACGGTTGGTAGATGAGGCGGACATCAAAGTAGATATGGATATGTACGTTAACGGTGCTTTATTGCATGGCGTAAGCGGTGCCGTAATGGCTCATCAACGTTATGGCGTTATTGACGGTTATATCTTGGATGCTATCCGTTATCACACAACAGGCCGGGTAGGTATGACAACGCTGGATAAAATTATTTTTCTCGCTGACTATGTGGAAGAGACGCGTAATTTTCCGGGGGTAGATTATCTGCGTAAAGTTGCTTTGGAAGATTTAGATAAAGCTGTTTTAGCCGGTTATGATACGACAATTCGTCATTTATTGGATCAGGGATTAAGTATTTATTTTAAAACAATTCTGGGCCGTAACGATATGGTGCGGCGTATTCATAATCGATAGGATGCGTGCAGTATGGAAGAAGAAGTGCGTAAAAGACCGAAACGGCGTGTAAGAAAAAAACAGAAGGTTCGCTGGGGTCGGGTCATAATTGCTTTAGTAGTACTCGTTGTCTTACTGGGCGGCATCGGATTTGGTATATGGCGCGGCTATCAGGCGGCCGTAGGCTATTTCAGCGGTTCTGCCGACTCAGCGGCAACTACAACAACGGCTGATGTGGCACCGCCTTCGCAGCCTAATCAGGTAACGACGGTACCGCTGGAACAAAAATCATTGGATAAGCCGATTTATATTTTACTCGTAGGTAAAGACAGCAATAATCCGGCACAGGGGGATGCTCTCTTTTTACTGTCGGTTAATGAGCAACAGAAAAATATTGATGTAATCGGTATTCCGTCTAATACGAAAATAGACAGTCGTGATAAAAAATCAGTAGCTATGATTAATACCATGTACAGTTCCGGTAATATCGAACTTACCAAAGCGGTTGTAGAAGATTTATTCCATATTCCTATTCCGTATTATGTGGTCGTAGATGAAGCGGCGTTCAAAAACACGCTTGATATGCTTGGCTCGCAGGATATGTATGTAGAGAAAGAAATGGTTCATATTGATGGTACGACCGATAGAGCGGACGTCAATTTGGCCCGTGGCTATCAAACACTGGATGCGGATAAAGCTTATCAATATGTACGCTTCGTAGATGCCGATAAAAATGCTTTCAGTCGTACGCAACGACAGGAACGTTTTTTGAAGCAATTACTGGGCTCACAGGAAGATACGTTTACGATTTCCCGTATGTGGCATATTTGGCGACTCTGGAGTCATTATGACACCAACATCAGCACCGGTGATGCGATTAAATTGGTTATGGATCTGGGCAGACTCAATAATACTCATATTCAGTATTATATTTTACCGGGAACCAAAGAAACGATTAACGGTGAAATTTTTTGGAACTATGATCCGGTTGAAGCTCAACAATTGTTGGGTATTACCTTAGGTAATGCACCGATTGAAGGAAACAGTGACGGGACTACCGATGATTCTAAAAATACGACAAACGGTAAGGGCAAAGAGGGTTAATTATTAAGTAATTTATGATTACCGACAACTATTAAAGATTGAGCCCGTTACAGTTGGTTGTGAAATATATTGTATTTAATTTTTTATAGTTTATTGTTGGCGATGATTATAAAAAGGAGATTTCATGAAAGAGAAACAAGAAATTAAAGACGTGGCATTAGCATTGGCACAAGCAGGTTTTGACAAAAAAGGCACAGACATTGCCATTTTGGATTTGGAAGGTTTATCCAGTTTAGCGGATTATTTTTTATTGGTAAGTGCTTCCAACGTAAAACAGGCACAGAGTATTGCCGATGAAATTGAAGATAAGGGAGCTGAAGTAGGTGCTACCGTGTTGCATCGTGAAGGCTATCACGAAGGCGAATGGATTTTGCTTGATTTCGGCGATATTATCTGTCATGTCTTCGGCGGTCAGAAAACACGTTCTTTCTATGGTTTGGAACAGTTGTGGAATGATGCGGCTCGCGTAGAATTTACAGGGGCTTAATATGGCAACACAATTATCTGAAAATACGTTAGCCACGCTTAAGGTATTGCGCCAAAGTGACCAGGGTTCTTTTTTGGACGGCGGTACGGGCAATACGAATGATGATATTTTACTCCACAAGGATCAGCAAACGTCACCGGTTGCCATCGGTGACGAAGTACCTGTATTTTTGTACAAGGATCCGAAAGGTCGTTTGACGGCCAGTATGCGTTTACCGGCAATTAAAGAAGGTCAAATCGGCTATGTGGAAGTTATTAATAAAACCCAATTCGGTGTTTTCGTCGAAGTGGGTACCGAACGCGGTATATTCATGCCGCATGCGGAAATGCGCGGTCGCCCACAATTGGGTGAAAAAGTCTGGGTTCATCTCTATACGGATAAATCCGGTCGTTTGGCCGTTTCCATGGATGTGGATGATGCCATGCGCCGTGCAGCCAAACCGGCTACAGAGGCTAAGGTGGGGCAAATTGTAAGAGGCGCGATCTATAACTTCACGTCCGACGGAGCGTTTTTTATAACGCCTGAACGATGGATTGCATTCATTCATAACAGTGAAATGACGCACCATTTAAAAGTGGGCGAATTAATCAAAGCCCGTGTGACTTTTAAGCGTGATGACGGACGTATCAATGTATCTATGCGTCCGGTAAAAGAAACGGCTTTGACGGTTGACGGTGAGGCTTTATTGGCGTATTTATTGCAACGTAACGGTCGAATGCCTTATAGTGATAAATCATCGTCTGATATTATTAAAGCTAAATTCGGGTTTAGTAAAGCAGCCTTTAAACGTGCTGTAGGCCATTTAATGAAAGAAGGCAAAGTTATTCAGGAAGATGGCTGGACTCTATTGACTGAAACGGGTAAAACAGCGGCGACGGAACTTGTAGAACGTAAGGCGAACGGTGAAACAACCACGGATGTGTTGGCAACCGATGATGCCGAGACAAGTAATGAAACCAAGCCGGAAACTCGTGAGGTTTAGTACGGCAAAATAGAAGGCGTAATCAGATTACGCCTTTCTTTGCATTTACCGACTTATTGAATTTGAGGGTTGATTACTTATGAAAATTATTGTGGTAGGCGCCGGTAAGGTAGGCTATTCGGTAGCTCAGCGCCTCGTGCAAGATGAACATGATGTGTATATAATTGAAAAATCCGCCGAGCGAATCCGTAATTTGGAAAACAGCTTGGATGTAAGTTTAGTACAGGGGAACGGCAGCAGTCTGCAATTGCTTAAAGAAATCGGCATGGAAGATGTGGGCATGCTCATTGCGGTAACCGACTCCGATGAAGTTAATATGCTGGCCTGTTCGGTAGCAAAAATCGGCGGTATTCCGCGTACGATTGCTCGTGTTCGCGACAATGACTATTTAAAAGAAGAAAACCGTGAGCTGCAGGAACAATTGGGGGTTGATTTATTTATTAATCCCGAAATGGTATCGGCTCAAGAAATCGTGCAGGTTCTGCAGACCCCGGCAGCCCTTGATGTAGAAGATTTTGCCAGTGGTGCGGTTCGTCTTATGGAATTTAAAATGCATGAAGATGTTCCGTATCTGGGGCAGCGTTTGCGTGATATCACATTTCCGGAAGGTGTTATTATCGTAGGCATTTTACGTAACGGCGAAATGATTATTCCACATGGTGAAAGCCGTTTGTTAATGATGGATAAGGTGTTCTTCTTAGGGGCTCGCGATGCTATCTTAAAAGTAGCTGAAGAATTCCACGAAGTAGATATGATGGAGCAGACCAAGCGAATTTTGCTTGTCGGAGCCGGTCTGATTGGCCGAAATTTAGCCGTGTTGCTTGATCGTGCCGGTTATATGGTTAAAATCATTGAAAAGGACATTGAGCGCTGTGAATATTTGGCGACTTTGGTAGAAAATGCCATGGTTATCAATGGTGACGGTACTGACATGGATTTGTTGGAGGCGGAAGAAATTTCCGATTGTGACGCCATTATTTGCCTCACCGATGATGATAAACTGAATTTATTGGTTGCCTTATTAGGCAAGCATTTGGGCGTACCTAAAACCATCGTACGTGTCGGTCGTCCCGAATATATCGTGCTCATGGAACAGGTGGGTATTGATATCGTATTTTCACCTCGTCTTTTGACATCCGGGGAAATTTTGCGTATGGTTCGTCGCGGTGAAAATGTTGTCAGCATTTCTACTTTTGAAGGTTCCAAAGCGGAAGCCGTTGAAGTGGTGCTCAGTCCGGTATCGCCATTAGTAGGTTGTGCTTTAAAAGATTTAAAATTGCCGGGCAAAGCCCTGGTCGGTGCTGTTGTACGCGATGGCTCAACCATCGTGCCAACCGGTAATACGGTATTGTATGCCAGTGATCATATTGTCTTCTTTACCTTGCCTTATCATGTTAATAAATTATTAACGTATTTGAAGCCGGATTAATCGAGGTGTCATATGCGTATACAGATTGTTATGCGATTAGTGGGGCAATTGATCCTCATTGTTGCAGGAATTATGTTGGTTCCGTTTGTTTACGGGCTAACTGTGGGTGAGTCATATTTTTCATTTGTGGCAGCTTCACTTATGGCAGCTGTAACCGGCGGTTTACTGTATTATTACGGGCAGCCGAGTACAACTTATAGTTTAAGAGATGGTTTCTTGACAGTCAGTTCCATCTGGATTTTTGTATCATTTTTCGCTTCCTTGCCGTTTTATTTTGGTGGTGTTTTACCTAATTTTATAGATGCTTTATTTGAATCTGTTTCGGGTATAACCGCTACCGGTGCTTCCGTTGTTGAAGATGTGGACAGTTTGTCGCAAAGTTTTGTGCTTTGGCGCAGTTTAACCCATTGGCTTGGTGGCATGGGGATTGTTGTCTTGGTATTGGCCTTTCTTAAAAACTTAGGTGCCGATTCGGCGCATTTGTTCAATGCGGAGGCTTCCGTTCCGAGACCGGGTATAGTAATGCCGCGTATTCGTTCCATGGCATTTAAATTATGGACTATTTATTTATTATTTACGGCCGTTTGCTTTGTGGCTTTATGCTTGGCAGGTATGTCGTATTTTGATGCCATCAACATGACGTTTACCACTATCGCTACGGGCGGTTATACACCAAATACCGGTGTTGTCGATATTTATACCGAAAACTGGCCGATCCGTTGGATTTTAATCTTTTTCATGGTTTTGGCGGGCGGTAATTTTACTGTATATTATGCTGTATTCCAACGCGGTCTTAAAGCAGTTTGGCAGGATTTTGAGTACCGCATGTATTTGCTTATATTGTTAACCGGCGCTCTTATTGTTATGTATGCGTTGTACATGTCCGATAATTTTACCTTAAGTGCATCTTTTAATCGGGCTGTATTTATGATCGTATCCATGCAAACGGGCTCCGGTTTGGTGCTCGGTAATTATGATGTGTGGTCACCGCTCGCTCAGATGATGTTGTTTATGTCAACTTTCTTCGGCGGTTGCAGTGGTTCCACGACCGGCGGTATCAAGGTTATCCGCATCATTATTTTAATAAAAAGCAGTATTATTTATTTGCGCAAGGCTATTCATCCCGATATGGTTCAAAACATTACGATTAATGGTAAATCAATGCCTCAGAAATGGGTCCAAATGACACAGCAATTCTTTTTCTTATATATGACGGTGTTTGCCATTTCTGCATTGGGGATTTCAGCCACAGGCCTCAGTTTCGGTGAGTCATTGCAGTGTGTAGCGGGAATTTTGGGAAACGTAGGCCTGGCCTTCGGTTCTTTGGGACCTGAAGGGTCTTTTGGCGTACTTCATCCGGTAGCTAAATTCATCTGCGTGCTCGATATGTTATTGGGCCGTTTAGAATTGTTTACATTATTGGTATTGCTGCATCCTGATTTTTGGCAGGGTTACTTCCTTAAACGTCGTAAACGTTCGTATAAGGTATGGCAGCCTGTAGGTACGCATCGTCGCTTATAGGCTGTGTATCGGTTGTTTAAGTTTTTGGTTACGTCGAGTGTAAGATATTCGGAATAATCGGGCAGAGTATTTAATTACTTCGGAAGCTGGGAATGAGCAGGAGGACTTTATGGAAATTTTGAAACAGCCTTTAGGTTTATATAAGGCAAATTGCTATGTTTTAAAAGAGGCCGGTCAGGCACTTGTCATTGATCCCGGCTTTCATGCTCATAAAGTCCTCGACATGGTAGGGAATGCGGATCTCCAAGCCGTAGTACTCACACATGGCCATTGCGATCATGTGTGCGCTGTCGATGGTATTCTGAAGGAACGGCCGGTGCCGCTATATATGCATCCCGGCGATGATGAACTGCTTCATGCCAAACGAAGGATGCCCTCAGCGTATAAAGGTCTCTTCCAATCGCCTTATTTGCCTTTAAAGGAGGGGAAATTGCAGCTGGGGATATTTGACCTTTATATTCATGAAACGCCCGGACACAGCAAAGGAAGCGTTATTGTACAATGGGGGAACCATTTGTTTACCGGTGACACTTTGTTTAAAAACTACATTGGGGCAACCAACAACTATAACGGAGATGAAGAAGTATTGCAAAAGTCATTGCGTCGCATCATGACTTGGGATCAAAATTTGATTATACATCCCGGTCATGCCGACGATACTACCTTGAAAGATGAATTGGAACATAATCCGTTTTTACAGCCGCTTAAATAATTTAATTAAATTGAAATAAAATATTAAATTTATACTAGACAAAGTACTCTTAAAAATGGTAGAATAATTTTCGTTGCTAAGGGCGGCGAAAGTAATGATACAGTCAAAAGTATGTAAAAACTTTTCAAAAAGTTGCTTGACAATTGTTACTGAAACCCCTATAATAACAAAGTAACGTATACGGCCCCGTGGTGTAGCGGTTAACATGTCGCCCTGTCACGGCGAAGATCGTCAGTTCAAATCTGATCGGGGTCGCCACGTTCGCCCCGGTAGCTCAGTCGGTAGAGCAAAGGACTGAAAATCCTTGTGTCGACAGTTCGATTCTGTCCTGGGGCACCATGTATGCGGAAATAGCTCAGTGGTAGAGCACCGCCTTGCCAAGGCGGGGGTCGCGAGTTCGAATCTCGTTTTCCGCTCCATTTATTTGGCGGCATAGCCAAGCGGTAAGGCAGAGGTCTGCAAAACCTTTATTCCCCAGTTCGATTCTGGGTGCCGCCTCCATATTTTTCCACCCATGCCGGGGTGGCGGAACAGGCAGACGCAACGGACTTAAAATCCGTCGGTTGGAGACAACCGTACCGGTTCGATTCCGGTCCTCGGCACCATTTAGACTGAATGAAAATTCAGTCTATTTTTTTTGAAATAAAGAAGGACTTTTTTCCTCCTATAGCGAACTATATACGTAGAGTAATTAATCATGTATATTTTGGTACAGATAATACTATGCTATAGCTAAAGGAGGATTTCGTATGAACTTTGAACTTCGTGATGGTCATGAGTATATTGATGAGGTAAAAAAACTATTTGTCGATTATGTACGTTCCTTAGGTGTTGCTGCCAATGTGAAAGAATTTGAAGGCTTGGAAGAAAAATATAAAGGCGATCGTGAAGCTTTATATATCGCCTTCGTAGATGATGTACCGGCAGGTTGTGTAGCCTTACGTCATGTTAATTATGAAACGGCCGAAATGAAACGTCTTTATGTACGCCCTGAATTTCGCCGTACAGGCCTTGGTATGAATATTGCCCACATTCTTGTCGAAGAAGCAAAAGAAAAAGGCTATAAAACGCTTTTATTGGATTCTTTGCCAAGCATGGAAAGCGCTAAAGAATTATATAAAGCTTTAGGCTTTAAGAGCACTGACCGCAATGTGAAAAAAACGGTTCGCACAGTCGTACATCTTTCTTTACCATTAGTTTAATCATATACCGACTAAAAATATTAACGCATATTAAAAGCGAGTCCACCTTTTGGCGGACTCGCTTTTTGCATGTATTTTTGATTTTTTTATCGTTACGGTGCTGCTGCTTCAGGGTCATTGGTCAATGGTTCCTGACCTAAGAGGGTCGTCAGGTTGTACTTGTTGAAACGATAGTTAGGATTTGAGAAATCTCTTGTCCTATCATATCGGTTGGTAGGTGCCTGTAAGATACCGGATATTAAGTCGTAGAGTAAATCATTAGTGAAATATTTTTTCTCGTGGTCACGGAGAATAGATGTTGTTTCGGGGTAGGCTGACTCATATGAAGGCGACAGATACACCCATAAAGGAATGCGAGCCATATCGAAGTCGAATATATCCGGATTATGGGAGTAATTAAGACTTTCACCGTGATCGGAGAAATAGATCATAGCTTGTAAATTCAGATGATCTTTGGCGTAGGTATAAATCTGTTGCAATACCCAGTCCGTATAGAGTTGGCTGTTGGCATAAGCTTCTTTGCCTTTTGGTACATCGCCGACTTTCCATTTACTGAATTCATGCGGATAGCGGTCGTTATAGTAAATATGACTGCCCATGATATGAATGACGATAAAGTTATTTTTATAAGGCTCTACTTGTTGCAGGAGCGGTAAAATAACGCCGTCATATTTATCGGAGAACATATAGGCTTCGTGAGCCCATAACGGTCTGTCAGCCGTCTTGGCAATTAAGGAGATGGCGGTATCATATTCACCGTAGACGCCTTGATTACTAAACCAGCTGGTATAATAGCCGGCCTTTTTGGCTACGTCCAAGATATTGGCTGAGTCCAAGAACGGCTTATCATCGTATTGATTTCGTTCCGTTAAAGCACGTTCCAGGGTAGGTACCGTTTGTACATAGGAGGAATACGCATTGCGGAAGAAAATAAAGTCGGGATTATTGGCGGCCATATCGCTTTGCCAAGGGGTGTCATCATATGGGAAGTTCGGATTATATACTTTCATATAATTACGCGATGCCGATTCGCCGATAACAAGAATGATGGTCCCCGGTGCTTTTTGAGCGGCGGTTTGATCAGTTTCAAGTTTTAAATCTTTGTAGATTTCGTGATGTTTATCACTGTATTGTTGTAGCTCCTTCATATACGTAGCTACATCGTTCCAATTTTTAACAATGTCGGTATGCATAAAGCCAAACGGCAGGTAGCCGACACATGCAAGACAAACTACACTGAGGGCGCCTAAGCGGAATTTTGATATAACCTGACGGCGCGCCAAGAGGCTCATTCCCTGATTGGCCCAATAGTAAAAGACAAAAAGAAGTATATTGCCGAGACCGATACCGATTAAGCCGGCTACTCCGGCCGAACTTTTTAAAAAGCCGAAGGCTTCTTCGGGATTAGTTTGATAGAGAGCCATTAAGGTTGCCGGCGTCAAACAATGCCAAGTGTTAATGTAATATCCGATTTGAATCAATGGTATCAGTGAAAGTAACCATTGCAACAAGGCAAAGAGAACACTTAAAGATCGTCGGTACGGCAAATGGTATACCATGAAATAATGGAGCAAGCTGAGTCCGAAAAATAGTAAGGTACCGAATAGAAAATCCGGGAAAAATTCGTAAAAATAAAAAGGCTTAGTATATGACCAATGATAGAGTAACGGGTAGGTCAATGCCCAAGCAACGCCTACGAGGCCGTGGCCCAAAAAGGCGTGATGCCATAAAGTACTGCGCATTAACTGCTGGAAGAGTGCGAGCCCAAACAGCAAAGGGAGACTCAATAAGAGTACATCATCCCAGGCGAAACCCAGGGTAATGGGTTCGTAGATAAAATAAAAAGCGGCAAAAATGAGGACACACCACAAGATTGCTTGAACGATGGCATTGCGCCACCATGATATAAGAGATTTCATAGCACATTTCCTTCGTAATATAATATCATCAATACGATAGCAGAATTGCCGTAAAAATACAAGATGTAATATGTCTTTTTACCTACTTTTACGGTTGTTAAATATTAATTTTCTATGATACAATTAAAAAAAGGTTATCGAGACTTCGTGACGACAAATAAGAGGGGCGTATAACCCCTCTTATTTGTTTGGCCGAACCGGTGAGGAGATATGATGAAACCCTATGAGTATAAGTTGGCTGTTTTTGAAGGGCCTTTGGATTTATTACTCCATTTAATAGAAAAACATAAAATAGATATTTACGATATTCCCATTGTGGAAATTACGTCGCAATATATGGCTCAGCTGGAAGAATGGCAAACTTTTGATATTCATTACAGCAGTGAATTTCTGGTTATGGCGGCCACATTATTACAGATTAAATCGCGTATGTTGTTGCCACGTAATGCGCCTCTTAATCCGGAAGAGGAAGAAGATCCGCGTGACGAATTAGTGGCTAATTTGCTTGAGTATAAGCAAATTAAAGAGTTGACGGAAGCTTTGACAGAGATGTCAGAGGCGAGCAGTCAAAGTTTCAGCCGTCCTGATTCGCTCAGCCAATGGGGGCAGGAAACGGTATTCCGTTTTGATATTGCAGAATTATACAATTTATTTAAAACCTGTTGTGAACGAGCGGAGGAAACGGTTCCGGAACCGCCTAAAGTAAAGGTGGAAAAAGAAGCCTACAGCTTGGAAGATATGATTGACTCTTTGCTTTTAAGAGCCAAACAACAACGCCGTTTCAGTTTTGTTTCCTTGTTAAACGAGGTGACAGTAAGAGCAGCCAAGGTAACTATGTTTATCGCAGTTTTGGAACTTCTTAAACGGCAAATTTTTACTATTTTTACAGTGACAGAAGGACCAAATGACGGATCGCTTAAAGACGTTACATTGGTCAGTGAAATTATTTAGCAGGATATAAGATTGTTCGGCACGGTTTATTTTGTTGCTAAAGTCAGGCACATAAATCTATGCCTAAGCATATTATATCGATACTTAGTATGAGAAAGTGTTTAGAAAGGTGAGTAAGTACATATGACAGATGTGAATCAGCCAAGCGATACTTCGCTGCTCGCCCATTTGGAAGCAATTCTTTTTTCAGCTGCCAAACCGGTTCCCATTGCCTTACTTGGTGAATTGTTTGATTGCACAACAGAAACGGTTGAGTCCTTACTGGAAGAATACGGGGCTCAATTAATAGAAGCTAAACGCGGTTTACGTTTGAAGGTAAGCGGCGTCGGCGCGGAGCTTGTCAGTGCATCGGAGAGCAGTGAGTATGTGAGTAAAATCCGGCAACGAGAAGACCGTTTGTCGCAGGCCGCTATGGAAACATTGGCAGTTATTGCGTTTAAACAGCCGGTTACCAAGAGTGAAATTGAAGAAGTGCGTGGCGTCAATTGTGAAAAAGTATTAAAACATTTGATCAGCCGGGATTTAGTTATGGAATTGGGGCGCAAAGAAAGCATAGGTCGTCCTGTATTATATGGTACAACCGATACGTTTTTGCGTAGTGTCGGTATAGAATCGGTGGAAACTTTGAAACAGGAAGTAGCGACTGATAACAGTATGACAGTTGCTGTTGAAAAGAATGAGACTGTTGAGCGTATTGAAGCTCAAGAGAACGTGGAAACCGATGAGAGCGTGGAGTAAGGGAAAGGAGCAGACTATGGAACTCGAACGTTTGCAAAAATATATTAGTCGTTGCGGTTATGCATCACGACGTAAAGCGGAAGAACTGATTGTAGCCGGTAAAGTGCAGGTTAACGGTCGTCAGGTCACCGAATTGGGGATTAAAATCAATCCTGCCGTAGACCGTGTTAAAATTGACGGTCAACGCATTGAACCTCAAGAATTGGAATATTATATTTTTAATAAACCGAAAGGGAGCATTACTTCGGTAGGCGACCCGCAGGGACGGGCCACGGTTATGGATTACTTGAAAGATATTAAGAATCGTGTGTATCCGGTAGGGCGTTTGGACTATAATACGGAAGGGCTCTTGTTATTTACTAATGACGGTGCTTTGGCTCAGGCATTAATGCATCCGTCCCAAGGCGTGACTAAGACATATGAAGTTAAATTAAAAGGTCGTGTTCTTGATGAACATTTAGAAGCACTCAGCACAGGTGTAACCTTGGAAGATGGTCCTACTTCGCCGGCTGAAATCGTAGATTACGGTTTTGATGTCAAGACAAATACAACCCTTGTGGAAGTTACGATTCATGAAGGTCGTAATCGTCAGGTACGCCGTATGTTTGAGCATTTTAAATACAGTGTTTATAACTTGAAACGCATTGCCTACGGCGGACTTACTTTAACAGGTTTAAAACGCGGTGCCTACCGTAAACTTACGGGCGAAGAGCTTCGCCAGTTAAAGGCCCTTTGTAAATTGCCGTTCGGTAAAACTTCATCGGATGGTACCGGTGGTCGACGAATGCCGGCCAAAGATAATAAAAAACAATTTGGTCGCAATGGTGTGGTACGCGGTGCTAAACGTCGCAGCGGCGGAGGTAGACCATGAAACACATTATCGTAGTAGGTGCCGGCGCAGCCGGCCTTATGGCGGCCACGATTGCAGCTCGTGAAGGGGCAAAAGTAACATTGCTTGAAAAAATGAATATGATCGGCAAAAAAATGGGCATTACCGGTAAAGGTCGTTGCAATATTACCAATGATGCACCTATCAATGATTTTATTGCCAAGACACCGGGCAACGGTAAATTCCTCATGAGTGCTTATCAACAGTTTGATAATCGAGACTTGCTCGATTTATTGCATGATTGGAAGCTGGCAACCAAAGTGGAACGGGGCGGCCGTGTATTTCCCGTATCTGATTCGGCTCTTGAAGTGCGAGATATGTTTATGCGAGTTTTTAAAGGGTACGGCGGGACACTCCATTTAAATGAAGCAGTAAAACGGATTTTAGTTAAGGATAACTGCGTACAAGGCGTTGTTACCGATAAAGAAACCTATTATGGCGATGCCGTTATTTTAGCTACCGGCGGTTTATCGTATCCGCTGACCGGCTCTACCGGTGACGGCTATGCCATGGCCGAAGAGGTGGGCCATACGGTGACGGATTTACGTCCGTCATTGGTACCTTTGGAGACGAAAGAAGCATGGGTTAAAGATTTAATGGGCCTCAGTCTGCGCAATGTAGAATTATCCGTCGTTGCTAAGGACAAAGTACAGGCTAAGCAATTCGGCGAAATGATGTTTACTCATTTTGGTATTACCGGTCCGATTGTACTCTCTTTGAGCCATACGGTAGGCAAACTGATGAAGAAAAAGAATATGGGTGCCATACAATTGGAGATTAACTTAAAACAGGCATTGACGATGGAACAACTGGATCAGCGGATTCAAAGGGATTTTGTTACATATTCTAAAAAACAATTGGCAAATGGGTTAAAAGACCTCTTACCACAACGTCTGATTCCTGTTATTATAGAGTTGGCGAAACTTGAACCGGATAAATTTATTAATCAAGTCAGTCGTGAAGAACGTCAGCGGTTAGTACATGTGTTACAGCATATGCCGCTTACATTTAAACAAATGCGTCCCATTGCGGAGGCGATTGTAACGGCCGGGGGGATTTCGGTTAAAGAGTTTGTACCAAAAACAATGGAGTCAAAGGTTATTAAAGGACTTTATGGAGCCGGTGAAGTATTGGATATCGATGCATTTACCGGAGGGTATAATCTGCAAGCAGCTTTTGCAACCGGTTATGTAGCGGCACGTCATGCCGTACTCGGTGATGAAGCTGAGCAGTAATATGGAGAGGAGTTTTTTGATGAGTAAACAGCGTATTGCGGTAGCTGTTGACGGTCCTGCCGGGGCCGGTAAAAGTAGTATTTCTAAGACGGTAGCCAAACAATTGGGCTATTTATATATTGATACGGGTGCAATGTATCGGGCAGTTACCTGGGCTGTTTTGGAGGCGGGTATAAATCCTGCCGATGAAAAGGCCGTTACGGAATTATTATCTAAATTAACATTACGAATGGAACCGACTGCTGATGCATTTAATATATTTGTTAATGGTCAGGATGTGACGGGACTTATTCGCAGTCAGGCTGTAAATGGGGCCGTATCACAGATTGCGGCCATTAAAGCGGTGCGTGAATTTTTAGTAGCTCAACAACGGGCTATGGCCGGTGCAGGGGGTGTTATTTTAGACGGCCGTGATATCGGGTCGGTGGTTTTGCCGAATGCGGAATTAAAAATTTATTTGACCGCATCTGTAGAAGCTCGTGCCAAACGTCGTTGGTTGGAAACGCCGGATAAAGAATCTGTGTCATTGGAAGACATTAAAAAAAGCGTTATGGCTCGCGATGAAATGGATACGAATCGTAAAGAATCACCTCTTGTATGTGTACCTGAAGCGATTGTTATCAATTCTGATAATTTATCTTTTGATGAAACCGCTGCTCGTATGGTACAATTGATTACGGCAACAGAAAAGTAAAGGAGAGCGTATTCATGGATAAATTTTCAGAATGCTTATGGCGCTCGGCTTTTGAAGTCGTATACGGTTGGATCTATAAAGCAGATGTGGTGGGTCGCGAGAATTTCCCGAAAGAAGGACCGGTCATTGTAGCTCCTAATCATAAGAGCAATAATGATCCCTGTATTGTGGGACGTGCTTTACCGAGACATGTAAGTTTTATGGCCAAAGAGGAATTATTTAAAAATCCGATTTCCAACTTCTTTTGCCGTTGGTTGGGTGCGTTTCCGCTAAAGCGTGGCGGCGTTGATAAAATTGCTATTCGTCATGCTATGGGCTTATTGAAGAATAACTTGGTACTCGGAATTTTTCCGGAAGGAACACGTCAAAAGAAAGATAATACTTTGGGCCGTTTTCATGACGGTGTAGCTTCTATGGCGTTAAGAACCGGGGTGCCGGTGGTACCGGTCGCTATCATGGGCTCTTATCAGATGAAGCGCGGACAAGTCGCGGCCGTTATCGGTAAGCCGATTCCCGTAGCAAAAGCAAAACCTACGACCGAAGCAATTGCCGAATTGAATGAAAAAGTCAGAGTGGCATTACAAGGTCTTATGGATGATTATCGGGCAGCCCATCCGGATTTTAAACGATAAGGAGTCAAGCGTGGAAATACGTATTGCAGAAAATTGCGGTTTTTGTTATGGTGTAAAAAGGGCTGTTAATATGGCTCAGAAAACATCAGATCAATTGGAACGGAGTTACACTTTAGGTCCTATCATTCACAATCCGCAAGTGGTTTCCAATTTGGAAGAACACGGCGTGTATGCAGTGGATTCGCTGGAAGAAATTCCAAGTGGCACGGTCATTATTCGTTCCCATGGTGTGGGACCGGCTGTGTATGATGAAGCGACCGATAAAGGACTCAAAGTGGTGGACGCAACATGTCCCCATGTAAAAAAAGCCCAACAAGATGCAAAATCGGTTATTGACTCGGGAATGTCGCTTGTTATTTTGGGCGAAAAAAAGCATCCTGAGGTAATTAGCATTAATTTATGGGCTCAAAATAAAGGCATAGTTATAGAATCTGAAGAAGAAGCTAAAATTCTGCCTTTCGTGGAAAATAGGGGCGTAGTTGTACAAACTACCTTTTCACAATTTAAATTTCAAAGTATAATAGATATATTAGAGGAAAAAACTCGAAATCTAAAGGTTTTCAAAACGATTTGCACAGCTACTCAAGAACGTCAAAATTCGGCGGTAGAACTCGCAAAAACGGTGGACCTTATGATTGTGGTAGGCGGTAAAAACAGCGGCAACACAAACAGATTAGCAGAGGTCTGTCGTGACGTTGGATGTACAACTTACCATATAGAGACCGCTACTGAATTAGAAATGGCTTGGTTTACCAATGTCCAAACGGTAGGGGTTACAGCCGGTGCATCGACACCCGACTGGATAATTAAGGAGGTCATTGACACAATGAATGAATTTGAACAATTGTTAGCTAACGAAGCTGACTGGGCAGAAGACTTTAAGAAAGGCACTGTAGTAGAAGGTACTGTTGTATCCGTAGAAGACGACAAAGCATACGTTTCTTTCGGTTACAAAACAGAAGCAACCTTGAATCGTACTGAAATCGCTTATCCGGCACCTGCCTCTGCTAAAGACGTGCTCAAAGAAGGCGATCAGATTAAAGCCGTTATTATGAACCACATCAAGGAAGACAATCCTATCTACTTGTCCATCACTCGTTTGGCTAAAGACGAAGATTGGCAGTATGTACAGGAAGCTCAGGAAAAAGACGAACCAATCATCTGTAAAGGTGTTGACGCTATTCCTGCAGGTCTTGTTGTAACTGTTAAATCCCTTCGTGGTTTTATTCCACTTTCCCAAGGGGATGTACACTTCGTTAAATCTCTCGATAGCTTAGTGGGTACTGAATTTGAAGCTAAGGTATTGGAAATCGACGAAAAGAAAAACCGTTTGGTTCTTTCCCGTCGTGCTGTATTGGAAGTAGCTCGCCAGGCTAAATTGGAAGAAGCCTTGAAAAACATTAATGTTGGCGATAACTATAAAGGTATTGTTCGCAAAATCATGCCTTATGGTGCTTTCGTTGATATCGGCGGTATTGAAGGTTTACTTCACATTTCCGACATTTCTTGGCACAAAATCAAACGCGTTGAAGACGTATTGTCCGTAGGCCAGGAAATCGAAGTTAAATTGCAATCCTTCGATGCGGAAAGCAATAAACTTTCCTTGTCCTTGAAAGCATTAACTAAGAGCCCATGGGATGTTGCCGAAGAAACTATTAAAGTTGGCGACGTTCTTACCGGTAAAGTTGTTCGTTTGGTAGCTTACGGTGCATTCGTAGCTGTTAACGATGACATCCAGGGTTTACTTCACATTTCTCAGATCACTAAACAGCGTAATGCTAAAGTAGAAGACTACTTAACTCGTGGTAAAGAAGTAGAAGTTAAAGTTATTTCTCTTAACAAAGATGAAAAGAAACTTGGCCTTGCTTTGACTGAGTTAATGGAACCTGTTGCAACAGCTGAATAATTGTAACCAATAGCGCGTAGCGCTTATATAAGGAGCTATAGAGGGCCCGGCCCTTTATAGCTCCTTTTGAATTATCTCTTCTTTATGGATTGCTATATATGTGTTACAATATAGTGTGATAATTTATGTAAAAAATTGAGGTGACAATATGGCAAAACCATTAGTAGCAGTGGTAGGGCGTCCTAATGTGGGAAAATCTACATTGTTTAACGCCATAGTTAATAAACGAATTTCCATTGTTGAAGATATTCCGGGCGTAACGCGCGATAGAATTTATTTTGATGCCGAATGGCTTAACCGTGAATTTACCATGATTGATACGGGCGGGATTGAATTTATTACCGCCGACAGCCATGTGATACCTAAAATGATGCGTTTACAGGCACAGCTTGCCATTGAAGAAGCGGATGTTATTTTATTCGTTGTAGACGGTAAACAGGGTATTGTACCGGCCGACGAAGAAGTGGCCAATATTTTACGTGCCAGCGGCAAACCTGTATTATTGGTAGTTAATAAAATTGATAGCGTAAACCAGGAAGCCAATATTTATGAATTTTATAATTTAGGTATCGGTGATCCGATTGGGATTTCAGCTAAAAACTTAATGAATTTGGGCGACTTATTGGATGATGTGGTTAAACATTTCCCTGATTCGGCTCAAGCGGAAGATGAAGAAGATACCATTCACGTGGCTTTAATCGGTCGTCCTAATGTAGGCAAATCATCATTAACGAATGCCTTATTGGGTCAGGATCGTGTTATCGTCAGTGATGTAGCCGGTACGACCCGTGACTCCATCGATACGCATTGGAATCATGACGGTCAGAAATTTGTGCTTATCGATACGGCCGGTATGCGTCGTAAGGCGAAAATTGATGCACCGGTAGAACGTTACAGTATTGTTCGTTCTTTGCGTTCCGTAGATAGAGCCGATATTGTTGTACTTGTATTGGACGGTGTAGACGGCGTTACGGAGCAGGATAAAAAAATTGCCGGTTATGCTCATGAAGCCGGTAAAGGGATTATCATCGTAGTTAACAAATGGGACCTTGTTGAAAAAGATGATAAAACGACCATTCGTTATACGGAAGATATTTACGATGAAATGGGTTTCTTGCGTTATGCACCGATTCTTTTTGCCTCTGCATTGACTAAACAGCGTATTCATCGTTTGGCGGATTTAATTAAATTTGTTTCGGAACAGCAACATATGCGCATTTCTACAAGTGTATTGAATCAAGTATTGTCCGATGCGCAGAATGTCAATCCGGTACCTTCACGCAGCGGGCGTTTACCGAAGATTTATTATATGACGCAGGCATCGGTAAAACCGCCTACATTCATTTTATTCGTTAATGAACCTGAATTAATCCATTTCTCCTATATGCGTTTCTTGGAAAATCGTCTCCGTGAATCCTTCGGTTTTGAAGGTACGCCGATTCGTTTGATTCTCCGTGGCAAGAAGGGAAATGATGACGAATAATGGATACGATGACTATAATAGGATTAGCAATTGTTGCTTATTTATTGGGGTCCATTCCCAGCGGTTTAATTATCGGTAAGTTATTTTTTAATACCGATGTACGCTTATATGGCAGTAAAAATATCGGTGCCACCAACACGTATCGTGTATTGGGCTGGAAAGCGGCATTACCGGTTTTTCTATGTGATGCCGGTAAAGGCATGGCCGGTGTGGCAGTTTTCGCTCCGGAGCCGAATTTGATGCTATTGGGCGGTATTCTGGCTATGGTCGGTCATAACTGGTCTGTTTTCCTTGGCTTTAAAGGGGGGCGCGGCGTAGCTACCGGTCTTGGTGTATTGATATTTTTGGTACCTTTAATTTCGGCTATTTGCTTTGCAACTTGGGCCGTTATCGTGTACTTTACTAAATATGTATCCTTAGGTTCTATCGTGGGCGCCGCATTGGTACCGATTTTGATGATTGTATTCGGTGAACCGTTGTGGTATATCGTATTCGGTACGGTGGCTGCGTTGTTTGTAATATTACGCCATCGTGAAAATATTATGCGTCTTTTGCGCGGCAAAGAGTTAAAAGTAGAGCGGACGGAGCGTGATGATTCGTAATGAAAATCGGAATTATTGGATCCGGCAGTTGGGGCACCGCTTTAGCTTGTAAGAGTGCACAGGCAGGCAATGAAGCTTGGCTTTATTGCCGTCGCGAGGAACAGGCTGAGCGATTGAAAGCGGATCGTGAGAATAAAGAATACTTATCCGGTGTAAGCTTGCCGGACAATTTAAATATCAGCCATGAATTGGCTAAGGCAGCCGGTAAGAGTAATATTATTTTAATTGTGACGCCTTCAATTTATGTGCGTGATACTTTGGTAAACTTAAAACCTTATGTAACAGCTGATACAACCGTAGTTATTTGTTCAAAAGGGATTGAGCGCCAAACCGGTAAGCGGTTGTCGGAGGTGGCCAATGAAGAAATCGGTGGGATTACACAGAAATTGGCCATTTTGTCGGGACCTAATCATGCGGAAGAAATCGGTCGAGATTTGCCGGCAACGACAGTTGTAGCCGCTAAATCGTTGGCTACTGCGGAAGAGGTGCAAAAAGCATTGAGCACCGGTAATTTCCGCGTGTATGTGAATGAAGATATGACGGGCGTTGAGCTGGCGGCTACTACAAAAAATATTATCGCTTTAGCTGCCGGTATTGCGGATGGTATGGCATTAGGTGATAATTGTAAATCAGCTCTTTTGACACGCGGTCTCCATGAGATGACTAAATTCGGCGTAGCCATGGGAGCACGTCGTGAAACTTATGCGGGGCTCGCCGGTATGGGCGATTTGATTGCCACATGTATGAGTCGCCACAGTCGCAATCGGGCGGCCGGTCAAAAACTGGCAGCCGGTGAAACGATGGATTATATTATCAATCATTCCAACATGGTGGTAGAAGGTTTTTTTGCCGTAAAGACAGTCTATGAGATTGCGAAAGCCAAGACCTTGGATCTGCCGATTACCAGTGCTTTATATGAAGTGTTGTACCATCAGAAAGCACCGCAAACAGCGCTTATGGAACTGATGGGACGTAACTTGAAAGATGAAATGTTCTTATAATAATTTTCAAAAGGAATGTACTTTTATTTTGGAACATAATATACTATAATTAAGAGACAAGTGTAGGCTAAAGAGGAATGTATGAGAATTATTGCAGGACGAGCTAAGGGCCATACATTAAAGGCTCCGAAAGGGATGAGTACGAGACCCACACAGGATCGTGTGAGAGAAAGTATTTTTAATGTATTGTCTAATTACGGTCTGATTGAAACGACGGTACTTGATTTGTTTTCCGGTACAGGCGCTTTCGGATTGGAAGCCGTCAGCCGCGGTGCCTCACTGGCTGTTTGCGTTGATAAGAGGACAGCTCGAATTATTAAAGCAAATACCGAGCATTGTCATATGGAAGACGCGGTTGAAGTAATACCAACATCAATAGAAACGGCGGCTAAGCAATTAGCAGGTCGTCAGTTTGATTATATTTTTGCGGATCCGCCATATGAAGTGGATTTGGTAGCTGCCACAATGACGGTTGTCGTCAATCAGCAATTACTAAAAGAAAATGGAATGCTTATTGTGGAGCATCATGAGAACGAACCGCTTGTGTTGCCGGATGGTTGGAGCCTTGTGAGGGAACAACGTTTCGGTTATACAAAGGTATCGTATTGTGTACCCTATGAGCTTGAAAGGAGCTAGTGTATAGTGCGTATAGGCATTTGCCCGGGGAGTTTTGACCCCGTGACAAACGGTCATGTGGATATTTTTGAACGAGCGAGTAAGCTTGTAGACAAATTGATTGTAGCGGTTTTAACAAATCCGAATAAACATAATTTATTCACGCAGGAAGAGCGTGTTGAATTGATAAAAGCCTCTGTGGCTCATATACCGAATGTTGAGGTTGATGATGGTGCCTCCGGTTTATTGATTGATTATGCGAAATCTAAGAATAGCTTTATGATTATTCGCGGTTTACGAGCACTCAGTGATTTTGAATATGAATTCCAACGTGCTTTGTTCTCAAAGTATTTGGATGATGATATTGAGACCGTTTTTATAATGACGAATAATAAGTATTCATTTGTCAGTTCCACGGGAATTCGCGAATTGGCGCGATTCCAAGGTCGTCTTGACGGCTTGGTTCCTGAAACAGTTAAAAAAGCGTTAGAAGCAAAATTTGCGGATCGTAGTGAATAGTTCTAATAGGAGTGGCGAGAATGAAAACAGAAAAACTTTTAGAAGATTTGGAAAATTTGATTGAAACCAGTGGTCGCATTCCTATGACCACCAAACGTGTCATTGAAGAAGAAGAAGTAATGCGTGTGTTGGACGCCATTAACGAATCTTTGCCGTTGGAATTGGAAGAATCCCGCCGAATTATGGCTGAAAAAGATAAAATTTTGGCAGATGCACAGCGTCAGGCTGATACTTTGATTGCGCAAGCTAAAGATTATATTGCAAAATTAACGGAAGAAAGTGAACTTGTTAAACAAGCTCAGACTCAGGCTAACCAGATTATTACTTTGGCTAACCAGTCTTCCGAAGAATTAAAAAACAGTTCTATTCAATATGCCAGCGATGTAATGCGCTATATTGAAAACAATTTGGAAAAAACTTTGGAAAGCTTACGTCAGAATCGTGAAAGTTTGAAACAATCCAATCGAGAATAATTTTAAGGTTCGCATAACCGTATGACAAATAAAGAAGCTCTCAGGAAGCATCCTTGCTATACTTGGTATAGGGGATTTCCTGAGAGCTTTTTTAATTTTATGATATGAGTATTATTAAGACAATAAAAATTGACTAAAAATTAAAATTACAATTCAAAGCTTATTCATACAATTTAGTAGCTTCGTTCAGTACCGGTTCTTTTGGGTCGATGACAGCCGTTTTCTGATTAGTATAAATAACGAAACCTAACGGTGAGGCCGGCGGTTTTTTAATAAATTTAACCGGCGTATAGTCGACGGCCACTTTGGATGATTCACGTGCACGACTGAAATAAGCGGCGTAGCGGGCGGCCAGGGTGAGCATTTCGTCAGTCGGCGTCCCGTTTTCAGGCCGGAGAATAACATGGCTGCCTTGAACCTGTAAGGTATGGAACCACATGTCATCCGGTTTGGCAAAGCGGTGGGTTAAATATTCATTTTGCTGATTGTTGCGGCCGATAAAAATTTCGCCGCCATCGATAGGAAAGCGCATGAAATTATGTTTTGGCGCTTTATAGCTGACGGGCTTTTTAGATTTCTTGAGCAGTCCGGCTTGTTCGCATTCATTATAGATTTCCTGAACCGTTTCTTTATTATCGGCAATTGTAAGGCTGTATAGAACGGACTGAAGATAATCAATACGGCGTCCACTTTGTTCCAATTGATATAAACCGCTTTGTTTGCGATTTTTTAATTTGGTATAGAGTTTGTAATAATTTTGGGCGTTTTCTACAACAGTTAATTCAGGCACGAGAGGAATCGTAATCGGTTCCACCGGATTGACCAGAATATTATCCAAGGTAATGTTCGGTTCGTATTGGGTGTCGCGATAGGCATTAATCATCAATAAATCGCCATAGGCCTTGTATTCATCGGCTTTAGAACTGTCATTCAGCTCTTCTTCGATTTTACTGTGGCGCAGTTCTTCTTTTTTGATAGCTTGCTGTAAGGCACGTTCCAGTTCATGGGTAGTTGTATTAATACAGCCCTGTTTGACAACAGCTACTTCAAGGGGGTTTGAAACGGAATCATAGGCAGCCGTAAGTTCACCGCCCTGCACCAATAAATAGGTGAGCGGGACGGGACTGTAAAACTTTTTATGATTTGAATTTTCGTATTCAAAGAGTTTGGTGCTTTCGTTGATTGCTTGTTTCAAATCATTTAAAGCAGCCGCCAGTTTTTTGATTTGTTCCGGCGAAAGCGTTTCGAAGTCTGTTTTTTCGGTTACTTCAGCTTTAAAGCAAACTTCTTTTAAAAGGGCGGGACCGAAGCCGTTAAAAATGCGGCGGATTGTTTCGGCTACCGTGCCTTGACCGAAATTCCTGAGAAGCTCCTTAATTTCAGTACCGTTAAATTCGAAAAGGCTGCCTCGTTCACTGTTAGGCGGTAATTCATAGGTTAACTTCGGGGCAATGGAGCGCTCTCGGTTCATAAGCGGTGTTACATGAATGAGTGCCTCCAAGATTTGTCCGTCTTGCACAAAAATGCAGTTGGAATATTTACCCATCAGTTCAATGTAAATGCGATTGGAAATGAGCGATCCGTCCAAGGCCAGCTTATCCGCGTTGATGCGCAAGATGCGGTCCCCGTTAAGCTGTTTTACAGCTGTAATACGAGCACCTTCCAAATGTTTACGTAAAAACATGCAGAGTGCAGTCGGTTCTTTCGGTAAATCCGTAATGCCGTGACTGAGATAGCAAGCCGGTAAATTGCCGGCCGTAATAACTAAATCTTTGTTACCTGTATGAGTATTAACTTTTAATACAATCGTTGTTTTATCTATTTGTAAGAGCCGTTGAATTTGACCGGTTACCAACTGATCGGAAAGTTCTCGTGTCAAAACGGCCATCGTTAAACCATCTAAATTCATAAAGTACTCCTTTACTAACATACTTATTATTTTAGTATATCACATTTATGTCCTATTTGAGTGCTTTACCCTATAGGGCTAACATGTTAAAATGTAAACAAATAGAAAATAATCTAAAAATAAGGAAAATTGACGAAAATTAAAGGAAAGGACCTATTTTATTATGAACAGCATGACGGGCTTTGGTCGCGGCATTGCCGCTGATGAGTCGTTACAGATTATGGTAGAAATAAAAAGTGTGAATTCAAGATTTTTGGATTTGCACATCAATCTGCCATCAACATTAAATTTTTTTGAAAACGAATTGCGCCGTCAGATTAAAGCCGTGTTGCAACGAGGTAAAGTAGAAGTCAATATTTCATTGCGAAATACACGTGATCGGGAGAAAGTATTTACCGTAAATGATTCATTGGCATTGCAGATCAGAGAGTTTTTAGTGTCTAACGGTTTTGCTCAGGATATAAAAAAAGTGCCTTTACGTGATATGATGACCGTTTCGTCTGACTGGCTGCTTTTGGAAGATGTACCGTTTGAAGAGGCTAATTTGCAGGCAACGGCTACAAAAGCATTACAGGATGCCTTAGCCGGAGTTGCGGCGATGCGGGCAGCGGAAGGTGAGCATTTACGCCGGGAAATTGAAGGGCGTATTGATATTTTGACGGATGTACTCAGCGAGGTAGACGCCAATAAGACGGCTGCCGTTAAAAAATACGAAACACGATTGCAGCAGCGAATCGAAAATACCTTGGCAAAAACTGATTTGGATATCAACATGGATCGATTTTTGCAGGAAGTAGCCATTATGAGTGACAAAACAGATATTACAGAAGAAATTGTACGTTTTGGCTCACATGTGGTACAATTAAAAGACACACTCAAAGAGAATCAACCGATTGGTCGTAAATTAGATTTCTTGCTACAGGAAATGAATCGTGAAGTTAACACGATGGGATCAAAAGGATCTGATTTAGAAATCACTGACCGCGTTGTAATATTGAAATGTGAATTAGAGAAAATCAGAGAGCAAATTCAAAATATAGAGTAGGTTGTAGAGTAAGGAGTCACTAAGTATGAATACAAAACTTTTAAACATCGGGTTTGGTAATATGGTTTCAGCGAATCGTCTTATTGCGATTATCAGTCCTGAATCGGCTCCTATTAAGCGAATGATTCAAGATGCTCGTGAAAAGAGCGTACTCGTTGATGCTACCTATGGTCGTAAGACTCGTGCCGTTCTTGTAATGGACAGCGGTCAAATCGTTTTATCCGCTATCCAACCGGAAACTGTGGCACATCGTATCGTACAGGCTACACCGTCTGAAACAACGGAAGCGTAGGTGTTATTATGTCGGATAGAGGAATCCTAATAGTCTTATCCGGCCCTTCGGGTGCGGGTAAAGGCACCATTTGTGCGGCGCTTCGTCAGCAGATGCCTAATCTTGTATACTCTGTATCGATGACAACACGTGCGCCCCGCGTTGGTGAAGAAGAAGGGGTCAGCTACTTTTTTAGGGATAAAGAAGAGTTCCAACGTCTTATTAAAGAAGATGCGTTTTTAGAATATGCACAGGTATATGATAACTTTTACGGTACACCGAAACAACATGTAATGGACCTGTTGGCAGAAGGTAAAAGTGTTATTTTGGAAATTGATATTCAAGGTGCCATGCAAGTTAAAGAGCGTTTCAGCGAAGCTGTGTTCATTTATATCGTACCGCCTTCACTTGATATATTATCCAATCGTTTGCGCGACCGCGGTACCGATGCGGCCGATGTAATCGATAAACGCCTCTCAAAGGCCAGCTCGGAATTGGCTTTGGCTCATCGCTATGACTATATTGTAGTGAATGATGTATTGCCTGATGCTGTAGAAAAAGTCGCTTCTATTTTACGGGCGGAAGCTTGTAAAATTAAACGTAATAAAGAAAAAATTCAGTACATTTACAAACAATATGGTGGGAAGAAGGAGTAATTCATTATGATGGTAAAACCTTTACTTAAGGATTTGGAAAAACATGTAGACAGTAAATATACGTTGGTTACATTGGCCGCTAAACGTGCTCGTGAACTTACTGACGGTGACCAAGCTTTAGTGACCGGTCTTGATACTGATAAACCGGTATCAGTGGCACTTCATGAAATTGCGGAAGATAAAATCGGCTTTACTCGCACTAAAGACGGTATTAAATAAATCTTTAATTCCAACAGGGGCAGAGGATGAAAAATAAACACATAATTGTAGGCGTGTCGGGCGGTATCGCAGCTTATAAGGCTGTGGAAGTCGTTAGCCGATTACGCAAATTAGGGGCGGAAGTTAAAGTTGTCATGACGGAAAACGCCACTAAATTTGTATCGCCTATGACATTTGGCGAAATCAGCGGTCATCCGGTGGCCGTTAAAATGTTTGAAGATGTGCATGATTGGAATGTAGAACATATTGCCTTGGCTACTTGGGCTGATGCTTATGTAGTAGCGCCGGTTACAGCGAATGTAATCGGTAAATTGGCGTCCGGCATTGCTGATGATATGTTAACTACGCAGTTAATGGCGACTAAAGCGCCTATCTTTTTATGTCCGGCTATGAATACGAATATGTATGAAAACCCGATAACGCAACGGAATATGAACACTTTGCGCGAATTGGGAATGAATATTTTAGAAGCCGACAGCGGCCATCTTGCTTGCGGCGTAGTCGGTAAAGGTCGTTTGCCGGAACCGGCTAAAATTGTGGAATGGTTGTCTTTCCATATGATGAAAAATGATGTATTGGCCGATAAGACTGTTATCGTAACAGCCGGCGGTACGCAGGAAGCCATCGATCCGGTTCGTTATATCGGTAATCGGTCCAGCGGTAAAATGGGCTATGCCATTGCCGAACAGGTGGCTTTGGCAGGGGCACGTACAATTCTAATATCGGCACCAAGCTCTTTGCCGGTACCGTACGGCGTGGAATTTGTGCCTGTTGACTCGGCTCGTGATATGGAAGAGGCGGTTAACAGTCGCTATGAAAACTGTGATGCCGTGATTATGGCTGCGGCCGTAGCAGATTTCCGTGTTGAAAATATGGCGGACACTAAAATCAAGAAAATGGATAAATTGGAGCTTACACTCGTTAAAAATCCGGATATCTTGAAAGGCCTGGGTGCGAATAAAACTCATCAAAAGCTTATCGGCTTTGCGGCGGAAACACAAAATGTCATTGAATACGGCAAGTCTAAGGTACTTAACAAAAATCTTGATATGCTTGTAGCTAATGATGTAAGCAAACAGAACGCAGGCTTTAATGTGGATACGAATGAAGTTACCTTCATTTATCCGGGCGGTCAAATTGTGCAATTGCCACTTATGACAAAAAGTGATGTCGCTAAGCGAATTATTTTAGCCTTGGCAGAATTGTAATTCCATAGTATAATAAATTAGTGATATAAACTATCACAATTAAATTAATAGTAATTTTTGTCTCATCAAGAGTAGTGGAGGGAAAGGCCCTGTGAAGCTACAGCAACCATTCGTTTGAAAAGGTGCTAAGTCCGACGGTATATGCCGAAAGATGGGGTTTGATTCCTCGTCGCTTGGCTGATGAGGAATTTTTTTATGGAGGTAAAGGGTAAATGGCTGAAAAACATGTATTTTTCACATCTGAATCCGTAACGGAAGGTCATCCTGATAAAATTGCTGACCAAATTTCAGACGCCGTGCTTGATGCGATTATTGCACAAGATCCTACGGCGCATGTTGCGTGTGAAACACTTGTAACCACAGGTCAAGTTCATGTAGTGGGTGAAATTTCCACTAACTGTTATGTAGATATTAATCATATTGTTCGTGAAACTATTCGTGAAATCGGGTACACTCGTGCCAAATACGGTTTTGACTGCGATACTTGCGGTGTTAATGTAGCTATCGACGAACAATCCGCCGATATTGCTATGGGCGTTGACGACGCATTGGAAACTCGTGAAGGTGGCGCTGATAAATTCGATAAAATCGGTGCCGGTGACCAAGGTATGATGTTCGGTTACGCAACTAACGAAACTGAAGAATTCATGCCTATGCCAATTGCTTTGGCTCATCGTTTGTCTCGCCAATTAACTAAAGTTCGTAAAGACGGCACTTTACCTTACCTTCGTCCGGACGGTAAAACTCAGGTTACTGTTGAATATGTTGACGGCGTGCCTAAACGTATTGAAACAATCGTTATCTCCACACAACACGGTCCTGAAGTATCCCGTAAACAAATCGAAGCAGACCTTAAAGAATTGGTTATTAAACCGGTATTGCCTGAAGGTTTTGTTGATGAAAACACTAAATTCTTCATCAACCCGACCGGTCGTTTCGTAATCGGCGGTCCTCAAGGTGACGCAGGTTTAACAGGTCGTAAGATCATCGTTGATACTTATGGCGGTATGGCTCGTCATGGGGGCGGTGCATTCTCCGGTAAGGATCCTACAAAAGTTGACCGCAGTGCGGCTTATGCAGCTCGTTATGTAGCTAAAAATATTGTAGCAGCCGGTCTTGCCGATAAATGTGAAATTCAGATTGCTTATGCTATCGGCGTAGCTAAACCTGTTTCCATCATGGTAGAAACTTTCGGTACCGGTAAAATCTCCGAACAGCAAATCGGCGAACTCGTTAAGAAACATTTCGACCTTCGTCCGGCCGGCATTATCGAAATGCTTGACCTTCTCCGCCCAATCTATCATCAGACAGCGGCTTACGGTCATTTCGGTCGTACCGATGTTGATTTGCCTTGGGAACAAACTGACAAAGCTGATGTTCTTCGCAAAGAAGCCGGTTTATAATTAAATAATTTGAAGTTTAACAGACTGTAATTAAATAGCTTGAGTTTAAACAACTGAAATTAAATGTTTTAAATTTAATTTCAGAACGTATAGAGCAGAGACTATATCTTTGATATAGTCTCTGTTTTTTTATTGAGTAAAGAATTTTATAGGGGCGTAGCTGTCATTCTTATTCAATTTGTTAAATATTACGTATTTGACAGATGGATGATTGACCGTTATAGCAATATTTGTAGTATAATTAAATGAGAGAATTTCAAATATATCAATATAAATATATTTGAATATAAAATTTGTTTATCATTTATCGGCAGTCATAACACACTGATAGCGTATGTAATTTTTTATATGTGAATTTTGGTAATTCTAAAGGAGGATTTCTATGAAAAATGCATATGATATTATCAATGACCCTTTTTTGAATAAAGGGACGGCATTCAGTGCTGAAGAACGAGAACTTTTTAAATTGAAAGGTATGATTCCCGATAAGATTCAAACCATTGAAGAACAAGCACAGCAAGCCTATAAAGCTATGTCCGTTAAAACGACAGATGTAGATAAGCGTCACTTCCTTATGAAATTATTCAGCCATAATCGTACCTTGTTCTACTATTTGTTCAGCCAACATATTGAAGAGTTTATGCCAATTGTGTATGACCCATGTATTGCCGATACGATTCGCAATTACAGCGAATACTATACGACACCACAAAACTCTGCCTTCTTATCTATTGATAATCCTGAAAACATAGAAGATGCTTTGAAGAATGCCGCCTATGGTCGTGATATTAATTTAATCGTTGTTACCGATGCGGAAGCTATTTTGGGTATCGGTGACTAGGGCCTTAACGGCGTTGCCATTTCCATCGGTAAATTGATGGTGTATACAGCCGCGGCCGGGCTGGATCCTCAGCGTGTATTGCCGGTAGTGCTCGATGTGGGCACCAATCGTCAGGAATTATTGGACGATCCTTTATATTTAGGCAATAAACATAAACGTGTTGCCGGTGAAGAATACTATAAATTTGTAGATCAGTTTGTACAAACGGTTGAAAAATTATTCCCTAATTTATACCTTCATTTTGAAGACTTCGGTCGTGATAATGCCGCCAATATTTTAAATGCGTATAAAGACAAATACCCTGTTTTCAATGACGATATTGAAGGTACCGGTATTATTTCCTTAGCCGGTATCTTGGGTGGTTTAAAAATTTCCGGGGAAAAATTAAAAGACCAAGTGTATATGTGCTTTGGTGCCGGTACAGCCGGTTGCGGTATTGCTAATCGCGTATTGCAAGAATATGTGGATCAAGGTGTACCTCGTGAAGAAGCTATCAAAAAATTCTACTTGGTGGATAAGCAGGGCCTTTTATTCGATGATATGGATGATTTAACACCGGAACAAAAACCGTTTGCCCGTAAACGCAGCGAATTGGAAACTAATGAGTATGTTAAAGCTTCCTTAGGTGGTGATACGAAGAAGTTAACTACTCTTGAAGAATGTGTTAAAGCGATTCATCCGACTATTTTAGTGGGTACGTCTACTAAGAGCGGTGCATTTAGTGAAGTTGTTGTCAAAGAAATGGCAGCACATACGGCTCGTCCTATTATATTCCCATTAAGTAATCCGACAGAACTTGCGGAAGCAACGGCAGAACAGCTTATTACTTGGACTGATGGGAAAGCTTTGGTAGCGACGGGAATTCCGGCTCAACCGGTTACTTATAAGGGAGTTACCTATGACATCGGTCAGGCTAATAACGCTTTGATTTATCCGGGGCTTGGACTTGGTGACATTGCAGCCGGTGCTAAGCTATTGACCGACCAAATGATTTCGAAAGCGGCTCATTCGTTAGGTGGGATTATTGATGTTGCAAAACCGGGTGCGGCCACAATTCCACCGGTTTCCAAATTAACCGAATTTTCTGAAACAATTGCTATTGCCGTGGCTAATGAAGCTGTGGATCAGAAGTTGGCGAAAATTTCTAAAGAAGAAGTACCTAGTGCAGTGAAATCCATTAAATGGGTTCCTGAGTATAAAGATTTAACTAAATAAGTTGATTTTGCAGTAAGGAATGATGATTAAATTCCCTCCGCGAGCTTTTAGCGTATGTCATAGTTCGAGGAGGGAATATTTTTTCGCGGTCTATGCTAAAAATACACATTATTTATGAGTTAATGAAGGAGTCCTTTATTTAAAAATATCGAAAAAAATGGTATAATAAAAAACACTGCAAAGGAGGGATAGTATGCGTGTAGCAGAGGTTATTATTAATCGTCCGACTAAAAAAATGAATAGTCCGTTCAGCTATGCCGTACCGGAACATTTGGGAACAATTGAACCGGGCACACGTGTGGCTGTCCCTTTGGGGCGTACTCGTGAAGAAGGCATTTTGGTAGGCTATCGTGAACTTGAAGAAGTACCGACATATCAACTTAAACCGATACAGGCGGTTCTCGATAAGAAACCGTGGTTTACACCGGAAATGCTGGCGACGGCTAAGCGCCTCAGTGAATATTATTTGTGCTCTTTGTCGGAAGCACTCAGTTTATTTACTATTGATAAAAAACAGTTAAAGAGTTATGAACGACCTAAAGAACAATGGCTGTCGGCGGAACCGTGGTTTAATCCGGAACATATTCCGCCAAAACGCAAACGCCAGCGTGAATTGGGATTTTATTTACAAGAATTGGGAACCGCTTCAGTTCACAGTTTGCAAAAAGACGGTTTTGCCTTACCGGTAATCAAACAGGTTATGACCTATGAAGGTATAACGGTGGAAGAACGCTACAGCAAGACCAAGACAAAGTTTGATGCTTATCAGGTTAAAGATTTGCCTTTGACCGAAGAACAGACAATCTGTTATGAACCAATTCGGGAAGCTGTTAATAATAACGTGGCGCAAACATTTTTGCTTCATGGGGTTACGGGTAGCGGTAAGACACAAGTCTATATGAAGGTAGCCAAAGATTGTTTGGCCAAAGATCGTATAACCATTGTGTTGGTTCCTGAAATTATGCTGACCAATCAGATTGTTATGCGTTTCGTGGAAGCATTCGGTGATGAAGTGGTGGTATTTCACAGTAAACTTACCATCAGTGAACGGTATAATAATTGGGAACGCTTGCGACGTAAGGACAGCCATATTATAATCGGTGCCCGTTCTGCTGTATTTGCACCGACCGATGACATCGGGTTAATCATTGTCGACGAAGAACATGATACTTCCTATAAACAGGAAGATATGGTGCGTTACCATGCCCGTAAGGTGGCGCAGTGGCGCTCTCATGCCAATCATTGTCCGCTGATTTTAGGTTCGGCAACGCCATCGATTGAATCGTACTACCTGGCAAAACAAGGGCAATATACCTTGTTGGAGTTAAAACATCGAATTTTTCATCAACCTTTGCCCAAGGTACAGATCATCGACATGAAAGAAGAGATGATATACGGCAATTACTCGGTGTTTTCAGGCGCTATGATCCATTTGATTCGGCAGACTTTGGCTAATAAAGAGCAAATGATTATGCTCCTCAATCGGCGCGGTTTCAGTACCTTTGTTATGTGTCGTGATTGTGGCGAGCCTGTTAAATGCCCGCATTGTGATATTGCCATGGTGTATCATCGGGAAGGTGAAGCACTTCGTTGTCATTATTGTGAGCATCATGAACCGGTGCCTAAGGTGTGTCCTAAATGCGGCAGTCTTAAGATTAAATTTTTCGGTTCTGGCACGCAGAAGGTAGAAGAAGAATTACAACGTAACTTTCCGAAGGCACGTATTGCCCGGCTTGATCAAGATATGACGGCCAAAAAAGGCAATGGTGAACAGATTCTTAATGATTTCGGTGCCGGCCGTTATGATATCTTACTGGGTACTCAAATGGTGGCTAAGGGTCATGATTTTAAAGGGGTTACGGCTGTCGGTGTTTTAACCGCTGATTCGGTACTTAATATTCCTTTATACAGTGCGTCGGAACGCACTTTCGATTTATTGACGCAGGTGGCGGGGCGAGCCGGTCGCAGCACCGGTAAAGGTCAGGTAGTAATTCAGACCTATAATCCGTTACATTATGCTATAATAAAGAGTAAGGCTCATGATTATGTGGGCTTTTACGAAGAAGAAATAAAAGCTCGTGAGCTGTTGAGGTATCCACCCCTTGGCTCAATGATGCATTTTCGCATTCAACATAAGGATGAGGCAAAGGCCATGGCCATTGCCGAGCGCATTGTTGAAGCACTTGAACCGTATGCTGTACCGGGGGAACTTGATGTAATGGGACCTTATCAAGAAGGGATTAAGAAGGTTCGCGATTTATATCGAGTAGCGATTATGGTACGGGGGGATAATTTAGAGGCAATTAAACAGTTTATATATACATCGTGGATCTTTACACAAGAGGGACTGCAGATTGATGTGGATCCCGTATAAATAGGAGGCAATATGGCAGTATTGGAAATCGTTAAGGCAGGTCATCCTGTGTTGAAACAGGTTGCTCAACCTGTAGAATTTGTTAATAAAAAGATGCGTCAATTGTTGGACGATATGGCGGAAACTATGCGCGTATCCGACGGTGTCGGTTTGGCGGCACCACAGGTTAACGTATCGCAGCGTATTATCGTAGTAGATGACGGTACGGGTTTACAGGAATTCATCAATCCGGTAATTGTTAAAGCAGATGGTGAACAAATCGGTTTGGAAGGTTGTTTGAGCGTACCGGGTTATTATGGCGATGTAAAACGTTATCAGGACATCGAAGTTCATTATATTGATCGTCACAATAAGAAGAAAAAATTGAAAGCCGAAGGTTTCTTGGCACGTATTATTCAACATGAAATCGATCATTTGGACGGTATTTTATTTATTGAAAAAGTTGAGGCAGCATATCGTGTAAAAGATGAAAATGCCGAGGCTATGGAGGAAGCGGCAGCCGATGTGAATAAAACTGTCGGTGAAGCAGCACAAGCGTAGGAGGTTTTCATGAATTCATTACGAGTTGTATTTATGGGGACACCTGATTTTGCCGTACCTACGTTAGAGGCTTTGATTAAGGGCCCTCATGAAGTAGTGGATGTCTTTTGTCAGCCTGATAAACAAAAAGGACGCGGTAAGAAGGTACAAATGCCACCGGTTAAGGAGTGTGCTTTAGCAGCAGAACTTACTGTATATCAGCCGGAAACGTTACGTGATGAGGCGACGGAAACGCTTCTTCGTTCGTTGGCTCCGGATGTAATTATTGTAGTGGCTTACGGTAAGATTTTACCGCCTTGGCTCATTCGTTTGCCGAAATACGGCTGTATTAATGTACATGCCTCATTGTTGCCTAAATATCGCGGGGCGGCGCCGATTCATTGGGCCATATTAAACGGTGATACCCATACGGGGGTGACTATCATGCAAATGGATGACGGTCTTGATACGGGTGATATTTTGGATGTAGTAAAAACCGACATTAAAGACGGCGAAACGACAGGTGAATTATTTGATCGTTTAGCTGTCATGGGCGGTGAAGTGATCAATGAAATTTTGGCTAAAGCAGAAGCCGGTGAATTACAGCCGGTAGCGCAAGATGATGACAAAGCTTCGCATACTACGAAAATCACTAAAGAAATGGGCGCTATTGATTGGCAAAACAGCGCTGTTAATTTGGTCAATCAGATTCGAGGTCTCAATCCGGCACCCGGTTGCTTTACGTTTTTAGACGGCAAGCGTCTTAAAATTTGGCAGGCAAAGGCTTTGAACGAAGCTGACATGAAGGGGGAAAACTTGTCGTTAAATACGGCGGCAGGTACAATTTTAGCGGTAGGCGAACAAGATTTTACGGTTGCTACCGGTGAGGGAGCATTACGAGTTTTTGAAGTTCAGCCGGATAATAAGAAACGCATGACGGCTGGCGATTTTTGTCGTGGTCACCAAGTAAAGGCAGGACTCATTTTCAATGCGTAATCAAGAACAAAATGAACATCCCGTATTGGGACGTTACCCTTTATATTTTAAATTGACCTTTGCTGTGTTTGCCGCTATTACGCTCATTTGGGCTGCTCTGGCCTATTTATTATGGCCCGGCTTACACCGCTTGGGATTGCCCATTGCATATGGTGTGGAAGTACTTCTCGGTATTTTCCCGTTACTTTGCTGGATTATGTGGGGCAGTATGCTCTTGGCATCAACCAATCACTGGCGGATTCATCCTATTTGGCTCCGCATCAGTAATCGTTGGTTATATGCTTTTTTTCCGTTGGTAATATTGGCGGGCAAAACAGTAGGGGCCTCCAAGGATAAGGTCAGTCAATCTTTGATTGATTTAATCAATCATTTGGTAGAATTAAATCTCTATAAAGTACCGGCCGATCGTTTGCTTTTGCTCACACCGCATTGTTTGCAAAAGAGCGACTGTGTTCATAAAGTGACTACCGATGTACACAACTGCAAGCGTTGCGGTCGTTGTCAGGTAGGTACTTTATTGGATATTGCAGATACCTACGGTTGTAAATTTGTGGTAGTAACGGGCGGTACACTGGCTCGTTTGATGATAAAAAATATTCGACCGAAAGCCATTGTCGCCATTGCGTGTGAACGAGATTTGGTGAGCGGTATGAATGATGTATTTCCGATTCCCGTAGTCGGCGTGCTCAATGAACGCCCTTGCGGTCCATGTTGCAATACACGGGTTGATACGGATCGGATTAAAGAAGTTATGGAGAAATTAATCAATGGATAAAGGAACAGCACAAGTTAATATTCGCCGTCTGGCGGTGCAAGCTTTATTGCAGATTAATCGTGACGGCGCTTATGCCAATATCGTGTTGCAACAGATGCTGACTGAGCATAAGTTAAGCGATATTGATCGCCGTTTTTTCACGGAACTTGTATACGGTGTTGTACGACGCCGCAATTATTTGGATGCTATCATTGCGGCTTTGGCAAAACGGCCGCTTCGTAAGTTATCGTCTATTGTTGTAGAAATATTACGTTTAGGGCTGTATCAGCTTATTTATATGGATAAGGTGCCGGACAGTGCGGCGGTTAATGAAAGTGTAAAATTGGCTAAAAAAATGGCTCGCGGCTTGGATGGTTTTGTAAATGGTGTGCTTCGCAACTTTTTGCGGAATCGTGACAGCTACAGCATTGATGAACTGGCTAAGAATGAAGTGGAACGACTGGCCTATATTTATAATCAGCCGGTTTGGTTGTTGGATCTTTGGCTTAAAACATACGGCGAGACCGAGACAATCGGACTTTGTACGTGGTTTAATGAACGGCCTCGTTTGACGGCTCGTATCAATACATTAAAAACTTCGGTTGCCGACGGTATGTCGGCTCTTGAAAAAGCCGGCTGGCTAGCGGAAGCTACCGGTAAATTGCCGGAAGCCGTACACATTACCCATCATACGGGTTCGCTCGAAAGTGCACCAATCGTTAAAGCTGGTTTGATTACCTTTACCGATGAAGCATCTATGGCGGTGGCTTATGTGGTGGATCCCAAACCGGGCGAGAAAGTGCTCGACTGCTGTGCCGCACCTGGCGGTAAAACTATGCATTTAGCGGCTCGCATGAATAATGAAGGCCAGATAGTGGCTGATGATATTCATGAGCATAAATTGGGCCTTATGGAAGCTAATGCAAAACGCTTAGGGGTGACGATTGCGGATTTTAATCTGCAGGATGCTACCAAATTGCCGCAAACGTGGTACAATCAATTTGACAAGGTATTAGTTGATGCCCCTTGTTCGGGACTCGGCATTTTACAACGCAAGCTTGATATGCGTTGGCATAAAACGCCGGAGTCTTTGACCGAATTGCCAAAGTTGCAGCAACAGATTATTGAAACTGCCGCTAAGACGGTTAAACCCGGCGGTGTATTGGTATATTCTACCTGCACTATTAATCGGGCTGAAAATGAAGGTGTTGTTGAAGCATTTTTGAAAGCGAATGACAACTTTGAATTGGAGGATGCTTCTTCCTTTTTGCCGTTTGAAACGGAAGGCCCTATGGTTACTTTATGGCCCCATCGTGATGAGATGGACGGGTTTTTCATTGCCCGTTTGCGCAAAGCTTTATAAAAAATTTACTTGAAATTTATAGATTTTAAAAGGACTTTATAGGGAATATAGCTAATATATATATGATACGGGTTTATTTCGTATTTTATATTGGTAACTCTATAGACTTCGACTCATTTTGTTGAAACTTCAAAATTATTGATTTCATCGAATAAGGATAAAACTATGATAGAATTATTAGGTAAGAACCTGACCGAACTGCAGGCTGTTATTACGGAGGCAAAATTTCCTCGTTTTAGAGCCAAGCAAATAATGGATTATATATATAAGCGCTACATATTTGACTTTGATGCCATGCAACAATTGCCCGGTGATTTGCGCGAGTGGTTAAAAGCCAATTGCGTTATCTCCGTTCCTAAAGTAATTACAGAGAAAACGGCACCGGACGGCTTAACTAAGAAACTGTTATTGGAAATGGCTGACGGCAATCGTGTAGAAACAGTACTTATGAAGCAGCAGTACGGCAATTCCGTATGCGTGTCCTCGCAAGTAGGCTGTGCCATGGGCTGTATTTTCTGTGCTTCTACGACCGATGGTTTATATCGCAATTTGGAAACTCATGAAATTGTGGCTCAAGTGTTATTATTCGGTGCTCTTTTAAAAGAACGTATCCATTCAATTGTGGTTATGGGTGCCGGCGAACCGCTTCAGAATTATACGAACACAATTAATGCATTACGTTTGTTACATGAAAAAGAAGCGTTTGATATCGGTTATCGCCGTATGACGTTATCTACTTGCGGTGTAGTTGAAAATATTTATCTCTTGGCTGATGAAGGAATTCCGATTACCTTGGCCTTGAGTTTACATGCACCGAATGATACGATTCGACGTGAAATTATGCCGATTGGCGCACATTATGCTTTGGCTGATGTATTGGCGGCGGTCAAAACCTATTATGAAAAAACAGATCGTCGTGTAACATTTGAATATATTTTGATTGACGGTGTTAATTCATCGATTGATAATGCTCATGAATTGGGAGCTTTGGTTAAATCGTTCCCGAATTGTAATGTCAATTTAATTCCTGTTAACGGTAATGAACATATTAAGTTATTTAAACCTTCCCGTCGTCAGACGGAAGCGTTTAGAAACATCGTCGCATCGTACGGAGTATCCGTAACGGTGCGCAAAGAGATGGGCGATGCTATTCAAGCCGCTTGCGGCCAGTTGAAAATCCAACAGGCTAAAAAAGAAGCGGAGTAATAGGCATCACATGCAAAGGAGGCCCTATGAAGAGTATAGGCATGAGTAAAATCGGTTTGGTGCGACAACGCAACGAAGATCGGTTTTATATTGGAGATTCCTTTTGTATTGTCACTGACGGTATGGGTGGCTACAAAGGCGGCGAAATTGCCAGTACCATGGTAGTTGATACGCTGGCTGCCGATATGCAGCGTTGGCAAGATGTATCGGCTGATGCATTGCGCCAAGCTGTAGCAAAAGCAAATATGGCTGTCTATGATTGGGTGAAAACAACACCCGCTCTGGAAGGCATGGGGACGACCGCTGTTGTCGCATATGTGACAGGTTCCGATTTATATTGGGCCAATGTAGGGGATAGCCGTCTATATGTTTTTCACGAGGATCGACTGACTCAAATCAGTACAGACCATTCCATGGTTCAAGCTTTATATGAAGCCGGTGAATTAAAAGCGGATGATATGTTACAGCATCCGCAACGCAATGTATTGACCCGTGCCGTCGGTGTGGGTCCCGTTGTCGATATTGATGCCGGTGTATATAAAGTAATGCCGGGTGACAGAATACTACTGTGTTCTGACGGTCTCACCGGTTATATTGAGCAAGCTGTCATCGAAGAGGCCTTTCGTAAGGAAGCGAAAGACGAACGCTTGATTGAAGATTTGATGACCTTGGTTTACGATCAAGGAGCTCGCGATAATGTAACCATAGTTATTGGTACCATTGACTAGGAAAGAGGTGAGATCATGAAAGAAACGGCAACTAAGTTACAAGGATTAATTCTTGATAATCGCTATAAAATTATATCCAAAATCGGTGTCGGCGGTATGGCTGATGTTTTCAAAGGTGAAGACACTCTATTAGGCCGACCGGTGGCGGTAAAAATATTACATTCCAATTTTGCCGGAGATGACGATTTTGTGGCACGTTTTAAACGTGAGGCACAAGCGGCCGGTAAATTGAGTCATCCAAACATTGTCAGTATGTACGATGTAGGTTTTGACCAAGGCTATCACTATATTGTGATGGAGTACATCGAAGGGGAAACCTTAAAAGAATATATTACGCGTCATGAACGCTTATCTATTGATAATGCGGTAAAATTTACTATCGCTATTGCCGAAGGTCTTGAACACGCCCATGCCATGGGAATCGTGCATTGTGATATTAAACCGCATAATGTGCTCATTACCAAACAAGGACGCATTAAAGTGACCGACTTTGGTATCGCTCGTGCTATGAATGCGGGTACCACCATGATGTATACGAATTCGATTATGGGCTCCGCTCACTATTTATCGCCGGAACAGGCCAGCGGTAAACCGGTTAACGGCAGTACCGATATTTATTCGTTAGGAGCGGTTCTCTATGAAATGCTCACCGGTCGTGTACCGTATGAAGGGGAAACACCAATCAGTGTAGCATTGAAACATGTTCGTGAACGTTTGATTCCGCCGACGCGTTATAATCCGAGTATTCCGACTTTATTGGAAGCGGCTGTAATTAAAGCACTCGCGAAACGACCGGAAGACCGCTTCAGCAATATTACGGAAATGATTGCGGCGCTGCGTATGTCGCAAGGTTTTGTCAACAGCAACAGCGGTCGTCGGGCTCCGCATGATTTCGGTACCCAGGTAATGACACCGGTACCGGAAACATCATATGGTGAACCTGATGAAGAGGACGAAGTATATTACGGTGGGGAAACCCAGCCGGAAGGTTGGATGGCTAAACTCAGCCGTTTACCGCAAAAATATATTTTGTTAGGTGCTTTTATCGTTTTCTTATTGGCTTTCGTGTGGGCCTTCTTGAGCTTCGGTAATTTCTGGAGTAATGCAACCGTAGATGTACCGAATGTCGTGGGCAAACAGGTAATCGTGGCTAAGCATATTTTGGAAGATAATCATCTCCGTGTTTCTGTAAGTGAAGTATCCAATCCGGACGTGCCAGCAGGCCAAGTTATTTCACAGAGTCCCGAAGCCAATGAACAGGTTAAGGAACAACGAACCGTTCATTTGGTGGTAAGTAAAGGTGTGGGCGACATTACCATGCCGGACATTACAGGTATGACGCTCGATCAGGCTCGTACAAGACTTAAGAGTTTAGGCTTGGTTATCGGTAAGATAACAACAGCATCCGATGACAGTAAAGAAGATGGTGTTATTTTGATGCAATCACCTCCGGGCGATTCCAAAGTAACTAAGGGTGCCACCGTTGATGTAACGGTAAACCGTGTGAAGAGTAAGAAAGTGGAATTACCTAATTTGGTAGGTATGACCGTTAAAGACGCGAAAGACGCATTGACTTCGCTCGGTCTTAATGTAGGGGCTATCAGCGGTGCCGGTGACGATACGGCTGTTATTACTCAACAAAGTCCTGAAGCAGGCAGTTCTCTTGATGCCAATACATCGGTTGCGTTGACGGCGGAAGCTAAGAAAACAACACCGGCTTCCAATAACTCCGGTAACAATGTAACTAAAGGTACAGTTGATATTACGGTGCCGTCAGGTAAAGCTAACCAGGCGGTTCGAATTGTTGTCAGTGATGACAGCGGATCCCGTACGGTATTTGACGGTACTGCACAGCCGGGTGAACGTATTGTTAAAGATGTATCAGGTACGGGCCGAGTACAGATTCAAGTATATTTAAACGGTGCATTAGTACAAGATCAAACATTATAGGAGGAATATGAAAACAGGCATTGTAATAAAAAATATGAATGGTTATTTTTACGTACAAGATGAACATGGTGAGATTCACGAATGTAAGGTGCGCGGTCGTTTAAAACAGGGGCGCTATTCTTTGCTGGTGGGCGATCGCGTAAGTTTTGACCCGGCCGGAACAATTGAAGCCATTATGACGCGCCATAATCAGCTGAAACGACCTCATGTGGCGAATCTTGATCAGGTTATTTTGGTAGTAGCGGCTCATGAGCCGGATATTAACGAATTATTGCTTAATAAATTAATCATTATGATTGAACATGCCGATATTCCTTTAGTACTTTGTATTAATAAATGTGACCTTCGTGATGAGAACATCGCTTCATTGGCAGAGATATATCGCCAAATCGGCTATACGGTCATTGAAACATCGACTCGAACCGGTGAGGGGCTCGACATACTGCGAGAACAACTGCATCATAAGGTCAGTGCCTTTGCCGGTCCGTCCGGTGTAGGTAAAAGCAGTCTTTTAAATGCGATTGAACCGTCCTTCGCTTTTCAAACCGGTGAGGTAAGTGATAAAATAAAAAGAGGACGTCATACCACACGACATGCATCGCTGTACAGTTTGGATGATGACTCCTTTATTATGGATACACCCGGATTTAGTGCCATTGATTTCAGTGAGATTTCCGAGGAACGATTGCCATCGCTTTATCCGGAATTTTTAGCGGCTGAATCAGGTTGTAAGTTCAGTCCCTGCTATCATGAGCATGAACCTGTATGCGGCGTTAAGGATGCCGTAGCAGATGGTCGGATAAGGACGGGGCGCTATGAATCGTATTTAGTCATTCGCGAAGAAATTCGCAGTCAAAGGAAATGGTGAAATTATGGTAAAGATTGCCCCTTCTATGTTGTCCGCAGATTTTGCGCGCTTGCAGGAAGAAATTAAAAGTATTGAATTAAATGGTGGCGATTTATTACATATCGATATTATGGACGGTCATTTTGTGCCTAATCTTACTTTTGGTGCGCCGGTAATTAAAGCGTTGCGCAAACATACCGTTTTGCCGTTTGATGTGCATTTAATGGTAACGAATCCGGAAGATTATGTAAAAACATTCGCCGATATCGGTACAGAATATTTTACGTTTCATGCAGAAGCGACACCGCACATGCATCGCTTGGTGCAAGAAATCAAAGCCAATGGCATGAAGGCCGGTATTTCGTTGAATCCGTCTACACCGGTAGCTATGCTTGAGGATATTGCTGCTGATTTGGATATGATTCTAATTATGAGTGTTAATCCGGGCTTTGGCGGTCAATCTTTCATTCCTCATTCCATTCGCAAGGTAAAAAAAGCGAAAGCTTTACTTGCTTATTATGAAAATACAAAGGCTGTCGTGGAAGTTGACGGCGGTGTAAACTTAGAAACGGCTCCACTCGTGCGTGAAGCGGGCGCTGATATTTTAGTGGCCGGTTCAGCTGTATTTGGTGCGAATGATCGCAGCGAAATGATTCGCTCTTTGCGAGGTTAATTGTAAAGCTCCTGCTTGTCAGGAGCTTTTTCTTTGAAATTAGTGAAGAGAAAACATTGCTATAGAAATAAAACTCATTTATAGTCTTGTTTGAGCGAGGATATAACAAAGCATGAAATTGGGAACAGATATTATTGAAATAGAACGAATCGAGACAGCTGTAGCAAAAAAGGCATTTGCCAAACGTGTCTTTACAACTCACGAGCTTTCCTATGCGATAAGTCGGGGAAAACAAAGAGCGGCTTCGCTGGCCGGTATATATGCGGCTAAAGAGGCCTTTGTAAAGGCTTTGGGAATCGGCTTTCGCCAAGGAACATTCCAGGATATTGAGGTTTGTCGCGATGATTTGGGAGCTCCCTTTATACGTTTAAGCGGTGTTTTCAACGATATATTTCGTAAGGGAGGCTTTACAACGATTGAAGTATCAATCAGTCATTGCCGCCTTTATGCGGTTGCTACCGTAATTTTAGCATAGTATAGTATCACTTAATTGTGGTGGCAGATAGTGTTTTAACCCGTTTATAGTAAGCGGTGTTATAGACTGTCGGTTATATAACAGACCGGCAAACTTTTATTTTATGTAGAAAGGAGCTACTATGCGTATCTTAGCGAAGGATGAAGCTAAATTCATCGATCAATGGGCAGTTGAAAAAGGCGGTTTGCCATTAGCGGTTTTGATGGAAAATGCCGGACGCGGTGTGGCAGAAGCCATCGTGGAAGCCTTTGAAGAATTGGATGAGCCTTTGGAGATTGTCATTGTTGCCGGCAAAGGCAATAATGGCGCCGACGGATTGGTGGCCGCTCGTCATTTAGAAGAATGGGGCCATGAAGTTCGTATTGTCATCCCTGATGAGGGTGAAGGTTCTGAACTCTTTGAAGAGCAAATGGCTGCTATTGAAGCTTTGGAAATCCCTGTTTTGACAATTGATGACGGTGATGTTTTTGAAACGGCTGACGTTATTGTCGACGGCTTGGTAGGTACCGGTTTAACCGGCGAATTATGTGATTCCGTTATGGAAATTTTGGATCGTATAGATGCTCATGTGGAAACGTATCCTGATACGTTAATGGTAGCCATTGATGTACCTTCCGGTATGAACAGCAATACCGGTGAGGTAGCCAACGGGACTGTGGCTATGGATATTACGGTAACTTTTGGGGCTCCGAAAATCGGCATGTTATTATACCCGGCTTGCGCTTATTGTGGGAAAATTGCTGTAAAAGGTCTTGGTTTTTCATGGGAAATGGCTTTATTAGATGATGACAATAAACAGTATCCGACTGAATTGATTACACCGGATCTTGTCACCGCCTTATTGCCGGAACGTGAAGAAACGGCACATAAGGGAACAAACGGGCATACCCTAATTATTGGCGGTTCCGATGGCATGATAGGGGCACCGTTATTGGCGGCTGAGGCAGCCGTACATGCGGGTGCCGGCAAAGTTACGGCTGTTGTACCTTCTGATTGCCTAAAAATGTTACAAACCAAAGTTATGCCGGAAGTGTTGACCGGTTCTTTCAGCAGTTTATTGCATTTACGCATGCATGCAGCTGATAAAGAAGCGGTAGCTATCGGACCGGGGTTCGGGCGCAGTGAAGAAAGTATGACCTTGGCCAAAACATTTATCACCACGACTGAGGCACCGTTGGTCATTGACGCAGATGGTCTTTGGGCACTTGGTCATATGGATACAGTCGGTGATGAATTTGCAAAACGCGATTTTCCGGCAATTTTAACTCCACATCCGGGTGAATTTGCACGTTTAACCGGTCTTAGCGTGGAAGAAATTGAAGCCGATCGCGTGGAAATTGCCCGTCAATTTGCCATTAAATATAAAGTGGTCTTAGTTCTTAAAGGTGCACCTACGGTGGTTGCGTCTCCTGAAGGCCTTGCTGCGGTTAATTACAGTGGCAATGAAGGTATGGGGACGGGTGGTATGGGTGACACCTTAACCGGTATTATTGCAAGTCTTTTAGGTCAAGGCTTGGAAGAACTGGAAGCAGCCATGGTGGGTGTTTACTTACACGGCGCTGCCGCTGATGAACTTTATGAAGAGCGAAACTTTGGTTATACGCCGTCTGAAGTAAGCCGCCAATTACCGTATACGATGACGGAATTATTGGACATGGATGTTGAATAAAAATCTGTCAGTAAGTTTGTTTTGAATTTTTAATATCAGTTTGTCAGGTGAAGTATGCAGTCAAATTTTAGATCTTGGGTAAAATATATTTCGTTAGTATTTACCTTTTTATTCAGTTTTTTCGTTCTTACCGGTTGTAGTGTAAATAATGCATCATCAATAGGTAACAATCTTAGTAATTTCTTGCAATCCGGTTCCCTTGATAATAATTACGCCCATTCCGGAATCCTGGATGTGTATACTTTGGATATCGGTCAAGGGGACGCTCATCTCATTAAGGTGGGAGATGAATACACATTGATTGATACCGGTGATGTAGATCATCGAGACAGTCTGATTGCTTTATTGAAAAAATACAATGTTAAATCCTTAAAAAATATTATCATTACGCATCCTCACGCCGATCATATGGGCGGGTTTTATGCTCTTATTAAAGCGGGAATTCCAATCGGTCATGTTTATGATAATGGCATGGAGGCCGGTACTTCGGTGTATAAGACCTATTTGAAAAATATAACGACCAAGAAGATACCGCACTCGGCTTTGTATAAAGGCATGACAGTTGATTTAGGTCAAGGCGCTCAGTTTATTGTATATGCTCCGGAACAAGGAAAATATATTAAGGATAATAAAGGTCAACTGGATCCTAATGATAACAGCATTGTAGGAAAATTGGTTTTTGGTAAGTTCTCTATGTTATTTACCGGCGATGCTTCACGAGCCGAAGAAAATAAGCTAATTATGGAAGAAAATACCAAACTTTCCAGTCGTGTGTTAAAAGTAGGCCATCATGGCAGTGCCGGCTCGTCACAAAAAGATTTCCTCCGCTCTGTCCGTCCTGAATCCGCCGTTATTTCGGTAGGTTTGCACAATGATTACGGTCATCCTACGTCACAAGCTTTGCAACGGTTAGCGGCTGAAAATATTATGGTATATCGAACCGATACTCAGGGAACAATACGCATTCATACGGATGGAAACACTTGGAATATAACTACAGAACGTTAATACTCGTTGATAAGTACGTTCAGGATTGACCGGGTTAGTTTAATGTAGACGAATTATCACATTTAGAAATCTTGTCAAGTAAAATTTAAAAAAATATTAACAAGAACATACGCTCTTCTTACCTCTTCAAAAGCCTTCTATATAGGCAATGAGGATAAGGGGAGCGTATGTTTGTTTTGTGAACGATATATGAAAATGCAGTCAAATCAAGGGGTATCTGAAATTCTGTGGTATAATTAAATAAACATACCCAGAGATTAAGCTGATAGTTAAGCTATTTGTACAGATTATGGGCATTTTAAAATAACGAATATTAAAGATAGTAAGAAATAGTTTGACTGGCCATTGCAGTGTGTGGTCAGTGATAGGAGTGAGATTGTTGCGAAAAATATGGTTTGCCGTAGTAATGGCAGTAATGATTTTGCCTTTATGGGCTATGAGCGTTAGAGCGGCGGATGTGACAGACGTAAAATGGGTAACTCGTATTGATGCACCGATTCCGTTCGTGCGCGTCGTGTTGAGTTTATCGGCTCCTGTAGATGCCAGTGCTTCGATTAATAAAGCAGGTACTACAACAACCGTACAACTGAAAAATGCTAAGTTAAAAACGGATGATACATCTATTACGATGGATAAGAATATTGTTACTACGACAAAATTGTCTCAGGACGGTAAAAATGTAAATGTTGTTTTAAATACACCTAAATCAATAGATGTAGGCGATATCAATGTCTTTTCTTTGAAAAAAGACACAGTGAATAATCGTCCGAATCGAATCGTTATCGATATTCAACAAAAAGGAGTCGCACCTCGTTCTGTATATTACGGTTCAGATAAGGCCGTCAAAAATACAACGGCTAACAGCGGCACTGTAAATACAGATAAAAAAGCGACTACAAACAAAACTTCAAACAGTAAAAATACAACTTCAACCAAGAACACTGCACCGGCTAAAACAACGCCGGCAGTAACACCTAAACAACCGACCGTAATTGCTACAGCCAGTCAACCAAAAGCTGTAACCGTTAATTATCGTACCAGCGGCGGTATTGCCGGTAAAGTAATTACTATTGATCCGGGCCACGGTGGCAGTGATCCGGGAGCAATCGGACCTAACGGTACAATGGAAAAAGATGTAACCTTAGCTATTTCCAAAAAGTTGAAGAAAGCTTTGGAAGATAAAGGGGCCATCGTTAATATGACACGTACTACAGATGTTGACGTATACGGACCGAATGCATCCGGTCCTGATGAATTACAGGCTCGTGTCGATGTTGGTACGGCCAATAAGTCTGATATTTTTGTCAGCGTTCACATTAACTCTTTCAGCAATCCGAATGTAGGCGGTATTACTACTTACTATTATGATAAAAATCAGTATGATACACGCTTGGCATCACGTGTACAGGCTAAAATTGCCGATGAATCCGGGTTTGCCGGGGATCGCGGTATTCAGCCGGGGAATATATATGTATTGCGTCGTTCCCTCATGCCGGCCATTCTTTTGGAATTAGGCTTTATTTCCAATCCTAAGGAAGAGGCTCTTTTGAAACAAGCTGATGTACAACAACAATTTGCTGATGAAGTGGCAGCAGGTATTGAAAGTTATTTTAGGGGGTAAGTCATATGATACGTAATGTAAAATTATTTATTACCACCCTCTTAGCTGTCATGTTATTAGTCGTAGCCGGCTGCAGTCCTGCAGCGACCGGTTCGACCGGAGGGGAAAATCAGGCCGTAGCAGCTTCGAGCGCTGCTAAATCGGCCAATAGCGACACCGGTGATAAAATGGCCAAAATGGTTATTTATGTTCCGCGAGATGACGGCAAAGGTGTTCGTCCGCAAACAATAACGGTGGATAGTGATAAAAAGACTTTGAAATACGCTATTTCCTTCTTATTTGATGAAGACAGCCGTCAAAGCTATCCGGTATTTCCGAAGAATGTCACTGTTAAAGACGTAAATATTAAAGATGGTTTAGCTAAAATCAATTTATCCAAAGAGTTCCTTGAAGGCGGTCAAGTAGACGGCCTCAGTGCTCAACTTCGCTTGGTATCAATTATTAATACGGCTACCTCTTTTGACAGTGTAAAAAAAGTACAAATATTGGTAGAAGGTAAAACCGTTAATACCTATGGCGGTTATGATTTGAGTGAGCCTATGGGGCGCATGGAACAGCAAATCGTAAAATAAGACAAAATATAATGAACAACGGCTCTATGGCGATTGCGCTACAGCCGTTGTTTTTTATTGCTTTCGGTAGGATTTTGCAAAGTATGCTATAATAATAACGATTCAAACCTGAATGTCCGGGAGGAAGAGTTATGAAAGTATCGGAACGTGGCGAGTTCGGCTTTATAGATGACATAAAATCGAATACTATTTTTAATCCGGCAACAATTGTGCAAGGAATCGGCGATGATACAGCCGTTTATCGTGTTACGGAAGGGTATGACCAATTAATAACGACCGATATGATGGTTAACGGTATTCACTTTTCCGAGGTTACGACGATTCCTTTTGATGTGGGCTATCGTCTTGGGGCAGCCAATATCAGTGATATTGCAGCTATGGGCGGTGAACCGAGACAAGCGGTAATTGCGGCAGCCATGCCGGTTGATACGGAAGTTGCTTACATGGAAGCTGTTTATGACGGATTTAAATCCATTTGTCAAAAATACAACGTGAATATTGTAGGTGGTGATACGGTAACAACTACAGGTCCGTTGGTACTTAACGTAACATTAGTAGGCGAAGTGCCTAAAGGTAAGGCGGTACTTCGCAGTGGTGCGCAAGTTGGTGACTTGGTTATTGTTACAAATACCATCGGCAATGCGGCAGCCGGTTTAGCGGTTCTGTTGGCCAAGCAAAAAAGTTTTGATTTCATTAAAGAGTGTCATCAACGGCCGGAGCCTCAGGTGCCTTTAGGCCGTTGGCTTCGTGAACATAAAGCAACATCTCTTAATGATATCAGTGACGGTTTAGGTAACGAACTGAATGAGATCGCCAAAGCATCAGGTGTAACAATCGAAATTGATGAAACGAAGCTACCGCTTCACGAAGAGTTACAAGAAGCGGCAAAAATATTAAGTGCTAACTCTCTTGATTGGGCGTTATTCGGCGGTGAAGATTTTCAATTGACCGGTACAGTTCCTGCCGTTTTAGCAGATACTATTGAAATGCAGCCTCATATCCATGTTATCGGCCGGGTTGTAACGGGACCTTCGAAAGTACTGATGCACAAGGCTGACGGTGAAACACGTTTGATAGAATCAAAGGGGTATGATCATTTTAAACATAAATCATAAATAAGGAGCTATGGCAATGACGAATATTGTTACGGATAACAAAATAGCTGTAATGGAATGTAAAACCCTTACAGTGGATGATACGATAGCCTTAGGCCGTCAATTAGGTCGTTTTATGATACAAATGGCACAAGAGTCACGGCCTTTATGTGTGGCATTAATCGGTGATTTAGGTACAGGAAAAACACATTTTTCACAGGGTGTAGCGGAAGGCTTCGGCGTTACCGAAGAAGTGACGAGCCCTACGTTTGCCTTAATGAATACCTATGAAACAATCAATGGCACCTTATATCATTTTGATGTATATCGCTTGGATGATGAATTGGAACTTGAAAATATCGGGTTCGGCGAGTTTACGGAAGATACACTGAGCATAGTGGAATGGGCCGATAAATTTCCTGATGCCTTACCGTTGGAAGTATTAGAAATTACCTTAACCGCGTTGGCAGACGGCGGTCGTCAAAGTTTGTGGCGTACGTCGGAACTGTCTGAGGCGGAACTTATAGAGATTGGAGGAACCTATGTATCTGGGAATTGAAACGAGCAGTGCCGTATCAAGCGTGGCTGTTATGGATGAACAGCGCTTTATCGGCGAATTGACCGTACAAGCGGGACTTACACACTCGGAACAGTTGGTTCCACATATAGATTTATTACTTAAGCAAAGCGGTGTAGCTAAAACTGCTTTAAAAGGGATTACGGTGAGCATCGGACCGGGCTCTTTTACGGGTCTGCGCATCGGCATGGGCACGGCTAAAGCGTTGGCCTATGCCCTCAATATCCCTTTAATGGGTGTAATGACCATGGACGGTTTAGCCCATAATTTTTGGCAATTCAGCGGCGTTTTGGCTGTCATGGTAGATGCGCAAAAGAAAAATGTCTATGAAGGCCGTTATCGCTGGGCAGCCGGTCAATTGGTTTGCGAACAGGCACCGACCGTAAAAACACGTGATGAAGCACTAAAAGCTTTAGCTGAATTAAATGAACCGGTTATTTTGGCCGGAGACGGTATTATTAAATTCGGTCATATATTAGCGGATTACGGTACTAATCTGAAGTTGGCACCTATGCCTTTAAGAATTCCTAAAGCATCCGGCGTGTTATTGGCAGCTTTACCGCGCTTTATGGCGAATGCACCGGATGAAGCGTCTGAAGTTGTACCGTATTATATTCGACGTTCGGAAGCGGAAGTTGTGTGGGATGCAAAACATCCTGAATTGGTGGCGCAAGGCAAAGTACCAAATCCGTCCGTTGTTGTTACCGAAGCGGCCGGAGCCTTACAGGATGAGGTAAAAGGGTATGTTTAATCTCAGACGTGCCGAGGCAAGTGATGCAGCCGCCATTTTTGAAATTGAAAAAGCCTGTTTTTCCGTGCCATGGTCCATGGAAGCAATTGAAACGGAATTAGCTGAAACGGAACAACGTATTTATATGGTTATAGAAGTGGACGATAAGATTGTAGGTTATGCGGGCGCTTGGCTGGTGCTCGACGAAGGGCAAATTACCAATATTGCCATAGCGCCCGAATATCGTCGCGACGGTTATGGAGCTATGATGACCCGTAAATTAATCAAGGAATTGTTTAATAAGGGTATGAATGAAATATTTTTAGAAGTGCGCATTTCCAACGTGGCAGCTCTTACCATGTATCGTCGGCTCGGTTTTACCGTCAAAGGCTTGCGTAAGAATTATTATACCGATCCGGTGGAAGATGCGTATATCATGTCGTTAATTAAAGAAGAGGAGGCCACGGTATGAAAGTATATACCTTAGCCATTGAAAGCAGTTGTGATGAAACATCGGCGGCTGTGCTGGTAAACGGCCGCCAAGTCTTATCCAATGTTATATCCAGTCAAGTGCCGATTCATCAAAAATTCGGCGGGGTGGTACCTGAAATTGCGTCCCGTCATCATATTGAACAGGTAATTCCCGTAGTTGATCAGGCTTTAGCTGATGCGGGTGTAGCCTTAACCGATATTAATCATATCGGTGTAACGTATGGTCCGGGATTGGTCGGTTCTTTATTGGTCGGCGTGGCAGCGGCCAAAGGCTTATCGTTTGCTACAGATATTCCGTTAATTGGTGTCCATCATATGGAAGGACATATTTTTGCTAATTTTTTGGCCCATCCTGACTTGGAGCCGCCATTTTTGAGCCTTGTTGTATCGGGCGGTCATACCATGCTTGTAGTAGTAAAGGATTATGAAACTTTTGAAGTGTTGGGAGAAACTCGTGATGATGCAGCCGGTGAAGCTTTTGATAAAATCGCGCGTGTCATGGGCTATCCGTATCCGGGCGGTCCGCAGATTGAACGCGTGGGGGCCGACGGCAATCCACAAGCTATTGAATTCCCTAAAGCCTTACAGGAAAAAGGCAATTTTGAATTCAGTTTCAGTGGTTTAAAGTCAGCTGTGTTGAATTATCTTAATAGTGCCAAACAAAAAGGTGAGGCTGTTAATGAAGCGGATGTAGCCGCCTCATTTCAGCAGGCTATTATCGATGTATTAGTTGAAAAGACTATCGAAGCGGCTCATACCACAAGTCAAACAAAAGTAACGTTAGCCGGCGGTGTTTCCGCCAACCGTCATTTACAAGATGCATTGGCGGTTGCCTGTGAAAAAGAAGGATTAACCTTCTATCGTCCAAGTTCTATTTTGGCGACCGACAATGCGGCCATGATAGGTTGTCGGGCGTATTATATGTCATTGGCCGGTAAATTTGCAGACTTGCACTTGAATGCAAAACCTTCCATTCCACTTGGACAAACTCCGCCTTTGAAAACTATCTGAATGCTTTTAATAATCAAGAAAATATCCTTGAAAGTTATATAAATATTATGAAAACAGTGTAAATACGTTTAATAATGTAAATACATTTAGGCTCTGCGGAAATGTATTATGGAGGAGCGGTCATTATGGCTACGAAATTGCAGAACAGTGAAGTACGTAATGCCTTAAAACTTCATACGGATTTATCTGAACCGCAGCAGCGATTAATGCGCAGTGTAGTTCGTTTGTTGCCATTTGCTGCCTCCTTACCGCAACAAGATGTATGTGTCTTTACGGGGGCAAGGGATGATGAAATTCTCGTTTTCGGTCATATTAAAGATTGGCCGGCAGCGGTCATTAAGCCGGATATTTGTTTGTTGAAATCTTATGAAGTCGGCTTGTGGCAAGATCTATTGCAAAGCGGTCATGCCGTGAAGGGGTTTATGGAGCACAAACATGGTCAATTGGCTCGTTTGTTGGCCTTTCCCATCGTAGATAACGGGGGCAAATGTATCGGTGGTATTGCCATGCTTCATAATGGTTTGGAGCCGCATACCGAGGCTCCATTGTTAACGGCATCGGATGTATTGGCAGAAACGACCTACATGGCGATGATTGTACCGCAACAAAATCAAGCAGATTTATACACACCACTATCCTATCAAGACGGTATTATTATTTTTGACGAAGCGGGTATTATTCTCTATGCGAATGAAGCGGCTTCACATTTGGTTGATTTATTGGGATTTGATCGCCGTTTGGTAGGCACTTCAATTTATGGCGGCTCATTGAAAATGAGCTGGGTTAAACAGGCTATTCGTGATCATCGAGGGGCTGTGTCTGAAGAAATATACGGCGATATTATCGTGGAACAAACGATATTGCCAATTAATGCAGGGACTCGAGCCAAGCGCAGTTTTCTGTTTTTAAAAGATAAAACAGCTTTTCGGCGTAAGGAACAAGAGTTAATGGTTAAAAACTCCGTTATTAAGGAGATTCACCATCGAGTAAAAAATAACTTGCAGACAGTGGCCGGTTTACTTCGCATGGAGGCGCGGCGTTCCGATTCGGAGCAGGTAAAAAAGGCACTTCAAGAAGGGGTGAGCCGTATCGAAAGCATGGCACTCGTTCATGAAGTCATATCGCACTACGAAGAAGATTATATCGAATTACGTACCATCGCCGAAGAATTAATTCGTCTTTTGAAGCGAGCTTTACTACGCAGTGATGACATGGTGCAATGTGAATATGTAGGTGACAGTATACTTTTATCTTCACAAAGGGCCGGTTATGTCTCTTTAATTCTCAATGAATTGATTTCAAATAGTTTTGAACACGGTTTTAGCTGTATGACCAATCAAGAACCGGTAAAAGAGGGACATATCATAATCGAAGGCAACTTAAAGGGAAGTTCGATTACATTAACTGTTTCTGATAATGGTAGTGGTTTACCCGATGATTTTGACTTAAATGCGTCGAAGCGCTTGGGTTTACAGATTATTCGTAATTTGGTGACCAATGAATTAGCCGGCACGCTTGAGATTACAGGCGAGCCTGATAAAGGTACAGTCGTAAAGATAACATTTAACGAATAGTAATCCGGATAATCTGACAGGCAATATCATGGGTTTAAAAGTAATATTGTATTTTTAAAATATAAATTACGATTTTGAGTAAAAGAGAGGTTCAGTCTATGAAGGTTTTAATAGTCGACGATGAATCTTTAATTCGAATGGATTTACAGGATCAACTGGAAGCTGCCGGCTATGAAGTGGTCGGTGCGGGCAAGAATGGCGTTGAGGCGTTAGCCAAAGCCAAATCGTTACAGCCTGATGTAATTTTAATGGATGTAAAAATGCCGGAACTCGACGGTATTCAAGCGGCGCGACAAATCAGACATAATAATTGGGGGCCTGTGGTTTTATTAACGGCTTACAGTCAGCAGGATTTAGTTAAAAAGGCAGGGGAATCCGGAGTTTACGGCTATTTAATTAAACCTGTCCGGGAAGATCAGTTGGGGCCGGCTTTGGAAATGGCTTTTCATCGCTATCAAGAAGATTTAAAACTAAAATCTGATATCGAAGGGCTGGAGCAAACCTTAGCGGAACGCAAGTTAATTGCTCGGGCCACCGGTATATTACAGGATTTATATAAAATATCGGAAGAGGCTGCTTATGGGCGATTGCGCTCATATAGTATGGCTAAACAACTGACAATCGGTGCCACTTGTGAAAAGGTGGTTGCAGCTGCGAAGAAACGTCGTGTATAACACGGCCTTTTTTTGTAAAAAAGTAAAAATAAATATGTTCTGAAATATAAAATTTTGGTAAAAAGTCAAAAAATCAAAAATAATGCTTGCAATTATTTTCAATTCAGCTATAATAATACTTGTAGTTAGCACTCGATGTTAGTGAGTGCTAACAAATAGATAATTAAACTACTAATTAACATCCATTAGTTCAAAGGAGAGATTAACAATGATGAAACCTTTAGGCGACCGTGTTATAATTCGTGTCCTTGAAAAAGAAGAAAAAACAAAAAGTGGTATCTTTTTACCTGACACAGCTAAAGAAAAACCTTCCGAAGGTGAAGTAATTGCTGTAGGCGCCGGTAAAGTATATGACAACGGTCAGCGTGTTGCTCCTGAAGTAGCAGTTGGTGATAAAGTAATGTTCTCCAAATATGCGGGTACAGAAGTTAAAATTGATGGTATCGACCATCTCGTAATTAGCGAACGCGACATCTTAGCTATTTTATAATCCATAGCGTGATATATACACGATTCTCTAATTTATATATTCAATCAGATCTGTCGTAAGGCAGTATCGGGAGGTAATAGATATGGCAAAAGAAATTCTTTTTAATGAAGATGCACGCCGCGCTTTAGGCCGTGGTGTTGACGCACTGGCAAATGCAGTAAAAGTAACGTTGGGACCTAAAGGCCGCAACGTAGTATTGGATAAAAAATTCGGTGCGCCTACCATCACTAACGATGGTGTAACTATTGCACGTGACATCGAATTAGCTGATCCATTTGAAAACATGGGCGCACAGCTCGTTAAAGAAGTAGCTACTAAAACTAATGATGTAGCCGGTGACGGTACTACAACCGCTACTGTATTGGCTCAGGCTATGATTCAAGAAGGTATGCGTAACGTAGCAGCCGGTGCCAACCCAATGATTTTGAAAAAAGGTATTGAATTAGCTGTTAAAACTTTGGTTGAAGAAATCAAAAAGAAATCCATCAAAGTAAACGGTAAAGCAGATATTGCTCAAGTAGCTTCCGTCTCTGCCGGCGACGCTGAAATCGGCGGTCTCATTGCTGAAGCTATGGAAAAAGTAGGCAACGACGGCGTTATCACTGTAGAAGAATCCAAAGGTTTACAGACTGACCTTTCCGTTGTAGAAGGTATGCAGTTCGACCGCGGTTACATTTCTCCTTACATGGTAACTGACCCTGATAAAATGGAAGCCGTTATGAACGACCCTTACATTTTAATCACTGACCGCAAAATCAGCGCTATTGCCGATATGTTACCAACTCTTGAAAAAGTTGTAAAACAAGGTAAAGAATTGCTCATCATCGCTGAAGATCTTGACGGTGAAGCATTGGCTACATTGGTAGTTAACAAATTACGTGGTACTTTCAAAGCCGTTGCTGTTAAAGCACCTGGTTTCGGTGACCGTCGTAAAGCAATGCTCGAAGATATCGCTATCTTAACCGGTGGTACTGTTATCACTGAGGATATGGGCCGTAAATTGGACAGCGTTGAATTGGAAGACCTTGGTACTGCTCGTCAGGTTCGTGTAAGCAAAGACGAAACTGTTATTATCGATGGTGCCGGCGACAATGACGCTATTAAACAGCGTGTTGCTCAGATTAAAAACCAAGTGGAAGAAACTACTTCCGAATTCGATAAAGAAAAACTTCAGGAACGTTTGGCTAAATTGTCAGGCGGTGTAGCAGTTATCGAAGTTGGTGCCGCTACTGAAGTTGAATTGAAAGACAAAAAACTTCGCATCGAAGATGCTTTGAACGCTACTCGTGCAGCTGTTGAAGAAGGTATCGTAGCCGGTGGTGGTACAACTCTTATCGACATCTTACCTGCTCTTGAAACATTGAAAGAAGAAGGCGATGTTCAGACCGGTATCAATCTTGTAAAACGTGCTGTTGAAGAACCTCTCCGTCAAATCGCTTACAATGCAGGTTTAGAAGGTTCCGTAGTTGTTGAACGCGTTAAAAACACCGATGCCGGTGTTGGTTTCAACGCTTTGACTGAAGAATATGTAGATATGGTTAAAGCCGGTATCGTAGACCCTGCTAAAGTAACTCGTTCTGCTCTTCAGAATGCAGCTTCCATTGCTTCCTTAGTATTGACTACTGAAAGCATCGTAGCTGACAAAGTAGAAGAAAACGCTCCTGCAGCACCTGCTATGCCTCCAATGGGCGGCATGGGCGGTATGATGTAATATCAACCAATCAGAAGCTGATATAAGCTAGTATAAAAGGCAACTAAGTTTAACTTAGTTGCCTTTTTTATGTTATTAATCGTCTATTATTAATGGACAAAAATCTATTATTCATAAAAAATCAATGGTATAATTAAAATAATATAATATGATGACTAATGTTTAGATTCAAGAAATGCGCTATTGAGTCTGGCGATTGTTTGGGGTAAAGATGAACTAAAATATTAGTCTTGGGATTTTACGGTAAGGTCTATTTAGGGAGGAAATAAACTGTGGAGCGTGAATCTTTAACAAAATCTTTAATAGCGGCAGCTATTATCATTATCGTAGTATTGGCAGGCTATTTTTATTCTCCTAAATCAGATAATACATCCAATATTACAACAACTACTAGTACTACCGGTGATGTAAAATCTAATGATTCCAATAAATCTGTTGCTACTAATTCAAGTTCTGGTACGGCATCTCAAGAATCATCAAATAGTAATACGGGAACTGATAGTAACAATTCTTCTTCTGCCACTAGTAATAGTGCGCCATCCGGGACTTCGACATCAAATAGCAACGCTAAATCGATTAGTTTAATAGATCAGTCGTGGAAAGGGAATAATGTTACTATATCTGCTGTTGTTATTAAGAAATATGACAGTAATAAGAACGGTAAAACTAATAAATTCATGACGATTGCAGATCCTAATAAACGGTCTGTAACGATGAAAGCTGTTTTATTTGATACCGGTAAAAATTCAAATCCGGCATCAGCACTTGATTCAGCTTACAAAAACGGAAATCCTATTATAATTAGTGGGAAAATTGATGTTTATAAAGGTGAATTAGAAATTATAGTTAAAAATGTGGGTAACTGAATATGAGCATACTCTTCAATAAGCATACGATAGCATTACTGTTTTTTTTATTTGGTTTTATACACATTGAAGTATTTAACCAAGAAAAAATTCCGGGATTATTATTGATTGTATTAGGTTCGATATTTGCATTTATCTATACATTTAACCGTAAATATATACTAGAAAAATTTGATAAAGAGTTGTGTGTGTTACTCTTATTCAGTATAGGTTTTTGGCTGTACACAGGGGTAGGAGTAATACCAGCTGCTGTATTTATTATTTGGCTATTAACCAATGCATATTACGTTTATGATATAGAGTCAAAACGCAAAAAAAAGAGCTCTAAAAAATGATAATATAATACAAGCAAGCTTGAATAAGGTTAGTAGATTAAACAGTAATACAAATTTTAGTAGTGTAAAAGAAGAAATGTTGGTAAATATCGAGAATAATTATGAACCAGCATTAACTGAAGTTCAGAATAAATATAATCAAAGTAAAGGGAATGATAAGAAAAGATATAAGGATGGTTTGGATGCATTAAACGAAGAAAAAGAAGAAACCGCTGAAGATACTGTTAGGATATTATGCCGGCATATAGCACGATTAGAAGCGGACAATTCAAAATTAAGAGCCAATAATTTTGAACTACAAGAAAAAATTAAAAACCTAGAATTAATTATAGAAGAGCGTAATCAAGAAATTAAAGATTTACAGTCGCAAATCAGTGATAATAATAGAGCTATTGCTGAAATAAATCAGCTGTTAGCACAACAAAAATCTAATCTTAGTCAATCGAAAGCTGAAATAGAGCAATTAAATTCTCAGATTGCCAATGCTTCCGGTGATAAAGCATTGATTAGTGAGTTAGAAAATAAATTATCTGCAGCTGAAAATAGATACGGTTTACTGGATAAAAAATATCAAGAAACCTTATCTGAACAAAATAAATTAATAGATGAAAATGAAATATTAAAACAAAAAACACAAGACTTAACGTCTAAAAATGAAGAAGCAATGCGTGAGAAGGCTGCCATGTCAAAACAGTTAGCTGAAAAAGATGAAATTATTCATGGACTTCGGAAGGAAATGGAAATCATGAAACAATCTTTTGAAGCTGAAGTGCAACGTATAGAAGCTCAAAAGGTTGAAGATTCACAAATCCTTAGAAGTAAAGAAATATCAGATGCATTTAGACAGGGGTTACAAGTGCTAAACATGAAGTTTGTATAATAGTACCGTGGGTTTCAAGTGATACTATAGATGAATATGCAAATGAATTTAAATTATTGGCAGAAAAAAGGGTAAAAGTAAAATTAATTTTTGGAATAGGTTTTAATAGTAAAAATAAAAAGCGTGAAAGGAAAAATAAAAAGCATGAAAGGAAAAATAAAAAGCATGAAAGGAAAAATAAAAAAGTCTTTCTAAATCACAAAATGGTGTTAATAAGATTACATATTTTTTTAGAAATGCAAATCGAATAGAATTGTTTAAGTATAAAAAATGTGATACTCATGCAAAATTATTTATAGTGGATAATGAATGGTATCTGCTTGGTAATATGAATTTGCTTTCTTTTAATTATAGCGATAGGGAAGTAAAAGAAGATGAAATTGATAATCGGGAGGAATTAGTGGAGAAAATATATAATTCTGAGAAAATTAAGAAATATAAAGAGTTATTCTTTAAATTCTGATGATTATTAATATGGTGTAAAAAGAAAATACATTTTTAACAGTAAAAAAGGATGTAAATAACAAGATGTCTATTGTTACTTTACATCCTTTTTTCTATAGAATTGACTACAGGCCATGAAATTAAGTATAATCTAATTTAGAGTTATCTGATAGGAAGTAATAATTGAGGAGAAAGACTGATGAATGAAAAAACATTGCCTGTTTCGGCAGCGCGTTTAGAAGAGATTATAGCGGAGTATCCGACGCCGTTTCATATATACGATGCAAAAGGAATTGTGGATAATATTCGTCGTTTTATTAAAGCTTTCAGCTGGGCTAAAGATTTTAAAGAATACTTTGCCGTAAAAGCGACACCGAATCCATATATTATGCGTTTATTGCAGAAGGAAGGGGTAGGTGCGGACTGCTCTTCGTTAGCAGAACTTATTCTGTGTGAAAAAGTAGGTATCACGGGGGACGATATCATTTTTTCATCAAATGATACTCCGTATGAAGAATACGCCAAAGCTATGGAAATGGGTGCCATTATCAATCTTGATGACATTACTCATGTAGCTTATTTGAAAAAACACGGTGAGTTACCGAGCCGTTTGGCATTCCGTTATAATCCGGGCCCGTTAAAACATGGCGGCAACACGATTATCGGTTTACCGGAAGAGGCTAAATACGGCATGACCGGCGATCAGATTATTGAAGCTATTAATTATTGCAAAACACGCGGCATTAATCGTTTCGGTTTACATACTATGGTTGTATCCAATGAACTTGATATTAACGGCCTTATCGGTACGGCTGAATTGATGTTTGATTTGGCCTTACGAGTGAAAGAGGAAACAGGTATCGAAGTTGATTTCATCGATTTTGGCGGCGGTATCGGTGTAGCTTATCGTCCGGAAGAAACGCCGGTTGATTATGAAGCCTTAAGTACGGGCATTAAAGCAGCCTATGAACGCATGATTATCGACAATGGGCACAGTCCGATTTCCTTAGCCTTTGAATGTGGTCGTATGGTAACCGGGCCTTACGGTTATTTGGTAGCTACCGCCATTCATCGTAAAGATATTTATAAGCACTATATCGGTCTTGATGCTTGTATGGCTAATTTAATGCGTCCTGCTTTATATGGTTCGTATCATCATATTACGGTAGTGGGTAAGGAGAAGGCACCGCTTGATTATGTATATGACGTAACCGGTTCGCTTTGTGAAAACAATGATAAATTTGCTATCGACCGTAAATTACCGAAAATTGATATCGGTGATCGTATTGTCATTCATGATGCCGGGGCACACGGTCATTCCATGGGCTTTAATTACAACGGCAAATTGCGTTCTGCTGAACTGCTGCTTAATGAAGATGGCAGTGTAATCCAAATCCGCCGTGCCGAAACATTGGATGACTTATTTGCAACATTGGATTTCAGCGATTTATAGTAAAATTTCTATCTTTTTACTATAATTTGTGATATAATTAATTAATATTGAAAGAGTATGCGGCAGATTTTTCAAAGGCAAAAAAATCTAATAAGAGTCATATTTTTTTCATAATATTCATTTTTTTCAATAAATATAAACGAATTCATAGTATTTTAGTAGAAATTAACTTGCACAGTAAACAGTTAGACTGTATAATGTTTATTAGGAATAGATGTTGTAAGAATTGCTGTTTACCGAAGTGGTAGAATAATTTTGCTGATAAAGCGGTGTTTCACTTTGGTGGGATACCGCTTTTTTTATAACATTTAGCATTTAAGCTATTTATGACTTAACAACATAATTAATTATAAAAGGAGTGACTGTACAGTGTCAGAATTACTTCGCGTAGAAAATCTACACGTGTCCGTAGAGGGCAAAGAAATCCTTAAGGGGATTGACTTAACAATTAATAAAGGTGAAATTCATGTAGTAATGGGGACCAACGGTGCCGGTAAATCCACGTTGGCCAATGCTATCATGGGTAACCCTGTATATAAAGTAACCGAAGGGACTATTACTTTTGACGGTGAAGATATTACCGACGAAGCCGTAAACGATCGTGCTAAAGCCGGTATTTTTATGTCCTTCCAGAACCCGATCGCCATTCCGGGGATTACGGTAGAAAACTTCATTCGTACCGCAAAAGCAACTGTAACCGGTGAAAACGTACGTGCCTTGGCTTTCAAAAAAGAATTGAAAACTAAAATGGATGAATTGTCCTTTGACGCTTCCTATGCACAGCGTTATGTAAACGAAGGTTTCAGTGGCGGCGAACGCAAAAAGAACGAAATTTTGCAAATGTCCGTATTAAACCCTAAATTGGCTATGCTCGACGAAACAGACTCCGGCCTTGACGTTGATGCCGTTCGTATCGTATCTGACGGCGTAGATCGTTTCCATACGAAAGACAATGCTGTACTTATCATTACGCACCATAACTCCATCTTACAGAAATTAAAACCTGATTTCGTACACGTATTAATCGATGGCCGTATTGTTAAAACAGGCGACGCATCCTTAGTGGCTGAAATCGAAAGCAAAGGCTATGATGCTTACAAAGCGTTAGTTTAGGAGGCACTCATGGAAACTGGAAAGAAAACGTATGTGGAGGATATGGACCGTGGCGTCTACGATATAAAGAATGAGTTTGAATACTCCTTTAAATCGGATGCGGGCTTAACGGAAGATATTATCCGCGAAATTTGGGAAAATAAAAATGAACCGGAATGGATGCTTGATTTCCGTTTGAAATCTTTGCGCATCTATAATGAATTGGATGTACCAAACTGGATTCCTGACATCAGCGGCCTTGATATGGGCAATATCGTTACCTATGTTAAACCGAAAGTTGACATGAAAGGTGACTGGAACGAAGTTCCTGAAGATATTAAGAGCACATTCGACCGCTTGGGTATTCCGGAAGCGGAAAAAACATCCTTGGCCGGTGTAGGCGCTCAGTATGACTCTGAAGTTGTATACCACAGTATTCAGGAAGACCTTGTAAAACAAGGCGTTGTATATACTGATATTGAAACAGCTCTTCACGAATACGAAGACATTGTTAAAAAATATTTCATGACCTTGGTTCCGCCAACCGATCATAAATTTGCCGCTTTGCACGGTGCTGTTTGGTCCGGTGGTTCCTTCGTATACGTTCCAAAGGGAGTTCAAGTGGATATTCCGCTTCAATCCTACTTCCGTTTGAACGCTCCGGGGGCCGGTCAGTTCGAACATACTTTGATTATCATTGAAGAAGGTGCTAAAGCTCACTTCATCGAAGGTTGTTCTGCACCTAAATACAATGTGGCCAACTTGCATGCCGGTTGTGTTGAATTGTTCGTTAAAGACAATGCAACCCTTCGTTACTCCACGATTGAAAACTGGTCCAAAAACATGTACAACCTTAATACTAAACGTTGTACAGTCGGTAAGAACGGTACCATTGAATGGGTCAGCGGTTCCTTCGGTTCTAAAGTATCCTGCTTATATCCAATGAGTATTTTGGCCGGTGAAGGCGCTCATTGTGAATTTACCGGTGTAACATTTGCCGGTGAAGGTCAGTACTTGGATACCGGTGCTAAAGTAGTTCACGTAGCACCTCATACTACCTCTAATATTAATTCCAAATCCATTTCTAAGAGCGGCGGTGCCGCTATTTACCGTGGTGTATTGAACATCGGTAAAAATGCGGAACATGCGAAAGCAACCGTTTCTTGTGAATCTTTGATGTTGGATGAAATTTCTCAATCCGATACAATTCCATCCATTTCTATTGAAAATGATAATGTGGACTTGGGTCATGAAGCTAAAATCGGTCGTATCTCCGATGAAGCTATTTTCTACTTGATGACACGCGGTATCAGCGAGGAAGAAGCGCGTGCCATGTTGGTTCGCGGTTTCGTAGAACCGATTTCCAAAGAATTGCCGTTGGAATATGCCGTAGAAATGAACAATTTGATTTCCTTAGAGCTTGAAGGCTCTATCGGTTAGGAGGTACAGATGAGTAACGTATTATTTAATGAACTCCCAAGACCTACTTTCCGGTGGTTACAAGTAAATCATACTGAAGGTACGGTTGCCGGTGGTGATACAGCCGCAGCAGTTACGGTTAGCGCCAATGAAGGTGTTGTTACCGAACTTTTCGCTAAGGCTTTATTAAAAGCTGATTTTGAAGGAGCAGAAGCGACTTCTTTAGCAGCAGTAACCAATGAATATACCAAAGGTTTGGCTATTACTGTGCCTGCCGGCGGTAACGAAAAAGTAATTATTACCGTTGATGCCGAAGGTAAAAGCGTAGGTGACAGAACCCGCGTGGCTATTGATGTAGCTAAAGACGCATTTTTGGAAGTCTTATATGTAGTTAAGGGCGATGCCCAAACAGGCGGTTTGAACCTTTTAACAGAAGTTAAAGCAGCTGAAAACGCGAACGTTATTTTCAAAAAAGTACAGCTTCTCAGTGAAGGGGTACAGCAGATTGAACATCGTTACAGTCAATTGGCAGCTAACAGCAAAGTAGAATATTTAAACGTGGAATTGGGCAGTGGCGAAAGCTTCTTGCATTACACTCAGGACCTCGTTGGCGAAGAAGCTCATATCGTTCATGATTTAGCGTACTTAGGAGATAATAATCAGAAATTTGATATTTCCATGCTTATGTCCCATGTAGCACCTAAATCTGTCAGCGATATCCATGTGCTTGGTGCTTTAGGTGATAATGCGAAGAAATCGTTCCGCGGTACTTTGGACTTCATTCGCGGCAGTATTGCCTCTGAAGGTGCTGAAGAAGATACTTGTGTATTGCTTGATCCGACTGTTAAATCCGTATCCTTACCGTTATTGCTCTGTAAAGAAGATAATGTAGTAGGTAACCATGCGGCCAGTGCCGGTCAGCTCGATAAGACTAAATTGTTCTACTTGATGAGTCGCGGTTTCAGCGAAGACGAAGCTAAACATATTATCGTAGAATCTATGTTGCGACCTGTTATTGATCGACTTAATGATGAAGAATTAGAAGAGATTGTATTGCAAGCCGTACGTGCAAAAATTTAATTGAAGAATAAGAGGGTGTATTATGAAGTCGATTGCAGAAGCTTATAAAGATTTTCCTATATTGCAAAGAGAACATAAGGGTCATAGTTTGGTGTATTTAGACAGCGGTGCTACAACTCAGGTTCCGGAAAATGTAATTAATGCTTTGGAAAATCATTTAAAGAATCATAACGGGAATCCGCATCGTGGCGCTCATATCTTGGCGGTAGAAGCGTCTGAAGCATATGAAACGGCACGTGACACAGTGCAGCGTTTCATTAATGCCAAATCCCGTGAAGAAATCGTATTGACGCGTAATACTACGGAAAGTCTCAATTTAATAGCCTTCAGCTATGGTATGCATAATCTAAAAAAAGGCGATAAAATCGTTATTACCATTGCCGAACATCATGCAAATTTGGTAACTTGGCAACGAGTAGCGCAAACTACCGGCGCTACCTTGGAATATATGTATCTCGATGAAACCGGTCATCTTAAAGACGGCGAAATGGATAAAATCGACAGCCATACCAAGATTGTAGCGTTTGCTCATGTAAGTAATGTGCTTGGCATGGAGTTTCCGGTAGCTGAATTGATTAAACGTGCCCATGATGTAGGGGCTGTAGTTGTTCTTGACGGCGCTCAATCAGCTCCGCACAAGAAAATTGATGTTCAGGCTCTGGATTGCGATTTCTTCGTGTTTTCCGGTCATAAAATGTGTGCGTCCCAGGGCATCGGTGTTATGTACGGGAAACGCCATTTATTGGAAGAAATGCCGCCATTCTTATTGGGTGGTGACATGATTGAATATGTACAGGAACAATCCACTACGTATAACGAAGTACCGTATAAATTTGAAGCCGGTACTCCGAATGCGCATGGTGCTGTAACTTTGAAGGCAGCCATTGAATACTTGGAACAATTCGGTATGGACGAAATCAATGCGTATGAAAAAGAATTGGTAGCTTATGCATTGCCTAAGTTATTGGCCATTCCGCATGTCCATGTATTGGGTTCCGAGGATCCTAAAGAAAAACATGGTGTAATTGCGTTTACTATTGATGATGTACATCCGCATGATGTGGCCACGATTTTAGATAGCTACGGCGTTTGCATTCGTTCCGGCCATCATTGTGCCCAGCCGCTTGGAGCTTACTACAAAGTACCGGCATCCAACCGCATGAGTATGTATATCTACACGCGTAAAGAGGATATCGATATTTTCTTGGACGCCGTGAAAAAAGTAAGACCTACCATGGGTTTTGAAGATTAAGACATAGATTACAGTAGACTAGAAGGAGTTCCTTAGTATGGAAATGGATCAGTTATATACTGAGTTAATTTTAGAGCATAATCAGGATAAACGTAATAAGCGCTTGTTGGATACGTTTACCGTATCTGAGCATGGTCATAATCCAAGCTGCGGCGATGATTTAACGTTACAAGTTAATGTAGAAGACGGTATTGTGAAAGACGCTGCTTATACCGGTTCTGGTTGTGCCATCAGCCAAGCATCGGCTTCAATGATGATTGATATCATTAAAGGTAAAAGCGTTGACGAAGCATTCCGCTTAGTCGATATTTTCCTTGGTATGATCAAAAAAGAAGTAACCGATGAAGCTGAATTGGAAGAACTTGAAGATGCCATTGCACTTCAAAATATTTCCAATATGCCGGCTCGTGTTAAATGTGCCGTATTGGCATGGCATACGCTTAAAGAAGCATTAAAAAAAGAAGCTAAATAATCATTTATAAGAGTACAGGGGATTAAGATCTGCTATTTTCAGGTTCTCCGGTATGATATGTTATAATTGATTATATACAATAAAAGGAGTTAACCTATAACAACTTTGTTGCTATGTGTTAACTCCTTTTTAACAGGAAAATGCTAAACGATTCCTGTCAGATTATGTAGTTGATTGTTAATCTTCTTTTTTTGCACCCGGTTTTGGTAGTTTTCCCATGTCCTGTAAGAGTTTGACAATGCGCACACCACAGTTTTTACCGCCGCAAGAGCCTGTGCCCGCACCGGTGCGTTCTCTGATTTTAGGGATTGTATCACAGCCGTCATTGATGGCTTCTTTAATAGTTTTACGGGAAATGCTGCGACAGGTACAAACTTTGGTATACTTGTCTAAAATACTGTCGGGAACTTTTTGTTCTTCGAAATCCATATGCCTTACCTCCTATACTGCTTAGTATAGCTTTGTACATAAACTTTTACATAAAAAACTTTAATACTTATTAGTTTAATCTATCTATAATTCTATTGTAACATAGATTATGGTTTCTATGTTAAGAAAGAGTTAATAAAGAAAGGAAGATCCTATGATTTGTGTTTTATTCGACTTAGACGGCACACTTACCGATTCTGCAGAAGGCATTAAAAAGTCTGTTGTGTATGCATTGGAAAAGAAAGGCGTACCCGTACCGGGGGATGAGATTTTAACACTCTTTATCGGACCACCGATTGTTGACTCTTTGCGTGAACACTGCGGTATGACTGATGCAGAAGCTGAAGAAACATACGGTTATTTCAAGGAACGTTATGAAACCATCGGTAAATTTGAAAACCGTGTGTACGAAGATGTAGAACGCATGTTGGTTACTTTACGTCAAACGAATACCTATGTGGCTGTTGCAACGGCTAAACCTCAACATTTAGCTGACGAAGTTATAGCCCATTTTGGTCTTACCAAGTACTTTGAAGTTATTAAAGGGTCCGACTCCTCTCGTGGCATTACCCATAAAGACGATGTCTTAAAAGAAGCATTGGCTGCTATGGCTGAGATTTCCTCTAATCGCACTAAAAAAGACATCACCGGTTGGTACATGGTAGGCGACCGCAAGTATGATATGGAAGCGGCTAAGAAGTTCGGTTGTCGTGCTGTAGCCGTTACTTACGGATATGGTTCTCGTGAGGAATTGGAAAATTCCGGCGCCGATTACCTTTGTGATACACCAGCCGATGTTATCTTAAATATCGCTGTAGATACATTGTTATAATAATACTACTATAATACTATGGCCATAGTATTCAATTAATCGAATATAATAATAGAGGCTATCCCGCGTATTACGTGTTAAATAAACACCTAATATAGGGGATAGCCTTTTTAGTTGAAATATGCGAATTTAAGAATTTCTTATTCACGAGGTTGAGGATCTCGCTTTTTGGCAATGACATTGAATACTTTTTTACCGGTACTTTTTAATAATTTAGAACCGGTTTTCTTTAAACTCATACGAGTACGTGTCACACGTCCCATAGCCGATAAGGATGATTTTTTACGAGGTTTCATATCACGGATAGAACCAAAGTCGCCACGATTGATGCTGGTTGCTTTAACACGTTCGGCACCGAAAGATTGTTTTAACACTCGCATGATCAGTGTAGCCTGTAACGGTAAGTCAAAAGTATAAATATCTACGGCTACATAACCCATATCAGGATAGGCATGTACTGCGATATGACAATGTGGCGAAACGGCAAATAATACCACTTCATCATCCAAGACTTGACAACTGATTTCGTCAATCGGTTGTTGAGCTGCTTCGAGTGCATTTGTGACACTCTCCTGAATAATGAGTGGGGAGTTTACGACATCTTCCAAACAAGTATATAAATCTATTAATAAATGAGTTCCTATTGCGTTGGACATACTTACACCTTCCTTACTACGATTATCGTTATATATATTGTATCATATAATATATTTTTTTAATTAATCTATTAGGGTCTGGAATTTCTGATTTAGTGGGTCACTGTAAGAGGAAAGACCATCTGCAGTGAAGATAATTTCTTACTATGACCATAAGTTCAATTGTTTTATGAGTTTTAAGTATTCTAATATCCTTTAATTATACCTTGAAACAGGGTAGCTTGTAAAATGATAAAAGTAAAATCAAGGTAAGCAGGGAGGAAATTCTTTGTGATATTGAGAAAAACTATTATTTATATTTATGATGAGTTTAATGAATTATAGACACGTAAAATATAAAATTTATTCATTTCGTGGAATAGTTTCTACATTGAACATTTTAACTTTTCTGTTGTACATAGGATTTTAAAAGACTTAATTTAATATGAGTATTGGTTATACCTATATGGTTGATTTACATGATATGAGCGGTATGCTATTCTAAATCTATATGAAGTCGTACAGTAGTGCCGAGTGGCACAATACGATGTGGGAGGTCCTAAAATGAGCTTACAGTTGAAGAGAGATTATGACACGTTTGTATTAGAAGCAAAGAAGATTTCACCGGATCGAGTGTTTACAGATTTTTTACTTTGCTATGCGTACGGTATTGACGCATCCTGCTACAGTTATTTGCCTAAAGTAGTAGTAAAAGCAAATACGGAAGCGGAAGTAGTTCAATTAGTATTATTGGCTAACCGTTGCGGTACACCGGTAACATTCCGTGCTGCCGGCAGTTCTTTATCCGGTCAGGCATCTTCCGAAGATGTATTGATTGTTGCCAATGATGGGTTTAAATTTGTGCAGGTGCTTGAAAACGGCAATGCCATTCGTTTGGCTTGCGGTGTAATCGGTGCCGATGCGAATGAAGCTTTAAAACCTTACGGTAAAAAAATCGGTCCTGATCCTGCTACCATTACAACTGCTTTGGTAGGCGGTATTTTTAACAATAACTCCAGCGGTATGTGTTGCGGTACGGTTGAAAACTCTTACAAAACAGTTCGTTCCATGCGTGTAGTATTGGCTGACGGTACAATTCTTGATACAGGCAATCCTCAAAGCGTTAAAGAATTTATGGCCAGTCACAGCAAATTGGTAGATGATGTACTAAATTTGCGCAGTGAAATCATGACCGACAGCGAATTAGTAGATTTAATTCGTCGTAAATATAAAATTAAAAATACTACCGGTTACGGTATTAACTCTTTGGTTGATTTCGAAGATATCGTAGATATTTTAAACCATATCTTTATCGGCAGTGAAGGGACCCTCGGCTTCGTAAGTGAAGTTGTGTACAACTGCGTTGATGACGCTAAATACAAAGGTTGCGGTCTTTTATTCTTCGCTAAATTAAACGATGCATCCCGTGCCGTAGTTGCTTTGGCCAATATGTCCCGCGATAAAGTCGTGGCTGCTGAAATGATGGACTATTTAAGTCTTAAGAGTGTACAACAATTACCGGAAGTTCCATCCTTTGTACATGGTGTACCGGAAGGGACCAGCTGTATTTTATTCCAATCCGAAAGCAATGACGAAGCTACTTTAGACGCTAATTTGGAATATATTAAGGATCAATTAAAAGATATTCCGACGGTTATTCCAAGCTTGTACTCTAAAGACGCAAAAGAATATGATGCATGGTGGATAATTCGTAAAGGTTTGTTACCGATTGCTGCCGGCTTACGTCGTCCGGGTACTACTGTTATTACCGAAGATGTTTGCTTTAAAATTGAAGATTTCACCGACGGTATCGAAATGATTACGGAATTGTTTAAAAAATATGATTTCGAAGACAGCGGTATTATTTTCGGTCATGCTTTGAGCGGCAACGTTCACTTTATTATTACACCTAACTTTAACGAACAACGTGAAATGGATAACTTCTCCGGTCTCGTTAAAGAAATGGCTGAACGTGTAGCCGGGGTAGAAGGTTCCATTAAAGCAGAACATGGTACAGGTCGTATGGTTGCTCCGTTTGTTGAATTAGAATGGGGCAAAAAAGCTTATGCCGTTAACCGTCGTATTAAAGAAATCTTTGACCCTCAACGCTTATTAAATCCTGATGTTATGATCACGGATGATCCGGATATTTACAAAAAGAATTTAAAAGCTATGAGCGATATCGATCCATTATACAATATGTGTATGGAATGCGGTTTCTGTGAACGTAACTGTCCGAGCCGTAACTTAACATTGACTCCACGCCAACGTATTTCCTTGCTTCGTGAAGAACAGTGTTTACTCAAAGAAGGCAATACAGTAATGGCTGAAGAACTCAAAAAAGGCTACGAATATTACGGTGTTGACACTTGTGCCGCTTGCTCCATGTGTTCCATGCTTTGTCCTTTAGGTATTGACACAGCTCAAATTGCGATTTCTATGCGCAAAATTAATCCGAAGGGTCGCGGTTTGGCACATGCTATTTATAACAACTTCAGTACTACTTTGAAAGCAGCTAAGGTAGGGGCCACCTTGGGTGGTGTAGCCGGTAAAGTAGCTACGAAGACCTTATTGGCTAAAATTTCCGAAGATGCTCATGAATTAACCGGTTTGACACCATATGTACCGACAACTATGCCGAAAGCCAATACATATAAATTGACGAATAAACGTAATCCGGCATATCAGAAAAATGTAGTATACTTCAGTACTTGTGCTAACCGTGCATTCCGTCAGAATCAAGGTTATGCCGATACTCGCAGTTTACAACAAGTATTCGAAAGTTTGTGCGATAAAGCAGGGTACAATGTGATTTATCCGCCTCATATTGAAAACTTATGTTGCGGCTTAAGTTTTGAAAATTATGAAGAAATCGACAAACAAGCTTTGGCTGATTTAACCGAAGCATTGACTAAGGCCAGTGAAGGCGGCGTTTATCCGATTGTTATCGACCATTCCGCATGCTTCAATCATGCATTTAAACATATTAAAGGCTTGAAGATTCTTGATATTTCCGAGTTCTTGTATACAATTTTACCTGATTTGCATGTAACGAAATGCGATGAATCGGTAATCGTTCATAAACAGTGTAAGATTAAGACTTTGAATAAAGGCGATTATATTGAAAACTTGGCTCGTGCATGTACCGATAAAGTATTTAATATCAAATCCTTTGCATGTTGCGGTTTTGCCGGTCAAAAAGGTTTCTTCACACCGGAACTCAATAAATCTTCAACTAAATACTTAGCCGAAGAAATTAAAAACTTAGGTTGTACATTAGGTGTAAGTTCCAGTTCAACTTGTGAAACCGGTCTTGGTGAAAACGGCGGTATTCCGTTTGTAAGCATTGCATACTTGTTAGACCGTTGTTCTACAAGAAAATAATTTACTGTAAATACTATACGTAAATAATGATGCTTGTGTATGGGTGAATATAGTAACTCATACAGATGTATCATTAACTTGTTAAAAGCGTCTTAGACGGACGGCTATTGAACTAAATAGAGTGATATGATATAATTACTTCCGATAACGATATATTATCGTAAGTAATGTAATTTGAGAATCTAGGGACATCTTAGAACGCTTTATAAGCCGCTTATTTAAGCCATTTATCCGCGAATTAATGTATCTCTCGCGTTTTCTCAATAACTGCCAAATTCCCTCGTTTTTTATTTCTTTTTCGGCAAAATATCGGCAAAAATCGGCAAGCTTGAAAAAACATGTATTGAACTGCTAATTATCATCGTATCGTTCTTTCTCTTCTTTTATTGATAATAATATTGAGAATATAAAATCATCGCTTACGGAAATAGAGATTCGGTAGTCTCTGCGCTGCTGCGGTTCTCTTTTCTCTATCCGGACGGCACGATGTGCATGGCCTAATCGTCCACGATATCGGCTTCCCTTTGCCGGCTTTTTCTTCATTAATTTCTTTACATGTATCATTATTATCCAATATTTGTTGATGTTTCATGAATAGTATGTTAAATTATAAACAGTATTTCTCTCATCTCAAAATAGGCAAATACTGTTTCATCTGCCTTTATAACAAATCGAAGGATGGTATTTATATACGCTGCTGTATTTGCCAAGGGAATGAAATTTTTCACGGCTTTTTAGAAAAAGGAAGCGATATGATGTTTTGCACTCAATGTGGTAAAAAGATTCAGGATGATGCTAAGTTTTGTCCCTATTGCGGTGCGACGATTCACCATGCTGAAGCTCCAAAAGAAACTGTCGAACCCGCAGAACCTGAAGTCCCCGTAGGATCGACCGAAGAACCTCGGCAACAGGTGCACAACCTCCCCTCACGGGTACGGAATCTGTGGCCGAAGGATAGAAAACAACGGGTACGGATGTGGAATCGTTTTGTTGTCGCCGTCTTGGTTTGTATGATGGGGGCATTTCTATACTCTGTTCATGACGACGGCTCCGATGTCAGCAAAGAAGAACAAGCGCTGTCAGATCCGGCAAAACAGGAGGAAAAACAAGCACCGGCTCCGGTAAAAGAACAAAAACCAGTCAAGTTACCGGCCCCAGCTTCTATTGCCAATTTTGAAGTAGATAAAAATGTGATAGGCGAACCAGTTGCTTATATTCAGATACAAAACGACAGTGATAAGACTATCGATGGCTTTAAGGTCCATTTATCGGCTAAAGATAACTTTGGCCAAGAGGTTACTGAATTCGGCTATGGTGACCCTTTCACCGTGCTTATAAATCAGGATACCATCGAGCCACAAGGCCTATCGGATGGGACTTATCACTGGACCCTTCATGGGTTGGAAAATGGGACAAAATTTCACATCGAATTAGCTGAAATTCATTATACTAACGGTACGTCATGGCACGCTTTATAACTACCTTCACCAAAATATCTTAGCCTTTAAAATTATGGATTTACCGTTAGTTTTACGCAGATCAACAAGAAAGTACTCTTCTAGAAAACATAAGAGGGAATTGGGTAAATCCATTGATTTACGTGATGAAGAATTAAATACTATTTAGAATTTGCTGCTGCTTCTTTTAATTTATTATCTAGCGTCTTTGATATTAATAACTGTATTCTTTCTGTCTTTTTTTCCTTTTTTATATTATTTTCACTTACATCATATTTTTTTAGTAAATTGCAATATGAAATTGAACACTTTTAAAAACCCAGTAACTTATTAACTTCTTCAATGAATACTTCTTGTGGTGTCCGGTAATTTAGAATTTTGCGTGGCAGTGCATTACACCA
>NZ_RQUZ01000006.1 GCF_003992065.1 Veillonella seminalis
GTGTTATGATTAATAGAGTCCATAGTGATATCGATACCTCGTGTATAAGATTTGTTTTAGCGACATTAATCATAACACAAATCGGTATTCACTATGGATTTTTTATATGTTCAATTTCAGTTTACAATTAACCATTTTAATTCCTTATTTAAAGAGCGTTCAAAAAAAGAGAATTCTGTATTACTCTTTGTATGGTAAGAAAAATTGTAATCAAATTAAAACTGAATTAGTATATCAAAAACTTTTAGGTGAAAAGGATGACGATAGTAAAAGATCTAAGATACTTTATAAAATAAAGAACCTAATTCCAAAGGGAATATCATTTAAATCTAATATTGGCATAGACATGAACATTGATGTTACATCTATGATTGGTAATTTTATTAAATTAGAAAATAGTATTATTATATTAGATGATTTTGAGCGTTGTAATTCGGATACAAAAGATATAATGGGATTAGTTGATGATTTATCTAAAGGAGATGGAAATTTTCTTATTGTCGTAGGGAATAAGAAAGAATTATATTATCGTGAAAATGATATTGTAAGAAAAATATATATTAAAAATAATAACAAAAATAATAAAGAAGATTCGGAATGTGTTTTATTTCGTAAAAAGTACTTGGAGGACTTTGAAAAAGTATTTAAATTAGAAATTCATCTAGATACGGATATAGAGACTGTATACGATGAAATATTTATATCAAGTAATAATGATTTGGCAAACTTTTATAAAGAAAATAAGATTAAAGTTATTCAAGAGTGTGAAAATTTAAACTTTAAAAATATAAGGATATTAATAAGTGTAAAGAATTCCTTTGACAATATTATAATGGAATTGCAGCGACTAGATAATAGATTTAGTATTGTTCGATATAGCTATAAGTATGCGGATATATTTATTTATTTACTGGTAAGAACTATACAATTTAAATTGGGTATAATTGATTTAAATGATTGTGATAGTACTGTGAATAATTTTCAAGTAGTAAAGAACAGTGCAGAAAAAAATTATGATATTGATAATTATATGTTTAGTTTTGGATTTATTGATTATTTTATAAAAACGGCTACATTTGATCGATTGTCGATTGAACGATTTATTGAAGAAGAACTTAGTAACAACGAAAAATCTAGATTGTCTATATATAAGTATGAAAGATGGGATATTCTTGACACCGATAGAGATATTTTAAACTTTTTAGAGGAATTATTAGTTGAAATTAATAATAATATGTATTCTGTAGATGTATTTGGTAGGATTATTAATATTTTAGTTACTATTAAATATTGGGCTAAAATAGATTTTAATATTGATGAATTTATAAATGCTTTAAAAATTTCGGCAAAAAAATTGAATATAATGAAGATGAGCTTAATAGATTTTCTTGGTCACAGCGGATGTTTATAGATGTTTACAGGGAAGAATGTAGTAATATATTTTTAGAAGTAGAAAAAATTTTAAAAGAGCGGGATAAAGTTAATAAAAATATTAAATTATCACTGATACCTTTTTTTGAGAAGCGAAGTTTATTTGATTCGGATTTTTACAAATTTTGTATAGAAAATAGGGAACTTTATTATAGTGAGCGTTCATTTGCAAATTATCTGCCAGCAAGTGATAGTGCTATTGACTTTATTAATAATTCTTGCACTGCTGAAATTGATAGTTTTTCTCATATTTTAAATTATATATATTTACAAATAAATAATTCTGATGAATACTTAATTAATGATGTAGAATATTTAAAGCAGCTTTTACAGGGAGTTAAAAAAATTATAGTAAATGAAAAGCAACAAATAGAAAAAGTAAAATTAAATCAATTGGTAGAAACAATAAAAAAATGCATTTCCAAATTATCAAAGGATGAATTATCAATTGGGTAAAAAATAGACCATAATTAAATTTTAAATTTAATTATGGTCTATTTTTAAATTTATAACTATTATAGAAAATAATGGAATGTTTTAGTATTGCTTCTTAGTGATTAAAAAATAAATACGGGAATTTAATGGCAATACGTTGAGTTTGAATTGTTGTTATAGTTCATCATATGATGATAACCATAGCCATTGTTTCCGTCATTGTTATACATCATGTTATTACGATTATTATCGTTGTTCCCATAATTATTGCCATTATATCCGTAGCATGGACCGCCGTACTGATAACCGTTCATTTGGGAGTTACCGTATGCTTGAACCATAGGATACGCTGCTAAGCCAATCACAGCGGTAAGTACTAGTGCAGATAACCATTTTTTCATAATAACAACCTCCTTATATAATACCTTCTGATTAAATTATAAGTCTTTCGGAGTTGAGAATCAAGGAGGGGGTATAGGCATTCTATTTATTTAATCTCTCTATAATCTCCAACACTTCCCCCGGCGTATGAGCCACATGTTTAGCCCCCAGTTCTCTAAGCAACTCCTCATCTCTAAATCCCCAAGTCACAGCAATAGGGAGGAGTCCGGAGTTCTTAGCGGTTTGTAGATCCACTTCGGAATCGCCGATATAAACAGCTTCTTCCGAGGTGCTGTTAAGTTCTTTCAAAGCGGCATTAACCATATCCGGCTCCGGTTTACGTTTTCGATCCGGCGTTTCGCCGATGGCTACGTTGAAGTATTCTTTGAAGTATTGGTCGTTTAAAGCGGTTACGCCTTCTTGCACTTTATTAGATACAACGGCCATTTTGTAGCCTTCTTTTTTCAAAGCAGCAAGTAGTTCATAGAGTCCGTCATAAGGAGCAGTTTTGTCGTTGTTGTGTTCAGCATAATATTCTTTCAGTTCTGTCAGCATGGTATCGAGCTTTTCTTGTGGTACGGTAAGGTCGGTGCCGGTGAGAACGCTGCGTTCTACCAATTTGCCCAGACCATTGCCGACGAAACTGCGAATTTCCGCTAATGAACGAGTCGGATAATTATGTTTTTTCAAAATATAATTCATGGAATCCATGAGATCGTCCAATGTATTTAAAATCGTTCCGTCGCAATCAAAAATTATAGTAGTATGGCGTTTCATCAATAAATCTCCTTACATTTTTTGCATAATCCCTCGAAATTGCATATTTATTTTAGTATAGGTGAAAAAATGTGCATTGTAAACAGAATTTCCTTCATAAATTCATTGAATAGATATAGGTATTTAGTATATACTTATAAGAGATATAGGAGGAGTCTTTGATGAGTACGATGGAATTATTGCAGCCTGTAGCAAACGCATTTCGAGACCGTATAGATTTGCGTGGCAATTGGTTTTTTGCCTTTGATAAATCAAAGGATAAAACCTATGAAACCGGCGTGGCGCGACAGATGTCGGTACCGGTACCGGCGGCTTTGCAGGATTTATTTGTAAGTCCTGAGGAGCGCAACTATTGCGGTACTATGTGGTATGAACGCAATATTTATATTTCGAAACGATGGCTCGGTTCGGATGTCTTTTTGCGTTTTGACGGCATCGGCAATCGTGCGGTTGTGTATGTCAACGGCATGGAGGCGGGCCGCCATGAAGGGGCGTTTGTGTCGACGGTTATTAACGTGACGCGCCAATTACGCTATGGCGAAGAAAATCGCATTATTGTAAAAGTAAATAATGAATTGTCCGCTTATACGCTGCCGGCGGGGCAGGCTGTTACATCACCTAAAGGACGTCGCATAAATCAGCCGAATTTTGATTATGAAGTACCGGCCGGTATCTATGGCAATGTTACTTTATATACTGTGCCGACAACGCGTTTGACGGATGTTATGGTTCAGACGGTTGAATTGTCTACTGAACAGGCTGTGGTGCAGTATATGGCTCATGTACAAGGCAATTGCTTGGTGACGGCAACACTACGCGATCGAGATGGTCGCATTGTAGCTACCGGTGTGGGCGGTAATTCCAAGTTGACTGTTGAAAAACCGCATATTTGGACTGTAGGCGACGGGTATTTATACACTTTGGAACTTGAAGTGAGCCGTTTGGGCAAACAGCATGATGTGTATCATCAGCGTATAGGTATTCGTACCGTAGCGGTTGAAGGCGGTAACTTGATGCTTAACGGAACCGTTGTTCGGTTAAAAGCTACTGAGTTGGTAGCGCCGAATATGGCCTTAGCTGCGAATCCCGTACAGGTTAAACAACAATTTCAACAGTTGCTCGCTATGGGCGGTAATTGTATTTTCAGTAGCGGTCGTCCGGTTTCACCGGAAGTATTACAGCTGGCTGATGAAAACGGTATTCTGGTTGTGGCGGAAATGCCGGCAGCCGGTTTATTGGCTAAAGATTTGCAACCGGGCGAGGCGAACTTCAGTAAAGCCGATGTTAAATCCAGATTATTGGATACTCATAAAGACACGATAGACTCCTTAATAACTCGTGATAAAAATCATCCGTCCATTATTAGTTGGTCATTGTTATATACTCCGTTAACGATGATGAAAGAGGATGAAACATACTTTACCGATATTGCCGAGACGGCTCTTCAATGTGATTGGGAAAAACGCCCATTGGCGCTTACTATTACTCAATCCCTCAGCGATATTTGGGCCGGGAATATGAAAGCATACTCCTTATTAATCTTAAAAACTTGGACTAAGCAATGGAGTGCTGATGTTGAGATCTTGCAAAGTACCATGTATAAAGAATTGGTTGATTGGGAAGCTAAGCAGCCGGAGAAAGCTCTTGCGGTAGTAATGGGGGCAGATTTATCTTCTGAGTGTTTCGGCATGGAACATTCCTTTGGCTCGTATGCAACTTACCGCGTAGTTTCTGAAAAAGTACAGGAATTGATTACCATGTTAAGTTCAATGCCGAATGTACAGGGGCATTTTCTACAAGGTGATGCGGCAAAATTAGCCGACACATTGAAACAAAGTTGGAATTAAATATATTGAAACGCTATAATTTTTAAATTTTATATTTCTTAATAAACTAAAAGAGGAAAGATAAGTTTTGATTCTTATCTTCCCTCTTATTTTTTTATTCTGTTTTTTATTTCTATAAGTAGATTTTAAGCTTTTTCCAAAACCCTATCGTCAGATTTAGAAGGTTTGTTTTCTGCAATTTCGGCAACAGAATTATCTTCAGCTAATGCCTCTAAACTCAAGCTGATAGCGATATAGTACCAGTAAAGCTTCATGATGGCTGAAGCATCAAAGGTATAATCGATAAGACCGAAAAGCAAATAGAACGTGGTAGCAGCCAGACGCATGTATGCATATGGATTGCCTTTAAAGGTATCTTTTAGCGCACGTACTTCAATGTAGCCGAATAAGATTAAGAAAGCTAAAAGTCCGATAACACCGGATTCTGTTGTAACCTGAATGAAGTTGTTATGGGTATGTACCATCCGTTGTGTATTTTCAGGCAATTCATAATGTGCTTTATATATTTCGGTGAACTCCCCGGGGCCAACGCCAAGGAGAGGATAATCATGTATCATCATGGCGGCGGATTCCCATACAACGATACGATCCGCATTAGAACGGTCTGTCGTCATATTGGTAGTCGATATAATTCGTTGTTGCATGCTCGGGCTGGAAGCTACATAAGCACCGATAATGGCTGCTATTACGAGATAGGCAATCGGGAAGTATTTATTTTTACGCCAATACTTAAACGAGAAGAACGGTGTGAATGCTAACAGTAACCAACTGCCGCGGCTTTGACCACCGAACAAACCAAGGATATTTGTAAAAATAGAAACAACTGCTAATTTTCGTAAGCCCATAGGGAAGATAGTTTCCGCCATAATAATTACCTGTACCGGAATGGTCATGGCGAGAATCGCAGCTAAGTTCAATGGGTTATTACTAAAGCCCGAAGGACGCGGATTTTTCAAAAATACATGCTGGTAGAAAGCCAATAAAGAATCGAGGTTTAATGAGATAAATACCGCACCTAAGAGCCAAAACATTTGTTTTTTGCTTTTAGCACAGAACGGAATGATAAATAACGGTAAAGCTCGATAAAGCCAAATTTCCAGCAATGCTTTAAAAGATTTTCCCAAGTGTTCACTTACAAATACAGACGGCACTATGAGGAGAATGGCAATCCCTAAGATTTTTAAATAGGGAAGAGCTTTTTTGATTACAAAATTATCTCTCAACGTGTGATTTTTATATTGTTTGTATAGGCTGATTAAAAAGAATAAAATCGCCAGACCATACAACACATTACCGGCACCCATGGAAATTCGTTGCATAAAGAGGGCAGCTCCTACAAAGAATATTGCATAGGATTCAGTCGTTTTTGTTTTAAAAAAATTCATTACTCTTTCCCCCTAAAAAACTTTCCAATTAGAGGCATCCGTTCGCCGTCGTGACGGTTCAAGCCTTTTAAGAGAACCATAACGATGACATAGATTACACCACCCACAAAGGCGCTGATGGCCATGGCAAAGAATTTATGCATGATGCCTTCAAGCGGCGGGTAGAGGAAGAACATGGCCACGCCCATGACGATGGCACTGATGATGTTTTTCCAAAGTAGGGAAAAATCAAGGAAATATCCCGTATATTTTTTGATCCAAATTAAGTTTAAAAGGGCAGCCACGCCGATGTCGGCAACGGTTGCATAGGCAGCCCCGCTAATGCCGAGCCAAGGAAGAGCGGTTAAGTTCCAGTTTAAAATAACCTTGGAAATAGCGGCAATCCCCATGTTAATTACCGGCAGAGTCGGTTTGCCGAGACCTTGTAAAACACCGGTTGTTACTTGGTGCATGCCTAAGAAGAAAATGGCAATAGCCGTAATCTGTGTAGCTTCTGCGGCACGCGGTGCGTTATAGATAACGCTTACTACCGGTTCAGCCAACACGTAGAGCATTAAGGTAAATGGCACAGTTGACATAAAGGTAATGCGCATAGCACCGGCCGTGCGGTAGTACACGCCTTTTTTATCGCCCGTCGCATTCGCATTGGAGATGGCAGGTACGATACTGGTTGCCAAAGCAGCCGTAATAATTGTTGCCAAGTTGATGAGTGGCACCGCCATACCCGTTAAATAACCGAAGAGTTCGGTTGCTTGGCTAGTGGTAAAACCGGCTACTTCCAAACGACGCGGCACGATAAACAAATCAAGGTTTGCCACTAACGGTAACATTAAGCTGGCTAAGGAAATCGGAATGGCCAATTTGATAAGGCGTTTTACAATCGATCCGGAGGATTCGCCGGGACCTTCCGGTTGTTTATGAGCGTCTTCCGGGGATTTCGGTAATTTATAATAGTAGTACATAAGTACTAAGAGGGCACCGAAGGCACCGATACCGGCCCCCATGCTGGCACCGCCGGCGGCGGCTCCGAGACTGTAAGAAAGGAGCATATACGCAGCCCCGAGCATAACAACTACGCGAAGTAATTGTTCAATAATTTGGCTCACAGCAGTTGGCGTCATTAATTGCCAACCTTGTAAATAGCCGCGGTAACACGAAATGAGTGTTACAAAGAAAATGGCCGGAGCTAAGGCGAGTAAGGCTAAATAAGCTCGGTCATCAATGATATATCCTGATGAAATAAGCCAATCCGCACCGAACCACATCAGGATACTGAATAGCAGGCCGGTAGCAAAGAGAAGGTAGAAGGATAGTTTGAAAACCTTCTGGGCTCCGCGATAATCGAAACGGGCAAGTTTTTCCGCAGTTAAAATTGAAATTGCAATCGGAATCCCGGCACTGGATAGTTGCAACGACAAGAGGTAAATAGGGAATGCCATCTGGTAAATCCCAATACCTTCACCGCCGAGTACACGGGACAGCAAAATCCAGTTGATGCTGCCGATGGCCTTGACCACAAAGCCGGCAATGGTAAGAATAAGAGTTCCTTGTAAAAATCGGTTAACCATTTACTATACTCCCAACTTGATATTCATATGGTAGTTAATATTTTCAATCGCATTTAAGGCTATATTTAACTTCAGCCTATCAATATTTAATTTTAACATACATTCGAGTAACCTGCATTAGGATTTTGAGAAAGAAGTGATTTAACTTATGGTCAAATAGAATCAAGAGTTTCTAAAATCTCTGAAAATACTATTTGGGATTACAATTCGAATAAAGAGTAAAAAAAGACGAAAACAACAGGAATGAATGCTGATGTTTTCGTCTTTTGATTTAATATGTTAATATTTTAAGTTTATGCACTCGTTACAGACGTGTTATTCAATGATTCTTCAACAACTTTTTCTTCCGCTTCAAAGTGATGATCTTTAGTGAACACTTTAAGTGCCACAGCTACGGCCAAGTTCAATACGAACAAAGCACTGAATACGAAGAGCGGACCGCTGTAGCTGTTGGTGCTTTCACGAAGGAAGGATACGAGCATAGGACCGGCGATACCGGCGAAGCCCCAAGCTGTTAATACGCGACCGTGAATGGCGCTGAGTGCTTTGGTGCCGAATAAATCGCTGAGATAAGCCGGCATGCAGGCAAAACCGCCTCCGTAGCAGGTAATAATGGCAAATACGAGGAATTGGAAGAAGAACGAATTGCTCGTATGGCCGAGGGCAAAGAAAGCCAAGATTTCAATGAGGAAGAACAACATGTAGGTAAAAGGTCGGCCGATGTAGTCGGAAATAGTGGACCAACCGATGCGGCCAAGACCGTTCAAAAGACCGATAATACCAACCATGGAAGCGGCTTCCGTAGCGTTCATGCCTACGATTTCCTGAGCCATTGGGGAGGCTACGGCTAATAAGCCGATACCGCAAGTGATGTTGATGAAGAAAATCCACCATAAAGCACTGAACTGCCAAGTGCGCATGGCTTCATGAGCGTTCATACCGCGATTGAATAAAGTGTTAGCCGGGCGAGCAGCTGCAGTAGTTTGTGCTTTTTCAGTACTGTTTGTAGCAGTTGCATCAGTAGTTACAGTTGCTGCATGGTTTGTTGGTGGTTTTAAATATAAGGACGAAAGAGCCATAATGATGATGTAGGCTACGCCCAGAATTTGGAATGTTTGCACCAAGCTGTATTGTGCCGTTAAGTATTGCATTAAAGGACCGGCGATTAAGGCCGCAAAACCGAAGCCCATGATAGCCAAACCGGTGGCAAAGCCGCGATTGCGCGGGAAGTATTTAACGAGAGTGGACACCGGTGTGATATAACCGACGCCGAGGCCGATACCACCGATGACACCATAGAAGATGTAGAGCAAGGTAAGGCTGTGAGCTTCTAAAGCATAGCCGGTGCCCAACATACCGATCCCGAAGAAGAGGGTACTCCATAAACCGCTCTTTTTAGGTCCCATTTTTTCAGCCACACTGCCGAGTAAACCGGCGGAAAGACCGAGGAATAAAATAGCCAAGGAGAAGGTCCAAGTTGTTTCTTTAAGGGACCAACCCATAGCAGCCATGATAGGGCGTGTTAAAACGCTCCAAGCATAGACACTGCCGATAGAAATGTGAATTCCGATAGCCGCCAAGGCAATTAACCAACGATTTCGCATACAATCATCCTTTCTGTAATGAAAGAAGTTGCTCAAAGTCTTTTCAGAAGAGTTATAAATACTTTTAAATAGGCTTTACTAGTAGTCTTTTGATGATTGAAAGGCAGGTAAAGGCTTTCAAAATATGCAAAAGACCGCCTGAGCAATCTTCTGCCCAGACGGTCGGCGTTTCTTCGCATACAATACACGTGGTTAATTCCACTAATCCGTCAGCATTGTATGTTGTTCTTAATTGTGAAGTCATTATAACAGTAAAAAAAGAAGCAGTCAATCTAAAGATTTAGATAAACTACTTCTTTTTTAGTTATGGATTATACATTTGTACATCTAATAAAGAGTTTTAGGATATATACTTTGTCAGTATTTGTCCCGACTTCAGGTTACTCGGTAGTTAATTGTGCAGTGGATTTTAAATAACTGTAGCCTGAGAGTTTTACGATTATAATTTACCGGAGGAACCCAATACGTTTTTAATTTTGTGCTGTACCATGCCTTTGATCGCATCGCGAGCAGGTCCCAAGTATTTACGAGGGTCAAATTCGGATGGGTTGTTAACAAAGAATTCACGAATGGAGGCTGTCATAGCTAAGCGAAGGTCGGTGTCGATGTTGATTTTACATACGGACATGGACGCTGCTTTGCGAAGCATTTCTTCAGGAACGCCTTGGGCGCCCGGAATGCTGCCGCCGAATTTGTTACATTTTTCAACAAATTCAGGCAATACTGTGGAAGCACCGTGTAAAACGATAGGGAAGCCCGGTAATAATTTACCTACTTTTTCCAAACGTTCGAAGTCAAGGTATGGTTCGCCTTTGAATTTGTAAGCACCGTGGCTGGTGCCGATAGCGATAGCCAAGGAGTCAACGCCGGTACGTTCTACGAATTCGGCAGCCTGATCGGGATCGGTGAAGAGAGCGTCTTTTTCACTTACGTTTACATCGTCTTCAACGCCGGCCAAACGACCTAATTCGCCTTCAACTACTACGCCGTGTGCGTGAGCATATTCAACAACTTTTTTAGTCAAAGCCACGTTGGTTTCAAAATCATGTTTGGATCCGTCAATCATAACGGAACTGAAACCGCCGTCGATACAGGATTTACAGATTTCAAAGTCGTCACCGTGGTCAAGATGTAAGGCGATTGGTAAGCCCGTATCTTCAAGGGCTGCTTCTACTAATTTTACAAGATAAATGTGTTTTGCGTATTTGCGGGCACCGGCGGATACTTGAAGAATCAACGGAGATTGTTCTTCTTTAGCCGCATCAACGATACCTTGTACAATTTCCATGTTGTTAACATTGAAAGCACCAATAGCATAACCGCCTTCATAGGCTTTTTTAAACATGTCTGTTGTTGAAACTAATGGCATAGTATTTCCTCCTTGTAATGGAATACTGATAACTGATAAGGAATGTCATACATCAAGTTAAGTATAGCAAGAAGACTCTTAAACGGCTACTGCTATTTATGCATAATAGTGGGGCTCTATGACTGTATAGCTGTGGGGCACAATGAAATTTTTGTCAAAAAGAATTCTTGTTGGGGCTTAAGTACTGTGAAATCAAGGGTTCCCAGGCTTTGGGGAGCGGAGCGGTCACCGTTATGAACGTATGCGTCATAGGGTGGACAAATTGTAGCCCAATGGCGTGTAATGCTTGATTTTGAAGTAAATTGAGCGAACCGCCATAGAGGTCATCGCCCACGAGTGGGAATCCCAATTGTGACATGTGTACGCGAATTTGATGGGTTCGGCCGGTGTGAAGGACAAAGCGGACGAGGGATAGCCGTTTATGACGGGCTAAACAGGTAATGTCCGTGTGGGCCGGCTTGCCGACGGAGCTGACGGTGCGTTCGATGATACTGCCTTCTTTGCGTGCAATGGGCCAGTGAATGGTGGCATAGTCTGCCGGGAAAAAGCCTTCACACAGTGCCTCATAGATTTTGCGGATAGGCGTGTGCGTTTTGGTAAAACTGTGCTGCACTAAGGCGTTTTTGGCAATAATCACGAGGCCGGATGTGTCCTTGTCGAGGCGATGAACGGGGTGGAAAGCAGCTTGTGTTTGCTTCGTTTTTTCAAAATAATGAATGAGTGCATTGGCTACCGTATGAAAACGCTCGGTCGATGTAGGATGCATGAGGAGTCCTGTCGGTTTATTGATTATGAGCAGGTGCTCGTCTTCGTAGATGATAGGAATTTCATAGTCCCAAGGCGTGAAGTTTGGTTCCTGCTTTGGCAAGTAAAGTGTTATCGTATCGCCGGGCACGACTAAACTGTGCCATGAAGAGGTTTGATTATTTACATAAACGAGGCCTTCTGTCCGTAAACGACGCCGCATGGCCTGTGATACGCCGGCTCCACGCACTAAATGATTGATGGACAGGCGCATTGCCTTTGGAGCATTTGGCTTAGCTGGAACAACTAAATGTAAAAGCGGCTCGCCGAGCACGGCTGTATTTGCCGGTTCTTTTGTATTTGTGCGGCTGTCATTTTCGATGGCTGTATTTTGTTGTAATGTGTTTTTGGCAGTCGTGGCTGCCTCTGGTGTCTGTTTCATATCTCTATTGTAGCAAAGGTATAAAAAAATTTCATACAAAGTTCAATTTTCCAAACCTTTCTATGTGAGGAACGGGGCCTATATGATATAATAATAGTACTATTTAAAAAGCAAAGGAGGCATATACATGGCCAAAGATTGTTCGTTTGACGTAGTGTCTGAAGTAAATATGCAAGAAGTTGATAACGCAGTTAACCAAGCAAAAAAAGAAATTGGTACTCGTTATGATTTTCGCGGCAGCAAATCCGAAATCAGTCTTGAAGGGGAAACTATTAAGGTGATTTCTGATGATGAATATAAATTAAACGCCGTAATCGACGTTATTAAAGGCAAGATGGTTAAGCGTAATGTGGCGCTTAAGAATCTTGATTACGGTAAGGTGGAACCGGCATCGGGAGCTACCGTTCGCCAGGTGATTACCATTAAAAAAGGTATTTCTAAAGAAACCGCTAAAGATGTGGTTAAATTAATTAAAAATATGAAACTTAAAGTAACGGCACAGATTATGGAAGATCAAGTGCGTGTTACCGGCAAAGATAAAGACTCCTTGCAAGAAGTTATTCAAATGTTGAAACAACAGGATTTACCGGTAGAATTGCAATTTGTAAATTTCCGCTCCTAAGTAGAGCCCACAAGAGCAGCGTAATATTGCTGCTCTTTACCATGATATCAAGCTGTGAAAGATTCTTTCACTAAAGGAGGTATAAATGGATATTGAGGCTATGCGAGGCGGCTATACGACCGGTTCCTGTGCCACGGCCGGTATGAAGGCAGCTTTAATGGCATTGTTGCAGGAAGAGTATCCGACTCGTGTGACGGTGATTAATCCGCAAGATACGCCGATTGAAGTGCCGGTTAAGTCGGTAGAGGTGCTATCCGATACTGAAGCGCGAGCTACTGTGGTTAAAGATGGCGGCGACGATCCGGATGTAACACACGGCACCGATGTGGTGACTACGGTACAGCTGACGGATGACGGCACGTTGCAGTTTCGAGCCGGTTTCGGCGTCGGCACTGTAACGAAACCGGGCTTGGCTATGCCACCGGGAGAACCGGCCATTAATCCGGGACCACGCATCATGATGACCACCGTATTTAATGAGTTTTGCACGGCCGGTCAAGGCGTTATCGTGACGGTATCGGTGCCAAACGGGGAAGTACTGGCGAAGAAAACGCTGAACAGTACGCTCGGCATTGAAGGCGGTATTTCCATTATCGGCACAACCGGGATTGTGAAGCCCATGAGTGAAGAAGGTTTTAAAAACTCTTTGGTACCTCAGCTCACAGTTATGAAAGCGGCCGGTTATGAAACGGCTGTGTTGGTACCGGGGCGTATCGGTCAGGAATTGGCCAAGAATGTGCTGGGAATTGCCATTAATCAGATGGCGGAAACGTCTAATTTTATCGGCTTCATGCTGGAGCAATGCGTGAAAGCCGGTTTTAAAAAGATTGTTATTATCGGTCATATCGGTAAGATTATAAAACTCGCGTCCGGCAGTTTTCATACCCATAATCGTATGAGTGACGGCCGAATGGAGACTCTCGTAGCCTATGCGGCACTGGATGGTGCTTCTACTAAAGTGGCTAATGAAATTATGGAGTGTCGCACCACGGAAGCGGCTATGCCGATTCTGGCACGCGAGCATTTGACGAGCGTTTATCAGCGTGTAGCAGACAGAGCATCTATGCGCTCGGAACGCTATATTGCGAATGAGGCGGAAGTCGGTATTATTATTGCTACGTTGGACGGCGAAATTTTGGCGGTCGATGAAACGGCTAAGCGTATCGGAGGTGAAGAGCATTGGCAAATACCCTCTACGTTGTAGGTATCGGCCCGGGGAATCCCGATTATGTGGTACCGCGCGGTCTTAAATTAATTGAAGAAGCCAAGGTACTCGTCGGGAGTGAACGGTCTTTATTGGATTTTGCTCACGAAGGGCAGCTCACGCATTCGGTTACCGGTAAGCTCACTGAATTAGCTCTTTGGATTGAAGAACAGCTTAAGAGCCATGATGTAGTTGTCATGGTAAGCGGTGATACGGGCTATTACAGCTTATTGCCGTATCTTAAGAAGAAGTTCCCTGATACGCCGATTGATGTGGTGCCGGGCATCAGTTCCATGACCTTTGCCTTTGCTCGTATCGGCGAAGTGTGGCAGGATGCGGATTTGTTGAGTTTTCACGGTCGTGTCCCGAAAGAGGAATCACTTCGTTATGAAGCGGGGCGTAAGCTTGGCTTTTTGACGGATAAGGAACATAATCCGGCGGCGATTGCTCAAATTTTAATGGAGCACGGCTGGCCGGCCGATACGAAGTCGGTGGCTTTAGAACGACTCAGCTATGAAGATGAACGAATTGAGCACGGTACTTTGACGGATATCACAAGACTTTCGGGTTTTGAGCATTCCGTATTTATAGTGCTGGGGTAAACTTAGGATTATCGGTGAGCGTTGAAGCTCATTTATGACTTTTGAATCTTAATATATTAAGGAGGTATCCATGCGGCATTTTTTCGGCATTGAAGATGAAGAATTTATTCGCGGCGATGTGCCTATGACGAAGCGCGAAATTCGTATGGCCGTACTCAATGAAGCGCGTGTGCAGGAGGAGAGTTATGTTCTTGATGTTGGCGCCGGTACGGGTTCCATTTCCATTGAAGCGGCATTGGGGGCACCGCAAGGGCATGTATATGCTATTGAACGTTTTGCCAAGGGCATCGAACTTATCAAGGCGAATATGACGAAGTTTGGTGTTAATAATTTAACGGTAATCGAGGCAAAAGCACCGGAAGGCATGGAAGATTTACCGGCCCTTGATGCCATCATTATCGGCGGCAGTGCGGGCGGTATGGATGCGATTCTCGATGAATCCGAGCGCCTCTTAAAACCGGGTGGCCGTCTTGTCGTAACGGCGGTAACCATGGAAACCGGTTACACGATTTTGAAAGCGTTAAAAGGTCGTCCTTTCACCTATGAAGGCTATCAGATGCAAATTAATCGTTTCCGTAAAGCCGGTCCGTATCATTTGTTGAATCCATTGAGTCCGATTTTTATTGTAACCGCAGTTAAACAGGCTGAGACCGAAACGGCTAATGCTGAAGAAGCAACTAAATAGGTTACTGAGAACAGATATAAATCGTTCGTCTGAATATGTCGTTTAGGCGGATGAAGTATATATAACTTGAGGCCGTAAGGCCGGGGAGGTAAACTGTCACATGAGTACAGATAAAACAATGTCGGGCGATACTGCCATGACGAATCAAGAAGTACCGGTAGTTCATTTTGTGGGGGCCGGCCCGGGGGATCCGGAGCTGATTACCCGCAAAGGTTATCGTTTGGTCAGTGAAGCGGATATCGTAATTTACGCCGGTTCTTTGGTAAATCCGGATATTTTGGCGGCTTGTAAAAAAGGTTGCGAAATTTTTAACAGTGCAACCATGAACCTCGATGAAGTAATCGAAGTTATGAAGCGCGGTGCCGCGGAAGGCAAAGCCATCGTTCGTTTGCACACCGGTGACCCTGCTATTTACGGGGCCATTCAGGAACAGATGGACCGCTTGAAAGAATTGAACATTACCTATGCGGTAATTCCGGGCGTAAGTTCGTTCCTTGCTACGGCGGCTGCTTTAAAACAGGAATACACCTTACCTAATGTATCCCAAACAGTTATTATTACGCGTATGGAAGGCCGTACGCCGATGCCACCGAAGGAAAAATTGGGTATGCTCGCCGCTCATGAAGCAACCATGTGTATTTTCCTCAGTGTGCAGATGATTGATAAAGTAGTGGAAGAACTTGTTAACGGCGGTTACAGCCCTAAGACGCCGGTTGCGATTGTGGTAAAAGCATCCTGGCCGGATCAACGCATCATTCGCGGCACTTTAGAAACGATTGCCGATATCGTGAGTCAGGAAGGCGTATTGCGTCAGGCCATGATCGTGGTAAGTAAAGTTCTTGACAGTGATTATGAATTGTCCAAGTTGTATGACAAGGGCTTCAGTCACATGTACCGTAGTGCCAAGGACTAATAGCGGAGAGTGAGTACTTTGGATATACAGGATAAAAAACCGACCCTAAAAACGTTTATTCAATATTCGACCGTTTCCGAACAGATTGGTATTATTTCCGTAACGGCTCACGGCGCCAAGTTGGGGCAGCGTTTGCGCAAGTATTTCCTGGCGACATCGCATCATATGGTTGAATGTTTTGAAAAAGAAGGCCGTCAAAGTGGGGAAGCGGCTACGCTGTTCAGCTCCATGAAGCCTCATATGGAAACATGGTTTAAGACCTATGATAAGCTGCTTTTTATCATGGCTACGGGTATTGTGGTGCGTATGATAGCCCCGTATATTAAGCATAAGTCGGAAGATCCGGCGGTGGTGGTCATGGATGAACAAGGGCATTTTGCCATCAGCTTATTATCCGGTCATTTAGGCGGCGCCAATGAATGGACGGCGGAGATTGCTCAGGTTATCGGCGCTACGCCGGTTATTACGACAGCTACCGATGTGAATGGTATTCCGGCGCCCGATGTATTGGCGCGTAAGCTTGAATGCAAGGTGGAAGATTTTGACGCGTTGCGTGAAGTCAATTCGGCTCTCGTAGCCGGTGAAACGGTGAAATATTATGTAGATGATACGCTGTATTTTTTCCATCAGTATGAAGCGGCAGCGAAGGCACAGGGGATTACGCTCATTCGCTTCAACCCGCATACCGTTATGGGCAAGTTCTTATGCGAAGAAGGCGGTGAAAACGTAGCGCGCGTTATCATTACCGATTTATTCCTGCCGGTAGGACCGCGGACGTTGGTACTGAGACCGCCGACTATGGTGGTAGGTATCGGTTGTCGCCGCGATACGCCCAAAGAATTAATTTTGGAAGCGATTAAAGATTCACTGCTGAATGTGAATCGCTCGCCTAAGAGTGTGGCTGCCGCCGCTTCGGTGAATGTCAAATCCGATGAAGTCGGTTTGCTGGCGGCTGTAGAAGAGTTACAATGGCCCATTCATTTTTTCACACAAGAAGAAATGGCGCCTTTTATAGAAGCAAGTCATATTGAAGAATCTAATTTTGTTAAACAGACGATAGGAGTAGGCAACGTATGCGAAACAACAGCACTATTACAGGCCAAGAGCCAAACATTACTACAAAAGAAAACGGTGTATCCGCGAACAACGGTAGCCATCGCCCAGGTACAATCAAAGTAATCGGTATCGGACCGGGCAACGAAGAATTCATGACGCCGCAAGCTCGCGAAGCTATTTTGGCGGCTGACCGTGTGGTAGGGTATTTGACATACCTCGACCTCATTGCCGATTTAATTGCGGATAAAGAAAAAGTGGGCACCGCTATGATGCAGGAAGTTGACCGTTGTCAACAGGCTGTAGACTTAGCCATTGAAGGCCACGAAGTAGTGGTTATCTCCAGCGGTGACTCCGGCATCTACGGTATGGCTGGTCTCGTTATGGAACTGGCCAACAAAGTACCGGCCGAACAACGTCCTCAAGTTGACATTGTGCCGGGTCTCAGCGCCGTTAATGTGGCTGCTGCCGTATTGGGTGCTCCTTTGATGCACGACTTCGCCGTTATTTCCTTGAGCGACCTTATGACGCCTTGGGATTTAATCAAAAAACGTGCCGATTTGAGCGCTGAAGGGGATATGGTTATTGCCCTTTATAATCCTCGCAGTAAAAAACGTGTAACTCATTTGGATGAAGTACGTGAATTGGTTCTTAAACATCGCGATCCTAAAACACCTGTGGGTATCGTACAAAAAGCCGGTCGTCCGGGCCAACATATGGTAATTTCCGACTTGGAAAACTTCACTAAAGAAGAAATCGATATGCAGACTTTGGTTATCATCGGCAACAGCCAGACCTATGTTGAAAACGGTCGCATGATTACGCCTCGAGGCTATAAATTATGATTTGGGTCATTGCGGGCACATTAGATGGTCGCAATTTAGCAGTAACCGTTCGTGAAACGACGAAGGAACCTGTATTCGTATCGGTCGTCAGCCAATATGGGGCGCAGCTCGCGGCTCACGAAGGCATCGAAGTACATACGGGGCGTCTCGACAAAGAGGCGATGAAAGAGATTATTGCCGATAAAAATATTCGTCTTTTGATTGATGCCAGTCATCCGTACGCGGCCGTAGTTACCGCTACGGCACGGGATGCGGCGGCTGAAATGAATATTCCGTTCCTTCGTTTTGAACGCAAGGAAGTACCGTTGCCTGACTATGATAAATTACATCATGTAAGCAACGAAGCAGAAGCGGCTCAATTGGCCGGTGAACTGGCTAGCGGGCTTAATAAGCGAGTCTACTTGACGACGGGCAGCAAAACCATGGGGATTTTTGCGAAAGCGGAAGCCCTTCGGGATATTGATGTTTGGACGCGCGTGTTGCCGACGGCGGAAGTGCTTGGCATCATGGAAGACCTCGGGGTGTCGCCGAAACGGATTATTGCCATGCAGGGTCCGTTCAGTTATGATATGAACAAAGTCATGTTCGCCGATACAAAGGCGGATGTGGTTGTTATGAAGAATTCGGGCCTCGTAGGCGGTTCCGATACGAAACTTCAAGCGGCTATTGATTTAGGTTTACATATAATTGTTATTGATCGTCCGGAGCCTGCCAAAGGGGCTATGACCATTTCCACGGCTCAGGAGTTCTGTGATTTATGGGAGGACAAGACAAGTGGAGTACATTAAAAATCCTAAAGCTATTGAAGATAAAAGTATGGAAATCATTTATCCATACGTTAAAGATTTAAATCTTACCGATGATGAAGTGCGTGTATATTCCCGCACCATCCATGCATCCGGTGACGTAGAATACGCTCAGCTCGTGCGTACCAGTCCCGATGCGGTAAAAAAAGGGATTGAAGCGTTGCAAAACGGTGCTCATGTGTACTGCGACGTAGAAATGGTTCGCACCGGTATCAATAAACCGGCCTTAGCCCTTCGCGGCAGTGAAGTACATTGCCTCATTAAAGATGAAAAAGTTGCTGAATTGGCTAAAGAATTGGGTGTAACCCGTTCCATCGCCGCTATGCGTACGTTCGGTAAACAATTAGACGGTCAGATCGTTGCTATCGGTAATGCACCAACTGCTCTTTATGAAGTATTGCGTCTCGCCTTGGAAGAAGGCGTTAAACCGGCTCTTATTATCGGTATTCCGGTAGGCTTCGTCGGTGCTGCTGAATCTAAAGATTATTTGATGGAAGTATCGCCGGTACCGTACATTACGGTAAAAGGCAATAAAGGCGGTAGCCCGATTGCCGCTTCCGTTGTAAATGCCTTACTTTATACCGGCGTAAAACGTGACGGTATGTTGTTTGTGCAAGACAACGAGTCCAAGAAAAATGACTAATCAGAGTAATCATCCGCAAGAAGCGAGTACCGTAAATAAAGGCGGCCGGTCAAATGAACGTCATCGCAATGTGACGCGCAGTTTTATAGTACTCAGCTTTTTGGCATTGGCTGTTGCCGCTATGATTATTTCACTTGTGTTCGGTTCAGCGGATATAACTTTGAGCAAAATTTGGCAAACCTTATGGAGCTCCGAACTAAAAGATACACAGGATATGGTTATTTGGAATATCCGTTTTCCTCGTAATATTGTAGCCGCCTTAGTAGGTGCCAATTTGGCGGTAGCCGGTGCCATTTTGCAGGCTGTTATGAAAAACCCGTTGGCTGATCCTCAGATTGTGGGGGTTTCCTCCGGTGCCGGTTTGGCCGGTGTTATTATCCTGATTCTCTTCCCAAGCTGGGAATATTTGGTACCGCTGGTGGCCTTCGTAGGTGCTTTGGCGGCAGCTCTTATGGTATATGCCTTAGCTTGGAAAAACGGAATTCGACCGACCCGTATTATTTTGGCCGGTGTGGCGGTAGCGGCCTTTTTAGGCTCCGGTATTTCCGCTTTACTGGTGTTCTACGGCGACCGCGTGCAAGGTGCCTTACTGTGGATGGTAGGGGGCTTATCGGCACGCAGTTGGCCACAGGTATATCTGTTGGCACCGTACACGGTTATCGGTTTAATTACGGCCTTCTTGGGCTCACAGCGACTCACAATTCTGAGTCTTGGTGATGAAACCGCCAAGGGGTTGGGTTTGCCGGTAGAACAGACGCGTTTTACTATGACGGCAGTGGCTGCTTTTTTGGCGGCCAGTGCGGTCAGTGTGGCCGGTCTTATCGGGTTTGTGGGGCTTGTCATTCCTCATGTGGCACGTATGCTTATAGGAACCGATTATAAATTCTTACTGCCCGGTTCGGCGTTCTTGGGGGCCGCTGTTCTTGTTATCAGCGATACGCTGGGACGTGTGCTTTTTAGCCCTGTAGAAGTGCCGGTTGGCATTATCATGGCCTTCTTCGGTGCACCGTTCTTCTTATATTTGTTGCGGAGGGATGCTTAATGACTATGAGTAATCAAGTACAAATATCTGCAGCAACAGGAACGGTTCCGGCTATTGCTGTTGAAAACATTGTGGTTTCCTTTGAACAAAAAGATGTGTTGAAGGGCATTACCTGGGAAGTGCCGACCGGTGCAATTACGACGCTTATCGGACCTAACGGATGCGGTAAAAGTACACTATTAAAATGTATTACCGGCAGTGTTAAGCCGATTAACGGTACCATTTATATCAGTGGTCAAAAAGCATTGTCCTATTCGCCACGTTCCTTGGCACAGCGGATGGCCTTCTTACCGCAATCCCCGGAAGTTCCTCGCGATATGGTGGTGGAAGAACTCATTTATTGTGGGCGTTTTCCGCATCAGAATTGGTGGCGTAATACGGCTGGTGAAGACCGTAAAGCCGTGGAAAGTGCTATGGCGGTAACAAAAACGACGCATTTGCGTAACCAACCGGTGTCATCATTATCCGGTGGGGAGCGACAGCGCGTTTGGATTGCGATGGCCTTGGCACAGGAACCGGATATTTTGCTCTTGGATGAACCGACGACGTATCTGGATATTAATCATCAGTTCGAAGTGATGGAATTGCTCCGTCGTTTGAATCGCGAACAAGGACTTACCGTAGTTATGGTGCTTCATGAACTTAATCAGGCCGCTCGCTACTCCGATCAGGTGGCGGTGCTTCATCAAGGGCATTTGGCAGCTATGGGCAATCCAAAGACGGTTATGACGGCTGAACTTTTGAAAACTGTATTTTCAGTGGAATCTGTTATCGAAGAGGGCCCCGATAACAGCCCGTATATTAAAATCGAAGGGCTTGTGCCGTAAGCTGAGTGATTCGATTGTGGGAATAACAATCGAATACCGCTAGAATAGCAATAACATAGCAATAACATAACAGAACAGGCGATAGAATCTTATAATTGCCATTAAAAAAGAGGCGTTACCGAACGGTTGATGAATGTCATCAGCGTTCGGTAGAGCCTCTTAGTTTTTTTGTATGGTACAGAATCTGTTGGTTTTAGCTATGTATCAAATTAGAATGTTACATCGATGCCGTAGGCCATTTTTACAAGTTCTGCCATAGCGTCCGGCGTATGCAAGCCCGGATTCAATAAGAACCAATTGGATGGCAAGTAGAATACCTTTCCGTTTTTAACAGCTTTTAAATTCTGCCAAGCAGGATTGCTCGTCATTTCTTTTTCCATTGTTTTGGTTATTTCGTCTTTTTTGCCCATTGTAGCGATGAAGATGATGTCAGGATCGTCTGAAGCCAAGGTTTCTAAAGAATATGGAATCGTTTTGGCGGATTTGTCAAAATCGCCATGTTGTAATACCACATTCTGCATGCCCAATTCTTCAACTATAGCGGCTGTTACAGCTAAGGTGGTTTCGGCGGTTACGGCTTTACCGGTAGCGCGTAATACGGCTACACGGGCAGGGGGTACATCTTTAATGGCTGCTTTTACTTTGTCAATTTTACCGTTATATTGAGCAATGACTTCTTTGGCTTTATCTTCGTGATTTGTCAATTGGCCTAAGAATTGTAAAAGAGGCACATTGTCTTTAATGCCGTCATAGGCAATTAAAATATACGGTAATTTATTGCTCTGTAATTGACCTTCATATTTACCGTGCTGATTGCTGAGGCCGATTACCAAATCCGGTTTTAAGCCTAAAAGTTGTTCCATGTTGATGTTGGCGGTTTGACCCAAGGATGGTAATTCTTTAAGATTAGCCGGCAATTCATCGGTTGTTTCTACTCGACTTACGGACTTACCGTCAACGGCGTCAAGAAAGTAGAGTAGGGAGTTGGACAATACGGCGATTCGTTCGGGTTTAGCCGGTACCGTATACGTTTGATTTTTGTACGTCAGAGTACGGGTTTCATTAGACGATGTTGAGTCTGTTTTGCCACAGCCGGCAAGGAGGGTCATAATGACTGTCATCGCCATTACAATGATGGTTAAACGTGAAAATTTTTTCATAATACACCTGCCTGATAGATTATAGCGAATTTAGTTCGTAAAGATAGAAGTACGATTACATGTTGTACTGCTTATTTGTACTATACCACAGGTTGTATCGCTTGCCTATGGCTTTAATATAGTTGAATTCCGTAAAAGACAATTTTAATGGCTTTACAATTTATAAGACAATCAAAAGAGGCTGCAAGTAAAATGTGATATACTCTACATTTTCTTACAGCCTCCTTATTATTTGACTTAACCCTTACGGTAAAAAGTAACGGGTTGGTTACTTATCTTATTTAGCGTCGTTTTCAAGGGCTTCCCAAGCTTCTTGAGCATGAGCGGCAAACAAGTCACGGACTTTTTGATTTTCGCCAAGACCATGAATGTAAGTGTCTACTTTGAAGCCGTCAGCCATCAAGATGGATTTATGGGAATCAGGTTCGTCACCGGACATATCATTGTTAGCATGGTCACCGGCTACCATCATGAATGGCATAAGGGTTACATGGTTAATGCCTTTAGCTTTTAATTGAGGGATAATGTCTTCAAGACTTGGCCAACCTTCTACAGTGTAGATGTAAGTGTTTTTAAGACCTGCAGATTCCAAGCGATCTTGGATTACAGCGTAGTAAGCGTTGGAAGGATCAGGAGTACCATGAGCCATAATAAGAACAGCGTCTTTAGGACCAACTTTAGGGAACTGAGTAGCTACAGCTTGTACTGTTTTAGCGATATCGTCAGTTTGACCTTCCTGGCCCATCCAGTACATGAGTGGTGTACCGAATGTCATTTTTTTGAAGTTATGTTTGTACTGGTTGTAAACAGCGGTTTTGTAGTTGTATTCGATACCAGGGATTACGTCAAGAGTTGCCAAAGCAACGCGAGTGTAACCTTCAGCTTTTAATTGATCAAGAGCTTCTTCAGGGGTAGGGTAAGTGATACCTTCTTTAGCTTTGATGCGGTCGATAATGATATGGGATGTGAAAGCAGTTACTACTTTTACGCCCGGATGTTGTTCCTGAATTTCTTTAACGGTAGCACCAATTGTTTTAGCACGAGTGTCAGTGAAAGTAGTACCAAAGCTCATTACTACGATAGCATCTTTGTTTGGTGCTTTAGCCAATACAGGATCGGTTGTGTTGTAAGTACGAACACCGATTTCAGTTGCTTCCAATAATGCAGGTGTAGCCGTTGTTACTTCATCACTTAATTTGTAAGCTGCATCTGCTTGGGTACCAAGGAATCCGAAACCTGTTAATGCGGCCACTGCCAACGTTGTAGCTAATGCTTTCTTGAAAATTTGTTTACTCATTTCATTCACTCCTCGTGATAAAAAGAAGATTAAAAAAATAAAACTAAAAAATAAAATTAAATACAAAAAAACCTCTGCCCACGCGAGCAGAGGAATAATACACTAGTGATGCTAAGCACCTGACGGAAATCATTAGATAATAAGCTTAATAAAGTTTATTATAAATGTATAAATTATTGTATGTCAGTGTATAGTACAAGTAGTGACATTGATTAACCTCGCCATCGTTCGTGGGTTATCGGCAATCCATCAAGGCAGGTCTTCTGGCTCAAGTTCAACGCAACAATCACCTTCCCGGAAAGTTCCAGTGGCATCTTGATTGTGCTCCCTCTTACAGCGGCGGGACCGCGGCAGCTTTTACTGCTCTTCTCTTTTAAGTCGTGCACCTTGAAGGTCGTATTCATTTGATAATCATTATAGTGGAATAAATGTCCACTGTCAATGCAATACCGGGTAGGGTATACCTGGGGAGAATGAGTAATAACTTTTGGTTATTTGTGTCGTACTTTTTTGTTTATACATAGGCAAAGCCGGCAAAGTTTGGTACTATGAATATAGAATATTATTTGTCATACGGCAATTGTACTCTATGATTAATGACAATTATATTACAAAGGAGGTCCATATAATGGATCAATTTACAAATGCTGCCGGTCCTCGTGAAGTATCGGAATCGGTATATGAAGTGGCGTTTACGCCTGCATTGGAACGTGAAGAATATCAAACAGAACCGTTACATTCTAAATTATTGGAATTGCAACAGGCCATGGGTGAAGATGATTTCAACGAATATATTAACAGTTTATTACGTATCACGTATAACGGTAAGCAATTGTGGCTCATCACGAAGAGTGAACGTAAACGTACCTTAATTGAAGGTAAATATTTGCCTATGATTGCTGAAATTTTTGGTGTTGTAGCACCGCGTGTGTTCTCGCAACCTTAATTGTTATCAGTAAAGCTATAGCATTTTCAGTTAGTTATACATATACGGATTATTTATTAAGTATTGAATTACATAAATAATGTATATAGTTGCATAAAGATTCAAAAGCGTAGGATGTTAATCATTTAGTAATGTCAGTACCTGACTATGACCGTGGTTAGTACAGTATTATCTGAATTATTAATATAATACCTGCAAACAAGTGGTAGACTTTGTATTTGTAACTTACGATAAATCTTCTTTAAATCGATGAAAATAGAAGTAAATCGTTAAAGATAGATTTAGTCGATGAAAATATAATTAAATTTTTGATTTATCGTTGATAATCACTGATAAAGTTAAAAATGAGAGAAGTTCTCATTGACTGAAAATAAAATCTAACGTATCATTATACCAACAAATAATAATCAACATATATTTCGAATGTTTTCGATAATGTGAAATATGACAAACTTTTGTCTGATTAAGATGTTCGATTATGGTAACAGGTTAGAGGTATTCTTGATATCGGAGGATTTTAAATATGAGTACAAAGGGTATTATCTTAGCAACATTTGGTTCAATTTACGGCGAAGCCGTCGAAAAATCCGTAGGCATAATGGAAGCAAAGATTAAAAAATCATATCCCGATGCCGTGATTCGCCGAGTTTTTTTGGCTGAAGCATTGGTTGAGAAGTGGAATGAAAAATATAATAATCCGGTGCAATCCTTGGAAGCAGTGTTGGCCGAATTTAAGAATACCGGCGTGCGCGATGTTTTTGTCTTACCGTTTGCCTTAGTAGCCGATCAATGTTATCAAAAGATGCGCAAAGCTATCGCCGTATTTACCTATAACATGGAGCGTAATGCTATGCGGATTCACGTAGGAAAACCGTTATTGAGTTCCTTAGGTGTGAAAAACTACGCTGATGATTATGTGGCGACCATTGATGCCATCATGAAACATGTAAATATTCGTGCTTTAAATAAATCCATCTTATTGATGGCTAACGGCCAAAATCAATTGGAATTCAGTGCTTTGCAGTTGAAATGCCTATATGGCAACGGCCAGAATGTAGCGGTATTTACATCTAACGGGTTCCCGAACTTCAAACAGGCTTTAACTTTGCTCGATCGTTTGGATCATAAGGAAGTATTGGTAGTGCCGTTGGCGCTTATCGGGTCAGAACACTTAATGGATTATCTTGGTGGTGATCGTTCCGATTCAGTGGCTACACTGTTGACTGAACAAGGTTATGGCGTATCGATTTGGAATGAAGGCTTAGGCGAGAATCCGTTTATTCAGGACTTGTTCTTGAAGCATTTGGCACAATCCATTCGTATGATTGAGCGTAAACAGCAGGCGTATCAACAGGCTAAGTCTGAAAACGAAAGTCGTGCAAGCGTAGCTGTTTAATAAAGCTGGGCCTGAGATAAAAGATTTTAGAGTCGGTTCCATATGGGCTGTACAATATAAATTGAGAAATGATAATAAATTTAATAGTTAACGGTCCTCGCTTTGGGGACCGTTTTTTATAAAGGAGGGTCTATGAAGCAAGCTGTTTTAGTGGTGGCTTTCGGCACTACGGTGCCGACGGCAAGAACCAATCAGATTAATCCGGTGTTTGAGTTTATTAAAGATCAATACAAAGATCAAGAGGTTCGTTTAGCCTTTACCTCACGTATTATTGTTAAACGTTTACGTGAACGGGGCGAGACGATTGATACGGAACAAAGCGCTATTGAGTCACTCATTGCGGAAGGGTATGAATCAATTGTGGTACAACCGCTTCATATGATTGGCGGTGAAGAATTCGATAAACTGAAAGCCAATATTATGGCGTTTGAAGGTCAAGGCCAATTACGTCATATTGCTATCGGTCGTCCTTTATTATATTTCATTGGTCAGGAAGAACGGCCGGATGATTATGATACGTTGATTGAGCGTTTTATTAAAAAACTCAATGTACCGGAAGAAGAAGGCCTTTTGCTGGTCGGTCACGGCGGTATGGCCGCTGGTAACACGGCGTATGCGGCTTTGCAATTAAAATTGTGGCGTGCCGGTCATACCAATATTCGTGTTACCACTTTGGAATGTTTCCCACATTTAGAAGATACGGTCATTCCGTGGGAATGGCTTGATGGCAAACGTCCGGGCCGTATTCATGTGCATCCGTTGCTCTTGGTGGCCGGTGATCATGCGTTAAATGATATCTTCGGAGATGAAGACGACAGCGTCCAAAGTATGCTTGAAGAAGCAGGCTTTGAGGTGGTTCGCCACTTGAACGGTCTTGGGGAATATCGCGGTATTCAGGAAATTTTTGCTGAACATTTGGCAGATGCCATAGTCGGTCGTTATGAAAAACGAAATACTCATCGCCCGTCAATTCCTAATGTCAAGTAAATGTTAACTTGTTTATATTTTTAAAATTGGGTTTTAAAGATTCAACGTTGTGTTTTTTGCAATTTAATAAATAAGGCTTGCTCTTTAGAGCAGGTAACGCATACAATAATAAAGTATGACCATAAGCATGAATCATTTTTTATAGTTAGTTTTGTTATCAAGTGTTAAGAAAAGGAGTTTATCATGAAAGGTAAATTATTTGGTATCGGTGTAGGCCCCGGGGATCCGGAATTAATGACAGTAAAAGCAGCTCGTATCGTTGGGGAAGCAGATATTATTATTACCCCTAAAACCGAAAAGAAAGACGGTTCTGTAGCCCTTAATATTGCTAAGCCGTACATTCAGGAACACACTGAAATCGTGCCGGTAGTATTCCCAATGGTCCTTGATGACAATGCCCAGGCCGAAGGCTGGCAGGAAGCTAAAAAAATCATCGTCAGCTATTTGGAAGCAGGCAAAAATGTAGTGTTCTTGACCTTGGGCGATCCAATGTTCTACAGCACTTACATGTATGTATATCGTTTGATCGAAAACACCGGTTTTGAAATTGAAACAGTTCCGGGCGTAACTGCATTCTGTGCTATCGGCTCCCATTTAGGCTATCCGATTGTAGAAAAAGAAGAAGTGTTGGCTATTGTACCGGCTACCGCTCCTAAAGAAAAAATCGACAAAGTATTGGCTGTAGCTGATGATGCGGTCATCATGAAAGTATATCGCAACTTCCACGAAGTTCAGGAAGTTTTGAAAAAACACGATATGGCTGACGAAGCTGTTATGATCAGTCGTGTAGGTCTTGACGGTGAAGAAGTATATCGTGGTCTCGACAAATTGCCTGAAGACTTGAAATTGAATTATTTATCCACTGTATTGGCTAAGCGTAAGGATCGCTAATATTATGAAATCATATGCCATTCCGAGAGTTGTCATAGCCGGCACCAATTCAGGTGTAGGAAAAACGACCATTGTAGCCGGTTTATTGGCGGCTTTCCATGAACAGGGTAAGGCTGTACAAGCCTTCAAAGTAGGCCCTGATTATATTGACCCCGGTTTTCACAAGTTGGCCAGTGGTCGTGATTGTTACAATTTGGATACATGGTTGGTTCCGCCTCATAAAATGAAACCGTTTTTTGCCGATATGGCAGGCGATGCGGATTTGGTGATTGTGGAAGGCGTTATGGGGCTTTATGACGGTGGTCGTGAAGGCGTGAGCTCCACCGCTGAGATTGCTAAATCGCTTGATGCACCGGTAATTCTCGTTATCGACTGTAAAGCGATGGGCGAAAGTGCGGCGGCAATTGCCAAAGGTTTTAAAGAATATGACCCGGCCGTTAATTTAGCCGGCGTATTACTTAACCGCATCGGCTCGGACAATCATGAGCATATGATTCGTTCCGCCATGGAACGACTTGGCATTCCCGTTATCGGTGCTATTCGCCGCGATGAACGGATGCATTCACCGGAACGTCATTTAGGGCTTACGCCGGTGACGGAAACAGATCCGCAATCGGCGTTGACGACGATACGTGAAGCGGTGAAAGTAAGTGTTGATTTAGCGGCGTTAGCTAAGCTTGCTGAAGAGGCACCTGTCTTGATGGTACCGGAAGCAACCGTTAAAACGGTTACGGGTGAAAAAGCCAGAATCGGTGTGGCCTATGATGAGGCCTTTTCCTTCTATTATCCGGCGAGCCTTCAGGCTTTGGCGGCTGAAGGTGCCGATTTGGTGTATTTCAGCCCGTTAACTGACAGCGAATTGCCTGATGTGGATGCTTTATTCTTTGGCGGCGGTTTCCCCGAAATGTTCCTTGAAACCTTAAGCCAAAATACAACGATGGCACAGGCTGTTCGCAAGGCGGCCGCTGACGGTATGCCGATTTATGCGGAATGCGGCGGGCTCATGTATTTATGTGAAGCCGTTACCGATTTTGAAGATATTACCCGTCCTATGGTGGGTCTTGTACCGGCTAAAAGCGTTATGCAGGCAAAACTTCAAAAAGTGGGTTATGTGACGGCCACAGCATTAGAAGACACGTTGTTGGCACCTAAAGGTGAATCTTTGCGTGGTCACGAATTCCATTTTTCCACTATGGAGTTGACTGAAAATGCCGATGAAGCCGATTTTCCATGGGCGTTCCAATTTGAAGGCGGTCGTAAGCCGCAATCGTATAAAGGCGGTTACAGCAAGGATAATATATTGGCCAGCTATTTACATTTGAACTTTGCCGGTAATGAAGACGCTGCCGAACGGTTTGTGGCGGCCGCCAAAGCATACCGTGCCAAGGAGGCTCGCCATGACTGATAATGCATCGAATGCCAATCGCGGTTTAATTTTGGTGAATACCGGTGACGGTAAGGGCAAGACCACAGCGTCGCTTGGCGTGGCTTTACGTGCCGTAGGGAACGGCTTTCGGGTACTGATCCTTCAGTTCATCAAAGGCGGTTCTGCTTATGGCGAATTGAAGGCGATTGCGGCTTTGCAAAAAGCCGGTATGCCGATTGAGATTCGCCCTATGGGTAAAGGCTTTATTTTTCACAATAAAGAAACGTCCGAAGCCGATTTACAGGCTCATCAAAAGGCCGCTCGTGAAGCCTGGCAAATGTTGACGGATGAAGTTATGTCCGATACGTGGGACCTCATAATTTTTGATGAAATCAACTATGCCGTAAAATTTGGTTTACTGTCGGTTGAGCAGGTGGTTGATTTATTAAAAAATAAACCGCAACGTCTACACGTTGTTTTGACCGGTCGTGATGCGAAGCCGGAAATCGTTGAAATGGCCGATACGGTTACGGAAATGCGCGTAGTTAAGCATGCGTATCAGCAGGGCATCAAAGCAGCTCGCGGCATTGAGTTTTAGTAAAATCCGTGTCAAAGGCTTGTTTATAAATCGAAAAAATTCGCATTTCGTAGTTGAAAAAATTCGGGTAAATGATATAATTATGTTATAGATAGTAATTATTAATTTATTTACTATAAGATAGTTCTTATAGGATATAAGTTTTATGACCAAGGGGGTTATATCAATGGCAGTAACAAACTATGTAAAATCCGCAGACTTTAAAAACGAAAAACACGTTCCTGTAATTACTGCACCTGATACTGTAAAAGCAGGTGAAAAAGTTCACATCGAATTGGAAGTTGGTAAAGATATTGCTCATCCAAACACGACTGAACATCATATTTCTTGGATTAAATTATACTATGTTGAAGAAGGCACAACTCTTCCTTACGAAGTAGCTCGCCTCGAATTCAACGTACATGGTGAAGCCGCTGCCGGCGCCAACGAAGGTCCTGTATATGCAGAAGCAGCCGGTGTAGTAGTAGCTTCTTTCAAAAAATCCGGTAAATTGATTGCTACTTCTTACTGCAATATCCACGGCTTATGGGAATCTGAAAAAGATATCGTTGTTCAATAATAACTTTTTCCGATTTACCGCGTTGTAAATTACAGCTAATAAGCGCCAAGACTTCGGTCTTGGCGCTTTTTTACTACCGCAGACCGGGGACCTTGGGGTTATACTTTATAAATGCAGATCTTTAAGCGTTTGGCCGGTATAAGATTCGTTTTTATGAAAGGCGGGATTCAATGATTTCAATTGTGCAATACGGTTCCGATACCTGCCAGCCTTGCGGCGCCTTAGAGACGAAACTGGGCGCTTGGGTAAAGGAACATGAAGGTATTGATTACAGCTATGTATCCGTTGAACTCGAACCGGCGAAAGCGGCGTAGCAGAGTGTATTTACGGTGCCGGCTATCGTTGTGTATATGGACGGCAAAGAGCTTATGCGTCGGGCCGGCTACTTCAATATTGATGAATTGCTTGAACAGGTAGAGGCTGTTAAAGCCAGAATAGACGGTTGATAAGATACTTCAAAAAGGGAGTTTTCGGCTTTTTTACTTTACATCCATGGCCGTTATATGATAGAGTATCTTTATATATTTTATAGTTATTGTAGAGATAAAGAGGGATGCATAGTGGCCTTAATTGTTAAAAAGTTCGGTGGCAGTTCTGTGGCTTCACCGGAAAAAATTTACAATGTAGTCAATCGCGTTTTGCGCGACAAAAAAGAAGACGACCGCGTTGTAGTCGTTGTATCCGCTATGGGCGATACGACCGATGATTTAGTGTCATTAGCACGCGCTGTTACATCAAGACCTTTCGGTCGAGAAATGGACCGCTTGTTATCAACCGGTGAACAAGTATCCATTGCGTTGGTGGCTATGGCATTTATGGAAAAAGGACAGCCTGCCGTTTCGATGACGGGGGCACAAGCCGGTATTTTAAGCAGCGATAATCACGGGAAAGGTCGTATTTTGACGATTGATCCGAGCCGTGTGTTCAAAGCACTTGATGAAGGCAATGTCGTTGTAGTTGCAGGGTTCCAGGGTATTACCGATTGCGGTGATATTACAACTCTCGGCCGAGGTGGTTCCGATACGACTGCTGTTGCATTGGCGGGGGCTATGCAGGCAGATGTATGTGAAATCTTCACCGATGTGGAAGGTGTGTATTCGACCGATCCTCGAATTGCACCGAATGCGGTTAAATTGGATGAGATTACTTACGGTGAAATGCTGGAAATGGCTCGCTTGGGGGCGGGTGTTATGCAGCCACGTGCCGTAGAAATGGGCAGCCGTTACGGTGTACCGATCCATGTACGTTCTACATTCAGTGACAATGAAGGGACCATTATTCGGGAGGACTATACGATGAAAGCAAATGAGCATGTAATTCAGGGCGTAGCCGATGATACCAATGTGGCGAAAGTTTCAGTGGTAGGCGTTGAAAATAAACCGGGCATTGCCCATCATATCTTCCAAAGTTTGGCAGATAAAAATGTAGATGTGGATATGATTGTACAGAGCATTCGTACCGTTGAAGATCAGAAGACGGACATCGTATTTACCATTACATTGGACGATGTTGTATTAGCACGCGAAGTGTTGGATAATCTTAAAGCGGAAACGAAGATGGAAGAATATGTTATTAATGAAAAAATGGCAAAAGTATCCATCGTAGGTGCCGGTATGTTGGGTGAACCGGGCGTAGCGGCTCAGATGTTCGGCATTTTGGGCGAAGAAAATATTAATATTGAAATTATCAGTACATCTGAAATCAGCATTACCTGCTTGATTGCAGAAGATCGTGTTAAAGATGCGATTCGTGCTATTCATGATAATTTAGTAATCGGCAATCGCGGTTAATAGATTGACTTTATACAGACTTTCTTAGGTTATTTGATGAGTAACCTAAGAAAGTCTGTTTTATTTTGAAAATATTACTCAACTTTAGTATAATATACATTGTGCACAGTTTATTTGAGCACACAGTAATTCAATTAACACATAAATTAACCATAGATTTTTGTAAAAGGAGTTTTATATGAAAGAACAAACTGTATACAGCGGCTTTAAAGTCGAACGGATTGAAACTGTTCAAGAAGTAAACGGCACGGCCTATTTAATGAAGCACGAAAAGTCCGGCGCCCGTTTGTTATATATTGATGCGGATGATACGAATAAAGTATTCTCCATTGCGTTCCGTACACCGCCTAAAGACAGCACCGGTGTGGCTCATATTATGGAGCATTCCGTGCTTTGCGGCTCCCGTAAGTTCCCATTAAAAGAGCCGTTTGTAGAACTTGTTAAAGGTTCTTTGAACACATTTTTGAATGCTATGACATATCCGGATAAAACAATGTATCCCGTAGCCAGCAAAAATGACAAGGACTTCCATAATTTAATGGATGTATACTTGGATGCTGTTTTCTACCCGCGTGTGGCTACCGATAAAGAAATCGTAATGCAGGAAGGTTGGCATTATGAGCTTGATAACGCTGATGATGAATTGACTTATAAAGGCGTTGTTTATAACGAAATGAAGGGCGTATATTCCTCGCCGGATTCTGTTTTGGAAAATCATATGATGACGGAATTATTCCCGGACACAACCTATGGGGTTGATTCGGGCGGTAATCCGGATAATATTCCGGACCTCACGTATGATGCGTTCCAAGAATTTTATAAAAAATATTACCATCCGTCCAACAGCTATATTTTCTTATACGGCAAAATGGACATCGAAGAACAGTTGAAATTCATCAATGACGAATATTTGCAAAACTTCGATGCCATTACGGTGGATTCCGAAATTACTATGCAACAGCCGTTTGCGGAAGGTAAAGTTGCATCCTATCCGTATAGTATCGGTTCCGATGAAAATGAAGCGGGCAAAACCATGCATGCGCTTACCTACGTAATGCCGGAAATGACCGTTGCCGATAACTTGGGCTTTGATATTTTGACTCATGCTTTGTTGACTTCGCCGGCCGCACCGCTTAAAGAAATGCTTGTTAAAGCAGGGGTGGGCAGTGATATCAGCGGTTATTTCTTGGATAGCGTACGTCAACCGATTTGGAATATTTCCGTAACCGGTTCTGAAATGAAAGAACAGGGCCGTTTGCAGGAATTGGTGGAAACGGAATTGGCTCGTTTGGTTAAAGAGGGCATTGATCCTACTTTATTGGAAGCGTCCTTAAATATTACGGAATTTTCCTTGCGTGAAGCTGATTTTGGCGGTCGCCCTATCGGTCTTGCTTACGGTATTCGCGTCATGGATCAGTGGAATTATGACAAAGATCCGATTGAAGCTTTACGCTACGAAGGTGCTTTAAAACAGCTTCGTGAAGGCCTCACAAACGGTTATTTTGAAAAATTGATTGATCGGGCTATTCTTAAAAACTCGCATAAAGCATTGGTTTCCATTTATCCGGAAAAAGGCTTGCAGGAAAAGAAAGAAGCGGCTGAACGTGAAAAATTGAATGCTTTGAAAGCCACGCTTTCCAAAGCAGAAATTGATGAAATTGTAGCGCAGACAAAAGCTTTAAAAGCACGTCAGGCGGCACCGGATACGGAAGAAGCATTGGCTACGATTCCTCTCTTGGAATTAAGTGATTTGTCTCCTAAGGTTGAACGTGTTGAACGTATCGACAGCAAGTTGGGTGATGCTACGCTTCACTTTGTACCGACTAAGGCAAAAGGCATCAACTATACGGCTTTTTATTTCCGTTTAGATTGTCTCACCGAAGAAGAACTTTTCTATGCTAATTTATTGAGTGAATTTATTTCTCGTGTGGATACAGCCAAACGCGGTTATGATGAAATTGCCAAAGATATCAATTTAAACTTAGGCGGTTTCAGTTCCGCATTGTCGGATTACACCAAATATAACGAACGTGATGCGTTTACGCCGTTATTCATTGTTCGTGCCAAAGCTTTACATGCTAAGTTGGCAGACTTGGTGCGCATCGTTTCGGAATTAATTATTGACAGCACATACACGAATGTGGCTCGTTTGACTGAACTTATTAAAGAAACTAAAGCTATTTGGGATACGGAAGCATTCCGCCGCGGTCATACGATTGTATCGAATCGTGTTATGGCTCAAGTATCGGAAGTCGGTAAATTCCGTGACTTAAACGGTTTAGGTTACTTTGAACAATTGGCAGAGTTGGCTAATGATGAAGCAGCCCTTAAAGCATTGCCTGCTAAGTTGGCGGCTGTGGCAGCTAAATTATTCCGCCCGTCTAATGTGGATATTAACTTTGTCGGTGAAGGACAGGAATTTGAAGTTTTTGAAACATTGCTCGGTGATGTTTTACCGCAGTGGACAAATGAAGCAGTACCGGCTGACCAATTAAAGATTACGAAGCAGTATGTTAATGAAGGGATTGTTACTTCCGGTAAAGTACAATATGTGGCTCAAGGCGGTAACTTCCGTGATCACGGTTTCAAACCGAGCGGTGCCATGAAAGTGCTTGAAACGGTATTGCGTTATGACTACTTATGGACTCGTATCCGTGTTCAGGGCGGTGCGTACGGTGCTTTTGTAAACTTCTACAATAACGGTAACTTTGTGCTTTGCAGTTATCGCGATCCTAATTTGACGGAAACGTTGAAAGTATATGAAGAACTCAGTCAATACTTACAGAAGCTTGCTATTTCGGATCGTGAAATGCGCAAGTATATCATCGGTACTATGAGTGGTTTGGATGTTACTTTGACACCGTCTTTGCGCGGTCCGCGTGCTATGAGTGAATATTTCGGTGAAGCAACACCGGAAGATGCGGAACGCTTGCGTGAGCAGGTTATTGCCTGCAAACAGCAAGATTTGACGGCTTTGGCTGAAGTGGTAGCTTCGGTTATGAAAGATAGTCATATCAGCGTTATGGGCAACGAACAAAAAATTAAAAAAGCAGGTGATATCTTTACGGATGTCATTTCTTTACCTCAGTAAGTTTACTTTTCTGAAGTGGTTTTGCTTGTATTCTTGAAACCGCAGACTTTGCGATAAGTCGGTTACTGTGTATAATTAAATATGAGTAGATAACACTCCTAGGCAAGGGCCTTGACCTCTGTTTAGGAGTGTTTTTTTAATTAAATTATAAAGAGGAGCAGTCATGTTTTTAGGCTTAACGGGACGATTAGGCATAGATTATATTTTGCCGCCGGCTAAACGTTTGGGGCCGGTACCGACGACAAAAGAAATTTATAGGGAATATATCGATGTGGCCTGGCCGGCTACGATGCAGGGGCTCTTATTGCAGCTCATGACGGCTGTTAATCTGGCCATGGTCGGGGCTCTTGGGGCCGATGCGTTGGCAGCAGTGGGGATTATGAGTCAACCGCTTATGGTCATGCTCGTTTTCGTGCGTTCCGCGGCGATTGCCATTACCGCTATTGTGGCGCGCCGTAAAGGGGAAGAAGACTATGAAATGATGAATTCTGTGCTCAAACAGGGGATTTTATTGACCATATTATTTTATGTACCTTTACTGTGTCTGAGTTTTTATTTTTTAGAACCTGTTTTAACCTTTGCCGGTGCGCAAGCGTCGTATATTGATGAAGCCGTCGGTTATGGTCAGTTCGTTATTATCGGTTTATTTTTCTCCGCTATCGGTGTTATGCTCGGGGCGGCTCTTATCGGGGTAGGGAATACGAAGGCCATTTTTAAAGCCAATGCCATCGGCAATGTGCTGAATGTAGTTATGAGTTTTACTTTAATTTACGGGCTAGGGCCGATTCCCGCCTTGGGGATTAAAGGGGCCGGTATAGCGACTATGACAAGTTATACTTTGATTTGTTTTCTGTTGCTCTATGCTATTCATACCAAAGATTCGCATCTGTCTTGGCATCGCGGGAGCTGGCGTTTTGACCGCAATATTTTAAGCTCTATTTACTACATTGGCGGCAGCTCTTTGGGGGAACAGGCATTTGAGCGTTTCGGCATGTTTGCGTATACGAAAATGGTCGCCTCTTTGGGGGTTGTTGCATTGGCAACGCATCATATTTGTATGAATTTAATCGATATTTTTTACTATTTTGCCATGGGACTCAGTTATTCCGGCGCGTCCTATACAGGGCAGTCGCTTGGTAAAAAACGCCCTGATTTGGCAGAGGCTTACGGACAGATCGGGGTACGCATTGCGCTCTTTATTTCGGTTATCGGGTTTATCGTTTATTTCGGTCTGCGCCATGTGGTATTTGATTTTTTCACTCAGGATTATGCCGTTTGGCAACTGGGGGCGGATATTATGATTTTGATGGCTTTTGCCAGCTTTCCGCAAGCCTTGCAATTGGTGTATTCCGGCGTGCTTAAAGGGGCGGGCGATAACTTCTATGTTATGAAGTATTCGCTCTTTGTTATCGCTATTTTCAGACCAATCATTACCTATCTGCTTTGTTTTACATGGGGATTCGGGCTTTACGGTGCCTGGGTGGCGCTTTTAATCGACCAAAGTTTACGCACCGTTTTTTCGGGGTGGCGATTTAGAACAGGTGTGTGGCAGCATATAAAAATTTAAGGTGAATAAAGCCGGTATATCGTAAATCGCCATGGGCGTGTCAGGCACAATATGAACAATGTGTGACGGTATATAAAAATTTGATAAATTATACAAAGAATGGCGTATTATCGTCGTTTAAGCAAGGACAATCGCTTTGATTTGTGATATAATAACATCAGTATAAACAGCTTATTATGTATACGATAGAGGAGGATATAGATATGAAAAAGAAATTATTGGCTACGGTTATGGCTGTATCGATTGCTACACTTTCTACCGGTGCATTTGTAAATAACACACAAGCGTTCAGCTTGAATTTGGGCAGTATTTTAAAAGTCGGCGGCGTAGGTATTTTAGTTGACCGTTTCGGTGGTCAAATTAATGACTTTTTGAACAAAATTTTGGCTCAAAACAATTTGAGCACTACCTATACAACTAAAGTTGTACCGATTGTCAGCGTAGGCACAAACGGTTATATCGGGGCTGCTCAGGTAACAGGTCCTGCTTCCGAAGTGGAACGTGTTGAAGCGGTAGCTCAGATTGAAGCCAGCTTTAACAATGTAGCTCGTGTTAAGGGATTAGTACCGATTGACAGCAAGAACCCGGTTAATGCTTCCCGTATTCAAGGGGTCGGCGTATCCGCTATTATTGATATTAAAATCTAATGCTTTGAAAACAGGTTGATTTGAAATCAGAGCTGACATATCAAAATATCAATTGTAGTTCAGTTCTTGTAATTGGAGGAAGTATGAAAAAACAAATGCTTTTGTTGGCGGTAGCAGCACTTATGTCAGGCCAGGTATGGGCGGCGGCTCCGGAAACAGTACTAGAGAAAACAGATGCTTTAGAAAATACCGTTTACGGTTCAACACAGGTAGGGGCTTTGGTCGACCGTGTACAACAAATCAGTCAGACCGTGTATGGTAAAGACTCTTCCGGCACTTTGAATTCACAAGTTGATTCTTTATATAATTCTATCGACGGTAATGTACGCGGTAAAGTATCGGTCAGTCAGGAACTTTCCATGTTGGAATGGCATTATCAGAATAAAATCGGTACCGGTTCTTTGATATCCCGAGTGGAACAATTGGAACGCAGTGTAACCGGTCGTATTGGTACCGGTGCTTTGGATGCGCGTATTAATTCTTTAGCCAAAACGATTAACGGCGCACCGTTGAAATTGACTTCTCAAGTCGGTTCGGCAGCTTCTACTGATGTATTTGCGGTGACCTTAGATACGCCGATTAATACGGCTACCAATAAATTAGGCGATAAGTTTACCTTTACTGTAGCCGAAGATGTTATGGACGGTAATATTTTATTGGTACCGGCCGGTACTGTCGGTGAAGGTCATATTTCCGAATTGAAAAAAGCGTCTTCCTTTGGTCGCAGCGGTAAATTGGATTTAATATTTGATAAAGTTCCAGCTTTGGATGGTACTGAATTTACGGCTGTTCAAGGGGACGAAGCCAAGGCTCGCACGCAACAGGAATTGAAAGCAGCCGGCGCTTCTGTAGCAGGTGCCGTATTATTGGGGCCTGTCGGTTTGGTAGGCGGTTTCTTTGTAAAAGGTAAAAATATTGATTTACCGGTAGGAGCCACTATTTACGTACAGCCGCAAGAAACGGTAACGGTTCAAGGCATTGTAATCGGCGGTGACGGTCAGGCTCATAATTCGAGCGATCCGAATTCACAAGATTCCTATGATCAATATAATTTAGGTGACGCATCCGAACCGGTAACTTTAGTTCCGGCAGATTCCGCTGAAGATTCCGAAACTCCGGTTACTACAGTGGAAGAGTCCGATAATTCGTCCGGTACGGTAGAAGAATCAGATTCAGAAGCAGAAGAATCATCCGATCAAACAAGTGTATCGCAATCACAACCGATTATCGTTGTGAAACGCAACTAATCCAATGAAAATGAGGTAGGTAAAAGATGGTAATGAAAAAGGCTAAGTACGCATTGGGTGCCGCTTTAGTCGCCATGCCTTTATTAGCCGTGCAGGCTGCTGATGATAGAGGCTTGGTTTATGAAAATGCTCAAGATATATCAACCGATTCCAATCCGGTATCGATAGTGCCTATGAACGAATCCGATGGCGGACTCATCCGTGTAGTGCGCCGCGGTCAACCGGTAACAACGGTCAGTGACAGTGAAATGCCGGTTAAAGTGGATGCGGACAGCATGTACTACAGCAGTGCTACCGGTAATGTGGTAGCTGTCGGTAAAGTAGATGCTTACCAGGGCAGTCGTGAAATTCATAGTGAAAAATTGTTAGGTAACACCAAGTCCCAAGAGTATACGACAGACGGCGAATTTCATTACCTTGAAAATAAAGGGGCTACCAAAGATTTACGCGGTCAAGATTTGGTGTTTAACAGCGGTACCAATGCTATGACGACACCTAATGTTACCGGCTTTGCGGATCCGTACTATTTAAAAGCGGAGAAGGCTGAGTTTGACGGTAATCAGGGCCTCATTACGAACGGTTGGGTTACGACCGAACATGCCATGGCGTATAAAGGAGTACCGGATTATCGTATTGAAGGCAGTACGATTGAAGTATATCCCGGTGATAAAGCGATTATTCACGACGCCAAATTATTTATTAAAAACGGCAAAATTTTAAGTACCAAGAAATATGTAGTGTCCTTGCGCGGTGACCGTAAAGGCAAATTTAATGTGTTTAATTTGATTCCGAGACCTTCATATACCAGTGATGACGGCTTCGGCTTAAAAGGCAGTATTGCATACCCTGTGGGTGATAGCGGTGAGTTATTCTTCCGTTATCAATGGATGACCAAAGAAGGCTTTAAGCCAAGTTACGGTTATCGTCATTACTTGCCTTGGGGCGTTGCTACCTTTGGTGTAAACCGAGAATCGGCCACTTTAAATGCCCGTACCGTTTGGGTTGAAAAGAAACCGGAATTTTCTGTATATACCAATGTATATCATATCGGCGATACGCCGTTTACTGTTCGCGGCGGCGGTAATGTGGGTTACTGGAAGGAAGATTACATCAAAGGCAGTCATTATATGTACTTTGGTGAAGTCAGCCATGATCCGATTAAATTGGCCAAAAATGCTAATTTAAGATTCTATACAGGCTATCAACGTGACTATTACGGTTATAACGACCACGTTCGCAGTATGCCGTACTGGGGCGGTAATGCTAACTGGCGCTTAAATTCTCGCGTAAATTTATTTGCAGGCTATCGCCAGAATAATATTAATGCGAAAGATAATTCACCATATCCGTTCGACCGTGAAGATATTCTGCGTAACTTCCGTGCCGGTGCCTCTTTCCGCTTAACACGTCTTGATACTTTTGTTATTTCGACGCAGCGCGATGTGCAGTCCGGTGAATTACGTTATGTAGACTATACATGGCATCGTGATATGCACTCCTTTGAAGGTTGGCTCACATATCAGTCTAAACAGAAAAAATGGTCTTATACAGTCGTTGCCAAAGACTTCTAATAAGCCATTTGGGCAATGGATTGACGTTTACTGTTGAATCAAACATCGTTTTATAATTTTATGTAACCGCTATTGTCAGCAGATGAAGAGAGGTCTTTCTAACATGGGCAAAGTTCGCAAAGCCATAATTCCGGCCGCCGGTTTCGGTACTCGTTTCTTACCGGCTACCAAAGCACAACCGAAAGAAATGTTACCGATTGTCGATACACCGGCGATTCAATATATTGTGGAAGAAGCGTTGGCCTCCGGCATCGAAGAAATCTTGATTATTACGGGGCGCAATAAAAGAGCCATCGAAGATCATTTTGACACCAGTGTTGAATTGGAGCAGTTGCTGCAACAACAGGGGAAGAAAAAACAATTGGCTGTGGTTCGTTCCTTGGCGGATATTCGTGTTCATTTTATTCGCCAAAAAGCACCGCGCGGTTTGGGCGATGCTATTCTTTGTGCGAAAGCTTTCGTAGGTAATGAACCGTTTGCCGTATTGCTCGGTGATGATGTGGTATATAATCCCGAACATCCTTGCTTAAAGCAATTAATGGATTGCCATGACCGCCTGGGCGGAACGATTTTAGGTACCCAGCGTGTGGCCGAAGAAAAGGTAAGTTCTTACGGTATTGTAGCGGGCCATGAAATTGAACCGCATATTTATAAAGTGGACGGCTTGGTTGAAAAACCGTCACGTGATTTGGCACCATCGAATCTGGCCGTTTTGGGGCGTTATATTTTGATGCCTGAAATCTTTGAGGTACTCGAAAATACACCGCTCGGTGCAGGTCGTGAATTACAGCTCACCGATGGCTTGGCCGGTTTGCAGAGTGATGTGTACGCTTTGGAATATGAAGGCCGCCGCTATGATATCGGTGATCGTTTGGGCTATTTGGAAGCCACTGTGGAATACGGTTTGCGGTCTGAACAATGTAAAGACTTATTCCATAAGTACTTGAAAGAATTGATTAAAACTTTGTAACAAATTTTATTTAATGAATTGTTTGATTCAGTTTTGATCCGATTGTTGTTTGATTTGCAGTTATTAAAGTTGTTTAAAGCCTTTTTCAAAGTAAGTACTTCACAGCTTTTGAGTACGCTTTGGGAAAGGCTTTATTTGTTAACGACGAAATATGATACAGTTGACGAAAGACTATGATTTTTATATAATTTTAAGTAGATTTGCGAAAGAGGGAGGCTCCAAAATGCGTGAGTTATTTAGGGCTATGATTGATGCTGATAAAGAATTACCGCGTACTATGGTGATTGCGCAATTGAAATGGCGACAGCTTGATACATCAACGGAACGTACCGAGATTCGTCAGAACGGCGAATGGTATGAAACCGATTTGGCACGCGGTGAGGAAGGGCTTACCGTTTTGCTGAAGGTGTTAACGGCTGAATCAATACCGGTTAAACCGAAACCGGCGAAGGCCGAATACCACATACCGGTTGATGTAACGCCGTGGCGGGCATTCAGTCGCACTGAGATTTTGGACTTTGTAACCGATGTGCGAGATATGAACAGTATTCACCAACAGGAAAATGCAGTGGTGCCCGGTTGTTTGATCATGGAGGCTATGGCCGAGTATTTGCAAAGCCGGACATTGGCACCTGTTTCCGCTATTAAAATTCGATTCCGACGACCAACCTTTGTAAATGAGTTGATTTCGTTAGAAACGAATGGCCGTACTATTCAAGGCTTTACAGAACACAGACCGGTATTTACTTGTACCTTCAAGTAATATAATTAAGAAGCTGTCTTAGCTGAATGAGATGTCAGGGGACTTATTATGTAGTATGACAGCTGTTATAATCATTGGCTGATATTTCATACGGTGTATTATTATTTATTTTTTGTGAGGTTTTTTATTATGTCGGATACTCGTAAATTGACTAAAATGGCGTTACTCGTGGCTTTAACCTGCGTGTCCGCTTATATTTCATTCCCGATTCCGTTTTCACCTGCTATGGTAACGGCTACGACTTTGGTATTATGCTTAATCGGATTTTTATTACCGCCAAAAGAAGCCTTCATTACCATTTGTGTGTATTTGTTATTGGGGATTATTGGTGTACCGGTATTCTCGGGCGGTACCAGCGGTCTCGGTAAAATTTTAGGACCTGCAGGCGGCTATTATATCAGCTATCCGATTGCGTATACTATCCTCAGTATGTTTAAAGGCAAAACGCCTTCTTTCTTCGGGTATTTCTGGCGTTCTGCGGTGATTACGATTCCGATTACTTACATTTTCGGTATGATTGGTGGCATGATTGTTACGAATATCGGTTTGGAAGCCGCTATAGCAGGCTATGTATTGCCGTTCATTCCGGGCGACCTTATTAAATGCGGTATTGCCGCTTGGTTAAGTGTTAAAGCAGCGAAATTAAATATTTAAGAGACAATTGTTGGAGGCATAATGAAGACACAACAAACATTGTCTCCGGTGTACATAATGGGCGGCCTTAGGACGCCCATTGGTTCATATAAGGGGCAATTTAAAACTATAAAACCGGAAATATTGGGAGCTCGTGTGTTGGATGCTTTGTATGCACAATATCCTAAGGCGGATGAAATTATCTGCGGTAATGCAGTGGGCACGGGCGGTAACATCGGTCGCTTGACTGCTATGTATTCTCGTTACGGTGAAAAAACGCCGGCCTATACGGTGGATATGCAATGTGCCTCGGCCGGTGCTGCTATTATTCAAGGGTACCGGGCTATTCGCAGCGATATGGCCGATTGTGTAATTGCCGGCGGTACGGAAAGTAGTTCGTTGCAGCCGCTCAGAACATATGCCGACGGTGACGACAGAGTCGGTGAATATAAAGTGGCTCAGTTTTCACCAAAGGAAAATGATGCCTTGGCCATGTTAAAAGGGGCTCAACGGACAATTAAAAAATATAATGTGAGCAAAGAAGAGCTGGATTATTGGAGTATGCGCAGTCAGCAGGCGGCCGGTAAAGCCCGTGATGAAGGAATCTTGGCTCCTTATATTTTGCGTATGGGTGAAGAATATGTTGATGAATCTGTACGGCCCGGTTTGTCACAGCGACTTTTGAACCGCATGAAGCCAATTTTGGGGCCGGGTACTTTGGTGACGGCCGGCAATGCCTGTTTCACTCATGACGGGGCGGCGTTTGTCGCTTTGAGTAATACGCCGGGACCGTTTAAAATGGCGGATGCCATTACTTTTGCCGGCGATCCTTTATATAGCCCCGAAGGCGCTTGGCAGGCAACCGAACAATTATTGGCCAAAACAGGGCTCAACATGGCTGATATAGACGCCGTTGAATGGAATGAGGCTTTTGCGGTTATTGATGTGCTGTTTGAACGCAATTATAAGCCGTATACAGATCGATATAACCGACTGGGCGGTGCATTGGCTTACGGCCATCCGTATGGCTGCTCGGGAGCTATTATATTGCTTCATTTGATGGCTGCCTTAGATCACTGCAACGGTCGTTACGGTATTTGTGCCATTGCCGGTGCAGGCGGTATGGGGACAGCTATGCTTATTGAACGAATGGAGGCGGTCAAAGGTGAGTAAAAATGATACGTGGAGTTCCGTGGAGCCGGTGAGCGAATCAAGTATATTAAGCACCCCTCAGCTGTCGGGCCTCACGTTTTGGCAGCGTCTTGATTATTTAGCCGTTAATTATCCGAATAAGCCGGCTATAGTGGTTGATGATGCGGTCTATACGTATGAAATGCTAAATAAAGCTATTGCCGAGACAGCACAGCAATCTGTCAAAGGTTCATCGATTAACTATATCCGCTCCGGTTCGGTGTGGACGCAATTGACAAAGTGGATTGGTGCCATGAAAGCAGGGCAGTTACCGATTCTGTGTCATCCCGATTTGAGTGATGAACGCATGACACAATTGCAGGCTAAATACGGCTTTGTCATTGATCGTAAAGTTAATCCGAAGGCTGATTTCGGCGTACTTACTTCGGGGACCACGGGGCTGCCTAAAATTTTATGGCGTCCTTTGCCGAGTTGGGTAGATTTTCTCAAAGCTCAGAATGAAATTTTTAAAATAGATTTTGATACAATAATCTTTTTGCAGGGAAGTTTGAGCTTTACAGGTAATTTAAATACACTCGTGTCGGTTATCTATGAAGGAGGAACGGTCATTACCGCGTCTCACATGTCACCGCGTACGTGGCTTACTTTGAGTGAAAAATGGTCTGTTACTCATTGGTATTTGCTGCCTACTAAATTGCGTTTGGTTACGGCTGTATGGCAGGATAATTTACCTAAATTGCGGATGATATTTACCGGTTCACAGACATTGGATGCCAAATTACTTCATAAATTAAAGGCTTTGCAGCCGGCTACAGAGTTTATTCTCTATTATGGAGCCAGTGAGCTCAACTATATTTCTTATTGTTCCGGCGAAGAATGGTTGGCTGAGCCGAATACGGTAGGGTATCCGTTTCCCGGCGTTCGTGTAACTGTGGGCGATGACGGTTTTATTTATGTAGATACACCATATGGTATAGAAGGTCTGACTTTGCCGTTCACGGTCGAAGATACGGGGTATATCAGTGACAGCGGACGCCTTATTTTTACGGGACGCAAACAGGCTATGATTAATCGGGGCGGCTATAAATTGTCGATTCCGTATTTAGAAAGCCGTTTACTGGCCATTGACGGGGTGACGGCCGGTGCTGTTATCGGTGTGCCGGACGAACTTCGTGGGGAACAACCGGTAGCTTTTTTAGTAAAAAGTGAAAATGCCGCTATACAAGATATAGTAGGTGCTATTTCTGAACGACTGCTTACAAAAGAACGCCCGAAGGATATTATTTGGCTTGATGAGTTGCCTTTGACAGCCTGCTCGAAGGTTGATATTGTGCGTTTAAAGCAATTATACGGGCAAAGTCTTGTCAAGCATGAAAATAATATATAGTATAAAATATTGCAATCAACTACAAGATATTGTATAATAAGCAAGACGAAAGCAACTGGTGACTGTATGGTGCCGGTTGCTTCCATTTATAGGTAAGTACAGGGGTATTTAACTATATGACCGGATGGTCATTGCTTATTTGTCAATATCTTTTTTTAGTTTACATACTATATTTAGTAGTATCTGTTAGGGAGGCTTTACCGTGTTGGAGGTAATTAAGCGCGATGGTCATAAAGTACCATTCGACAAAACGAAAATCGTAATAGCTATCGAAAAAGCTATGAATAGCAGTACCGGTTTGTACGAAGAAGGCATGGCGGATCGTATCGCTGATGAAATCGAAGAGTATGCCCATAAAATCGGTAAAACATTGACGATTTATGCCATTGAAGATCAGGTATATTACAAATTATTGGAATACCACAATCCTGCTACAGCTCGTGCCTATGAAAATTACAAAGCTGTTCAAGCTTTTAAGCGTAAAGAAAATACCACCGACAAAGATGTATTTGGCTTATTGGATCGCAGTAACACTGCTTTGCTCGATGAAAACTCCAACAAAGATGCAGCTATCGTATCCACTCAGCGTGACTTGATTGCCGGCGAAGTGAGCAAAGATATTGCCCGTCGTAAATTGATTCCGGCCGATATCGTACAAGCTCATGACAGCGGCGCTATCCATTTTCATGACATGGACTATATTATTCAACCGATGTTTAACTGTTGTTTGATTAATTTGGAGGATATGCTCAACAACGGCACCGTTATTAACGGCAAAAAGATTGATACACCTAAGTCCTTCCAGGTTGCTTGTACCGTAACAACTCAGATTATTGCACAGGTTGCGTCCGGTCAATACGGCGGCCAGAGTATTAACGGTATTGATCGTATTTTGGCACCGTTCGTACGTAAATCCTATGAAAAGCTGTTAGCTAATGTTTTGGAAGAACAGGTTGAAATCTACGGCATGAAACCGAATATGGAAAAAGCCCGAGAAATCGCTTGGAAACGTACACGCAAAGAAGTTAAAGACGGTATTCAGACGATTCAGTATCAAATTAATACTTTAATGACTACGAACGGTCAGGCTCCGTTTGTAACCTTGTTTATGCATTTTGACCCTAACAGTGAATATGCCAAAGAAGCAGCGCTTATTGACGAAGAAATTTTGAAACAGCGTATTGTAGGCGTTAAAAACGAAGCCAATGTGTATATTACACCGGCTTTCCCTAAATTGATTTATGTATTGGATGAACATAATATTCATCCGGATGCGCCATATTATTATTTGACTGAATTGGCTGCTAAATGTACGGCTAAACGCATGTATCCGGACTATATTTCCGCTAAGAAAATGAAGGAAATCTACGAAGGTAATGTATTCAGTCCGATGGGTTGCCGTGCCTTCTTGTCCCCTTGGAAAAATGAAAAAGGCGAGTATGTATTCGACGGTCGTTTTAACATGGGTGTTGTAAGCCTTAACTTACCGCAGATCGGTATCTTGGCTCGACACAGTGAAAAACGTTTTTTCGAAATCTTGGATAAACGTTTAAAATTGGTTGAAAAAGCATTGTTATTGCGTTATGAATTATTGAAGAACGTAACCAGTGATGTTTCACCAATCCATTGGCAGCATGGTGCAATTGCCCGTCTGAAAAAAGGTGAATCCATTGCGAAATTCCTTAAAGGCGGCTATGCTACGATTTCCATGGGCTACATCGGTATGTACGAAGCGACTAAGCTTATTACCGGCGAATCCAATACAGGTGAAAAAGGCCGTGTATTTGCCATGAAAGTTATGGATCGTTTGAATGAAGCCATTGAAACATGGAAGAAACGTCATAACATGGGTTTTGCCTTATACGGTACACCGGCTGAAAGCTTGACGAATCGCTTCAGCTCCTTGGACCGTGCCCGTTTCGGTGAAATCGAAGATATTACCGATAAAGGGTACTACACTAACAGCTATCACGTAAATGTACGTGAAGAAATCAATGTGTTCGACAAATTCTCCTTTGAATCGGAATTCCAGAAAAAATCGACCGGCGGTTGTATTTCCTATGCGGAAATTCCTAATATGACCAATAATATTCCGGCCGTATTGACTATGATTAAATACATTTACGATAATATTTCCTATGCGGAATTTAATACGAAATCCGATTACTGCCATGTTTGCGGTTTTGACGGTGAAATTAAAGTTAATGATGACAATCAATGGGAATGCCCACGTTGTCATAATACGGATCGTGATAAATTAACAGTTATTCGCCGTACTTGCGGGTATTTAGGTGAAAACTTCTGGAACGAAGGACGTACTAAAGAAATTAAAGACCGAGTAATGCATATTTAACACTCAAAAACAGGTCATGATTTCATGGCCTGTTTTTTATTTAGCATAGAGTTTTAATTAGATAAGAATGAGTAATTAGGTGGTACCACCATTCTTTGAATATAGTTAGGTAGAGGAGGCGAGCCGTAATGAATTATGGACAAATTCGCAAATTAGATATTGCCAATGGATCCGGTATCCGTACGTCTATTTTTGTTACCGGTTGCACACATAAATGTTTCAATTGTTTTAACGAAGAATATCAGGATCCGACAGCGGGAAAACCTTGGACCGATAAGGAAACAGCAGAAGTATTGTCTTATGTAAGTGATCCTAATGTGGCCGGGTTAACTTTACTCGGTGGGGAACCGTTCCAAAACGTAGACGGTTTATTACCGGTGGTGAGAAAGGTGCGTGAAACAGTGCCTGAGAAGGATATTTGGGCGTATTCCGGTTATACTTGGGATGAACTTACGGCTTGTCCTTCCAAACGCCAATTATTGGAACAATGCGATATTTTGGTGGACGGTAAATTTGTCGATGCTTTGCGTGACCCGAGCTTGCGTTTCAGAGGCTCAAAGAATCAGCGGATTATCGATGTGAAAAAAAGTTTGGCTAAGGGCGAAGTTGTTATTGCCATGGACTGATAAAAAATAAAAGAGGCGATGGACTCAGTTGTTAGCTGAGTTCATCGCCTCTTTTATTTTATGGTTTTTTAGTTTTGACGGTTGCTTCGTTAAGGGACGTGTCGTATTAAACGATTTTAGCACCTTTTTTATATTGTTCGCCGCCTGCATCAGGTAATAAACCATAGCGTTCAGTCCAAAGGTTTTTGTATTTTAAAGCTTGGTTGTGAATGCGTTCTACCTGAGATTCATCGGTACGAACTACTTTTGCCGGTACACCGACAACGAGAGAGTAAGGTGGGATAGTGGTGTTTTCCAACACAACTGCGCCGGCTGCAATGATGGAACCGGTACCGATGTGACAACCGCTGAGTACGATGGCACCCATGCCGACGAGGACATTGTCTTCCAAGGTGGAAGCGTGAACAATGGCCCCGTGACCGATAGTCACGAAATCGCCCAATACGCAGGCTTTGTCGTCATCTACATGAAGTACGGAGTTGTCCTGTACATTGGTGTAACGACCTACGATAATTTTATTAACGTCACCGCGAGCAGCTACGTTTTGCCATAAGGAGGCATATTCTTTAAGCTCTACATCGCCGGCTATTTCAGCACCGGGCATGAGGCAACTTTTTGGATCTAATTTTGGGTATTTTCCGTTAAAAGGTAACATAGTAAAACTCCTTTGTTAAATAAGACATGGCCTCGGAACAATGAAAGGGTTCGTTGAGGCCATGGTAAGGTTAATACTAAAGCTTAAGCAAAACGCTGTGCTTTTTTAATCGCTTCTTTAGCTTCGGCAATTACGGATTCAACGATTACTTTAGCCGGTTCAACTTTAGTCAAGCGGTTTAAGCTTTGCCCGCATTGTACGGCACCGTTTACGATGTCGCCTTCAACAGCCGCTTTGCGGTTGGTGCCGATGGACATAGTCGTTAATTGATCTTTTGGAGCACAGCTGAATTCAGCTTCCAAGTATTTCTGAGTAAATTCATTTTTCAAAGAACGTACGCCGCCGTGACCGCTGGTTAAGCCGGTAACCGCAGAGTCAGTGTCGGTTGCATTGATGATGGCATCTTTACAGTTCTGATGCATCTGGCATTCTTCGGCCAAGATGAAGCGGGAACCCATTTGCACGCCTTCGGCACCCATAGTTAAGGCAGCTGCGAGGGCACGACCGTCAGCGATACCGCCGGCGATAATTACCGGAATGTCGATTTCAGGCAATACGTTTTCCATAAGAGCCATAGTAGTCTGAGTACCGATATGACCGCCTGCTTCCTGACCTTCGATGATGATGGCATCAGCACCGGCAGAAGCAACGCGTTTAGCAAGTTTTACACTTGGTACAACCGGAATAACTTTGATACCCGCTGCATGCATCGGTTGGATGAAAGGAACCGGATTGCCCGCACCCAAAGTAACGAAAGCCGGTTTTTCTTCTTTAATAACGGCTACGATTTCATCGATGTTTTTAGCCATTAACATAAGGTTAACGCCGAAAGGTTTGTCGGTTAATTTCTTAGTGGCACGGATTTCGTCACGTACCCAGTCAGCTTCACGACCGCCGGTCGCAATAACGCCGGTTGCACCTGCATTAGCTACGGCAGCTGCTAAGATATGTTCAGATGTCCAAGCCATGGCGCCTTGGATAATCGGATATTCGATGCCAAGAAGTTCAGTCAATTTTGTTTTCATATTCTACCTCCCGTGATTTGTAGATTGTTATTATAAAAAGTTATGATTTATTTCAATAAAAGAAGTAACTGAAAATTACTTTTATTTCCACTAATAATTATAAAGGAATTTAGTGAAAAAGTCTATAAATAGAGATATGTAGAAATAGGTTATAGTTTAATATGTTATTTTCTTCGTATTTTTATGCCAATCATTCGGAAATCCTAATTTACATAGTATATCGTTTCCTGTAATTGTTTTCAAAGCGTTATCCAAATTAGTTATTCTTTTTAGTAGTTTATTGTGTAGCGTACCGTATTCCACTTGGTTTAAGAAACATTGAAGCGAGAGAATTACAGAATATACTGTAGATCTAGGTGTTTCTTTATTTATCTGGTATTTGGAATGTAGGGGATTCCAAAATTTGCTATCTCGCCTACATTTAAAATCTAATAAACGGTTATTGTGAGCACATATATTACGGACATCGTTTATGTTTTCTATAAAGCTCATCATAGTTTCAGGAGGGAAAATTTCTGTGGTATTTATATTTACCTTAATAAAAGATGACAAATCTCTGGCAACTGAATTTTGTAGTGAGGTAGTTGAATTAATAAGCATGTATTTTAAGTCTCCAAATTCTAGGTGACCTGCTAATACCCAAATAGGAACATCATTATGCTTTTTTATATAGTGAGCTATACTATTATTTCCAAATTTTTCTTTTTTAGAAATTAATTTGCCTAGATTTGAAATGTTCTGAACAATATTTAATCTTTTTTTCTGATCAGCACAGTCATAACAATTAATATCTAAATAAGCATATGGCTTATTTTGATAAAGCTCGGCAAATCTGTATGAAAAAATGGATTTTAAATGAGTTTCAGCATCTATAATTGCCTGAAAAATTGCTTGCTTTATTTCTCTTTCGAATGTATAAAGTTTGGAAATTTCTTTGAAATTTGGATTATTAATGTAGTTATCGCCATCATGGGGAAAATAATTTCCATAGCCATTAATGATGTTATAATAATTCTGAGTTAATAGAAATGCTTTAGCTTCTTCGATACTATCAATTGCTAAATTTCTTTTTTGCAGTAATTCAATTTGTTCATCAATAGTTTTAAATTCTTTCAAAAAGAAAAGCCTCCTCCATATAATGGAGAAGGCTATATCTCGCACCGTTCCCCGTAGAGATAACGGCACTCACTTTTCTATCCCCATTATAGATAATATATACAATAAAGTCAATAAATCTTGAAAAATAATACAATGGATTAAGTGAAAAGAAGAAACATCATGAAACATCATGAAACAATATGAAACATTTGGCAAAGTTATTCACTCTCTGAAATTTACGAATAAATATACAGAGCAAAGATTGAAAAGATATGATTGTATTTTGATAAAAAACTTATGCCTGATATAGTGGTATGAGTTTTAGTGTTTTATATATTCATGACTATTATAGCATAATTTAATTGAAATTCTGTTTTATTCATATTGTTTTAAGTTTTATAATAAAATTATCATTGGCCAATTAGCCTCATATAAATTTGATCATATAACTATTTTCAGGGGATAAATAGGCTTAGCAAATTTATGGCAAAACGATACGAAAAAAATACCAAAAATAATAATAAGATTAGACTGTACTTTGTAAGGTGTTTTTCATGACAGAGTGGTCGAAAGGCTGATAAAATAAGGCTTAGCAAGGTTTTAATAAATTTTGAAAAAAGATATTGAACATAATCGATATTTATGATACACTTAGGTTGTAGATACAAGTGTCTATTCTAAGATGAAAGGAGGAACAAGTGATGGAAAAATACGTATGCGTAGTATGCGGTTGGGTTTATGACGAAGCCGTTGAAGGTGTAAAATTTGAAGATCAACCTGATGATTATGTTTGCCCAATCTGTGGTGTTGGTAAAGATCAATTCGAAAAAATGTAATTGATTGACATCTGAATCAGAAATAAAAAATATAAAGCCTCCTTGCAAAAGGGGGCTTTTCTCATCATTTTAAACCGACCTTTAACGGCGTAGAGGGCCTGTTACGGGCGGGTATTTGCTTATCTTAACTCTTTATCGTGGGACACGAATCAGACAAGGCTCGTTTTTCTTAGAAAAATACGGCAAAAATGTAGATAACAATTTGACAAAGACATGTTAGATAGCTATAATATTATAGTCGAGGTAAAATTATGAAACTGCAAGTAGAGCAAGCAAAAGAACACATAGGAAAATCGTTTCCTTTTCAATTTACTGAATCGGCTACAGTGCTGGGGGATGTAACTGCTTTTCCTTGGAGCCGTCATGATATAACCATTAGTGGTGATTTTCGTTACGATGGACAGGATTTCATCGTAGAAGGAACCATAACAACCAATGGTGATTACGAATGTACACGTTGCTTGACGGAAGTAGCGTATTCGCAGACTACACCATTCAATGAAACCTATGGCGTCCTTAAAGAATGGGACGATGTTGAGGAAGCCGAGGTTGTTCCTTTTGATGGTGAGACCATTGATTTAACGGATCTCATTCGGGATACATTAATCATCAATGAGCCATCTCAAGTGTTATGTCAGGATGATTGCAAAGGATTGTGCGTTCATTGCGGAGCAAATAAAAATGTTTCACCTTGTTCTTGTGAATCCTTTGTAGTGGATCCTCGATTGGCAGTGTTACGTACACTGCTCGATGAAAAAGATGATGATTAATTAAAGTCCCAGTGATTATGTTAAGGAGGTGCAGATAATGGCAGTACCAAAGCGTAGATTATCCAAATGTCGTCGCGACCGTCGTCGTGCGAACTGGAAATTAACTGTTCCAGGTTTTGTAGCTTGTCCGCAATGCCACGAACCTATGATGCCTCATCGGGTTTGCCCTACATGCGGTCATTATAAAGGAACTCAGGTTGTTAACAACATCGCTGAATAAGACCTGCTGAGCTGGTGAATAGCTCTTATCAAAGCGCGGTTATCTATAGAGATAACCGCGCTTTTGTCATTTCTAACCTGTAGACGGTGCTATACATTTATGTTATAGTAACAGTGAAATGTCTTGATAAAAATATTCTGTTTATGTTAATTGTATTAATGTTGATATTGGCAGCAATATTTGAATAACAGCGGCTTGGAAATGTGGAATGAAACGAAATCTTAACTATATATGGCTGTTTGTATGAGCATTAGGCTCTACTGATTATTAGGTTTTGTGAGAAGAAGCATAAGGAGGTTATTATGCATCCGTTAACAGCAACACAAAAAGCTTGGCAGGAAAAAGTAAATGCATTTTGTCGTGAGTTTGTGGAACCTACCGTAATTGAACGGGATCAAGCGCAAATTTTCGACCGTCAATTGGTCGATAAAGTAATGGCTTTAGGTATACCGCAAATTGCATGGCCTAAAGAATATGGCGGGTTAGGCGAAGATTATATCAGCTATATGGTGGCTCTTAAAGAGCTGGCCAAATTTGATGACGGACTCGCTATTACTTTGTCCGTTTGCATGGGTTTATGTTGTGAACCGTTGGTTCGCTTCGGCACCGATGAACAAAAAGAAAAGTTTTTAAAACCTTTGGTTGCCGGTAAGATTTTGGGCTCCTTTGCGTTGACTGAAAAAGAAGCCGGCACCGATGCATCCGGTGTGCAGACTATGGCTGTAAAAGAAGGGGACTTCTATGTCCTTAACGGTCAAAAAACATATATTACCAATTCCGGTGAAGCCGGTATGTATATCGTGTTTGCCAAAACAGATCCGGAAGCCGGTGCGAAAGGTATTTCCGCCTTTATCGTAACGCCTGATATGGACGGCTTTACGGTTGAAAAACGAGATCCTATGATGGGGCTTCATACGTCCACTTGTTCCGGACTTAGCTTTAAAGATGTAAAAGCACCGGCCGCTAATTTATTGGGCAATGAAGGTGAAGGTTACAAGATTGCCATGTATGCTCTTGACAGCAGTCGTATCGGTGTAGCGGCTCAAGCTACGGGGCTTGCGGAAGCAGCTTTAGCGCATGCAATTGCTTATACGAAAGAACGTGTGCAGTTCGGTAAACCACTCAGTAAGTTCCAGAATACGCAGTTCCAATTAGCCGATATGGCGATTAAAGTGGAAGCGGCTAATTTAATGCTTCATAATGCCGGCCGGGATAAAGCAGAAGGCAGACCGTATACGATTTCGGCTTCGATGGCTAAAAAATTCTGCAGTGATATGGCTATGGAAGTGACAACGAAAGCTGTTCAGCTTTTCGGCGGTTACGGCTTCTGTGAAGACTACCCGGTAGCTCGTTTGATGCGCAATGCTAAAGTTACGCAGATTTACGAAGGTACCAATGAAGCGCAACAAATGGTTGTGGGCGGCTCGTTGTTGCGTTAATAGTCAATATAATAGTCGATATATAAGTTAAATATAGTATATATATCGGGCAAAATATGGTGTAAAAACGAAAAGAGCGGAGAAATCTGCTCTTTTTTAATTGCTATTATGTAGTTGAATAGTTTTTATTGCTGACATTCAAAGTAATACTAATCGACGAAGCTTATTTTAATACGCCGATTTGTCGGAAAAAGCCTTCATACGCAGCCGCTTTTTTAGCCAAACTTAACGGATAAGCTCGTGAAGTAGATGGCAACCGTGTTAGTGTTACTGTGCGTGTGCCAAAGGTGACGGTTATGGTTTCACCTGTTTTAGGAAGTTTTACTTTTTCCGGTAATAAACTGAGCAATACTTCGGTCGCTTTGCCACCGGTAGTACCTATATGTTGACAGTTCGGTAATTTTGCCAAGACATCTTCGATGGGGACCGGCTTTACTACTTTTAAAAACGCATCCGATGCATTGCCGTGCTCGCGAATGGCTTGCCATACAGTAGGGCAGGAAGCGATGCCGGTTTCAGACAAAAAGGCTTTTATTTTATCGGAGTCAAAGGCTTTTTCTTCGCCCTTACGGAAATGGTCGGAATCGTTGAAGAAAATTATGCCGTAAACACGCCACATGTCGTTTTGAAAATTAGGATAGTGAAACTGCATGGCCCGTTTGTCGGCGGCAGGAGGGAAAGTACCCATCATCATAACTGTCGCATTGGCCGGCAATAATGGGGGAAAGGGCATGCTTTCTACAGCCGGGGCTGTGCCCGTTGTTTCCGCAGTATTAACTTTATTTTTATCGGTAGTTTGATTAATTTTTTTAGTAGGCATAATAAAACAACTCCTTTTATATGACTGTCTATAATTAAGTATAGCACAGCCGATAGAAGGAGTTGTTGCATTTAACACATTATTTATTGCTCTGTGGAGCGTTCAATTTGTCTGCAATCCATTTTATCATGGTTTCATTAACTAATTGACCTTGGTTGCCGTGAGGTGCTTCGGAGTTGGAAACAAAAAGGTTTTCCACGCCATTGGCAATTAAAGCGTCACGCAAGCGATAGCTTTGAGCAATCGGTACGAGTGTATCACGGCCGCCGTGAGCAATAAACATTGGTGGCGTTTTTGGTGTTACCTGATATACCGGGCTGCCTTGTAAAGCCAATTCTACATAAGACCAGTTGGGCGACTGCGTATTATGTGTTTCGTAGAGTTTACGTAAGACGCCGACCCCTTGGCCCGGTTTATCGAAGCCTAAGAGGATAGATTCGTTGGCATCGGGTGCATCATGCGTTTTAGCGGCATCGGTTGCCGATTGTAAAGATGTACTCATTTCAGGAGCCATCGTCAATAAATCGGTAGGGCCGTAATAATCGACAACAGCAGATACCGCACTGGAGTATTGAGTGTTACCGCCAACTGTGCCTTCATAAGCAGGATTGCTGTTGGTAGTAGCCAAAAGAAGAGCTAAATGAGCACCTGCCGAGGTTCCGCTCACAGCAATACGATTGGGATCAATGCCGTATTCCTTGGCATGAGCCCGGATAAAACGTACGGCGCCTTTTACATCATAGATTTGAGCCGGATAGGCGGCTTCGGAATTTAAGCGATAGTCGATGGAAACTAACGTGATTCCGTGACGAACGACTTGTTTAAATACTTCTAAGGATGAACGGTTATCGTTAGCCATGAGTTGGCCTGTAGTATTGCCATAGGTCTTGGCCGGAAGACTAGCCATTGAGGCAAGTGTATTACCTTTTCGAACGTAAAATGGTATTAAGTATATCGCAAAAAGTCTATGTGATTATATTTTACTATAATTCGGATTACTTTTTAATACGTTTATATTCACTGTCAAAATAACGACCTTCACGAATGTCGTCGGTCATGCCTTTATAAGGGGCTTCGGCGATGACTTCCTCGTTGTTTTGACCGGCTTTGCCCATGTAGGTAATGGTGGCGAACTCAGGAACCAATAATTTAGGATAGGTGGCGTATTTTTCACGCGATTCACGCATTAAATCCAAGTGTTCATTTTGGTAACAAACGGTAATTTCCGGATGTTCTTCAACCCAACGTGGGAAGAAGATGGTGCCGTGCATAATTTTTTCGTTAGGCATGAAGTCGAGGGCAACATCGGTGCCGGTAGGTTCGGTCCAGGTGACTTTGAAAACACCGTCCGTTAATTTAACGATATTGGCCGGTTGATCGGTTACCCAATGTCCGGCCACCATGCCGCCGTGGATGCGATAATCGACTGTGTGGTCGTTTTTGGCATACCATTCATATTCCCAACCGTTGTCATAGGTGTAAATAAAGTGAGTGCCTAAAAAATCATCTAATTCTTTGAATTCCATAGTAATGACCTCCTAAATATTAACGTGTTATTAAGTGACTGATTGATGTTTTAATATTAAAATAATGACATGTAAATAAATACATGTTTATTTACACTTAGTATGTTATACTTATGAATAGGAAAAGTCAAGCGATTGTTATGGAGTGACAGTTTTATAATTAAAAAACTGCGAATCTGATAAGTAAAGAACTGTTGAAAGAGGTGAGTTGTATGGCTCAAAAGAATACATTGCGCTATGTAATTTTGGGTTTGTTGTCAAAAGAGCCTATGGCCGGCTATGATATAAAAAAAGCGTTTGAGGGAGAAATCGGTGATTTTTGGTATTCCAATCACAGTCAGATTTATCCGGAGCTTAATCGGATGGAACAAGAAGGCCTTATAAGCGGTCATGAAGAGATTGTAGGAAGTAAGTTGACGAAGAAAAAATACAGTATTACCGATTCCGGGACGGTTATATTTGGTGAATGGCTGTCAGAGTCATTGAATGCGTTGCCGCCTACACGCGACGAGTTTGCCATGAAGGTATACTTTATGGATTCGGCAGATCATCCTTTATTGGTGACTTTATTTGAGGAAGAAATTGTGCGGCATGAAGAAAAGTTGGCGTATTTAGAAGCTCGTTGGCAGGCCTTGTTCGCCCATGGGGATTCGCAGCAGCATCATTTTGGTCATGCCCTGATTTTGGAACGGGCCATTCATCGTGAAAAAGATCATTTGGCGTGGTTACACGAGGCATATAAACGATTGCCGGTAAAATAAAAGAAGGAGTTCACAGCCCTTATGAGCTGTGAGCTCCTTCTTTTTATGAGTAATTTAATTTAGGTTTTAAAGTTTTAAAGGTTGGCTTCAATGTATTGTGCAATCGCTTTTATTAAATCGGCTTGGTTCATACCGGATCGGTCGGACGCTTTGGCAATGGTTGCTTTTTTAGCCATAATTTTGCCGAAGGCGGTGTTGAGCATAGCGAAATTACTGTTGATCTTCGGCATGTGCTGACGTAAACCCGGCACCCGATCGAAGAGGTCAAACAGTTTGGTATCGCCGGTGATGGTGATGCCTTTAACCGTAATGGTATCATTGTTAGCGGCGGTTGTAGCTTTTTTTTCGGTTGCAGTTTCTTGAACTGTTGCCACAGCTTCTGTTTCACCGGTTGCATCAGCAGCAGATGTGCTTGCATTACCGTGAACTTCATCATCCCAAGTAAGTAGTGTACGGGAATCTTCGAGGCTGCGAATACGGGTGCAGTCCTGCATCATTTCGAGTACGCCTTTGAAGTTGCCTTGTTCATCACGTACGGCGGTGTAGAGGATGTAGATGAACGCTTCTGGTTTGTTGATCCAGAATTCGGCTTTATCCTGTTCACCGGAACGGAATTTTTCAATAATTTCTTCAACCAAGTGAACGCTTTTGGCCGGATGGCAGTTGCGTACTTCGCGGCCTATGACATTGGCGCTGCGAGGGAAGATTCGGTGTTTGGTATCGCTGTAGAATTTAACGAGTTCGTTTTCGTCTACATAGGATAAATCTACCGGCATGTGTTTGAAAAGTAAATTGATGCGTTCCAAGGATAATTTGCCGGTTGCCACATCGAGTTCTGTTTCGGCAGATGGGGCGGTTGCTACATTGTATTTGCCCAATAAAGCAGCAAGCTCAGACATAAAGTTCTGTTCGCCGGCCGGTGAATTCAAATCCGTTTTGGTACTGTTGATACCGTTCGTGTTTGTTGTTGCATTGCCATAGAATGGCGGCGGTGTAATAAGGGCAAAGCCGATTTCGTGGTCACCATGGCTCATGTGACTGAATTCATTATCGCTTACCAGTTTATACGCTGTAGGTAAGAGTACTTCTTGTTCTTTGTCGGCCAAGTCGCGGAAAGCATCCGCCATTATAGGTTGCAAGGCTAAGAATTCGGCTTGTTTGCCAGCTTCTAAAAGACGACGGCTTTCACTGATTAAACCACGCACCTTATCGTCAAAGGTCCACATAATTTGGGTAGGACGGTCGAAACCGTATTTTTCAAGGGCAGGATAGAGCTGATTTTGTTTACGGGACAAGTGACGGGACCATTGTGCCAATTTGTCGTAAATTCCGAGCCAAGGGTTTTTAATGAAATGAGGCGCTTTTAATAAAGCGTCTACTTCGTCAATAACAGCGAGGCCGGCTTTAATTTCTTCCATGTACACCCAAAGCGGATGATTTTCGGGATAGGTATTTTCGGCACGAATGAGGATGTCGTCGAATAATTCCAAAAGTTCGTCCATGCGGTGGGTGATTTCTTCGTCCGTATAGGAACCTTTTAATTGTTGTTCGCCATAAGCAAATTCGTCCGGTGTGCAAGTGCCGATATGATCTTTCAGAAGGGCACGGGCTTCTTTTAAACTTAATTGACGGCTTAAGTAGCCGTCTTTGATTTCTATCATTTTTTCGAGGCGTGTGTTGTTATTGAGGCCCAAAGCTGTTTTCATGGTTGTCATAATTTTTCTCCTTTTTTCTATGGCTTATAATAGTTATAATATATATTGAGGGATACTTAATATTAATATATTGAGTATCGGTTGAGTTATGCTCATGTTTTTATTATAATCAAGTTGAAAATAGTTTTCAGTAGCCAAGGCTACATATTCGCTTTTGTTTGGCAAATTTTATAGGCTCATAATTTTTACTTGCATTATTAGCCATTGTGACATATAATTGTAACGAAGTATTATTACTTGGTCATAAAAGGTGGTACCATGAGTCGGATAAAAAAACAAGAGCGACAGCAGTTATTGCAACAAAAACTGAATACTACGCCCTTCGTTACTGATGAAGAGTTGGCCATCTATTTTAATGTCAGTGTGCCGACGATTCGTTTGGATCGATTGGAACTGGGCATTCCTGAATTGCGGGAACGCATCAAATCCCGTGTAGACGGACTGACACCAAGTGGCAATAATCACAGCCATATTGAAGTGGTTGGTGAACTGATAGACCTCACTGCCGGTGAACAAGGTCTGAGTATATTGCGGACGACGGATGATATGACTGATTCCAGCGGTTATGTTGAGCCTCAGTATTTATATGCACAGGCTGATTCATTAGCTAAAGCGGTATTGGGCATTCCGGCTTCATTGGCCGGGGTCGGCAATATAAAGTATAAGAATCCAGTTAAAGCAGATTGTAATTTGGTAGCCAAAGCCTCCGTTATGAGACAACGAGGCGAGAAGTATTTTATCTGGGTTACCATCAAAGATAAAGTAAAGGAAGTCTTTCGGGCGAAATTCATAATGGAGCCCATTCAGAATAGGGTGTAAGTATATGAAAATTGCATTAGATGCTATGGGTGGTGATTTTGCACCGTTTGAAATTGTTCGAGGTGCAATTGATGCGGTTAAAGCTTTTCCGAATATCGAAGTTGTATTGGTAGGTGACGAAGCAAGAATTCGTGACGTATTAGTTGATTTCGGTCAGGAAAACAATCCGCAACTTATTATTCATCATGCCAGTGAAGTAATTGAAATGAATGAACATCCCGGCACGGCTGTGCGCAAGAAGAAAGACGCATCGGTTATTGTCGCTACGCGGTTGGTTAAACAAAAAGTTTGCGATGCCGTCATTGCGCCGGGCAGTACCGGGGCAGCCGTAGCGGCAGCCTTATTCGGCTTGGGGCGTATCAAGGGGATTGACAGACCTATGATTGCCACGCCGATTCCTACACCACAGGGTGTTACCGTTATGCTTGATTCGGGAGCTAACGCGAACTGCAAGCCGAAACATATGGTGCAGGGGGCCATTATGGGTTCCGAATATGCACGTCTTATGTTCGGCAAAGAAAATCCTACCGTCGGTTTATTGAATATCGGCGAAGAATCTACTAAGGGTAATGAATTGTGTTTGAGTACCTATCCGTTGTTGGAACAATTGAAAACCATCCCTTTCAAAGGCAATGTGGAAGGCCGTGATATTCCAAAAGGCACGGTGGATGTTGTTGTGTGTGACGGTTTTACGGGTAATGTAGTTCTTAAATTGGCGGAAGGCCTTGTAGGGGTCATGACCCAACTTGTTAAGGAAGGCATCAAAGAAGGCGGCATTATGGCCAAACTGGGTGCATTCCTGATTTATCCCGTGTTCAAGAAGATTCGTAAACGTCTTGATCATACGGAAAACGGCGGCGCACCGCTACTCGGCGTGAACGGCGTATTTTTAATCTCGCACGGCAGCTCTAAAGCTAAAGAGATTTTAACGGCTATTAAAATTGCCGGCGAGCTGGTTGATCGTAAAATTATTGAAAACATTCAACACAGTATAGAAGAAGAAGGAGCTATTAAATATGACGATGTGGACTAAACCGGTAGGTATCATCGGTACCGGAAGTTTTGTACCGGAGAATATCGTAACCAACGCTGATTTGGAAAAAATCGTAGACACGAATGACCAATGGATTCGTGAACGCACCGGCATTGAAGAACGCAGAGTTGCACCGGAAGGCATGAATGCTTCCGACATGGCAACCGAAGCGGCTAAACGTGCCATGGAGGCAGCCGGCTTGACGGCGGAAGATATTGATTGTATCATTGTAGCGACTTTAACCGGTGATATGTCAGTTCCTTCTACCGCCTGTTTGGTACAAGCTAATTTGGGAGCTACCAAAGCGGCAGCTTTTGATTTAGGAGCAGCTTGCTCCGGCTTTGTATACGGGTTGATTACGGCAGGCAGTTATGTGAATAATCAATTCTTTAAAAATGTCCTTGTAATCGGCGTAGAAGTTATGTCCCGCGTTCTTAACTGGAAGGACCGCAGTACTTGCATCTTATTCGGCGATGGTGCCGGAGCTGCCGTAGTATCATCGGTACCTGAAGGCTATGGTATGTTGGGCATGGACATGGGTGCCAACGGCGCCGGCGGTATGGCAATTTGCATTCCGTCCAGCGGCACGGCTATGGTGCCTAACGATAAACGTATCGAAGAAGGCTTGACTTTTGTTCACATGGACGGCGCTGAAGTATATAAATTTGCTGTCAAAATCATGGGACGTACCGTGCTTAATGCATTAGAAAAAGCCGGTTTGAAATTAGAAGATTTAGATCGTTTCATTCCTCATCAAGCCAATACACGGATTATCGATTCCGCAGCACACCGGTTAAAAATGCCGGCAGATAAAGTGTTTGTTAATTTGCCTAAATATGGCAATACATCAGCCGCTTCTGTAGCAATTGCTTTAGATGAAGCAGTAAGATCCGGCTTTGTAGAACGAGATCATACAGTCGCCTTTGCCGGCTTCGGAGCCGGGCTGACTTGGGCCGGCTTGGTAATGAAATGGTACTAAGGAGGAACAACCATCATGATTAAGACTGATATTTGTGATTTGTTAGGGATTGAGTATCCTATATTCCAAGGTGGTATGGCTTGGCTTGGTACCGCTGAACTTGCTGCGGCGGTGTCTGAAGGAGGCGGTCTCGGTATTATCGGTGCCGGACATATGCCACCGGATGTTTTCCGTAATGAAATTCATAAATTAAAAGAACGTACAAATAAACCTTTCGGCTGTAACATTATGTTAATGTCGCCGTTTGTTAAAGAAGTTATGCAAGTTGTTTTGGAAGAACGTGTTCCGGTAATTACAACCGGTGCGGGGAATCCGAGTACATACGTGCCTGCATTAAAAGAAATCGGCACTAAAGTTATTCCTGTAGTAGCTTCCGTATTGCTTGCCAAACGTTTATTGCGCGGCGGTATTGATGCGGTTGTTGCGGAAGGTACCGAATCCGGCGGTCACGTAGGGGAAATCACAACTATGTGTTTAATTCCTCAGATTGCTGACGCAGTAAACGTACCGGTTATTGCTGCCGGCGGTATTGCTGACGGTCGCGGTGCGGCTGCTGCGTTCGCTTTGGGCGCCAGTGCGGTACAGATGGGCACTCGCTTCGTATTATCCGAAGAATGTATTGCTCATGCTAACTATAAAGAAGCCGTATTAAAGGCAAAAGACCGTTCCACCGTTATGACAGGTCTTACGACAGGTCATCCGGTTCGTATTTTAGAAAACTTATTATCCCATCAGTACCAGGAATTGGAATTCAGCGGTGCTCCTAAAGAAGAATTGGAAGCTTTGGGTGCCGGTGCACTTCGCAAAGCGGCTATTGAAGGGGACGTTAAAAACGGTTCCGTTATGATTGGGCAGATTTCCGGTATGTTACAAGATGTAAAACCTTGTGCTCAGATCATTCGCGATATTATGGCCGAAACTGAAACTGTAATCGGCGGCTTACAAAAAATCATTAAATAATACAGGAGGCGTTACTAGTGAAAACAGCATTTGTATTTCCTGGCCAAGGTTCTCAAAAAGTAGGTATGCTTCAAGATTTATATAATGCCTATGACATTGTAAAACAGCGTTTTGCGGAAGCTGATGAAGCATTGGGTTACTCCATTACAAAGCTTTGCTTTGAAGGTCCCGATACCGAATTGGTAAAAACAGCTAATACGCAACCGGCTATTTTAACAGCCAGCGTAGCTTGTTATGAAGTATTGAAAGAAAAGGGCTTTACTCCTGATATCGTAGGCGGTCACAGCTTGGGCGAATACAGTGCTTTGGTGGCAGCCGGCGTACTTGATTTTAAAGATGCTGTTTACCTCGTTCATAAACGCGGTGAATTCATGCAGGATGCTGTGCCATTGGGCGAAGGTGCCATGGCGGCTATCTTGGCTTTGCCTCGTGAAGAAGTTGTGGCTATTTGTGAAAAAATCGACAAAGAAGTAGGTTCTGTTCAGGCCGTTAACTTTAACTGTCCGGGACAAATCGTTATTGCCGGGGCTAAAGCTGCTGTTGAAAAAGCTGCTGAAGAAATGAAAGCAGCCGGTGCAAAACGTGCCGTTATGTTACCTGTAAGTGCTCCGTTCCACAGTCGTTTGATGGAACCGGCCGCCGCTCGTTTGAAAGACGAATTGGATAAAGTAACTGTTAATGATGCTAAGATCCCTGTAGTAGTAAACGTAACCGGTGAAATTTTGACCGAAGCGGATGCTATTAAAAAATCTTTGGTTGTTCAAGCAGCTCATCCTGTTCTTTGGGAAGATTGCGTAGCTACAATGATTAATTATGGCGTAGGCAATTTCGTAGAAGTCGGTCCGGGCAAAGTTTTGACCGGTTTTACCAAAAAAATTAACAAAGACATGCAATTGGCTAATGTGGAAGATGTAGATTCCTTAGGGAAAAGTCTTGAATTTTTAGAAGGGGTTCGATAAAATGCAGTTAACAGATAAAGTTGCTTTAGTTACCGGAGCCTCTCGCGGCATCGGCCGTGCCATTGCTTTGTTAATGGCTAAACAAGGTGCAGACGTAGTAGTTAATTACAGCGGCAGTGAAGGTGCTGCTCAAGAAACCGTAGATGCTATTTTGGCTATGGGTCGCAAGGCGATTAAAATTAAAGCCAATGTAGGCAATGCTGAAGAAGTAGCGGCTATGGTGGAAGAAGCACACAGCACATTCGGCCGTATCGATATTTTAGTAAATAACGCAGGCATTACCCGTGACGGTTTGCTTATGCGTATGAAAGACAGCGATTGGGATGATGTTATCAACATCAACTTGAAAGGAGTTTATCTTATGACTAAAGCTGTTTCCAAAATTATGATGAAACAGCGCAGCGGTAAAATTGTTAATATGACATCGGTTGTAGGTGTAACCGGTAATGCGGGCCAGGCCAACTATAGTGCCTCTAAAGCCGGCGTAATCGGGTTTACGAAAACTTGTGCTAAAGAATTGGCATCTCGCGGTATTACCGTAAATGCCATTGCACCGGGTTTCATTCACACCGACATGACGGATGTTTTATCTGATAAAGTTAAAGAAGCCATGGTTCATACGATTCCGTTGGGCCGTATGGCTGAACCGGACGAAGTAGCAGCTGTAGCTGTCTTTTTAGCCAGTGATATGTCGAGTTATATTACGGGTCAAGTCATTAATGTTGACGGCGGCATGGTAATGTAGCTAATATATAGAGCAAGCAATGAAAGGAGGTGAAATCACAATGACCACGTTTGATAAAGTTAAAGCGATCGTTGTGGAACAGTTAGGCGTTGACGAAGCTGAAGTTAAGATTGATTCTACATTCATTGACGACTTAGGAGCTGACTCCTTAGACATCGTTGAATTGATCATGGCTTTCGAAGAAGAATTCAATGTTGAAATTCCTGATGATGTAGCTGAAAAAATTAAAACAGTGAAAGATACGGTAGAATACATCGATTCTATCAAAGAAGCGTAAGACTTACTTGTGCACCGGTAGGAGGCGGCAACGCCTCCTAGTCGGTATACGTAACAGGAGGAATTTATAGTGAAGCTCCCTGAACTTCGCATTGGAAATCTGGTGGCAAAGGTGCCAATCATTCAAGGCGGCATGGCAATCAGATTGTCTACAGCTCGTCTTGCAGCAGCTGTAGCTAATGAAGGTGGCATCGGTCTAATTGCGGCCTCCGGTATGCCATTTGATGAATTACGTTATGAAATTAAATTAGCTCGAAAATTATCACCTACGGGTATTATTGGTATAAATGCAATGGTAGCAGCTTCCGAGTTTGCTGGCCTAGTGCGAACGGCTATCGAAGAAGGTATTGACCTTGTTGTAGCCGGTGCAGGTTTTTCTCGTGATATGTTTGGTATGGGGAAAGAATCGGGCACACCCATTGTTCCGATTGTGTCCTCCGGGAAATTAGCTCGTATTTCCGAAAGCTTGGGTGCGGCGGCTGTCATCGTTGAAGGCAGTGAAGCCGGCGGTCATTTAGGTACGAATCGATCCTCGCGTGAGATTGTGCCGGAGGTGTTAAAGGCCGTAAAAAATATCCCTGTTATCGGAGCGGGCGGTGTTCTTGATGGGAAAGACATTGTAGAAATGTTGAAATTAGGAGCAAACGGCGTACAAATGGGCAGTCGTTTTGCCGCTAGTGAAGAATGCAACGCATCGGATGAGCTTAAGAAAATGTATTTATGTGCTAAAGCTCCTGAAGATGTTGTTTTAATAGAAAGTCCGGTAGGTTTGCCGGGGCAGGCGATTCGCAACAAATTCGCTGCTTCTATATTGGACGGTACTGTACCGCCACCAACTGAATGTGACCGTTGCTTAAAGCATTGTTCTCATAAATTTTGCTTGATTAAAGCATTGGAACGGGCACAGCAAGGGGACGTGGAAACTGGTTTGGTATTTTCCGGCAATAATATGAGAAAAGTAGATGAGATTTTGCCTGTTAAGGAGATTTTCCGTCGCCTATTGGCGGAAACGTCTCAGATTGATTAATGTATTTCGATATATAGTTTACATGTGAGGTGAAATAATTGGAAAAACGTGTTGTTATTACCGGTTTAGGGGCTATTACGCCTGTAGGTATTGGTAAAGATGCTTTTTATGAAGCTTTATTGGCAGGTAAATCCGGGATTGGCCCGATTACCCATTTTGATGCTTCTGAATATGCTACCCGCATTGCCGGTGAAGTTAAGGATTTTGATATTACGCAGTATGGTGTAGAGAAGAAAGAGTCCCGTCGTATGGACCGTTCCTCTCAATTTGCAATCGCGGCGGCAGTTCTTGCTTTACGTGATTCTGAACTCGATTTGGATAAAGAAGATCGCGATCGTTGCGGTACTGTAGTTGGTACCGGTATCGGCGGGATTGACTCCATCCACGATGTTTATGTTACATTATTTGAAAAAGGACCTAATCGTGTAAGTCCTTTCGCAGTACCTATGATGATTGCCAACATGGTATCCGGTCGTGTGTCCATCGAACTTGGTCTTCGTGGTCCGGCTATTACTGATATTACGGCTTGTGCATCCGGTACTAATTCCATTGGTGATGCATTCCGCATCGTAGCTCGCGGTGACGCTGACATTATGTTTGCCGGCGGTACGGAAGCAGCTGTATCTCCTGCAGCAGTTGCCGGTTTCGCAGCTATGAAAGCTATGTCTACCCGCAATGATGAACCTGAAAAAGCTTCGCGTCCGTTTGACGCCGATCGTGACGGTTTCGTTATGGGTGAAGGCGCCGGTATCGTAGTTCTTGAAGAATTGGAACACGCTAAAGCACGCGGTGCTCATATCTATGCTGAAGTAATCGGTTACGGCAGCAATGGTGATGCTTATCACATTACAGCTCCGGCTCCGGGCGGTGTACAAGCTCGTAAATGTATGGAATTGGCCATTAAAGATGCAGGCATCGATCCTAGTGAAATTAACTACATCAATGCTCATGGTACTTCTACAGGTCTTAATGACAAAAACGAAACTATGGCTATTAAGGAATTATTCGGTGACCATGCTAAATCCTTGGCAGTTAACTCGACTAAATCCATGACTGGCCATTTATTGGGCGCAGCCGGTGCTATTGAAGCCATCGTTATGGCTATGGCTATTGAAACCGGTAAAATTCACCCTACCATCAACTTGACTAATCCGGATCCTGAACTCGATTTGGATTATGTAAAAGAAGGGGCTCGTGAATTGAAAGTAAATTGCGCATTATCCAATTCCTTCGGTTTTGGCGGTCATAATGCAACATTACTTGTTCGTCGTTACGAGGACTAATTGAGGGGCCGAAAGACTCATAAGACAATCTCGCACCAAGCTCGCGAAGCAGCGCTTCGAGAGCTTGTGGCGCGTTTGCGTATCCCTCTGACAGATATTGATTTGCTCGACAGAGCGTTTACGCACACGTCTTATGCAAATGAAAATAGAGCAGCTCGCGTTAAGCATAACGAACGTTTGGAATTTTTGGGCGACGCCGTTTTAGACTTAATTATCGGCGAGTATCTGTTTAAAACATATCCTCAAATGACTGAGGGTGAACTGACCAAAATAAAGGCAGCAACTGTATGTGAAACTTCGTTGGCTACTTGTAGTTCTAAATTAAACTTTGGTAATTATTTGTTGCTCGGGCGAGGCGAATGTACGTCCGGCGGCCGAGAACGGGCGTCGATTTTGGCTGATACTTTTGAAGCCGTTATCGGTGCTTTGTATGTAAATACTTCGTATGAAGTAACGGCGCAGTTCGTATTGAGTCATTTGCAAGGATATCTGGAAAAAGCGAAAGACGGTAAACTTGGTAAGGATTACAAAACTATGTTGCAGGAATATGTGCAACAGGAAGGCGAAAAGCAAATCGTGTATACCTTGCTGAGTGAATCGGGACCCGATCATGACAAGATATTCTGCATGGAAGTGCGGATTGAAGGCAAAGCCTACGGTTCCGGTACCGGTAAAAGCAAAAAAGAAGCTGAACAAAATGCGGCTCAAGTTACGCTTGACTATTTAATCGGTAAAAGAGCTTGCCGGTTAACGCAAGATTAATTCAGGTATATGGTAAATAGAGGAGCGGCTAATCCGCTCCTTTTTCGTATATAGGATGAGGTACATAAAAATGAACCAAAAGAAAAGCAACAGCATACGTCAAGACAAGCCTCACGGTTTGATTCCTTTTTATATACCTCATGCAGGTTGTCCGCAGCAATGTGTGTTTTGCAATCAGCATCGCATTGCGGCCGGTGGCACACGTGCCACACAGGCAGATGTAAAAGCAACGATTCATGAATATATAGGTACCGAACGTGATACCAAGTACTGGGAGGTGGCTTTTTACGGGGGCAGTTTTTCGGCCCTGCCGGAAGAATTGCAATGCTCCTTATTGGAACCTGCTTATGAAGCTTTAAAAGCCGGTGAAATCGATGCCATACGTTGTTCCACAAGACCGGATGCACTCAGTGATGATGCCATTGACTTGCTTATGTCATATGGCTTGAGTACCGTCGAAATCGGGGTACAGTCTATGGATGATGAAATTCTCACAAGAGCCAAACGGGGGCATACGGCTGCGGAAGTTATTGAAGCCGTACGGCGTTTGCAAGCACGCGGCCTTACGGTGGGAATCCAGTTGTTGCCCGGCTTACCCGGTGAAAGCTGGTTAACCTTGGTAAATACAGCAGTGAAAGTGGCTCAATTACAACCGGATTTTGTTCGTATTTATCCGGTGCTCGTTATTGAAGATACGGAATTGGCTGATGATGTGAGAGCCGGTCTTTATACACCGCTTACCGTAGCAGAAGCTGTCAAATACAGTGCCTTTTTAAAAAGTTACTTTGAGGACAAGGGAATTACGGTTATTCGCACCGGTTTGCAGAGTACGCCGGAGCTCGATCAAGGTATCGGTCTTGTAGGCGGTCCCTATGAACCGGCTATGGGGGAATTGGTAACCAATTATCAATGGTTGCAGAAGTTTTTACGAGTCATCAATGATCATATAGCGGCCGGTTTACCGATGCATTGTGTAACGGTCTTGTATCCTCGTTCGCTGACATCAAAAGTGCGTGGTGAGAAGCAGCGTAATATGAAATATTTAGCGATGAATTATGAAGATTGTACATGGCATTGGCATGAACTGGGATCTAAAAAGGCAAATGCTATGTTCGGATTAAAAACAAACAAATTTTCGGATAATGTTCTGCTTTTTATCGATAATTATAGGTATAATGTGATATAATAAAAGGTACGTTATTAGAAATATTTTAAGTGACTTAAGACACACGGAAAGGTGGTTTGCATGCAACTCTTACGATTAGAGTTAAAAGGATTCAAGTCCTTTGCGGATAAAACAATTGTAAAATTTTCACCCGGCATGACGGCTATCGTGGGACCTAACGGAAGTGGTAAGAGTAATATTACCGATGCTATGCGTTGGGTGTTGGGTGAGTCCAATGTGCGCCATTTACGTGGTCAAAAAGCGGAAGATATAATTTTTGCCGGTACGGAAAAACGCCGCCCTATGAGTACGGCGGAAGTAACCTTGGTATTCGACAACAGCGACAAGCGTTTGCATCCGGACCTGGCGGAAGTGGCGTTGACGCGCCGTATTTATCGCAGCGGTGAAAGTGAGTTTTTTATTAATAAAAAAGCCTGTCGTCTTAAGGATATACAGGCTCTGCTTGCCGATACGGGCCTGGGTCGTGATTCCATGGCTATTATCGGTCAGAACCGAGTCGATGCGATTTTAAACAGTAAACCGGAAGAACGGCGCCTTATTTTTGAAGAAGTAGCCGGTATTTCCCGTTTTAAAATGAATAAGGATGAGTCATTGCGCCGCATGGGGCAAACTGATCGCAATATGGAGCGTGTTGCCGATTTGATGGCTAATCTTGAGGAGCAAATGGAACCCCTTCGTGAAAAAGCGGCCAAGACGCAAACACATGCGGAATTGAGCCGTCAAAAACGATTGTTGGACGGGGCCTTGGCTTTTCATGATTATAAAGTGGCCGATCGCTTATTTACCAAGCAGGAAAATGAAAAGATTGCTTTAGAGCAGGAACAAATAGAAATTCAGACGGAGCTGTCCGGCCTGGGAGCACGGGAACAACAGTTAAAATTGAAGTCTGACGAACAACAACAGGCTTTGCGCCGGCAGGAAGAATTGTATGCTCAGGCTCAAAAAGAAGAGGCTCGTTTACAAGGTGAGAAAAATGTGTTGACCGAGCAATTGCGCAATGCCGATAAAGAGTTACAGGAATTGAGTGATCGCATTCATGAAATGGAAGCAACCATAGCCGGTGACCGTCAGAAGGTGCTGGTTCATCAGAAATTATTGGTTGACGGTGCCGGTGAATTGGCAGCCAAAGAAGCGGCTTTGCAGACGGCGGAAGAAGTCTATGAATCGGCTCGCCTGGAATTACAACGAATTCAGGGTGAGTTTCAGTCGGTTCAGGCAGCCATGGCGACGCGTCATGATGAACAACTGAAATTGGTAGGACTGGTAGAAAAATATCGGGTCGAATTACAAACTTTAAACAGCGAGCTGACGAAGATTGCCGAGTTGACGGCGACTTTAGCCGATGAATTGACCACCGTAACGGCTGAAGAAAGGGAGGCCTTTACGAAACATCAGACCTTGTTGGAACAACAGTCAACCAATCGGGCCGAACGGGAAAGCACCCAACAAGCGATGAGTGATTTACGACAACGTCGTCAGCAACTTGATAAAGAGTGTCAGACCGGACGCCGTGAAGAGCAGCGTATCGAAGGTCGTTTACAATTACTCGCTCAATGGGCTGAACAGCATGAAGGCTATGCGGACGGCACGCGTAATGCATTGGCTGCCAAAGAATCCTGGCAGTCGGATTTATTGGGAGCTATCGGCGATTTATTCACGGTTAAGCCTGAATACGCCACTGCTCTTGATATCGCGTTGGGCGGCAGTATTAATCATGTAGTATCGCGCACATCGCGAGCCGCAGCCGATTGTATTGCTTATTTAAAACGTACGCAAGGCGGTCGCGTCACATTCCTGCCGTTGGAAACGGTACACGGACAGGCCCTTAATACGCCGGCTCTGAATGAACCGGGTGTATTGGGACGAGCCGTAGATTGCATTACTTTTGATGAAATGTATCGCGGTGTTTTTACCTACTTATTGGGGCGTACTTTGGTGGTTGAAACAATGGAGCAGGCCATCGCGTTACAGAAGAAATATAAACAACAACTTCGCTTGGTAACCTTGGGGGGCGAACAATTTCAGCCCGGCGGTTCATTGTCCGGCGGTGTGACAAAACGCCGTAAAGCGTCCGTTATGGCGCAAAAAGAAGAGATGGGCGTATTAAGCACCAAATTGCAAGCATTACAGCAGCAATTAGGGGACAAACAAAAGGCCGTAGCCGATTATGAACAACAGCTTGAAGTGTTAAGTGATGAGTTGGCAGCAAAACAGAGTCGTTGGGATGAGCAGCATACATTGCTCTTAACGGCAGAGTCTGTTTTGAAAACAACAAGGGAACGTAAGCTCCGCAAGGAACAGGTTTTACAAAATAACCTGGCTGAACAGGAGCGTTTAACTTCTGAGCAAGCCAATGTTAAAATAGAATTGGAACAAGTTGAAGCGAATCTTAAGCAATTAAATGACGCTTTACAGGCAGATGGCGGTAATACGGTAACGCTTGCTGAATTGGAACGCTGTCAAAAAGAGCAGGATGCAGCCAATCAGGCGCGTCATGAAGCTCGTTTGCAGTATGAACAATTACGTCAGCAACAGAGTTACGGTGAACAGCAGATTAGCGATTGGCAAACGGCCATAGAACAGAATGTGGCCCGTATGGAACCGCTAAAAATACAGTTGGCTTCGCAAGAGCAGCAGGCCACTGCGGTCTTGCCGCAACAATTGGTTGAGTTGACCGCGGCTTGTGAAAATCAGGTCAAAGTGACAGCGGATTTGGTAGCACAGCGTGACTCGTTATATGAATCACATAGTGAACAGCAGCGAACTTTGGCTGATTATGCATCGGAACGGGAGACTTTGGATACGCGTCAAAAGCGGATTCAACAGCGTTTGATGCAAATGGAAGGTCAACTGGCAAAATATGAAATCAACAGTGAACAGGCCTTGCAGAAAATTAATGAACTCGGGTTTTCAAGAGACGAAGCACAGGCATTACAGTCGACCGGAGCCGTGGCGGATTGGCGTCTGGAAGAAGGCAAGTTGAGTGCTCAGCTTGAAGAATTGGGCCCGGTTAACCCGGAAGCGGTAGCTGAATATGAAGCCGCTAAGGAAAAACAAGCCTTCTATGAGGCTCAGCAATCCGATTTGGAGCAGGCTAAATCACAATTGGAAGCAGTTATTGCGGAAATTGACAAGGCCATGGCTTTGCAGCTCAGCGAAGTGCTTGAAGTGGTAGGCAATCGTTTTCAGGCCGTTTTCAGTCGCTTATTCGGCGGCGGTACGGCTCAAATTGTACTTACCGATGCGGATAATATTTTGACCAGCGGCATTGATTTTTATATTCAGCCACCGGGCAAGAAGCGTCAGCAACTGACTTTGTTATCCGGCGGTGAACGTGCGCTTACAGTTATAGCGTTATTATTTTCGTTCTTGGATTATCGACCGGCTCCGTTCTGCGTCTTGGATGAAGTGGATGCGGCCCTCGATGAAGCCAATGTAGAACGATTCGGCAGTTATTTGCAACGACTCGGTGACGATACCCAATTTATCGTGGTATCGCATCGTAAACGAACTATGGAGGCGGCCTTGGTATTACAAGGTGTTACCATGGTGGAACGCGGTGTTTCACGATTGTTAACAGTAGCCTTTGATGAAATAGAGGAGGATATGTAATGAGTTTTTGGAATAAAACCAAAAAGTTTCTCGGTTTCGGTGATGCCTTAGATAAGACGAAAAAGAAGTTATCGGAAGCCATTGAAACGGTAATTATCGGCTATGCCAAAATTGATGATGATTTCCTTGATGATTTGGAAGTAGCCATGATTACCGCCGATTTGGGCAGTAAAACGACGGAACTTTTGATGAAAGAAATCCGCCGCGGTGTAACGGAAGGCGAAATTAATCATACCAATGAAGTCATGAACTACATTGAGGCCTACATTACCAAGTTATTGGAAGATCAGGAAGAAACTTTGGAAATGCATTCGCCGGAAGTTATTTTGGTTGTAGGGGTTAACGGTGTAGGTAAGACTACGACTATTGCTAAATTGGCTCATTATTACAAAGAAGAAGGTAAAAGTGTGCTGTTGGCGGCGGCCGATACGTTCCGCGCTGCTGCGTCGGAACAGCTTACTATCTGGGCGGAACGCGCCGGTGTACCTATTGTAAAACATCAGGAAGGGGCCGATCCGGCAGCCGTTGTGTTCGATGCGTTGGCATCGGCCAAAGCTCGTAATGCGGATATTGTTATTATCGATACGGCCGGACGTCTGCATACGAAGACCAATTTAATGGAAGAATTGAAAAAAATCGGTCGTGTAGCAGATCGTCAGGTACCGGGAGCACCGCATCAGACTTTGTTGATTTTGGATGGTACAACCGGTCAGAACGCGGTGAGTCAGGCGAAGTTATTCGGTCAGGCTGTACCGATTACCGGCATTATTGTCACTAAATTAGACGGCACCGCCAAAGGGGGCGTCGTAATTTCGATTAAAGAGGAACTGGGGGTTCCGGTTCGTTGGATTGGCATCGGCGAAAAAATCGATGATTTAAAACCTTTCAATGCGAAAGAATTTGCCAATGCCTTGTTTGATAAAGGAATGAGTACAAATGAATAATCAAATGAGTCGCGCAGAAATGGTAGCGTATGCGCGGGTTGAAAATATAGCTAATCACTATGGCGCACCGGCTGAGGCTATGGACACGCTTGGCGATTTATTGGCGTATATCGGCAATGAAATGTATCGCCCCGTAACACGCTTGATGCTTCAGAATTGGAATCAATTAAATGATCGTATCGATCATTTTACACCGGAAGAATGGATTTTACCTACGGAAGTGGCCGCCAAAGAAGGGCTTGATAAACGTGCCGTGGCCTTATTGATTGAAGTTTTGGAAGGTGTAGATACACCAATCCAGGCAGAAGACGGTAAGCGTACGGAGATGAATGAAGAAGAAAAGAAACGCTTGCAAGCACATATTGAACAGGTAAGAGCGGAAGAAGCGGCTATGGCCGAGGCTGAAGCGGCTCGCCTTATGAGCGAAGAAGGTAAATAATATGGCACATCCTAATATTCATCGTAATTACGAAGGCAATATGACACCCTTCAAGGTAGAGGCACCGTTTCAGCCGATGGGTGACCAGCCGGCCGCCATTCAGTCGTTGGTGCAGGGCGTTAATAACGGCGATTGGGCCCAGGTTTTACTGGGAGCTACCGGTACGGGTAAAACATATACGATGGCTAAGTTGATTGAAGGGGTACAGAAGCCGACATTGGTTATTGCCCACAATAAAACCTTGGCCGCGCAATTATGCAGTGAGTTTAAGAGCTTTTTTCCAAATAATGCGGTGGAATATTTTGTGTCTTACTATGATTTTTACCAACCGGAAGCCTATATTGCGTCGACGGATACATACATTGAGAAAGATGCATCCATTAATGATGAAATCGATAAATTGCGTCACTCTGCGACAATGAGTTTATTTGAGCGTCGTGATGTGATTATAGTGGCTTCCGTAAGCTGTATTTACGGTTTAGGTGACCCGGAAGACTACAGCGACTTGGTAGTATCCTTGCGTTTGGGGCAAGAACGAAGCCGTGATGATATTTTGAAAAAATTGGTGGATATTCAGTATACTCGCAATGATATTAACTTCACTCGCGGTACCTTCCGCGTGCATGGCGATACGATTGAAGTATTCCCGGCCGCCAACAGTGAACGGGTAGTTCGCATTGAATTGTTCGGTGATGAAATCGACCGTTTGGCCGAAGTGGATGTACTGACCGGTGAAGTGATTACGGAACGCAAGCATGTGGCCATTTACCCGGCCTCTCACTATGTAACGACCCGTGACAAACTGCAACTTGCGATTGAACGTATTGAAGCGGAATTGGCGGAACAATTGGATTTCTTAAAATCGAGAGATCGTTTGCTTGAAGCACAGCGTTTGGAACAGCGTACCCGTTATGATATCGAAATGATGCAGGAAATGGGATATTGCTCGGGCATTGAAAACTATTCCCGCTTGTTATCTAACCGCCAACCGGGTGAAGCGCCGTATACTTTAATCGATTATTTTCCGGATGATTTCCTGATTTTAATTGATGAATCGCATGTAACGATTCCGCAGTTGCGTGCTATGTACAACGGTGACCGGGCTCGTAAAGAAAACTTAATCGAGTATGGTTTCCGTTTGCCGTCGGCTTTGGATAACCGTCCGTTGAAATTTGAAGAATTCCAAGAACGAATTAATCAGATTGTTTACGTATCGGCTACGCCGGGACCGTATGAAATGGAAGTGCAAACCAATATTGCGGAACAGATTATTCGCCCTACCGGTCTTTTGGATCCGCTTATTGAAGTGCGCCCGATTAAAGGCCAAATGGATGATCTGTTGGGTGAAATCAAACAACGGGCCGCTAAGAATGAACGCGTGCTCGTAACAACTTTAACGAAGAAAATGGCGGAAGATTTAACGGAATTCCTCAAAGAAGTGGGTGTTCGCGTACGCTATTTGCATTCCGATATTGCTACCATTGAGCGTGCCGATATAATCCGTGACCTCAGAGCCGGTGTTTTTGACGTCCTCGTAGGGATTAACTTGCTTCGTGAAGGACTTGATATGCCGGAAGTATCCTTGGTTGCCATTCTGGATGCGGATAAAGAAGGTTTCTTGCGCAGTGATACGTCCTTGATTCAGACAATCGGTCGTGCTGCTCGTAATGAAAACGGTCGCGTTATTATGTATGCGGACCGCATTACGGGTTCTATGGACCGGGCCATCACTGAAACGGAACGCCGTCGTGAAGTGCAGAGTGCTTATAATAAGGAACACAATATTACGCCGAAATCCATTCGTAAAGAAGTTAAAGAATTAATTGAATTAACTAAATTGGAAGAAGAGACGGGCGGCAACAGCGATAGCAAAAGCGGTGCCAAACGTTCCGGTCGCGGTAAGGCTGTTGATGATGATGCGGCAGCAGCTGTAGCATCGGCCAAGAAACGCAGTGCCGCTAAAACGAGCGGTAAAGCGGGCACTAAGACCGGTGCTAAAGCAACCGGCAAGGCCAAAGGCGTTAAGGCTGTGGCAGACGGTACGGCTGCGTATGAAGCTACACCTGAATTAACCGTCGAAGATGTATTTAATAAAATTGAAGAAACCACGCGTCTCATGAAGGCGGCGGCTAAACAATTGGAATTTGAAAAAGCGGCCGAACTTCGTGATGAACTTGGTATTTTGAGACAACAATTGTCTGATTTACAGGATGTACGTCGCAAAAAATAGGAACTATGGGCAAGGCATTCTGTCTTGCCTATTTCTCCGTTAATTAACAATAGTTTGTCAGCTGACTAACTGATATTCGTTTGTTAATGATTGACTGTTTGGCTCCGGCCGAATAATAAAATACACGATATATTAATACTCTGTTGGATAATCGGGAGGTTATCGTGAAAGAAGAAATTATAGTAAAAGGGGCGCGCCAGCATAACCTTAAAAATATAGATGTGGCTTTGCCACGTGACAAATTTATTGTCATTACAGGGCTTAGCGGCTCCGGCAAATCGTCGCTCGCTTTCGATACGATTTATGCGGAAGGGCAGCGACGTTATGTAGAATCTTTGTCGGCCTATGCCCGCCAGTTTTTGGGGCAAATGGATAAACCAGATGTGGATTATATCGAAGGTTTATCGCCGGCTATCTCTATTGATCAGAAAACAACCAGTCGTAATCCTCGTTCTACGGTGGGTACGGTGACGGAAATATATGACTATTTGCGATTGTTGTTTGCTCGGGTAGGTCATGCGTATTGCCCACAGTGCGGTAAGCCGATTTCACAGCAGTCTATCGAGCAGATGACCGATGATGTGATGACCTTGCCGGAACGGACCAAATTGCTCATTATGGCTCCTTTATTGCGCGGTAAAAAAGGGGAACATAAGCAGTTATTGGAACGTCTTCGCAAAGAAGGGTTTGCCCGTGTACGCGTTGACGGTGAAATCCGTACCTTGGATGAGGATATTGAACTGGCTAAAACTAAAAAACATGATTTGGAAATTGTTATCGACCGTTTGGTTGTCAAAGAAGGCATTGAAAGTCGTCTGTCCGATTCCATGGAAACGGCGGCCAAATGGGGCGAAGGTATTGTAGTGGTACAGGAAATAGACGGACCGTCGCACATGTACAGTCAACATTTTGCCTGCCCTGATTGTCATATTTCCTTGCCGGCTATTGAACCGCGTATGTTCTCGTTTAACAGTCCGTTTGGTGCTTGTCCGGCTTGTTTGGGCATCGGCAGTACCATGGAAGTCGACGAAGAACGCGTGATTCCGGACGGCGATGTATCTTTTGCGGATGGTGCGGTTTTACCGTTAAGCTCTAATCCGAATGCCTGGTTTATGCGTCAGTTGGAAGGCTTGTTGAAGGCTCATGGGTATGACTTATCGGCCACTTATAATGAATTGCCGAAGAAATTACAACAAATGGTAATGAACGGGACTACCGATAAGGTAACCTTTGATTATGAAAATATGCGCGGCGAAATTAAGACATTCCACACGGAATATGAAGGCATTTTGCCGATGGTAAAACGTCGTCACAGCGAGGCAACGACTGATTCCATGCGTGAAGCTTTTGAAGAATTCATGTCCATTAAACCTTGTAAGACTTGTGGCGGTGCCCGTTTAAAACCGGAAGCCTTGGCTGTTCGCGTAGGTGATAAAAACATCAATGAAGTGACGCAGCTTACCATCAGTGATGCCGTCGATTTCTTTGATACAGTACCGTTGACGGAACGTGAACAATTTATCGGGAATCAGATTTTAAAAGAAATCAAAGCCCGTCTCATGTTCCTCAATAATGTAGGTCTTGATTATCTTACCATGAGCCGTAATGCCGGTACTTTGTCGGGCGGTGAAGCACAGCGTATTCGTTTGGCTACTCAAATCGGCTCCGGTTTGGTAGGCGTTTTATATATCCTTGACGAACCGTCCATCGGGTTACATCAACGTGATAATGATCGCTTGATTGAAACCTTGAAAGGTCTTCGTGATTTAGGCAATACTTTGCTCGTTGTTGAACATGACGAAGATACCATGTTGGCTGCTGATTATTTAGTGGATATCGGTCCGGGAGCCGGTGAACACGGCGGTGAAATCATCGCCCAAGGGACCGCACAGGAAGTAATGGCCAATGAAAACTCGATTACCGGTCAGTATTTGAGCGGCCGTAAATTTATTCCATTGCCGGCAACCAGGCGCAAGTCAAACGGTAATGTGTTGGAAATTCGCGACGCTTCGGAAAATAACTTAAAGAATATTAATGTTAAGTTCCCGTTAGGCGTATTCACGGTTGTCACCGGTGTAAGCGGCTCCGGTAAGTCTACTTTGATTAATGAAATCCTTTACAAAGGCATGGCTAACCATCTTTATCGCTCATACCATAAGGTTGGTGCGCATAAAGAAATACGCGGTACTGAATATATTGATAAAATCATTAATATTGATCAGAGCCCGATCGGACGTACACCGCGTTCCAATCCGGCTACCTATACCGGTGTGTTTGATTCTATTCGTGAATTGTACAGCCAGACGCCGGAAGCTAAAATGCGCGGTTATAAACAGGGCCGTTTCAGTTTTAACGTGCGCGGCGGTCGTTGTGAGGCCTGTCGCGGTGACGGTATCATTAAAATTGAAATGCACTTCTTGCCGGATGTATACGTGCCTTGTGAAGTCTGCAAGGGAGCTCGTTATAACCGGGAAACTTTGGAAGTTAAATATAAAGGCAAATCGATTGCCGATGTATTGGACATGGTAGTGGATGATGCGGTTGAGTTTTTCAAATCAATTCCGAAAATCCATCGAAAATTGGAAACTTTGCAACAGGTAGGTTTGGGCTACATCCGTTTGGGTCAGCCGGCTACTACTTTGTCGGGCGGTGAAGCTCAGCGCGTGAAGTTAGCAACCGAATTGGCTCGTCGCAGCACGGGTAAAACTCTGTATATTTTGGATGAACCGACTACGGGCTTACATGCGGAAGATATTCGCAAGCTTCTCGATGTATTGCAAAAGTTGGTTGATGCAGGCGATACGGTCGTTGTTATCGAGCATAATCTGGACGTTATTAAAACGGCGGACCATATCATCGATTTAGGCCCCGAAGGGGGCGTGAGCGGCGGTACCATCGTCGGTACCGGTACGCCGGAACAGATTGCCAAAATGCCGGCAAGTTACACCGGCAAATTCTTGGCACCTGTATTGGCGAAAACAAAGCGTTTTATGGATGCCGCTAAAAAGGCAGGTCAATAATGGTTACGCAAGAAGTATTGGAGAAAATTAGCCATCTGCCGACCACACCGGGTGTTTATTTGTGGCGCGATCAGTATAAGCGCATTATTTATGTGGGGAAAGCCGTTAATCTTCGCAATCGCGTCCGTTCTTATGTCCGCAATGACATTAACCGGGCGCCGAAGGTGACGGCCATGATGCGCCGAGCCGTTGATGTGGAGGTCATTCAGACCAAGACGGAAATGGAAGCCTTAATTTTGGAAAATACGCTCATTAAAGAGCATCATCCGAAGTATAATATTATGCTTCGCGATGATAAAACTTATCCGTATGTGAAGGTAACCGTGCAGGAAGAATATCCGCGGGTGCTCATGGTACGGCGTATGGTGCGTGACGGGGCCAAGTATTTCGGTCCGTTCACGGATGTGACGGCGGTACATCAAACGTTAAAATTGTTCCGTCGTCATTTTCCTCTTCGCACCTGCTCCAATATGAATGTGCCGCGACCTTGTTTGCAATATCATTTAGGGTATTGTGAGGCACCGTGTCAGGGCTTGGTATCACCGGAAAAATATCGAACTTATATCGATCAGATTGTTCAGGTGTTGGAAGGTAAGCCGATTCCGCTCTTAGGCGAGTTAAAAACTCAAATGGAAGCGGCCGCGGAAGAGTTGGATTTTGAAAAAGCAGCCCAACTTCGCGATCAATTGCAGGCTTTGGAAAAGCTCCGTGAAAAACAGCGCATGGTAACACAGCGCGGCGATATCGATGTGGTGGGCATTGCCATGGAAGGGCTCATGGCCTGTGTGCAGGTATTCTTTATTCGTTCGGGACGTATGTTGGGGCGTGAAAACTTTTTCATTAAAAATGAAGGTGATGATGCCTCAACGGTGATGACGGAGTTTATTAAACAATATTACGGCGGTACAACCTTTGTGCCGAAGGAAGTTTTGTTGCCTTATGAAACGGAGGAACGGGAGCTCTTTGCAAAATGGTTCACCGAAATGAAGGGGCAAAATGTAGAAGTATCCGTGCCGCAACGCGGTTATAAGCATGATTTGATTAAAATGGCAGCCGAAAATGCGCAGAACTTTTTGGCAGAACGGCGTCGCCAGTGGCAGTATGATCTGGATAAAAGCGGCGGAGCCGTCAAGAAATTGGCGGAAGTTCTCGATTTACCGCGGTTGCCGGAACGTATGGAATGTTTTGATATTTCCCATACGCAGGGCAGTGAAACGGTGGCCTCCATGGTTGTGTTTGAAGACGGTAAACCGGCTAAGAAGGAATATCGTCGTTTCAAATTAAAAACCGTGCAAGGCAAACCGGATGATTTTAAATCCATGGCGGAAATCATGGAGCGTCGTTACGGTAATGAAACCGATTGGCCTATGCCTGACTTGATTATCATCGATGGCGGTAAAGGTCAGCTTAATGCGGCGTTACCGTTGATTCGTGCTGTGGGCGTAACTGATGTGCCTGTTATTTCACTGGCTAAGCGAATTGAAGAAGTTTTTGTGGAAGGACAGTCGGAAAGTATTATTTTGTCACATCATTCGCCGGAATTACAGTTGTTGCAACAAATTCGTGATGAAGCGCATCGTTTTGCCATTACCTATCATCGCAAGTTGCGTGGTAAGCGTAATTTGGAATCTATTTTGGATTATATTGAAGGTATCGGGCTGAAACGACGCAAAGCCCTGTGGCAGGCTTTCGGGAATTTGGAAGGTATTAAAGCCGCAACGGAAGAGGAATTGGCGGCCGTGCCGGGCATGAATCAAAAGGCGGCGGCCGAAGTTTATCGCTTTTTCCGTTTGTCTAAAGATGAAAAGCGTGCTACCATTGAAGGTGGCCGTTAAGCAGTACCGGCGGTTGTATTAAATTTTTGTAGTGTAATGGTTAAAACCATTCGGTAGGAGGGTATTATTTTGCAGGGGAAATTATCATTAAGTTCTGCCATTGTTATCGGCTCAATGTTGTTCGGCATGTTTTTCGGTGCCGGTAATCTTATTTTTCCGGTTCATATGGGGCAGGAAGCAGGGGCTGATATGTGGCCGGCCACAATCGGTTTCTTGATTACGGCTATCGGTTTGCCGTTCTTGGGTGTAGTTGCTATCGGTATTTCGCAGAGCAACGGGTTATTTGATTTGGCATCGCGCGTTCATCCGACTTATGCCAAATTATTTACCATTCTTTTGTATTTAACAATCGGGCCGGCTTTTGCTTTACCGCGTACGGCTACCGTTTCATACCAAATCGGTTTGGCGCCGTATATCGGTGATGATATGCAGACCATGGCTTTAGCCGTATTTACATTCGTATTTTTCGCGTTGGGCCTGTTTTTCTCTATGAATCCGGGCAAACTCATGACGTATATCGGCAAAATATTAAATCCTCTGTTTTTAGTGTTTTTAGCCATTCTTTTGATAGTAGCCTTGGTTAATCCGATGGGGTCCGTAGCAACGGCACCGGTCAGCGGTGATTATTTGACAATGCCGTTCTTCAAGGGCTTCACGGAAGGGTATAATACGATGGATGCCTTGGCCGCCTTGGCTTTTGGTATTATCGTGGTTCGTGCTTTGCAGAGCGTAGGTGTTACAGAACCTAAAGATATTGCAGCCGGCATGGTTAAAGCCGGTATTGTAGCGGTAGTTTTGATGGTTATTATCTATGCTTTCCTGGCCTATGTAGGGGCTTCCAGTCTTGGTGTGTTTGCTCTGTCGGCTAATGGCGGTATTGCTTTAGCCCAGATTGCTAACTACTATTTCGGATCCGTAGGGGCCGTATTATTGGCCATTACCGTTACTTTGGCTTGTTTGAAAACGGCCGTAGGCCTTATTTGCTCGTGTTCGGAAACTTTTGTTGATTTGTTCCCGAATTCTGTGAGCTATAAAAAATATGCCTATACTTTTGCCATTGTTTCGTTCTTAATCGGCAATGTAGGGTTGACTCAAATTATTTCGTTGGCAATTCCTATTTTGATGTTATTGTATCCGTTGACGATTACTATTATTTTACTTACATTCTTGGCTCCTGTTTTTAAAGGACGTCAAGCTGTTTATTTGAGCACTACATTGTTTGCCTTGCTTGCAGCCATCGGTGATGCTCTTAACACATTGCCTGAATTTATGGGGAATGCGGTGTGGGTACAGCAAACCTTGGGATTATATAAAGCTTTGCCGTTTTTTGATTTGGGCATGGGCTGGGTAGTACCTTCGGCTATCGGTTTTGTATTGGGACTTATTTATATTTCGTTTGTCAAAGCGAAGTGAGGTAGTGTAATGAATATTTGCGTAACCGGCGGAGCCGGCTTTATCGGATCACATCTTGTAGATGCACTTATCGAGCAAGGTCATAAGGTATTGGTAATTGATAATTTGAGCACCGGCTGTCGCGATTTTGTGAATCCAAAAGCTCAATTTTTGGAAATGGATATTCGCGATAAAGTTTTCAGTAAGACATTGGTTGAATTCAAACCGGACTATGTATTCCATGAAGCGGCTCAAACTATGGTGCCGGCCTCTATGGAAGATCCGGCCTTTGATTGTGATGTTAATTTATTGGGACTCATTAATGTGTTGAATGCTTGCCGTGAAGCTTCCGTCAAAAAGATTATCATGCCTTCTTCGGCCGCCGTATATGGTGATTTGGCTACCTTACCGCTTACGGAAACGATGACCGGGCAGCCGTCGTCGTTTTACGGACTGACCAAATTGACCACGGAAAGTTATTTGCGTATTTATCACGAAGCCTTCGGTTTACCTTATATTTGCTTCCGCTATGCCAATGTATACGGCCCGCGCCAAGGCAATGGCGGTGAAGGCGGAGTAATCAGCATTTTCTGTGAACGTTTACAGGCTCATAAGGATATCAGCATTTTCGGTGATGGTGAACAGACCCGAGATTTTGTTTATGTAGACGACGTGGTGGCGGCTAATTTGAAAGCTCTCGATAAACCTGACCTTGTTGGTGTAATTAATGTAAGTACGGAAGTCGGAACTTCGCTGAACGAATTGGTTGCGCAGTTTAAGAAATTAGTAAACCATACCTTTGATGTACACTATGAAGAGGCACGTAAAGGGGATATAAAACACTCTTTATTAAGTACAAAAAAAATGATAAATGAGTTAGGTTTTTCAGCTAAAACCAAACTGGCTGACGGATTGACAGCAACTTACAAATACTTCCATAACAAAATGTAATTATTGATGATTGATTTGTTATAGTCGGATAATTAGAGATTGTGGTACAATGGGAAGAGAAGTATTTGTTTTTGTGAGGAGATTGAAATGGAGACCAAAAAACAAGAAGAAAAAAAGATTCAATACATAATTTGTCGTGTGTGCGGTTATATTGAAACGGCCGATAAAGCAGACCAACCATGTCCGGCTTGCGGTTTTCCAAAAACTGTTTGGGCAGAATATACGCCACGCAAATTGAATCCTACTCGTAAACGTTTATTAGATTTACATTTACATCCGATTGCGGTACATTTCCCAATCGCCGGTTCCGCTATGACGGTAGGCTTGCCTATTTTGGGTTTAATCGTACCTTACAGCTTGGCATTTCGTTTATTCGATTTCACTATGTTGGTATGCTTAGTAATGCCTTTATTGGTATTAATCGGCGGTATTTCCGGTTACATCGGCGGTAAACTTCGTTATAAAACAACGACAGCACCGGTAATGAAATTCAAAATTTATTTATCCATTGTGTATTTCGTCTTGACGCTGATACAGGCGTATGTGGCATATTCCTATAATGTGACGGCAAGTAATGCGTTGATTATAGCCTTCATCGGTGCGTTGGCATCGCTTTGTGCCGCTATTTTGGGCAAGAAAGGCTCTCATTTGTTTGCCGGCTTATTCGGACCATACGTACAGGGCTAATTGTTGCGTGTGAACTGAACCGTTTATAAAAGCGGTGCAGACATTCGGTGATCTATCGGTGATGCGGATAGAACCGGTTATAAATTAATCATATGCATTGTAAAATGTGTTAATATCGTTGGAGTGTCTTGTTTTCGTGTTGTTAATGCGAGGCAAGACACTTTTTTATCCATCTAAGGAGCAGCTATGCAAATCAATCGTGCAGTTTTACAGATTTTGGATTTTTCATCGTCATTGGCGGTATATTCGGAAAATGAATTAAATATGGGCGAGGAGGCTTTACAGGACTATGTGAGCGCTCATGTTATGAAGGGCATTAAAGATCCGGGACTCAGAACCGGTTATTTAAATGAAACAAGTCATTTAGGCCAATTATTGGTGCAATACCGTGACGGCCTTACGGATATTACGAAAGTCGGCAAAGAGCTAGGTGAAACTATCTTTAATTATATGAAACAGGCCACAGATCCTGTGATTATTGATACCATTATTTGTGAAGCTGCCGAAAATCATCGCTATTTGTGTATTTTGCTCTGTCAGGCTCATGATGCGTATACGCATCAACTGTTTAACGAGGAAGACGGCTCCTTAACCACCGAATTGATTCCGAATCGTGCTGTTTTGCCGAGTCCCACCCAAAAATTGCGGTCCTTTTGTGCCATTGATCTGGAAGATTTTTCAGTACGCCTGTTTGAACACAAAGGGGAATATGACGGTGAAGCTGTTTATATTTTAGGTGATAAAGTATTGCAAATAGGGACGAATCCTTCATCTCGCGATACGGTGGCGAAAGTTCGCCGAATTGTGGATAAAGTGGCAAAAGCACATGAAGGCGACGGCGTGGAAGAATTGGTGAAAGTTCGTTCCATGATTTCTAAAAATGCGGAAGTATCGGACACGTTAAATCCGGAAACCATTGTGGATACGGTGTTTGCCAATCAACCGCAACAAAAAGAAGCGGCTAAGAAGGCTTTGGCTGAGCAGGATATGTTGCGGCCTTTGCCGGTGAATCGTGAATTTGCCGCCAAAGTGGGGGAAAAACATAAGATTAAAACCGACACGGGCATTGAAATCAGCTTTCCTGTAGAATACATGAAAAATAGTGATTTTATTGAAATTGTAACGAATCCGGATGGGACTTTAAGGATTGAGCTCAAAAATATAAGTAAAATTTTGAATAAGTAATAATATATTAAAATATGAATAAATAATCGTTAATCATCATAAAAGTTGATTTATAATGCGAAAGATTTCATAAATATTCAGCTGTTTTTCAGCTGAATTGTAGTAAAATTTTAAATGAAACTGTAGTAAAATATAAAAGGAACGATGAACGTGAGTAAGAAAGAGCATAAAAAAACAAACGCTATGCGCATGTTGGACACGCATAAAATCGGGTATGAGGTATTGGCCTATGAATGGGAAGAAGGCCGCGGTGCTGGTGTCCATGTAGCGGAAGAATTGCACTTGCCGGAAGCACAAGTTTTTAAAACGTTGGTCGGTAAGGGTAATGTGACGGGCCCGGTGGTGTTTTGTATTCCGGTAGCAGCCGAATTGGATCTTAAGCAGGCCGCACGGGTGAGTGGCAATAAATCGGTGGAGTTAATCGCAGTCAAAGATTTATTGGGGCTTACCGGTTATTTGCGAGGCGGCTGTTCACCGGTGGGGATGAAAAAGCTATTTCCCACCTATTTTGATGCTACCATGGCAACGTTTGATCAAATTTATGTGAGTGCCGGTTTACGCGGTATGCAGATTAAAGTGAATCCGAAGGATTTGCAGTCCGTAGTAGATGCTCAGTTCGAACCGTTAACAATGAACTGATTACAGTTATTCTAGAATAAGGAGCTTATATGGGTAAAAAGTATTATGCCGTCAGAGCGGGGAGAGTGCGGGGAATTTATGATTCTTGGGCTGCTTGCGAGCGCCAGGTAAAAGGCTATGGTGGAGCTGTTTACAAATCGTTTATGTCAAAACAGGAGGCGGAAGCCTTCATGCAGGAAGACATTGCACCGATTAAAGGTATGTCTATGGAGGAGTATTTAGCTACGGCTAAGGCCAGCAAACGACGTACGCCGCGTCGTCGCAAAGTGACTTCAAGTGTTCAAAACGATATAACCGATGCTTCCGATGATATGGCGGCCATCTTGGCTGATTTGGGACCAAAAAGTGCGGTAGCCTTTATTGATGGGAGTTTTGACAAAACAAATAATGTGGTAGGTACCGGTGGCATATTGTTTTATGAGGGGCAAGAAGAAACGTTTTCATTCGGTACGGATAAGCCGATGTACACCGCTTATTGGAATGTAGCCGGTGAACTTTTGGGGGCCATGCATGTCATTGAGGCCGCGGTAGCCAAGCAGGCCAAAGAAATCCATATTTATTACGATTATATGGGTATTGAAATGTGGGCCACGGGGCGTTGGAAGGCCAATAATCCGCTTACCCAATATTATGCGGAGTTTATGTTGAACAGTCGCCGTCAGATTAAGACGGTCTTTCACAAGGTGGTAGCCCATACGGGCGTTGCCTACAATGAAAAAGCAGATGCCCTGGCTAAAGCAGGCACGACAAAGTTGATTGAGTTATGAATAAAATGTATGGCACTCTTCGGTTTTTCTATTGCGTCATGAATGTGAGCAAGGTACAATAAAAAGAGTGATTAAAAGGAGGAGTTTCAATGAAAAAAATCATTTTACCATCCGGTTTTACATTTGATTATACAAACTTGTTTACATCTTGGGGTGTAACTGAAGCTGATGTTCATACTTATTTTGATTCTATTGCCGGCGCTGTAAAAGCGGCCGTTCGTGTTCGTTCCACCGGTATTGTGGACGGTCATTTGTCTAAAGACGGTCAGCCTGAAGCCGTATTATTCCCACAACTTCCGTATATTGAAGATAAAAATCTCAATAATGAAACGGTGTTAAAGCGTTTGGAAGATTTAGGCCGACATGCTAAAGAAAAAGTGGATGCTGTTGTAAGTTTTGGTATCGGCGGCTCTTATTTGGGCGGTAAGGTACTGTTTGATGTTCACTGCGGTGAATTTTGGAATCAGAAGTCCGAAGCTGAACGTGACGGCTATCCGAAATTATATTCCAGCGGTAACAATGTGGATCCGCTTCGCACTAATGAATTAATTGCAACGTTAAAACGCAGTGCCGCTCATAAAGGTGCACCATATACGGTTATGCTCATTTTGATTTCCAAGTCCGGTTCAACCATTGAACCGATGTCCAACTTTATGGTTGTACAGAAAGCTTTGCAAGAGGCCGGTATTGGTGTGGAAGTGGTAGCCGTTACCGATCCTCGTACCGATGATAAGGAAACATTGCTTCATAAATTGGCTGTTCAACAGAATTGGCCTACCTTTGCCGTACCTGACGGTGTGGGCGGACGTTTTTCCGTATTTACGGAAGTAGGTCTTATTATTGGCGCCGTTGTAGGTTTTAATATTCGTGAATTTTTAAATGGTGCCAAAGCCATGGATGAAGCCTGCCAAGGCGGTGACCCACTTAAAAATCCGGCCTTGTTAAATGCGGTATTAAAATATATTGCCGCCGAAAAATACGGTCGAATCATTGAAATCATGATGCCTTACGGCGATTCTTTAAAATCCTTGTCTGAATGGTATGTACAGCTCTTGGCTGAATCATTGGGCAAACATCAGCCGAAAACCGACGGTCGTTACGGTCGTACGCCGGTGGTAGCCGTGGGGACGACGGATATGCATGCTCAAACGCAGGAACATCAAGAAGGCCGTTTGAACAAAATCGTATCGTTTGTGAAAGTAAAAGATTGGGGTACTGAGGCAGTTGTACCGCATACTTATGATGAATATAAACCTCTTAAAGCATTCAGCGGTTTGGATCTTGGGGTTATTTTAAATACCGCTTTAGAAGCCAATAGTGAAGCTTTAACAGGCGATAAACGCTTTAATGTGACCTATGAGTTACCGACTTTATCGGCCTTCCATTTAGGTGAATTTATGTTCATGCTTTGCTGGGCTATTTTCTATGAAGGTCAATTGGCCGGTGTAGATGCGTTCAATCAACCGGGTGTTGAAGTGTACAAAAAATTATTGGGACCTAAATTGGCGGCGCATCAAGCGGAAAAATAAGGTACAGCTTGAGAATCAAATGAAAATCTGCATTTGGGTTTAGGGAGGATTATTATGAAAATTTTAGTTACCGGTGGGGCCGGCTATATCGGCAGTCATACGGTTCGTGCTTTGCAAAAAGCAGGGCATACACCGATTGTTTTGGATAATTTATCGCGCGGTCATGTAGAATCATTGCCTGAAGGTGTTGAGTTTATTAACATGGACATCGCTGATGCGGGTTTAGCCGACATTTTAAAAGCTAAAGGCATTGAAGGCGTTATGCACTTTGCGGCACACTCTCAAGTGGGTGAATCTATGGTAAACCCGATGATTTATTATGAAAACAATGTGGTAGGATCCTTCCGACTCATTGAATCGGTGCGCAAAGCCGGCGTAAAATATTTTGTATTTTCCTCTACGGCTGCCGTTTACGGTGAACCTGAAGTGGTACCTATTAAAGAAGATGCCCGTTTGGCACCAACCAATGTTTACGGTCGTACAAAACTCATGATTGAACAGATGTTGCGTGATTACAGTGATATTTACGGTTTGCGTTATGTAGCTTTGCGTTACTTTAACGCAGCCGGTGCCGATCAAAGCGGTGAAATCGGTGAAGATCATACACCGGAAACTCATTTGATTCCGCTTATTTTGGAAGCCGCTTTGGGTAAACGTGCCAATATTACGATTTTCGGTACCGATTATGATACGGCTGACGGTACTTGTGTACGTGATTATATTCATGTAACCGATTTGGCATCGGCTCATATTTTAAGTATGGAATATTTGCGCGACGGCGGTGAATCCAATTACTTTAATTTGGGAACCGGCAACGGTTTCAGCGTTAAAGAAATTGTTGATACTACAAAGTCTGTCACAGGCGTGGATTTTCCTGTAGCTATCGGCGAACGTCGTGCCGGTGATCCGGGGACATTGATTGCGTCTTCGGAAAAGGCCCGGACTGTTTTGGGATGGAAGCCGACACACAGCGAAGTATCTCAGGTTATCGGGGATGCTTGGCAATGGCATAAAAATCATCCAAACGGTTATACAAAAGAATAAAGGACTGTGATATTATGAATAGACTGTCTCTGCAAGAAATGCGAAATTTGTTAATTAAGAAAGGTCGCCTCTTGTACGGGGCGGTCTTTTTATTTTGCCTCGTTTGTCTGTATGGTTTATATACCTCGCAATGGACCAAGGTCAGTGACTTGGCGGAATCTCGTGAAGTTGACAGAGGGCATTCCGGAGCTATGAACTCCGATGATAAAAATGGACGTGGCGGAGCGATTGCGGGCAATTCTTATCGCACTTTAGCGGATGGTAAGAAGACATTAACGGATGACGGGAGAAAGGGAAATACTAAGTCCGGCGATAATGAAGTGCTTGCGCCCCCGGTCATGAGTTTAACCGCTGCTTTAAGAGGGCACCCTTTAGATAATCCGTTTACTCATCCTTTACTGAATGCGGATATGACGGCAGCAGGGGAAAGTGCCACCAACCGAATAGTTGGCACAACGAATACCGCGGACAGACGTAATACATCCGGGGGAAGCGGGAATGCTCCATATGGCAGTACTAGTATTAGTAGCGGTTATTCGGATAATACCGGCCGCAGCTTCGGCCGGAGAAGCCACAATTCCATATACGTCGGCAGTGGCGGTGGGGATGCGGCTGTACCGAAATCCGGGGATGATATAAAGGTTACGGGCATTATTACCGGATCATCGCCGATGGTCATCTTAAGCAGTGCCGGCGGTGAGGGCTGTTACGGCATCGGGGAAGGACCGTCAGGGGTTACGGTACAACAGATAACGGCCGGGGCTGTATTAATAAGCGACTCTGGCGCTACTCGCTGGCTATATGTTGATTGAAGGCGAAGATTAGACTGATCGAAGAATAAGATCAGGTTGATTGAAAAATAAAATTAGATTGATTAAATAAGAGTGGGTTAATTGAAAAATAAGGGTAGGTTTATTGACCGAAGTAAGGGATTAGTAATGATGAGTGTTCAAAAAAATTCAATGGTTTTAAACATAGTAAGAGTTTTAACTATGGTGGCAATAATAAGTTCTTTTCAGCTTTGCGGTGAATCGGTGTCGGCTTTATCAATGACTGTCAATAACAGTAATTTAAGCAGTTTGGTTCAGTCGATAGCGCGCAGTGAAGGTATTCCCATTACCGGTACGGAAACGTTGGAAGGAACTGTGTCGATCCGTCTTAATGAAACAAATGGGATTGCCGCGTTGCAACGTTTGGCGGCGATTAAACATTTCAGTTTGCACGAAGATAAGGGGTTATGGATTGTAGACGGACGGGGCATGGGGGATAAGGATGCCCGGGTAGCCGAAGTAATAACGCCAAAACATATCTCTCCGGTGGCTTTGGGGGATGCTTTGACGGCTATCGTACCGGAAAAGAATATTAAGGTGGTAAAAGGGAGTAATCAAGTCATGGTGTACGGTACGGCCCTTCAATTGCGGCAGGTTCATGATATTTTGCCTTCGCTGGATATGAGCCCGAAACAAATTCGCTTAGAAGTGGCTGTTGTGGCGATTGAACATAATTTTGTAAAAGAAACAGGGATTCAGTGGTCGTGGCAAAGTTTGACGGGACGAAATAAAGATGATACCGATTCTTACGGGGGGATTCAGTTCGGTCGTGCACCGGAAGGGAGTCCGTATACCTTTTGGTTTAAGCCGGAATTAAGCGCACAGGAAACCAATAATAAGACTGTTTTAATTGCCAGACCGTCGATTATGGCCGTCAACGGCGAAGAAGCGAAAATCCTCATAGGGGACCGAATCCCTGTTTTAGAGGAAGTGAAAGACGGTACGGAGAGTCGGACAACTACTCGTTATGAAGAATCGGGGATACGTCTCACTTGTACGCCCTTTGTGACTGAAGATAACAGTATTGAAGCCGATATTCATGCGGAAGTAAGCAGTCCGGCCATGGTATCGGAATTGAAGGCATATCGCATAACGACCAGAGAAGCTCATACGCGTGTTCATTTACAGCCCGGCGAAATCCTTGTTATCGGCGGTCTCATGGATAATCGGGAAGGGAAACAGTTTTCAAAAATACCGCTCCTCGGCGATATTCCCTTATTGGGAAAATTATTTCAACACGCCCGTAAAACAAAAGACAGTGTGGAATTGTGTATTTTTGTAAAAGCTGACACTGTGGAGGCGCCAAGCACCGACTCTCTATGATATAATAAAAAGGTATATAGATGAACGGAGGCTTAGAGGATGGAACAAATCCGCGTAATAGGATTAAGTAAATCATTTGGCGTGCTTCAAGTGTTTAACAAAGTATCCTTTGAAATAAAACATGGTGAGCGAGTCGGCTTGGTAGGACCTAACGGAGCCGGCAAATCAACGCTCATGAAATGCCTGTTGGGCATTGAAGATTATGATGAAGGTCAAATTATAAAAGACAGTGCCACTACAATCGGCTATTTACAACAGGACATTAATTTAGGCGATGACAGTTTAGCGGTGGAAATTCAGAAGGCTTTTGCCGATGTGCAATATTGGGAACAACAGTTGCTCGATGTGTCGGCTAAGCTTGCGGATGATCCTCATGATGAAAGTCTGCTTAAGCAGTTGGCCAGAATTCAGGATCGCTTAGATTGGCTGGGCGGTTATGATTATGAAGCACAAAGTCGCCGAATTGCTTATGGTCTGGGCTTTTCGGATGAAGATTTGACAAAGTCGGTATCTGAATTTTCCGGCGGTCAAAAAACGCGTATTAATTTAGCCAAAGCTTTAGTGCGCCGACCGGATTTTTTATTTTTGGACGAACCGACTAACCATTTGGATATGGATATGTTGGAATGGTTGGAAAATTATTTGAGTGCCTATGGCGGCGGCATTTTAATCATCAGCCATGACCGTTACTTTTTAGACCGTGTTACCACGCGTATTGTTGAACTGGACCATCATAAGGCGACTAGTTATCGCGGTAATTACAGCCGATATGTGGAACAGCGTGAGGCTCAGCATAAAGCACAACAAAGTGCGTACGAAAAACAGCAGGAGTATATTCGTAAAACCGAAGAGTATATTGATAAATACCGAGCCGGCATTAAATCTAAAATGGCCAGGGGCCGTCAGTCTCAATTGAATCGATTGGAACGCTTGGATGCACCGGAACAATCGCAGACGTTGAAATTCAGATTTCCAAAAGCGGAGTTCAGTGCAGATAAAGTGTTAACTGTGGAAGAGTTGTTTTTATCTTACGGTGAACGAGACATCGTGGAGGATGTTTCCTTTATGATTCGCCGCGGCGAAGCGGTGGCTTTAATCGGTCCGAACGGAGCCGGCAAATCTACTTTGCTGAAAGCCATTACCGGTGAATTAACACCGGAAGCGGGTTTTATAGACATCGGCAGCCGTGTATCGGTGGGGTATTTTTCGCAGGAACACGAAGAATTGCATCCTGCTTGGACGCCGGTTGATGAAATCATGAGTCATTTTAATTACAGCGAAGAAAAAGCGCGTAATGTATTGGGCATGTTCATGTTCCAAGGTGATGATGTATTCAAAGAAATTCGTGATTTATCCGGTGGTGAACGGGCACGTTTAAGTCTTTTAATATTGTTTTTGCAAGGCAATAATTTCTTGATTTTGGATGAACCGACGAACCATTTGGATATTCCGACCCGCGAAGTGGTTGAAGATGCGTTAATGAATTTTACCGGTACATTATTGGTAGTATCGCATGACCGTTATTTCTTGGATAAAGTGTCAAAACGGACTTTGGTGCTTGAACCGGAGGGCGTTGAAGAATATTTGGGCAATTACAGTTACTATAAAGCTAAATTAAAAGAACAACAGGATTTGGCAGCTTTACAGGCGGCACAAAGCAATCAAAATGACAGCCGTGCCGGTGGTAAAAATCGTAATACCGGTAATAATTCAACGAACTCTGAAGCGGGCGATTTCGGGAATACCGATAATAGCAATAATAACGACAATCGTGACGCTGAGCGTAATAATGCTTCCGAAGGTATTAAAATAAATTCTTTTATGCAAGCTAAAAAGCTGGAAGAAACGGAAACGGAAATTGCCCGTTTGGAAGCAACTTTAAAAATGTACGAAGTGCAGATTCAGAACCCTGCTTTACAGGAAGATGCCGAGGCTTTGGCGGAAACAGCAGCCCATATGGAAGCAACCAATAAAAAATTGGCTGAACTGTATGAGCTTTGGGAGCAATTGGCGCAATGATTAATAAAATTAAAGGGCGATTTGCACCGAGCCCGACCGGGCATCTGCATTTAGGCAACTTATGGATTGCCATGCTCTCGTGGCTGCAAGTCAAACAACAGCAAGGCACCTTTGTGTTGCGCATGGAAGATATTGATATTCAACGAGCCAAACGGCAATTCGGTGAAGACTTGCTGGATGATTTGGAATGGTTCGGACTGACTTGGGATGAAGGACCGCGTGCAGGTGGTCCTGACGGCTCCTATTGGCAAAGTGAACGCTATCCGATTTATGAGGCGCAGATTACGAAGTGGCAGGATCAGGGATTGGTGTATCCCTGTTACTGTAATCGGGCTCGTTTACAAAGTATTGCGTCGGCACCGCACGGTCATGAAGGGATTGCTCATTACGACGGTCATTGTCGCAATTTGAGTGAATCGGAACGCCATGCCTATGAATCTCATAAAACACCATCATGGCGTATGAAAGTAGAGTCGCGCATATATGAATTTAACGATTTTTGGCAAGGACCGCAAAAAGCTGAGCTCATACCGGCACAGGATGATTTTATCGTTCGGCGCGCCGACGGCATGTTTGCTTACAATTTAGCGGTTGTTATGGATGATATTGCCATGGGCATTACCGACATAGTTCGGGGCTTTGATTTATTGCCGGCCGTAGGGGGACAGTTGTGGCTCTATGAATGCTTCGGAGCAGAGCCGCCAAGGTATGCACATGCACCGTTAGTCGTTGACAGTGAAGGCTATCGTTTATCAAAAAGACAGCAAAGCATAACGTTGCGGGAATTGAGAATGAGCGGCTGCAGCGCACCTATGATTTTAGGACGACTGGCAGTGGCGGCAGGGCTTGTTATGCCTTCACAATTGCAAAAATTCGGAAGCCTGTCATGGGAGAATTTGTTGAATTATTCTCTTGATAATAATTATCTAAAACAGGCACAAATTAGATTGACAAATTTCGATGTTTTGATATAATAAACATAGAGAGTTGAGGTGATTAAATGACACCAAAAGAAGCGCTGACCAAAAAAGTTTGGGCCGTATTGGGCGCTACCGGACGTAAGGAAAAATTCGGCTATAAAATATATGCTTGTTTGCGCGATCACGGATATACAGTATATCCCGTGAATCCGAATGTAAATGAGATCGACGGCGCTACTTGTTATGCGTCACTTCACGATTTACCGGAAGTTCCCGAAGTAGTGGATTTTGTAGTTCCGGAAGCTGTAGGTTTACAGGCTTTGGATGATTGCAAGGCATTGGGAATTTCGGTTGTTTGGTTGCAGCCGGGGGCCGATAAACCGGCCGTTGTGGCTAAAGGCAAAGAACTGGGACTGGAAGTAATTCAGGATTGTGTACTGGTTCAGATTTGACCGGCGACCAATTATGTAGTTTAATATAATTAGCGTATATATTGATATTTATTTTCAGCAAATTTGAAATTTGTTGATTTAGGAGGTTATTTAACTATGGCAAATGTAACAGAATTAACAGTAGCAAACTTTAAAGATACCGTGACTTCCAAAGAAGTGGCAATTGTAGATTTTTGGGCTCCATGGTGCGGTTATTGCGTACGTATGATGCCTATTTTCGAAGCTTTATCCGAAGAATTGGGCGATAAAGTTGTATTCGCTAAAGTTAACACTGATGAAGTAGTTGAATTAGCTAAAGAATTCAAAATCGAAGTTTTGCCTACATTCGCTATCATTAAAAACGGCGAAGTAGTAGATCGCAAAATCGGTTACATTCCTCAGAATGAATTGAAAGCAGCTATCGAAGCTCAGTTATAATTTAATAACAAAACTATGCCAAAGGCCTTCACGCAAAGCGTGAAGGCCTTTTTTCTCGCGGAGATATCTTTGCCAAAAACGCACTATCGCGATGACGGTATGATGCACTTTTCTAAAGTGAAAAGAAGTCCCCGTAAAGAACCGTTTTAAGTAATATGGCACTTTCTTTGTTGCTGCATGATAGTCTTGCGTATAAAAAATATATCGCCTCCATAGGGTCTTTTTGCGAAGCAAACCAAGCCTATGGAGGCGATATATTTTTATATGGCAGTGTAGAAACATGCCATGATGTTTATGCTGCTTGCGGGGACTTCTTTTTATTCCGAAAGCGACTTCTGCCGTTCGCGAAGCGCTTTTTGCAAAGAAATCTCCTTTTTTCTATCCAAATAACTTCTTGCAATAATATGTGCAATGGCTACGCCGATGGCGATACAGATGATGGTGAGTTCGCCGGTAATCCCACTGCGCAAGGCGAAGAGCAAATTATCCGGTGTGAGCTGATTAATAGTAAGCAGACCGAATAAGAAACGGTATAATAATACGCCCGGGATTAAAGGAATGACGGCCGGAATAGACAGAATCAACGGAGCCGTCCGCAAGAGTTTGTATGTTTTAAGCGCCAATAAACCGATGATGGCAGAAGCTACAAAGCTGGCACCTACAAGCGTAAAACCAAAATCAACGATGAGTATGTTGCGGGTAATAACACTGATGGTACCGCCTAATGCCGTGACCCATAGTAAACGATACGGTGTATTGAAAATCATAGCGAAGCATACAGCCCCGACGGCAGCGGCTATCGCTTGAATCGGCGTTACCACAACCGGGGTAATATTGAGGTGGGTAAAGGTGGAGACATGGTCGAAATAGAGCGACATGGCGATACCCACGGACATGCTGCTTACAATCAGTAAAGTGTGCATGGCACGCGTCATACCGGATACGATATGGTTATTAATCATATCATCCACCGCATTGATCAGCGGCACACCGGGGATTAAAAAGAGGGTACAACTGACCATGGCATATATAATAGTGCCGTATTCAAAGGTTGTATTAATCAGATTGGCTGTAAAAGTAGCGGCAAAAGAGGCGGCTACTACACCAAAATAAAAATTGATTTGATAGTGATGGCAAATGTAGCGGGCAATAAAGCCGATAATGGCACATATTACAGTAACTAAAGCGGCTAAAAATGTACCGCCGAATAAAATACTGAAAGCGCCGCAAGCGAAACCGGCCGCAAGGCCGTGAAAGGCTACCGGGTATTTAGGCGGTGCCTCAGCGATAGTTTTCAGATGAGCTTCAAATTCATCAAGGCTGTAATTTTCGTTGATGGCTTTCCAGGTTAATTTTGACAATGTAGATAATATTGTCATGTTTACGCCGTGCAACGGCGTTTTACGGAACACGGTGTAAGAGTGTTTTTCATCGTTAATGTTCAGCATTAATGTCATATAGGTAATATGAATATGAACATATTGAGGCGGAATCCCCATATAAGAGGCGGCGCGCATCATATCACGTTGAATGTGATTGGTGTTGGCGCCGTTTTGCATAAGTAATTGGCCAAAGCAAAGGAGCAGTTCCATTTTACGGTGGATGGCGACAAACGGTTCACACATAATTTGGTAGTTTGACGGACCGCGGGAACAGCATTTGTCGTGCTTGTTCTGATGTTGGTGGCTCCGCGAACGTGTGCCGCCGTGACCATGAGTACTATGGCTTGTATGTTGTGTTTTATCAATGCTCATAGAATGAGTCCTTTCTGTTAGTTTCAGTATTTACAGATAATTCTTAATTTGTGTCTATGTATAGTATAGCAGAAGTGTGTCTGTTTTATGACAGATATAGATAATTATCATAAATAGGGCAAAAAAATGAAAATCGTATATTGAATTTGCATACTGAAAATAATATTCTTTATTTTTTAATGGCGTTTTGTTCTTGATTGAGGAATCATTCATGACGAATGAGAAGGGGGCGGTGTTAAAAAGTGGGGGTGTTTTTTATATGTTCCGAAAGATTTAAAACAATCGGTGGTAAAAAGTGGTGTTTTTTCGATTTTTTATTCTGGCGGTGGTGCAAAGTGGAGCGATTCAAATATGACTGTTTTATTTTATCGTACATACAGACCAAAAACAGAAACAAAAAATCGGTTAAGTGAAGCCAATTTACGATTAAATGTTTGCTTTTAAAAATTTTTCTTTAAATTTTGCTAAATTTTGCAGATTTTATTGTTATTAAGTGGGGGAATGTGGTAGAATTTACCATATAGTGGTAGATAAGATAGGGAACGTGTAAAAGGAGGTGAGACAATGATGTTCATGGGTGAGTTTTCACATACCATTGATACGAAGGGACGTTTAATTATTCCGGCAAAATTGCGCGAACAATTAGGGGAGTCCTGTATCATGACCAAGAGCTTCGATAATTGTCTCGCAATTTATACGTCCGAAATGTTTGCCGCCAAAGCAGCAGCACTGATGAACCAGCCAAACGGTAAGGCCGGTGTTCGCGGTCTTAAACGTCAGATTTTTGCTAATGCCAATGAACTGGAATTCGACCGTCAAGGGCGTATTTTGGTACCGGCTACATTGCGCGAATATGCCAAACTGCAGAAAGAGGTTATGGTAATCGGCGTAGCCGATCATGTGGAAATCTGGAATCGTGAACATTGGATGGCTTACCAGGAAGATATGGATGACAATATGGAACAATTGTCTGAAAACATGGAAGATTTTTTGCTGTAAGCGTTTTATTTTAAATTGATTTTATAAAGCTAAGCTTGAAAGCTCTTTTAAAAAGATGTTTTAAGAGATTTATTGACGGCTTATTTTTAAGTAATGCAATACTATAGCGATATAGTGAATGTTTGATTAAGGGTTGAGCATAATTGTGAAAACGGAAAGGAGCGGCCCCATGGAATTTTATCATGTAAGCGTGTTGCTGAAAGAAACAGTAAACGCCGTTTTAACGAATCCCCATGGGATTTACGTAGATTGCACGCTGGGCGGTGCGGGGCATGCCCATGCGTTAGGTGAGCAATTGGCCGCTGACGGTTTACTCATCGGACTCGATCAAGATGAGGTGGCGTTGGCGACCGCGACTGAACGTTTAGCAGATTTAAACTGTCGCGTTATGACGATTCCCACCAATTTCAAAGATTTAAAAGCGGCTTTGACGAGTCGGGGCATTACTGAGGTAGACGGATTTATCTTTGATCTCGGCGTATCAAGTTATCAACTTGATACGGCTGAACGCGGTTTTTCATACATGCAGGACGGTCCGCTGGATATGCGTATGGATATGCAGGGCTCGTTAACGGCAGCCGATGTGGTGAACGGTTACAGCGAAGCCGACTTAGTCCGCATTATTCAGGATTATGGCGAAGAGCGTTGGGCAAAACGTATTGCTCAATTTATCGTCACGGCTCGTGAGGATAAACCGATAACGACTACAGGTGAATTAACCAAGATTATTAAACAAGCTATTCCGGCTGGGGCAAGACGTGAAGGTCCGCATCCGGCAAAACGAACATTCCAAGCTATACGCATTGAAGTAAATCAGGAATTGGCTATTTTAAAAGACAGTTTTAAAGATGCTGTGGATTTATTAAAACCGGGCGGTCGCATCGGGGTTATTACATTCCACTCATTGGAAGACAGGATTACTAAACAGACTTTCAAAGAGCTGAGTACCGGTTGCATTTGTCCGCCGGAACTGCCGGTTTGCGTATGCCACCATGTGGCGGTAGTTAAAGCGAGAAATAAAGCGATTGAGCCCGGCAACGAAGAAGTAACGGCAAATCCGCGAGCACGGAGTGCCAAGTTACGCGTGGCCGAGAAGGTATAGATAGATAGCGGGGGTTGATTATATGTTAGCGAGAAAGACAGTCGGCGTAAGGGTTGCACAACCGACGGCGAGACCATATATACCAACACAAACACGTCGAGCGAAACAAGTTGGTGTATTCAGTAACGCATCGCCGGAATTGAAACAAATTTTAATGTTATTAGTTATTGCAGGCATTATGGTAGCCGCTATTTTGGGAGGGCGCGTGGTCAAAGCCGGCGCCGGTTACGAATTGGTAAGCATGCAACGTGAAATGGTACAACTTACCAGAGATAATGAAGAATTGAGTTTGGAAGTGGCGGAATTAAAATCGCCGACACGAATTCAGCAGATTGCGCAAGACAAATTGGGAATGGTTTTGCCCGATGCTTTTGTGTACAACAGCAAAGGTACTACTGTAGAACGTGATGTGAATGTAACACCTCACATCAGGGACTAAACTACAGTATGAGGCAGCTCCGGAAGTGAGCTGCTTTCCTTGTTTGAGATGGAGGAAATATTGTGAAAACAGTACAAGAGTTAGTAAACGTTATATCCGATGTAACCGTGAAGGGCGCTGTTGATATGGCAGTTAGTCATATTACGGCGGATTCCCGAGAAGTTAAAGCAGGCAGTTTATTTATTTGTCTCACAGGCGCTCATGTAAACGGGCATGATTATGTCAACAAAGCTGTTGAAGCCGGTGCGGTGGCCATATTGGCATCGGAGCCGATTGAGGTGTCGGATACGGTTACGGTGTTGACGGTAAAAGATACACGTATCGCCATGCAGCAATGTGTACCGTTCTTTTATGATTATCCGGGATGCAAGATGCGCATGATTGGGGTTACCGGTACGAACGGTAAAACGACTACGACTCATATTATCGGTCATATCTTACGTGCCCAAGAGTACAAAGTGGGAATTATCGGTACTGTTCACGTTATGATTGGCGATAAAACCTATCCGATTCATAATACAACCCCGGATGTAGTTGATTTACAGCATATTTTATCACAGATGGTGGCAGAAGGGGTAACTCATTGCATCATGGAAGTATCTTCTCATGCATTGGCTCTTAATCGTGTAGCCGGTGTAGAATACGATACGGCTGTATTTACTAACTTGACGCAAGACCATCTCGATTTTCACAAAACGTTTGAAAACTATTTGGCGGCCAAATGTAAATTATTTGAACAGGTAAGTGCTCCTAATCAGCATAAAAAGAATAAGGGCGCTGTCATCAATATTGACGATCCGTACGGCGAAAGGGTTATGGCTAAAAACTCTGCACCGCTTATTACCTACGGTACGAAAGGTAAAGGTACCTTGGAAGGTGAAAATCTTACGATTACCGCTAAGACTTCCGCTTATGACATTGTGTATGAAGGTAAAGAATATCCGATTCATATGCGCATTACGGGACTCTTTAATGTATATAACACCTTGGCGGCTATCGGTGCTTGTCTCTTTGAAGGCGTAAGCATGGAAGATATTATTAAGGCACTTAGTGATTTTACGGCTGTACCGGGACGCTTTGAACTGGTGGAAGAAGGACAACCTTTTGCCGTAGTTGTTGACTATGCTCATACACCGGACGGTTTGGAAAATATTTTGCAAACGGCTCAGAAAATCGTAGAACGACATATTATTGTGGTGTTCGGTTGCGGCGGTGACCGTGATGCAACGAAACGTCCGATTATGGGACGTATTGCTGCACAATATGGTGATGGAATTTTTGTAACCTCTGATAATCCGCGTACGGAAGATCCGGAGAAAATCGTGGCTCAAGTGGCGGAAGGTGTGAAAGAAGGTCTTCGTGAAGGTTCGGTATATACGGTTATTACGGATCGACGCAGTGCCATTCATGCAGCCATTAAGGCGGCCAAGGCCGGTGATGTGGTGATTATAGCCGGTAAAGGCCATGAAGATTATCAGATTTTAAAAGATAAAACGATTCATTTCGACGATCGGGAAGTTGCCCGCGAAGCATTAAAGGAGAGATAACAATGGCAGAGTTTACGCTCCGGGAGGTGTTGACCGTAACAGGCGGTACCTATAACGGGGAAGCAAGTGAAACAACAGTATTTACTAATGTATCGACGGATACGCGCACCATTGAAGAAGGTTCGTTGTTTGTTGCCTTGACGGGCGATACCTTCGACGGTCATGATTTTCTGCCGCAAGCGCAAGCTAACGGAGCGTTGGGTGCTTTGGTTAAACCGGGGCATACAATTAAAAATCTCATCTGTGTAGAAGTAGAGTCTCCTTTATTGGCGTATCAGCAATTGGCAAATTATCATCGTCGACGTTTTGATATTCCCGTAGTGGCCGTTACCGGTTCATCGGGGAAAACCACAACTAAAGAAATGATTGCCGCTGTATTGGGTATTAAGTTTAATGTATTAAAAACCGAAAAGAACTTTAATAATGAAATCGGTTTGCCTAAAACTTTGTTACAGCTTACCGCCGACCATGAGGCCTGCATCGTTGAAATGGGGATGCGCGGTCTCGGTCAGATTGACGAATTGGCTCGTATTGCCGAACCGATGGTGGGGGTAATCACCAATGTAGGTAACAGTCATATTGAATTGTTGGGGTCTCGTGAAAACATTGCGAAGGCTAAGAGTGAACTGATTCAGCACATTCCGGCAACGGGGACGGCTATTTTAAACGAAGATGATGAGTTTGTTCGTCAGATGGGGAATTTGACGGATGGCAAAATTATCTATTACGGTATAAAAGAGAAAGCCACTATTTCGGGTTTTAACTTACGTTATAAAAAAGACGGCATTAAATTTACCTGCCGCAGTTTTGATGAAGTATTTGATGTGTTTTTACCGATGATCGGGGAACACAATGTATATGATGCTTTAGCTGCGATTTCGGTAGGTCGTGCCTTGGGTGTATCTTCGCAAAAAATCGCTAAAGCATTAGGCGCTTTTAAAGGCATGTCGATGCGTCAGGAGATCGTTTCTTTCGGTGATTTTGTTGTATTAAATGATGCGTATAATGCCAATCCTATGTCCATGGCTGAATCTATTAAAGCATTGGGCCAACTTGACGGTAAACGAAAAATCGCCATGCTCGGTGATATGCTTGAATTAGGTGAGTTTTCCGAAGAACATCATCGTGAAATCGGCCGATTACTGGTAGCGGAAGGTTACGATCAAGTGTATACTTTTGGTGAGGCCGCAAAATTTATTGCCCGCGAAGCCAAGTCGGCCGGTATTCGAGTGGCCAAGATTTGCGACAGCCATTTGGATATGGTGAATGCTTATTGTGATATACGGGCTAAGGGCGATGTTATTTTGGTAAAAGGGTCGCGTGGTCTTCGCATGGAACGGGTAGTTACCGAATTTGAAGACAGAGAGGTACTTCAATAAGGACGTTTGTCCGGTTGTGGTAGTTTACAGCCGAACTTTTTTAAAAAGCGAGAATTATATTTGCATTACAGCCTTATATGTACTACCATATATAACGGCCTTTATTTTTTGAAAGGTCGCGGCAGGTTTTAATATTTGCCAAACTGTGTAAAAAATAATGAGTTAATCGGCTTGATGAAGGCCGTAATGTAAGGAGCGATAGTTCGAATGACCATGCAATTATTATTTGCGTTTATTACTGCGTTGGTAATAACGTTAATACTAGGAAAAATAGGAATACCTTTATTACGACAGTTACATGCGCAGCAAAGCATACGAGAAGACGGGCCGCAAGCCCATTTAGCCAAAGCGGGCACGCCGACTATGGGCGGTATTTTCATGCTGTTGGCTATGGTGGTGACCGTATGGGTGTTTGCACCGTTTCAAATGGCTACGTGGGTATTGCTGTTCTTAACATTAGGTCATGGTTTATTGGGCTTCTTGGATGATTTCATTAAGTCAGTTAAAAAACGTAATTTAGGCCTTACGGCTAAGCAGAAATTATTGGGACAAATTATTATGTCCGCCGTATTCTGCTATATTGCAACGGAAGTTATGGTTATTCCGACTACTGTTTGGATCCCGTTTGTAAATACCACTTTTGATTTAGGTATGATGTATTATGTGTTGGTATTTATCATTATTGTGGGTACCACCAATGCCGTTAACTTGACGGACGGGCTCGACGGTTTGGCTGCCGGTACTTCAGCAGCCGCAGCTATTGCCTATACGGTAATCGGCATGCTTGCATTGCAACCGAGTGTATCTTTCTTTGGCATTGCTCTTTGCGGGGCTGTGATCGGGTTCTTATATTTTAACTCTAATCCGGCTAAAGTATTCATGGGCGATACTGGTTCTTTAGCATTAGGCGGTGCCTTTGCGGGAATGGCGATTTTGACCAAAACGGAATTATTGTTGATTATTATCGGCGGTATTTTCGTAATGGAAGCTTTATCTGTTATTATTCAGGTCGTATCATTTAAAACTCGCGGTGTCCGTGTTTTCAAAATGAGTCCGATTCATCATCATTTTGAATTGTCCGGCTGGAGCGAGCAAAAAGTGGTGAGTCGTTTTTGGCTCGGCAGTTGCATGTTTGCCGTATGTGGTTTGTTATTTTATGTAATGCGATAGGTAGGCGTAATCATGGAGTACAAGGGTAAACGAATTTTAGTGTTAGGTGCAGGTCGGAGCGGCATCGGTGTCGCTCACGTATTGGGAATGTTGGGGGCTGACGTTACTTTAAACGATTATAAAGATGTTGCGTTTACATCGGCTGAAGCGGCACTATTGCAGGAAGCTCATGTAACCGTTATTACCGGTCGCCAGGAGATTGATTTATTGGCGGCTGTTGATCGTATTGTGGTATCGCCGGGCATTGCACTTACTATTCCTATTCTGGTAGAAGCTGCCAAACGCGGTATGGATATTGTGGGGGAAGTGGAAGTGGCTTATGACATTTCCAAAGCACCTATCCTTGGCGTTACCGGTACCAATGGCAAAACTACAACAACCACTTTATTGGGTGAAGTCATGAAAACAACTGGCAAACCTGTAATGGTGGGCGGTAATATCGGTGACTCTTTGAGTGAAGCGGCGTATGAAATTCCTGCTGACGGTTATTTGGTAGCCGAAGTATCCAGTTATCAATTGGAAACGGTGAAAAACTTTAAACCGTTAGGCGCTATTATGTTGAATATCACGCCGGATCATTTACAGCGACATAAAACCATGGAAGCGTATCAGGCAGCCAAAGAGAATATATTTAAGCAACAGACGAAAGCGGAACGAACGGTACTCAATCTGGATGATCCGTTGGTAGCCGGCATGCAAGCACGGGTACCGGGTAAAATACTTTGCATCAGTCAGGAACATGGTGTGACGGATGGAGCGTATTTTGCGGGCAATCAGTGCTGGGCCGTGCGTAATAATGAGGTAGAGCCTGTTATCGGTACCGATGAGATTCACTTGCCGGGGCGTCATAATATTGAAAATATTTTAGCTGTTATTGCTCTCGCTTATGATTTGGGCATTACGGCGGCGCAACTGCATGATGTGATTGCGAATTTTAAAGCGGTGGAACACCGGTTGGAACGTGTTACCGTGATTGACGGGGCCACTTATTATAATGATTCAAAAGCGACGAATACGGATTCGGCCGTTAAAGCGTTGGAAGCGTTCAAAGAACCGGTTATTTTATTGGCCGGCGGTTATGATAAGATGACAGATCTGACCGATTTTATGGCCATGGTTAAAACGCATGCGAAAGCCTTGGTTCTCATGGGGGATGCGGCGGCTCGTTTCGAGGAGGCGGCTAAAGCAGCCGGTATCGATTCGATTTATCGTGTTCGCTCTATGGCTGAGGCTGTAGCGAAGGGGCATGAATTGTCAAAACCGGGCGATGTGGTATTATTGTCATCGGCTTGTTCCAGTTTTGACTGGTATCATTGTTTTGAAGAACGAGGCGATGATTTTAAAAACGAAGTACATGCATTGGCTGCGATGACAGCTGATAAGAAGGGGTCTTAGTCATGAAGCGTATTATTATTTCAGGAGGTGGCACGGGCGGTCACATTTATCCTGCCATTACCATTTACAAAGAAATAGCCGCTATGACGGAGGCTGAATTCTTATATATCGGAACCGACAAAGGGTTGGAAGCTACGTTGGTGCCTAAGGAAGGAATTCCGTTTAAAACATTGCCGGTAGAAGGTTTGAATCGTAATTTTTCATTACACGCATTGGTTACTTTTGGCAAAACCTTGGGCTCTTTATGGAAGGCCAATCGCATTATATCCGAATTTAAGCCGGATATTGTTATCGGCACCGGCGGTTATGTGTGCGGACCGATTTTGTTGGCCGCGGCATTGCGTCATGTACCGACGCTTATCCAGGAACAAAATACGATTGGCGGTATTACGAACAAAATCTTGAGTCGTTTTGTCGACATCGTAGCGGTTGGTTTTGAAGATGCCAAAAAGGCTTTCCCTCGAGCGAAGCGTCTGGTGTATACCGGTAATCCGGTACGCCCGGAAGTATTGGTAGATACTCGGGCAGCAGGTCGTGAGTTTTTTAATTTAAAAGATGATGAGTTTGCCGTTCTCATTGCCGGCGGGTCTCGCGGGGCGCGCAGTATTAATACGGCCATGATTGAAGTACATGAATATTTTAAAAACCGTAAAGGCATTAAGCTGATTCATGTAACCGGTACGGGTGAATATAATCGTGTGCTTGAGGCGTTACACATTAAAGACGGTGAATCGTTCAGTGATACTTCGGTGATTTTGCCGTATTTACATGAAATGCCTAAGGCATTGGCAGCCGCTGATTTGGCTGTATTCCGTGCCGGCGCTGTCGGTCTTGCGGAACTTACGGTGCGAGGTATTCCATCGATTTTGATTCCGTATCCGTATGCGGCGGAGGATCATCAAACATATAATGCAAGGGCTTTGGTAAGTGCCGGAGCGGCTCGAATGATTGTGGATAAAATGTTGCAAGGTAAGGATTTGATTGGTGAAATTGAATTCTTTATAAACAATCCGCATGAATTGGGACGTATGTCGGTGGCAGCCAAATCGCTGGGAAAACCGGAGGCGGCTCACGATATAGCCCAATTGGCGTTGGATATTGCAAAATAAAGAATAAGGAGAGATTACACCATGTTGGATGGTATTCATAAAATACATCTTATCGGTATCGCCGGTTCAGGTATGCGGGCGATTGCCAATATTTTAATCAGTCAGGGCTTTGAGGTATCCGGTTCCGATATTCAGGAATCGGCCGTGACGGAACGTTTCCGTAAAATGGGAGCTACAATTCATATCGGCCATAATGCGGAGTATGTAAAAGGCGTTGATGCGGTTGTTCGCTCAACGGCTATTCATGCGGATAATCCGGAACTCATGGCGGCTCAAGAATTACAAATTCCGATTTTACATCGCTCCGATATTGTTAAAGCCGTATTGGATATTACAAAGGGGATTGCCGTAGCCGGTGCGCACGGTAAAACGACGACCACGTCCATGTTGGGACAGATTTTTGTGGAAGCCAGTTTGGATCCTACCGTTATCATCGGCGGCGAAGTTGATTATTTGGGCGGCAGCAGTCAATGGGGCCGCGGCGAATACAGCATTGCCGAAGCGGATGAAAGTGACGGTTCTTTCTTAAAATTAAATCCTAAGGCCATTGTCATTACCAATATTGAAAATGATCATATGGATCATTACGGTACGATGGAGCATTTATTGGATGCATTCTGCGAATTCGTCGGTAAATTACCGAAGGACGGTACGGCTGTTGTATGCGGCGATAATCCGTCGATTCAAAAAGTAATGCCGCGCGTGGATCGTCAATTTGTTACCTATGGTCTTGGCGAAGGTAATGATTATACGGCTCGCAACATTCATTATGAAAAGGGCATTTTGGTATATGAAGCCATGAAAGGGAACGAAGTAGTGGCAACGATTCGCCTTAAAGTTCCGGGTACTCATAATGCTTTGAATTCATTAGGTGCCTTCGTTATGGCCACTCGTTGCGGCGTTCCGGCTGATGTAGTGGTAGCTGCTTTAGCTAAATTTACCGGTGCTAAACGTCGTTTTGAAACCAAGGGCCATGTTAAAGGTGTATGGGTCGTTGATGATTATGCACATCATCCGACGGAAATTGCGGCCACTTTGAGTGCGGCCAAAGCTTTACAGTCGCACCGTGTTGTTTGTATATTCCAACCGCACCGTTTTACCCGCACTAATTTATTGTTGAAAGAATTCGGTAAAGCCTTTGAAAATGCGGATGTATTATTTATTACCGATATTTACAGTGCCGGCGAGGATCCGATTGCAGGCATTGACGGTCATTCGATTCCTGATATGGTTAAGGCCACGACGGGGCAGACCGTTCATTATATTGCTGATGTAAATGATGTACCGCAAATTGTTAAACAAATATTACAACCGGACGACTTGGTAATTACCATGGGTGCCGGCAGCATTAGTCAATACGGACCTAAATTATTGGCTGCATTGGAAGAGGAATAATCATGAAAAATAAAAAAATTATAGTACTAATGGGTGGCCCTTCTAAAGAAGCGGAAGTTTCCCGCAGAACCGGTAAAGCTATTGCCGAAGCCTTGTGCAGTTTAGGTTATAATGCTCAAACTTTGGAATTGGTGCCGGAACAATTGTTGGCGGATATTAAAGCTCAAGGCGGCGAAATCGTATTTAATGCTTTGCACGGTAAATTCGGTGAAGACGGTGCGCTTCAAGGTTTGCTTGAAATGGCAGGCATCCCTTATACCGGTTCCGGTGTTATGGCGCAAGCCGTAGGTATGAATAAGAAAATCAGTAAGGACGTATTTGTCGGTGCCGGCATTCCGACGGCAATGGCTAAATCATACAATGGCGAAACACAAAGTGAAGCGGATATTGTGGCTCATATTAAAGCCAACTTTACGATTCCGGTTGTTTTGAAACCGGCTACTCAAGGTTCCAGTATCGGCGTTACTATTGTACGTGAAGCCTCCGAACTTACGGCTGCTGTCAAAGAAGCACTTGTATATGACAATATTTTGGTGGTAGAGCAGTACTTGGACGGCCATGAATTTACCGTTCCCGTATTGGAAGGTAAGGCTTTGCCGGTTATTGAAATCAGACCGCATTCCGGCGAATATGATTACACTTCAAAATATACGACCGGTGCTACCGATTATTTGGTACCGGCTCCGATTGATGATGCGTTGACTGAAAAGATGCAGGCTATCGGTGAAAACGTATATCGTGAATTGCAATGTTCCGGCGTAATTCGTATCGATTTTATGACGAATAAAGCAGGGGAACCGTTTGTATTGGAATATAATACGATTCCGGGCATGACGGCCACTTCCTTGGTACCAAAATCTGCTAAAGCCATGGGGATGGATTTTCCGACCCTGTGTGAAAAAATTCTGCTCACCGCCGGTTTAGGTAAATTTTAAGTAAACTGGAGATACTGCGATGGATAGAGAGAATCGGCAACATTCATCCGGTTACAGAAGACCGGCAGCACCATATGAGCAACGTGAATCCGCGTGGGGGCAAAACCCGGCAAACGGTCAAGGCTCGACTTGGAGCCAGCAAACGTATGGGAATCAATCGGCCGGACAAGGTCCGGTAGAAGCAGTGAGACCAAATCCGACTGCAAAATTTCGGCCATATGGTGAGTCGGCCCGCCAGGAAGGGCCGTCAACGAATCAGACCGGTGAACAAGCAAGACCGGGCTATGGCATGCCGAACAGAAATGACGAGCAATCGGAAACAACGAATTCACCAAGACATTATCGGGGAACGGACCGACCTTTATACGCTTTTGACTCGAACTACTCGGCTGCAGCCGACAGTGATGAACCAGGATACTATCAAAACGGCGGGGAACCGCCGGAGCCGCCTAAGCATCCTCATGCATGGCGTCGACGTATTGTCTTGATCGGTGCCGGTGTATTACTGCTTTGGTTGCTTTTATTTATCTTGCCTATCCCGTTCGGGTCAATTACGGTGACCGGTAGTCAGAATGTAACGGTATCGGATGTAATGGCTGCCGGCAATATACGCTATCCCGTTAATTTATTGCAGATTAATGCGAGTCAGTTGGAAGAACGCTTACAGCATGACTTGCGTGTAGATTCGGTAAAAGTAACCTATGTATTGCCCCTTACTTTACAGGTAAATGTAACCGAACGACGTGCGGCCGCCGTGGTGGCGACTCAGTTTGGTTTTGCTACTTTGGATGCTAAGGGACAAGTTATTAATGTTGGGGCGGCTATTGAAGATACGTCAGCCCTGATTATTTCCGGCATTAAATTGGGCAATGTTTTATTGGGCGACCAGATTGACGAACCGGTCATTAAAGGTGCGTTAACCTATTTGAATTCACTGAGTGATGAAGGTCGTAAGCAAATTGCCGAAATTAATGTAGGTGATGCCAATCAGTTAATCGCTTATACGGTGGACGGCTTACCGCTTCATTTGGGCGATACGACGGATATGGATAAAAAAGGGCCTTTATCTGAAAACATGTTGCGTGATGTGAAGGCTCGCGGTGTGGCAGCACAATATTTGGATGTCAATGTAAAGGCGCCGTTTATTAAGACGCCTTAATAGAAAAATGGAAGAGGAAGCATGTTAAAGCAAGGTCGTTGGGCGATAGCGGCTGTAAGTATGTTGCTGGGGATTATGCTGGTCGGTCAGTATAAAATGACACAAAGCATAGCAGACAGCAATATCCATTTACAGCGAACAGGAGATTTAGCACGTGAATTGACCGCGGCGGAAAAAGAGCGTGATGAACTGCGGCAACAATTAGAAAAAATACAAAAAGGAGATGCCTCGGCTAGTTTAGTTAAGGACATCAACTTGTTAAAACAGCGAGCCGGTCTTACCGATGTAAGCGGACCCGGTGTCATAATCACTATTAATGACAGTAAAATACCGGTGAAAGATAATGAAAACCCTAACCTTTATTTGATTCATGATGAGGACTTATTGCGTGTGCTCAATGAATTGCGCGCCGGCGGCGCCGAAGCCATTGCCGTTAACGATCAACGGTTGACCGGTACTTCGGAAGTACGCTGTGCGGGACCGACGGTTATGGTTAACGGTAAAGTATTCGGTCCTCCGTTTGTGATTAAAGCTATTGGGGATCCAAAGACTTTGTCGGCGGCGCTCACTATGCGCGGTGGCGTAGTAGAGTCTTTGAAGTACTGGGGCATTGAGCTGAAGATTCAAGAAGTGAATCAGATGGTGGTGCCGGCTTTCAACGGTACATTTAAAGAAGAACATTTACAGGCAGTTAAGCAAGGAGGCGATAAAAAATAATGATGTACTTATTTATCGTCGGAGGCTTGGTAGTGGGCATTATTATTGGTATAATGTCACCGCTTGAAATCCCGCCGGTGTATGCCAAATATACATCGGTAGCTTTGTTGGCCGCATTGGATAGTGTATTTGGCGGCACGCGTGCCGCGTTGGAACGAATATTCAATTTGTCGATATTTCTGACAGGATTCTTTTCAAACTCACTATTAGCTGCACTCTTAGTATTCTTGGGAAATTTTGTGGGCATTGATCTTTATTATGTAGCACTCATCAGCTTTGGTTTACGTTTATTTCAAAATACGGCAGCCATTAGACGTTTGCTTTTGTCAAGACGTACGAAATAAGGTATACTTTAATGTAAAAGAGTAGAAAAATTAAAAAAAATAGTGTAAAATGAAATGAACTAAGTTATAATAGTATTGAAATAATCATGTTGTTTGAAATAAAGGGCATATAAATTTTACGGGCAACAGGAGGAGGAACGTAAATGTCGGAATTCGCAAGTATTAAAGTAATCGGTGTTGGTGGCGGCGGAAGTAACGCCGTAAATCGTATGATTGACAGTGGTCTTCAAGGTGTAGATTTCCTTGTGGCTAATACAGAAACTCAAGCTTTGGATAATTCTAAAGCAGATATAAAAATTCAATTAGGTGAAAAATTGACTAAAGGTCTTGGTGCCGGTGCTAACCCACAGGTAGGGGAAGAAGCGGCTCAAGAAAGTCGTGAAGAAATTACAAAAGCCCTTCAAGGTTCCGACATGGTCTTTGTAACCGCAGGTATGGGTGGCGGTACCGGTACCGGTGCAGCTCCTATCGTTGCTGAATGTGCACGTGAAATGGGTGCTTTGACTGTTGGCGTAGTAACAAAACCATTCACTTTTGAAGGTAAACGTCGTAAGAACCAAGCTGATAAAGGTATTGAAATGTTAACCAGCAAAGTAGATACAATTATCGTAATTCCTAATGATAAATTATTACAAGTTGTTGATAAGAAAACTCCTTTGAACGAAGCATTCCGCACTGCTGATGATGTGCTTCGTCAAGGTATCAAGGGGATTTCCGATTTGATTACCGTACCTGGTCTTATTAACCTTGACTTTGCCGATGTTAAAACTATTATGACAAACCAAGGCGAAGCTCTTATGGGTATCGGTATCGGCGAAGGTGAAAACCGTGCTGTTGACGCTGCTAAAATGGCTATTAACAGCCCATTGTTGGAAACATCCATCGAAGGCGCCAAAGGTATTCTCTTGAACATTACCGGTAGCGGTGATTTGAGCTTATTCGAAATTAACGAAGCAGCTGAAATCATTTCCGAAGCAGCGGATCCTGAAGCTAATATTATCTTCGGTTCCGTTATAGATGAAAACCTTGGAGATCGCGTACAAATCACTGTTGTTGCTACGGGCTTCGGCGCACAACCTAAATCAGCTGCCGTGAAATCTCCATTTGGTACTGTAGGTCCTGAAATCCCTACGTTTATGAAGCGCTAGTTGGTTACTAAGCGTGTATGTGTTAAGAGGAGGTAATTCTATGAACAAAAAAGTGTTAGTAGCTACATTAGCTGCCACAATGTTAACAGGTGCTGCCTTCGCAGCTGCTGTACCTGTAACTGACATCAATCAAGGCGATAGCAAAATCGGTGTTGAGTACAGTTTTTCCCAAAACGTAACCGGTGAAAGCGGTCATGCTGACGGCTTCGGCGTTAATTTGCAGACCGGTTTGACTGACAAATGGGCATTGCAGTATTCCTTTAACAAAATCAATCTTGATGATCGCAGCGACATTAAAGATCATCAATTGAATGCTGTTTATGATATTCACCCTAACTTTAACGTATATGCAGGCGGTACTTATATTAAAGCTGCCGGCGATCATGAAACCGGTTTACAGGTTGGTGTAATCGGTCATATGCCTTTGGCAGATCGTCTTGAAGGCTTTGCTAAAGTAGGTTTCGGCACCGACATTAAAAATACTTACCAAGTAGGTGCTACTTACGCATTGAATAATGAATTCGATCTCAGCTTATATTATCAATATGACAAATATGATGTAGATAATGATAAAGTATCCGCTAAAGGCTTCCATGCCGGCGTAGGCTATAACTTCTAATTTGCCGTATTTGTTTAATCGATGAGGAGAAACGGTTTTCTCAAAAGTCATTTTAACTCGTGATTAGCGTACATAATTATAAGTAATATAGCCCCACAAATATCCTTTCTTGGGAACGATATTTGTGGGGCTTTTATATTTATATAAATCAATATAGTGCAGTTGGTATGCACTTTAGTACAGTCTATCTTGCATGATAAACATGAATTACGCATAGCCTATATTGTATACAATATTCTTATCAAAAAACATCATAATTTTGGCATTTTTTGAGCTCTTACTCTTGTAACGGGCTTTTTTTTCCGTTATTATTAAGTAAGGAATTGATTAATATCAGATGGGATGGTGTCGGTTATGACTATGAGTATGGCAGCAACACACGCAAGGGGTAAAAAAGCGAAAGATAATATTTTTGTCATGAATGCACGCGCACAGGAAGACGCGAAATTGAATGGCAAAGAAAATGTGCTTAACGGTACTTTGGGATCCATTATGGATGAACAAGGTAATATTGTCTTTCTGAAAGCTGTAGAAAAAGAATATTTAAACTTGCCACGCAATGAATATGTGGCGTATGCACCGATTGCGGGTTTACCTGAATTCTTGGAAGCCGCTAAAAGCGAATGCTTCGGCGAATCCAGACCGGACGCATTTTTATCGGCGGTAGCAACTGCCGGCGGTACCGGTGGGGTTCATCATTTGGTGCATAATTACACCAATCCGGAAGATATCGTATTGACGGCCGATTGGTACTGGGGCGCGTATGAACAAATTTGCGGTGACAATCATCGCCATTTGGAAACCTATCCGTTATTCGATGCAGAGTTAAAATTTAACTTTGAAGGCTTCAAAGCTAAAGTATTGGAAGTAGCGGCTAAACAGGAAAACGTAGTAACTATTTTCAACACACCGGGCAACAATCCTACCGGTTTCAGCTTGACTGATGAAGATTGGGATAAGGTAATTGCATTTACCAAAGAATTAGTTGCTAACGGTAAAAATAAATTTATCATCGCCTGTGACGTAGCCTACATTGATTACTCCGGTGAAAAACAGACTGTACGTCGTTTCTTCAAAAAATTCAGTCAATTGCCGAAAGAAATTTTTGTCGTAGTTTGCTACAGTTTGTCTAAAGGCTTTACTTTATACGGTCAGCGCGTAGGGGCTATGATCGGTATTACATCAGATGCCGATGTTGATGCGGAATTTAAAGAAATTAATGCTTTAACATCTCGTGCTACTTGGTCCAATATTTGTCGTCCGGCTATGCGCACGATGGCTAATATTGTATCTGATCCGGCAAAATTGGCTGCTCATGAAACAGAGCGTGCCGAATATTGTGAGCTTATCCAAGAACGTGCCCGTATCTTCACTGAAGAAGCTAAAGAATTGGGCTTACCATGTTTACCTTATTGCGGCGGTTTCTTCTTAACGATTCCGACAGAACATGCCAAAGAAATCGTAGAAGAACTTACCAAAGAACATGTGTATGTAATTCCTTTGAAACATGGTGTGCGTATTGCCGCCTGCAGTATTCCTAAAAAACAAATGCATGGTTTGGCTAAAACCGTGTACAATGTAATGCACCGCTTAGGTCATTTATAAAATGTAAAAAATCCGGTGAACACAAGGTGCTCACCGGATTTTATTTTTATGTGTTTAATGTATTGTTGCTTAGCTTAATTTATTGATCTTTGCTTTATTGGCGGCTGCAATATCTTTGGCACTGGTAATATTACCTTTTTCATCAACGAAGGACACTCGATCCATTTGTGATTGAACCTGGCCGCGAATGAAATCCAAGTAGATACGATATAATTCTTTTTTTTCAACCAATTCGGCTTCAGTTAATTCCTGACCTGATTTTTTCTTGTGGGCTAATTCGTTGATACGCTTTAAAACGTCATTTATTTCCATACATTCCTCCATATGAATTATTTATTTTTATAAAATTCTCAATTAAGATATTATTTATATTCATTATAGCATATTGGTCAAGCCGTTTGCTGTTACATAATGAGTAGTGATATAATTGAATGCATACGACAGAACTATTTTGAATGAGTATTCTAATATAGATTTAGAGAATATTCTGCTTTAGATTTATAGATAAAATGGAGCATAGAAGACATAATGCGTGTAACAAAAGCAATTAAGGCGGAACAGATTGCAATTCTGGAAACCGTATATAAAGATGCTAAACCGGCCCTGCATTATAACAGTCCGTTTGAACTGCTGGTAGCGGTTGTGTTATCGGCTCAATGTACGGATGAACGGGTTAATATCATTACGGCACGCCTGTTCCCGACATATAGCGATCCGGCGGATATGTTGGCGTTGGGTACGGCCAAACTGGAAGTGTTGATCCGCGACTGCGGCTTGTATCGAGCCAAGGCGGCTAATTTAATAAAGACATGTGATCTTCTTGTCAATACTTACGGCGGTGAAGTACCGTCCGAGTTTGATAAATTGGTACAATTGCCCGGTGTCGGCCGTAAGACCGCCAATGTACTGATATCTGTGTTGTTTGATACACCGGCTATTGCCGTAGATACGCATGTATTCCGCGTGTCGAATCGCTTAGGTTTGGCAAAAGGTAAGACACCGGAAGAGGTGGAAGAAAAACTAAAAAAAGCAATTCCCATGGAGAAATGGAGTGCGGCTCATCATTGGTTGATTTGGCACGGCCGTAAGATTTGTAAGGCCAGAAAGCCGCTATGCGGTGAATGTCCGTTAGCTCATATTTGTCCGTCAGCCGGTAAGGAGGCATAAGATGAACGAAGCAATGCAATCAATTATTAAAAAATTTAAAGCAATCGGTGTTACCGGCAGTGCGGTAGTGACAGAATTATTGCGTTTTCGCGTATTGGATCAAATGTTACAGGCCAGCTCCGAAGTACGCCAGTGGGGAATTACCGGCGATAAGTTATACGAATTGGCTGAGCAAAGTACGGTGGCAACATTCGGTGAACTGCCTTATGACCAAGCAGGTTTTGAAACTGTATACGGCCCTTCTTTTGCGGTAGAAGTAATGGATTTCATTACGGAAACAGGCTATGTGGAAGGTATTGCGGCCGGTGAACAATGGCGTTTGCCGTTCAAGGAAATTATTGAATTTCATAAAACGTCAGAAGGTATTATCCTTTTTGCCAATATTGAAGAGTATGCGGCTTTGGCCGAAGATATCTTGCAGGCGATTCCGGCTGAACGTTTATTGTTATATACGTCATCCGAAACTTGTTATAATCTCTTTAAACAATTATATCCATTGGCACCGGTTATCGATGAATGGCCGGAAGATGTTATTTTTGACCACATAGTAGCGGCGTCTACTGGTTTATTCCGTGCTCCGGTACATATTATGCAAGAATTGGCTAATCGGGTAGGAAATATTACAGAACTCGGTACGGCTCATTATTTTATTCCTATCAGCACCATTCAGGATCAGGTGGGGATGAATCGTATGGCGGTTCAATACATGTTATTGCAACCTCGTTTGCAGGCTATTCGTGAATGGGCACCGCTCGGAACCTATGAATTTGTGTACACGAATTATTCGGTTAAAAAAGTAGCCTTGGAAATTCGCGAAGTGATGGGGGAAACATGGCGCTCAACACCGTTTATAGCGCTCCCACATGAAGTAATGGCTTCTATGGATACATTCTCCATGGTACAGTATGCTTTATCACTCTGCGGTGTGGAACCGGCTATGAAAGCACAATTGCCTACATTAGGTGAAGACGGCTTTACTTCGAAAGATCCGAAAGTGCCTTTATATGTCCAAAAAGTATTTGATGCGTTTGAATCGACTCGTTTAGAATTGGAACGTCAGGGAACCGAAGTTCAATTAAAACTGGTTGAACATGATGGCCATAAAGCAGGCGAGACCTTGGACGAAGATGCGTATGCGGAACTTATGGAACAAAGTGAAGCGGCCAATGAAGAAAAGGCATATTGGATGTTTACCAATCCGCAAGCCGCGTATATTTGGTACACGTATTTCCGCAGTCAGCAAGGCGAAACTGTATTGACTAAATTGGCGCAGATGGCGTTGAGGCCGCAAGCGTTGTTGCAATTGATGGGCAGCGTTCGTCGCAATATCATTAAAGAAGAACCGTTGGCAGAATTAGCTGATCGCTTTGAAACGGCCCGTGCGGCTCGTAAAGCTGCTTTAGCCAAAGCTGATGCGGATTGGCAGGCTGAGATCGAAGCGATTGCCAAAGAAATTGTGCCAAATCCAAGTGAGAGTGATTGACAAGAAAGTCTAAGTGGGATAAAGTATAAAGTTAGATAAGGAGGTAAGACATGGCAGTTGTAAATTTTGAAATATATAAAGTATTGGGCACCTTATCTGAGAATAAAGATGGGTGGAAAAAACAGCTTACTTGCACCAGTTGGGGTCGTTATAATCCTAAATTCGACCTTCGTTCCTGGGATAGTGAATATAACGGTATGACTAAAGGGATTACCTTATCTCTTGAAGAAATCACGGCTCTTCGTGATTTATTGAATGAAGTGGATTTGGAAGCGGCTTACGAAGAATCCGTAGCTGAACGTCAGGCTGCGAAAGCGGCCGAAAAAGCAGCTGAAAAGGACAGTGCCGACGAGTAAGGAAAAATTTTACGATTTTATGTTAATAAGTTGCATTAAGTGATTGTCCATGATATAATCAATAAGCATAGTTTTGGACAGTGGAAAGAGGTGTATAGAATGAAAGAAGGAATTCATCCTAATTATGGTGAAGCTACCGTAACTTGCGGTTGTGGCAATACGTTTAAAACTGGTTCCGTTAAAAGCGACCTTCGTGTAGACGTATGTTCCAAATGCCATCCGTTCTTCACAGGCCAGCAACGTACTGCTCAGGCTCGCGGTCGTATCGAACAATTCAACAAGCGTTACGGTAAATAATTACTGTAGTCTAGCTATACAAATAATACGGCAGAGCCTCGGCTCTGCCTATATTTGTTTGAGAGAGGAGACGCATTGGAAACGAAGCGAGTTAAAAAGTTTGTAGGCGGCCAAGCAGTCATTGAAGGTGTGATGATGCGCGGCCCTAAATATACAGCCACGGCGGTTCGTGAACCGGGTGGCCAAATAGTAGTGGATACAAAGCCGACGACTTCGATCAGCGAAAAGTATCCTATTTTAAAGAAACCTTTGTTACGAGGTTGTGTGGCTCTTTATGAGTCTTTGGTTATCGGCATGAGTGCTCTTTCTTTTTCGGCCAAAGCGGCCGGTGAAGAAGAGGAAACTATGTCAAATAAAGAAATTGCTCTTACCATGGTATTCTCTACGGTTATGGCAATCGCTTTATTTTTGGCATTGCCCACCTATGCAGCTAAATGGATTCCCGGAATCGGCGATAACCATTTTGTATTAAATTTGGTAGAAGGGGCGATACGCCTTCTTTTATTTTTGCTTTACATTTGGGCTATCGGCCAAACCAAAGATATTCGCCGTGTATTCCAATATCACGGAGCGGAACATAAAACGATTCATACTTATGAAAGTGATGTGCCTTTGACGGTTGAAAATGTGCGTCAACATTCCCGTTTACATGCCCGTTGCGGTACTAACTTTTTATTGATTGTTATGGTAACGAGTATTTTTGTATTCGCTTTTTTAGGTTGGCCGAGCTTATGGGAACGCATTGTTTCGCGTGTCCTTTTGATGCCGGTAGTAGCCGGTATTGCCTATGAAATGATCCGCTTGGCCGGACGCAGTGAAAGTGTAATCGTTAAGGCATTAATTACGCCCGGTTTGTGGTTGCAGTACATGACAACGCGTGAACCGGATGACGACCAAATTGAAGTGGCCATTCGAGCTTTGGAAACGGTACGGCCTGCTGAAGAAGACGCTTATGAATCTTAGCTGTGCCGAACGAAATATTAAAGTCTGTTACAGCAGTTCTGTAGTGTCGTCGAATATTAGTTTGAAAGGGGTACCCGTTTCATGGTTTTAGTAGATAAATTACAAGTTATTGAAGATAAATTTATGGATTTGGAGCAACGCATCAGTGACCCTGAAGTGATTGCCCGTCAGCAGGAATGGCAGAAATTAACGCGTCAGCATGCTTCGCTTACGGAAACCGTTAATACATTCAGAGAATACAAACAAGTACTTGCCGGTCTTGACGAAGCGTTGGAAGTCGTGGAAGATAAAAGCCTTGACGAAGAATTCCGTGAAATGGCACAGGAAGAATTAAAAGAATTAAAAGAGCGTAAAGAAGTGTTGGAAGAACAGCTTCATATTTTGCTCTTGCCAAAAGATCCTAATGATGAAAAGAATGTTATCGTGGAAATTCGCGGCGGTGCCGGCGGTGATGAAGCAGCTTTGTTTGCCGGCGATTTATTCCGTATGTACACCAAATATGCGGAAGCACAGGGCTGGCGTTGTGAAATTATCGATGCCAACGCACCTGAATTAGGTGGTTTTAAAGAAGTGGTGTTCTCCGTTGACGGTAACAGCGCTTATTCCAAATTGAAGTTTGAAAGCGGTGTACACCGCGTACAACGCGTACCGGAAACTGAATCATCCGGTCGTATTCATACCTCTACCGTTACCGTGGCCGTATTGCCGGAAGCGGAAGATGTTGATATTGAAATTAATGATAAAGATCTTCAGATTGATACTTATTGTGCCAGCGGTGCCGGCGGTCAGCACGTTAACCGTACCGAATCGGCCGTGCGTATTACGCATAAACCGACGGGCATCGTAGTTGCTTGTCAGGATGAACGGTCTCAGTTAAAAAATAAAGATAAGGCAATGCGCGTTTTACGTGCTAAATTGCAAGATAAAGCCGAACAGGAAGCGGCTGCCAGCGTGGCAGCCGACCGTAAGAGTCAGGTTGGTACGGGCGATCGCAGTGAACGTATTCGTACTTATAACTATCCGCAAGGTCGTGTAACCGACCATCGCATTAATTTAACGCTCTACAAATTGGATGCCGTACTTAATGGCGATTTGGACGAATTGATTCAAGCTTTGATTGCAGCGGATCAGGCCGCCAAAATGCAGGAGGCCGATCAAAATGCCTAAGGAGCTGTGGACTATCGGTCGCTTGCTCCAATGGACAGAGCAGTATTTTCTCGACAAAGGCGCAAGTCGCCTTGATGGGGAAGTGCTGCTTTCTCATATATTGGGGAAAGATCGAATTTACTTATACACACACTATGATGAGCCTTTGAATAAACAGGAACTTGATGCGTACCGTCCTTTGGTGCTTGAACGCGCTAAGGGCTATAGTGTGGCTGCCATTATCGGCAAAAAAGAATTCATGGGGTTACCGTTTATTGTATCGAAAGATGTATTAATTCCGCGTCCCGATACGGAAACATTGGTGGAAGATATTTTAACTGTTTTTGACAAAGACAGCGCCCCTTATATTCTTGATGTATGCACCGGGCCGGGGACTATCTTGTACAGCTTGCTTCATTATTTGCCGCAAGCAATGGGGCTGGGTTTGGATATCAGCAAGGAAGCCTTAGCCGTGGCTGTTAAAAATCGGGAACAATTAGAGTTAACGGAGCGAGCTAAGCTGTGTTATTCCGATTTATTAAGTGCTTTGAGTGGTGATACGGTTTATGAAAATACCTTTGATTTAATCGTATCCAATCCGCCGTATATTCCGAGTGAAGAGATTTTAACATTAGAGCCGGAAGTGCAGCATGAACCGGTCATCGCTTTGGACGGCGGTGTCGACGGCTTGGATTTTTATCGCCGGTTATTGGCGGAAGCACCTAAATATTTGAAAACAGGCGGTTATTTGGCGGTTGAGATTGGGTATGATCAAGCCGAAGCAGTAACAGATATTGCCAAATCCGTGGGTGTCTATAGTGAAGTAATGGCACAAAAAGATTTAGGCGGGATCGTACGGGTCTTACGTTGGCAGAAAACAGGTGATGATAATGGCCATAGAAACTAAAGTATATAAACATTTGGAAGATTCAGCGATTGCTGAGTTGGGTGCACGCTTGCGTGACGGTCAATTGGTGGCAATCCCTACGGAAACCGTATATGGTTTGGGGGCTAACGGTTTTGATGAAGAGGCTATGAGTCGTATTTATGAAGCTAAAGGTCGCCCTTCGGATAATCCGTTAATTTTGCATGTGCCGGATCAGGAAGCGGTAAAACCGTTGGTAACAGCTATTCCGCTAACGGCACAAAAATTGATGGATGCCTTTTGGCCGGGACCGTTGACGATTATCATGCCAAAATCCGACAAGGTGCCTATGCGTGCAACGGGCGGACTGGACAGCGTAGCTATTCGCTGCCCTGCACATGACATTTGTCGCGCTATTTTAAAAGCGGCTGGAGTACCGGTAGCGGCACCGAGTGCCAATATTTCCGGTCGTCCCAGCCCGACAACGGCGGATGCCGTGTTACACGACATGAAAGGACGTATTGAAGCGATTGCCGATGCAGGTCCTTGTGATGTCGGTGTTGAATCTACCATTGTGGAATGCGGTGATGATTCGGTTACTATCTTGAGACCCGGTGGGATTACCGATGCTATGTTAAAACGTGTAGTCAGCACGGTTAATTATGATGAAGCTTTGAGTGCACCCGATGTGGCACCGAAGGCTCCGGGCATGAAATATAAGCACTATTCTCCGGATGGAGATATGACTACCTATGTGGGGGCACCGCGTTTGGTAAGTCAAGCTATGATTGATGCCATGGAAGCCATTAAAGCGGAACCTCATGATAAACCGCTTCGATTCGGATTTCTTATGAGCGATGAAGTGGCACAATTCCTTGATATATATCTTTCATCATCGGATGTGCCGTTTGAATATGTAATTTACGGTAATGCGGCTGATTATCGCGGTTTGGCCCATAATTTATATTCGTCTTTATTAGCGTTTAATAAAGCGGGGGTTACCCATATTTTTGCCACCGGTGTACCGATGCAGGGACTGGGGCGTGCCATTATGAATCGTATGGCAAAAGCGAGCGCTCAAAAAATCGTGAGAGTAACAGGTAAACCGTAAGCGTAACGGGTGAACCGTAACCTATAGAATAAAAAGAACTTAACCGGAAAGTATTCTGTCATCTTGGTATAGTTGATGAATTCTTTGCGGCTGAGAAAAAATAAAAGGCAGAAAAGAGGTAAGAGTATGAACATATTATTTGTATGTACCGGCAATACTTGTCGCAGCCCTATGACGGAAGGTATGTTGAAAGCTATGGCGGCTGAAGCCCATAAAGATGTAGTTACATTATCGGCCGGCTTATTTACGGCACCGGGCGGTCGCGTATCGCCACAGGCGATTGAAGCGGTTAAAGATGTAGCCGATATTTCGGCACATCAATCGCGTGCGCTGAATAAATCCCTTATGGAGGCAGCCGATTTGATTATCGGTTTAGCTACAGATCATAAAAAAGTATTACTTCGTCAATTCCCTGAAATGAGCGATAAGATTATGACGCTTGGTGAATGGGCCGGCACTAACGAAGACGTGGCGGATCCGTTTGGCGGCACTCAGGAAGAATATGATGCTTGTGCCGCACAGATTAAAGATCTTTTGGCTAAAGGTTTGGCTAAATTAGACTGAATCAGATGAATTCGGATTTAAAAAGAATAATTCAGACTCAATAGGATTAATTAGGATTCAGTAGGGTTAATTCAGATTAAATCAGAAATAAAAAATAAACGGAACAACAATAAATAATAATTAATTCTAAGACTCATGCTTGTGGTCATGCTATAGTGCGGATGAACGATTCTTGATTGGTTGTTAATTTTAATAATATCTCTATATTACGTACAATTGTCATTGCTTGATTTTATATGACATAGTAAAATAGGGTAGAGATGTTTATATTTAATGGATACCGATTAGGAGGGATAGGATGAAAGTAGCCATTGGCGCCGACCATGGCGGCGTTCATTTAAAAGCGACGATTAAAGCGCTGCTTGATGAATTGAATGTAGCCTATACTGATTTTGGTACCGATTCGGAGGATTCCGTAGATTATCCGGATATCGCCGAACCTGTGGCCAAAGCGGTAGCTGCAGGTGAATATGATCGCGGCATTTTGATTTGCGGAACCGGCATTGGTATTGGCATTGCTGCCAATAAAATCGCGGGTATTCGTGCTGCACTTTGCCATGATACATTTTCAGCACATGCTTCACGGGAACACAATAACGCCAATATCTTAACGATGGGCGAACGTGTTATCGGACCCGGGTTAGCTGGCGATATTGTTAAAATTTGGCTAGCTACCGAATTCGAAGGCGGCCGTCATGAACGACGTGTCACCAAAATAGCCGAACTGGAGGCTTAGTCCATATAATTTGGGGGACAGCTTGTATTTCATAGGCACTATGATTTGAGTGTGTAGGAGGTAATGCTATGAGCATTCTTAAGAGTCAAGATCCGGAATTAAAAAACATGATTGATTTAGAGTTAAACCGTCAACGCAATAAATTAGAAATGATTGCATCTGAAAACTTCGTATCCGAGGCGGTTATGGAAGCACAGGGCAGTGTATTGACTAATAAATATGCGGAAGGTTATTCCGGAAAGCGCTATTATGGTGGCTGTGAATATGTAGATATGGTGGAAACGTTAGCTATTGAACGTGCTAAGAAATTATTCGGTGCTGAACATGTTAATGTGCAGCCTCATTCCGGCTCGCAGGCTAACTTCGGTGTTTATTTTGCCCTTTTAAAACCGGGCGACACTATCATGGGCATGAATTTGTCGCATGGCGGTCATTTAACTCACGGATCTCCGGTTAACGTTTCGGGTACATATTTCAATGTTATTCCTTACGGTGTTAATGCGGAAACTCAAGAAATTGATTATGACGAAATGCACAAAATCGCTGTGGAAAATAAACCTAAGTTGATTATCGGCGGCGGTAGTGCATACTCTCGTATTATCGATTTCAAAAAAATGGCTGACATTGCTCATGAAGTAGGCGCTATTTTCATGGTAGATATGGCTCACTTCGCAGGTCTTGTAGCAGCCGGTTTACATCCAAACCCAGTGGAATATGCCGATGTTGTAACTACGACTACGCATAAAACTTTGCGCGGACCTCGCGGCGGTATGATTCTTTGCAAAGAACAATATGCCAAAGCCATTGATAAAGCAATTTTCCCTGGCATCCAAGGTGGTCCTTTGATGCATGTAATTGCTGCTAAAGCGGTTGCTTTCGGTGAAGCTTTAAAACCTGAATTTAAAGAATATGCCAAACAAGTTGTAACCAATGCTAAAGTGTTGGCAGCAGCTCTTCAAAAAGAAGGCTTTAAAATTGTGTCCGGCGGTACCGATACTCACGTAATGCTCGTTGACGTTCGCAGCTGCGGTTTGACCGGTAAAGTGGCTGAATTCTTACTTGATGAAGTAGGCATCACTTGCAATAAAAATACAATTCCGTTCGATCCTGAAAGCCCATTCGTAACCAGCGGTATCCGTCTCGGTACACCTGCGTTGACAACCCGCGGCTTAAAAGAAGCGGATATGGAAGAAATTGCATCCATTATTTCTTTAGTTCTTAAAAACTCCGAAGATAAAGCTAAACACGAAGAAGCGGCTAAACGTGTAGCAGCTCTTTGTGAAAAATATCCTATGTATCCTAATCTTTAATACATCCGTTTGAGAGAGTTTTCATAACATGCCTTATTGAGGCACAGAATTGTCAGACTTAAGGAGGCAAAGTATTTATGAATGTTAATGTAATGACTCATCCGTTGATTCAACATAAAGTAACCTTGATCCGTAACGTTGAAACAGGTTCTAAAGATTTTCGCGAATTATTGGAAGAAATTACACTTTTGATGGGGTATGAAATTACGCGTGATTTACCGTTGGAAGATGTGGAAGTGCAGACTCCGTTGGTAAAAGCTATCGGTAAACAAATTGCTGGTAAAAAATTGGGCATCATTCCGATTTTACGTGCCGGTCTCGGTATGGTTAGCGGTTTGTTAGAATTAATGCCAATGGCTAAAGTAGGTCATGTCGGTTTATACCGCGATCCTGAGACGTTAAAACCGGTTGAATACTACTGCAAATTACCATCCGATTTGTCCGATCGTCGTATTATCGTGACAGACCCTATGTTGGCTACCGGCGGTAGTGCATCTGCAGCGATTACCCTTTTAAAAGAAAAAGGTGCTCGTGATATTCAGCTTATGTGTTTGGTAGCAGCACCGCAAGGCGTTGAAGCTGTTAATAAGGAACATCCTGATGTGCGCATTTATGTAGCGGCGCTTGATGAAGACTTGAACGAACACGGCTATATCTTACCTGGTCTCGGTGATGCGGGCGACCGTATTTTCGGTACTAAATAGTCCTACACTACATAGTCCTATAAAGCAAATAAGACAAGGTAGTGTGTTACACTTTACACACTGATAAGCTGTTTACGGTAAATAATAAATGGCTTGGAGCAATATGCTTCAAGCCATTTTTTGTTAAAAGTTACTATAATTTGGAAATACTGTAATCTGAAGACTTCCGGCTGCGGCAATATTTTAGCTGATATTTCAGATAATGTGTTTAGCTTTTATATTTCATAGTTGATATATATACTCTGTTTTTAGCAATAGACAAAATAAACTATATCGAATATAATAAATATATAAGCTGTAAATTAATAGAAAATAAATAACAGCTTAAGAAAAAACAGAAAAAATATTTTATGTATAATGAAATGAGGTAGACTATGAAATTAAACAAATCTTTAAAAGTATTAGCCGTATCTTTAATTGCTGCGGGCAGCTTTGGCTTAGCACAGGCAAACTCCGAAATTTCTATGGAACAGGCAACTGCCATTGCTTTGGCAAAAGTACCGGGTGCTAACGCAACTCATGTATATAAAGTTCATCCTGACATTGAAAACGGCCGTAAAGTATATGAAGGCAAAATCTTCTACAATGGCGTTGAATACGAATTCGAAATCGATGCTGCTTCCGGTGCGACTATTGAATGGGATGTAGATCGCGACTAATTGGCCGCTAATCTAATTTATAGAAACTCATATTGAAAAGCGGATATCGTTAATTAAATAAAAATTAAGATAAGGGCGAGTACTATCTGACGGCAAGCACACCACTTCGTGCTAAGGCTTACCTTACAGATAGTACTTGCCCTTATTTCACTTTATGCTATCATCTCAAATTAACGATATCCGTTTTTCAATGGTCATATTTCAGCAAATTACAATAGCGGCCAATTGGTCGTGATCGTCATCGTGGAGGGAAGGGGAAATATAGCATAAAAATTAAATTGAGTATAACAATTGAATAAAGCATAAAAAATAAAGAATAAAGGATACAGAATGAGTTTAAACTGTCAGAGTTGTTATAGTACTGTGGCAGTTTTTTGTTTTTATGAAGTGAAAGGGGTGTGTTATAAGGCTTTATTTTATAGAAAAAGGTATTGACTTGAAGTCAACTCTAGGGTGTAAAGTAGTTATATAAGGTAAGTTTTATTATAATAGGTATTGAGGGAAAGAGGGGATGACATGAATTTTAAGAAAGTAAGTTTAATAACAGCAATTGCAGTGAGCACAATGTTTACAGCTATGGCAGCCGATACGGCACAGCCAAATCAATCTATGATAAATTCGTCACAAAGAAGTGGTCAAGTTATGAGTAATACAGAAGAAACAATGGTAACAACATCCGGTAAAGTAGTAGCTAAACAAACGGCAGGTCGTCGTGTGTTGGGGGAGTTTGCGCCAACTTTTGCGCATCTAAATGATGATGTATTGTTCGGTGAAGTTTGGAGTCGTGACTTGGAGTTACCGGCTAAACAGCGTTCCATTATTACGATTACAGCGTTAGTTTCTCAAGGATTAATCAGTGATGCCTTGAAAGCTCATTTTGAAATGGGTAAGAAAAACGGTATTACTAAAGATGAAATCGCTGAAATTTTAACACATATTGCTTTCTATGCCGGCTGGCCTAAAGTATGGGGCGCATTCCCAATCGCTAAGGAAGTGTGGGGAGAATAAGGACGGCGGAAGAGGCCAAAAAATTAGCGGCAAAATTATGATATATTGAAATCCATATACGTGGCGCAATCGCAACTTTTGATGATTTGATAGGCAAGAAGGACTACTCTCTACCGGCAAGCACACCTCTTCGAGCTAAGGCTTACCTTGCAGAGAGTAGTCCTTTTTGCCATTAAATAAGCTATCATATCAAAAAAGCGATTGCGCTCATCCTTAATAAAGATTTCAATACATTTGGGAATTTTGCCGAATAATTTTTCGTAACTTTTCGCGGTCTAGAGAGAAGGAAGAGAAGGACGCTTTCCGATAGAGGCAAGCAGTCCTAAAAAGTCGAGTTAATTCTAAAGATAATTTTAGTCGGCAAAGTAAATAAATTATTCGAGAATGTTCGCCGGTAGACAGTAGACTTCCTTATAGTTTTGCGCTTTCTTCAAGACAACGATACAATGTTTTTGCCTGAGAGGATTTCAATGCATGAGAATTCTTCATCAATAATTTGTAAAATGACTTGCGTAAGACTACCATATGCGGTAGAATATAGGCGAGGATATTTTTTTATCAACGGTGGGACGATTTTTGCTCCAGCGGGATGAAAGAGGTACAGCATGAAAGATTTATCGGAGGTGTATCAAAGAATAGCTCCGGAACTTATGCGAATTGTGGAAGAACGCTACATATTGCTGAATCATATTTCCTATGCACAACCTATCGGGCGACGTATGCTTGCCAATCTCAGTAAGTTATCGGAACGTGTGGTACGATCGCACGTTGAAATCATGAAAGACAACGGTCTTATCGGTTTCACCCAACAGGGGATGGTATTAACTGAGGAAGGTAAAGAACTGTTGCCGCAATTGAACTCATCAATGCACGAGCTCAATAAGATCAGCGAGCTTGAAGAGAAAATCAAAGAAGTTTTGCAAATTGATGATGTAATTATTACCAGCGGCGGCGGTGAAACCGACATGGAACGGAAAGAGTTAGGGTTCCAGGCGGCTAAAGTGTTGCAAGGGGTATTGCATTCGGGAAGTATCCTAGCTGTAAGTGGCGGCAGTACGATGGCTAACATGGCAGATGCTCTGCCGGCAAAAAAATGTCAAGCCACCATTATTCCGGCTCGCGGCGGAATCGGCGAACGGGTAGAATATCAAGCAAATGTGATTGCTTCGGTTATTGCCGAAAAAATCGGCAGTACCTACAAAATGTTACATCTACCTGATGGTTTGTCGCAGGATGCTCTGAGCATTTTGATGAATATGGAACCGCAAATCAAAGAAGTGATGGAATTGGCTCAACAAACCGATATTTTAATCTTTGGCATCGGTGAAGCTTTGCACATGGCGGCACAACGGCACATAACAGATGCACAACGATCTACTTTACGTTCTAAACGAGCGGTAGGGGAAGCGTTGGGCTACTATTGTGACATTAGTGGCAACATTGTATATACGACCAATAACGTAGGCATAGCCCTTACCGATATTGAGTCTATACCGCATGTAATCGCCGTAGCGGGAGGTGCCGGTAAAGCCAAAGCTATTATTGGGGTGATGCGAGCCTGTCGTAAAGGTACCCTTATTATTGATGAGAGTGCTGCTGAATCAATAGCGGCATTGTTAAGAATCAGCTAGTCAATAGTGTTTATGATTTATTTTTAGTCATACATTGTTTCATCAAAATCGTGAGCACTATCATTTTTTAAACTGTTTAGGTATTAATTTTTAAAACTCTAGGAGGAACCATCATGGCAGTTAAAATTGGTATTAATGGATTTGGTCGTATTGGTAAATGTGTATTCCGTGCAACTCTTAATAATCCCGACGTAGAAGTAGTTGCTATTAATGACTTAGGTGATATCGAAGGTTCTGCTTTATTATTAAAATACGATTCCGTACACGGTAACTTAAAAGAAGAAGTTAGTGTTGACGGTGAATATATTGTAGTAGACGGTAAAAAAGTTCGTGTATTCCACGATGGCAACCCTGCCAATATTGATTGGTCTTCTGAAAATGTTGAAATCGTAGTTGAAGCTACCGGTCGTTTCCGTAAACGTGATGACGCAGCTCAACATTTGGGCGGTACTGTTAAAAAAGTTATCATTTCCGCACCTGCTAAAGAAGAAGACATTACTATTGTAATGGGTGTTAACCAAGACAAATACGATCCTAAGAACCACCACATCATTTCCAATGCAAGTTGCACAACTAACTGCTTGGCTCCATTTGCTAAAGTATTGAATGAAAAATTCGGTATCAAACGCGGTTTGATGACAACAGTTCACTCTTACACTAATGACCAACGCATTTTGGATACGCCACACAGCGACCTTCGTCGTGCTCGTGCAGCCGCTTTATCCATTATTCCTACAACTACCGGTGCCGCTAAAGCTGTTGCTTTGGTATTGCCTGAATTAAAAGGTAAATTGAACGGTTTTGCTCTTCGTGTACCTACACCAAACGTTTCGATTACTGACTTGGTAGCCGAACTCAATGTAGAAACAACTAAAGAAGAAATCAATGCAGCACTTCGTGAAGCCGCACAAGGTGAATTAAAAGGTATCCTAGGTGTATCTGATTTACCACTCGTATCCCATGACTTCAATGGTGATTCCCGCAGCTCTATCGTAGATGCTGATTTGACAATGACAATGGAAGGCAATATGGTAAAAGTGGTTTCCTGGTACGATAACGAATGGGGTTACTCCAACCGTGTCGTTGATTTAGCTAAATACATTGCTGATCAAGGTTTATAATTTTTGCAGGGGACTATAAAGATAGTCCCCTCTTTTGCTTGCCATTTATAAGCTGTTATCGGTAACATATAGGAGGCCGTTATGAAAAAAACAATTGAGTCTGTTGACGTAGCCCATAAACGTGTATTTGTGCGCGTAGATTTTAATGTACCGTTAAAAGATGGTGTCATTACGGATGATACACGCATTCGTGCCACTTTGCCGACCATTAATTATTTAATCGGCAAGGGTGCCAAAGTTATTTTAGTGTCTCATTTGGGACGTCCGAAAGGAGAACGTAAACCGGAATTTACGTTACAGCCTTGTGCTGTTCGTCTCAGTGAATTATTGGGTAAACCGGTAGCATTTGCCGATGACTGTGTTGGTGAAGCAGCTCATAAAGCGGTAGAAGCTATGCAGGACGGCGATGTTCTTTTGTTGGAAAACTTACGTTATCATAAAGAAGAAGAAAAGAATGGCGAAGATTTTGCCAAAGCTTTGGCTTCATTAGCAGAAGTGGGCATTAATGATGCTTTCGGTGTATCACATCGTGCTCATGCTTCCGTAGAGGGTATCACCAAGTTTTTACCAATGGCAGCCGGATATTTATTGGAAAAAGAAATTAAATATGTAGGCGGTGCCGTGGAACATCCGGAACATCCGTTTGCAGCCATTATCGGCGGTGCTAAAGTAAGCGATAAAATTGAAGTTATTTCCAATTTATTGCCAAAAGTAGAAGTTCTTATCATCGGTGGCGGCATGGCTAATACGTTTATCGCCGCTAAAGGGTATCCTACCGGGTCTTCTTTAGTAGAAGCCGATAAAATTGAATTGGCTGCTCAGTTAATTAAACAAGCCGCTGAAACCAATACGAATTTGTTATTGCCTACAGACTTTGTTATTGCTGATGCATTCAGCAATGATGCCAATCACAAAGTAGTACGGGCTGATGGTATTGAAGAAGGCTGGATGGCTCTTGATATCGGACCGGCTACACAAAAAGCGTTTGCCGAAGCTTTGAAACCTATGAAAATGATTGTTTGGAACGGTCCTATGGGCGTGTTTGAAATGGACAATTTTGCAACCGGTACCAATGCGGTAGCTAAAGCCGTAGCAGAAGCGGATGCGACGACTATTGTAGGTGGCGGTGACTCCGTAGCGGCTATTGAAAAAAGCGGTTTAGCCGATAAAATCTCTCATATTTCGACCGGTGGCGGTGCATCCTTGGAATATTTGGAAGGGAAAGCTTTACCGGGTATAGTGGCCTTAGCCGATAAATAAGGAGGACCTATGCGTAAACAAATTATTGCCGGCAATTGGAAAATGCATACAGATTTAGCGGAAGCTACTATTTTGGTGGAAGGCATCAAAGCCGCCTTAACTGAAGGCGAAGTCAGTCGTGAAGTCGTTGTTTGTCCGCCATTTACCGGACTCAGCACTGTGGCTGATTTAATTGAAGATACTGAAGTTCGCTTAGGTGCACAGAATATGTATTTTGAGCCTAAAGGTGCATTTACGGGTGAAGTTTCACCGCTTATGCTTACTGATGTAGGCTGTCATTATGTAATTCTCGGCCACTCGGAACGACGTGAGTATTTCGGTGAAACCGATGCGTTGATTAATCAAAAAATTAAAGCCGCTTTTCAGTATGATCTGATTCCTATTTTATGTGTCGGTGAAAGTTTGGCACAGCGTGAAGCCAATGAAACTCAGACTTTTATTAACAGTCAGTTGACAGCCGGTTTGGCAGATTTAACGGCTGAGCAAGTAAGTCAGATGGTTATCGCCTATGAACCGATTTGGGCTATCGGCACGGGCAAGACTGCAACGGCAGAACAGGCCGGTGAAGTATGTACTGCTATTCGTGCCAAAGTGGCTGAGCTTTTTGACAAAGAAACGGCTGAAGTGTTGCGTATTCAGTACGGCGGCAGTGTTAAAGGCAGTAATGCTCAAGAGATTTTATCCCAGCTTGATATTGACGGTGCCTTAGTAGGCGGTGCTTCTTTAAAGGCAGATGACTTCATGGCAATTATTAAGGCATAAGTCGCAATAAAATCTGTGCGTTTACTAAGTTTTTACGCATATTAAATAAAGCTTATAAGGTTTTGATGTATAGTAAGAATAGATATATATTAAGACTAAATATAAATTAAAAAATTAATATTCTGTAATTTTTATAAAGAAAGGTTTGTGTATGGCAAAATTAAAAGCTCCTGTTATGCTGACCATCTTAGACGGTTTCGGCATAGGGGATGTGAACGACCCGACAAATGCGATCGTACAGGCTAAGCCTGAAAACTTTTTAAAATTGTGGGAAACATATCCGCATACACAATTGCAGGCATCCGGTCTGGCCGTAGGTTTACCGGAAGGACAAATGGGAAATTCCGAAGTCGGTCATTTAAACATCGGGGCCGGTCGCATTGTGTATCAGGAATTGACAAGAATTACCAAAGATACGGAAAACGGAGCTTTTTTTGAACGTCCTGTAATTAAAGAATTATATGCACAGGCTAAAGGGCATCGTTTACAAATTATCGGTTTGGTATCTGATGGCGGTGTTCACAGCTCTTTAGATCATATCAAAGCGATTATCAAAGGAGCTAAAGATGCCGGTGTTACCGAATTATATGTGCATGCATTGCTCGACGGTCGTGATGTACCGCCGCAAAGTGCGCTTACATATTTAGATGATTTAGAAGCCTATATGACTTACGTCGGTCTCGGTAAGATTGCTACAATCGGTGGTCGTTACTACGGTATGGACCGCGATAAACGTTGGGAACGCGTTGAACAGGCGTATAAAGCGATTGTTGACGGTGTTGGCGTAACGGCTGACTCCACCAAGGCGGCTATTGAAGCGTCTTATGCGAATGATGTAGTCGATGAATTCGTAGTGCCTGTAGTGTTAGCACCGGAAGGAGCTATCTCAGCGCATGATGCGGTGATTTTTGCCAACTTCAGACCGGACCGTGCCCGTCAATTGACACGTGTTTTGGTAGACCCTGAATTTACCGGCTTTAACCGTGTGAAAGGTTTATTGCCGATTTATATGGCTACCATGACGAAGTATGAAGACAGCTTGGATGCTCATATTATATATGAAAAAGAATTGCTCACCAATACGTTAGGCCAGGTATTGGCCGATGGCGGTTATACGCAGTTACGTATTGCGGAAACTGAAAAATACGCTCATGTAACATATTTCTTCAGCGGCGGTCAAGAAGACTTGTTTGAAGGTGAAGAACGAATCTTGGTACCATCGCCAAAAGTGGCAACCTATGATTTGCAGCCGGAAATGAGCGCTTATGAAGTAACCGACAAAGTGGTGGCAGCCATTGAAAGTGGTAAGTTCGACATGATTATTTTGAACTTTGCCAATCCTGACATGGTAGGCCATACAGGTGTGCTTGAAGCAGCGGAAAAAGCGGTACAAACCGTAGATACTTGCTTGGCACGCATTGTAGAGGCTATTAATAAAGTAAATGGTCATCTTTTGGTAACGGCCGACCACGGTAACTCTGAAATGATGGTTGACCATCGTACAGGGGCACCGCATACGGCGCATACGACCAATCCGGTACCGCTTATTTTGGTGAGTGAAACTCATAAGAATGACAGCTTGGATCAAGGTAAATTGTGTGATTTAGCACCGACAATGCTTGATTTGGGCGGTATTGCTCAACCGGCTGAAATGACCGGCCACAGCTTATTGCATAAAAAATAAACTCGGCGAGTCAATAGAGTTGACTACCGGAAGGTTTTTTATAACGATAAAGTATTTAAATTATATACTTATAAAAAGTGTTCTTTTCAAGGAGGTAACACATTATGGCAATGATTACAGATGTATACGCAAGAGAAATTTTGGATTCCCGCGGCAATCCTACCGTCGAAGTTGAAGTGTATTTGGAAGACGGTACCATCGGTGTTGCGTCCGTTCCTTCCGGTGCTTCTACCGGTATGTTTGAAGCCGTAGAACTTCGTGACGGTGATAAAGGCCGTTACCTCGGTAAAGGCGTTGAACAGGCTGTAGAAAACGTAAACGAAAAAATCGGGCCTGAAATTATCGGTTTTGATGCTTCCGAACAAGTAGCTATTGATAACTTGATGATTGAACTCGACGGCACTCCTAATAAAGGTAACTTTGGGGCCAATGCCATTCTTGGCGTATCCATGGCTGTAGCTAAAGCAGCAGCTGCATCCTTTGACTTGCCATTATTCCAATATCTTGGCGGCACTAATGCCAAAGAATTGCCGGTTCCTATGATGAACATTTTAAACGGCGGTGCTCATGCCGATAACAACGTAGATATTCAGGAATTCATGATTATGCCGGTTGGCGCTGAATCTTTCAAAGAAGCATTACGCGCTTGTGCCGAAGTATACCATACTTTGAAAAACGTTCTTAAAGCTAAAGGCCTCGCAACCGGTGTAGGTGATGAAGGCGGTTTTGCACCAAATCTCGGCTCCAATGAAGAAGCCTTGCAAGTTATTTGCGAAGCTATTAAAGATGCCGGTTATGAACCCGGCAGCTACTTCAAATTAGCTATTGATGCTGCTTCCTCTGAATTCTATAAAGACGGTAAATATGACTTGGCCGGTGAGGGCAAAGTTAAAACGGCTGCTGAAATGGTTGACTTCTATGCCGATTTAGTAGCTAAATATCCTATCATCTCTATCGAAGACGGTCTTGCCGAAGAAGATTGGGAAGGTTGGAAATTATTGACTGAACGTCTTGGCAAACAAGTTCAGCTCGTTGGCGATGATTTATTCGTAACAAATACAGAACGTTTAGCGAAAGGTATTAAATCCGATACAGCTAATGCTATTTTGATCAAAGTAAACCAGATCGGTACTTTGACTGAAACGTTTGATGCTATTGAAATGGCTAAACGTGCCGGCTATACTTGCGTTATTTCTCACCGCTCCGGTGAAACGGAAGACAATACGATCGCCGATATTGCCGTAGCTGTTAATGCCGGTCAGATTAAAACCGGTGCACCTGCTCGCAGCGAACGCGTAGCTAAATACAATCAAATGTTACGTATTGAAGATTTGTTGGCAGAAACAGCTCAATATCGCGGCGAAGACGTTTTTTACAACATTAAAAAATAATCGCAGTTAAGCGTATTTGTTTAGATACTAACTGCAAATGAATTGATAAATTCGGTAAAAAGATTCGGATATACCTGTTGGGAACCGGTTTGGTTCGGGTGTAACGAATCTTTTTACTGTTTTTTACTTATTTTTTAAGATTTTATTTGCGACAGGCGGCGGAATTCATTATAATGGAAAGTAGCGAACAAAAAGGGAGGAATAACCTTGGCAAATTTATATATAGGCTTGGTTCACTATCCTATCTATAATAAGCATGGCGAAGTCATTACGACGGCGATTACGAATTATGACATTCATGATATTGCCCGGGCGGCCATTACGTATGATGTGAGTCGTTATTTTGTGATTCATAATATACCGGCCCAACGTGATTTGGCCAAGCAGATTATGGAACATTGGCAGACCGGTTTCGGCAGTACCTATAATCCCGATCGCAAGGATGCATTCAGTGAAGTGGCACTGGTCAATTCCATCCGTGCCGCTGTTGAGGAAGTAACCCGGCTTGAGGGAGACCCGCCGATTATCGCCACAACCGATGCACGTACCTACGATAATACGGTAAGTTATGCATGGATGCGGCAAACGCTTGAAAAGGGGGCGCGCCCTGTGTTAGTATTATTTGGTACCGGTTATGGCATGACCAAAGAAACTATGGAAGAATTTGATTATATTTTAGAACCTGTTTATGGTCATGGTGATTACAATCATCTGTCGGTGCGCAGTGCTGTTTCCATTATTTTGGACCGTTTGCGCGGCGAAGCATGGTGGGAAAAAGCGTAATTACTGCAGGCATTATATGTAACAGGTTATTATAGGAGGAAGTACAATGTCCGGACATTCAAAATGGGCCAATATTAAACATAAAAAAGGTAAAACTGATGCGTTGAAAGCAAAAGTTACAACTAAAATCAGCCGTGAAATTACGGTTGCCGCACGTATGGGCGGTGGCGATCCGGTTGGTAATATGCGTTTGAAATTAGCTTTGCAAAAAGCTCGTGAAAACAATGTACCTAAAGATAATATTCAACGTGCTATCGCTAAAGGCGTAGGCGCTACCGATATGGATAATTACGAAGAAATTACCTATGAAGGTTATGGCCCGGGTGGTGTGGCGTTAACCGTTGAGTGTTTGACTGATAACCGTAACCGTACGGCAGCCGATGTGCGTCATGCATTCTCTAAAAACGGTGGTAACCTCGGTGAAACCGGTTGCGTAGCTTGGATGTTTAACCGCAAAGGTATCTTTGTAATTGACAGCGAAGGTCATGATGAAGAAGAATTGACCATGCTTGCTTTAGAAGCGGGTGCGGAAGATTTGAAAGTGGAAGATGACAGCTTCGTTATCTACACGGCTCCGGAAGATTATGATACGGTAGAAGCAGCCTTAGCCGATGCTAAGATTGAAACACTCGTAAGCAAAATCACCATGGTACCTGACAACACAATTGCCCTTGAAGGGGATAATGCTGTAAAAATGCAGAAAATGTTGGATGCCCTTGATGATTTAGATGATGTGCAAGATGTATACCATAATGCGGACCTTCCTGAAGAAGAGGAATAAGGTAAATAAAGTAGCACCATTACTGAATTTTGCGATTTAGTAATGGTGCTTTTTTTGTGTATTAATAGGGGTTTAGGCCTTTTTACTGTTCAAAAAACGTCTAACTATGCATAATTGCTATATGTATTTTGCGGAAAATTGATTCATTAAGCTGTTTTATCGATAGCTTTATTGTATAATAAAAAGTGTCAAAAAAGATTTCGCGGATTGGAAGTAACGTGAAATTTCAAATGAAAAAGTTTGACGTTTTGTTTGACGTTTGTATTTGACGCAAATAAATGTTACATAATGACAATACAGGCAGAGGGATTATTATGGCAGTGAAATTGGTAGTGCGTTTTTTGGGAACTCCTGAGATTTTCAAAGATGGGGAAGAGGTATTTTTCTCCTATAACAAGGTCAATGCATTAGTTTATTATATATTGGTGCGTGGGACTGTAATGCGTGATGAATTAAGCGGTATTTTATGGGCTGATAAACCGGATGCGGTAGCTCGTAAAAATCTTCGCAATGCAATTTATGAAGCTAAAAAAATATTGGGTGCCGATACGTTTATTTCACCGCGTAAAGCAATTATTAAAGTCAATCCGGCCGTTGAGGTTGAAATTGACAGCAAGATATTCGAAGCAGATCCGGTAGGGCAATTGGATTTGTATAAAGGGGAGTTTTTACAAGGATTTTTTATTAAAGACTCTGTAGAATATGAAGATTGGTATTTAGCCGAACGAAGTCGTTTAAAGAATTTATATATGGATGCCATTGCGGAAAAATTGAAAACTGCAGTGGATGAAAAAGATTACAACACGATTGAACGACACGGTCAGCTTTTAATCGCACAGAATCCGTATGATGAAAATGTATATTCCATTGTACTTCGGGCTTATTGTGAACAGGGCAAAATGCAACAAGCCATGGAGCTCTATGAAGAAATGAAAGAGCTCTTCCAAGGTGATATGCAATCTGATGCCCTTGCTGATATAGATGCTATCATTAAAGATGCATTACAGCAGGAAGAGAAAAAGTTCCAGAATCGCTCACATCGTATGGCTATTCCGATTGGCCGCGAACAAGAGTTGGAAGATATGACAGCTCACATTTGGTCCTTTATGCGCGGACGGGCCGGGGAAGCCTTAATTTTATTAGGTGATGCGGGTAGCGGTAAAACTACGCTTAAGGATATTGCACTCGACAGCTTGCAGGACGAAGTGGCTGTGATTCAGACTAATTGTTACCAATTGGAACGCAATTTCTTATTACATCCGTGGACCGAAATTGTAAACGGTCTTGTTAAATTACTGGATGAAAGCGGGACCATGATTCCGGATTTTGAACTTAATCGCCTATATACTTTATTTCCGCAAATGGATATGAGTATTGATCGCGATCTGGGGCTGATGGAAATTAAGGATATCTTGAAGTTCGATGCGATTTTCCATACGTTGTCCACTGTTCTTGATGTGGCATCGGCCGGTAAAAAATTAATTATTGTATTTGAAGACATTCAGTGGATGGATCCGCTCAGTCTCTCTTTATTGAGCAGTTTAATTTTACGCAAACAATCGGACCGAATTTTATTCCTTATGACCGGTCGCGATTCGCGTGAAAAAGACTTCCAGCATTTTATCACATCCATAGCGGTATATAAGCGTTTACATGTGACGCAGTTGAATCCGTTATCCAAAAAGGATATCCAGCATTATGTAGAAGCGGCAGGCCTCAATATTCCGATTGAACCAAGTTTAATTAATCAATTACAGGTTGAAACGGAAGGGAATTTATTCCTCCTTAATGAATGTTTAAATTCACTTAAAACTACGGGCAGCTTAGATAGATTGACTAATAATATGGCTACGGTATTTAAAGCCAATTATTTATCTCTCACGGAAGAACAGCAAAAAATTATAGATTTTATTTCCCTGTTCTATAACGGGGCCCCTATCTCTATGATTGGGGAATATATGAAGATGGATACATTGCGTCTTTTGGAATATTTGGAAGAACTGGAAGCCAAAAATATGGTAACACCGTTCTCACAGCAAGCCGATGTATTATATGAAATCAGTCAGCAGAAGCTGAAAGAATTTATTCAGCAACAGTTGTCGCCGGAAAAATGGAAAATTTTACATGGCTATTTGGGCTCTTTGTGGGAAAAACGCTTGACCCACTCCAAAAAGGACGTAGTGATTTACAAGCATTTGGAATATCACTATGAACAGGCCGGTGAACTTGTTAAAATGGGGCATTACAAGCTGAAAGGGCTTATGTATTACCTCAATTTCAGTCATGAGTTATTCCCGGTACTCAGCTTATCTGAACCGATGCAAACAGGCGGTGCCAGCTATTTTACGGAAGCGGATACCTTACAATATCTCAATGATGTAGATAAAATGATGGAACGCATTCGCGAAACTTGCGGTGCTACAGCTGAGGTTAAGAATTTGGAACTTATGTATTTGCATTTAATCGGACGGTATTTTATTCGTGAAGGCAAATATGAAAAAGGGGTTCGCTATATTCTTGATTTGATTGAACAAGCTTCGGAAATACATAATCGCGATTATACCCTCATGGGTTATAAGCAGATGATTTACTATGATATTCAAACGGGCAATACGAATGAAATGAAAAATTATTTGGAAATTGCCTTAGATTTGGCCGTTGAATGTAATTATCATAAAGAAGTAGGCATTCTCTTGCGCCTTAAAGGTTTGAATATGATTATGCAGGGCGATTTTGAAGAGGCGGAACGCTTACTTAACGAATCGATTGCTACTTTCATGGTAACGCAGACGGTGGCACGGCGGTATGCTCTTAATATTGCGGCAGCCTATAATTATATCGGTGAAATCCGGCGTGGGCGCGGGCAATTTGAAGAAGCTATTGAGTATTATGATAAAGCGTTGGCTATCTGTAATGATCAGCAGGCTTACAGTTCTTGGGTGGTATTCTCCTGCAATGCCGGCATTGCAGCCTATAATTTAGGGCATTATGACAAAGCCCAAATTTATTTCGAACAGGCCTATGAATTCTTTAATCGCTATGACTTTTATTGGCGCCGTCCTATTGTTGAATCGTATTTGGCACTCTTGGCTATGCGAGACGGTGATCAGGAAGGAGCTTTAAAGTATATTGATGAGGCCATGGCGAAATTGACTATGATGAATAATCCTCAGGAAGTAGGGTATGTGAATATGGCAATTGCTTTGATTAAGCATGCCTATCCGCAATCTGAAGTTACCAAACGATATCGAGGCAGTATCGGTATGTACAGCGGTCGTGCTTTACGGTATTTGGATTTATATTGTGATACCTATGAAAGAGCAAAATTAGAGGCTCTCAGCAAAGCATCATAAATAAAAAAATGCAGTGAAAGTTTACGTTAATAATGACGAGAATTTCACTGCTTTTTTTATGGTCGTATTAAGTTATCGTACAGACAAAGCGGCATTTTACCTGAGTGACAGAGTTAACTTTCTTCTTTTGTTTTGCGATTTAGCACGCTAACATAATAAAAATAGTCGAAAGAATGTCTAATTTGTAATTGACGGTCTCTTCATTTAATGGACTTTTTTCGGATTATTCCATTTGATACTCGATGACAATTTTAGAATTTTGAAAAACTTTGACCATTTTGGGACAAATTTAAAGTATACTAATAAAAAGTAAATATTTACTCAGGCCGGACAAATTTACTTACAATTTAATGAAGGTTAGCAAAGGAGTTGAAACTGTATGGATATTTTAATGAACCCGATAGTGGTGTCAGTTATTGTTATGTCAGTCATTTGTTTGCTAAAAATGAATGTTCTCTTAGCAGTTATTGTCGCTGCCTTGGTAGGCGGAACGATTGGCGGTATGTCGATTGAAGATACGGTAGGCTCGCTTATCAACGGTATGGGTGGTAACGCTGAAACTGCATTGAGCTATATTTTATTAGGTGCTTTGGCCGTAGCCATCGGTCGTTCCGGGCTCGCCGGTGTAGCATCTCGTAAAATTACTCAAGTAGTAGGGAATAAGAAAATTGCCTTTGTATTCTTGATTGCCTTTGTATCTTGTTTCTCTCAAAACTTGATTCCTGTACACATTGCATTCATCCCTATTTTGATTCCGCCACTTTTGGTTTTAATGAATCATATGAATTTGGATCGTCGTGCTGTAGCTTGTGCTTTGACATTCGGTCTTAAAGCACCGTATGTAAGCTTACCGGTTGGTTTCGGTCTTTTATTTATGACAATTATTAAAGACCAAATGGTAGCAAACGGTGTAGATGTTGCGATTCAGGATATTGCTTCGGTTATGTGGATCGGTGGGGCTTCCATGTTGGTAGGTCTCGTATTGGCCGTATTCTTCTATGCTCGCGACAGACATTATGAAGATTTACCTGTTATCGGTGCCGATGAAAATCCGGATGATGTAACCATGACTAAAGAATGTTGGTTGGCTTTATTGGGTGCCGCTGTTGCGTTTGCCGCTCAGCTTTACTTCCAATCCTTGCCAATCGGTGCTTTATGCGGCCTCTTTGTTATGTTAATTACCGGCTGTATTAAATGGAAAGACATGGATACAATGATGGACGGCGGTGTTCGCATGATGGGCTTCATTGCCTTCGTAATGCTCGTAGCTGCCGGCTATGCCAATGTTCTTCGTGAAACTCAGTCGGTTCAATCATTGGTTGAAGCAACCACTTCCGTAATCGATACTAAATTCGCCGGTGCCGTTCTTATGTTAGCGGTTGGTTTATTGATTACCATGGGTATCGGTACTTCTTTCGGTACTATTCCGGTTATTGCCTCCATTTACATTCCAATGGGCTTTGAATTAGGTTTTGGCGTACCGGCCATTATCCTCTTAATCGGTATTGCCGCTGCTTTAGGTGACGCCGGTTCACCTGCCTCCGACTCCACGTTGGGGCCTACATCCGGTTTGAATGCCGATGGTCAGCATAACCACATTTGGGATACTTGCGTACCAACCTTTATCTTCTACGATATCACCCTTATGGTTGGTGGCGTAATCGGTGCCTTAATGTTAGGTTAATAAATACTAATTTGTAAATGTTATATGATATTTAACAGATATCATATTGATGTCGGGTCAATGTAAATAAAGACGTAGTAAAATAGATACTAATAGGAGATGTAGAGTATGATTAAAGCCGTAAAATCCATTAAAGAAGTTGTATTGACAGGTCATGATCTAACCTTAGCCGAATTGGTAGCCGTTTCTCGTTATGATGCCAAAATTAAATTGGCGGAATCAGCTATTGAAAGTATCAAAAAATCTCGAGCCATCGTAGATAATATTGTAAACAGCAACTCCGTTGTATACGGTATTACGACCGGTTTCGGTTCACTCTGCCGCGTTCATATTTCCAAAGAAGATTGTTCACAATTACAGGAAAACTTAATTCGCACACATTCTTGCGGCTTCGGTAAACCATTCAGCCGGGAAGCAACTCGTGCCATGATGCTTATTCGTGCCAATGCACTCGTAAAAGGATATTCGGGTATTCGCTTGGAAACCTTGGAAACTTTAATTAACATGATCAATAAAGGTGTTCATCCGTATATTCCTGAAAAAGGGTCTCTCGGTGCATCCGGTGATTTGGCACCGTTATCTCATATGGTATTGCCAATGCTTGGTTTAGGTGATGCGGAATATGAAGGACAGCTCTTGACCGGTAAAGAAGCTATGGATAAGGCAGGCATCCCTATTATTGCTTTGGAAGCTAAAGAAGGTTTGGCTCTTATCAACGGTACACCGGTATTGACTGCCGTAGGTGCTTTGGCTCTTTGGGAAGGCTTATGCTTATTGAAATTAAGTGACGTAGCCGCTGCTTTATCGGCAGAAGCTATGCGCGGTATTATCAATGCGTATGATGAACGTATCCACACTATTCGTCCTCATAAAGGTCAATTGGATACGGCTCACAATATGCGCGAATTGTTAAAGGGCAGTACTTATATTACGCAGCAAGGTGAATTACGTGTGCAGGATCCGTATTCCTTACGCTGTGTACCGCAAATTCACGGCGCTTCCAAAGATGCGTTGGCTTTTGTAAAAGAAAAAGTAGATATTGAAATTAACTCCGTAACGGATAATCCGATTATTTTACCGGACGGCGATGTAATCTCCGGCGGTAACTTCCACGGTGAACCAATGGCTTTACCGTTTGACTTCTTAGGCATCGGCCTTGCTGAAATCGCCAATGTTTCGGAACGTCGTTTGGAACGCTTGCTCAATAACTCGTTGAGCGGGTTCCCATCATTCCTCGTTAAACATTCCGGTTTGAATTCCGGTTTCATGATTACTCAATATGCGGCCGCCGCTTTAGTAAGTGAAAATAAAGTACTTGCTCATCCGGCTTCCGTAGATTCCATTCCTTCTTGTGAAAACCAGGAAGATTTGGTAAGTATGGGGGCTCATGCCGGTCGTAAGGCAGGGGAAATTGCCGAAAATGTACGTCGCGTTGTGGCTACCGAAATTTTGGCAGCTTGCCAGGCAATTGACCTTCGTGAAGAATGCGGTCAATTGGGTGTCGGCACAGCAGCAGCTTATAAAGCTGTCCGCGAAGCCAATAAATTTATCGACTATGATAAAGACATTGAAATGTTCAAAGAACTGGAAAAAGTTACGGCAATTGTAGCTGACGGTACATTATTGGAAGCCGTAGAAGCTGTTGTTGACTTAGATATCTGATTCAAAAGTCGGATAGATAAACAAATATTTTGATCTTACAGAATTTTGTTTATTATTCGAAATCGGACTTTAGTGGTTTAAGTCTCGCAAAAGGCTGTTAAAATTTGAATTCTAACTTGATATAGACCTCTATAAAAGCTCTCTGTTTATTGGTGTTGCTACTCCCTTGGAAACACTGATACAGAGAGTTTTTATATGGGCAATGTTATTAAGATTATTACAAAATTACTTGAAAATATTAATGTATACATCTCTTTATTTATATCTATCGATATGATATAATAGGTTCAAAGATAATTGATTATAATTATTGATTGTAAATCATTAAAAATACTTAACATTGGAGGTCATAACATGAAGACTTATGATATTATTGTCATCGGTACCGGCGGCGCTACTTTGGTAGCTGATGCGGCCATTGCTAAAGGTAAGAAAGTCGCTATTATTGAAAAAGGAAAATTCGGCGGTACTTGCTTAACACGCGGTTGCATTCCTACGAAGGTAATGGTTACCGTAGCAGATGCGGTTCGTGAAATTGAAGAATTGCCTAAAATCGGTGTTAAAGTGCAACCGGCTACTATTGATTGGGACTTAATGTCTAAACGTGTTTGGCAAAAAATCGATGAAAGCAAAGGCGTAGAAGCTTACTATGACAGATTTGAAAATGTTGACTTGTATCGTGGTGCGGCCAGCTTTGTACGCGATAAAGTATTGACAGTAAAAATGAACAGCGGTGAAGTAACTGAAGAAATTACCGCACCGATTATTGTATTGGGTGTCGGTGGTCATACTAAAGTTAACCCGCTTAAAGGCTTGGAAGAAGCCGGTTATATGAGCAGTGAAACTTTATTTGGTGATAAATATCCTAAGAAACCGCTTAAATCTTTGGTTGTAATGGGTGGTGGTCCTATCGGCACCGAATTCGCTCATGTATTTGCGGCAGCAGGTACTAAAGTAACCTTGATCCAGCATAATGTGCGCTTATTGCCTAAAGAAGATGAAGAAATTTCCGAACAAATTTATAAAGATCTGTCTCGTTTGGGTATTGAGATTATTTTAAATCAGGAGCCGGAAGAAGTTCGCGTAGAAAACGGTGAAAAAGTTGTAGTGATTCGCGACCGTAAATCCGGTGAAGTTCGTGAAGTACGCGGCGAAGAAATTCTCATGGCATCCGGCATTCAACCGGCTACGGAAGAGTTGAAATTGGAAAATACCTCCATTAAGACAAAACGTGGCGGTTGGATTGTAACAAATGAATTTTTAGAAACTTCGGTTGATGGCGTGTATGCTATGGGCGATGTGAACGGGGAAGCGCCATTCCGTCATAAGGCAAATTATGAAGGGGACATCATTGCTCATAACTTATATCATGCAGAATCACCACAGGATTTCCGTTGGGCTCGTTATGATTTGGTACCGGCTGTTACCTTTACTTATCCACAAGTAGGTCATGTAGGCCTTACCGAAAAAGAAGCCATTGAACAGGGCTATACTGTAAAAACCGGTAAAAACTTCTATTCTTCTTCGGCTAAGGGCTTTGCTTTAGGTTTTGATCCGGGTGATGAAAATGACGGTTTTGCAAAAATTGTAGTGGATACCAAGACTAACAACATTTTAGGTATTCATATTATCGGCCCACAAGCATCCATCTTGTTCCAGCCATATGTTAACTTATTAAACAGTGGCGATACACCGTTGACACCAATTAATGAAGAAATCGGCTCTGAGTTGACTAAACAGTTACGTAGTGAAGGTTTGGTTCGCAAAATGGATCCTCATTCCGTAATTACGGTTGGGGAAACTATGACACCACATCCCGGACTTTCGGAAGTTGCTATGTGGACTCAGGTTTATTACGAAAAACGTTGGTAAGCTGAAAAATTACTGAATTAAAAGCTGTTAGATTTATTGTTTATAAATTTTAAAATTTACTGGGCACAAATCTAAAATTTCACTGTTATAAACATATAATATAATTTGAAACCCTCCTTGATGAGGCGTATTATATAGTAGAGATCTTAGTTTACAAGTTCTTTATGATACGTTTCTTGAGGAGGGTATTTTTTACAAAAATATGTATTGATAATCGATGAGAAACAGTGTATACTATTTTAAGTAAATAATGATTATTCATTGAGAGATGAATAAGAATCTTAAATGGGCCTCTTCATAAGCCTGTTTAGAAATATATATGCGTATGTGTTTGAGTTTTAAAAGTTTTAAAATTTGGTGGGGACAATAATGCAAGAACAAATAATACGATGGTTTATAAAAGATTATGACTGTGTGAAAGCACCGGCCGTACGAACAAAATATGGAAATTTAACCAGCATTGTAGGGATTATTACGAATTTAACTATCTGTATCGGTGAAATTATTGTCGGTTTATTGGTAGGATCCATTGCTATGATTAGTGACGGTATTCACAACGTAGCCGATGCGGGCGGTTCTGCCATATCCTTATTGAGTTTTCGGTTTTCCGCCAAAAGGGCCGACCAAGAGCATCCATATGGACATGGACGTATTGAATATCTGTTGTCCATAGGATTTTCTGTTTTATTATTTGTGTTAGCCACACAGTTATTTTTGGAAGCCATTGATCGTATCATGAATCCGCAGATGGTAGAATTCTCTTTATGGGCATTCATTGTTATGTTGTGTGCAATGGGTCTCAAAATATGGCTTTATACATTTTTTAAGAACATCGGTATTCGTATTAATTCACCGATTTTACAGGCAAATGGTTTGGAATGCTTGTCTGATGTATGGGCTACTTTAGGTATTACCGTAGGTTTGGTAGTAGGCGGTTTGCTTGATTTCCCGATTGACGGTTACTTAGGGGCTATTGTTTCGCTCATGATCGGTCGTGCCGGCTATCATGTATTGTCCGATGCCATCAATCGCTTGTTGGGGAATGAACCGAATCCTGAAATGGTTAATGATATTGCCAATTTTGTTAAATCCTATCCGGGTGTGCTCGGCATTCATGATTTAATGATTCACGATTACGGTCCCGGCCATGTATTTGCCAGCATTCACGTGGAAGTAGATGCGAAAGAAGACGTGATTAAGAGTCACAATCTGATTGATCGTATTGAACGGGATGCGCAAAAGCAATTATATATACAGCTTACTATTCACATGGATCCGTTATTGATTACCAAAGAATCGATGGAACTTTATGATAAAATTCATGCCGTTGTTAAAGCTTATGATAATCGACTGAGTCTTCATGATTTACGGGCCGTTCAAAATGATGATAAAACGCATATCATCTTTGATTTGGTGGTACCGAATGATGATTGCAAACGAATGGATGAGATTGCCAAGGCCATTACCAATATTTTGCAGGCTATGGATTCTTCTTATGTAGTGACGATTACACCGGAACACAGCTATACGGGTACTGAAAATATTCACGACTAATAAAATGAGTCGGTAATAATTAAAAAATATGAAATTGTAAAATAAAAGGATGGCCGTTCCTCACCGGGGTGAGTGAACGGCCATCCTTTTTTGTGTAGGTGTTTTTATAAATGAGCATTCAGCTGTTTGGCTTCATACTTTTTAGTTAAAAACGGATACATTGTTTTTGTGCTTACGCTTCAATTGTTTTATTTAAAACAACTTTGGACTGATCTTCGTTGAGGTTTTCAGGATAACCATGTTCAGCGAAGTCGGCAGCAGCTACAAAGAGAATATCGGTGGAGGAGTTAAGAGCAGTTTCCGTGGAGTCTTGAAGAACGCCGATGATGAAACCAACACCAACAACCTGCATGGCGATATCGTTGGAAATACCAAATAAGCTACAAGCAAGCGGAATCAATAAGAGGGAACCGCCGGCTACACCGGAAGCACCGCAGGAACCGATTGTTGCGATAATACTTAATAAGATAGCAGTACCGAAATCCACCGGAATATGAAGAGTATTAACGGCTGCTAAGGTCATAATAGTAATAGTAATAGCGGCACCGGCCATATTGATTGTAGCTCCCAAAGGAATAGCGATGGAGTAAGTATCAGGGGATAAGCCGAGGCGTTTGGCCATATTCATATTAACCGGAATATTGGCAGCGGAACTGCGCGTAAAGAATGCGGTAATACCGGATTCACGTAAACATTTAAAGGTAAGTGGGAATGGATTACGGCGCATAACCAAGTAAACAATAATAGGATTTACAACAAGGGCTACGAAGAACATGCTGCCTAATAATGTCCCTAATAATACAGCATATTCAACTAACGCTTCAATACCGCTGGTGGAAATGGATTCGGCAACGAGGCCCATAATACCGAACGGAGCCAAGCGAATAACCCATTGTACAACCATGGTAATCGCATCGGAAATACCTACAAACAGATTTTTTACTTCTTCGGTTGCATGACGAAGGGCAAAGCCGATAACAACGGCCCAACCTAAAATACCGATGTAGTTACCGGTCATGATGGCATGAAGCGGATTATCTACGATATTACGTAATAAGGTAATCAATACTTCCGCGATGCCTTGCGGAGCTTTGGCATCTTCAGCTGCAGTCACTAAATGAAGAGTGGCCGGGAAGAGGTAGCTGGCAAAAACGGCGATTAAGGCCGATAGGAACATACCAATCATATACATAAGGATGATTTTTTTCATGCCTGTTTTTTGATTGGCCCGATGACGGCAAACGGCAGCGATAACAAGGAAGAATACCAATAAAGGTGCAATCCCTTTTAAGGCGCCTACAAAGATGATCCCCAGCAGTGACAAGTCTTTACCAACTGACGGATTAATCAGGGCCACAGAAATACCGATGGCCAGCCCTATCATGATTTGATAAATCAGTTTGACTCGGTTAAACACTTGTAAAATTGCTTTCATAATAATCTCTCCTTCGACACTCAAAAAATAATGCGTTTGTAATGGACATATGTCGTTATAATACGGACAACAAATGTTATCAAGAGGCAATTTGATTAAAGTAAAAATATTTTGAAGATAAATTTTAGTACAGGCTATTTCAGCTGATTATTAATTTTTTGAGAGACCATTTACTTTACAAATTATAGAACTATTGGTTATACTATAGAAACGCAATAATGAAAAGAATCATCAAAATATAAATGAGATATGGTACAATAAGATGTACGGAGATTAATCAGATGATTAATTATGGTTTGGAATGGCAGTTCCTTATGATTAGTAAGATGATTGATATAGTATTATGGTAGGTATGTAGGTTTTAAAAAGATTGTGAGTGAAGAATATATGCAAGGGAATACAAAAGAGCAGTCACTGACCTTTTCCAACCATGCGGAAAAGGAAGTTTTTGTACAAGGCGTTTTTTCACATATAGCTAAACATTATGACCTGATGAATTCTTTGTTGAGTTTTCACCAAGATTCTTATTGGCGTCGTTTTGCCGTAGAAAAAATGGCTTTAAATGAAAATATGAATATTTTGGACGTTGCTTGCGGTACCGGTATGTTAACTAAGGAAGCACTGCGTCAAATGCCAAGCCTTCATATTGAGGCCTTGGATTTCAGTCCGGAAATGCTCGCCCAAGGAGAGGTGCGTTTGGCTGAAGCCGGTTTGCTTGATAAGGTTAATTTAGTGGAAGGGGATGCCATGAATTTACCGTATGAAGCGAATACCTTCGATTGTGCCATGAGTGCGTTTGCTTTGCGTAATGTGCCGGATATTATTAAAACACTCAGCGAAATGAAACGTGTGGTCAAACCGGGTGGTCGCGTTGTTACGTTAGAATTGGCAAAACCGACAGTTATCGGTTTTAAGCAGTTGTATTACTTATATTTTGAAAAGATTTTGCCGGTATTGGGCAAGCTCAGTAAGGATCAGTCGTCCTATGCATGGCTCCCCGAATCCTTGCGTCGTTATCCACATCAATCTAAGGTGCTTGAATACTTTAAGCAAGTGGGGTATAAAGACGCTGCCTATTATGAATTAACCGGTGGTATCGTAGCGGTTCATGTGGGCATTGTACCGGAAGAATAATTTAGATTATTTAGCTTGTACGTTCTACCCTTATAATAAAGCAAATATAAGCGTAAGCCATAAAATCTATGCGGATATGAAAAAAGCCGAGTTCATTTGAACTCGGCTTTAGTATTTATGTGATTAATTAAACGAATCTGTTGTGAATAGCAAATTAACGAACATAGAATGTTAAATCTACATTCTTGCTTACGGTGATTTCACCTTGTTCTACCGGGGTGGAAGAACCAAGCATGTCTGATGCTTTATAAAGACGCATGGAGTTTTCCATAGTGTAAGTGTTAGTGCCACCTACGGAAGCATCTTTAATACCGGCCAATTGTTGACCCAAAGCACCGGCAATGACTTCAGCTTGATGACGACCGTTTTTAACAGCTTCAGCAGTCAATTGGTCATTTAAAGCTTGATCTACATCGGCTTCGAAGCTGAGGGATTGAATGTTATTGGCACCGGCAGCTACGGCATTATCGATAACTTGGCTGATTTTGTTCAAGTCGTTGATGCGAACGGCTACGGAATTGGAAACGGTATAACCTACAACAGAGTCTCCGGAACGATCACAAGTAGTGCTGTAATCGTTTTTAGGGGAAACGGAGAAGTAGGATGTTTGAATGTTGTTTTTAGTAATGTCTACATTAGCAAGGCGAGCAATCAAATCACTCATAACACGATCGTTAGTTGTTTTAGCAGCACCTACCGTAGAAGCTTCGCTGGTAATGCCTAAACGAAGGATAGCATAGTTTGGTGCTACGGAACGGGTTGCCGTACCGCTTACATGGATTTGGGCATCTGTATCAGTTGGTGCAGCTGCTAATGCAGAACCGGTGAAGCCTACTGCTAAGGCTGCAATTAAAAGACCGCGAGTTAAATGTTTAGTTAATTGAAGTTTCATGTGAATGGACTCCTTTTTATTTTTAAAAAATGGAAATTGAAAACTGAAATATAAATTTCGTTACCATATAAGTAGTATAACAAATTATAAACATTTAGGCAATTTTTGTTTTAGATTGGTCATTTATTGAATAAAAAATTAAAGAAAATCGATGATTTAGCGTATAAGAGTAAATAAGTATAAGTATTTGGTGATGATTTATGCATGACTATATATTGCTTGACATATAAAGATGCATTAGTTATATTTTAAGTATAGTATTCATGATCGTGAAAGTTAATATCTGTTTTAAGAATAATGGCAGGCGGCTTTTGGCGCGGAAGCGGGGAATTGTCTAAATAATTGATTGTTTTATCAATTATTTGAGGACTAGACAAGCCTACTAAATAGTGTTACTGTAAAAAGAGAAAATTCGATATTAAATACTAGGGTGTTTTATAGTATTAATTAGAATGACATTTACAGTATAATTATGATTTTTGTCATACTGTGTAATAATTTTGATATGCAATATGACGGAAATCTGTGGTAAAATACAGTTCTCCGACTTTGTCGGGCGATGTATTTTAGTAAAGGAGACGATCCTATGAATCCTATTGACGTTTTATTAAATCATCGTACTATTCGTGAGTTTAAATCCAGTCCTATGCCGCCGCAACAACTGAGTATATTACTGGATATTGCAAAACGGACGGCTACGAGCATGGGGATGCAAAGTTTCAGTATTATCCGCATCGTAAATCCGGAATTGAAAGCGGCTATTGCGGAAGTTTGCAACCAGGAGTATGTAGCACGGGTACCGGAACTATTTATCTTTATAGTCGATGCGTACCGTAACTCACGCATAGCTCGTGAACAAGGTGTAACGAGCGACAGTGAACGTGATAGTGATCGTTTCTTCCAAGGCTGGATGGATGCAGCTATTGCAGCGCAGAATATGGTAGCGGCTGCAGAGCTTGGCGGCTTCGGTACTGTTTATTTCGGCAGTATCCTAAATAATGTACCTAAGATGATCGAGCTTTTAAAATTGCCGGAATTAACATTCCCGGTAGTAGGACTCGGTATTGGCGTACCAAACCAGAAGCCGCAATTAAAACCGCGGATGCCTCGTGAAGCTAATGTATTTGATGATTCATATACTGTATTTGACTCGTATCTGGAATTGTTGGAAGATTACGATGAAGAAATGGAACAGTATTATGACATGCGCGATATGAATCGCCGTGTAGATTCGTTTACTAAACAGATTGCCGGTAAAAAGGCAGTTCCGTTAAGACAAAAATTAATACAACAAGCAGAAGCACAAGGCTTTAAATTTACGATATAAAGGACTAAATACTTTTACGCCCCGAGCGGTCACCGTCAAGGTATTTTTTATGGGCTGACTACTTGTTACAGCAAGTGGTCAGCCATTTTTTACTAATTCTAATGCAAGGGGACAGATATGGCAGTTTTTGATGTGGCTATTGTAGGCGGCGGTCCCGCCGGTTTATCAGCCGCTTTAACCGCACGTGTTCACAATAAATCGGTGGTATTATTTGAAGCTGCCGGCTTTGGTGATAAATTACGACGTGCCTCTAAAATTAATAATATTCCTGGGATTATGACCATTAGTGGTATAGATTTTATGGAAAATTTATTGGAACAGACATTGTCTTATGAGCCTGTTATTGTAAAAGAAAGGGTTCAGTCCGTTTTTATCGGCGAACCGTTTACATTGATGACAGCCGATAATGTGTTTCAAGCAAAAAGTGTAATTTTGGCTACCGGTGTAGCCATGAGTAAAACCGTTCCCGGTGAACGTGCTTTGCTCGGGCGTGGTGTAAGTTACTGCGCCAGCTGTGACGGTCACTTTTTTGAAGACAAGGATATAGCCGTATATATTAATACATTGGCTTATCAGCAGGATGTGGAATTGTTAGCGTCTTTAGCTAAAAATATGAATCTTTATATCGGTGGTGCATTACAACTGCCGAGAGAATGGCTCGATACATTACCTGCTTCCGTAGTAGTACATAAAAAAGCGATTGTACAAAGTGTAGAAGGTGAAAAGGCCGTTACGGCGATTCATACTAATGAAGGTATGAAGACAGTAGATGGTGTATTCTTCTTGCGCGATACGTATCCGCCTGAAAACTTGGTGGAAGGCGTGATTCTTGACGGTAATTCGGTTGCCGTTAATCGTCATATGGAAACTAATTTTAAAGGTTTATTTGCTGCCGGTGATGTAGTGGGTACACCGTTACAGGTAGCTAAGGCAGTCGGCGAAGGTCAAATGGCCGCGTTTAGTGCAGTAGCGTATGCTGCCGGTTATTAATTCCGGGGCAGGTAAGACTTTAATTTAAAAGAATACATTATTGATTAACGTGTAGCGACACCCATGCCGTTGAAAACAGGTTCTGCGGCATGGGTTTAAATTTTCTGAAAAAAATTAAAATTAGGGGTTGACGAACCGTTCGGAAATCGGTATACTAATCAAGTCGCTAAAACAGGGCATGACAATTACAAGCGAGTTTAATTTGAAAAGTTATTAACATAACAAATTTCAAAAAACTTCTAAAAAAGTAGTTGACATGAACTTTATGACGTGGTAATCTATATAAGACGTCGCATTAAAGCGATGAAACAGATCTTTGAAAACTGAACAATGTAAGGTAATCATTTTTAACGAAATGAACATAGCCAGAGTGCGGGTTTCAACAATGTTGAAACCAACCAAATAAAT